>NZ_RHFH01000066.1 GCF_004745075.1 Brevibacterium sp. S111
GGCCCCGGATCCTGTTCGACGTGGCCGTGGCTTGTTTGGCGAGGTCATCGTCGTAGCCACACAGCATCGACAGTTCCGCGACGTTTTCATCGCTGACCCGAATCCCGCGCAGGGTATGTGGCATGGTGCGGGCGGCTTCAGCGATGATCGCGGCATCCCGGGCATCGGTCTTTGCCTCTCCTGGGTGCAGGTCCGCGATGCGGCGCATCGCCAACCCGGGGAGGTAGGCCACGGTGACGCCGGCTGCTTGTGCGACGGCGACGGGTAGGGCTCCGATCGTGGCGGGCTGATCGACGACGAGCAGGAGTGTCCCGTGGGTGCGGAGCTTGTCGATGAGTGCTCGGAGTTTTGCTTCGTTCTGGGGCAGGGCCTTCGACAGTAGTTGGGTGCCGTCCCTGGCCAGCGCCACGGCGTGGTGGTCGTGTTTGCCGACATCGATGCCGATGAATACGTCAATGGTGTCGTGGTTGGTGATCATGTCACTCATCTTCTTCGACTGGTGTGACTGCGGTTGTGAGTGGTTCGGCTGGCCGGTGGTGCTGGGTGGCTCCGGGGTTCGGCATCCACGTTACGGTCGGGCTCGAGGCATGTGTTCTGCCAGTGGTTCTGGCCCCTATCAGCGATTTCCCTGGTGCCTTCGAACCTCGGTGACAACACCCCCCGGATCATGACGACTGGGGGCATGAATCATGCCGAGGTCCTCAGGCCAGCGACCCCTTCTATCCTGACGGATGTTGAGGCTACTTAAAAGGTAACGGGG
>NZ_RHFH01000010.1 GCF_004745075.1 Brevibacterium sp. S111
GTAGAAGGAGCCTAGAAACAGGTGGCGCTGAAGTCGAATATTCGGGGGCGCTCACGACGCCGGTCGACACCCAAGACAGGTGGCGCTCAAAGACGAGCGCAGTGGCGCCCAAGAAGCCGAATATTCAACCATGTCCAACAACCATGCCGGGCCCGTTCGTTCACTGATGTGGGGGTGGAGGCCGATGATTACGATATCGCGACCAGTCCCATGGCCACCACACCGTCGGCACCAGTCATCAGCGGTGTTGGGGCGATATTCCAGAAGGGCATTGTGCCCGGTGATGTGTTGGCCGGCGCAGCTCAGATCGCGGTGATTGAGTCTGCAGAATCTCGTGAGATCAGCCATCGAGTAAGTGGACTTGGCCACGTCGAGGTCTTTCGGATGGACGGTGAAGGTCGTTCCATCGGCGGAAGGCTTCGAGGCTTATCCGGGCAGCGACTCGCCGTGTCTGACAATCCCTGACCCACACTTTCGACGATAACCTGCCCGTAATCTCCGAGCTCGGAGCGCCACGTGAAAGTCTGTCAATCGTCGAGGACGGGCCCTTAACTACTTTGACGCTCTTCGTGAACGCCAGAGATGGAATACGGATCCGACGATCAATGCAGCAATATAGAAGAGAGACGAATGGATCAGCTGGACGCTGACCACGAGCGTGGTCGGGGAATCGCTTCCGGCTGCCCCGAACGTGAAAGCGTAGAGCGCTGAAAACCCCACAGCGACCGCTCCGATGAGCGCGAGCCAACCGAACGCAAGCAGTTCGCTGACGCTTTGACGAGAGCGAACTGCGACCAAACCCAGAACACACAGCGCAATCGCTGCGGCCATGAGGTAGATCGCTCCGAACCAGCCCATGACTGTCGCATAGGCAGGCATCCCGACTGCCGATACAAGGACCAGCACGGCAAAACTGACCAGCAGTACAACACCTTCGGTTCGAACGTAGTCCCAGTATCTCCCACGAATCAACGGCGAAGACGATGTGCTTCCGCTCTCCACGCTGCTGGTTGACACCTCCATTGCTCCTCCTGACACCTCGCACTTCAGAGTGTATGCGAAGTCCTGCCATATGGTCAGCAGGAGCATCACGCTGCCGGCGAAGCCGACGAGATGTGTGCTTCGTACTCGATCGGTGCCGATCGACTGGCGGGCGAGTGTGAATGAGCCGAGGGGCCCAGCAATGTGAATTGCTGGGCCCCTCGGCTATCGTGAACCTGACCGGTCAGTGGCCGAGCTGGTTGTTGCTCGAACCCTCGACCGAGTCGTGGCTGTGGTGAGAAGCTTCGAGTTCCTGCTTCGTCACCGGTGCCACGCGATCTTCGAAGAAGAATCGCGACAGACGTGCACGCAGCTTCTCCATACCCGTCACCTTGCCCTCGGCATTCGGCTGGGCCGGAATGTACTCCGGCGACTCGAATGCGGTGATCTTCCACAGCTTGTGCGGGGGAAGAGCCTCGTGGCGTTCGAGGAATTCACCGTGGGGGAGACGGATGATGTGTGCGGTCTCGCGACCGTGCAATGCGATCTCGCGGTCCTTGCGCTGGAGTGCGATGCACATGCGCTTCGTGATGATATATCCGATGATCGGTCCGAAGAAGAACAGGAATCGGAAGATATAGATCATATCGTTGAGCGACATCTGGAAGAACACCGCGACGATATCGCCCGAAGCGGCCGCCCACATGTTGCAGTAGAAGATGATTCCTGCAACACCGATTGCGGTACGAGTCGGATTGTTGCGCGGGCGATCGAGGATGTGGTGTTCCCGATGGTCCTTCATCAGCCACGCTTCGAAGAACGGGTAGATGAACATCACCGCGAAGAGACCGCCCATGACGATGACAGCACTGTTGATGTTGAACGAGATCGGCCATCCGAAGATATAGAACTCGAACCAGCCCGGAACGATGCGCAGGAATCCGTCCGCCCAACCGATGTACCAGTCCGGCTGCGTACCGGCAGACACCGGCGACGGGTCGTAAGGACCGTAGTTCCAGATCGGGTTGATCGTGAACAGTGCCGAGATCAGAGAGAGGAGACCGAAGATGAGGAAGAAGAATCCTCCGCCCTTGGCCGCGAACGTCGGGAGCACCGGCTCGCCGACCACGTTCTTCTCGGTGTTGCCGGCACCCGGGTACTGGGTGTGCTTGTGCACGACGACGAACATCAGGTGGATGCCGATGAGCGCGATGAGCAGTGCCGGCACGATCATGATGTGCAGGGTGTACAGGCGCGCCACGATGTCGATTCCCGGGAACTCGCCTCCGAAGAGGAAGAACGAGATGTAGGTGCCGACGAGGGGGAGCGACTTGAGGATGCCGTCGATGATTCGCAGACCGTTGCCCGACAGCAGATCATCGGGCAGCGAGTAGCCGGTGAATCCGGCAGCCATGCCCATGATGACCAGCAGGACACCGACGACCCAGTTGAGTTCACGCGGCCGGCGGAATGCACCGGTGAAGAAGACACGGAGCATGTGCACGCTCAGAGCGGCAACGAACAGCAGCGCGCCCCAGTGGTGCATCTGACGGATGAACAGACCGCCGCGGATCTCCAGGGAGATCGCCAGGGTGGAGTTGTAGGCCTCGGAGATCTCGACGCCGCGCAGCGGCAGCCACGGGCCCTCGTAGTGCATCTCGCCCATGGCGGGCTGGAAGAAGAACGTGAGGAACGTTCCGGACAGAACGACGATGATGAAGCTGTAGAGAGCAACCTCGCCGAGCATGAACGACCAGTGCGAAGGGAAGATCTTGCGACCGAACTCGCGCACGAGGGCCGATGCCCCGACGCGGGTTTCGGCGAAGTTCGCCGCCTTCCCGATGGTGGTGGTTGGCTGTGTAGTACTCATGGGTGGTTGATCTCCCAGAACGTAGGTCCGACAGGCTCAGGGAAGTCCGACTGGGCAACCAGGTAGCCTTCGCTGTCCACGGTGATGGGCAGCTGAGGAAGCGGTCGTTTGGCCGGGCCGAAGATGACCTTGCAGTGCTCAGTCACGTCGAAGGTCGACTGGTGGCAGGGGCACAGCAGGTGGTGGGTCTGGTGCTCGTACAGAGCGACCGGGCAGCCGACGTGGGTGCAGATCTTCGAGTACGCGACGATGCCGTCGTGCGACCAGTCCTTGCGATCCGGATCCTCTTTGAGTTCCTTGGGATCGATGCGCATGAGCAGCACGGCTGCCTTGGCCTTCTCGTTGATCGGGTGATCGCTGGCTTCACGGTCGCCGATGCCCGAGGGCAGGACGTGGTAAGCCGAGCCGATCGTGATTTCGTCAGCCTTGATCGGACGTTCGGAATCCATCGAAGGGATGCCGCCCGGGTCACGGATGAGGCGGGTGCCCTTCTCCCACAGCGTGTTGAAGAGTTTGTTGCCGGGCAGCGGTCCCAGATCGCGGAAGACGAGGACCGCGGGCAGGGGAGCGATCGCCAGCGCCGCGATGAGCGTGTTGCGCAGAAGCGGACGACGGGCGATGCCCGACTCTTCCTTGGCCTGGTGGAGGATCTCGAGCGCAACGGCCTGATCCTCGTCGCTGCCGTTGATGTCGTGACGTTCGTCGATGCCCTCATGATCGCTCATGAGGTTCTTGGCCCAGAGCACGGCGCCGAAGCCGATGGAGAACATCGCAACGGCGGCGCCGAGGCCGACGAACATGTTGTGAAGGCGGATGCTCTGCATCGACTCACCGGGGGTGAACAGGAAGTAGGCGACGATGAACCAGATGGTTCCGATCATCGACAGGACGAACCATCCCGCCACCTGTCGCTCGGCGACCTTCTCAGCACGCGGATCCGCGTCGGTCAGTCGCGGCGTGTGCTCGGGCAGGCCTGGGTTCGTGAACCCGTTCAACTCCTCGAGCTGGCTGCCGCCGCCGGAGTGCTCTTTCGAGGTCATTGAATTCCCCGTCTATTCTCGTAATTGATGGTGAACGACACTGTCGGACTCACTTGGACCTGGATGACAGCCACACTGTCAAACCGATGACTGCTGCCAGTCCGAAGAACCAGATGAACAGACCCTCTGCCACTGGCCCCAGGGATCCGAGTTTGAATCCGCCGGGGGAGGGGTTGTCCGAGACTTCCTTGACGTAGGCGATGACATCGCGCTTGTCGTCGGGAGTCAGGTTCGCGTCGTTGAAGATCGGCATGTTCTGCGGTCCGGTCTGCATCGCTTCGTAGAGGTGCTTCTCCGAGACATCGGCGAGGTTCGGCGCATACTTACCGCGAGTCAGTGCACCACCGGAGCCGACCACGTTGTGGCACATGGCGCAGTTGGTGCGGAAAAGGCCACCGCCGGCTGCGGGGTCGCCCTTCGACGCATCGAGGTACTCGTCTTCGGGAACTGCCGGTCCAGGACCGAGCGAAGCAACGTAGGCAGAGAGCTGAGCGGTCTGCTCTTCATCGAACTGCGGTTCCTTGACACGCGCCTGCGGGCCGTTGGCCTGCAACGGCATACGACCGGTGCCGACCTGGAAGTCGACAGCAGCGGCGCCGACACCGATGAGGCCGGGGCCGGCCTTCGAACCTTCGGCGTTGAGTCCGTGGCAGGTAGCGCAGTTGGCCGCGAAGAGTTTCTTGCCTTCTTCGATGTCAGAGGCGCTGGCTGTGTCTGCCTTGGCGCTCGAAGTCTGCGTGAAGAGTGCATAGGCTCCGCCGGTCAGCAGCAGTCCCACGAGAAGCAGCGCGACCAGCGCCATGGGATGTCTGCGGCGATCTGCTAGAAGCTTCACTTGATCGTCCTTTGCTTGAAGTGTTGTGAGTCCTGGGGGCCGAGCATCTCTGGCCGTTTACTGAAGCAGGTAGATGACGCCGAACAGACCGATCCAGACGACATCGACGAAGTGCCAGTAGTAGGACACGCAGATTGCGAATGTGGCCTCGTGATGACCGAACTTCTTCGCTCCGTAGGCACGTCCGATGACGAGGAGGAAGCAGATAAGCCCGATGGTCACGTGAATGCCGTGGAACCCTGTCGTCAAGTAGAAGACGGAACCGTATCCGTCGGAGTTGATCGCGATTCCCTCGCTGACGAGAGTCGCGTACTCCATGACCTGACCGGAGACGAAGATCGCGCCGAGGAGGAAGGTCAGGTAGAACCACTCGACCATTCCCCATTTGGCGATGTTGAACAGGGAACCGGTCCGCCGGGGGCGGAACCGTTCGGCTGCGAACACACCGATCTGGCAGGTGAACGAAGACGACACCAGGATCAACGTGTTGCCGAGAGCGTAGGGGATGTCGAGGATCTGGGTCCTCGCTTCCCATAGCTCCGGAACAACGGACCGGATGGTGAAGTACATGGCGAAGAGCGCGGCAAAGAACATCAGGTCGCTCGCGAGGAACACGATGAAGCCCACCGTGGTCACATTCGGACGATTGACAACCGGATGCGTTGGCGCTGTTTGAGATGCAGTGGCAGTTGACACAACCCCATTATTACCCGTCTCGGGGTGAGTTTTCATCTTTTACCCAGGTTTCGAGAAAGAAATTTCTACACGATGTAGCGAAAAGCCCGATTTGGTGCCGAAGTCTCGATCCGGAAGCTGCTTCTGTCAGCGTGTCGAACTCAGGATAGGATGCCGCAGGTAAGGTCCGTTCCGTGTTCCGGGACGGCGGCAAAGCCTAGTGAGAGTTCAAACGGATGACCGATTCCAAGCCCCTGACCGCCCCGGCAGCGCACGTGTCCGAGGCCCGCAGCGAGGTCGAGGCAGTCCCGCAGAACTGGCCCGATCTGCTCATGGCGCTCATGCACCAACAGGACCTCGAGGGGGATCAGGCCGCTTGGGCGATGGACCAGATCATGTCCGGCAAGACTCCCGATGTGACAATGGCCGCATTCCTTGCCGCACATCACACTAAAGGTGAAACGGTCGAAGAGATCGCCGGTCTGGTCGCCGCGATGATGGACCATGCGGTGCCCCTGCCCGGTCTCGAGGACTCCGTCGACATCGTCGGCACCGGAGGCGACCGCGCGAAGACCGCGAACATCTCCTCGACGGCGGCCATGATCATCTCGGCCGCCGGCCAGCGCGTGGTCAAGCACGGCAACCGCGCGACATCCTCGGCGTCGGGCTCTGCCGATGTCCTCGAAGCACTCGGCGTCCGATTCGACATCACTCCGGAACAGACCGGGCAGATCGCACACGAGGTCGGTCTGGCCTTCTGCTTCGCCAACGTCTTCCATCCCTCGATGCAGTTCATCGCGGCTGTGCGCCGTCAGATCAGCGTTCCCACGGCGTTCAACATCCTCGGCCCGCTGACCAACCCGGCACGTGCTCGTCACACCGCGATCGGAGTTGCTGACGCCCAGATGGCACCGCTCGTCGTCGGGACGCTGGCCAAACGCGGTCACCAGGCCGTGGTGTTCCGTTCCCGCGACGGGCTCGACGAGCTGAGCAACACCGACGTCAACGATGTCTGGGAAGTCCGCCACGGAGAGATCGAACACACGACCTTCGATGCGCTCGACCTGGGCATCGCACGCGCGACGAAAGACGATCTGCGCGGTGGCGGGCCGGAGGAGAACGCGGGCATCACTCGTGCCGTGCTCGCCGGCGAACGGTCCGCGGTCCGTGACATCGTCGCCATCAACGCCGCCGCCGCGCTGGTCGCGGCCGACGAATCGGCGGTCGGCAGTTTCACCGAACGTCTCGCCGCCAAACTCGACACTGCCATCGCCACGATCGACAACGGCGGCGGGGCCGCGAAGCTCGATCAGCTCATCGAGGTCTCACACCGACTGGCCGAGGCGAACCGCTCCTGAGGATCGTGCGTGGCTGGTCGCTCCGCTTCGGGGCAGCGACCAGCCCGCCCCGCCCCGAACGGACGCGGAGAGCAGCTCTGCGGTCTCCAGCCAGCCTGCAAGCAGGCGTGTCTCCTCCGGCAGAGAATCGGTGTCACGGGGCAGCGGTCCCGGCTCGGGCACCCATTCGGCGGTGGACTGCAGAGCTGCTATGGACTCCGACAATCCCTGCCTGCTCGTGACATGACCGGCGTTGGCGAGTCTGCCGTGGCGGATGACGGCGAGGTCCCATCCCGAGTCGAATCCGGGAGCCGCAGCCACAAGCTCCGGGACTGCGCGCAGAGCCGCCACCTCTTCTGCTCGGGACGCGGTTGCCACAGCTGATCGCATGGCATCACGGACCTCTGCTGCCGTCTCGTACCGGGACTCATCGGCCAATCGCCGCATCCGTGCGGCGGCCAAGCGCTGCAGAGACCCCAGATCTCCGTCGAGGAGGTCGCGGAGTTCAGAGATGCTGTCTCGATAGGCCGCAGCATCGGTGATGCCCGCGCACGGTCCTCCGCATTGGCCGACCTGAGCACTCACACAGGGCCGATGCTCACCGAGGTTGCGCTGCGTGACTTTCGCCGTGCACCGCTTGACGGGGTAGAGGGTGTCGAGGAGCTCTTTGACTGCTTGGGCGCTCTTCCGCGACCGGAACGGCCCCAGCGGCGGGGCGGGTGACCGTTCGATCGCCGAATTCGCGCGCACCACCGACAAGCGCCCGAAGAGCTCGTCGCTGAGTACGATCCACGAGTTCCGTTCGGGGTTCTTCGAGCGCCTGTTGTAGGGCGGGGCCAGCTCACCGATGAGCCTGATCTCTCGGACCTCGGCCTCAAGGGCGTGTGCACAGGGCAGGCAGCTGATCTCCTGCGCTGCCGTGATCATCTCGGCCATCCGACCGCGGTTCTCCGAAGCAGTGAAGTATGCGCGCACGCGGCGAGCCATATTGCCGGACTTGCCGATGTAGAGCACGCGGCGGGTCCCATCGAGGAACATATACACTCCCGGCTCGGCCGGCACGCCCTTGGCCAGATGGGATTTCGCCTGCCGCTTGGCCCACCCCGCCTGCCGGACGGTCGAGAGCTCCTCGAGGGTGGTCACTCCGTAACCGCCGAAACGTTCGAACAGGTGATGGAGCAGCTCACCGGTCGCGCGGGCATCGGAGAGCGCACGGTGGTCGGGGGCCACCTCGGTGCCGAAATGCGCGGCCAGGGTCGCAAGCTTGTGGTTGCGCACCTCATCGCGTCCGACGACGCGGCGGGCCAAGGTGACGGTGTCGAGCACCGTGGGTGCCGGCCAGTGGTAGTCGAGCCTCTCGCAGGCCGAGCGGAGGAATCCGATGTCGAAGGGCGCATTGTGGGCGACGAGCACAGCGCCGAGGGAGAACTCGAGGAAGCTGGGCAGCACCGAGCGGATCGAGGGAGCATCGTCGACCATGGCGTGGGTGATTCCGGTGAGCCGGGCGACGAACGGGCTGATCACGGACTGTTCGGGTTTGACCAGTGACTGGAATTCCCCGATGACCTCACCTCCGCGGGTCTTGACCGCACCGATCTCGGTGATCTCCGACTGGCCGGCGCGCGTTCCCGTGGTCTCGAGGTCGACGATGACGAAGGTGACAGCGGACAGGTCAGTGCCGAGGCTGTCGAAGGACAGCTGAGTGTTCTCCAGGGCGGTCGGAGCCCGATCGAATGGGACGGTCATGGTGCCCAGTGTGTCAGGCACAGGTGACACGGGAGGGTCGGACTGTCCCGTCGGGCGAATGCGGACATCGCCGCTCAGACGGAGGAGCCGTCGCCGTCATCGACGGAACGGTGGGAGGGCAGATGGAAGAACAGGCCCACGGCTCCGCCGACTCCGACGGCGAGGCCGATGAGCAGGTACCAGCCGGGCAGCGGGCGGAAGAAGACGACTCCGATGAGCAGGAGCACCACCGCGCTGAGGGCCGCAGCCCAAGAGAGCACGAGCGTGGGCGAGGCAGTGCGCCAACCGATCGGCTCGGCAGGTTCGGGATGCCAGTGCTCGGTGTCGGCGAGCGCCTCACGGACGTCCTCGACGGGCATATCGCCCATCGTCGCCGCCGGTTCGGAGATCTGCTGGATGAGGTCGTCCCACTCTTCATCGCTGATGCGCGAACGGTCATTGCCGATCCGCTCCGGATCGGGAACGTCCTGCCGCCAATCGTCCCGGCCCTCTTCGCCGGAATTCGAAGCGCTGCCCTCGTCGTCCATATCTGTCACAGCAATTCTGCGGTCACGGCTATTCCCCGGCAGTGTCTGACGGGGCCGACTCGGCGGCACCGCTGCGCGCCTTGGCCAGGACCGCCTCGGCGATGGTTCGGGCATCGAAGTCGAGAGTCGCCACGTGACGCGACTGCCGCAGCGCCACGATCCGGGCCGGGTTCGGCAGATCGGACCGCAGGACACGCAGGGTGCGAGGCCCGACGACGTTGTCCTCACCGGAGATCATCGCGGTCACCGGGGACTCGATCTTCCACAGATCCTCGCGGAGAATCTTCAGCGCTCGGTGGAACGAGGCCAAGGGGGCCAGCGGGGTCCGATGGTAGGCGTATTCATCGCGTTCGGGGTGGGCGATGTCCCCGCCGATCGCTGGAATCGTGCGGACCACGTGGCGGAGCACGGGCAGGAGAGGTGCGAAAGGGGAGTCGACGTAGAGTGCCGGATTGACGGCGACGATCTCATCGGGGGCCGCCCCAGCCGTGCCCAGGGCCAATGCCAGAGATCCGCCCATTGACAGACCGGCGACGACCACGCGTTCGTGGTCGGCCTGCAGCCGACTCAGCTCCAGGCGTGCCGCGCCGAGCCAGTCGGACCAGCCGGTGCGAGCCATGTCCTGCCATGTCGTGCCGTGCCCGGGCAGGCAGGGCACAGCGACATCGATGCCCTCGGCCGCGAGCGCGCGGGCGATCGGCACCCAGACCACGGGAGAACCGGTGAGTCCGTGCAGAAAGAGGACCGCGGTCGATGATCCGGCACTGAGACTGCGGTAGGCAGATCTCGGCTCGGACCGCACAGTGAAATCGATCTCCATGCAACCAGCATGGCACGGATGAGATGATCCCGGCATGGCTTTTCACAGTTGGTGACGATATATGATTGCCGAGGACGACAAAGGGTCGTACATGGAAGGGTGCGCGTGTTCTACTGGTTTCTCAAGCGAGTCCTCGCTGGACCCATCCTGCGGATCCTGTTCCGTCCATGGGTGCGCGGCCTGGACAATCTTCCGGCGGACGGCCCAGCGATCATCGCGGGAAACCACAACCACTTCATGGATTCGATCTTCGTCCCGCTGCTCGCACCGCGGCCCGTCGTCTACCTGGCGAAGAAGGACTACTTCACCGGGCGCGGCATCAAAGGGGCTGTGACCCGATGGTTCTTCAAACTCAACAATCAGCTGCCCATGGACCGCGGCGGCGGCTCAGGGTCCCAGGCCTCACTCGAATCGGGGCTGAAGGTCCTGGGAGAAGGCAACTCCCTGGGCATCTACCCGGAGGGAACGCGCTCACCTGACGGCAAGCTCTACCGGGGCCGGACCGGAATCGCCCGGCTGGTCCTCGAATCGGGAGCACCGGTGATCCCGGTGGCGATCATCGGCACGGACAAACTCCAACCTGCCGGTCGCCTCGTGCCGAAGCTGCGCCGAGTGGGAGTCGTCTTCGGAACTCCCATGGACTTCTCGAAGTACTCGAGCCTGCCCACCGACCGTTTCCTCCTGCGTTCGGTGACCGACGAGATCATGTACGAGATCATGCGGCTGTCGGGCCAGGAATACGTCGACACCTACGCCTCGACCGTCAAGACCAAGCTGCTGACGAGTGCGAAGCCGAAGAAGGCTGAGTCGGCGAAGGACACGGCGAAGAAGTCCGGCTCCGGCAGAAAGGCCGATTCGCCGAAGAAGGCCAAGGACTCCGACCGGACGTCATCCGATCCGGACAGCCAGCCGGAGGGCCGCTCTGACGCGGCCGAATGAGCTGTCGGTTCCGGCCCCATGGCGGCTGGATGACATGTTCGAATACTGCGATAACGGCGACACGCAGAAATTGTTACCTTGGGGTGTTTGTCCAGACCGGCCCGGCAGAATAGCTTGGAGTTGTTGAATCCCACTGTAGGTTCGCTGGGAAGAGGGCTAGAATGACTATGTTCTCGGTCCTTCCAAGCGACCTTCGCTTCCCCCAGGGACTTTAAGGAGGAGTCGGTGTGAACCGCTCAAGTCACGAAAGCGTCGACATGACGCCGATGCCGTCAGCGGCCCAAGGGCTGCTGTTCGATGATGATCTGCCCGTTCTCGACGAAGAGGCCGGCTACCGCGGTCCCACCGTCTGCAAGGTCGTCGGCATCAGCTACCGTCGTCTCGACTACTGGGCGCGCACCGACCTGGTGACCCCGTCGATCCGCAATGCCACCGGGTCCGGCAGCCAGCGGCTCTACAGCTTCCGCGACATCCTCGTCCTCAAGATCGTCAAACGGCTCCTCGACACCGGCGTCGGGCTGCAGTCGATCCGCACCGCGGTCGAGCACCTGCGTTCCCGCGGCGTCGAAGATCTCTCTCAGATCACGCTGATGTCCGACGGCGCCAGCGTCTTCGAATGCACCTCACCCGACGAAGTCGTCGACCTCCTCCAGGGAGGACAGGGCGTGTTCGGAATCGCCGTCGGTCGGGTCTGGAACGAAGTCGAAGGCACGTTGTCAGAGCTGCCGAGCGAGCGCATCCCCGAAGACGATGCGGCCATCGAAGCGATGGACGAGCTCGCGGCCCGTCGCGCCCGTAAGAGCGGCTGACCTCCGCAGCGCTCCACTGCACCTGATTCGCCGAGGCGGTCCATCCGGAAAGGATGGGCCGCCTTAGTCGTTCACCGCCGGCCCGGTGTGTGGCCGCGGCATGTCACCTGAAGTGCTGCGCAGATACAGAAGTGAGTGCTTGGCAGATACAGAAGTGCCGCCCGAACGGAAGCTCGGGCGGCACTTCTGAGATCTCTGATCTGGGGGAGTGGCTACTTCTTCTCCGACGCCGTCCTGGTCGGCTTCGCATCGCCTCCGCGGCGTCCCCGGATGTTCTCCGAACGCAGTGCTCGTTCGAGAAGGGCATCGAAGGAGCCGGCGACCTCTTCTGCGGGCTTGCCGGGCCAGGAGTGGATCGGACGCGCCGAACCCTGGGCCTGCTGCATGACGGCACGTTCGGCCAGCGGCGGGTTGAGAACGAGGGGACCGAACATCTCACGCATCTCTTGGATGCGGTAGTCGTGTTCGGTCGAACCGGCCCGAACGCGGTTGACGACGAGGCCGAGAGGCTGCAGATCGCTGGCGCCGCGCTGGCGCAGCTCGTCCGTGGCGCGCAGGGCTCGATCGGCGGCCGCCACGGAGAACAGGCTCGGCTCGGTGACGACGGCAACCCGGTTGCTCGCCGTCCAGGCCGTCCGGGTCAGCCCGTTGAGGCTCGGCGGGCAGTCGATGAGGACGAGCCGGTAGCCTTTGGCAATCCGTGCCAGGGCATCCTCGAGGCGACGCAGGTAGCGTTCGGACAAGGACGGGCGATCGAACTCCGCGGCCCGAGGCGAACCGGAGATCACATCGAGATGACCGAGCCTGTCACCGACCCACCCCGAGGGGATGATGGCCTCGGACAGGATCTTCTGGGACTTCGGGGCAGCGAGGACGTCGGCGATGTCGACGCGCGTCGAGGTCGGCACATCGAGCCCCGTCGACGAGTCCGCTTGCGGATCCATGTCGACGACCAAGGTCGGAATTCCCCTGTTGTAGGCCGCCGAAGCTAGACCGAGCGTCACGGACGTCTTACCGACTCCGCCTTTGAGGCTGCTGATACTGAGGACAAGCACTCTCCTACGGTAACGTATCGGGGCCTGCGGGGCTGAGCCGACCACGCCGAGACTCACGTCTCAGTCCGAAGTCGACCCCCGCCCGCGAAGGTGTCTCAGGTCACTGAGTAGAGTATGTTCCCGACAGCTTGTCGACCAGTCGCCCAGTGCGGCCGTTACAGAAGTGAGAGACACCTATGTTCTCTAAAGTTCTCGTGGCCAACCGCGGAGAGATCGCCGTTCGTGCGTTCCGTGCCGCTTATGAGCTCGGAGCCTCCACCGTCGCGGTCTTCCCGTATGAGGACCGCAATTCCGAGCACCGAATGAAGGCCGACGAAGCCTACATGATCGGTGAGGAGGGCCATCCCGTCCGCGCCTACCTCAGCATCGAAGAGATGCTGCGGGTGGCCAAGGAGAGCGGTGCCGACGCGATCTACCCCGGTTACGGCTTCCTCTCGGAGAACCCCGACCTGGCGCGCGCCTGCGCCGAGGCGGGAATCACCTTCATCGGCCCGCAGGCCGATGTCCTCGAACTCGCCGGAAACAAGGTCCAGGCCCTGGCCGCAGCCCGCAACGCCGGCATTCCCGTGCTCGACTCGACACGTCCCTCGGCCGATATCGCGCAGCTGCTCGCCGATGCCGAATCGATGGAGTATCCCCTGTTCGTCAAGGCCGTCGCCGGCGGCGGCGGTCGCGGCATGCGCCGTGTCGCCGACCCGACCGACCTCGAAGATGCTCTCAAGGCCGCCATGCGTGAGGCCGAAGGCGCCTTCGGCGACCCGACGGTGTTCATCGAGCAGGCCGTGCAGCGTCCGCGCCACATCGAGGTCCAGGTGCTGGCCGACAACGACTCGAACGCCATCCACCTGTTCGAACGTGACTGCTCGGTCCAGCGTCGTCACCAGAAGGTCGTCGAAATCGCACCGGCACCGAACCTCGATCCCGCGATCGCGGCCGAGCTGCACGCCGATGCCCTGAAGTTCGCGAAGGCACTGGGCTACCAGAACGCGGGAACCGTCGAGTTCCTGCTCGAAACCGACGGCCCGCGCGCCGGCAAACACGTGTTCATCGAAATGAACCCGCGCATCCAGGTCGAGCACACGGTGACCGAAGAGATCACCGACATCGACCTCGTCGCCTCGCAGATGCGCGTCGCCGCCGGTGCCACCCTCGACGAGATCGGCCTGCACCAGGAGGACATGCGCATCAAGGGCGCCGCCCTGCAGTGCCGGATCACCACCGAGGATCCCGCGAACTCCTTCCGGCCCGACACCGGCACGATCACCGCCTACCGGTCCGCCGGCGGTGCGGGTGTCCGCCTCGACGGTGGCACCGTCCACGCCGGGGCCGCCGTCAGCCCCCACTTCGACTCGATGCTCGTCAAACTCTCCTGCCGCGGGCGTGACTTCCCGCAGGCCGTCGGCCGCGCCAAGCGGGCCCTCGCCGAGTTCCGCATCCGCGGTGTGTCATCGAACATCGGGTTCCTCCAGGCCGTCCTCGACGATCCCTCGTTCGTCGCCGGCGACCTGTCCACCTCGTTCATCGAAGAGCGCCCGCAGCTGCTCGACGCTCGTGTCAGCGCCGACCGCGGTTCGAAGCTGCTCGACTACCTCGCCGACGTCACGGTCAATCGCCCGAACGGCGAGCCCGGGCTGCGCATCCGCCCCGGCGACAAGCTTCCCGACATCGACCTGTCGGCGACTCCCGCACCCGGCAGCCGCGACCGCCTCGCCGAGCTCGGCCCCGAGGGATTCGCCCGCGCCCTGCGTGAGCAGACCGCACTGGCAGTGACCGACACGACGTTCCGCGACGCCCACCAGTCCCTGCTCGCCACCCGTGTGCGCACCCGCGACCTGCTGGCCGTGGCCGGACACGTGTCGCGGATGACCCCTGAGCTGCTGAGCATCGAGGCCTGGGGCGGAGCCACTTATGATGTGGCCCTGCGCTTCCTCGGCGAAGACCCCTGGGAGCGTCTCGAATCTCTGCGTGCGGCGGTGCCCAACATCAACCTCCAGATGCTGCTGCGCGGGCGCAACACCGTCGGCTACACCCCGTACCCGACCGAGGTCACCGACGCCTTCGTCGACGAAGCCGCCCGCACCGGCATCGACATCTTCCGCATCTTCGACGCACTCAACGACGTCGAACAGATGCGTCCGGCGATCGAAGCGGTGCGTGCGACGAATTCCTCGCTCGCCGAGGTGGCCCTGTGCTACACCTCGGACATCCTCGATCCGCGTGAGGAGCTCTACACCCTCGACTACTACCTGCGTCTGGCGGGCCAGATCGTCGAGGCCGGTGCCCACGTGCTCGCGATCAAGGATATGGCCGGACTGCTGCGTCCGGCGGCGGCGGTGAAGCTCGTGACCGCACTGCGCGAGAACTTCGACCTGCCCGTCCACGTCCATACACACGACACCGCGGGCGGACAGCTGGCCACTCTGTACGCGGCAGCCGCTGCCGGCGCCGATGCCGTCGACGCCGCCTCGGCGGCCATGGCCGGCACGACCAGCCAGCCGAGCCTCTCGGCCCTCGTCGCCGGTTTCGAGCACACCGAACGCGACACGGGTATCAGCCTCGACGCCGTCAGCGACCTCGAACCCTACTGGGAGTCCGTGCGCAAACTCTACGCACCCTTCGAGTCCGGTCTCGCCGGACCCACCGGTCGCGTCTACCGCCACGAGATCCCCGGCGGACAGCTGTCGAACCTGCGTCAGCAGGCCGTCGCCCTCGGTCTGGGGGAGCGGTTCGAAGACATCGAGCACATGTACGCTGCCGCCGATTCGATCCTCGGCCACCTCGTCAAGGTCACCCCCTCGTCGAAGGTCGTCGGCGACCTCGCGCTCCACCTCGTCGGAGCCGGTGTCTCACCGGAGGAGTTCGCGGAGAACCCGGATAAATTCGACATCCCGGACTCGGTCATCGGCTTCCTGAGCGGCGACCTCGGTGACCCTCCGGGCGGATGGCCCGAGCCGTTCCGGACCAAGGCCCTGGCCGGACGCTCGCCCAAACCGCTGACCGAACACCTCGAACCCGAGGACGCGGCCGCACTGGAGACCCCGGGCCGGGAGCGCAAGGACAAGCTCAACGAGCTTCTGTTCCCCGGACCGACGAAGGAATTCGAGTCGATGCGCTCGAACTACGGAGACCTCTCCGTGGTCGAGACCTCCGAATACCTCTACGGCCTCACCGCCGGAGAGGAACACGCGGTCGAACTGTCCAAGGGCAAGAACCTGCTCATCGGAGTCCAAGCCGTCGGCGGCACCGACGAACGCGGCATGCGTTCGGTGATGTTCACCCTCAACGGACAGCTGCGCCCGCTGCAGGTGCGCGACCGCTCCGTCGAGAGCGAAGTCAAGACCGCAGAGAAGGCCGATCCGAACAACCGCGGCCATGTCGGCAGTCCCTTCGCCGGCGTCGTGACCATGCAGGTCCATGAGGGGGACAGGGTCGCGGCCGGCGACACCGTCGCCACGATCGAAGCGATGAAGATGGAAGCGACGATCACCACGCAGACGGCCGGCACCGTGTCCCGGGTGGCCATCTCCGATGTCCAGCAGCTCGAAGGCGGCGACCTCGTCGTGGTGATCGATGCCTGAGCGCGATATCCGGCTGTGGGGCGATCCCGTCCTCCGCAGCCGCTGCGAAGCGGTGACGGTCTTCGACGACAGCGTCGAAGCTCTCGCGGTCGACCTCGTCGACACGGCACGGCCGGAGGGCCGTGCCGCCGTCGCGGCCCCACAGATCGGTGTGGGGCTGCGCGCCTTCGGCTACGACCTCGACGGACGCACCGGTTATGTCATCAACCCGGAGATCGTCGAAGTCGGGGGAGAGCTGCGCGACATCGAAGAGGGCTGCCTGTCGGTCCCCGGACTGTTCTTCCCCACCCCACGCTACGAATTCGCCAGAGTGCGCGGGGTGGATGCGCAGAACCGTCCGGTCGAGATCGAGGGCCGCGAGGTGTTCGCCCAGATGCTCCAGCACGAAGTCGGCCACCTCGACGGCCAGGTCTACATCCAGACCCTGCCCACCGAGCGCCGCCGCGAGGCGATGAAGGCGATCCGGTCGGCCGATTGGTTCCTCAGCCGCAACGCCTGATCGACGCATCGTCCCGACCGCACCTCGAACGGTCCCCGATCATCAACTATGAACAAAGAAGGAGACGCCAGTGAATATTCAGCGCACAGCAGTCATCGGCAGCGGGCTCATGGGAGCAGGTATCGCCGAGGTGCTCGCGAAGTCCGGGCTCGACGTGATCGTCCGTGAGATCAACGAAGAGGCGTCCGCCGCAGGACGCGCCCGGATCGAGAAGTCGCTCGGCCGTGCCGTGGAGAAGGGCAAGCTCGACGAGAAGGCCCGAGACGAAGCCCTGGGCCGTCTGCGGTTCACCACTGACATCGCCGAACTCGCCGATCGTCAGCTCGTCATCGAAGCCGCCAGCGAGAACGAGGAGATCAAGAAGTCGATCTTCGCCGAACTCGATGGAGTCGTCACCGACCCCGAGGCGATTCTCGCCTCGAACACATCCTCGATGCCGATCGTCCGCTTCGCCCAGTCGACCGCGCGTCCCGAACGCGTGCTCGGTGTGCACTTCTTCAACCCGGCTCCCGTGCAGCCGCTGGTTGAGATCGTGTCCTCCGTGCTCACCGCCGATGATGTCCGTGACACCGTGACCTCGTTCGTCGCCGATGTGCTCGGGAAGAACCCGATCCAGGCCGAGGACCGTCCCGGCTTCATCGTCAACGCGCTGCTCATCCCGTACCTCTTGGGCGCCATCCGGATGCTCGAGTCCGGGTTCGCGACGAAGGAGGACATCGACGCGGGGATGGTCGGCGGCTGCGCCCACCCGATGGGTCCGATCAAGCTCACCGACCTCGTCGGGCTCGATACGTGCCTGTACGCGGCGCAGAGCATCTTCGAAGAGACCGGTGACCCGGCGGCGAAGCCGCCCGTGCTGCTCTCACGCATGGTCGACGCCGGTCTGCTCGGTGTGAAGTCCGGACGCGGCTTCTACGAATACTGAGCCTGCGCGGCCGTGGAGGCGCCTGCACCGAGCTTCTCGGTTCGGGCCTCGCGCACAGAGACTCGCACACAGAGAAGGAGGGCCGCTGCGAACCGATGGGTTCGCAGCGGCCCTCCTCTCTGCTCGTCCGAGCCCGTGGTGTGCGTCGGACTCCGATCGAATGGGCTCAGCCGACCTTGAGCTTCTCGAAACTCGCCAGGCGCACGCAGGCGACGAGACCCTGGGCGGCGAGCTCCACCTCCTCGAGGGTCGGCATCGTCGGGGCGATGCGGATGATGCTGTTGCTCGGATCCAGCCCATAGGGGTGGGTGGCCCCGGCCGGAGTCAGCTTCACTCCGGCCTCGGCGGCGAGCTTGACGACCCGGTCGGCGATGCCGTCCATCGTCGTCAGCGTGATGAAGTACCCGCCCTCGGGGGAGGTCCACCGAGCGAGGTCATCGGGTCCGAGCCCGTCTCCGAGGGCCTTGAGCACGGCGTCGAACTTCGGTGCGATGATCTCAGCGTGTCTGCGCATATGCGCCTCGACACCGGCGGAGTCGGTGAAGAAGCGGACGTGGCGCAGCTGGTTGATCTTGTCCGGGCCGATCGCGACCTTGCCGAGGTTCGCGGTCATCCAGCCGACGGTGGCGGGTCCTCCGCCGAAGAACGAGACACCGGCACCGGCATGGGTGACCTTCGAGGTGGAGGCGAAGATCCACGCACGTTCGGGGTGTCCGGTCTCGGCGCACAGGCTGAGGATGTCGACGTTGTCCGGATGGTCCTCCCGCAGATGGTGCAGCGCATAGGCGTTGTCCCACAGCAGCGCGAAATCCGGGGCAGCGGCCGGCATCTGCGCCAGCTCGCGGGCGCGTTTGTCCGTGATGGTGATTCCGGTGGGGTTCGAATACATCGGCACCACCCACATCCCCTTGACTGCGGGGTCCTCGGCCAGACGCTGTGCCTCGGCGAGGTCAGGACCCTCATCGTCCATGGGAATCGACAGCAGCTCGAATCCGAGTGATTCGGCCAGCGTGAAGTGCCGGTCATAGCCGGGCACGGGACACAGCAGCTTATGCGGTCCCTGACCCCATGGACGATCGTCGACGGCGGTTCCGTGCAGGAGCGCGAACGTCAGGGCCTGGGTCATGAACGTCAGCGAGGCATTGCCGCCGGCCAGCAGCTGAGCGGCCGGGACTTTGAGCAGCGGTGCGAAGATCTCGCGCAGTTCGATGAGCCCCTCCGCGCCGCCGTAGTTGCGGGTGTCGACCCCGCTGGGCGTGAACACATCGTCACCGGAGACCATGGTGAGCAGATCGGCTGCGAGATCGAGCTGTGCGGGAGCGGGCTTGCCGCGGGTGATGTCGAGCTTGAGTCCACGGGAAGCGAATTCCTCGTACGCGGCGGACGCCTCATCGAGGCGTGATTGCAGATCGGACGGTGAGGACATGAGGGCTCCTTCGAGCTGGGATCGGGCCGGTGCCTCCATCCTAACGACCCCGCCCGGCGCGGTGGACTATCGACCCAGTTCTGAGCGGCAAGGATAGAGTTGTGCACAGCGGTGACGTCGAGCGCCGAAACCGATGAGTCGAAAGGCGGACACGATGGTGCGACCACGGGCGCGGGCCTCACACGGGCGCGGTTTCGGTGCCCAGGCCGAGATCTACGAGGAGGTCCGTCCCGGCTATCCCGGGTCCGCTGTCGATCTCGCCCTCACCGGCCGGACACACGGCTGGGCCGGTCTGCGGGTGTGCGATCTCGGCGCGGGAACGGGAATTCTCAGCCGAGAGCTGCTCGAACGCGGAAGCGAGGTCACTGCCGTCGACCCCGACACGGTGGCACTCGAGAGCAATCGAGCACCCAGTCGGGTCGGTACGGCCGAAGCGACGGGACTGGAAGCAGGCAGCGTCGACCTCGTCACCGTCGCGCAGGCCTGGCATTGGTTCGACGAGGCGGCCGCGGCCGCCGAGATCGCTCGGATCCTCGTGCCCGGCGGCAGGCTGCTCATCCTCATCAACCAGCTCGACGTGCGCGTCGACTGGGTGCTTCGTCTGAGCCGGATCATGCATGCCGGTGACGTCTACCGTCCGCAGTATCGTCCGCAGCCGGGTGCTGGGCTCGAACTCATCGCCGATCGGCTCGTCGAGTTCACGACCCCACTCGACGTCGACGGCATCGTCGACCTCGCTCGCACCCGCTCCTATTGGCTGCGATCGAACGAAGCGACCCGCACCCGGGTGGAGACGAATCTGCGCGGATACTTCCGCGACGAACATCCGGTCTCAGGCACCGTGGATGTCCCGTACATGTGTCTGGCCTACCTGCTCGAGCTGTCATGAGCGCGGTGCTGTCTGGAAGGGCAGGAGTGTCCGACAACGACGAACGGCGGGCCGCACCCGAGGTGCGGCCCGCCGTGTCGGATCTGCCGGTCGATCAGTCGGCAGAGCCGCCGGTCGCGGTGTCAGCGGCCGGTCCGCCGTCGGTCGATGTCGATTCGACGACCTCGGCGCTGCCGGACGCGGAGGTGTGGGACACGGTGATCTTCCGGGGGCGGGCCTCCTCGGCGACGGGGATCGTCAGGGTGAGCACGCCGTCGCTGTAGTCGGCGCGGATGCGGTCGAGTGCCACGCGGTTGCCGAGCGTGAGCTGGCGCGCGTAGGTGCCGTTCGTCCGTTCCCGGGTCAGCCACTTCACGTCCTTGTCCGCGACCTCGGATTCGCGGCGTGCGCGAACCGTGAGCGTGCGGTCCTCGACATCGACATCGATGCTGCTCGGGTCGACGCCGGGCATGTCGATGCGGGCGATGAAGACCTCGCCGTCGCGGTAGAGATCCATGGGCAGGGTCGTTGAGTTCGGGGTGCGAGTGACCTCGGAGAAGAAGCGGTCGAGGTCACGGATGGGATCGAATCGTGTAGCCATGTGCGTCCTTTCGTTCGGTTGCTCTATTGAGTCAAACACACTCAACTTTGAAATGATTCCGAACTCATGAAACTCACAGTTCTGCGAGTCCGGTTCGGGTGCTGCGTGACCGGCCCGCCGTCACCGTGCTCATCGCTGAGGCGGTCCTTCGCGGAGTCGTTCCTTCCGGTGCGCTGGCCAGCGAGCCGAGGGCTCTGGTTTCGTCTCCGACGATGACGAAGGGCGGCCGATTCACTGGGAATCGACCGCCCTTCGTCACTGCGGGCGCAGCGGGCTCAACCGTCGTGAGTTCCGATCACTCGCCGTCGGCGGTGATGTCGGGGTGACGCGATCCGAGTTCGGAATCGATGCGCAGCACGCCCGAGCCGTCTTCGCCGACGCGCTCGAGGCGGCCGATGATCTCGGAGATGCTCGACTCCTCCTCGACCTGCTCGTCGATGAACCAGTGCAGCAGCGGCAGGACGTCGAGGTCGGTTTCGGCCTGAGCGGTGCGGTAGAGGTTGCGGATGGATTCGGAGACCTTCTCCTCATGGGCCAGTGCGGCCTTGAAGAAGTCGATCGGCTGCGAGCCGGAGACCTTCGGAGCAGCGATATCGCCGATCTGAGGAGCGAATCCGCGGTCGAGGCAGTGCTGAGTGAACTTGGCGGCGTGAACCTGCTCTTCCTCGGACTGGGCGCGCATCCAGCGAGTCATTCCGGGGAGGTCGAGGTCGTCGAGCTGAATCGACAGCTGCAGGTAGACCAGCGAGGCCTCGAGTTCGAGGGTGACCTGCTCGTTGAGGACCTTCTGCATGGCGGGGCTCAGGTGCATCTGTTACTCCTTTGCGATTCTCAAGCGGATCGATTCCGCCTGTACAAGAATATAGTGACACCTTTTCTAGAACCGTTCCAGTGTGGAAAGGCTCGGCAAACTCCACGCAGGTTTGCCAAACCTCTCCGCACTCGCCCTCAGAGCCGCGGATGTGAAGCGTGGTGCCCGGTGGCGACTTCGAAGGCGTGGGCGATGCGCAGCAGATCGACATCGGCGCCCGGCCTGGCGACGATCTGCACGCCCACCGGCAGTCCCGAAGCGGAGAAGCCCGCAGGGACGGAGATCGCCGGACAGCCCGTGGCCGAGATGAGGCACAGGGACCGCATCCAGTCGAGGTAGTTCTCCAGCTGCACGCCATTGATCTCGGTCGGGTATTCGATGCCCGCGTCGAAGGGCAGCACCTGAGAGGTTGTGAGCACGAGCACGTCATGGTCGGCGAAGTATCGTTCGACTTCGCTGTGCAGACGCGCACGGGCCGCCTCCGCCGAGGCCACCTCGGCGCCGGTGAGATCGAGCCCCATGCGGATGTTCCAGCGGACCGAGGCCTTGACCTGGTCGGTATGGGCCGCAGCCAGCCGCCCCCAGGATCCGACGAAGTCCAGCGCGCGGCGGACACCGAAGACTTCATCGGCGTCGCGCAGGTCGGGAATCGTGTCGTCGACGTCCGCACCGAGATCGGTGAAGACGCCGGCACTGTCAGCAACGATCCGGGCCACCTCCTCGGCGACCGGGAAGAGCCCGCCGAGATCCGGGGAGAACCCGACCCTGACTCCGGTGAGGTCGGGGGAGTGGGAAGCGCCGAGAGCGAACTGAGGAAGGTCGAACACGCTGCCGGGCTCCGGACAGGACCGAGGGCACAGCGGATCGGGGCCGGCGGCCACGGACATGAGCAGAGCGACGTCGGAGACCGTGCGGGCCATGAAGCCGCCCTGAGCCAGCCACGCATACGGATCGGCCGGAGGTATGTGCGGGATGCGACCGTTGCTCGGCCTCATCCCCACGACATTGTTGAACGAGGCCGGGGAGCGCAGCGAACCGCCCATGTCCGAACCGTCGCCGGACGCTTGGATGCCGGCGGCCAGCACCGCTCCCACCCCTCCGGAGGACCCTGACGCCGACTTCGTCGGATCATAGGGATTCACGGTCGTACCGAACACCGGGTTGAACGTGTGCGAACCGGCGGCGAACTCAGGCACATTCGTCTTGCCCGTCGTTGTGATCCCTGCCCGCTTGAGCCGGGCGATGATGAGCGAGTCGGACTCGGGCACACGGGCGGCCATGAGCGGTGAGCCCCAGGTCGTGCGCATCCCGGCCGTGTCATGCGTGTCCTTGTGCGTCATCGGCACCCCGTGAAGGGCCCCGAGACTCTCCCCACGCGCCGCAGCCGCATCCGCCGCCTCCGCCTGGATGAGAGCCGCCTCGTCATCGCGGGTGACGACCGCGTTGAGGATCGGATTGACCGCATCGATGCGCTCAAGGTGGGCCTCCAGCGCCTCGCGAGCCGAGATCTCCTTGGCAGCGATCCGGGCGGCGAGCTCCCGGGTCGACCACCACAGCGATTCCTCACTCATCGGATCACCGTCCGACCTTGCTCAGCACCGCCGACAGCGCGGCGCGGATGCCCGTTTCCAATGTGGTCTCGACGTCGTCGGGGGCGAAGAACGGGGAGTGGTTGCCGGCCGGGGCTTCGGAGCCGGAGAACTTGGCGGGGGAGTAGCCGCCGAAGAACCAATACACGTACGGGACTCCGATGTCGTCGCCGAAGGCACCGACATCCTCGCTGCCGGTGGCCGGCTTCTGGAGGTGGATCTGTTCGGCTCCCAGCTCGGCACCGACATGCTCGAGGAAGCCTGCCGTCTCCTCCGGGTCGTTGAAGCAGCGGGGGAACCCGTACATCTCCTCGATCTCGGGCTCCGGAGCACCGGATGCCAGCGCCTCGGCGAGGATGATGCGTCGGACTCGGTCGAGGACGACCTCACGGACCTCCTCGGTGAAGGTGCGGATATTGAGTTTGAACTCCGCGGAATCCGGAATGATGTTCTCCTTGAGCCCGCCGTGGAACGTGCCGACGGTCACGACCGCCATGTCGTTGCCGGCGATCTCACGGGAGACGACCGACTGCAGACGGGTGATCATGTAGGCGCCGAGCACGATGGGATCGATGGCGCTCTCCGGCTGTGAGCCGTGGGCCTGCTTGCCCTTGACCGTCACGCGCAGACAGTCGGACATCGCCATCGCGGTGCCCTTGCTGACGTAGATGTGTCCGGCAGGAACGGGCCACACGTGCTGACCGTAGATGACCTCGGGGCGCACGATCCGGTCCCAAAGTCCGTCGTCGAGCATGGCGCGGGCCCCCTGACCGGTCTCCTCACCGGGCTGGAAGAGCATGACCACACTGCCGGACCACAGATCCTTGTGCTCAACGAGGTATTTCGCGAGGTAGAGCCCGACGGTGATGTGGGTGTCATGGCCGCAGCCGTGCATGACCTGCGTCGTCGTGCCGTCGGGCAGGGTGCCTTCGGCGGTGGAGGCGTAGTCGAGTCCGGTGTCCTCGGCGATCGGCAGTCCGTCGGTGTCCGCACGGTAGCCGACCACCGGTCCGCTGCCGTTCTCGATGACGGCGACGACTCCTGTGCCGCCGAAGCGGTGCGTGGTCAGTCCCATCGCCGTGAGTCGGGAGTCGATCTCTGCTGCGGTGCGGGTCTCCTGCATCGACAGTTCGGGGGTGCGGTGGAAGTCCTTGTAGTCCGCGACGATCTGGCCGAGGTCGGCCGTGAGTGACTGGCGGAGTACGGGGTTGAGAGACATGGTGTCCTTTCTGAACCGGTCTTCTGCCATCTTGGCAGGTGTCTGCGGTTTCGTCTTCGGTGTTCGGGGTCCGGACCTCAGTTGATGCCCACGGTGTCTCCACCGCTTCTCGTGTCCGTGACCTTCTTGTTGCGTGTGAACCACGTGATGAGGATGGTGAGGAAGACGACGATGGCGACGTCGCCGGGAGCCAGCACCGGCACCAGCGGTATGAGCACGAGGATGACCAGAGCCGCCAATCCGAGGGCGATGAGCGTCGATTTCACCTGCCGGAGGGAGGCGATGAGCTGAACGGTGACGCCGCCGAGGATGGCCGGGAGGATATAGAGCTTGGCCACGAGCGTGATCGGTGCGGGAATGAGGGCGACGAGCCAGGTTCCGAGGATGCCGACGAAGATGACCATCGAGGCCACGTGGATGATCGCGGCACCGCAGATGGCCATGGTGGCCGCGTACTCGCCCTTGCGGGTGCCCGGCTTCGCGCCGATCGTGTCCTGCGCGACGATGGCCGAGGGCAGCAGCTTGTTCGACACGTTGCCGATCATGAAGGCCTGATACATACCGGCCGGGCCGAGGATGGGGAAGTAGGTGAGCGGTTCCACGATGTAGAAGACACCGTAGACGGCGAAGACCGCGAGGAATCCCTTGAGGATGTTTCCGAAGTCGACGTTCGCGTCGGCGACGAAGAGGAGATAGAACGGCACCGAGGTGGCGATGAGGAAGCCGATGAAGAGCGTGATCGAGCCCCAGCGAGTCGTGGTGCGTTCGAAGGCCGCGTGCGAAGGCGAAGTGATGATCGATGACATGATGTGCTCCTCAGGCTTCGGGCAGGCCGAGACCGGCATAGTGGGCGAAGTAGGCGGCGACGAGGCCGACGAGCAGGGAGATTCCCAGCCCCCATTCCTTGAGCCAGTTCGCTTTGAGCACCTTGGCCAGGAACAGGCAGATGCTCATCACGACGGCCGAGACGATGACGGCGATGACATGAGTGGGCGATTTCGGGATCTCGCGGAAGGTCAGTGCCGCGAAGGCCGCGAGCAGTGCGGCACCGGGGATGATCGACATCAGCGCCGGGTTGACCTTCTCGAGCTTGTGGGTGCTGCGCTTGAAGATCGGAGTGAGGATGAGGGTGGAGATCATCCATCCGGCACCCGAGAGGCTCATCGCCATGAGCGCGACGATGAAGACACCGCGAGTGAAGGTTTCGTCACCGAGGTTCGCGCCCATCGTGCCGGCGGCCAGCGAGGCCGACGCCACCTCGGTGGCCGCCGAGCCGATGAGGCCGACGCGGACGATGACCGGGGGAGTGCCGAACAGCGGCAGAAGGGCGATGGCCACAAGCACCACGGACAGGGACGGGCCGATCGCGGCCACACCTCCGGCACGGAAGGCAGTGCGCACTTCCCGTTGGCTCATCCCAGCCGATTCCGCGTTCTTCTTCACCGCGGTCATATAGATGAGTGACTGCACGACGACGACTCCCATCACCGCCATCGCCAGGATCCAGAGAATCGGGGCATTCGCAAGGCCGATGTAGTCGGCCGAACCGCTGGCCAGGTGCATGGTCAGCTCCTCACATCATTGTCGAGTTGCAGGGACGCACGACGGCAAGCCTCAGTGGTATACCAAAACGCGTGCGTGGTTTCAACATAACCTGACCGGTTGGTCAGGCACCACAGTTCTGTCGAAAGTTCCCATTAGTCGAGATTGATGTCATCGGTCAGTCTCATCGATTGAATCGATAAGGCCTCAGCGACGGTCAGTGCCTCAGCAACGGAGACGCAGAAGTGCGAGCGACGGGGGAGTGCGGCCCGGAGTTCACCGCTTCTTCTGCGAGATGTGCATCGTGATCTCGGCTGTGACGAACACGGTGCCGTGGGCGTCGATGACGTCGACGGGCACAACGAGGTCGAACTTCTCCTCGCCGAATTCCGGGAGCTCATCGAGGCGCGCGAGGGCGGTGACGGTCGTTGTCGCCTTGGCCTTGTATTCGACGGTCATCCCGGCCGGAATCCATCGATGCGTGGACGGGACTGTCGCCTCGGTCATCATGCCGCCGGCGACCTCAGCCATATTGCAGGCCGCGATCGCGTGATAGGTGCCGAGGTGGTTGTGCACTCCGCGGCGGTTCGGTGCGCTGACCCGGCAGAATCCCGGTCGCAGCTCGTGGATGAGTGGATGGACCGAGCGGAAATAGGGAGCCTTGAAGCAGACGGCCTGAGTGAACAGACGTTTGCCCAGGGGCTTGTCCTGCATCTTCTTCCACAGCGCATAGATCTTCCCGGAGCCGGGAATCGCTGTGATCTGTGCCGAATCGACGGTCATCGTTGAGTCCTTCCGGGCGGCGGTCCAACGTCCAAGGCAAGGAATGGGACTGGTCGTCCGCTGCCGCTGTGAGCTAAGTTACTTTTCAGTAGACTCTAGCAGGCAGGCGGCCTTATGTGCAGTCGGACCATTCGGCCAGCGTGTGGTCGCGTGTGCGCTCGAGCAGTTCGCGGAGCACGACCCGGTCGATGCCTTCGAAGCGGGTGAGATACAGGCATGCCGTGCCGCTGCGGTAGCTGCCCAGACGTGCCATCAGATCAGCCCAGCGGCTATCGAAGTCACTCGTCAGGTAGATCGTGTGCTGGCGTGCGGCGGGGGAGAAGGCCAGTACCGGCATGACTCCGCTACGGCCCGACTCGTATGTGTACGTGACTTCGCCGAAGCCGATGATCCGAGAGGCCCAGACGACGGGCTGCTCACCGGAGACATCGCCGAGGAGGTTGATGAGCTCATCCCGATTGGTCGTCGGATGCTCGTCCATGTCGGCGGAATCGATTCGTCAGTGTCCACCATAGATGCGGACGCGGGGAGCGGTTCTCTGATCTTAACTTAACATAATGTATATTATCGGCGTTCTACGCAGAGGGCAGCACAACGCGGAACCGGCGTCCCATACCCGTGTACAGTGCGGGCGCCTCCGCAAAGACGTCGGAAACGACGACAATGGCCGCGAACGACCTGGCAGTCGTTCGCGGCCATGAGCGCTGATCCTCAGTATCGAGCACAGCGCTCAAGACGATTGGATCAGCTGATCTGTGGATGCTGTCAGCCGCCGACGGTGACGTTGCCGCCGAGTCCGACCTTGCCGCTGCCCTTCGAGCCGCCATCGTCCTTCTTGCCGCCTCCATCATCGGCGGCGCCGTTGGACTTCGTCAGCCCGGCCTTCTTGCCGCAGGTCGGCCATGCGCCCGGGCCCTGCTCCTTGAGGACCTTCTGGGCGATGCGGATCTGCTCCTTCTTGCTGTGCTGATCCGCAGTGCCGGAACCGCCGAAGCCGTTCCAGGTCTGCTTGGAGAACTGCAGCCCGCCGTAGTATCCGTTGCCGGTGTTGATGTGCCAATCACCGCCGGATTCGCATTCGGCGACCTTGTCCCAGACGCCCTTATCGGCTGCCTGGGCCGGCTGACCTGCGCTCATGCCGGTCATCCCGGCGGCTGCGACTGCGCCGGCACCGACGAGCAGGGCGACCTTGCGGAAGCTGGTGCTGTAGAGGTTCACTATGTCTTCTCCAAAGTACGACTGCATTTCGGTTTTGTAACCCGGCCGTTACCGAGCCGTTATACACCGTAACGAATGTGGCGGGCAGTGTGAACCCGAAAGCACCGAATCGCCATCCGAATCGCCTCATCAGAGGCTGAACGTGGCCTGAGGACCAGCGCTCCCTTCTGGCGCGCACCCGGGCGGCGGTGCCGCGACTCCCCCTTAATCCTCAATCCTCAGCCGCGGATATAGGCAGCCAGGTGCTGTGCGGTCAGACCCGCCGCGTCATCACCGGCGCCGGCGACGAGATCGGCGGGACTGCCGGTGGCCACGATGGAACCTCCGTCATGTCCCGCGCCGGGCCCCAGGTCGATGATGTGATCGGCATGAGCCATCACCGCTTGGTGGTGTTCGATGACGATGACCGTGCGACCGGAGTCGACGAGTCCGTCGAGAAGGCGGAGCAGTTTCTCCACATCGGCCAGATGCAGGCCCGTCGTCGGCTCATCGAGGACGATCACCTGAGCGGCGTCGGCGGCTTTCGCCGACAGGTGCACCGCCAGTTTGAGCCTTTGTCTCTCTCCCCCGGACAGAGTCGTCAGAGGCTGTCCGAGACTGACATAGCCCAGCCCCACCTCGGCGAGCTTGTCAAGGATCCGCACGACGGCGGGAATGCGCGACTCCCCCGCACCGAAATGCTCAAGCGCAGCGGTCACCGGCAGGTCGAGGACCTGCCGAATGTTGAGCCCGCCGAGTCGGTATTCGAGCACAGCGGCCTGGAACCCCTTGCCCTCGCACTCGTCGCAGGGAGCCGAGACCCCGCCCATGAGCGCCATGTCCGAGTAGATGATGCCGGCGCCGCTGCACACCGGGCACGCCCCTTCGGAGTTGGCACTGAACAGAGCCGGTTTGACGCCATTGGCCTTCGCGAAGGCTCTGCGGACAGGTTCGAGCATTCCCGTATAGGTGGCCGGATTGCTCCGCCGGGACCCCTTGATCGGTGCCTGGTCGATCATCACGACACTCTCACGGGTACGCACATATCCCTCGACGAGGCTGCTCTTGCCCGACCCGGCGACACCCGTGACCACAGTGAGCACCCCGAGCGGCACATCGACGTCGACGTCGCGGAGATTGTGCAGTGCCGCGGACCGGATCTCGAGGGCCCCGGTCGGCTTCCGCACCGTGTCCTTGAGCGCCACCGTATAGCCGAGGTGGCGACCGGTGAGCGTGTCGGACTCCCGCAGTCCCTCGACGGTGCCGGTGAAGGTGACCTCTCCCCCGGCGCTGCCCGCTCCGGGACCGAGGTCGACGATGTGATCGGCGATGCCGATGGTCTCGGGTTTGTGTTCGACGACGAGGACGGTATTGCCCTTGTCCCGCAGGGCCAGGAGGAGTTCGTTCATGGCCTGGATATCGTGCGGGTGCAGACCGATCGTCGGTTCGTCGAAGACATACGTGACATCGGTCAGAGCGGAGCCGAGATGGCGGACGAGCTTGATCCGCTGCGCCTCTCCCCCGGACAGTGACCCGGCCGAGCGCTCGAGCGAGAGATAGCCCAGGCCGATGTCGTCGAAGGCCTGCACATCGGCACGCAGCGAGTCGAGCAGCGCGAAGGCGGGACCGGCCTCGACGCGAGCGAGCCACGCGGTGATATCCGAGATCTGCATGGCACAGACCTCGGCGATGGACTTCCCCGCCAGCTTCGATGACCGGGCCGCGGCGTTGAGTCGGGTGCCCGCACATTCGGGGCACACCGTGAACACGACGGCACGGTCGACGAATTCGCGGATGTGCTTCTGCATGGCATCGCGGTCCTTGGACAGGAACGACCGGCGGATGCGCGGAATGAGCCCGTCGAAGGTGAAGTTCGTGCCGTTGATCCTCACCTTCTCGCCTTCAGCGTGAAGGAGGTGGTGCCGTTCCCTTTCGTCGTAGTCGGCGACCGGCTTCTTCGGGTCGAAGAACCCGGATTCGGAGAACATCCTCACCGACCATCCTCCGGGTTTGTATCCCGGGATCGTGATGGCTCCGTCGTCGAGCGATCGAGTCTCATCGACGACCTCGGCGATGGCGATGTCCGTGGCGGTGCCCATGCCTTCGCAGTGCGGACACATTCCACCGTTGACGGAGAACGACTTCCTCTCGACCTGTGTGCCCTCGCCTCTGTCGATCGTCACCGCGCCCTTGCCGCTGACGGTGGCGACGTTGAAGGAATAGGCATTCATCGATCCGAGGTTCGGTTCGGCGAGTCTGGCGAAGAGAGTGCGCAGCTTCGCGTTGATGTCCGAGACAGTGCCCACCGTCGAGCGCGGGTTCGCTCCGATCCGTTCCTGGTCGACGAGGATGGCCGTCGTCAGTCCTTCGAGCATGTCGACCTCGGGGCGGACCATCGCCGGCATGAACCCCTGAACGAACGCCGAATAGGTTTCGTTGATCATCCGCTGGGACTCCGCGGCGATGGTGTGGAAGACCAGCGAGCTCTTGCCCGAGCCCGAGACTCCGGTGAACACCGTGAGCCGGCGTTTGGGGATGTCGACGGAGACGTTCTTCAGCGTGTTCTCCCGGGCTCCGCGGACGCGGATGAGGTCATGGCCGTCGGCTGGGTGCATCCGCGTCAGCCTCTCTGCTGGATGCGGATCATGTTCCCGGCCGGATCGCGCACGGCGCAGTCGCGCAGACCATAGGGCTGGTCCATCGGCTCCTGCACGATATCGGCGCCCTTCGCCTCGACCTCGGCGAAGACTGCGTCGACGTCGGCAGCGGCGAGCACGATGGCCGCGTAGCTGCCCTTGGCCATGAGCGCCTCGATGGTCTCGCGTTCGGCTGCGCTGATCGTCGGGTCGGTCACCGGCGGGGTGAGCACGATCGAGGTGTCCGGTTGGTTCTGCGGTCCGACGGTCAGCCATCGCATGCGACCGGAACCGACGTCGAGACGGAGTTCGAACCCGAGCACCTCGCGATAGAAGCGAAGGGATTCCTCGGCGTCGAGGTGTGGAAGGAAACTGGCGTTGATCGAGATATTCATGACAGCAATCGTAGACCGCTCAGCGTGGTCGGACTTCTCGATTCCTGACCGGTCTCAGAGCGTTCTTCACCACGATCGTCGGCAATCGGTGCTCACCGGCGGCGACTCCGTTGCGGTACTGGCTCGGTGAGAGCCCGACGAGTTCGCTGAACCGGGTGCTGAAGGTGCCCAGAGAGGAGAAGCCGACGGTGAAGCAGATATCCGTGATCGACAGGTCCTCGCGGCGGATGAGTGCCATGGCTCTTTCGATCCTGCGCGTCATGAGATACGAATACGGGGATTCACCGTAGGCGGCTTTGAACTGGCGACTGAGATGCCCGGCCGACATGTGTTCCCCCAGTGCGAGGGCCTCGACGCTCAAGGGGCGGTCGAATTCGCGGTCGATGCGGTCGCGGACTCGCCGCAGCGCCACAAGCTGCTCGTTCACCCGGTCTCGACTCCCTGCCGCAGCGTGCGCCCGCGGAAGAAGTCCGGATGTCGCAGCGACTGGATGATCATGATGACCACGCCGAGAGCCAGCACCCCGATCCCGAGGACGAAGACGAGCCCGATGCCGAACACCGAGGAGCCCGAGCCGTAGTCGGGGTCGAGCGAATCGACCGCGGTGGTGACGAAGATGACGAGCAGGGTCACTCCCCCGATGAGTGGGAACAGGAACCTGAAGAACACGGTGCGCACCGAGTCGAACAGGGTCCGCCGGAAGTACCAGATGCAGGCCAGTCCGGTGATGCCGTAGTAGAAGCAGACCATGAGGCCCAGCGCCGTGATCGTATCCCACAGGGCGTTCTCCGACAGCAGACGCATGACGACGTAGAAGAGGATCGCCGCTCCCGCCGAGGTGACGGTGGCGACCGATGGCGACTTGTACCGGGGCGACACGCGACCGTACTTCTCCGGCAGCGCCCCGTAGTGGCCCATCGCCAGAATCGTGCGTGAGGGCGAGACCATCGTCGCCTGCAGGGAGGACAGGGAACTCGAGAGCACGGCGATCGACACGAGCACCGCGAAGGGTCCCATGACGGGACCGGCGAGAGAGGCGAAGATCGATTCCTGGTTGGCCGGGTTGCCCGCGCCGAGTCCCTCGGTTCCGACTCCAGCGAAGGAGATCACGGCGATGGTGCAGGCGAGGTAGATGATGACGATCGCGATGATCGTGAGCATCGCGGCCCTCCCGGGAGTCTTCTCCGGGTCCTTGGCCTCCTCGTTCATCGTGATCACCGTGTCCCAACCCCAGAACAGGAAGATCGACAGGGACACAGCCGCAGCGACGGTGGAGAAGTCACCGGCCGAGAGCGGATTGAACCAGTCGAGCGAGACGGGGGTCGGGTCGAAGGCCGTGCCGCCGGAGACCTGGACAAGCGCGGCGACGACGAACCAGCCGAGCGCCAGCACCTGGAAGGCCACGAGCCACACCTGCAGCTTCTCGGTGGCCTCGACTCCGCGATAGGACACCCACGCCGCGGCGGCGGTGAGCACGATCGTCACCGGAATGTTAATCCACAGCACGCGGGTGAGATCGGCGATCTGCGGATCGGAGAAGATCTGCGACAGCAGCAGGAACAGGAAGTCGACGGCGACCGCTGCGAGATTCGAGAGCACGAGCACGGTCGCCGCGACGAGTCCCCACCCGCCCATCCAGCCCAGCCAGGGGCCGAAAGCGCGTGTTGCCCAGGTGAAGGTCGTTCCCGAATCGGGCATCGCGGTGTTGAGCTCGCGATAGCCGAAGACGACGAGGAGCATCGGCACGAAGCCGATGAGCAGAACGGCCGGGGTGTGGACGCCGACTTCGGAGATCGTCGGGCCCAGCCCGGAGGTCAGCGTATAGGCGGGGGCGATGCACGAGATGCCGATGACGGCACCCCCGATGGCTCCGACCTTTCCGGCAGACAGGCCCTTCGAACTCAGTCCGCTCGAGTCCGTCGACGGTGACGATTGTGAAGTGCTCATCGGTTCAGGAGATCTCGCCGAGGATCCTCTCGGCGGTGGCGGTGCCGATCCTCACCGCCCCATCGACGTGCTGGTAGCCTTCGGCGGCGATGTCGGAGCTGGCGAAGTGCAGCGGCCCGACGGGATCGTTCTGGAACCGTCCCCAGCGGTGCAGCCCGCCGAGGTCGTAGCTCGTGGCATAGGCTCCGCGGGTCCACTCTTCGGCGCCGAAGTCAGAAAGGTAGAACACGCTCGGGCTCAGTGCTTTCGGCCCGAGGAAATCGGCGAGGGATTCGAGGATGCGGGTGCGTCGGGTCTCCTCGTCGAGGGCCCACATCTCATCGGCGTTGACATCGGAGATGAAGCCGACGAGAGTACCCTGTTCCTCCCCGTGGTTCGTGTTGTCGTAGACCTCCTGGACGAGCTGGGAGGCTCCGAATCCGGTACCGCACAGTCCGGCTTCGCGCCAGAACGGAGTCTCGTAGGTGGCATGGACCTTGATGACGAGCCCCATAGACTGATGCTGGTGGAAGATCTGCTGCAGCCGAGGCAGCGGCGGGTCGTAGCTGATGCGCGAGTACAGGTTCGGCGGGACGGCGACGATCGCCCGAGCGGCTCGGACGTTGAGCTCGTCGGTGGAGACGCGCACGGAGTTCTGCGACCACTCGATGCTGCGTACCGGTTGGTCGAGGCGCACGGTCTCGGCACCGAGTTCGGCAGCGATCTGCACCGACACTGACTGCATGCCGCCGACGACGCGCCTGTCGAGGATGAAATGGTCATCGACGAGGTTCGAGAACGATCCCGCCGAGGCGGCCATGAGGACCGCTTGCAGTGTGGAGAAGGTCGTGGCCGGCTTCGTGAGCATTCCGCCGGCGATGAACAGTCCGATGTTCTCGCAGGCGAGTTCGTCGTCGGACTGCTGCCGCAGCCAATGGTGGAAGGAGATCGAGTCGAGTGCGGCTGCGTCTTCGGCATCCCACGGGGCCTGCGGTCCGATTCGAGCAGCGAGTTCGTCGAGGATGCCGGTGAGGCGTTCCATCTCCGCCTGCGTCGACTCCCCCACCGGGAACATCTCACCGCTGTAGACCGTGCGGGTTCCGTCCGGGGAGATGTAGACGCTGTCGCCCTCCCGGTACCGGGGATAGGTGTCCTTGCCGAGTTCGTCGACGAGGGTGAGCAGAGCGGTCTGGTCCGGTGAGATCCACTGTCCACCGAGTTCGTACATCTGGCCGTCGATGTGCTCGGTCCACGTGCGGCCGCCGACGCGGTCGCGGGCTTCGAGGACGATGACGCTGCGGCCCGCCCTGTGCAGGCGGCGGGCGGCGCTCAGGCCGGAAGGGCCCGCTCCGATGATGACGACGTCACAGGACTCTTCCGACATGGCGATCTCCTCCGAGGGGCTGGGTTGGTCTCAGACTAACCAGCCTCCACCCCGATTCCAAAGCGGATGAGAGCCGGTGCGGATTCCGCATGGCCGGACGAGTGACGGCCGGAACGGGCGAGGACGCGGGACGCGGCGCCGAGGCGGACGGAGCTCGACGGTCGCAGAGTTTTTCGGTCGCGCATGCGGTCACGGATTCCGCAGAATTCGCGGATTCTGCAGATTCGTCACCGCCGCGGTCCCGGAGACCGGGCCGCGGCGGTGACGAATCTCAGCTGATGCTGGGCGCCTGGGTCACTGGACTTCGTACTTGCCGTTGATCTGTCCTGCACCGACGCCGCCGACGGCTTCCATCGCGGCCTTCGACAGGTCGAAGCAGCGGTTGCCGTGATAGGGGCCGCGGTCATTGACGCGCACGGTCACGGACTTGCCGTTGGCCGTGTTCGTGATCTTCACCTTCGAACCGAAGGGCAGGGACTTGTGAGCGGCGGTGAGCTTGTTCGTATCGAAGCTCTCGCCGTTGGCTGTCTGCTTGCCGTCGAAGCCGTCGCCGCCGCCGTAATAGGACATCGGGCAGCTTCCGGACTGGCCGCCCGACTTGCCGGACGTCGACGGCCCGTCGTTCTCGTCGGACGCGGTCCCGCCTGCCGAACCCGAAGACTTCTCGTCGGACTTCTCGCCCCCAGTCGAGGAAGGTGCGGGGCTGGGAATCTCGACCTTCGTTTCGATCGTGACCTCTGAGGGCTTCTCCTTGGCCTGTTTCTTCGCCTTGGCGAGGGATTCGTCTGTCGCCTGCGTCGGCTCGGCGGCGGAGACGGCAGGGGCTTCGGCGACGACCTGATCATTCGGCGCCGTGTCCTCGGGAACCATGGCCAGGCTCGAAGCCACGACCGCGGCCGTCGCCGCGGTGGGAACGATGAACGCTGACAGCACAGGGCGAGTGCGCACGGCGGCAAGCACGCCTCCGGCGGTGTTCTCGCTGCGTGTCGGCGCATGGCGGCCGGCCTTCTTCTTCGCCGTCAGTGCAGAGAAGAGCGAGCCGCTCGCCTTGGTGCTTGGTGCTGAGTGTCTGCCCACAGTGATGTTCCTCGTCGTCAGAGAGTTTCTCGGCAACTCGGAGATATGCAGGGGGAAGTCCTCGTCGCAGCGGTGCACGCGAGGAAAGACTCCAAGTTATCGGATTGTTACCTGAGGCTCAGTCTAATTAAGGAACTGTTACAAATGCAATGTGGCACGCCCGAACGGCGTGCCACACAGGTGAGAGTCTGCCCACCCGATGAATCACTCGGACTTGCGGGTCACGAACTTGCGAGCTCCTGCCGCCCCCAAAGTCACTCTCTCCTGTGCCTTGTCGAAAGCCTGTTCGACCTTCCCGCTGCGCACTGCATCGTCAATGGCGTGCGACAGCGATCCGAGGGCCTTGTTGACGCCGTTCTCGGTGGCTTCGATGAGGCGTGAGGTCGATGCGGCTTCGCGCACGGTCTTCACTCCGCTGCTCGCCGCGGTGTAGGCACGACCCGCGGCACGGCGGGCCCGTTCGCTCGGTGTCTTCGCGGTGGAGTCGATGACGAAGTCGGGTTCGATGGGTTCGCGGTGTGAGCTCATGTCTCCATCCTTGATGACGCTCGGGCCGAAATCAACACCGGACTAGGATTGGACCATGAATTCTCAGCCCGAGGCCACCGCAGGCCCAGAGATCATCGCGCACCGAGGCGGCCTGTGGCCGGGAATGAGCGAGAACACCCTCGAGGCGTTCACGGCTGCGGCGGACGCGGGAGTGCATTGGATGGAGACCGACGTCCACGCATCGGCCGACGGGGTCCTCTTCGCCGCACACGACGCCGACCTGACGCGCATCGCCGGTCGCCCTCAGGCCATCCGCGAACTCAACGCGGCCGAGCTCGATGCGATCGAACTCAGCGCCGGCGGCCGCCTCCCCCGCCTCGATGCACTGCTGCAGGCGCTGCCGACCGTCGAATGGAACATCGATGTCAAAGCCGAACACAGCATCGGACCGATGATCCGCTTCGTCCACAATCTCGGTGCCTCAGAACAGATCCGGCTCGCCTCCTTCGACTCCGGCACCCTGCGACGGCTGCGCACCGCCATGCCCGGAGTGCGCACTTCGACGGGGACGACCGAGACGGCGCTCTTCGCCCTCGGTCGTCTGCCGGGGCTGCCCGCTCGCGGTCTGCTGCCCTCGGTGCCGGAGATCGACGCCCTCCAGGTGCCCGAACGGTTCAGGGGTGTGCCCGTGGTCACCGCGGACTTCGTCGACCGTGCTCATCGTGAGGGCCTGCTCGTCCACGTGTGGACAGTGAATGAGGCGGAGAGGATGCAGGCGCTGTTCGACCTCGGAGTCGACGGCATCGTCACCGATGACGTCGCCACGGGCCTTGACGTGCTCAACCGTCAGCGGCCCCGGAGGCACAGGGGCATGGGGGAATAGACGGACACGGTAGACTGTTACATTGCGTCCAAGGTGAGCACCCGAGTCGGAAGGTCTTAGATATGAGCGAACGCAGTCTCCGCGGAACCCAGTTGGGCTCGCGCAGCCTCGAAACCGAAGAAGGCGTCGAGCCGGCACCGCGTCAGATGGTCGAGTTCGAATGCGAGGACGGAACCCGTTTCAAGGTGCCCTTCTCAATCGAAGCCGAAGTCCCGTCGACATGGGACTCGGGAATCCACGGCATCGGCGTGCGGGTCGGAGTCAATGAGCCCGACGGTGAGCCGGTCAAGCACGTGCGCTCCCACTGGGACATGCTGCTCGAGCGTCGGTCGTTCGACGAACTCCAGCTGCTCCTCGACGAGCGTCTGGCGATCCGTCGCGGAGAGGTTCCGGCGCAGAGCTGAGTCCTCTCTGCGGAGGCAGAACTCGTAGAACAGACACCTGAAGGGGGTGCAGGCCGAGGCCTGCACCCCCTTCAGGCATTTCCCCTCACTGCGCGCGAAGGAGCGATGTGCTCAGGCCGGCTCGGCGCGTTGTGACCTGTCGCCGCCCAGCAGCCGGCGCAGCTGCCTGCGGCGTCGATCCAGGCCCCATCCTGCGACCTTCGTGAAGGCCTCGGAGATGATCGAGCCGCTCATCTTCGACTCACCGAGCTCGCGCTCGACGAAGACGATGGGAACTTCGGCGACCCGGAAGCCGGCTTCGACGGTGCGATAGGTCATGTCGATCTGGAAGCAGTATCCCTGTGATTGCACGCCCGAGAGATCGAGCGCTTCGAGCACTTCGCGAGAGTAGGCGCGGAAGCCTGCGGTCGCATCCTTCACGCCCAGCCCGATGACGGCATTGACGTAGACGTTGGCTCCGCGAGACAGGAAGTATCGCGACTTCGGCCAGTCGACGATCGCGCCTCCTGGCACCCACCGGGATCCGATGACGAGATCGGCCGCTCCCGAACGCGCGACGGAGAGCAGCTGTTCGAGGTCGAGAGGACGGTGCGAGCCGTCGGCGTCGAATTCGCAGATGATGTCGTAATCGCGCTCCAGAGCCCATTCGAATCCGGCGATATAGGCCATGCCGAGCCCGGCCTTCTCGCTGCGGTGCAGGACATTGATGCGCGGGTCCGACGCTGCCTGCTCTGCGGCCCACTCCCCCGTGCCGTCGGGTGAACCGTCATCGACGATGAGGACATCGATCTGTGGCTGCTGTTCGAACAGTCCGGAGAGAGTCACCGGCAGGGCGAGACGTTCGTTGAAGGTCGGAATGACGACGAGAATCTTAGAAGGCACGGACTCCACGATACGCGTTCGGCATCGGCGACAATGAGTCGACACCCCCGCCTTCGGACCACGCCGCTGCTGCGGCGAGTTATCTAATGACGGGAGTGCCGACTCCATCCCGCATGCGGCGGAATGTTCATCACGAATCTAGTTGTCGGCGCTGACTTTGCAAAATCGATCTGACCAGGGCCGATGACTGAAACCCCAGGTCAAAGGGGTGAAGCAGGGTGAAAAAGTCTCGATTCCTCGGCGTGTCGACTCGACACGCCGACCCCGGCGCCGGTTCAGAGGGCGACTCGTGTGGGTAGAGCCACGTCCGGGGCCAGCTCCGGCAGACCCGGAGTTCCCGACCGCGGGTCGGTGCTCCAGGCCGCGACACGCGGGTCGGCGACCTGCACGACGAGACGCTCGACCTGCCACCGTACGATATCGGCATCGGCTCCCGGGGCGAGCACGCCTCCTTCGGGGTTGCCAGCGGCCCGATGAGCGAATCGGGTGGCGGCGTTGAACGCGGCGCGGGCGCCGATGCCGTTGTCGCCGACGACGGCATCGCGCACACCTGCCCATGGAGAGATCTGCGAATGGCAGAACGAGATCTGCGCACCGGCGGCGAGCAGCTGGGCCAGGGGCTGCTCCCGCACGGGATCGACGGTGATGGCGACTCCGCAGCGGCCCAGGGCTTCGACCTGCGCCTCGGACACGGAGAAGTCGAGCCGCAGGCGGTACCCGTACCGCTGTGCGTGTGCCGGGTCGGCCCGCAGCGCCGCGAGCACCTCGCCGAGGCGGTCGTTCGAGTCGATGAGGATGTAGAGGCTGAGCTCCGGCAGGCCCTCCAGGGTGAGGAGCCGTTCGGCGTCGATCGAGGCCCGACCGGCGTCGGCCGCGGTCTCGGTGCCGTCTCCGGTCAGCGTCGGGTAGGCCACGACCGACAGGCCGTCCGGTGCACCGGCGTCGAAGCCGGCGGTCGCCTCGGCGCTGCCGATGGCATGCACATGCGTGAATCCCTGGGTATAGAGCTGTTCGGCGCTCGGCGCCGCCTCGTCGAGGATGAGCCCGGCATGGACGAACCCGGGTGTGAGGAAATCCTCGTTGAGGTCGATCGCCTCGGGGTCCAGAGCCTTGGCCGCCTCATCGGAGCCGATGAACGAGACCTTGCCGTCGGCGCATCCCAGCGCCGTGGCGAACGGGTCGATACTGCTGTAGACATCTCCACCAAAGTACATAGTCACAGCCGACAGGCTACACCGTCGGGGCTGGCGGCTACACCTGTGTCAGGAGCGTCGGGTATCGTCATCGATTGTGAAGCCATTGGTTCTGCTCGATACGCCTGCACTGTACTACCGCGCCTTCTACTCGGTGCCGGACTCGATCGTCAATGACGACGGTCAGCCGGTCAACGCCGTTCGCGGGGTGCTCGACACCGTCGCACAGATGATCCGCCGCTTCGGCTCCGCCCGTGTGGTGGCGACGATGGACGCGGATTGGCGCCCGGCCTTCCGCACCGCGATCATGCCCGAGTACAAGGCGGCGCGGGTCAAGGACGAAGCGGCCGGTACGGAGATTCCGGCGGAACTGGCCGGGCAGCTGCCGATCATGACACGCGTGCTCACGGCTGCCGGAATCCCCATCGCCGAGGTGGACGGGACCGAAGCCGATGATGTCATTGCGACGATGGCGGCCCAGTCGACGACCCCCGTCGTCATCGTCTCTCCCGACCGGGATCTGCTCGCACTGCTCGATGCCGAGACCGAGGTGAGCGTCCTGCGTCCGCGCAAGGGCGGGGAATGGGAAGCCCTCACCCAGGCCGATCTGCCGCATGCCTACGGCGTGCCCGACGGGACTCGCTACCGAGAGCTCGCGGCTCTGCGCGGGGATCCCTCGGACGGGCTGCCCGGCGCCCCGGGCATCGGGGAGAAGACCGCGGCCACGCTGCTGGACAACTTCGGCTCGCTCGACTCGATCGTCAGAGCCGCGAAGGCCGGAGTGAAGACCGGGGGCCTGAGCCCGAAGCGGGCCGCGACCATCATCGAGGTCGAGGACAGTCTGTATAAGACGCTCGAGGTCATGCGCTGCCTCACCGACGTCGATCACGGCATCGACCTGTCCGCGGTGCCGAATCGCTTCGATCGGGCCGGAGTCCTCGCCGCAGCGACAGGACAGAACATCCGCCGTTCCGTGGACAACCTCGTCGCCGCGCTCGAATCCGTCGCCGGCGCCTCCACTGCAGGTGAGGGCGGCACTCCCCCGGTCCCCCTGGCTGTGACTCCCCCGGTCCCCCAGGCTGCGACCGCCCCGGCGCCTGCTCGTGCGACCGGATCGTGGCTGGACTGCCGGCTCGTCGGCTTCGACCTCGAAACGACCGGTGTCGACCCGGCGACGGCCCGCATCGTCACCGCCGCATTCGTCGACTCGGCGACGCAGACGCGCACCTGGTTGGCCGACCCCGGCATGGAGATCCCCGAATCGGCACGCGCCGTCCACGGCATCACCACCGAATACGCCCAGGCCAACGGTGCGCCCGCAGCCCAAGTCGTGACGGAACTGTGCGAGCAGTTCGCTGCCCTCAAGGACGAAGGTGCGGTCGTCGTCGGCCACAACGTCGTCTACGATCTCAGCGTGATGGCCGCCGAGGTGGCCCGGCATCGCCCGGACATCGACTTCGCCGGGATCATCCCGACGATCGTCGACACCTTCGTCGTCGACAAGTACATCGACCCCTACCGCAAGGGCAAACGGACGCTGATCGACACCGCGAGAACCTATCGTGTTCAACTCCTCGACGCGCACGATGCGGCCGCCGACGCGCTGGCAGCACTGGACATTTCCCGAGCATTGGCCGAAAAGTCCACGGAAATCGCGGGGCTGAGCAGCCACGCGATCATGAGCGCACAGGCCGAGTGGAAGCGCTCACAGGCCGCAGGACTCCAGGCCTGGCTGCGGAAGAAGGGCAACGCCGAAGCCGTCGTCGACGGTTCGTGGCCGATGTCCTGAACGTTAGACTCGACACCGACGCACTTTTCGACGAAGGACGACCATGGGATTCTTTGCACGCCTGCTCAACCGACCCGGCGCTCAAGCCGAGAAGGCAACGGGCTGGTTCGAACGAGCAGCCGACGAACTCGCCGCGGCCGGACGCGAATTCTCCGATCTCAGCGATGCAGAGCTCACCGAGGCCGCGGGCGAGGTCTTCGCTTCGGGAACTCAGCAGCAGACGCTGACCCGCTACTGTGCCCTCGCCCGGGAAGCCGGTGAACGTGCCCTGGACGAAACCGCCTATGACACGCAGCTGCGCGGCCTCATCGGCCTCCTGCAGGGCAGCATCGTGCAGATGGCCACGGGCGAAGGCAAGACCCTCGTCGGCGCTTTGGCGACTGCCGGCTACGCCCTGCAGGGACGCCGGGTCCACGTCGTCAGCGTCAACGACTACTTGGCCGTGCGCGACCGGCAGTGGATGAAGCCGCTCTTCGATCTCCTCGGTGTGCGTTCGGCGGCGATCTCCGGGTCGCAGAGCGAAGACGAACGGCGTGAAGCCTACCGGGCAGAGGTCGTCTACGCTTCGGTGACCGAAGTCGGCTTCGACGTCCTCCGTGATCGCTTCCTCACCGATGACGCGGATCTGCGCGTCCCCGAACGCGACGTCGTCATCGTCGATGAAGCCGATTCCGTACTCATCGATGAGGCCCGAGTTCCCCTCGTCCTGGCCGGATCGGCCAGCGTCGAGGACGCCGATACGGCGATCGCGGCTCTCGTGGCCAAGCTCAGCCCCGACACCGATTTCGAGATCAGCCCGGACCGTCACGCGGTCTCACTGACCGATGCCGGAGTCGACCGGGTCGAAGAGGAACTCGATGTCGAACTCTTCGGCGAGGACTCCGAGACTCTGGCCGCCGTCAACCTCGCCCTCCACGCCCGTTCCCTGGTCAAACGCGATGTCGACTATCTCGTCGTCGATGGCCGGATCAAACTCATCTCCTCCTCCCGCGGGCGAGTGGCCGAGCTGCAGCGGTGGCCCGACGGACTCCAGGCCGCCGTCGAGGCCAAGGAGAGTCTCGGCACCACCGACAGCGGCGAGATCCTCGACCAGATGACCGTCGAGGAGCTCATCCACGGCTATGAGACGGTGTGCGGGATGACCGGCACGGCCCTGGCCGTCGGCGACGATCTGCGCGAATTCTACGGGCTGGAGATCGTGCCCATCGATACGCACCTGCCGGTCATCCGCATCGACGAACCCGACCGTCTCTTCACCTATCAGGAGTCGAAGGAACGCGCGATCGTCGAGGAGGTTGCGGACAGTCATGCCCGCAACCGTCCCGTGCTCATCGGTACTTCCTCGGTGGCCGAAAGCGAATCCTTGGCCCAGCGTCTCAGCGAACGTGGAATCGACGCCGCGGTGCTCAATGCGAAGGACGACACCCATGAGGCCGAGATCATCGCCGGAGCCGGTGCCCCCGGCGCGGTGACGGTGTCCACACAGATGGCCGGCCGCGGCACCGACATCCGCCTCGCCGATGACGAGGTCGCCGAGGCCGGTGGCCTGCTCGTCATCGGTGCCGGCCGCTATCCGTCATCCCGACTCGATGATCAGCTGCGCGGTCGTGCCGGTCGGCAGGGTGATCCGGGCACCTCGGTCTTCTTCACCAGTCTCGAGGACGAACTGCTCACCCGCGTGCCGGAGATCCAGCGTTTCGTCACCGAGGGCGACGAGACCGGACTCATCGACTCCAAACGCGCCCTCGCCCTCGTCGAACACGCCCAGCGCATCGCCGAGGGCCAGAACACGGCTCTCCACCGCGACACGTGGCGGTTCAACGAGCTCATGGCCAAGCAGCGGGAGCTCGTCCTCGAACGCCGCGTGCAGATCCGCAAGGAGGACGAACCGGTCGAGCAGCTGCGCCGCGAACTCGGCGACCGAGCCGAGGACATCGTCACGGAGCATTCGGAGGCACTTCTCGTCCAGGTGCTGCGCGATGTCATGCTCTTCCACCTCGACGCTCGTTGGGTCGACCATCTCGCGTTTCTCAACGACCTGCGCGAGGGCATCCATCTGCGCACCTTCGCCCGCGAGAAGCCGCATGAGGCGTTCAATGCGGAGTCGATCCGCATCTTCTCCTCGTTCTGGTCCGATGTCATCGAGGACTCGAAGGCCACTGTCGAGAAGGCCGAGATCACCGCTGAGGGCATCGATCTCGAATCGCACGGACTCAAACGTCCGTCCTCGACGTGGACCTACCTGACCACGGAGAACGCCTTCGGTTCGGACATCGAGAACATCGTCAAGAAGGTTCGCCGCTGAGACGACGTCCGCGTCCGGCCCGTGAGTTGCCGGACGCGGCCCGTGAGCTGCCGGAGGCGGCTCGGGTCAGGAGTCGGCGACGACACCCCGGCGGATGGCGTTGACCGTCCGCCGGATCCTCACCGCGGTGTCATCGTCGATGACTTCGGCGACCTGACCGAGCAGATCGAGGCTCTGCTTCGCCCAGCGGACGAAGTCACCGGCGGCGATATCGCTGCCCCGCAGCGACTCCGAGAGGGTCTTGCCCTCCGTCCACCGATACATCGGCTTGATGAGCCCGCGGTCCGGTTCCTCGGTTGTGTCGAGAGCGTGCTGTTCCTCGAGGTGGAAGAGCCGGCGCCAGGTCGTCTCCGCCTCATCGCAGACGACCTTGAGATCAGCGCTCGGCGCCCGATGCGCGTGCAGGGTGTCCCGGCGCGACTGGAAGACGAAGATCGATGCGAAGGCCGCGAGTTCGGGCTCATTGAGCTTCTCCCACAGACCGGCACGGATCGTCAGTGCCACCAGCAGATCCCGTTCACCGTAGATGCGGCGCAGCATCGTTGACTCGGCGGGATCGAAGCCGAGGCCGCGCAGCACGTCCTGAACGCGTTCGAACACCAGCGCGATCGACGTGGTGCGCCCCTCGATGCGAGCGATGAGGGAATCGTTCTCCCGGATGAGCTTGTCGGCGCGATTGGCCCATCGGGCATGCACCTCCCGATCCGGGCAGTCGTGACACGGATGCGCCCGCATCTGTGCCTGCAGCTCGGCCACGGTGGTGTTCTCACCCTCGCGGTCCCGCTTCGACTCCCAGTGCGCATCCGGGTCGACGCGACCATCGGCGACGGCGGATTCGAGGATCGACAGCAGCTGTCTGCGGTCGCCGGCCTGCCGATGGTTGAACTTCTTGGGCACCCGAATACGTCCTTGAGAGGCCACCGGTGCGGTGACCTCATGCGGGCGCAGGTGCCACACCTTGCCCTGCTCGGTGAGCACGGTCGGCAGCCGGGAGACTCCGTCACGGCTGCTCATCGGGGCGATGATCACGGCCCGACCGCCGACCCGCTTGGCCGGCATCGTCACCACATCACCGATCTTGAGGGCAGTGAGGGATTCGACGATATCGCGCTGCCTGTTCCGCGATTTCGTCCGGGTCTCCTGCTTCTGGGTGTCCGAGATCGCCCGGCGCAGACCCGCGTATTCGGAGAAGTCACCGAGATCGCAGTGCATGGACTTCTCGTAGGCTGCGATCGTCGTTTCGTTCTTGCGGACTTTCCGCGCCAGACCGACGACGGCCTTATCGGCCTGGAACTGCGCGAACGAGGTCTCGAGCACCTTCGCAGCCTCCGCCGAGCTCATCCGTGAGAGCAGATTCGCGGTCATATTGTAGGTCGGTCCGAACGCCGAGTTCAGTGCATATGACCGGTTCGACGCGAGTGCGGCGAGCTCGCTGACCTCGATGGTCGGATGCCAGACGACGACGGAATGCCCGATGCGGTCGATGCCGCGACGTCCGGCGCGACCGGTCAGCTGCGTGTACTCCCCCGGAGTGATCATGACATGGGCTTCGCCGTTGAACTTCACGAGCTTCTCGAGCACCACCGTGCGCGCCGGCATGTTGATGCCCAGGGCAAGGGTCTCCGTGGCGAAGACGACCTTGATGATCCCCTGTGAGAACAGTTCCTCGACGAGCTGTTTGAACTGCGGGATCATGCCCGCATGATGAGCGGCCACGCCGAGCAGCAGTCCTTCGCGGAAGGTGTGGTAGCCGAGGATGCCCAGGTCTTCGTCGGCCAGCTCTTCGCGCAGGGATTCGAGCGCGGCGTTGACGATCGTCTTCTCATCCCGCGAGTTCAGGTCGACCCCGGTGCTCAGATACTGTTCGACGGCTTCGTCGCAGCCGTTGCGGGAGAAGATGAACATGATCGCCGGCAGCATGGCCGCCTCGGCGAGGGACGCGACGACCTGGGTGTGGCTGGGACGGCGGAACCGGGCGCGGGTGGCGCGAGCACGCTTCGAACGCGGTCCACCGTGGGTGCGGGTGGCGTGATTGAGTGCGGGGTCGATCCGGTCCGAGTCGGCGTGTGTGAACAGGTCAAACATGCGGTGGCCGACGAGGACGTGGTTGACCAGAGGCACCGGGCGGTGGCTGGTCGACACGATCGTCGTGGGTCCCCTGACCTCACGCAGCCACGCTCCGAACTCCTCCACATTCGACACCGTCGCCGACAGCGACACCATCTGCACGCGGTCAGGCAGATGGATGATAACCTCTTCCCACACCGGTCCGCGGAACCTGTCGGCGAGGTAGTGGACTTCGTCGAGGACGACGAACCCGAGGTCGGACAGGCCCGCCACATCGTTGTAGAGCATGTTGCGCAGCACTTCGGTGGTCATCACGATGATCGGCGCGTCCCGACGGATGGTCGTGTCCCCCGTGAGCAGGCCCACGTTCTCCGGACCGTGGACGGCAGAGAGGTCGTTGAACTTCTGGTTGCTCAGCGCTTTGATCGGCGTCGTGTAGAAGATGCGTTTGCCCTGGCCGCGGGCGAGCTCGACGGCGAATTCGGCGATGAGCGTCTTCCCGGCTCCCGTCGGAGCGGTGACGAGGACGTCCTCACCTTCCTGCAGGTGGCTGCACGCTTCGATCTGGAAGTCGTCGAGTTCGAATTCGGTGCGCGACATGAACTGCCCCAAAGGGGTGCGCGCGAATTCGGAGCGAGCTCGGAATTCAGCGTAGGCGGCGGAGGGACTCAGCGTCTCTTCCGCGGCGGTCGGATCCGAGGGGTGAGTGGAATCAGTCATTCTTCTCTTCGTCAGTGAGTTCGTCCTCGTCGACCCACAGGCCCTGTTCGATGAGGCGCTTCTTGCGTCGGCGGTCGTTGAAGACACAGATCGCCCACGCCACGCAGAACAGCGTCATCATGGGGATGACGAGGAAGAACATGGACATGGCATCGGGGGTCGGGGTGGCGATCGCCGCGAACAGGAAGACGAGCATGACGATGATGCGCCAGGACTTCTTGATCCGGTCCGCCGAGAGGATTCCCAGCATGTTCAGTCCCACCATGAGCACCGGCAGGACGAAGGCGAGACCGAACACGACGATGATGATCATCACGAAGCTCAGATAGTCCTGAGCCGGGATGATGTTCGTCCCGCCTTCGGGTGTGAACGAGGTCAGTGCCTTGACGGCGTTGGGCAGGGCGAAGAACGCCATCGTCGACCCGGCCAGGAACAGTGGAATCGCGGCGCCGAGGAAGCCCAACGAATAGAACTTCTCCTTGCGCTTGAGCCCGGGCACGATGAACGCCCAGATCTCGTAGAGCCAGATGGGGCAGGAGATGAAGAGACCGATGAAGAACGAGAGTTTGATCTTCAGGTCGAAGGGGGACGCGACTCCGGCGAAATTGATCTCTGCCATCCGGCCCCCGTTGTCGCGGATGGTCCGTATCGGCTCCTGCAGGATGTCGAGCACAGGGTCGTAGAGGAACCAGCCGCCGACCGCACCCAGGACGATGGCGGCGGCTGCGATGATGACGCGGTTGCGCAACTCGACGAGGTGCCCGACGACGGGCATCTTCTTCTCAGGGTTCTTCTTCTGTGCTCGCGAGGCTTTCCGCTGACTGTTCTCTTTCACTTCTCGTGAGACTGCGGGTCCTGCTTCTCTCGACTCGACTCGTCGGAGCCGGTGGCCCCACCGGTGGCCTTGTCCGAGTCGGTCGAGGAGTTCTGGTTCAGGGCTCCCGGTTCGGTGGACTTCGTCGCCGAAGCGTCCTCATCGTCGCGCAGGTCCTTGACCTCGGACTTGAAGATCTTCATCGACTGTCCCAGGCTTCGAGCCAGCTGCGGCAGTTTGGGCGCGCCGAAGATGATCACGATGATGAGGATCACGATCGCGATCTGCACGAAACTTGGTTTCATTGGGAGCTCCTTGGTTTGTTGATGCTGTGACGATTCTACGCTGTGCGGCTGAGCCTTTCATCCTCATCCGCAGGCGGTTCACCGCTCAGCCGAGTCGTCGCAGTGCCTCCGCGACCGCATCGGTGTCGTCGATCTCGGTGATGACATCGGCGTGGCAGAGCAGGAACCGGCTCAGCCAGTCGACCGAGTGCACGAGCAGACGCACGCGCACACTCGTCTCACCGTTTTCGAAGTATTCACGTGTCGTCACGTCGAGTTCATCGGCCAGCCAGGCTCCCCTGCCGGAGAAGCCGAGGGTGACCTCGTGGGATCGAGTGGTCGATTCGCTCACCGACAGCGGCGGATGGGCCGTGAGCTCCCATGCTCTGATGCTGCCGAGTGCGAACCGGCGCGGTGCCCCGGCCGAGTAGCACCAGGCGTCGACGTACCAGTCGGAACCGGGCACCAGGTTCGTCGGAGCGATGATCCGGGTGGTCAGTTCGTCACGGGAGGCCACATAGTAGTCGATCTGCAGCGCCGTCTCTTCGTCAACGGCCTTCTGCAGCGCACTCAGCAGCTCTTCGTCGACGTCGATGGGGCTGACGTCGACGGCGGTGCGCAGGTTCTCGCCCGCCGCAAGCCGGAGCTTGTCCGCGGCCGAGGCCACGGCCTCGGAGTCCAGCCCTGGCAGCGAGGAGAGCAGTTCGAGGGCGAGCACGAGGACGCCGGCTTCCTCCGCGCTCAGACGCACCGGCACGGAGACCTCCTCGGCGTTGGAGACGAAGATCTGCCCGCCCTCCCAACTCGCGTCGATGAGGTCATCGGGCATGTGCCCGGGCCGTCCTGTGACGAAGAGGAGCTGAAGGTCGTCGATGAGGGTGTCGGAGTCGATGCCGAAATACGCGGCTGTGTCCTCGAGATCCGCGCCGGGATGGTCATCGAGGTAGGGCACGAGGCTGAGCAGCCTCGTCAGTCGCTCACGCGCTGAGGACACTGGCACCTCCGAGGCGGTTGAGGGATGCACGGATCTCATCGCGGCGCTGGTCCACGGCACGGACGAGTTCGGGCGGTGACACCGCTTCGACGGCGTCGCCGAAGCCGACGATCTCGGCCGCGAGCGTGTCGACATCGGAGAACTCGATGATCACCGCATCGTCATCGACGCGCACCTGCCGGCGTCGAAGCGGGTCGGCCCGGTGGGCGCGGATGTGCAGCTTCGCCTCGGCGACGACCGCCATCTCCGAACTCGACTGCAGAGCCAGTTGAGGTGAGAAGTCCTCGGGGATCGTGTAATCGCCGGGCTCACGTCCGCCGAGTTTCGCGATTCCGCCCTCGACGCGGGAGAGACGGAAGGTCCGACGTGCCTGCCGATCGAGGTCGAAACCGAAGAGGTAGACGCGATCGCCGCGGCTGAGCAGGGCGTAGGGTTCCAGACGCACCTTGCGCGCGGTCTGTCCGGGTTTGTGGTAGCGGAAGCCGATGGCTTCGCGGGCGTTGATGTGGTGGAGGGCGTCGGCGAAGTTCGCACTGGCGAGTCTGCGTGCGGCAGAGCCCGGATCCACCTGCGCACGCTCGGCACCCTGCTGGTCGAGGTCGATGCCCAAGGCCCGAAGCTTCGTCAGCGCCTGCGCACTGGAGTCGCCGAGTTCGGTCTCCGACCAGAAGGCGGCCGCGACCGTGACGGCAGCGGCCTCGGCCGGAGTGAGATCGACCTCGTCCATCGCATAGTCGGCGGTCGAGATCCGGTAACCGGTCTCTCCCGCGTCTCCGTACGCATCGTGTTCGGCACGGGTGGCGATCGTGATGCCCATATGCCGCAGCAGCTCTTTGTCGCGAGAGAACTTGCGGTCGAAGGCGACCTCGTCGAGCCCCGTGTAACCGTCGATGGCGCTCATCAGGGTCTTGCGAGAGACCCATCCGCGGGAGGCGCGCAGAGCGATGAGCAGGTTCATCAGCCGTTCCGTCTGCTGTCTCTGTCTGCTGGTGCGGGGTGTGTTCACGATTCCACCGTAACCTAGGCCGGGCGATAGTCTTGGCACCATGATTCATTGGCGCAAAGGAATCGCCGCAGCGATTCGCTCCACCCGGCCAGGATACACAGACGTCGCCGTCGAACTGGACCGGGCGCTGCCGGGCACAGATGTGACCTCCATCCGCGCGATCGCCTACACCGATGCTGTCGGCCATCCGCAGGTCGGAGACTCGGTGATCGTCAATGTCTCGGCATTGGCCAAGCGCTTGGGCACCGGAGGTTTCGGTCTCATCGTCGCACTGCCCGAGGCGCTTCCCGCCGACCCGCCCGAAGGCCCCGGACATCTGGTCAAGGACCGCTATTCGCCCCTGCAGACGATGGTGCTCGGCGTCGATGATCAGGAATCCGAACACCATGCCGTCCTCGCTGAGGCGGAGCACCTGGACGGCATGCCCGTCGTCGTGGCCGATCTGCATTCGGCGCTGCCGGCTGTGATCGCCGGCATCCGCGCCGTCGACCCCTCCCTGTCCGTGGCGTATGTGCTCAGCGACGGTGCCGCCTTGCCCGCCCCGTTCTCACAGGCGGTGGCCGGGCTCAAGGAAGCCGGATGGCTGACGGGATCGATCAGCACCGGGCAGTCCTGGGGAGGTGACCTCGAAGCGGTGACCGTCCACACCGGTCTGCTCGCCGCCCGACACGTGATGGGGGCCGACATCACCATCGTCGCGCAGGGGCCCGGGAACCTCGGCACCGGCACGAAGTACGGCTATTCGGGGCTCGTCACCGGGGACCATCTCAATGCCGCAGCCCTGCTCGGCGGGCGCCCGATCGGCCTGCTGCGGATGTCGAATGCCGATGCCCGCGGCCGCCACTTCGGCATCTCCCACCATTCGCTGACCCCGCTGACCGAGATCGCACGGCCGGGGATGACCGTGCCGGTGCCCGACTTCTCCACCCTCACCGAGGCGGAGCTGGCCGAGATGGATCCGGAGCCGACCGTCGTCGTCGACACCGTGGACCGACAGCTGGGCAGCCTGGTCATGCACGATCTCGTCGACGTCGACTTGAGCGGTCTGTGGGCGGAGCTGGGCTCCTCCCCCGTCGGACTGTCGACCATGGGGCGAAAGCTGCCGGCCGATGCGGCATCGTTCCTCGCCGCGGCCGCCGCGGGGCGCTTGGCCGCCGAACTCTGAATCCCGGCCTCGAGTTCCCGACCGAAATCTGTCTCCCGCATCGAATCGGACAGATCAGACACGTGTGGCCGGGCTCCGAAGAGCCCGGCCACAGTCGTCATGCGAACGGTCAGCGCACGTTCTCGAGATCGCAGACGAAGATGAGCGACTCCCCGGGCTGGATGACACCGCCGGCGCCCTGATCTCCGTACGCCAGGTGCGGTGGGATCTGCAGGGTGCGGCGGCCGCCGACCTTCATCCCCTGGATCCCCTGGTCCCAACCGGAGATGACCATTCCGGACCCGAGACGGAACTCCAACGGGGTGCCGCGGTTGTACGAGGCATCGAACTCTTCGCCGGTGGAATGGGCGACACCCACGTAGTGCACGCTCACGGTGTCGCCGGGCCCCGCCTCGGCGCCGGTGCCGATGACGTCATCGGTGATGATGAGCTCGGTCGGGGCCTCGCCGGGAAAGTCGACTTCTGGCTTCTGCTTGCTCATTTTCTTCCTCCTGGAGTAGTCGTGCTGTGTGTGGCGAAAAGTGCGTCTCAGCCTTGGGCGGAGAGGATGTCGATGACGAAGACCAGGGTCGCATCTGCCGGGATCGAAGGTTCTCTGCCCTGTTCGCCGTAGCCCTTCTCCGGGGGGACGACGAGGACGATCTGGCTGCCGACCTTCTGGCCGACGAGGCCTTCGTTCCACCCCTCGATGACCTGGGCCTCCCCGACGGGGTCGACGACGAACGGCTGTCCGCCCTTCTTCCAGTTCGAGTCGAAGGTCTTCGAGTTGTCGTCCCAGAGCCAACCGGAGTACTTCACGGCCACGCTCTGACCCTTCTCGACCTCGGGGCCTTCGCCTTCGATCGTCGTATAGGTCTTCAGATCCTCGGGCTCGTCACCCTTCGGCTTCGAGATCGACGGGGCACCGTCGTCGGCCCACTTGACCGTCACCGGGTTGCCCGACTGGTCGGCCTTCTTCCCCTCCGCGCGGGTCAGCGGTCGGGTGGTCTTCTCGACATCGATGATGTAGACGAGCGTCTGCGACGCCTCGCCCTGCTCGGCGGAGCCGTTGAGCGACATCATCACCCGGGAGCCGACCTTGACGTCGATGAGGGCGTTGTAGAGGTCTTCGGAGATCTGCGACTTGTCCATGGGGAAACCGGCGGGTGCCTGCGAATCGTAGCTGGATTCGACGATCTTGCCGTTCGTGCCCGACACAAGGGTCATCTGGGCGGTGACCTGCTCGCCGTCGGCGATCTTCTCCCCCGTGCCCTTCTCCAGCACCTTCTTCTCGGCCTTCTCGATCACCAGCGGAGAATCGAAGCTGACCTTGGGCTTCTTGCCCTTCTTGCCCTCGACGGTGATGTCGTCGAGGCTGGTCGACTTCGCATCCTGGGCGGACACCGAGGGCGGAGGTGTGGTCGAGTCCTGCGACTCCTCACCCTGCCCGCAGGCCGAGAGCAGCAGCAGGCCGGCCGCAATGGCGCTGAGCACTTTGGTGCGCACTGGTTTCCTTTCGTCACGGGTGGTCGTGCCCGAACGCTGTGGTGGGACCGACCGGATCACAGGGTGATCTTACAGGCCGGCGATGAGTGTTTCTGCCTGCGGGTGACTCGTGGCGAACGGGTCCTTGAGTGCGACGGCGCGACCGGATTCGTCGTTGAGCCGCAGGTGCACCCAGTCGACGGTGTAGTCGCGGCGGGCGGCATGGGCGACACGGACGAATTCGCCCCGGATGGCAGCCCGGGTGCTCGCCGGAGGCACGTCTTTGGCGCGGGTGGCCGCCTCGGCGGGGACGAGGTTCTTCGCCATTCCCGCCGCCTCCAGCTTCGGGAACAGGCCGGTCGCCGGCGTGATGTCGTGGTAGGCGATGTCGAGACGGTGGATGCGCGCATCGGTGATGTCGTCGATCCCCCGCTGCATGGACCGGCGGATGAGCGCGCGTTTCATCACCCAGTCGATCTCCGTGTCCACGGTCGAGAAGTCCTGGGATTCGACGGCGGTGAGCATCCGCGTCCACAGGTCGATGACATAGCCGGCGAGGCCTTCGTCGCCGAGACTGTGATCTCCCTTGTCAACGATCCGCTGTGCCCGCTCCCGGTAGTCCGAGAGCAGGCCCAGCGGGGTTGTCGTGGTGCCGTCGGTGCGCTCGAGCACGACGGAACCGGTGAGGTCGCGCGCGACGAGTCGGATGTCGCGCACAGGGTGGCGCAGCCCGTTCTCCGGGATCCGCGCTCCCTGTTCGATGAGGTCGAGCATGAGGATCGCCGATCCGAGCTTGAGCGCCGAGGTGGCCGTCGACATCGAGGAGTCACCGACGATGACGTGGAGACGACGGTACTTCTCCGCATCCGCATGGGGTTCGTCGCGGGCGTTGATGATCGGCCGGGACCGGGTCGTGGCCGAGGACAGTCCCTCCCACATGACATCGGAGCGGGCAGAGAGGCCGAACATCATCTCCGTGCGGTCCGATTCCTCATCGGGGTTCAACGCCGAGCGGCGCGGGATGATCGCGCCGGCGCCGACGAGCAGCTGTCGGGACACGAGGAACGGCAGCAGCACCGTGGTCAGTCGGTTGAAGTCGAGGGTGCGGCGGATGAGGAAGTTCTCGTGCGAACCGTAGGAGTTCCCGGCCGCGTCGGTGTTGTTCTTGACCATGTGCACCCGCCCGCCGACGCCTTCGGCCTCGAGTGCGGTCTGCGCCTGGTCGAGCAGGTCGATCATCAGCGCCTCGCCGGCCCGGTCCTGAGCGAGCAGATCGCCCAGGTCGTCGCATTCGGCGGTCGCATATTCGGGGTGCGAGCCGACGTCGAGGTAGAGGCGGGAGCCGTTGGGCAGGAACACGTTCGAGGACCGTCCCCATTCGACGATGGGCCGGAAGAGGTGCCGGGCGATCTCCTCGGGTCCGATCCGGCGTCCGTCCGCCGCGGCGGTGTGGGCGAGTCCGTATTCGGTCTCGATCCCGTAGATGCGTGCCATTCAGTCCTCCCGCAGCCGGTTCATCGCGGCATCGTCGAGACGTCGGAACGTCCTCTGCTTGGTGGTCGTTCGGTCGAGGATCGCCGCTTCGAGCGCGTCTGCGGCCGGTGTCGACTGGGTGGCGGCAGACAAAGCCTGCACACCATGGGCGAACACCTCATGCAGAGACATCTGTGAGGTGGCCAGTCCGGCTAAGGAATCGGTGATCGCGTCGGCTCGGCCTCCGATGGCAACATGCTCGGTCTCGTCGATGACAGAACCGTCATAGCTGAGCCGGTAGAGCTGGTCGTGTTCGGCTGTGTGACCGAGTTCGGCGACGACGAGCTCGACCTCGAAGGGCTTGGATTCGGTGGTGAAGACACCGGCCAGGGTCTGCGCATAGGCGTTCGTCAGCCCGCGGGCCGTGACATCGGTGCGGTCATAGGAGTAGCCGCGCAGATCGGCGTAGCGGACTCCGGCCTGGCGCAGCGTTTCGAACTCGTTGTATTTGCCGACGGCGGCGAAGCCGATCCGGTCGTAGATCTCGGCGATCTTGTGCAGCGTCGGCGAGGGGTTCTCCGCGAGCAGCAGAATGCCTTCGTCGAAGCGCATGACGACGACCGACCGGCCCCGGGCGATGCCCTTGCGGGCGAAGTCCGCCCGGTCCTTCATCAGCTGTTCCGGAGAGACGTAGAACGGCGCCTGACTCATGTCCGATCCTTTCGCGGTGACGATTCGACTTTGACGGTCCGACGCTCAGGCCCGCGCGCTGCGGGTGCGGCGGGCGACCACCTCGGTGGCGGTCTCCAGCACAGCGGCCGAATCGATCTCGGTGGCCCCGTGTTCCAGGTCGACGGTGAAGACCGTCGGCGCGATCTGACGCACGAAGTCCGGTCCCCCGGTCGCCGAATCATCATCGGAAGCGTCGAAGAGGGCCTCGACGGCCACTCCGATCGCCGCGGAGGTGTCGAGATCCGGCTGCCACAGCTTCTTCAGTGCCCCTCGGGCGAAGCCGGAGCCAGAGCCGATGGCGTGGAAGCGGTGTTCGACGTATCTGCCGCCGGTGACGTCGAAGCTGAATATCTGTCCCTGCGGCATCGACGCATCGACGCCGGCGAACAGGGGCACGACGCTGAGACCCTGCATGGCCAGTCCGAGGTTGCCGCGCAGCATCGCGGCCAGACGATTGGCCTTGCCGTTGAGGGACAGCCCGGCCCCTTCGATCTTCTCGTAGTGTTCGAGTTCGAGCCGGAAGAGGCGGATGAGGTCGAGTGCGACCCCGGCCGTTCCGGCAACGCCGATGACCGAGAAGTCGTCGGCGGCTTCGACCTTCTCCATCGAATGGGAGGCGATGAGGTTGCCGATCGTCGCTCTCCGGTCCCCGGCCATGAGGACACCGGTCGCGGTGCGGAAGCAGATGATCGTTGTGCCTTCCGGCGATTGCCCGGTCAGGTCCCGACCGCTGTTCTGCGGCAACGTCTCGGGAGCCAGGGAGCGGGCGAGCTCGACGAAGGAATTGCTCGTCGAGCTCAGAAATGCAGGAGAGAATCCTGACATCTCATTGGCCGCCCTTCTGCACGAAGTTCTTGACGAATTCCTCCGCGTTCGATTCCAGCACGCCGTCGATCTCATCGAGGATGGAGTCGACGTTCTGAGTGTTGATCTGACCCTGCACGGCTTCCGGCGGGTCGACGGGCGCGTCCGACCCGCCATTCGATTTGTCCCTCTGGACCTGTTCCTGCGAGCTCATCTCACACCTCTTCAGTCGTTCTTCGGTTTCAGTCTATCGACTCCGAGGGCCTTCAGCAGGGCCTCGGCGGTCTCGATTCCCTCGACCCGGTCCTCCAGCAGCTCGCGGGTACCTTTGAGCGGCTCCTGCATGGGCAGACGCACGATGCCCAAGTCGCCGGCGTTGAGCACCAGGGAGTCCCAGCTGGCAGCCACGAGAGCATCGCCGAGGCGGTTGACCGCGAACGAGCGGAGGAAGGCGCGGGTGCCCTCGGGCGCGTTGGTCACCGCCGCCTCGACCTCGGCGTCGGTCGTCATCCGTCGGATCCGTCCGGCCCTCTCGAGCTTGTGGAACAGACCCTTCTCCGGGCGCACATCGTGGTACTGGACATCGATGAGGGCGAGCTTCGGATGATCCCAGTCGATGCCCTCGCGCTCACGGTAGTTCTCCAGCAGCACCCACTTGGCGACCCAGTCGATGGAGTCGGCGAGACTGCGCGGGTCGGCGGCCAGCCCGTCGAGGAATCGCCGCCATTCGGCGAGCACCGCGGCGGTATCGGCATCCTCGGGATCGGCGTGTTCGGCACAGGCGGCGAAGAAGACCTCCTGGATCTCCAATGCCGTCATCGTGGTGCCGTCGCTCAGGCGCAGCGGGGCGCTGAGGCTGAGGTCGTGGCTGACGTCCCACAGCGACTGCAGGGCATCGTCGAGTTCGATTCTCGGGGCCAGGCCCGCTTCGATGAGTCCGAGGACGAGGGAGGTCGCGCCGAAGCGCACGTAGGTTGCGGGTTCGGCCAGGGTGGCGTCGCCGATGATCACATGCAGCCGTCGGTACTTCGCGGCGTCGGCGTGCGGTTCGTCTCGGGTGTTGACGATCGGTCGGCGCAGCGTCGTCTCGAGGCCGACCTCGGCTTCGAAGAAGTCCGCGCGCGAAGAGATCTGGAAGCCCTTGCCCTCGCCCTCACGGCCGATCCCGACCCGACCGGAGCCGCACAGGATCTGCCGGGTCACGAAGAACGGGACGAGGCCGGCGACGATGTCATCGAAGTCGGTGCCGCGATCGACGAGGTAGTTCTCGTGCGTGCCGTACGACGAGCCCTTCGAATCCGTGTTGTTCTTGTACAGGTTGACCGGTTCCTCGGTCTTCTCCAAGGCCCGCACCGAGGCCAGCCCCACCAGGTCGCCGGCCCGGTCGAAGGTGACGATATCGCGTGGAGTCAGCACCTCCGGAGAGGAGTATTCGGGGTGGGCGTGGTCGACGTAGTAGCGCGCGCCGTTCTCCGTGACCACGTTCGCGAGGTATTGGGCTTCGACGTCGTCCTGCGGAATATGGGTCAGCTGGGAGGAGTCGGCGTCGGCGAGGTTCATGATGAAGCCGCGAGCATCGGCCAGCGGCGACTCGGTGGCGAAGTCCCAGAAGCTCTGGGACGACTTCAGGCCGCGCGGTCCCGCATAGGCATCGACGACACGCGCCGAGTCCCGCATCGGATTCGCGCGCGGGTTGCCGGGCTGGCTGAGGCCGAACTCGGTTTCGGATCCCATGACGCGCCTGACTCTGAGCATCTGTACTTCCTCCAAGGATTAGACTCGGGGACGTGGCAACGAAGAAATCTCATCTCCCCATCGCACTGATCGTCGACCTCATCCTCGTGGTTCTGTTCACGATCGTCGGTCACTACACACATTCTCACAATTTCGACCCGCAGGGGCTGATGACCACGGCGTGGCCGTTCCTCGCAGCTCTCGTGCTGGCCTGGCTGCTCACCGCGGTCTGGGATCGTCCGATCTCGCCCCTGGCCACCGGCACCGGGGTGTGGGCGGTGACCGTGCTCGTCGGTCTCGTGCTGCGCGGAGTCACCGGGGCCAGCGGAGAGCCCGGTACGGTGCCCGTGAGCTTCATGATCGTGGCGACCTCGCTCAATCTCGTCACCCTGGTCGGCTGGCGGATCATCGCCACTGCGGTCTCCGGCGGCTCCAGCCGTCGCGGACGCAGCCGCTGACAGCCGAGAACGCCCCTGCCCCATTGATGGGCCCGCCTGCAGGTGCAGGCGGGCCCATCTGTCTTCTCAGACCAGGTCGGAGTTCGGTCGCACTTCGGAGATCTCGGTCTCATAGGGAACGGTCGGGGCACCTCTGGTCGTGTCGAGGTGCATCATCCGCAGATGCGTGACCCGCTCGCCCTTGCGCCCGGAGATGCGCGCCCACTCATCGGGATTCGTCGTGTTCGGCAGGTCCTCGTGTTCGCTGAACTCCTCGGCGATGGCGGCATCGAAGTGTGCCGGCTGCAGACCCCTCTCGCCGGTCTCGAGCAGCGACTTGATCGCGGACTTCTTCGCCCGGTCGACGATGTTGTGGATCATCGCGCCGGAGGCGAATGCCGAGAAGTGGAGGACTTCCTTCGAACCGTCGGCATAACTGACCTCGACGAACTCGTTGTCCGCGCTCTCCGCGTACATCCGCTCCACACAGTGGTCGATGACGGTGGCCACCGCCTCGGCGGGCGTCTCATGACCGGAGAGCACGCTCGAATGCAGCGGCAGGTCGGCCGTGAGGTACTTCTCGAAGATGTCACGAGCGGCATCGGCATCGGGGCGTTCGATGCGGATCTTCACATCGAGGCGGCCCGGACGCAGGATCGCCGGGTCGATGAGGTCCTCACGGTTCGAAGCACCGATGACGATGACGTTGTCGAGCTGTTCCACGCCGTCGATCTCCGTGAGCAGCTGCGGGACGATCGTCGTCTCCACATCCGAGGACTTGCCCGTGCCGCGGGTGCGGAAGAGCGATTCCATCTCGTCGAAGAAGACGACGACGGGGAAGCCCGCCGATGCCTTCTCCCTGGCACGGGCGAAGATGAGGCGGAGCTGACGTTCGGTCTCGCCGACGTACTTGTCGAGCAGCTCCGGGCCCTTGATGTTGAGGAAGTAGGTCTTGCTGGTCCTCTCCTCACCGGTGCGATCGGCCAGCGAATTCGCCACCGCCTTGGCGATGAGGGTCTTGCCGCAGCCCGGGGGCCCGTAGAGCAGAATGCCCTTGGGCGGTTTGAGACCGTGCTCGGTGTAGAGCTCGGGATGTTCGAAGGGCAGTTCGACGGCGTCCTTGATCTGTCCGATCTGGTCGGCCAGTCCCCCGATGTCCGAATAGGTGATGTCGGGGACCTCTTCGAGCAGCAGCGAGGACACCTCGGGCTTCTCGACGACCTGCAGCGCGTAGTGGGTGCGGGTGTCGACGACGACGGCATCGCCGACGCGCAGCCCCGAATCGATGAGGTCGGCGGCGAGGGTGAAGACCTGTTCGTCATCACCGGGAGCTCCGACGAGGATGCGCCGGTCATCGATGAATTCGCGGACGTTGACGACCGAACCCACCGGGGGGAACTCGCCGACGCCGATGACGACGAGGCCCTCGGACAGGAGGACATCGGCGCCGGGGCGCAGCCCGGCCGGATTCACTTCGGGGGCGACGGCCACGCGCATGCGGCGGCCGCTGACGATGACGTCGGCAGCCACACCCTTGTCGTCGAGGCCGATGAGGGTGCCCCAGTTGTTCGGCGGCTCGGTCAGACGACGAGCCTCCTCCTTGATCCGGTTGAGCTCGTCGCGGGCAGTGCGCAGGGTCTTCGACAAGGCCTCATTGCGTTTGCCCGCGGTGTAGAGCTGCTGGCGCAGGGACACGGTGTCCTCACGCAGCTTCTTCACCTCGGTCGTGGTCTCTGTCATCGATCCTCCTTCGGCCCAGTGGTCTCAGTGTTCGGCGGCTGTGTCGCGTCCGCGGCAGCCGCGTTCTCTTCGTCGCTGCGCAGGCGCTTACCGGCTTCGCGCATGACTCGGCGCAGCTTCTTCCCGTGTGCGGTGCGGGTGCCGATGGCCGCCTCGGTGACCTCGGGCTCCGTCCACGCGGCGACGTCCTCGGGGGCCGCAGCGGCTCCCTGCGGGCGTTTCTTCTTCTCCAGCGGAGCCACTCCGGCGGCCATCCTTCGGGCCATGATGAGGAAGCCGGTGTGGGCGATCATCCGGTGGTCGGGGCGCACGGCGAGGCCGTCGGCGTGCCAGCCGCGGACCATGGCTTCCATGGCTTCGGGTTCGGCGAAGTTCCCCGTGGCCCGCAGCGCTTCGGTGAAGCGGGAGAGCTGCGGGACCGTGGCCACATACGCGATGACGATTCCGCCGGGCGTCAGGGCTTCGCTGACGGCGTCGAGCGTGTTCCAGGGAGTGAGCATGTCGAGGACCACGCGGTCGACGCTGCCGGGCGCGAAGGTCTGCGGCAGCGCCTCGGAGAGGTCGCCGACGGTGACCGACCAGTTCTCGGGTGCCCCGTCGAAGAAGTCTGCGATATTGCCCGAGGCGATCGTGGCGAACTCCTCGCGCAGTTCGAAGGAGTGCACGCAACCGCGCGGTCCGACGGCACGCAGCAGGGCCATCGACAGTGCCCCGGAGCCGACCCCCGCCTCGACGACGGTGGCGCCGGGGAAGATGTCGCCGAGGGTGACGATGAGTCCCGAATCCTTCGGGTAGACGACCGCAGCGCCGCGGGGCATCGAGAGCACGAAGTCCTCATAGCGGGGACGGAAGACCTGGAACTCCACTCCCCCGGAATTCGACACGATGATGCCTTCGGTGCGCCCGATGATGTCGTCGTGGCTGATGAGTCCCTTGTTCGTGTGGAAGAGCTCGCCCGGGGCGAGCACGAAGGTGTGCATGCGCCCCTTGGGGTCGGTGAGCTGGACCTTTTCGCCGCGGCTGAGGGCACGCGGAGGTCGGGAACGGAGTGGCTGAGTCATGATGAGTCCACTCTACGCTGGTGAGGATTGCCTCACACAACCGGCTCAGGCTGCGAGAAGTTCGTCGAAGAATTCCTGCAGATCGATGACTCCGACCAGCGTGTTACCGTCCATGACGAGGCTGAACTGCGCCTTGGGGCGGTGGGTGAGCGATTCGAGCAGATGCGGGGCGGTGATGTCCTTGGGCACACCGATCCAGCCGACGAGGGGCCGGGCGACCTCACCGGCGGGCACGGCGTCGAGGGTCTCGGCGAGGCGGCCGGCTGCGGCGTGCCGATCGACGAGACCGTACGGCAGCCCGTTCTGGTCGAGGACGACGATGAGGGTGCGCTCCTTCGCGTTGCCGAGCGTGTTCGCGTAGTCGAGGGTGTCGGCGAGGTCGGCATCCCAGGTGGCCGCGATGGCCGGTTGGATGACCTGGGAGAGATCGTAGGTCTCCATCTTCCTGGCGCGTTTGGCGTGGGTCGCAGCATCCCCGGCGGAGAACCACAGCATGATCGCGATGAGCGACATCCAGGCCACGGTGAGCGGGTCGGGTCGATCGCCGGCCAGCAGCGGAGTGATGACCGACCAGCCGATGAATCCGACGGCGATGATGCGCCCGACCCAGCTGGCCACGATCGTGCCCAGGTACTGGGACCCGGTGATGCGCCACATGATCGCCTGCAGCGCCCAGCCGCCGTCGAGCGGAATGCCCGGCAGCAGGTTGATCGCTCCCAAGGCGACATTGGCGAAGGTGACCGCGATGAGCAGCAGCCACGGCACCGAGGTGGGACTCACGGCGCTCAGGCACCACCATCCCAGCAGCGCGAGGACGATGTTGACGATGGGGCCGACGATGGAGATGACGAAGCTCGTCATCGCGGCCTTGTCGCGCGGATTGTCCATCTGGGGTTCGAAGCGGGTGAAGCCGCCCCAGATGTTCAGCTCGATGGCGGCGACCTTCTGCCCGTAGAACTGACCGGCCACACCGTGGGCGAGTTCGTGGAGGAACACCGAGGCGAAGAGGAGCACCGCGTAGGCGAAGGCCACAAACCATGCGCCGATGCCCAGATCCGGCCGCACCTGGTTGAGCCAGGGGGTGAAGAGTATCGTGATGACGATGGCGGCGAGGAACCACGACCACGCCAGGATCACCGGTGCGCCGAGGACCGTGCCCAGACGCAGACCCGATGACGCACCGGGCTGGTGGTTTTTCGCGGCCATTGAAGGGATTCCTCCGGTCGATGTCGTGGTCAGCGGACCACTGAGGGTCGGTAACTCAGCCTAACAGCGACTCAGCGCTCACCGCTGGTCGCCACGTCGTGTCCGCCCAGGTCGTTACAGTGGTGATATGGCCGAGCTCACCAGTCTGTCGCCCTCCCGGGCCAACGACTTCATCCAGTGTCCCCTGAAGTTCCGCTTCCGCAGCATCGACAGGCTGCCGGAGCCGCCGTCTCAGGCGGCATTCCGCGGCACCGTTGTCCATTCGGTGCTCGAGAAGCTGTTCACCGCTCCCGCCGCAGAACGCACGGCCGAACTCGCCCAGTCGATGCTCATGCCCGCCTGGAGCGAACTCGTGGAGAAGGACCCGACCGTGCTCGAGATCTTCACCGCCGAAGCGGAGAAGGAGACGTTCTTCACATCTGCACGTCGCCTCATCGACTCCTATTTCGTCCTCGAGTATCCCGAGCACCTCGAACCCGAGGAGACGGAGAAGTTCGTCCGCACGAAGCTCGACAACGGACTCGAACTGCGCGGGTTCATCGACCGGGTCGATGTCGCCCCCGGCGGTGAGACCAGGTTGGTCGACTATAAGACCGGCAAGCAGCCGAAGCCGCAGTACGGACGGGAGGCGCGGTTCCAGATGGGCTTCTACGCCCTCGTCGTCTACCGACTCTCCGGAGATCTCGTCCACACTCTGCAGCTGATGTATCTCGGTTCGCGCAGCGTGCTGAAGTCGCATCCGACGATGAACGAGATCGAACAGACCGAATTCGAGATCGACGCCATCTGGAAGGACATCATCGCTTCGGCGGAGTCGGACCGGTGGCGGCCGAAGAAGTCTCCCCTGTGCAACTGGTGCTCCTTCAAACCGCTGTGCCCGGCCTGGGGCAACACCGCCCCGCCGACGCCGGAGATCACGAACATCGTCGGGGCCTAGGACGATTGGGGGAGTTCAGACCCGACTGTGGTGGCGCAGCCGACGCAGATCCTCGACGGTGCGGCCTTCGAGGCCGTCCCACAGGATCCGGCCCGGCCGCGCTTCCAGATCGATGAAATGCGGGATGCCCACGGCGATGGTTCCAGCCGCCTCCGCGCTGGCCAGACCGGGCTTCGAATCCTCGAGAGCGACACACTCTGCCGGGTCGAGGCCCAGCAGGGCCGCCCCGCGGAGGTAGGGCTCCGGGTCGGGTTTGCCCGCGGAGACTTCGTCACCGGAGATGAGTCCGGCGAAGCTGTCGGGCGGGCAGCTGGCGATGACCGCCTCGGCGAGCCGACGGTAGGACATTGTGACCATGACGCTGGGGATCCGCTCGGCCCTGAGCTCGGCGAGCAGCTCCAGTGCGCCGGGCCGGAACGGGACGGAGGTGCGGATCTGGTCGATCACCGCGCCCATGAGGGTGTCGACGATCTCGTTCACCGGTAGATCGAGACCGGCCTCCTGCATCATCGACGCCGAGGTGGTCAGTTCGTTGCCGACGAATTCGAGCCCCTGCTCTTCTGACCAGGGAAGCCCATGAGCGTTCATCAGTTCTGTTTCGGCTCGGATCCAGTACGGTTCCGTATCGACAAGGGTTCCGTCCATATCCCACAGGACAGCGGCGGGCTCGGCGGCGGCAGAATTCGTCATACGCCCAGCGTAGTCTTGAACCATGAGCTTTCTTCCATCCGGGTCCGGGGCACTCGTCTTCATCGCCTTCGAAGGTCAGGATGCCGATGCCTCCGAAGCCGCGAGTTCCCTGGCCAAGGATCTCGTCGAGGTCTGGCAGCTGAACGACTCGCAGATCCTCGACACCGACGGGTTCTACGAATTCCGCTTCTCCGAGCCGGAGATCCTCCGCGACGAGGAGGGAACCGCATCGATCGCCTGGCCGGGGATCGCGGTGCATCGCGGCCGCCTCGGCGAACTGCCGATCACCGTCATCCACGGTCACGAACCGGGACTGAAGTGGCGGGAGTTCCTCTCCCTCATCCTCGGTCAGATCGGTCGGGACGATTCGGTCGTCCTCCTCGGCGGGCTCCATGCGGAGGTGCCGCACACCCGACCGCTGCCGGTCGTGGCGAACACCGAGGACCGAACGCTGGCGGCCGAGATCGGCATCGATGCCAACGGCTATGAAGGTCCCATCGGCATCCTCGGCCTCCTCGCCGTGGCCTGCCGGTGGCGGAGTCTGCGCGCGATCAATCTGTGGGTCGGGGTGCCGGACTACCTTGCCGATTCTCCGTCGCCGAAGGCGGAACTGGCGCTGGCCAAGGCCGTCGAACACTATGCGGGCGTGGAGATCGATATCCATGTGCTCGAGGAGGAGAGCCGCGCATGGGAGCTGGGCGCCGATGAGCTCGTGTCGCTGAATCCGCAACTGGCCGAACTCGTCCGCGCTCTCGAGGAGGCTATCGACTCCGCCGATCTGCCTGAGGCCAGCGGAGACGCCATCGCGGCCGAGTTCGAACGCTATCTGCGCAAACGCGGCCGCGAGAAGTAGGGCGCAGAGTCAGTCGAGCAGACGGATGCCCAGCAGCGCATCGACGGCGTCGGCGACCCGGTCACCGCTGAGCGCAGCGGTGATCGAGGGCTCGGTGTCTGCGTAGTGTTCGGCCCATTCGTCGAGGATCCCGAGGGCACGGGGGCTGTCGAGGTCGTCGGTGAGCGCTTCGCGGAGCAGACCGATGATGTGTCCGCGCAGTCCTTCCCGGCATTCGGATTCGCACTTCGCCGCATGCCGCCACGCCTCCAGCCGTGCCGCTGCGGTCTCGAGCTGCTCTTCGGTGAAGCTCCAATCGCTGCGGTAGTGGTTGGACAGGATCACGGTGCGGATGACCATCGGGTCGACTCCGCGTTCGCGCAGCTGTGAGACGAGCACGAGGTTGCCCTTCGATTTGCTCATCTTCTCGCCGTCGAGTCCGACCATGCCGGTGTGCATGTAGGTCTTGGCCATCGGGGTGTCGCGCCAGGCTGCGGCGTGGGCCGCGCTCATCTCGTGGTGCGGGAAGATGAGGTCGTTCCCGCCGCCCTGCACGTCGACGGGCAGGCCCGCGTACTTGTCGACGATGACGGTGCATTCGACGTGCCAGCCGGGCCGGCCGCGGCCCAGTGCCCCGCCGTCCCACGACGGTTCGCCTTCACGCTCGGCGCGCCACAGCAGCGGGTCGATCGGGTTCTCTTTGCCCACGGTGTCCGGGTCACCGCCGCGTTCGGCCGAGAGCACGGCCATCGTCTTCTCGTCGTCATGGCTGACGGTGCCGAAAGGCGGGGTGATCGGGGTCGACACCCGGTAGTAGACGTCACCGTTGTCGAGCGTGTAGGCCGCGCCCTTGGCGACGAGGTCCTCCACGGCCGCGGTGATCTCGGGGACGGTTTCGACGACGCCGATGAAGCTCCGCGGCGGGATCACCCGCAGGGCCTCCATGTCCTCACGGTAGAGCTGGATCTGGGAGGAGGCGAGTTCGCGCCAGTCGACCCCGGTGGCGTCGGCCCTCTCCAGCAGCGGATCGTCGACGTCGGTGGTGTTCTGGACGTAGACGACGTCGAGTCCGGCATCACGCCAGATGCGGTTGAGCAGGTCGAAGGCCACATAGGTGGCCGCGTGACCGAGATGCGTCGCATCGTAGGGGGTGATGCCGCAGACGTAGAGACGAGCGGTCTGCTCGCGACCGCGCAGGCGGCGCGGGCTGCGGGAGCTCGTGTCGAAGACCGTGGGCACCTTCCCGGTGCTGGTCAGACGGGGCAGTTGTGGTTCGGGCCATGACTTCACGCAGACCAGCCTAACCGAGACGCAGGCGTTCGGCACTCCGATTCCCAGTGATGCTCGCAACCGGATGCCGGACTCAGATCGGCGGCCAGGGGATGACGGTGCGGTCCTCGGGGGCTTCGGGGAAGAACTCACCTGTGAGGAGAGTCTCGGCCCGCTCGCGCAGAGCCTGCACCTCCTGGGGCGAAAGACAGTCGCAGAGCGCGTCGTTGAGGACCGGGTCCATGTCGACGATCTCCTCGAGGGCGTCGATCTCCTCGGCTCGGAACGATGTGCGGGAGAAGCCCCACAGCACGGTGCGCAGCTTCTCATCGGCATGGAACGTCAGCCCGTTGTCGATGCCGAAGACGCCGATGTCGTGCGCATCGGTGCTCGGCAGGGTCGAACCGGTGATGACATGGCCGGCCTTTCGGTCAGCGTTGTTGGCGAGCAGGTCGAAGAAGGCGACGGCGCGCAGGCCCTCGTTGACCGCATGGGAGAGGACGAGGTCGCGGCCGTCCTCGGTGCGCAGCGCGAAGATCGGAGTGTGGTCGGCCGGGATCGCCTGCACCGCTGACAGGCTCACGGCCTCGTCATCATCGGTGGCTTCGACGTAGGCCTGCAGAGAGCCGCGACCGGCGGGCAGGTCCTCGCGCAGCACCGTCGGCGGGACGACGTCGAGTCCGAGGGCTGAGCTGAGCCGATAGGACGCGACTTCCCGCAGCGCCAGTGTCCCCGAGGGGAAGTCGAGCAGCGGGCGTTCCCCGGAGATCGGTTTGTACACGGCCTTGACCGCCCGGTCCGAGTGTTCGATCACGAGCAGGCGGGTGTCATTGCTGGCCCGCGGAATCGAGCCCATCTCCGTCCACTCCCCCGCGCTCAGAGCCTCGAGGAGAAAGCTGTTGTCCATCACTTCAGGCGCGCGGGATCCCGTTGGCGCGTGGGCACAGGTGGCCTTCGGGCTCGAGCGGGAGGGAGCAGAACGGGCAGTCGCCGCGTCCTGCGCCGACGACCTGTTCGCCGCGGCGGGAGAACTCCCGAGCGGCCGCCGCGTCGAGGACGACGCGCAGGACCTCGCGGTCGACTTCGTCGTCATCGGGGTCGGCGGACGTTCCGGCCTGGGCGTCCGCCTCGGTGAGTTCGAAGCATTCGACGACGAGTTCGTGTTTGACCGTGTCCCAGCCGAGGCTCATGGTGCCGACACGGAACTCCGGTTCGATGGGCACATTCAGTCCGGCGTTGTCGATGCGGTCGTCGAGGGCCGTCTGCGGCACTCGCGCGGCCGGGTCCTTGGTCATGACCATGTCGAGCAGCTCGGTGATCCGGTCGGCGAGGATCTCCACCTGTTCCTTCTCCACGACGACGGTCGTCAGCACGGTCCCGGACTTCGCCTGGAGGAGGAAGGTCCTCTCCCCCGGCAGTCCGATCGTGCCGACGACGAAACGGTCCGGTGTGGGGTGGTCGTAGAGAGCTGCCATGTCTTCAGCCTAGTTCAAACACTTACATGTGACTCCGGCCTGGGATACATTTGAGTCATGAGCACTGATCCTCGTGAGGCCCTGGACGCATTCCTCGAAGCAGTGAGAGAGCACTACGCTGCATCCGCACACCGAAACGGTGACCAAGACCCCCGAGTCGAAGCCGCTTATATGGCTTTGGCCGACGCCTTCGAAATCTACGAAGATGCGATCTACACCGCGTTCGACGAGGTGACCCCCTTCGAACTCTTCGATGACGTCGAAGATGCGAAGGACGATGAGGGATTCATCCTCGACGAAGAAGACGACGAGGACGACTGAGCTCCGTTCTCAGCGCTGTCAGCCGTCAGGAGATCTGGTCGAGCACCTCGGCGATCTCTTCGGCCAGCTCGACCTCGCCGCCGGTGACCTCGGCCAGCTGTGCCGGAGTCCTCGGTGAGACCAGCGAGCAGGCGATCCCGCGGTGCCGGTTGAAGGCCAGAGCGATATCGGTCGTCGACACGCCCAAGGCGGTCGCGGCTTTCCGCACTCCGGCGAGCACCCGATTCGATCGGTCATCGAGATAGGCACCCACATAGTCGCTGAGCTCACCGGCCAGCCGCGAATCCTGCGGTGTCGCCGAGCGATATTTGTCGGTGAGCACTCCGCGTCCCAGCCCGGCACCGGCGATGAGTGAGACTCCGGCATAGTCCGCGGCAGGGATGAGGTCGTCCTCGGCATCGCGATTGAGCAGAGAGTATTCGGCGACGGCGCAGGCGATGGGGATCCCTGCCCCGCGCATCTCCGCCAGCTGCCACCCGCTGTGGTGGGAGACGCCGACATAGCGGATCTTGCCCAGTGTGAGCAGCGTATCGATCGCCGAGGCGGTCTCGGCCCGATCGACGTCGGCATCGAAGACGTCGAGGACGAGGACGTCGAGATGACTGCGACCCGTCGTGTGCAGCAGGGCATCGACCTGGGACAGGATCCGGGCCCGCCCGAGTCCCACCTCGATATGGTCGGGCTCGCTCAGGGACACGCCCACCCGGGCCATGAGCAGCATCTCTTCGGGAAGTCTCAGCTGCCCGAGCACCGAGGCCGCGATTGTGGCAGAGCTGGGCAGCTCGAGGAGGTTCCCACCAGCATCCCTGTAGTCGTCGACGAGACGCTGAGCGGTCCGGTCATCGACCCGGTGGCCCCATTCGAAGGTCCCGAGACCCACATCGCTGACGTCCAGACCGGTGGTGCCGAGGCGTTGGTGCTTCATGCTTCTTGAGGTTACCCGATCCGGCGACTACCGTGGTTTCGTTCCCACCCCATATTCTCAAGGAGTCGTATGTACGACTGGCTGGTCGCTGCCGTGCTCGGAATCGTGCAGGCACTCACCGAGTTCCTCCCGATCTCGTCCTCGGCGCATGTGCGCATCGTCGGCGAACTCATGCTGCCGGGCGACGATCCCGGCGCCTTCTTCACCGCCATCATCCAGATCGGCACCGAGGCGGCCGTCGTCGTCTATTTCTGGCGCGACATCGTCACGATCATCTCGAAATGGTGCAAAGCTCTCGTCGGCAGGCACGATCGCAAGGACCCCGAGGTGCGGCTGGGCTGGCTCATCATCGTCGGTTCGATCCCCATCGTCGTCATCGGCCTGCTGTTCCAGGACCACATCGAAGGCGCGCTGCGCAGCCTGTGGATCACCGCGACGATGCTCATCGTCTTCGGCATCATCATCGGCATCACCGACTGGGCCGGGAAGCGGGAGCGCACGCTCGAAGACATGACCTGGGGTCAGGGCATCCTCTTCGGCTTCGCTCAGGCCCTGGCCGTCATCCCCGGCGTGTCGCGTTCGGGCGGCACGATCATGGCGGGTCGGTTCATGGGCTTCGACCGTCCCGCCGCCGCTCGGTATTCGTTCCTGCTCGCGATCCCCGCGGTTCTCGGCTCGGGATTCTATGGAGTCGCACAGACGCTCGGACGCGCCGATGACATGGTGCTCGGCTGGGGTCCGACGATGTTGGCGACCCTCATCTCCTTCGTCCTCGGCCTCTTCGTCATCCACTGGTTCCTCGGCTATGTGAAGACGAAGTCCTTCGCGATCTTCGTCTGGTACCGCGTGGCGTTGGGCATCGTGCTCTACGTTCTGCTCGGCACCGGCGTCCTCGCCGCTGTCTGAGCCGCCTGCCGGCTCCGGTCGCGGGCGGACCTCAGCCCCGACCTGAGCTTTCCGCTCCGCACGTTCCTGATCCCGGTATTCGAGTGAGAATGCCGGGATCAGCGCATTCCGCCCCCACCGACGGCCCCCGACTGCCCGAGACCGGCAGCGGTCACCGACATCGCGGCCAGCACCGGTCTCGTCCCCGAATAGTCGATGACGGTGAATGAGCCCGGCGCCACGCTCAGACGTTGGAAGTCATCGAGCGGCATGCCCAAGGCATCGGCGATGATCGATTTGATGATGTCTCCGTGGGAGACGATCATCCCCCACAGGGGCTTTTCCTTCGTCTCCGCGTCTCTGTCCGCCTCGGCGTCTCTGAGCTCGGCGACGAGCGCGTGGACACGGGCGACGGACCGGTCGGCCGCCTCGGCGATGGATTCCCCTCCCGGAAACCGGGCCAGCGAGGCGCGGTCGAGCACCGTCGCCCACAGTGGTTCGGATGCGAGCTCCTTGAGCCTGCGTCCCGTCCAGTCGCCGTAGTCGAGTTCGATGACGGCTTCGTCCTCGGCGGAGTGTTCGATCTCGGCCGCCTGCCGGGCGATCTCGGCGGTCTGCACGCAGCGGCGCAGGGGAGAATGGATGAGACGGGCGAAGCGACGGTTCGGCAGCAGTCGCAGGTTCGCTTCGAGCGCGCCCACGCCCTCGTCGGTCAGGGACACACCGGCGGCTCGTCCGGCCAGGATTCCGGAGACGTTGGCGCTGGAGAGGCCGTGCCGCAGAAGAACGATGACGGGCATGGCATCCACATTAGCCCAGATCGTCTAGGGTGGGCCTATGAAACGTCAGCGTCCACGTATGACTTACGAATTCCGCAAGGTTTCGTTCTCCAAGGATGTGCCGCGGTCGGTCAGCCTGCAGGAGCTCAACGACGAGGCGGAATACGGCAAATGGGAGCTCGCTCGGACTCGGATCTCCGTCGGCGGCGTCCGCACCGTCTGGCTGCGCCGCAAGATCATGCCGCTGACTCTGAGCAGCTGATCGTTTGCGGTCGTCTTCCCTCGTTCCCGTCCTCACCGCGGGACTCGTCACGATCGGCGCGGGTGCGGCCATGGCCCTGCAGGGTCGTGCGAACGGTCTGCTCGGTGAAGTGCTCGGGCATGCGGTCTTCGCCGCTCTCATCTCGTTCGTCGTCGGACTCCTCGTCGTCGGGACCACCCTGGCCGTCTCCGCGCGGTCCCGAACCGCGGCGGTGCGGCTGCTGGACATGCTGCGCGATCGCTCCCTGCCCGGCTGGGTGGTGCTGGGCGGGCTGAGCGGCGGGCTCGTCGTCATCGCTCAGGCCACGACGGTGCCGCTGATGGGCGTGGCGATGTTCACGATGGCCTTCGTCTCCGGGCAGGTCACCGGCGGGCTCATCGTCGACTCCACCGATCTTCCGCCGGCAGGTCGCCAACGGCTCAATGTGCTGCGCGTGCTCGGGGTGCTCATCGTCCTCGGCTCTCTGGTCGTCGGTGCCGGTGAGCGGCTGCAGACGGGCATCCCCCTGTGGGCGCCGCTGCTGCCGTTCGTCTCCGGCGCGCTGACGAGCGTGCAGCAGGCCTTCAACGGCCGCATCCGCGCCGCCACCGAATCCGCGGTCGTGGCCACCACGGTGAATTTCACCGTCGGCCTCGCGGCGCTCCTCCTCGGCACGGCGGCGCTCTTGGTCGCGGGCGTGCCGTGGGCCGGGTTCCCGACTGCACCGAGTCAGTGGTGGATCCTCCTCGGCGGGGCCTTCGGAGTCGTGTTCATCGCATTGACCACGGTGACCGTGGCTCGTCTGGGCGTGCTGCTGAGCCTGTTCGCGCTCTTCGGCAACCTTGTCGGTGCCCTGCTGCTCGATGTGCTGCTGCCGATCCCCGGTTCGGTGGTCAACGCGACGACGGTGCTCAGCGCCGCCGGTGTGCTCGCCGGGATCGCCGTCACCGTCATGCCTTCATCAGGAAGTCCCCGAGCACCCGGGTCCCGAACTTGAGCGCGGAGATCGGCACTCGCTCATCGACACCGTGGAACATCGCGGGGAAATCGAGGTCACCGCTCAGCTGCAGCGGGGCGAAACCGTAGCCGGTGATGCCGAGTTCGGCCATGGACTTGTTGTCCGTGCCTCCGGAGAGCGTGTACGGCAGCACCTTCGCCGTCGGGTCATCGGCGAGCAGGCTCGCCTCCATCTGCGCCACGAGCGGGGTGTCGAAGGGGGACTCGAGTGCTTCGCCTTCGTCCTCAGCGGAGATGTCGATCCCCTCCCCCGCCAGCTCCTTGATGGTCAGCATGACGTCTTCGTGCTGACCGGGCAGCGTGCGGCAGTCGACATAGCCCGTCGCCGTGCCGGGAATGACGTTGTGCTTGTAGCCGGCTTCGAGGAACGAGGGATTCGAGGTGTTCTGCAGGGTCGGGGCGACGAACTTCTCGACCGAACCGAGTTCGGCCAGCAGCTGCGGAATCGTCTCGGACCGGAATTCGATCCCGGTCAGGTCCGAGACCCCTTCGAGGAGCTTGCGGGTGGCCAGGGGGATCTCCTGCGGCCAGGGATGGCTGCCGATGCGCGAGATCGCCGCAGCCAGCCGGGTGACCGGGTTGTCGTCGTTGCGCTGGGAGCCGTGCCCGGCAGTGCCGTGGGCGATGAGGTTGAGCCAGGCCAGGCCCTTCTCTGCGGTCTGGATGAGGTACACGCGCTGCCCGCGGATGTCGACGGAGTAGCCGCCGACCTCGGAGATCGCCTCGGTCGCGCCGGAGAAGAGCTCGGGACGGTTGCGCACCATGTGGCGGGCACCGTAGTTCCCGCCGGCTTCCTCATCAGCGAAGAAGGCGATGATGAGATCTCGGCGGGGGCGCAGACCCTGAGTGAGCATGGCTCGAACGGAGGCGATGATCATCGCATCCATGTCCTTCATGTCGACCGCACCCCTGCCCCACAGCAGTCCGTCCTTGATGATGCCTTCGAAGGGGTCCACGCTCCAATCCTCGGCAGCAGCAGGCACGACATCGGTGTGGCCGTGCACGACGAGCGCCGGTGCGTTCGGGTCAGAGCCCGAGACCCGGGCGACGAGATTGGCCCGACCCGGTGAGGCTTCGACGATTTCGGACTTCAGGTCGACCTCGGCGAACCAGGAGGCGATGAGTTCGGCGGCAGGAAGCTCCGGGTTGGCTCTGTTGCCGCCCCAATTCTGGGTGTCGATGCGGATGAGCTGGCGGCACAGTTCGGTGACCTCCGCCTCGGCGGCGCTGAAATCAAACACGAGGGCTCCCGTCGGTGAAGGGCGGATCACGCGTCGGTGCTGTGATCCCGCGGACATCTTCCACCGTATCCCACCTGCGGCAGCTCGGACGGTCGATTCCTGGCCAGTTTCGGCGTGTCCGGACGGGAAGACGAAAATGGCCTCCGGATCGAAATCCGGAGGCCATCTCCTCGTTGTGCGCGAAGGGGGACTTGAACCCCCACGCCCGATAAGTTGGGCACTAGCACCTCAAGCTAGCGCGTCTACCAATTCCGCCACTCGCGCTGGCAACAGAGATAACTCTACATGCGCGAAACGGTGTCGCAAAATCGAAATCGGCATTTGTGACGCACTCCACTTCTTGGTTCATCCTTCGAGGTGTGCCACCTGCGTGAGCACGTGAGGTTTGCCCGATTTCGGGTCGAAGACCGCCGACCTCGAGGCCCCGTGACGCCGTCCGTCGGTGAGCGCATACCCGGCGGTTCCCGGCAACAGGATCGGCTTCGCGAAGGACACGTCCCAGCGGTAGGACTCCAGTCGCGGGTCCATCGCCGACAGTGCCCGGGAGGCCGTGTACATGCCGTGGGCGATCTGTCGCGAGAACCCGAAGCCCTTCGCCGCCAGACCATTGAGGTGGATGGGGTTGAAGTCGCCGGAGACCTGCGCGTAGCGCTGTCCGATGATCGGGTCCAGCCGCCACAGCGCGCTGGGCTGCGGGGCGGTGAACTCCGCATGCGGGACCTGGGCTCGCGCCCGGGCACCGGGCAGCTTCTTACCCTTGGCGAGATAGGTCGAGACCTCATCCATCACGGGACGGCCCTCGACCTGCGCGGTGACGTGGACCTCGATCGTCGTGCCCTTCGCGTGCTCGAACGGCCCGGCGAGTTCGACATGGAAGTCGACGACCTCGCCGAGGCGGGCCGGAGAGAGCACGTCCACCCGGTTGTGGATGTGGACCATCCCCAACATCGGCAGCGGCACTTCGGGATCGGACAGCAGCTGCATGCTCAGCGGGAAGCCGAGCACGTGCATGTAGCCGGGGTGGACGACGTCGTAGAGCCTCTGCTCCACGACATGGGCGAAACCGGCGTAGGCGACCGGTTCGAGCGGTACGCTGCGGTCGATCGACCGCTGCGGCAGCTCGGGGCTGGTCCGCGAGCCCACGGGCAGGGTCTTGAGCACTGCGCGGGCGTAGACGGGGAGCATCGAGTCCGCCATCATGCACCCACCATGTTCTGTCCGCACACGCGCAGGGTCTCACCGTTGATGCCGCGGGCGCCGGCCGAGGCGAGGAAGCTGATCGCCTCGGCGACGTCGACCGGCTGACCGCCCTGCTGAAGGCTGGAGAGCCGGCGGGCGACCTGACGGGTCAGCGTCGGCATCTTCGCGGTCATATCCGTTTCGATGAACCCGGGCGCGACCGCATTGATCGCCCCGCCACGGGAAGCGAAGTCCTGCGCCGAGGCGGCCGTGAGTCCGATGACACCGGCCTTCGAGGTCGCATAGTTCGTCTGTCCGCGGTTGCCGGCGATGCCCGAGGTCGAGGCCAGGGACACGACCTGGGCGCCCTCGGCGAAGAGGCCCTTCTCGGCGAGGTGGGCGTTGATCATCGTCTGCGCGGCGATGTTGACCGCGATGACCGAGTCCCATTTGCCGGCGTCCATGTTCGCGAGCATCTTGTCGCGGGTGATGCCCGCGTTGTGGACGAGGATGTCGACGGGAGCCGCGACCGCCTCGGCGATCTTCTCCGCCGCATCACCGGCGGTGATGTCGAGCTGGAGTGACTTGCCCCCGATCTCATTCGTCACCTGTGCCAGTGCCTGACCGGCCTGCGGCATGTCGACGCCGATGACATAGGCGCCGTCGCGGGCGAGATTGCGGGCGATCGCCGCACCGATGCCGCGAGCCGCCCCCGTGACCACGGCGGTGCGCCCGGCCAGCGGGCCCTTGGCCCCGGTGGACATGAACGTGGTGAAGTCGAGGCGCTCACCGCCCCCGGAGGACACGGTGAGGAACTGCCCGGACACATAGGCGGACTTGCCCGAGAGCAGGAACCACAGGGCCGCGGCCACCGAGGGTGCGGTGAGGTCGACGCCGTCGAGGAGGATGCCGTTGGCGGTGGCCCCGGCGCGCATCTCGTGGGCGACCGAACGGGTGAAGCCGGTGAGGCCCTGTGTGGTGGCGGCCTGTTCGGGTGTCTGGTTCGCTGGGTCCGAGGCAGTCGAGATCGTGATCACGCGACCGCAGGTCGTCAGCGATCGCAGGGCCGCACCGACCTCGAGGACGACAGGTGAGAGTTCGGCCGGAGACTGGGCATCGTCGAGCACGGCGATGATCGCCCGCAGCTTCTCACCGGTCTGCGCGTTCCGGCGCACCTCGAAGCCGTTCTCCAGCAGGAGATCGGCGAGGTTCTGTGCGCCGGCTCCGGTGCCGAGGACGAGGACCGGCTTGTTCGTGTAGCTGGCCGGGGTCGAGCCGAAGCGGTTGAGTTCGACCGGCTGCGGCAGTCCGAGGGTCTTCGCGACCTGCTTGAGCGGTCCGTTGACGAGGGAGAGATACGTGTCTTTCATACTGCCTCCACAATCGCGGTGAGTCCCTGACCGCCTGCGGCGCAGATCGACACCAGGGAACGCTTCTTTCCGGTGGTCTTCAGGTGCTTGGCGGTGCTGGCGATGATCCGTCCGCCGGTGGCAGCGAAGGGGTGACCGGCAGCCAGGCTCGAACCCAGCGGGTTGAGCTTGTCACGATCGATGGGGCCCAACGCCTTGTCGAGTCCGGCCTTCTCCGTGCAGAACTCCTCGGACTCCCAGGCCGCCAGGTGCGAAAGCACAGTCGAGGCGAAGGCTTCGTGGATCTCGAAGACATCGAAGTCATCGAACGTCAGTCCATTGCGAGCCAGCAGGCGCGGGACCGCATAGGCCGGAGCCATGAGCAGGCCCTCGGCGCCGTCGACGAAGTCGACTGCCGCGGCCTCGGCGTCGACGAGGCGTGCCAGCGGGGTGAAGCCGTGCTCGTCGGCCCAGTCCTCGCTGCCCAGCAGCACCGAGGAGGCGCCGTCGGTCAGCGGGGTCGAGTTGCCGGCGGTCATCGTCGCCTCGGTGGGCAGCTTCTTGCCGAAGACGGGGTTGAGCTTCGCCAGAGACTCCATGGTCGAGTCCGCGCGCATGTTCGTGTCGCGGCTGACCCCGAGATACGGAGTGGTGAGGTCGTCGAAGAACCCGTCGTTCCACGCGGCGGCGAGGTTCCGGTGCGAAGCCACGGCGAGTTCGTCCTGGGCCCGGCGCGTGATGGCCCATTCGGCGGTGGTCTTCGCCTGGTGCTCACCCATGCTCAGTCCGGTGCGCGGCTCGCCCGTACTCGGCGCCTGGGGCGCGAGATAGGCGGGGCGGATCTGCGAAGCGATCTTCGCCTTCTGCACCATCGTCTTCGCCCGGGTGAGCTCGAGCAGGATCTCGCGCATCGAATCGTTGATGACGATCGGGGCATCGGAGGCCGAGTCCACGCCCGAGGCGATGCCTGATTCGATCTGGCCGGCGTTGATCTTGTTGTTAAGGCTGACGACGGCTTCCAGGCCGGTGGCGCAGGCCTGGCCGAGGTCGAATGCCGGGGTCGTCGGGGCCAGCGCAGAACCGAGGACGGCCTCACGAGTGAGGTTGAAATCCTTCGAATGCTTGAGGACTGCGCCTCCGGCGACCTCTCCGATGTTCTCCCCGGCCAGCCCGAAGCGGGCGACGAGCCCGTCGATGGCCGAGGTGAGCATATCGAGGTTCGTGGCCTTCGCGTACTGCTTGTTCGAGCGCGCGAAGGGAATGCGATTGCCGCCGAGGATGACGGCGCGTTGAGTGGGAGCGGACATGTGCACCTCCGAATGGTTGATTTAGCTGTTACCGACAGTACCTGATACCGTCTGTTACATGAAATCGATCACAGACGGTCGCTCGACGAGGTGGCAGAAGCACCGCGATGAGCGCCGTCGCGAACTGCTGCGAGCGGTCCGTCTCGTCGTCGACGAGTACGGCGACGAACTGTCGATGGACCAGATCTCGGAACATTCGGGGACCACGAAATCCGTGCTCTACCGATACTTCACGGACCGGGCGGGCCTCCAGGCCGCGATGGGGGAATGGGCGATGGGTCTCATCGTCCGGTCTCTCGATGACGCGGCGGCCGCTTCGGTGCGGGTGGACGAATCCACCACCGGGTATGAGGCGTTGGCGGCGATGATCCGCGCCTTCGTCAACCTCGCCGGAGAATCGCCGAACATCTACCGGTTCTGCGACACCGCGGTGAATCGTTTCGCCCCGGAAGAGACCGGGGGCTTCTTCAATTCGATCGCCGCACTCTTGGCCGAACGCCTCGCCATCGACGGCGAACGAGCCCAGCTGTGGTCAGCGGGGGCGATCGGCTTCGTCCGTGCGGCGACCGAGACGTGGCTGTCCGACCCCGACCGGCCCGAAGAATTCACCACAACCATCACCGATTGGCTTTGGGCATCCCTGCCCGAACACCGAGGAGAAGAACTATGAAGCTGTCTCTTGACCCGCAGGCCATCAACACCGTGCTCGACGGGCAGTGGGCCGAGGCTCGCCAGCGCGGCCGCACCCTGGCCCAGGAGCCGACGATCTACGACGATCCGGCCGATGACCTCGAGACCGCTCGCGCGAAAACGCTCGACGGCGTCGCCATGATGGCCGAGACCGGACTGCCGATGACTGGCCTGCCCCCGGAGATGGGCGGAAAGAACGAACACGCCACCAACGTCTCCGGGTTCGAGGAGACGGTCACGGCGAATCCCAGCCTGCAGATCAAGGCCGGTGTCCAGTTCGGGCTCTTCGGCGGGGCGATCCTCCACCTCGGCGACGCCGAACAGCATGAGAAGTGGCTGCTCGATGCGCAGAGCGGTCGGCTGCTGGGCTCATTCGCCATGACCGAGATCGGACACGGCTCCGACGTCGCCAACGTCGCCACGACTGCCACCTACGATCCCGCGAGCGAAGAGTTCGTCATCGTCACTCCGTTCCGAGCCGCGACGAAGGAATACATCGGCAACGCCGCCCGCGATGCGCGCGCCGCCGTCGTCTTCGCCCAGCTCGTCACCCAGGGTGTCAACCATGGAGTGCACGCCTTCTTCGTGCCCGTGCGCGACGATGCCGGTGAACCGCTGCCGGGCATCTCACTCGAGGACGACGGCTACAAGGGCGGGCTCAAGGGAGTCGACAACGGCCGCATCGCCTTCGACTCCGTGCGGATCCCGCGGAAGAACCTCCTCAACCGCTACGGCGACGTCACCGCCGAGGGCACCTACTCCTCCCCCATCGAGTCGCCGGGGCGTCGTTTCTTCACGATGCTCGGCACCCTCGTCCAGGGTCGTGTCTCCCTCGACGGTGCCTCGATCGTCGCCTCCAAGCTCGCCCTCGACATCGCCGTGAGCTACGGACTCGAACGCAAGCAGTTCACCGCCGGCGACGACTTCGCCGAAACCACCCTCTTGGACTACGGAGAGCACCAGCGCCGTCTGATGCCGGCCCTGGCCGCCGTCTACGCCTCGTCGTTCGCCCACGACAAGCTGCTGACCTCGTTCGAAGAGGTCTTCTCCGGAGCCGATGACTCCGAGGAGAACCGCGCACTGCTCGAAACCCGCGCGGCCGCGTTCAAGGCGGACTCGACATGGATGGCACTCGACGTCATCCAGGAATGCCGCGAAGCCTGCGGCGGTGCCGGTTTCATGGCCGAGAACCGACTGGTGGGCCTACGGGCGGACCTCGACGTCTATGTCACCTTCGAAGGCGACAACACCGTGCTGCTGCAGCTGGTGGCCAAGCGCCTCCTCGGCGATTATGCGAAGGAATTCGCGCACCTCGACGTCGGCGGCGCTGCCCGCTACATCGGCACCCAGGCCGCCGAGCACACGCTCTACCGGACGGGCCTGGCCAATGCGGGACGAGCGATCTCCGATGCCTTCACCCCGAACCTCGGCGACAAGCGGATCCGTTCGGGACGCCTGCAGCGCACTCTGCTCGAGACCCGCCTCGAGGTCATGGTCGCCGGTGTCGCCCAGGCGCTGCGTCCGGCGACGAAGATGCCGGCAGACAAGGCCGCGGAGCTGTTCAACGTCCACCAGCACGAGCTCATCGAGATGGCGCGCGCCTATGTCGAGCTCGAGAAGTGGAAGGCCCTGGACGAGAAGATGAAGGAGCAGACCGATCCCGAGCAGGGGAAGGTCTTCCGTCGTCTGCGCGACACCTACGGTCTCGGACTCATCGAGAAGCACATGGCCTGGCATCTCATGTACGGTCGTCTGCCGATGTCGCGTGCCCGCCAGATCAACGAGACGATGGGGCGTCTGTGCGCGAAGCTCGCTGCCAATGCCCTCGATCTCGTCGAGGCATTCGGCTACGACGACATCCATCGTCGTGCGACGATCTCCACGGGAGTCGAAGCCGAACGCCAGGCCGAGGCCGCCGACTACTACCGTCGGGCCCGCGCTCGTGAGGACTTCCCCGTCGACGAGAAGCAGCTGCGCAAGGCCGCGAAGAAAGCCAAGCAGGCCGCGAAGTGATCACCGGTCTCTGATGCGCACGCTCATCGGAGTGTGCGCATCCGACCGGCAGCACAAAGCCCCCGCAGCGAACGGTCTGCGGGGGCTTTGTGCTGCCTGCTCTCAGCAGTGCTGCCTGCTTGCGGCGGTTCTGTCTGCTTGCGGAAGTTCCGTGAGCTTCAGGCAGCGAGGAACTCTGCGAGTGTCGCAGAGATCTGTTCGGTTTCGGTGAGGAACCCGTCGTGGCCGACGGCCGAGTCGATGACATCGTGTCTGACCCGGCCCGGCAGTGCCTCGGCGAGGATGCCCACCTGTTCGGGTGGGAACAGTCGGTCCGAGGACACGGAGACGACGAGGTTGTCCCGGCACGCATCGGCCAGTGCGGTGGCGAGGTCGGCCGAGCGGCCGTGGCGGACATCATGGTCGCGCAGCGCACGGGTGAGCACGATGTAGCTGTGCGGGTCGAACCGGGCGGTGAGCTTCTTCGCCTGATGGTCGAGGTACGAGGTGACCTCGTAGTAGTCCTCGGATCGTCTGCGACGGGAGAACCGTTCGTTGAGTTCGGCGTCGTTGCGGTAGGTCAGATGCGCGATCTGACGGGCCAGGCCGAGTCCCTGTCCCGGAAACCGACCGACGGCCGAATAGTCTCCGGAATAGTAGTCGGGGTCGAGTTCGATCGCCCGCTCCTGCATCATCGCCCAGGCGATCTGGTCGGCTTCGCAGAATGCGGGAGCGGCGAGGATCGCGCATTTGCGCACCTTCCGCTGGTCCAACAGCGCGAACTCCAGGGCTCGGGCGCCTCCCATGGATCCGCCGATCACGGCGGCCCAGGAGTCGATGCCGAGGATCTGTGCGAGGTTGTGCTCCAATCTGGCCATGTCCCGGATCGAAACCCGGGGGAACCGGGAGCCGTAGGCCAACCCGTCATCGAAGATCGACTGCGGACCGGTCGTGCCCGAACAGCCGCCGAGAGAATTCGCGCACACCACGAAGTAGTCGTTCGTGTCCACGGCCTCGCCGGGGCCGACGACACCCGCCCACCAGTCGGTGACGCGGGTGTCGCCGGTCAGAGCATGTTCGATGAGGATCGCATTGGACCGATCCGAGTTGAGAGTGCCGAAGGTCTCATAGGCGATCTCAACCGTACCGAACGTGTGTCCCGAATCCGTGCCGAAGCCCAGGATCCGTTCGACCGAAGTGCTCTGGGTGGTCATCTCAGGCCGCGGTCGACGCCTTCGCCGCTGCTGCTGCGAAGCCCTTGTCGAGGTCGCCGATGATGTCGTCGATGCCTTCGAGGCCCACGGACAGGCGCACCAGTGCGGGGTTGACTCCGGCCGCTTCCTGAGCCGCGTCGTCGAGCTGCGAGTGCGTGGTCGAGGCCGGGTGGATGACGAGGGAGCGGACGTCGCCGATGTTGGCCACGTGTGAGTGCAGTTCGAGGGCGTCGACGAAGGCCACAGCTGCGTCGTAGCCGCCGGCGATGTCGAAGGCCAACACGGATCCGACGCCGTTGGGCAGGTACTTCTTCGCCTTCTCGCTCCAGGGGCTCGAGGCGAGCCCGGCGTAGGCGACGCGGGTGACCTGGTCGTGACCTTCGAGGTAGGCGGCGACCTTCTCAGCGTTCTCGACGTGACGGGCGATGCGCAGGCTCAGCGTCTCCAGCCCCTGAGCGATGAGGAAGGCGTTGAACGGGCTGGCCGCCGGTCCGAGATCGCGCAGGCCCTGCACCCGGGCCTTGAGCCCGAAGGACACATTGGCGCCGAAGGGGCCGTCGGCTCCGAGGTCACGGGCGTAGACGAGACCGTTGTAGGACTCATCGGGTTCGTTGAAGCCGGGGAACTTCTCCGGCTGTGCGCCGTAGTCGAAGTTTCCGCTGTCGACGACGACACCGGCGATCGAGGTGCCGTGTCCGCCGAGGTACTTCGTGGCCGAATGGAGGACGACATCGGCGCCGTGTTCGATCGGACGCACGAGGTAGGGGCTGGCCAGCGTGTTGTCGGTGAACAGCGGCACACCGGCGGCGTGGGCGATATCGGCGACGGCGGTGATGTCGAGGACATCGGAGCGGGGGTTGGAGACGACCTCTGCAAAGAACAGCTTCGTGTTCTCCTGCACGGCGTTCTTCCACTCGTCGAGATCGTCGACGTCGACGAAGGTGGTGTCGATGCCGAGCTTGCGCAGGGTGACGTTGAAGAGGTTCTGCGTGCCGCCGTAGAGGCTGGAGCTGGCCACGATGTGATCACCGGCACCGGCGATGTTCGTGATCGCCAGCAGGGCTGCGGACTGTCCCGATGCGGTGAGCACGGCGTGCACCCCGCCTTCGAGGTCGGCGATGCGGTTCTCCACGACCTCGGTGGTCGGGTTCGTGATGCGGGTGTAGATCGGACCGAGCTCGGAGAGGGCGAAGCGGTTGGCCGCGGTCTCGTTGCTGTCGAAGACGAAGGAGGTCGTCTGGTGAATCGGCAGCGCACGCGATCCGGTGGCCGGGTCGGGTGTCTGTCCCGCGTGGATCTGACGGGTGTCGAATGACTGGCTCATGGTGTCTCTCCTCTGTGAGGGCGACGGCGGTGCCGGCGGTTGAGGTCGATGTGATGTTGTCTACTGTCATCGACTTTCTCGACGCACGTCCGCCTGTGTGTCATGTTGGTGTCATCACGTGTCATCTTTCGTCACAGATGACAGACTCCCGCCGGTCGCATTTCGACAGGCATTTGCTGTGCGCAGATCAGCCGGCCCCTGTCCTCAGCGGAAGTTCCGTGCCTTCGTCGGCAGCTGCACTTCGAGCGGGATGAGTTTGTGTGCGTAGAGGCTCACGACGTCTCCCCCGCGCTGGATGAGACCGGTGACGACGAGGACGTTGCGGGAGGTCGCGACCGCGCGGAAGCGTTTCATCAGTCCGGCCGTGGCGACGACATTGAGCATTCCGAATTCGTCTTCGAGGTTGATGAAGGTGATCCCCGAGGCGGTGGCAGGACGCTGCCGGTGGGTGACGATCGCGGCCACGGTCATCCGGGTCCCGTCCGCAGCGCGTGCGGCATCCGCGGTCGAGGAGTACCCGCGGGCGCGCAGCGTCTCCCGCAGGATCTGTGTGGGGTAGCCGTCGACGGTGATCCCGGTGGAGAAGAGCTCGGCCAAGGTCACATCGAAGGCGTCCATCGTCGGCAGCGCCGGTGCCGAGTCCACCGTCGCCGTCCCCGGCAGCAGCCCCGGGTGGGCACCGGCGACTCCCCCGGCCAGCCACAGCGCCTGCCTGCGGTCGAGGTCGAATCCGGCCAGGGCTCCGGCCGTGGCCAAGGACTCCAGGGCCTGCTTGCCGATTCCTGTGCGTTCGGCCAGGTCCGCCACCGAGGAGAAGGGAGCGGATTCGCGTTCGGCCACGATCACCTCGGCGAAGGTGCCGACATGTGCGACCGTGTCCAGTCCCAGACGGATCCCCAGCTCCCCCGCCGAGGCGGCCGCCTCGGTGCCGGTGCTCCCCGCGTCCCCGAGCCCGACCCGTTCGAGGTCGGTCGCCGCCTGCGAACAGCGGATGTCGACGGGCAGGATCGGCACCCCATGTCGGCGGGCATCGGCGATGAGCGACTGCGGTGAGTAGAAGCCCATCGGCTGGCTGCGCAGCAGTCCGGCAGTGAACGCCGCATGATGGTGATGCTTGAACCAGGCGGACTGGTAGACGAGGTTCGCGAAGCTGATCGCGTGCGATTCGGGGAACCCGTAGTTCGCGAAGGCGGCGATGGTCGCGAAGATCGCCTCGGCGGTATCTTCGTCGACCCCACGTTCCAGGGCGCCGAGGCGGAACTTCTCTGCGAGTTCGGCCATCCGCTTCTCCGACCGGCGTGAGCCCATGGCCTGCCGCAGGCGGTCGGCGTCGGCCCCGGTGAAGCCTCCGACATCGATGGCCATCTGCATGAGCTGCTCTTGGAACAGCGGCACTCCGCAGGTCTTGGCCAAGGACTTCTCGAGCAGCGGGTGGAGGTATTCGACCTCGTCGAGGCTCTGCCGCCTGCGGATGTATGGGTGAACGGAGCCGCCCTGGATCGGGCCCGGGCGGATGAGCGCGACCTGCACGGCCAGGTCGTAGAACGTCTTCGGTCGCAGCCGAGGCAGGGTCGCCAGCTGGGCCCGGGATTCGACCTGGAAGACCCCGACGGCATCGGCGCGGCACAGCATCTCGTAGACGGCGTCATCCGTGTCGTCGATCTCCGCCCGGTCGATGAGGACGCCGGTGTGGCGGTGGACGAGACCGACCATCTCGTGCAGGGCGGTGAGCATGCCCAGGCCGAGCAGATCGAACTTCACCAGTTCCATGGCCGCACAGTCGTCTTTGTCCCACTGCACCACGGTGCGGTGGCCCATCGTGGCCTTCTCGATCGGCACCACCTCGCCGATGGCACGGTCGGCGAGGATCATTCCGCCGGAGTGGATGCCCAGGTGCCGGGGTGAGCCGAGCAGGTCTCCGGCGACCCGGAGCACGGGCGCGGGCACCGACGAGTCTGCGGCATCGGGCAGGCTCGCCCACCGGTTGCTCGCCTTCGAGAACGCATCCTGCTGTCCGGGAGCGTAGCCGAGGCTGAAGGCCGCGTCCCGGATCGCCGATTTCGCTCGGTAGGTGATGACATTGGCGACCTGAGCGGCCCGATCTCGGCCGAAATGATCGTAGACGTATTGGATGACCTCCTCGCGGCGGCCCGATTCGATGTCGATGTCGATGTCCGGATACCCCTTGCGGTCCGGGGACAGGAACCGGTCGAAGAGCAGCTCGTGCTTGACCGCGTCGACGGCGGTGATGCCGAGGACGAAGCAGACCGCGGAGTTCGCCGCCGAGCCCCGCCCCTGGCAGAAGATCCCCATCTGACGGCAGAATTCGGTGATGTCGAAGACGATGAGGAAGTATCCGCAGAAACCCAGCTGTGCGATCATGTCCATCTCCCGATCCAGCTGCTCCCACGCTCTCGGGTTCTCGGCTCTGGTCCCGTAGCGGTGCCGGCCGCGGTCGGCGATGAGACCGCGCAGATAGGCCTCCCCGTCGCCCTCATCGGGCATCGGCGCCTTCGGCAGATCGGGACGGGCCGCAGACAGGACGAAGGAACATTCCCTCCCGATCCGCACCGCGTTCTCCAACGCCTGCCGGGGGAACCTCGCGGCCATCTCCTCTCCCGTGTGGATGCGGGCGCTCGCCGTCGCCGGCAGCCATCCGGTCAGTTCGTCCAAGGAGAGTCGTGCGCGCACCGAGGCTCTCACCTGCGCGGACTTCCAGCCGGCGCGGGTGGCGAAGTGGACGGCGTTGCTCGCCACGATCGGCAGATGCGTGCGCTTGGCCAGATCGCCGAGGTGGCGCAGCCTTTCGTCGTCATCCGGGGTTCCGTCCCGGCTGAGTTCGACGGCGACCCGATCGGGTCCGAAGAGCGCAGTGAGTTCGCGCAGAGCGCCGAGGCCCCCATCGTCATCGCCCAGGGCCTGTCGCAGCGGACCCTTGCGGCAGCCGGTGAGGATCATCCAGTCGCCGTCCATCGCCGCCAGCTCTTCGATGTCGAAGACGGGGCGGTTCTTCTCCCCGCGCAGATTCGCCTCGGTGATGGCCTGGGAGAGTCGGTGGTAGCCGTCGACGCTGCGAGCGAGGACGAGCAGGTGTTTCGCATCGGGATCGGTCTGGCCGGGGATCTTCTCTTCCAACCCGAGGGACAGTTCGGAGCCGAAGACAGTGTCCAGCCCCGCTTCGGCGGCGGCATGGGCGAAGCGGACCGCACCGTAGAGACCGTTGTGGTCGGTCAGCGCCAGAGAGGTCAGTCCGGCAGCGGCTCCGGCGGCGACGAGCTCTTCGGGTTCGGACGCCCCGTCGAGGAAGCTGAACTGGGAATGCACGTGCAGCTCCGCCCACTCCACGTTCGTCCGTCGCGGCGGCGGACCGCCGTTCGTCCCCCTCCCCATGCCGGCGCCTGTCGGTTCGTGGTAGCGGCCGCGCCCGTCCGAACCGCCTGGTCCGACGGAGACCTGGTAGCGGTCGGGGCGAGAGAACGCCGGCGCGTCGGAGCCGTCGGCATGTTTGTCAACACTGTGTTTGTCGGCACTGTGTTTGTCGGTTGCGCCGTCCGCTCCTCCCGTCCCCGGGGCGGCACGTGAGTCGGAGGCCTCGCGTACTCCGGGTGTGTCTTTGCCTTCGAGTCGGCGGGCGAGCTTCGACCAGGGGGTGCGCGGGTTCGAAAATCCCATCGCGGCCTCCTCTCATCCATGGTTTCTCATCAGTGACCGTGGTCCGGAACCTGATCAGCAGTAGCGTCCGGTCAGGTACCACTGGCCGTGTTCCTTGCTCAGCAGCAGAGCGCGCCCGGTATCGGTGACGACCTGCAGTCGGGTCCGGTACACGGCCCGTTCGGGATCCCACCACCCGGATTCGATGGGCCAGGAGCCCGAGTAGTCGGTGACGGCCTCGGTCTGCCCGGTGGGGAATCTGATCGTCGCCGGTGTGGCCTCCAGCCCCGAGGGGCGGGCTTCCACCGACGTCCCGTCGGCTGCGAGCACGTCGACGGCGAGGCGTTCGACGGTCGTCGGACGGGGCGCGTGCAGGGCACCGGGCCAGGGCGCAGAGGGGCTGCGCTCAGGGACGGCTGCCTGCTGCCACGGGGTCCACAGGTTCGTCTCGGCGGGGTCCCACCCGCCTTGGAGGCCGGGGACCAGGACGGCATCGGGCCCGAACAGTCCCTGCAGACGTTCGAGGGTATGGGTGATCTGCCCGGTGTTCTCGTCGAACAGGCTCCGCGTGGCACCGATCGGGGTGGTCAATTCGGCGGCGATGAGGCGCAACGCGATGATGCCGTCTTCGGAGAAGTCCTCGACGTCGGGGGCCGGATCGTCGACGGTGTCGGGCTCCTGCCGACTGTCGCCGCGCGGAGCTGCACCGCCGGCCAGCCAGCCTTCGGCCTGCCACCTCAGTCGGTCTGCGATCGAGTTCTCCTGCATGTCCTCAATCCGCCAGGTTCGGGATGAGGATCGACCGGCTGCGGCATCGAGTTCGATCGTGATCTGCGTGCAGACCAGCCCCTGCCTGCGCACCTTGGCCAGCAGATCTGCACCGAGCTGGCGGGCGAGGAATCCGAGGGTGTCGCTGCGGGTCGTCGGGGCATCGAGGTCGAGTTCGACTTCGAGCTGTTCGCCGCGGACGTGGTCGGCAAGCGGGACCGTTTCCCGACCGGAGGCCAGGTCGTGCACATGCCGGCCGAAGGCACCGAAGCGTGCGCTCACGTCTTCGGCCGCAAGGCGAGCGAAGTCGCCGAGGGTGCGCAGCCCCAACTGCAGGAAGACCTCGATCAGCCCGGTCGCCTCGGTGCCGGCGTATTCCAGGGTGGTGATCGGCTGGGCCGAGAGGAAGTCCACGGTCTGCCCGGGCTCGACCCGACGCGCTTGACCTGCGGCGAGGACGGCGGCGAAGACGGTGTCGGCGATTCCGGGGAAGAATTCCCATCCGGTGTCGTCGACGAGAGCGGAGACCAGGGTTTCGACAGCGCCGGCTTCGTCTGCGCAGCTGTGTCTGAGCGAATCGAGAGGGATCGCCAAGGTTCCCGGGCTGAGCAGAGTGAACCGGGCGACGAGGTCTTCGAGGGCGGCGACTCCGGCACTGAAGTGTCGGTTGTCTGCCTCTTCATCCCAGACGGCGACATGGGCTTCCGGGCAGCGGTATCCCACGGCACGCCTGTTGTTGCCGGCGGTGATTCCGGCCGCACGGGCGGGAGCATTGGCGGCGATGACCTTGCCTCCGTGGAGGACTGCGACCGGGCGGCCCGGTCCGATGCCGTGTTCGACCGCTGCGGCCACGGCCGGCCAGTCGGGCACCGTCAGGACGAGGGTGCGGCTGAACTCATCCGACATGGCTGATCACCTGCCGCAGCTGTGTGATCGTCGACCAGCGAGGATCGTCGGCGGTCTCCGCATCCCCTGTCCCTGTCTGGGTGGTGGACACTCCGGCAGCTGCATCGGAGGTTTCGGCGGGAACGTCGAGCGTCCCCGCGGGGACGCTCGTGGGAGTCCCGGACGGGCCGGGCAGCAAGAACCGATGGGCTCCCGTCTGTGAACGAGCACGGACGAGGCAGGACTGCAGACGCCCGCGACCGTGTTCGGCACCCGACCAGCGGGTATCGGTGATCTCGATCTGCTCCGTGCTGCCGGACAGGGGACGGAGACTGATGAGACTCATCCGTCGTTCACGGATCTTCGCCAGGAGCCGAGCCCGTTCCGAAGCACTCGGGGCGAAGCCGGGGTCGACGAGGATGATGTCGAAGGATTCGATGAGGATCGAAGCCACCCGCAGCCAGTCCTCACCGGGGGTCGCGAGGTTGACGAAATGGTCGAGGTCGACACCGAGGTCGGCAATCGAGGACACGGCCGGTTCGCCGAGTCCGATGCCGGCACACCACTTCTGTTCCCGGGTCGCCGCAGCGATCGTCGCCAAGCCGCAGCTCAACGACAGCTCACCGCTGACGGTGACGAGTTCACCACGCGGCAGACCACCGCGGCGAAACAGCGGAGAGAGCACAGGATCCACCGGATGGGGTGGGATCTGATCGAACAGAGCCGCAGCCGTGGAGATCCCCATCTCCCGGCTGAGCTGTTCGACGACCGGTGCTGCTGACATGACATCTATTATCGAACTGGTGTTCGAAATTGGCAAGATTCAGACACCAGCTCTGCGCTCCCGGGCGTGTCGCCATTCGGCTTCGAACATCCACGCGATGCAGAGGCCGAGGTCAAAGCCGTAGCCACCGCCGACAGTGCCGGGATCGGCCGCCTCAGTGGCCTTCCTGACCTCTGCAACGCGAACCGCTGTGTTGAACATCATCCGTCCCCTCTCCCGACTCTCCAGGGGAAGCAGCTGAGAGCCATCGGGCAGATAGAAGGCGAAGGCCGCGGGACCGCGCATCGCTCCGGCGAAGTCTGCTCCGGTGCGTTCGATGCGCAGCTGGTACTTGTGCACCACGGTGTGGTGTCTGCGGCAGAGCAGGATGAGGTTGTCCATATCGGTCGCCCCTCCCTGCGACCAGGGACGAATATGGTGGGCATCGCACCGTCTGCGGGCGCGGCAGCCGGGGAATTGACAGCAGACATCGCGCACGCTCAAGGCCATTCGCTGTCGCCTGCTCACCAGTCGCCGCGAGCGCCCGAGCATCAGAACATCGCCTCCGCCGTCCTTGACCACCCCGTTGATCAGCGCCTCACAGCTCAGGCGCTCCGCCGTCGCTGCGGTGATGCCGCCGAACCCTTCGATCCGACAGGTTGTGTCCGCTCGCCCTACAGGCGCCTCCGGTTCGGCCTGCGTCCCCGCGGGGACGCAGACTTCAGTTCCTGTCCTTGCCGGGATGCTGAGAAGAGGGGGCTCAAGTCCGGGGGCGGCTTCCACGGCAGCGCCGCTGCGGGTGATCACCTCGGCGGAGGCGTGGACGAGCAGCCGAGCACGATCGGCATCGACCGAACCCGCCGGCTCGGCGCGAGGGAAGGCATGGATGATCTCCATCAGGCACATCACTTGGGAGATCGGCTCATCAGGCGCCTCGTCCACCGCAGTGCCGTCCTCGGCCACAGATCGGAGCTCGTCGGAAGCGCCGTCGCGAACGGGACGCTCGAGAACCTGACGGGCGGCATCGAGCATCGTGGCGATCTCCGCGGCTTCGTCTTCCTCGAGGTCGATCGTGATCCGGGTCCGACCAGGCGCCACCTGACGCATGCTCACACTGTCTTGAGCCAGGAACAGCGGGAACGGTCCGTTGTCGATCTTGTCGGCCAGCTGCTGGTAGTTCTGGGAGATCCGGCTGATCTGGCTGCCCGTGGCAAGAGTGGCCAGGCGCAGCGCCTCATCGTCGCCGATCCGCTCGCCCAATCGGGTGACTTCCCGCACCTTGGAGAAGCTGATGTCCCCGTCTGCCAGGCTCCTCTTCACCTTCGGCATCTCTCGCAGCGCTGTCATCACACGGACGTATTCGCGTGCAGTGTGCATGCTCACCGATGCCACATGCATCACCCATTCGGCCAGAGTCCTCACTCCGACCCATTCCGCCCACAGCCCCCGCCGCTCAACCTCATCGATGAGGGCGATGACGCGAGCGTGACAGAAGGAGATGCACGAGATGTTGCGCCGGATATCGGTCACGATCTGTGCGCAGGTGAGGGTGCTGAGATCCACGTCGGCCGCGGCCCCTCCAAATTCCCCCGGGTCGACACTCAGCCCGTCGAGCTCTGCGGTCTCCACATCAATCGGCTTGTCGTCTCTCATGGTTCTGCCCTTCCGCGACCCTTCGGTCCTCCGGTTCGGCAATCCCCACGACCGCCAACCGTGCCATCACTCTAGAAGTCGGCACTGACACGAGAACTCAATCGAACGCAGACCGGCGACTTCGAACGCATTCCAGATTCGATTGAGTTTCGTTTCTGCAGGTGACCGCGCTGAATCACGCCGGCCCCGCGGATTGCCGAACTCTCAGCCCCGGTCATGTCAGCACCGACGGGTAGGGTGACTCCATGACCGAAGGCAGCAACGACAGCGCAGACGACGGCGGCCACGGCTCGGACACCGCACAGTCACAGACACCGACCCCGGTCGAAACGCGCACCCGTGAGGTGTCCACGCGTGACTCCTATGATGCGATCTCGCAGACCTACACGGACTGGATCGCTGATGAGCTCACTGCGAAACCGCATGATCGGGCCATCCTCGGGGCCTTCTCCGAGCTCGTCCTCGGTACCGGGTCGGCCGAAGTCCTCGACATCGGCTGCGGTCCCGGTCGCATCACCGCATTCCTCGCCGCGCTCGGGCTCACCCCACGCGGTCTCGACCTCTCCCCTGCCATGATCGGTCTCGCCCAGGGCCTCTATCCGACGCTCGGATTCGACATCGGGTCGGTGACCGCCCTGCCCTATGCCGATGAATCCTTCGCCGGCCTCGTCGCCTGGTACTCGACCATCCACGTCCCCGATGATGCGCTTGCGCTCGCCTTCGCCGAGGCGGCCCGTGTCCTCCGCCCGGGCGGTTGGTTCCAACTGGCGTTCCAGCTCGGTGACGGGGTCGATCACATCGCCGATCTCGCCGGTTTCCCTGTCGATCTCGATTTCCACCGCCGCTCGAACGATCAGGTCCTCGCCGCCCTCGAGCCGCACGGTTTCACTCCGGCCGTCCGTCTCGAACGCGAACCCGACCGAGTGGGCCGCTATCCGGAGGCGAGTCGGCAGGGATACCTGCTCGTCCGCAGGGCGGTGCGGTGACCATGGTCACCGCACCGGAAGAACGGCAGCGGCACACGTGCGATCGCGCTGTCGGACCAGCGGGCCACAGGGTGAGAAGATGAGAGGGATATGAATATCGACATCGTCTTCCACACTCCCGAGATCCCCGGCAACACCGGCAATGCCATCCGGCTCGCCGCGGTCACCGGGGCCCATCTTCATCTTGTCGAGCCCCTCGGCTTCGACCTCTCCGACGCAAAGCTGCGCCGAGCCGGTCTCGACTATCACGACCTCGCCCATGTCACCGTTCACCCATCGCTTGCCGACCTGTGGGGCCACCTCGGTGAGCGTCGAGTGATCGCGTTCAGCACGCACACGGACAATTCCTTCGCCGAGGTCGAGTACCGAGACGGTGATGTCCTCCTCTTCGGGCGGGAATCGACGGGCCTGCCCGACGAGGTCACCGACGACGAGCACGTCGACATGGCCGTCCGGATCCCGATGCTGCCGGCTCGCCGCTCGCTCAACCTGGCGAATTCGGCATCGATCGCCATCTACGAAGCCTGGCGCCAGCACGGCTACGCGGGGGCTTGAACCCGCGTAGACTTCTTCGCGGACGCTTTACCTGAAAGGACCACTATGACCGCCAAAGTGCTCACCGTCGCAGGATCCGACGTCTCCGGAGGAGCCGGACTCGAAGCCGACTTGAAGATGTTCGACGAATACGGTGCTTTCGGCACTGCCGTCGTCACCTGCATCGTCACTTTCGACCCCAACGACGCATTCGGCCACGTCCTCGAATTCATCGAACCCGAGGTCGTCAACCGCCAGCTCGAGTCGACGCTGGCCGTGCACGAATTCACCGCCATCAAGTCCGGAATGCTCGGCTCCGTCGACTCGGCTCTGGTCCTCGCCGAAGAGCTGAAGACCAACGAGCTGCCCTACGTCTTCGACCCTGTGCTCGTATGCAAGGGCGCGGGCACCATGGTCGATCTGAAGGATCTCTTCGTCGAGAACCTCGTGCCCTTGGCCACCGTCGTCACCCCGAACCTCGAGGAGGCCGCTACCCTGGCCGACGTCGACCCCATCGATTCTGTCGAGGGCATGATCGAGGCCGCGAAGATCATCCACGGCCAGGGTGCGAAGAACGTCGTCGTCAAAGGCGGAGCCCGCCTCGCCGGTGACGATGCCGTCGATATCCTCTTCGACGGTGAGTCCGTGACGACTCTGCGTTCGCGCAAGGTCAACAACAAGCTCGTCAACGGGGCAGGCTGCTCCTTCGCCTCCTCGATCGCGGCGGGCATCGCCACCGGTCTCGACATCAAGGACGCGGTTGTCTCCGCCAAGGAGAAGGTTGCTCACGGAATCGCGAACTGCCTCGACAACGCCACCGGCGTCGCTTCGCTCTACCACCCGGCGGCTCGAGTGAGCCCTTCGCCCGAAGTCTCCGTCGTCGTCGACTGAGCACTGCTCAGCCGGGTTGTGTCCCCGCGGGGACGCAACCTGCCTCGTCCCCGCGGGGACTTCATCCCTGACCCAGATGGTCTGCAGACAGCGAACTGCCCCGCACACCATGATCGGTGTGCGGGGCAGTTCGTATGAAGCTGAGCGGAACCGCTCGGGATCAGCGCTTGCCGAAGCCCTTGTAGCGGTCCTTGAACTTCTCCACGCGGCCGGCGGAGTCGAGGATGCGCTGCTTGCCCGTGTAGAACGGGTGCGATGCGCTCGAGATCTCGACGTCGATCACGGGGTAGGTGCTGCCGTCTTCCCACTCGATGGTCTTATCGCTCGTGGCGGTGGAGCGGGTGAGGAACTTGGTGCCGGAGGCCAGATCGTTGAACACGATCGGCGCGTATTCCGGGTGGATGTCCTTCTTCATATTCTTACCTCTGCTGAATTCTTTCAGGCGCCTGATATGGGTCCGACCCATCTGCCAGTGCCCGAATTCGTCTGCTGGACACGCCTCGAACCGTAGGAACCGGACACGAAGCGACAGCCCAGTCTAACCGATGGGTGAGAACAAAGCGATTCGACACTCATCTCCTACACTGTGGCCATGACCACGAAGGAACGACTCTCCACTCAGTTCACCCTCCGACCCGCGGCCACCGCGCCCGAGCTCATGGCCGGATCCACCTCCGAGGCGCTGCCGGCGATCACCGGTGACGTCGAGGTCTTCGCCATCGACCCGCAGATCGCAGACACCGCGGCGCTGCTTGACGCCACCGATCTGCCGCCGGCCACCTCCGCGAACTGCGTCCTCGTGGCGGGTTCACGGTCCGGGGAGGAGCGCATCGCGGCGTGCATGGTGCTCGCGAACACCCGAGCCGATGTCAACAAACGGGTGAAGAAACTCCTCGACGTGCGCAAAGCCTCGTTCCTCCCCTTGGAACGGGCGGTCGCCGAATCCGGGATGGAGTACGGCGGAATCGGCCCGATCGGCCTGCCGGAGAGCTACCGGGTGCTCATCGATTCCCGCGTCGCCGAAGCCGAGGAGCTCATCATCGGCTCCGGAATCCGCGGCTCGAAGCTGCTCCTGTCCGGTTCTGCGCTCGCGTCGCTGCCCGGCGCCGAGGTGGTCGAGGGGCTGGCCAACGACATCGACTGAGCGTGTCGCTCGGTCAGACCATCACCCCCGGGCCGGTTCCGCCGGATGAGCATCGGCAGTCGCCGGGTCAGTTGAGGCCCGCGCGGTCGATGACGAAGTCGATGAGCGGGGCATAGAGGTTCGGCACGACATCGTCATCGAGCGGGATGGTCGCCTCGATCTGCCCCTGTGCCTCGGCGACGAAGAGAGCCGGATCATTGCAGTCGGCGTAGCCGATGGTGCGCAGTCCCCGGCTCGAGGCGGCACCGGCCCAACCGTGGTCGGCGACGACGAGGTCAGGGGCCCCGGCACCGCGGGCGGCGAAGTCATCGAGGAGCGCGTGCATGGGTTCGGCCAGATGCGTGTGGGGACTGCCGCCGTGCTGGTGCCAGGTCCACACATCGTTGATCTGGCGGACGTCTCCGCCGATCTCCGGGACCGGGATGAAATGGTCACAGACATCGATGAGGGCACCGGCGGATTTCGCCGCCGCGGCGATCGCCATGTGCACGGGCAGCAGTCCTGCCGGATGGCCGGTGGCGAAGAGGATCCGGCCGCCCTCCCGACTGACGTGGCCGACCGCCTCGGCGAGCTTCTCCGTTGCGTCGATGCACGCCTGCGTGGAGATCGTATCCACGCCTTCGACGAAGGCGGGGTCGGGACGCAGCCCGGCACGTTCGACCATGAGCGCGAACACCGACTCATAGTCCCAGTCGCGGGTGAGTTCGACACCGAAGTCGAACTGCCTTTCCTGGTCAAGGAAACGGCGGATATGGGAGAGGTTGTTCTCCCTGGGGGTCGCGACTTCCCCGGTGATGCGACCGGTTTCAAGGGCTTGGGCCAGTCTGCTGCGGTCCACTGAAGATCCTTTCGGGTTCGGGTGCTGATGGGTCGGCCGTCGGTTCCTCTGGTCGCAGAGCTCAGTCGCTCTGCAGAGCGAAGCAGGTCACCGCCGAGGCGGCCGCGACGTTGAGCGAATCGACTCCCCCGCTCATGGGGATCATCACGGTCGAATCGCAGGCGGCGATCGTCGATCTCTTCAGACCCTCACCCTCGGTGCCGAAGACGACGGCGGTGCGTTCTGGGGCGGATGCGGCGAAGTCGCGCAGACCCACCGAATTCTCGTCGAGCGCCAGTGCCGCAACGTGGAAGCCCAGGTCCTGCAACGATCCGATTCCGGCGGGCCAGCGCTCGATGCGTGTCCACGGCACCTGGAACACCGTGCCCATGGACACGCGGATCGACCGACGGTAGAGCGGGTCGGCGCAGCGTGGAGTCACGAGTACGGCGTCGACGCCGAAGGCCGCAGCGGATCGGAAGATCGCGCCGACGTTCGTGTGGTCGACGATGTCCTCGATGACGACGAGGCGCCGGGCCCCGGCGACCACGGAGGCGACCTCGGGCAATGCGGGTCGGCCCATGGCGGACAGAGCGCCTCGGTGGAGGTGGAAGCCGGTGAGCGACTCCACGGCGGCGTCGGTGCCGATGAAGATCGGCACATCATCGGCGGCGATGAGATCCGCGAGGTCGAACAGCCACTTCGGACTCGTGAGGTAGGACCGGGCCCTCATGCCGGCGGCATGGGCCCGGCGGATGATCTTCGAGGACTCGGCGATGAAGAGACCCTCGGCAGGTTCCCGCACGCTGCGCAGCGCCACATCGGTCAGCTGCGTGTAGTCGTGCATCTCGGTAAGACCGCCCGCGGCCAGATCCGCCTCGTCGAAGAAACGCAGACGTGCGGCGGCGATGCCCAGCTCGGCGGCCCGGTCGATGACCTGCTGCCGGGTGAGAGGAGCCTTGGCCGGGGTGTTCACAGGGTGAGGATCCTCCAGATCGCAACGAGGCCGAGGGCGACGATGACCGTGCGCAGCAGCACCGGGGAGAAGCGACGGCCGACCCGAGCTCCGAAGTACCCGCCGATGAGCGAGCCGACGGCGATGCAGATGACGGCGATCCAGTTGATGCGGTCGTGGCCGACGATGATGTACGTGCTCGCCGAGACCGTGTTGACGACGAGGACGAGGACGTTCTTCAGACCGTTGAGGCGCTGCAGATCGTCGGGCAGCAGCAGACCGAGGAGCGCGATGAGGATGATGCCCTGCGCAGCGGCGAAGTACCCGCCGTAGATCGCGGTAAGGAAGACGACGAGGAGCACGGCCAGATACCGACCGGTCGAGAGCTGGTCCCCCGCCGAGGCGGCTCTGTGCTCGATCCCGGCTGCCTCGGCGCGGCGCAGCGACCGGCTCTTCAGGTACCGGGACAGGTACGGCTGTCCGACGACCATGATGAGTGCGACCACGAGGAGGACGGGCACGATCGTCTCGAACGCGTCCTCGGGCAGGTGCAGAAGCAGATACGCCCCGGTCAGTGAACCCAGCAGCGAGGCGGGAACGAAGCCGAGGATGCGTCTCCACTGACCGCGCAGCTCCTCACGGTAGCCGAAGGAGGAGGCGATGTTGCCGGGGATGAGGCCGACGGCGTTGCTCATCGTCGACACGACGGGCGCGACGCCGAAGGCCACGAGCGCGGGAAACGTGATCAGGGTGCCGGATCCGACGACGGCGTTGATGCCGCCGGCCGCGACTCCGGCCAGGACGATCAGGGCGATCTGCCACGGTTCGAGGCTGAGACTCTGCCACAGCTCCATGCTCAGCGGGCGGAACGAGCGTGGTAGCGCTGACCGTCGCGGGTGAGCTTGACGTCGATGCCGAAGGTCGCGGCGAGGTTATCGGCAGTCAGGGTCTCCTCGATCGGACCTGAGGCCAGATCGGTGCCTTCGGAGAGCAGCAGCACGTGGGTGATCCCCTCCGGGATCTCCTCGACGTGGTGAGTGACCATGATCGTGGCCGGCGCCCACTTCGACGACAGGATCTCCGAGAGCGCACCGAGCAGCTCTTCACGTCCGCCGAAGTCGAGCCCGGAGGCCGGTTCGTCGAGCAGCAGCAGCTCGGGATCGGTCATGAGCGCGCGAGCGATCTGCACCCGCTTGCGTTCGCCTTCGGACAGGGTGCCGAAGGTGCGTTCGGCCAGATGGGTGATGCGGAAGGCCGCAAGCAGGTCGTGGGCGCGATCGATGTCGTCGCGTTCGTACTCTTCGACCCAGCGTCCGGTGACGCCGTAGGCAGCGGTGAGCACGGTGTCGAGGACCGCTTCGGAGCCGGGGATGCGGTTGGCCAGCGCGGTCGAGGCATAGCCGATGCGCGGGCGCAGTTCGAACACGTCGACACGCCCGAGCTGCTCCTCGAGGATGCCGACCGTGCCCGTCGTCGGGTGCATACGTCCGGCGGCGAGTTCGAGCAGGGTCGTTTTGCCCGCGCCGTTGGGTCCGAGCACAGCCCAGTGCTCGCCCTCGGCGACGGTCAGCGAGAAATCGTCGAGGAGGAAATTCGACCCCCGGCGCACGGACACGGAATCCAAAGTCAGGACATCACTCATATCCTCAGACTCTATCGCAGGCGAGCCGTCTATTCTGGTTCGACATGGACCTGACGACCGACTCCCTGCTGCTGACCCTGGCGATCAATCACCGCCTGCGCTCGACCCTGCCCCCTGACGAGGTCACCTCCGCGTTTCTCGACGATGATCGTGATGTTCCTCTCATCGTCTCCGACGAGGTGTTCGGGACCTCCGCTCCGACGGGCCTGCTGCTCTTCATCGCCGAGGCGGCCGCCGCCGGAATCACGCACGCGCGGCTGGCGCTGCACCACCCATCGCTGCCGCACACGACTCCCCCGGTCGACCGGGATGCGCGCACGCAGGTCGGCCGCCACAGTGCCCCCGTCGTCCTCCACCGAGGTGATGAACAGGCGGCCATCGCGCTCATCGGGGCCGAGGCGAACGTCGAGATCATCGCCTGTCGGCCCACTCCCTTCCGACCGGTGACCGTCGGCACGTCCGCGGAGGCGCTGCGACGGCTGCGACTGCTCGTGATCGAGGGTCTCAACCTCATCGAGACCCTCGACGTCCCCGAGGAGTGGCGGCAGGGCCCGTGGCGGGATTGGCAGGAGGAACTGTCGACGATGCATCCGATCTCCCGGCTCATCCCCACCGAGGCCGATTCCCGGGCGATCTACGCAGCCCTCGACATCCATCACCGCTTAGCCGCTGTGCTCGCTCCGGCCACGGTGGCTCCGCCGCAGTTCGGGGCGCTGCTGTCTCAGCTGCATCCCGCGGCCGCCGACTACATCATGGCTGTGGCTACGATGAAGGGATGAACGAGACCGCAGAGGCCGCAGCCGCCCATCTCCCCGTCCGACTGCTCGTCATGGACGTCGACTCGACGTTCATCAACGAGGAGGTCATCGACCTCATCGCCGCTCACGCCGGGGTCGGCGACCAGGTCGCCGCAATCACCGAACGGGCGATGGCCGGTGAACTCGATTTCGCCGCGTCCCTGGCCGAGCGGGTCGCACTGCTGGCCGGACTGCCGGAGACCGTGCTCGACGAGGTGCGGGAGCAGATCACCCTCACCGAGGGGGCCCGTCAGCTCGTCGCCGCGGTCCATGACGCGGGAGGCCGGGTCGCCCTCGTGTCCGGAGGCTTCACCGCGATCATCGCACCTGTGGCCGCCGAGCTCGGCATCACCGATGTCTTCGCCAACGGGCTGGAGGTCGTCGAGGGCCATCTCACCGGTCGCACCAGCGGTCGCGTCATCGATCCGAGCGCGAAGGCAGAGATCTTCGAGGATCTGCTCGCCGCTGGTGAGTACGACCGTGCCGAGAGTGTGGCGATCGGCGACGGCGCCAATGACATCGGGATGATCGAGGCCGCGGGCGTCGGGGTGGCGTTCTGCGCGAAGCCGGCCCTCGTCGCCGCCGCCGATGTCTCGGTGTCGACCAGGAACCTGCGCGAGGTGCTCACGATCGTCAGCAGCCGCGCACACGACTGAAAACCGCCGACCGTCAGCTTCGGCATCAGACCCGGCAGAGACGGCCCCGTCGCAGGTGGCCCCGACACAGACGACTGAGGCCCTCCGAACGAATCGGAGGGCCTCAGGGATGTCACGATCAGATCATGCCGGAAACGTTTGCCGGCACGGATCACACGCCGTGGAAGACTCGGATCTGCGGTGCCGGGCAGGTCCCCGGCTCGACGTCCCAGCTTTCGAGGTCGAAGACCGCGATCGAGGAGGGACGGAACGGATCCGGGACTCCGCCGGCCGGGTTGAGGTAGCCGATCACCTCGGCGACGGTGGGCTGGTGTCCGACGATATAGGCGCACTGCGCGTCGGCGGGGATCGAATTGATCGCATCGATCCAATCCGCGACCTCACCGGCGTAGAGGGACTCGTCCTCACGCAGGCTCAGCACGCCCGGGGCGTCGAGCGAACCGCCGTGGGCCCGATTGACGGCTTCGACGACGGCTTGACCGGTCTGCACGGTGCGTCTGGCCGCCGAGGCGATGGCGACATCGGGTGACCATCGTTCGGCGATCTCTGCGCCGGCCTCGACCGCTTGGGCCAGACCTTTGGAGTCCAAGGACCGTTCGAAGTCCGTGGCACCTTGCGCCTCCGCCTTCGCATGGCGGGCGAGGATGAGCACTGGCATGAGCGGTCTCTCAGGCTCCGGTGGAGTGGAAGCCGCCGTCGACGTGGACCATTTCGCCGGTGGTGGCGGGGAACCAGTCCGAGAGCAGGGCGACGATGGCCTTGCCGGCGGGGGTGGTGTCCGTCTGATCCCAGCCCAGCGGTGCACGGTCGCCCCACATGTCTTCGAGGGTTCCGAAGCCGGGGATCGACGTGGCAGCGGTGGTCTTGAGCGGTCCGGCCGAGACGAGGTTGACGCGCACACCGTCGTCTCCAACGTACTTCGCGAGGTACCGGGCGGTGGATTCGAAGGCGGCCTTGGCCACGCCCATCCAGTCGTAGACGGGCCAGGAGATGGTCGCGTCGAAGGTGAGACCGACGACACCGGCGCCCTTGTTGAGCACGGGCTTGGCGGCCACGGTGATCGCCTTGAGCGAGTAGGCGGAGACGTGGATGGCAGCGGAGACCGACTCCCACGGGGTGTCGAGGAACACGCCGCCGAGAGCGTCCTTCGGTGCGAAGGCGATGGCGTGGACGATGCCGTCGATGTTGCCGCCGAGGCGCTCGGGCAGAGCCGCGAGGTCGTCGTCATTGGTGGCGTCGAGTTCGATGACCTTCGGGGTCTCGGGCAGACGCTCGGCGATGACCTGGGTGATCTTCATCTGCCGACCGAAGCTCGAGAGGATGACCTCGGCTCCCTGCTCCTGTGCGATGCGGGCGGCGGCGAAGGCGATCGAGGCCTCGGTGAGCACGCCGGTGACGAGGATGCGCTTTCCGTCAAGAATTCCCATGGTGGTCCTTTCTCAGAAGGGGTGATTGCGTGTGGGTGATGCCGCGTGGAGCGGGGTCTCTGTGCTGAAGTCTACGGGCTGTGAAGCGGCACGGCCGCATCGGAGGGAGTCCGGGATCAGTGGCCCATGCCGAGGCCGCCGTCGACGGGGATGACGGCACCGGAGATGTAGGCGGCCTCGTCGGAGGACACCCAGCGGACGACCTTCGCGACTTCGGCCGGTTCGGCGAAGCGCTTGGCCGGAATGGTCGAGAGGTACTCGGTGCGCTGCTTCTCGCTGAGCTCGTCGGTCATGTCCGTGCGGATGAAGCCGGGGGCGACGACGTTGGCGGTGATTCCGCGGGAGCCGAGCTCACGGGTGATGGAGCGGGCGAGGCCGACGAGTCCGGCCTTCGACGCCGAGTAGTTGGCCTGGCCGGGCACGCCGTAGAGGCCCGAGACCGAGGAGATGAGGACGATGCGGCCGCGCTTCGCGCGGATCATGCCGGTGATGGCGCGTTTGACGGTGCGGAACGCACCGGTGAGGTTCGTGTCGAGGACGGATTCGAATTCCTCGTCGTTCATCCGCATGAGCAGGTTGTCCGCGGTGATGCCGGCGTTGGCGACGACGACCTCGACGGGTCCGAGCTTGTCTTCGATCTCGGCGAACGCCCGGTCGATGGACTCGGTGTCGGTGACATCGGCGGACACGGCCAGGGCGCCTTCGGGGGCCTGTCCGTTCCGGGAGGTGACGGCCACATTGTCACCCTGAGCGATGAACTCCTCGGCGATGGTGCGGCCGATGCCGCGGTTGCCGCCGGTGACGAGGACTGTGCGTGGTTCTGACACGTTTGACTCCTGTTGATCGACTGTCTTCTTCAAACCTATCGTGGACAAACCTATCCTGTCCCCCGGCCCGTGGATACGTCTCTCACAAAGGACGAGTATCATCTTTAGCAGTCATCGATCGAAGAAGGATATGGTCAGGCACTCGCAGCAGATCACAACGGCAGATACCGCCCTTGATGACGATATGAGGTCTCGGATCATCAAGTATTCGATCACCATGGGCATCAGGACGGTCTGCTTCGTGGCCGCCTATTTCGCTTTCGTCGCCGACCTCCACGTCCTCATGTGGATCTGCGTGGCCGGTGCCGTGATTCTGCCCTATCCTGCCGTGATCTTCGCCAATGCCGGTCGCGAACGCACGAGTGACGACGCCTCGGCGCTGCTCGACCAGGCTCCGTTGGCGGAACTGCCTCCCGCGCGGGGAGAGACGATCAGCGAAGACGGCACGAACTCGGACTCCGAGGACACGGTGCCCGGTGAGACGGTCGATGACGCACACGAGACCATTCCGGGTGAGACCGTCGATGAGGGCAAGGACGAGGGTGAGCAGGCATGAGCGAGGAATTGCAGTGTTCGGCCAAGGGCTGCCGGGCGTCGGCGACGCGGGCGATCCTGTGGAACAATCCGCGTCTGCACGCTCCGGAGCGGAAGAAGACCTGGCTGGCCTGTGCCGACCATCTTGAGTACCTGCGCGACTTCCTCACCCTGCGCGACTTCTATCTCAGTGACGTATCCATCGACGACATTCCGGAGGACGCCGGTTGAGCCGCTATTCCTTCCTCTTCACCGCACGCTGGCTCAAATACATCGCCATGGCGATCATCGTCATCATCGCCTGCGTCTTCCTCGCCCTGTGGCAGAAGGACCGCCGCGACCAGCGGGAACAGGAGATCGCCACGATCACCGCGAACCACTCCGCCGACCCGGTGGCCCTCGAATCGGTGCTGCCGACCCCGGGGTCGACATTGGCGACCACCGAGGAGTGGACGCAGGTGGAGATGCGCGGGACGTTCTCCGACGACGGCACCGTCCTCGCCCGCAACCGCACCGTCGAGGACACTCCCGGCTTCTACGTCGTGACCCCGTTCGAACTCGATGATGGCACCAGGATCGCCGTGGTCAGGGGCTTCACCTCCGAGAAGGACTCCGTACCGGCGGCTCCACGCGGTGAGCAGACCGTCGTCGCGCACCTGCGGCCGGCACAGGACGGGGCCGATGACGACAACCCGCAGGGCATGATCAAAGCCATCGACCCGGCTCGCATCCCCGGAATGGACGACGCCTACTCCCATGTCTACGGCGAAGCCTCATCCGTCGGCACCGGCGGAGACGTGGAAGACGGGCTGACCCCGCTGCCGATGCCCGAACTCGATCCGGGCAACCACCTGTCCTATATGCTCCAGTGGTTCGCTTTCGGAATCATGATCATCATCGCTGTCGCGATCTCCGCTCGCAGGGAACGCAGAGCCGCCGCCGAGGCGGACGAACGTCGCGGTGACAGCAGCAGTGAATTCGTCGTCATCGACAAGGCCGCCCTCGACGCGGGGGCGAAGGTCAGCCAGCCGGGAAGCCGGTACGGACGCAACCGCTTCGCCTCCCCCGGAGTCCACGGTCAGGCAGAGGCCGAAGAGGACGCGATGTTCGAACAGCGGTTCCGTTCGGAGTGAACCGCCTCAGGCCAAGGTGACGAGGTCGAGGTAGGACTCGTTCCACAGGTCCTCGTCCCCGTCGGGCAGCAGAAGCACCCGGTCGGGATCGAGCGCGGAAACCGCTCCCTCATCGTGGGTCACGAGCACGATCGCGCCTTCGTAGCGGCGGATCGCCGAGAGGATCTCCTCCCTTGAAGCCGGATCGAGGTTGTTCGTCGGCTCATCGAGCAGCAGCACGTTCGCACTCGAGACGACGAGCGTGGCCAGAGCCAGACGCGTCTTCTCACCGCCGGAGAGCACACCGGCGGGCTTGTGGACATCGTCGCCGCTGAACAGGAACGACCCGAGCACATTGCGCACCGCGGTGTCATCGAGGTGCGGGGAGTTGCGCGCCATGTTCTCCAGCACGGTCCGGTCGAGATCGAGGGTCTCGTGCTCCTGCGCGTAGTAGCCGAGCTTGAGTCCGTGACCGGGCACGACCTCCCCCGAATCCGGCTCGTCGAGGCCGGCGAGCAGCCGCAGCAGAGTCGTCTTGCCGGCACCGTTGTAGCCGAGGACGACGACGCGGGTGCCCTTGTCGATGGCGAGGTCGACGCCGGTGAACACCTCGGTCGAACCGTAGATGCGCGACAGTCCTTCGGCGGTGAGCGGGACACGTCCGCAGTCGGCCGGAGCCGGGAAGCGCAGGTTCGCGACCTTCTCCGTGGCGCGTTCGTCCTCGAGCCCGGAGAGCAGACGTTCGGCGCGTTTGGCCATCTGCTGGGCGGCCACGGTCTTCGTCGCCTTGGCCATCATCTTGTTCGCCTGAGCGTTGAGCGCTGCTGCCTTCTTCTCCGCGTTCGCCCGCTCGCGCCGGCGGCGACGCTCATCGTCCTCACGCTGCTTGAGGTAGAGCCGGTAGCCCATCGCATAGATGTCGATGGTCTGCCGGGTCGCGTCGAGGAAGAACACCTTGTTGACGACTTCGTCGATGAGATCGAGATCGTGGCTGATGATGACGAGCCCACCGGAATAGGCCTTGAGGTGATCGCGCAGCCACAGCACGGACTCGGCGTCGAGGTGGTTCGTCGGTTCGTCGAGGATCATCGTGTCCGGAGCGGAGAACAGGATCCGGGCGAGTTCGACACGACGTCGCTGTCCGCCCGAGAGCGTACCGATCTCCTGGTTGATCAGCGTCTCGTCGAGACCGAGGTTCGCTGCGATTGCGAAGGCCTCGGATTCGGCGGCGTATCCGCCGGCGGCCATGAACTCGGCTTCGATGCGCGGATAGCGGTCGATGGCCTTCGTCGCCACCTTCTCATCGGGCGACGCCATCTGGCGTTCGGCCTTGCGCAGTCGCTTCACGAGAACGTCGAGCTCACGGGCCGAGAGGATGCGCTCCATCCCGGTGGCCGTGAGGTCACCGCTGCGCGGGTCCTGAGGCAGGTAGCCGACGGTGCCGGAGACCGACACGGACCCGGCGGAGGCCGGGTGTCTGCCCATGATCACCTTGGTCAGGGCCGTCTTGCCGGCGCCGTTGCGGCCGACGAGACCCACACGGTCTCCCTTGTCCACGCGGAACGAGACTTCGGACATGAGGGTGCGGGCGCCGACGGCGACTTCGAGGCCGGAGGCCTGAATCATTCTGTCTCCAAACTGCGGCCGATGAGTTCGGCCAGAAATTCCTGGGGGTGGATGTCGCGGGCCTGCGCCCGGGCGACGAGTTCGTCTGCAACGGAGGCGGGCACTCGGCAGGACACAACGGTCGTGGGCTCCTGTGACCCAGCGCCGGGTGCCGCTTCGGAGACCGGCGCCGAGGCGGATGCCGACCCCGAATCTGACCCCGGATCTGCCGCCGGTTCCGTCGTGAGCGCCGAATCTGTTGCGGGGGCCGTGCTTGACGACGGCGTCCCCGCGGGGACGTAACCGGGCCCCTCGGGGACCTTCGTGCCCTTCTGATAGGCCGTGGCCGCCGCCCTGGCACGGTCGTCGGCCGCCTCGTTCATCGCGTGGTTGTTGTGTCCCTTGACCCATTCGAATTCGACGTCGCGGCCCTTGAGCGCAGAGTCGAGGAGTTCGAGCAGGTCCCGGTTGAGGACCTCTTTGCCGTCGGCTTTCTTCCAGCCCTTGCGCTTCCAGCCCGGCATCCATTTGGTCAGGGCGTTGATGACGTACTGCGAGTCGCAGAAGATTTTGAGATCTTCGCCTGCCGCGGCGGTCGAGTTCAGCAGGTCAAGCACGGCCATGAGCTCACCGCGGTTGTTCGTCGCGTTCTTCCACCCGCCGGCATGCCAGGAGGTGTCGTCGATGTACCAGGCCCAGCCGGCAGGTCCGGGGTTGCCGAGTGCCGAGCCGTCGGCGGCAGCGATGATCGTCAAAGGTTCTCCTTGGAAAGTCAGGTTCCATTCTTTCACGCCGCGCCCGACCTCGACGTGCGCGGGTCGGTGATCTCCATGACCACGCCGGCGCCCGCGGTTCGGCAATCGGTGCGCTCACCGCCGGATCGGTTCGATCACACAGATCGCCGAGGTGGGGTTGCCCCTTTCGGGTGGCCCCACCTCGGCGATGTGATCGTCGGCGTCCCCGCGGGGACGCGTCCTTCGTCGACTCCGTCGACGGCGGCTTCAGATGTTGAAGCCGAGAGCGCGCATCTGTTCGCGACCGTCTTCGGTGATCTTCTCCGGACCCCATGGCGGCATCCAGACCCAGTTGATCCGGTAGGCCGGCACGATGCCCTCGAGCGACTGTGCGGTCTGATCCTCGATGACGTCGGTCAGCGGGCAGGCCGCCGAGGTCAGAGTCATCTCGATCACGGCGGTGCCGTCGTCTTCGACCGAGAGTCCGTAGACGAGGCCGAGGTCGACGATGTTGACACCGAGCTCGGGATCGACGACATCCATCATCGCTTCGCGCACTTCGTCGACGCTGGCATTCTGCGGAGCGTCTATGACTTCAGGCATGGTGATTCTCCTCACGAGCTGCTTGTGCTTGGTTGAGTGCGTCCTTGAACGCCATCCAGGCCAGGAGAGCGCATTTGATCCTGGCCGGGAACTTGGACACCCCCGTGAACGCCGCGGCGTCGCCGAGGATGGTCTCATCCGCTTCCATTGTCCCACGAGAATGCATGAGTTCGTGGAACGCCGATTCGATCTGCAGCATCTGATCGACCGAGGCGTCTGCGGCCAGTTCGGACAGCACCGAGGCCGATGCCATCGAGATCGAACAGCCGTCCCCGCTCCACCGCACGGCAATGCGACCGTCGTCGAGAAGCTCGATCTCGAGTTCGATCTCATCGCCGCAGGTCGGATTCACCTGGTGCGAACAGCCGTGGCGGCCGGTCGCCTCGTCGCGGAGCAGAGCGGTGTTGCCGGTCCGCGCCCGCGACTGGTCGAGGATGACCTGCTGGTAGAGCTGCTGCATCTGTGTGCTCATCGCGTCACTCCCCTTCTCACGCGACCCCGAAGAAGGGACGCACCTCGGCCAGAGCGGTCAGGAACCGCCGGCAGTCCTCGGCTGTGTTGTACAGGTAGGTGCTCGCCCGCGTCGAGGCGGTGACCCCGAACCGGCGGTGCAGCGGTTGCGCGCAGTGGTGTCCCACACGCACGGCCACACCTTGGGAGTCGAGGTACTGTCCGACGTCATGGGCGTGGACGCCGTCGACGTCGAATGCCACGGTCCCGATCCGTTCTGCGGCATCGCCGAGCACCCGGATTCCGGGGATCTCGGCGATTCCGTCAAGGAGGAGCCGGCCGAGTTCGCGCTCGTGGTCGAAGACGTCCTGCAGCCCCACCTCGGCGAGATAGCCGACGGCGGTGGCGAAGGCCGCAACCTCGGCCACCGGCTGGGTGCCGGCCTCGAAGCGCTGCGGGGCGGGCATGAACTCCGAATCCTCCATGGCCACCGTGGTGATCATCGAACCGCCGGTGAGCACCGGCGGCAGCGCGTCGAGCAGTTCGGACTTCCCCCACAGCACACCGAGCCCCGTGGGACCGAGAGCCTTATGAGCGGAGAAAGCCGCGAAGTCGACGTCGAGGACGGTGAAGTCCACGGGCATGTGCGGCACGGACTGGCAGGCGTCGAGCACAACATAGGCACCGACGGCGCGGGCCCGAGCCACGAGCATCTCGACCGGGTTGATCGTGCCGAGGACGTTGGAGACATGCGTGAACGCCAGCACCTTCGTCGTCTCGTCGACGATCGACTCGAGCTCGGAGAGGTCGAGCTCACCGGAGTCGGTCACCGGCAGCCACCGCAGCTGCGCCCCGGTCGATGCCGCCAGCTGCTGCCACGGCACGAGGTTCGCGTGGTGCTCCATCTCGGTGATGACGATCGAATCCTCGGGGCCGAGGGCGAATCGCTGCGCGGCCTCTCCCCCAAAGCCGCGGCTGGCCCGGTCGATGCCCATGGCCACGATGTTGAGCGCTTCGGTGGCGTTCTTCGTCCAGCACACCTGTTCCGGTGTGCCGCCGACGAGGCCGGCGACGGCGATGCGTCCGTTCTCGAAGGCGTCCGTGGCCTCGACGGCCAGAGAGTGTGCGCCCCGGTGGACCGCGGCGTTGCGCTGTGCGTAGTACTCGACGAAGGTGTCGATGACGCATTGCGGCTTCTGCGAGGTCGCCCCCGAGTCGAGATACGACAGCGGCGACTCCCCGACCCTCACATCGAGGATCGGGAAGTCGCCCCTCAGACGTGAGAACATCAGACGCCGGCGGTGAAGAAGCGGTCGTAGCCTTCGTTTTCGAGGCGTTCGGCCAGTTCCGGCCCGCCTTCCTCGGCCACCTTGCCCTCGATGATCACGTGGACGTGATCGGGCGTGATGTAGTTGAGGATGCGGGTGTAGTGGGTGATGAGCAGAACGCCGACATCGGTGACGCCCTTGACGCGGTTGACGCCTTCGGACACGATGCGCAGCGCGTCGACGTCGAGGCCGGAGTCGGTCTCGTCGAGGACGGCGAACTTCGGCTTGAGCATCTCCATCTGGAGGATCTCGTGACGCTTCTTCTCGCCGCCGGAGAAGCCTTCGTTGACATTGCGCGAGGCGAATGCGGGATCCACGCGCAGGTTCTCCATGGCCTGCTTGAGGTCCTTCGTCCAGTTGCGCAGCTTCGGCGCTTCACCGTCGATGGCGGTCTTGGCCGAGCGGAGGAAGTTCGTCACGGTCACACCGGGAACCTCGACGGGGTACTGCATGGCCAGGAACAGACCGGCCTTGGCACGCTCGTCCACGGCCATGTCGAGCACGTCTTCACCGTCGAGGGTGACCGAACCGGAGGTCACTTCGTACTTTGGGTGGCCGGCCAGAGCGTAGGCCAGCGTCGACTTCCCGGAGCCGTTGGGGCCCATGATGGCGTGGGTCTCGTTCGAGTTGATGACGAGGTTGATGCCATTGAGGATGGGCTTGAGCCCGGTCTCGGTGTTGACACCGACGTGGAGGTCTTCGATCTTGAGAGTGGACATAATGATCCTTTGTCTAGGTCGTGGTCAGTTGAGAATGGTGTTCGTGTCGACGAGGATGCGCCCGGCGATCTCCTTGCAGTCATAGACTGCGACGGGTTCGAAAGCCGGCGGATTCACCGGCTGACCCGTGTTGAGATCGAACTGGGATCCGTGCAGCCAGCACTCGATCGTGCAGTCCTCGACATCGCCCTCGGCCAGCGAGACCTCACCATGGGTGCACAGGTCGTCGATGGCGTGGATGGTGCCGTCGGAATCACGAGCGATGCAGACTTCGAACTCGCCGATCTCGATGCGCATGGTTTCGCCCGGCCCCACCTCGGCGGTGGAGGCCACGTCGATCATGGTCACAGAACGCTCCGGGACAGTTCTTCCTCGATGCGCTCGTTGAGCACATCCTCGATCTCGGGCACCTGGATCTTCTGGATGACTTCGTTGAAGAATCCGCGGACGACGAGTCGGCGGGCGACTTCCTCGGGGATGCCGCGGGACATGAGGTAGAACAGGTGCTCCTCATCGAAGCGTCCCGTCGACGAAGCGTGACCGGCACCGGCGATGTCACCGGTCTCGATCTCGAGGTTCGGCACGGAGTCGGCGCGGGCCCCATCGGAGAGGATGAGGTTCCGGTTGAGCTCGTAGGTGTCGATGTCGAGCGCCTCGGGGCGGATGAGCACATCGCCGATCCAGACGCTGCGTGCGTCCTTGCCCTGCAGGGCACCCTTGTAGTGGACGTTCGACGTCGCCTTCGGCGAGTTGTGGTCGATGTAGGTGCGGTGCTCGAGGTGCTGGCCGGCATCGGCGAAGTAGAGACCGAGCAGTTCGGCCTCTCCGCCGGGAGCCGAGTAGCGCACATTCGTGTTCAGACGCACGATATCGCCGCCGAGGGTGACGTGGATGTGCTTGAACTTCGCGTCCTTGCCCACGATCGCATCGTGCTGACCCATGTGCTGGGATCCGTCGTCCCACAGCTGCAGGGACACGAAGGTGACGTCTGCGCCGTCGCCGATCACGAGGGAGACGAGCTCCGAGTAGCGACTCAGGCCCTCGTGTTCGACGACGATGGTCGCCTTCGCGTTCGCGCCGATCGAGACGACGGTGTGCCCATGGGTGAGCTGGTCGCCCTGACCGTCGGCGTGGATGATCGCGGCGCCGTCGAGCTCCGTGTCCGCCGGCACCGAGTAGTGGGTGACGACGGGGGCGTGCTTGGCGGCGACGACGGAGGGGCGGTCCTCGGGTTCGAGGATGCCGAGCTCCTGGGCGGCCTCGAGCGAGATCTCCTCGACCGACAGGCCGGTCGGCAGATCCGCGTCGATGCGCAGACGCGCATCCGTGGCTTCATCGGTGAAGAAGTCGCTGAGCTTGCGCACCGGGGAGAAGCGCCATTCCTCTTCCCGCCCGGTCGGGACCGGGAAGTCGGCTGGGCTGAAGCTGCGGGTGCGATCGTCGCGCTTCGAGTCGGGGACGTGGACGTCGCCGCCGTGCGAATGCTCCGAGACTCCGAGTGGGTTGGTGGTATCTGTCACGTGAAAACTCCTTGTCAGGCAGGTCGGTGGTGGAAGCTGAAGGTCAGCCCACTGCACCTTCCATCTGCAGTTCGATGAGGCGGTTGAGCTCGAGGGCATACTCCATCGGCAGCTCACGTGCGATCGGCTCGACGAAGCCGCGCACGATCATCGCCATCGCTTCGGTCTCCTCCATGCCGCGGGACATGAGGTAGAAGAGCTGATCCTCACTGACCTTCGACACGGTCGCCTCGTGGCCGAGGGTGACGTCGTCTTCACGGATGTCGATGTAGGGGTACGTGTCCGAACGCGAGATGTTGTCGACGAGCAGGGCATCGCAGAGGACGTTGTTCGACGAACCTTCGGCGCCCGGGTGCACGTGGACGAGTCCGCGGTAGCCGGCACGTCCGCCGCTGCGGGCCACGGACTTCGACACGATCGACGAGTGCGTGTTCGGCGCGGCGTGGACCATCTTGGCACCGGTGTCCTGGTGCTGTCCCTCGCCCGCGAAGGCCACGGCCAGGGTCTCACCGCGAGCATGCTCGCCGGTCATCCACACACCGGGGTACTTCATGGTCACCTTCGAGCCGATATTGCCATCGACCCATTCCATCTGGGAGCCCTCTTCGGCGATCGCGCGCTGAGTGACGAGGTTGTAGACGTTGGTCGACCAGTTCTGGATCGTCGTGTAGCGGACGTGGGCGTCCTTCTTCACGATGATCTCGACGACAGCCGAGTGCAGGGAGTCCGTGTTGTAGATCGGGGCGGTGCAGCCCTCGACGTAGTGGACGTAGGAGCCCTCGTCGGCGATGATGAGCGTGCGCTCGAACTGGCCCATGTTCTCCGTGTTGATGCGGAAGTAGGCCTGCAGCGGGATCTCGACGTGGACGCCCTTGGGGACGTAGATGAAGGACCCGCCCGACCACACGGCGGTGTTCAGCGCGGCGAACTTGTTGTCGCCGGCCGGGATCACCGAACCGAAGTACTCTTCGAACAGTTCGGGGTGCTCACGCAGACCGGTGTCGGTGTCGAGGAAGATCACGCCCTGAGCTTCGAGCTCCTCGTTGATCTTGTGGTAGACGACCTCGGACTCGTACTGAGCGGCGACACCGGCGACGAGACGCTGCTTCTCCGCCTCGGGGATGCCCAGACGGTCGTAGGTGTTGCGGATGTCCTCGGGCAGGTCTTCCCAGGTCTGGGCCTGTCCCTCGGTCGAACGCACGAAGTACTTGATGTCGTCGAACGGCAGCGTCGACAGATCCGCACCCCAGTGGGGCAGCGGCTTCTTGTCGTAGAGGCGCAGAGCCTTGAGCCGACGCTTGAGCATCCACTCCGGTTCGTCCTTGAGCTTCGAGATGTTGCGGACGACGTCTTCGGAGAGCCCGCGCTCGGCGGTCAGTCCCTTATCGTCTTCGTCACGCCAACCGTATGCGTACTGCCCGAGGTCTTTGAGCTCGGGATTCGCATCGATGATCCGATTGCCTGTGTCAGTCATCGTGAACCTCCTTGAGGTCGATCATTGCTGTGGATGAGTGGTCTGGTCAGTTCCGAGGTCGGAATGTGGGTGGTGCACACGTGGTCGCCCTGAGCCAGCGAGGACAGCCGTCTGACGTCCACGCCGAGGTAGTCGGAGAACATCGCGAGCTCTGCTTCGCAGACTTCGGGGAACTCCGCGGCCACGGCCTGGATCGGGCAGTGCCCCTGGCACAGCTGCATCGCCTCGAGGGGGGTTCCGGCCGCAACCGGTGTCGCCGAGGCGGCGTACCCCTCCCGTGTCAGCGCAGCCGCCAACGCCCTGGAGCGTGAAGCCACCGTGGTCCCGCCGCGTTTGTCGAGTTCGGCACCGAGACGGTCCCGCAGCCGAGCCACGAGGTCTTCGGTGAAGTCCTCGACGGCCGACTTCCCGTGCCGGTCCTCCATGAACCGCAGGATGTTGACGGCCAACTCGTCATAGGAATGACTGACCGAGTCGTGCCCGGCCGTCGTGACCACGTAGTGTCGTGCCGGTCGTCCCCTGCCTGCCTGTTTGCCGGCGAGCTCGCGGACCTCGATGAGGCCCTCGCTCTCGAGCGCATCCAGGTGGCGACGGATCGCCGCCGGGGTCAGTTCCAGAGCTTTGGCCAAAGATGAAGCGGTGATCGGCCCTTCGTCGAGCACCGACTGGAAGACCTTCTGCCGGGTTCGGCGATCCTCCGTGTCGTTTGCAGCCATAATCCACCTCCTTGACTAACACAACAATATTGTTGCGTAATTTGTTTCGTAAAACTAGGTGAACCTAACCACCAGCCATTTCGACACCACTTTCGACACGTCGTAGAATGGTCTGGTGTCATCTTCGGCCCTGACCATTCGCGGTCTCCACTACTCCTACGGCGCGCACCGCGTCGTCGACGGCATCGACCTCACAGCAGAGACCGGGGCCGTCCTCGGAGTCCTCGGACCCAATGGCGCTGGCAAGTCGACGACCATCTCCCTGGCGGTGGGCACCCGACGCCCCGACGCCGGCACCGTCGAGATCTTCGGCCATGACCCGGTCCGCGACCACCTCACGACTTCTCAGCTGGCCGGTGTGATGCTCCAGGACGGCGGGTTGCCGATGAGTTCGAAACCGCTGCAGGTTCTTCGCCACCTCGCTTCTCTCTATGAGAACCCGCTGCCGGTGCAGGAACTGGCCGACCCCCTGGGTCTCAACGACTTCGCCGGGCGCACCATGCGCCGCCTCTCGGGCGGACAGAAGCAGCGAGTGGCCCTGGCCGCCGCCCTCATCGGCCGCCCGCAGCTGGTCTTCCTCGACGAACCCTGCGCGGGCCTCGATCCGCAGGCGCGGGAAGTCGTCCACACCTTCATCCGCGAGCTCGCCGACCGCGGCGTCGCGGTCGTCCTCACCACGCACGACCTCGTCGAGGCGGAGGAGCTCTCCGACGAAGTCGTCGTCATCGACCGCGGTCGCATCATCGCCCAAGGTGCCCCGGAGGAGCTGCGCAATGCCTCCGCCGCTGCCCGGTCGCTCACCATCGATCTCGACTCGCCCGTCTCGGACCGACTCATCGACCGGATCGCCGCCATCGCCCCCGCCTCGGCGCAGGGCTCGACCATCACCGTCGAGGGCGCGCCGGATTCGGCACGGATCGCAGCCGTCTGCACCGCCGTGGCCGAGGCGGATGTGCAGATCATCGACATCGGCATGCACTCTCAGTCGCTGGCCGATGTCTTCTTCGAGCTCACGGGGAGGCCGCTGCGATGAGGATGAAGCGCATCGTGTCGCAGACGAAGTTCGAGACCGTGTCCGTGCTGCGCAACGGCGAACAGCTGCTGCTGTCGCTGGTGTTCCCGCTCGGGCTGCTCATCTTCCTCTCCCAGACTCCCCTGCTGCGAGGCATCGGCATCATCGAGCCCACAGCCGATCCGCTGACGATCGCCCTGCCCGGTGCTCTGGGGCTGAGTCTGGCCTCGAGCGCCTTCACCGGACAGTCGATCGCGACCGCTTTCGACCGCCGATACGGAGTGCTCAGGCAGCTGGCCACGACCCCGCTGGGCACGAACGGGCTCGTCCTCGGCAAGCTCGGGGCAGTAATCGCCGTCGTGCTCATCCAATACGCGCTCGTCTTCGCCGTGGCATGCGCCCTCGGTTTCCGCGGGCCCGTCGACGTCTTCGCGCTCATCCTGGCCACGCTCTTCGGCACTGCAGCACTGCTCTCGCTCGGTCTGCTCATGGCCGGGACACTGCGGGCCGAGGCGACTCTGGCGGCGACGAACCTCATCTGGGTTCTCATGGCCGGCGTCGGTGGCCTCATCGTCGCGCATCCGGGAGAATGGGGCACGGTCGTGGGCTATCTGCCCTCCGGTGCACTCGGCGACGCCATGCGCGCGGCCATCGGCGACGGCGGCATCGACATCAAAGCAATCATCGTGCTCCTCGCTTGGGGGCTGGTGGGAACTCTTGCGGCACGCAGGTGGTTCCGATTCGAATGAGGAGTGAAGTGGTCACGAAGAAGATCCGCATCGCCGCTTGGGCCATGCTCATCGCCCAGGGCGGAATCATACTGAGCGGCGGCATCGTCCGCCTCACCGGTTCGGGGCTCGGCTGCTCGGACTGGCCGAAGTGCACCCCCGATTCGCTCGTGGCCACCAGCGAAATGGGCATTCACAGCTACATCGAATTCGGCAACCGACTCATCGCGGTTGCGCTGGCGATCCTCGGTGTGTGCATCGCGCTCCTGCTGTGGAAGCACCGCAAGAAGCGTCCCGATCTCTTCTGGCTCAACATCGGTCTGCTCGCCATCGTGCCGGTCCAGGCCGTCGTCGGCGGCATCACCGTGTGGACGAAGCTCAATCCCTGGGTGGTGGCCGGCCACTTCGTTCCCTCGGCGATCGCCGTCGGCGTCGCCGCGTACTTCGTCCGTCGCACCTACGACACCGGCGTGCGTCTGCCGACGCGGGCCGCTTCTCCCCTGCCGACGCTGAGCTGGATCATGCTCGGTCTCACCGCGATCATCGTCGTCTTCGGAGTGCTCACCACCGGCGCCGGACCGCACTCCGGATCGACGATGTCCACCCGCAACGGACTCGACAACATCTGGGTCACCCGGGCCCACGCGTTCCCCGTCTGGCTGCTCGTCATCACCACCGTCGTCGGGCTCGTCCTGGCGAAGCGGAAGGCTGAGACCGCAATGATCGCCCCGCTGAGCGTGCTCCTCATCGTCGAGCTCGCCCAGGGAGTCATCGGCTACGTGCAGTACTTCCTCGGCGTCCCCGAGCTGCTTGTGGCCCTGCACATGCTCGGACTCTCGGCGACGATTGCGGCGAGCGTCGCTGTCGTGGACAGCGCCCACCCGAGAAGCACCGAGGCCACCACCGACCGTTCCCTGTCTGCGATCCCCTGACCACGCCGGGACGGCGAAGGAGACCTCCTTCTCCAGGTCCCCGAACTCGCAGATCCCCTTCGCCGAGCGCTGACTCGGCTTCTTCGAACGCTGACCCGACGAATCCCTCGATGAGGTGTTCGGCCCCATCGTCAACGAGACCGCAGAACCGGTCTGAAACCACCTGGCTCGAGCAGGCCTCCGGCGGTGCAATCAGTGAGGTTTCGAAACCCGAGTGCTTGCCTTTCCTCTCGCGTCCTTCCTCTCGGACAGTTCAAGCCCTCCACCACATGCAGAAGGCTCGTCACCCGATCGGGTGACGAGCCTTCTGTGTATGTTCGGAGCGCCTTACCAGATGCCGGGGATGAGGGTGTCGACGAAGGGATCGATGGCCACTGCGAGGAACAGCAGCGAGAGGTAGGTGATCGAGCCGTGGAAGACCTTCATCGCCTTGAGCGAGGTTCCGTCCTTGCCCTTCTTGGCCCGCGAGACCAGCGAGTAGCACGACCACAGGAACCAGGCTCCGGCACCGACGGCGACGATCGTGTAGACCGGTCCCATCGGGGCCACGGGGATGAGCGCCAGCGAGCAGGCGATCATCGCCCACGTGTAGAGGATCATCTGGCGACCGACCGAGGTCGGCGGAACCTTCGACGGCAGCATCGGCACATCGACGGCATCGTAGTCGGCCTTGTACTTGATCGCCAGCGGCCAATAGTGCGGCGGCGTCCAGAAGAAGACGACGAAAAACAGCAGCACGGGCTCCCAGGCGAGGCTGCCCGTCACCGACGACCAGCCGATGAGCACGGGCATGCAGCCGGCCGCGCCTCCCCACACGATGTTCTGCGTGGTGCGGCGCTTGAGCACGAGGGTGTAGAAGACGGCATAGAGGAGGATCGCAGAGGCGGTCAGTCCCGCCGCAACCCAGTTCGTGAATCCGCCGAGCCAGAAGATCGAGCCGATGCCCAGCGCGAATGCGAAGATCAGCGCAGCGCGGGGACTGATCTCACCGGTGACGAGCGGACGGTCCTTCGTCCGCTCCATCTTCGCGTCGATATCACGATCGACGAAGCAGTTGAACACCGATGCCGAGGCGGCAGCCGCGGCTCCGCCGATGAGCGTGTTGATGACCAGCCAGACATTGGGCATTCCATGAGCGGCCAGGAACATCACAGGGGCGGTCGTGACGAGGAGCAGCTCGATGACACGCGGTTTGGTCAGCGCAATATAGGCGCTGATGATCGATCGCGGTCGGGTGGAGAGATTCTGCTCGTCGATGGCCCTCTGCAGAGGCCGTTCACTCTGCGCTTCCCGGTTCTGACGAAGTTTGCTCACGCCCACGATTCTACCTGCTGTCGAATATTTTGCCAGTCGCGACAGCGACCCGTGTCCGGCTGAATCAGAACCCCGTTGGGACCGTCCGCGGAGGGCCTCAGCGGCGGGTCGAGTCGCGGACGATGGAGACGAGGAAGGCAACCGCGGCGCAGACCGGCGCCAGCACGATGACCTCCACGACAAGAGCGGAGATGAGGTCGAGAGAAGCGGTCGCGGCCTCGGATCTCAGCACAGTGATCCCGACGCCAAGACCGAGCATCCCGCTCAGTCCCGAGTACACGAGCGCCGTGGTCCAGACCAGTCCGCCGTGTCGGGCGTTGAGCATGACGGTCAGGGCGGCGAGGAACGGTGTCAGCAGAAGCGCGGTCCCCAGCGCCCACAGTCCCAGCTCGCCGAGGTCGACGCGGCCGCGCAGCGGCTGACCGAGTGCCGAGGACACGGCGACGGTGGAGAGGATGAACAGGACCGGCAGTGCGAGTCCGATGCGCGAGATGAAACGGCGGGCGCTCACGGTGTGGGCGGCGACCTCGGCGAGGTCGGGCCGCAGACCCTGTGGCCACTTTCGAGAACGCTCCGAGTCGGCCGGAACCGCGACGTCGACCACCGGCTTCGCCCCTTCGCTCACCGTGCTCCCTCTTCTCTCGACCTTCACTCTTCGCCTACCGGCAGTGGTTGGATCGCCAACCACAGCTGTGCGCGAGACCACACTCTACCCGCCGGTAGCCGGAATGTCTCGCACCTCGGCGAAGACCTCGTGGAAGCCTGTGTGTGAACAGGGTCGGGCTATCCGAGGGCCGGCGCGGTAGAGTTTGAGTGCACGCTCTCAGACGAACGAAGGATCGCTCGAAGACATGACAACTCTGTCCTGGACTGAACTCGACAACCGCGCAGTCGACACTGCCCGCCTCCTCGCCGCCGATGCGGTCCAGAAGGCAGGGAACGGACACCCGGGCACCGCGATGAGCCTGGCTCCCATCGCCCACTACCTCTACCAGCAGGGGCTCACCCACGATCCGGCCGACCCGACGTGGGTCGGCCGTGACCGTTTCGTCCTCTCCTGCGGGCACAGTTCGCTGACTCAGTACATTCAGCTCTATCTGGCCGGTTTCGGTCTCGAACTCGACGACCTCAAGGCGCTGCGGACGTGGGGTTCGCTGACTCCGGGCCACCCGGAGGTCGGACACACCGCCGGCGTCGAGATCACCACCGGCCCGCTCGGTTCGGGGCTCGCCTCGGCGGTGGGTATGGCCATGGCGTCCCGTCGCGAACGCGGACTCTTCGACCCCGAAGCGGCACCCGGCACCTCACCGTTCGACCACTCGATCGTCGTGCTCGCCTCCGACGGTGACCTCGAAGAGGGCGTGTCCGGTGAAGCCTCGTCTCTGGCCGGCACGCAGGAGCTGTCGAACCTGCTGGTGATCTGGGATGACAACAGGATCTCCATCGAGGACGACACGGCCATCGCCTTCGGCGAGGACACCGCTGCCCGCTATGCCGCCTACGGCTGGCATGTCCAGCACGTCGACTTCACCTCCGGCGGGGACTACAACGAGGACATGGACGCCTTCCACGCCGCCGTCGAAGCCGCACGTGCCGACTCCCGCCCGTCATTCATCCGTCTCTCGACAATCATCGCCTGGCCGGCCCCGAACGCCCAGAACACCGGCGGTTCGCACGGAGCCGCTCTCGGTGAAGACGAGATTCGCGCGACCAAGGAGATCCTCGGCTTCGATCCGGAGGCGGAGTTCGCCGTCGCCGACGAGGTGCTGGCCCACACTCGTTCGGCTCTCGATCGCGGTCGGAAGGCACACCTGAAGTGGGATGAGTCCTTTGCTCAGTGGCGCAGCGCGAACCCGAAGCGCGCCGAACTCTTCGATCGCCTCTCCACACGTGAGCTTCCGGCCGGTCTCGATGCCGCCTTCCCGGTCTTCGAAGCCAGTGAGAAGGGCATCGCCACCCGTGCGGCCTCGGGTCAGGTCCTCAACGCGATCGCCGAGGTCATGCCTGAGCTGTGGGGCGGATCGGCGGATCTCGCCGGTTCGAACAACACGCTCATCAAGGGCGAGTCGAGCTTCCTGCCCGCCCACCGGTCGACCGGTGCCTTCAGCGGCAACGAATACGGACGCAACATCCACTTCGGCGTCCGTGAGTTCTCCGCCGGTCTCATCGGCAACGGCATCGCCCTGCACGGTGGAACCCGTCCTTACAACGGCACCTTCCTCGTCTTCAGCGACTACCAGCGTCCGGCCGTGCGTCTGGCCGCCCTCCAGCAGCTGCCGAACCTCTTCGTGTGGACCCATGATTCGATCGGTCTCGGCGAAGACGGGCCGACCCACCAGCCGATCGAGCACCTTTCGGCTCTGCGTGCCATTCCCGGCCTCGACGTCGTCCGGCCCGCGGATGCGAACGAGACCGCCGTCGTGTGGCGCAGGATCCTCGACCGCACCGATGGGCCCAGCGGCCTCGTCCTCACCCGTCAGGCCGTGCCGGTCCTCGACCGTGAGAAGTACGCCCCGGCCTCCGAGGCCGCCCGCGGCGGCTATGTGCTCACCGACACCGGAGACCAGCCCGAGGTCGCGATCCTCGCCAGCGGCTCCGAGGTCGCCATCGCCCTCGAAGCGGCTTCGGCCCTGGCCGAAGCCGGAACCGCGGCACGTGTGATCTCCATGCCCTGCCAGGAATGGTTCGATGCGCAGCCCGAGGACTACCGCAGCACGGTCCTGCCGCGCGGACTCAAGGCACGCGTGAGCATCGAAGCCGCTTCGGCGATGAGCTGGCACAAGTACCTCGGCGACGCCGGACGTGCCGTGTCGATCGAGCACTTCGGCGCCTCGGCGGACTACGCGACCCTGTACGAGAAGTTCGGCATCACTTCGGCGGCCGTCGTCGATGCCGCGAAGGAATCCATCAGCGCAGCGAAGGCGGAAGCATGAGTGAACGACTGCATGAGCTGAGCCAGGCGGGCGTGTCGATCTGGCTCGACGACCTGTCCCGCACACGGCTCGAGTCCGGCGATCTCGCCCGACTCATCGACGAGGCCTCGGTCACTGGGGTCACGACGAATCCGACGATCTTCGCGAACGCGATCTCCGCCTCGCAGGCCTATGATTCCGCGGTCGCCGAGCTCGGTGCGCAGGGGGCCGATGTCGATTCGGCCATCGAATCCCTGACCACAGCGGATGTCGCTGAGGCGGCCCGTCTGTTCCGGCCCGTCTTCGACTCCACCGACGGAGACGACGGTCGTGTGTCGATCGAGGTCGCTCCCCCGCTGGCCCACGATGCCGCGGGCACCGTCGAGTCCGCGAAGGCCCTGTGGCAGCGCGTGGGCGAACCGAACGCGATGATCAAGATCCCCGCCACCGAGGAGGGGCTGCGCGCGATCTCCGAGACGATCGCCGCGGGGATCAGCGTCAATGTCACCCTCGTGTTCTCTCTGTCGCGCTACCGCCACGTCGTCGAGGCCTTCCTCCAGGGCCTGGAGAAGGCGCGCGCGGCCGGACACGATCTGTCGACGATCCGGTCGGTCGCCTCGGTGTTCGTCTCCCGCGTCGACGCGGAGATCGATTCCCGCCTCGACGCCCTCGATGATCCGGCGGCGACGGAGCTCAAGGGCCGCGCCGGGATCGCGAACTGCGTGCTCGCCCACGAGATCCACTCGCAGCTGTTCACCTCCGAACGGTTCAAGGTCCTCGAACTCGCCGGAGCTCGTCCGCAGCGTCTGCTGTGGGCTTCGACGGGGGTGAAGAACCCCGACTATGCGGACACCATGTACGTCACCGGGCTCGTCGCCGCGAACACAGTGAACACGATGCCCGAACCGACGATGGAGGCCTTCGCCGACCATGGTGAAATCGCCGACGAGATCACGCCCGAGGACTACCGGGCCGCCGATGAGCTCTTCGACGCTCTGGCCCGCCTGGGGATCGACTATGCCGAGGTGATGACCGTGCTCGAAGAGCAGGGACTGGAGAAGTTCGACGTCAGTTGGGCCGAGCTGCAGGATACGATCCGTACGGCACTGGACCGGTCATGAGACTCGCACTCGAAGTTCCGGTCCAGGACGAGTTCGACGCCGAGTCGGCACGTCTCGTCGAAGCCGGCCTGGCTTCGGCTCTCAGCCGCCAGGACGCTTCGCACTTCGCCGGAGCGCAGGACGCCGCGGACCGTCTCGGCTGGGTCGATCTGCCCGACCGGGCCGAAGAGCTGCTCACCCGGGTCGAGACCCTGCACGCCGAACTCGTCGATCGGGGTCTGCGCACCATCAGCCTCGCCGGGATGGGCGGGTCCTCGCTCGCACCGGAGGTGATGACCGCGGTCGCGGGTGTCCGTCTCGAGGTCATCGATTCGACGGATCCGGATCAGGTCGCCGAGGCGATCGGCACCGATCTCGAACACACCGTCCTCATCGTCGCCTCCAAATCGGGGTCGACGGTGGAGACGGATTCCGTGCGCCGCAGCTTCGCCGCGGCTTTCGAGTCTGTGGGCATCGATCCGGCTTCCCGGATGATCGCGATCACCGATCCGGGCACCGAACTCGATCGACTCGCCAGCGACCTCGGGTTCCTCGCGACCTTCCACGCCGATCCGCAGGTCGGGGGCCGTTTCAGTGCGCTCTCGGCGTTCGGGCTCGTCCCCGCCGGTCTGGCCGGGGCAGATGTGCGATCCATCGTCGCCGAAGCGGCGGCCGCGGCCGCCGAATTGAGCACCGACGCGACCGACAATCCGGCTGTGGCCTTCGGCACGTGGCTGAGCATCGGCCATGCCCGGGCGACGGAGAAGCTCGTGCTTGCCGAGACCTCCCCGCGCCTGCGGGGACTGGCGGCCTGGGTCGAACAGCTCATCGCCGAATCGCTGGGCAAGGACGGACAGGGAATCCTGCCCGTCGTCGTCGATTCCCCCGACGACATCGGTTTCAGCGATGCTCGTGCGGATGCGCTGCTGTGCCTGCTCGGGCCCGCGGCGGATCCATCGGGCCTGGGTGCCCCCTCCGGTTTCGAAGCCACCGTCGACGGCAGCCTCGGCGAGCAGTTCCTGTTCTGGGAGTATGCGACGGCGATCGCAGGCTACAGCATCGGTGTCAATCCCTTCGACCAGCCCGATGTGGAGGCCGCGAAGGAACAGGCCCGACATCTGCTCGACGGACCGGACTCCGGCCGTGCCGAGGAGCCGGTCTTCCGTTCCGGGGACGTCGACGTGATCGAGGTCGTCGACGGCGCCACGGACCTTGTGGGTGCGTTGGAGGAGCTCTTCGCGCAGGTCGACGAATACGGTTACATCGGCATTCAGGCCTATCTCGATCGGATCGCCGACGCCGATGCGGCCACGCTGCGGTCGCTCGTCTCGACGCATGCCGGGGTGCAGACGACGTTCGGTTTCGGTCCCCGGTATCTCCATTCGACCGGTCAGTATCACAAGGGCGGACACCCCAACGGCGTGTTCCTTCAGATCACCGGCGAGGCACGCACCGACCTGCTGGTGCCCGGCCGCGCCTACGGCTTTGCACAGCTCCAGCGTGCACAGGCCGCAGGCGATGCGGCAGTGCTGCGGGACAGCGGCCGTCCGGTACTCAGGGTCCACCTGCTCGATCGTCGCCGTGGTCTGGCACAGCTGCGCGAGGCGATCGGCCGGATCAGCCCCCGCCACCACTTCGGCGTCGACTGACCATGTGACGGATGAGAAGGACCCCGACCGATGCGGTCGGGGTCCTTCTCTTTGTCATCTGCCCATCCGGGCGGAGTTCTCGGCTCGGGGCCGATCGTGCCTCAGGCGTTGAAGCGGGTGAGGATGCCCAGCAGGACGATGCAGGCGGCCCACACGATCGCCAAGAGCGTGGTGAAACGGTTGAGGTTGCGTTCGGCGACTCCCGACGAACCCAGCGAGGAGGACATTCCACCGCCGAACATGTCGGACATGCCACCGCCCTTGCCCTTGTGCATGAGGATCAGCAGGGTGAGGAAGATGCTCGTGAGGACGAGCAGCACGATGAGAATGATGTTGAGGATTTCCACGTCGGATTCAACCTATGTTTCGTTGAGAATGTCGTCGAGTGATGCGTTCGTCAGTCTACTTCGCGACCGCGGCCTTACACAAAGCGGCGAAGTCCGGGCCGCTGAGGCTGGCGCCTCCGACCAGGGCTCCGTCGACGTCTGCGTCGGCGACGATCTCGGCCACATTGTCGGCCTTGACCGATCCGCCGTAGAGGATGCGGGTCGACTCCGCCATGCCGTTGCCGTACTTCTCGGCCAATCGGGCCCGGATCGCCGCGGCCATCTCTGCCGCATCGGCGGCTGTGGCGGTCTCACCGGTGCCGATCGCCCACACGGGTTCGTAGGCGATGACGAGACCTTCGAGCGCGGAGGCGTCGAATCCGGCCAGCGACTCCTCGAGCTGGTCGAGGGTGAAGTCGACGTGGGTCTTCTCCTGCCGCTGCTGCAGCGACTCCCCCACGCACAGGATCGGCGTGAGTTCGGCCGACAGTGCCGCCCGGACCTTCGCGGCCACGACCTCATTGGTCTCATGGTTGTCCGCCCGACGTTCACTGTGCCCGATGACGACGTAGCTGCAGCCGAGCCGGGTGAGGAAGGTCGCCGCGATCTCACCGGTGTGAGCACCGGGAGCATGCTGGGACACATCTTGAGCACCGTACTTCAGCCACAGCTTGTCACCCTGGACGAGGGTCTGCACGGAGCGGATGTCGGTGAAGGGTGGGATCACGACGACTTCGCAGCGGCTCTCATCGAGCTTCGCGTCTTCGAGGGCCCAGGCGAGTTTCTGGACGCTGGAGATCGCTTCGAGGTGGTCGTGGTTCATCTTCCAGTTGCCTGCCAGCAGCAGGGTGCGGTCGCTCATGTTCGTCTTCTTCCTCATCCGAGTGCGTCGAGTCCGGGCAGGGTCTTGCCTTCGAGGTATTCGAGGCTGGCGCCGCCGCCGGTGGAGATGTGGCCGAAAGCGTCATCGGAGAATCCGAGGCTGCGTACGGCGGCTGCGGAGTCTCCGCCGCCGACGACGGTGAGTCTTTCGGCGGGATCGATGTCAGCGGATCGCGCCTCATCGGTCAGTGCAGTGGCCACGGCCTTGGTGCCGGCGGAGAACGCCTCGAATTCGAAGACTCCCATGGGACCGTTCCAGAACACGGTCGCCGAACTCGCGATGATCTGTGCATAGGTCCGTGCCGTCTTGGGACCGATATCGAGCCCGAGCGCCGAGGCGCCGGCCGGGGTGGATTCGAGTTCGGTGAACTCGCGCACCCAGTGCTCGGCGTCTGCGGAGAACTTCTCGGCCATGACGATGTCCTGGGGCAGGACGATCCGTGCCGCCCCGTCTCCGGCCGACGAACGCTCCAGGTAGGCCTTGACGTCGTCGATGCGGTCGGTCTCCACGAGGCTCGATCCGATGGGGTGGCCCATCGCGGCGAGGAAGGTGAAGACCATTCCCCCGCCGATGAGCAGATTGTCGGCACGGTCGAGGAGGTTGTCGATGACACCGAGTTTGTCCGAGACCTTCGAACCGCCGAGGACGACGGTGAAGGGCCGGGCCGGGTCGGTGAGCAGTCGGTCGCTGACTTCGACTTCCGCACGGACGAGAGACCCGGCGAAGTGCGGGAGCAGCTCGGCGACGTCGTACACGGAGGCCTGTTTGCGGTGGACGACCCCGAAGCCGTCGGAGACGAAGTCATCGGCCAGCCCGGCCAGCTGTGCGGCGAACTCGCGGCGTTCGGCTTCGTCCTTCGACGTCTCCCCCGGGTTGAAGCGCAGGTTCTCCAGCAGCAGGACCTCCCCGTCGCTCAGCGCGGCGGCCTTGGCCTTCGCCTCCTCACCGACGGTGTCAGCGGCGAAGGCGACGGGACGACCGATCGCCTCGGCGAGTTCGACCGCGATGGGAGCCAGCGAGTACTGCGGGTCCGGGGCGCCCTTCGGCCGGCCCAGGTGCGACATCACGATGACCTTGGCCCCCGCCTCGGCGAGGTCTGTGATCGTTGCCGCCGAGGCGGCGATGCGTCCGCGGTCGGTGATGGTGCCGTTGTCCATCGGCACGTTGAGATCGCTGCGGACGAGCACCGCGTGGCCGGCGAAGATGCCCGCATCGTCGAATGTCCTCATGAGTCCCTTTCGCTGAGAATGTAGCTGACCATGTCTTTGAGCCGGTTCGTGTAGCCCCACTCGTTGTCGTACCAGGCCACGACCTTGATCTGATCTCCCAGCACCATCGTGAGCTTGGAGTCCACGATCGCCGAGGCGGTGGTGCCGACGATATCGGTGGAGACGAGTTCGTCGGTGGAGTATTCGAGATAGGCGGAGTCCTCCGCCGCGGCGGCGAGGATTGCGTTGACCTCGTCGCGGTCGGCGCCGCGGGACGGAGTGAATGTGAAGTCGATGATCGATCCGGCAGGCACCGGCACACGCACGGCGAGTCCGTCGAGTCTGCCTTCGAGGTGGGGCATGACGCGGCCGACGGTGCGTGCCGCACCGGTCGTGGTGGGCACGATGTTGACCGCGGCGGCGCGGGCGCGGCGCAGGTCCCGGTGGGGCCCGTCGACGAGCATCTGGTCGCCGGTGTAGGCGTGGACGGTGTTGAGCAGCCCGGATTCGACGCCGAGCGCGTCGTCGAGGGCCTTGACGACGGTGGCCATGCAGTTCGTCGTGCATGAGGCGTTCGAGACCACGGAGTGCGTGTCCGGATCGAAGTCGGACTCGTTGACGCCCATGACGAAGGTTGCGTCGACATCTTTGCCGGGGGCGGAGAGCACGACCGTGGACACGGTTCCGCCGAGGTGGGCCTCGGCCTGATCCCGGCGAGTGAAGTGACCGGTGGATTCGACGACGAGTTCGACTCCGTGCCGCGGCCAGTCGATGGCGGCGGGGTCGGATTCGCTGAACACCGCAATCTCACGGCCGTCGACGGTCAGCGCATCAGCGCTGGCCTCGACAGCGTGGTCGAAGCGCGGCCACACGGAATCATGTGTCAGCAGGTGGGCCAGGGTGGCGGTGTCGGTGAGGTCGTTGACGGCGACGACTTCGAAGTCGGTGCCGGGTTCGAGGGACAGACGGAACAGGGCACGGCCGATACGGCCGAAGCCGTTGATGGCGATTCGTCTCATGCCTCGATCTTAGCGATCCTCGAGCATTTCCGGGGTCAGGCTGGCTTCGGTGCCGGGAATTCCCAGTTCTTCCGCATGCTTGTCCGCCGTCGACAGCAGTCGGCGGATGCGCCCGGCGACCGCGTCCTTCGTCATCGGCGGGTCGGCGAGCTGCCCGAGTTCCTCCAAGGAGGCCTGTTTGTGGGTGACACGCAGCTGCCCGGCATACCGGAGGTGTTCGGGGACCTCGTCTCCGAGGATCTCCAGGGCTCGTTCGACGCGGGCGCCGGCGGCAACCGCCGCGCGTGCCGAACGGCGCAGGTTCGCATCGTCGAAGTTCGCCAGACGATTCGCTGTGGCGCGGACCTCGCGACGCATCCGGCGCTCCTCCCACGCGAGCACCGCGCTGTGGGATCCCATCCGGGTGAGCAGGGCGGCGATATCGTCGCCGTCGCGGATGACGACCCGGTCGACTCCGCGGACTTCGCGGGCCTTCGCACTCAGGCCGAGTCGGCGGGCGGCTCCGACGAGCGCCAGTGCCGCTTCCGGGCCGGGACAGGTGACTTCGAGGGCGGAGGAACGTCCGGGTTCGGTCAGGGAGCCGTGGGCGAGGAAGGCACCGCGCCAGGCGGCCTCGGCATCGGCGACGGATCCGTTGACGATCGCCGAGGGCAGGCCGCGCACGGGTCGTCCCCGGTTGTCGACGAGACCGGTCTGGCGCGCCAGGGCTCCGCCGTCGCGGGTGACACGAAGCAGGTAGCGGTTGGAACGGCGGATTCCGGCGGCGTTGATGACGACGATATCGGCATGCTGGCCGTAGAGGTCCTTGACCTCGGCGCGCAGACGCTTCGCCGTTTGGGCGGTGTCGAGTTCGGCTTCGAGCACGATCGAGCCGTTGACGAGATGGAGGGCGGAGGAGAACCGGAAGATCGAGGACACCTCGGCTTTGCGGGCGGCGGTGCGGGTGATCCTCACTCGCGCCAATTCATCCTTGACCTGAGCGGTCAGTGCCATTGCTCGTCCTCCTGAACCAGATGTCCTACCACTGCTCGGCAACGCCGATCCCTGCGTCTACCAACATGTCACGGTAGCACGCTGCGAGTTTGAGACTGTCATGCTGTCCCTGCCTGCGTGAGCGCAGCGGACGTTGCCACAGTTTGGCGCCGAAGAGATCCTCTGCCTGCTGCGGCAGGTCGGGTTCGAGCTCGGTCGCCGCCTCGTCGACGAGGACATAGTCCAGCCTCAGCTCGGCTGCGTGCCGGTGCAGGGAGGCGAGGTGTTCGCCGAGGCTCAGGTCCTTCGTCTCCCCATCGGTCGAACTGAGATTGAGAGTGAGGGATTTCACCGCGTCGGAGGCCACGATCGCTTCGGCGAGCGAGGGGACGAGCAGATGCGGCATCACCGAGGTGTACCAGGATCCGGGGCCGAGGTTGAGCACATCGGCTTCGTGTACGACTTCGACGGTTTCGTATCGGGCCGGCGGTGCGGCGGGGTCGAGGCGCACGGTCTCGACATGGCCGAGGGTGGAGGCGAGCACGGATTGTCCGCGCACGACTTGGAACGATCCGGGGAACTTCACATCGGCTTCGATCGTCAGCGGTACCGAGGACATCGGCAGCACGCGACCGTGGGCGCGCAGCAGCCGGGCCATCCAGTCGAGTCCGGCGACATGGTCGCCGTGGATCTGCCACAGAGCGGCGATGAGCAGATTGCCCACGGCATGGCCCGAGAGTTCGCCGTCGGATTCGAAGCGGTGCTGGATGACGTCGCGCCAGGTCTGCCCCCAGGTGCCGTCATCGCACAGCGCGGCCAGCGCCATCCGCAGATCGCCGGGCGGCAGTCCCCCGAGCTCGTCGCGGAGGCGACCGGACGATCCCCCGTCATCGGCGACGGTGACCACAGCGGTGAGGTCCTCGGTGAGCAGGCGGAACGCCCGCAGGGCCGCATAGAGTCCGTGGCCGCCGCCGAAAGAGACGATGCTCGGACCGTCGTTCTGCGTCCCCGAGGTGATCACGGGCAGGTCTTCGGTCTCCATGTCATTCTCTTCCCAAGTCGCGGTGGCGCACGGTCACGGGAATGCCCGTCTGCGCGGACAGGAGCTTGCCGACGCGTTCGCTGATGGCCACGGACCGGTGTTTGCCTCCGGTGCAGCCGATGCCGATCATCGCGTAGCCGCGCCCTTCGCGGAGGTAGCCTTCGGCCACGGTCGACAGGGTTGCAGCATAGCGTTCGATGAACTCCTCGGCACCGTTCTGCTCGAGCACGAAGGACGCGACATCGGAGTCGAGCCCATTGTGTCCGCGCAGGTGGGGAATCCAATACGGGTTGGGCAGGAAGCGGACGTCGGCGATGTGGTCGGCGTCCTTGGGCAGCCCGTATTTGAAGCCGAAGCTCATCAAGGTCAGGCGCAGCGGCGGAGTGTCGTCGTCGCTGAAGCGTTTGCGCACCTCAGCGGAGAGCTGATGGACGTTGAGATCGGAGGTGTCGACGATGATGTCGGCACGGTGCTTGAGAGTCTCGAGTTGGGCACGCTCGGCTTCGATGCCGTCGAGGAGGGTCCCTTCGCCCTGCAGCGGGTGGGGACGCCTCGTCGATTCGAAACGGCGCACGAGGACTTCGTCCGAGGCTTCGAGGTAGAGGATGCGCAGTGACAGTCCCTGATCGACGAAGTCGCCGATCGTCTCCTGCAGCTCCGTGTACTTCGTCCGTCCCTTGGCGTCGATGACGATCGCGATCTTGGGCAGAGCACCGTCGGCGCGGGCGACGAGTTCGACCAGCGGACGCATCATCTGCGGCGGCAGATTGTCCACGACGTACCAGTCCATGTCTTCGAGCACATTGGCCACGGTCGTCCTGCCCGCCCCGGACATGCCGGTGACGAGAACGACCTCGATGGGATGGTCGGAACCGTTCGGTTCGGCCTGCGTACTCACACGTCCTCCTCTGTCGGTGCCCGATCGGTGCCCGGGCACGGGGTCTCTGGGCACTACTCTAGGGCAGTTTCGTCGTGCTCAGTCGGCCAGTGCCGCGACGATCTTGGCCGCGAGCGAGGGACCGATTCCCTTGACCTCGCAGATCTCCTCGGCGGTGGCGGCACGGACCTTCTTCACCGACCCGAAATGACGCAGCAGAGCGGTGCGTTTGGATTCTCCGAGTCCCGCGATGTCGTCGAGGACCGAGCTGGTCATCGCCTTCGCGCGCTTCGACCGGTGGTAGGAGATCGCGAAGCGGTGGGCTTCGTCGCGCAGCCGCTGCATGAGGAAGAGACCTTCGGAGTTGCGCGGGAGGATCACCGGGAACGGGTCCTCGGGCACCCAGATCTCTTCGAGTCGTTTGGCCAGACCGACCACGGAGATGTCGACGATCCCGAGGTCCGTCAGCGCCTTCGTGGCGGCAGCGACCTGTGGACCGGCACCGTCGACGACGAGGAGGCCCGGTCGGTAGCCGAAGCGTTCGTCGGGTTCGTCGGAGCCCATCTGTTCGAGGTAGCGGCTGAACCGGCGGGAGACGACATCGTACATCGAGGCCGTGTCGTCGGCGGCGGCTTCGCCGTGAATGGCGAAGTGTCGGTAATCGCGCTTCTTCGCCATTCCGTCTTCGAACACGACGAGGGAGGCCACGACGTTCGATCCCTGGGTGTGGGAGATGTCGATGCATTCGATCCGCAGCGGGGCTTCGGGCAGGCCGAGATGCTCTTGGATCTCTTTGAGCGCCTGACTGCGGGTGGTCAGGTCGGAGGAGCGTTTGAGTTTGTGCTGGACCAGCGCTTCCTTCGCGTTCTTGTCCACCGTCTCCAGCGCGGCCCTCTTCTCACCGCGTTCGGGCACACGGACCGTCACTCGCGCCCCCCGCTGCTGGCTCAGCCAGGCTTCGAGGGACTCCTGATCGGCCGGCAGGGTGTCGACGAGGATCTCCTTCGGGATCGCCTCGGCGTCGAGACCGGAATACGCCTGCCGCAGGTAGTCGGTGGTCAGTTCCGCCGGAGTGTGGTCATCGGAGCGTTCGATGATCCAGCCGCGTTGACCGCGGATCCGGCCCTGTCTCACATGGAATACCTGTACGGAGGCTTCGAGCTCCTCGGTGACGAGGGCGAAGATATCGCAGTCGGCGCTGACCGAGAGGACCACGGCGGACTTGTCGAGCACCTTCTGCAGGGCGGTGATCTCATCCCGCAGACGGGCGGCCCGTTCGTAATCGAGCTCCTCGGCGGCCTGTGCCATCTCCTTCTTGCGGTAGCTGATGAACCGCCCGGTGTTGCCGGACATGAAGTCGGTGATGCTGCGGGCGAGCTCCCGGTGCTCGTCCTTGCTGATGTGGTCGACGCAGGGGGCCGCGCATTTGTCGATGTAGCCGAGCAGGCAGGGACGGCCGCTGCGTTCTGCACGCCGGTAGACCCCGGGGGTGCAGGTGCGCATCGGGAAGGCCCTGAGCAGCAGGTCGAGGGTGTCCTTGATCGCCCACACCTGGGCGAAGGGACCGAAGTACTTCACGCCCTTGCGGCGTTTGCCGCGGGTGATGAAGGCTCGCGGCACCTCTTCGTTCATGGTGATCGCGAGGTAGGGGTAGGACTTGTCGTCGCGGAACATGACGTTGAACCGCGGATTGAACTCGTTGATCCACGTCCACTCGAGCTGCAGGGCTTCGACCTCGGTGTCGACGACGGTCCATTCCACGGAATTCGCGGTGTGGACCATCGTCGACGTCCGCGGATGCAGTGCGACGGGGTTCGCGAAGTACGAATTGAGGCGGTTGCGGAGGTTCTTCGCCTTCCCCACGTAGATCACTCGGCGGTCGGGGTCCCGGAATTTGTACACGCCGGCCGAGGTCGGGATCGACCCCGTGGCCGGACGGTAGCTGGATGGATCGGGCATTCGGATCAGGCGTCGAGCATCGGTTTGAGGAACCGTCCGGTGTGGGACGCGGCCACCTCGGCGACTTCCTCCGGAGTGCCGTCGGCGATGATCTGACCGCCGCCGCGACCGCCTTCGGGTCCGAGATCGATGACGTGGTCGGCGTTGCCGATCACATCGAGGTTGTGTTCGATGACGATGACCGTGTTGCCTTTGTCGACGAGCCCCTGGAGGACGAGCAGCAGCTTCGAGATGTCCTCGAAGTGCAGGCCCGTCGTCGGTTCGTCGAGCACGTAGACGGTCCGTCCGCGCGAGCGCTTCTGCAGTTCGGCGGCGAGTTTGACCCGCTGTGCCTCGCCACCGGACAGCGTCGTCGCCGGCTGACCGAGGCGGACATAGCCGAGCCCGACCTCGACGAGGGTCTTCAGGTGACGGGAGATCGCAGGGATCGCCGCGAAGAAGTCGTTGGCCTCTTCGATGGGCATGTCGAGGACTTCGGCGATGCTCTTGCCCTTGAACGTCACTTCGAGGGTCTCCCGGTTGTACCGGGCCCCTTGGCAGACTTCGCAGGGCACGTAGACGTCGGGCAGGAAGTTCATCTCGATCTTGATGGTGCCGTCGCCGCTGCAGTTCTCGCAGCGGCCGCCCTTGACGTTGAAGGAGAACCGTCCCGGCAGGTAGCCGCGGACCTTCGCCGACTCCGTTTCGGCGAACAGCCTGCGCACATGGTCGAACACGCCGGTGTAGGTGGCGGGGTTCGACCGTGGGGTCCGACCGATCGGCGACTGGTCGACGTGGACGACCTTGTCGAGGTTGTCCAGTCCGGTCACCCGTTTGTGGCGTCCGGGCACGCGAGAGGCGCCGTTGAGGACATTGGCCATCTGCGTGTAGAGGATCTCGTTGACCAGGGTCGACTTGCCCGAACCGGACACACCGGTGACGGCCGTGAGCACGCCGAGCGGGAAGGACACCGTGACATCGCGCAGGTTGTTCTCCACCGCCTTCTCGACGGTGACCATCCGCTCCCTGTCGACGGGGCGACGGGCTGCTGGGATCTGGATCTCGCGACGACCGGAGAGGTAGTCGCCGGTGATCGAGCCCGGGGCGTCCCTGAGCCCGGGCACGGGGCCCGAGTAGACGACCTCTCCCCCGTGCTCGCCGGCGCCGGGACCGATGTCGACGATCCAGTCGGCGGATTCGATGGTGTCCTCATCGTGTTCGACGACGATGAGGGTGTTGCCCAGCTCCTTGAGCTTGTTGAGCGTCTCGATGAGTCTGCGGTTGTCACGCTGGTGCAGACCGATCGAGGGCTCGTCGAGGACGTAGAGGACGCCGACGAGTCCCGAACCGATCTGCGTGGCCAAGCGGATGCGCTGGGCTTCGCCGCCGGACAGGGTGCCCGCGGCACGATTGAGGCTGAGGTAGTCGAGTCCGACGTCGAGAAGGAAGCCGAGTCGGGCGTTGATCTCCTTCATCACCTGAGCCGCCACCGCCGCATCCCGGTCGCTGAGTTCGAGTGAGCCGAGGAACTCCGCGGCTTCGTCGAGAGCGAGTTCGGAGACTTCGGCGATGGATCTGTCGCCGACCTTGACCGCGAGGATCTCGGGCTTGAGGCGGGTCCCCTGGCAGCTGGCGCAGGGGATCTCCCGCATATACGACTCGTAGCGCTCGCGCGACCAATCGGATTCGGTCTCTTCGTGTTTGCGCTGGATGTACTGGTAGACACCCTCGAAACCGGTCGAGTAGGTGCGTTCGCGGCCGAAGCGGTTCTTGTACTTGACGTGGACCTTGTAGTCCTTGCCGGTGAGGATCGCGGTCTTCGCGGTCTTCGGCAGCTTCTTCCACGGTGTCTTCATATCGAACCCGAGCTCGTCGCCGAGGCCCTTGAGCAGCCGGTTGAAGTACTTCGCGACCTGCTTGCCGCCGGACCAGGGGGCGATCGCTCCAGCACCGAGGCTGAGGTCCTCATCGGGCACGACGAGGTCCTCATCGACCTGCAGGCGCGTGCCGATGCCGTCACAGGTCGGGCAGGCGCCGAAGGGCGAGTTGAAGGAGAAGGACCGCGGCTCGATCTCGTCGACCGTCAGCGGGTGTTCGTTCGGGCACGACATGTGTTCGGAGAAGGTGCGGATCGTGCCTTCGTCGACGAGGTCGATGTCGATGCGGCCATCGGCCAGGCCGAGTGCGGTCTCAACCGAGTCGGTCAGACGCGGACGCATTCCGGGCTTCGCCACGAGGCGGTCGACGACGACGGAGATCGTGTGCTTGTACTGCTTCTCCAAGGCCGGAGGTTCACTCAGGGTGATCTGCTCGCCGTCGACGATGGCACGCGAGAAGCCCTTGGCCTGCAGTTCGGTGAAGAGGTCGACGAACTCGCCCTTGCGGGAGCGGACGACGGGGGCGAGGACGAGGAACTTCGTGCGCTCCTCGAGCTCGAGCAGCTGGTCGACGATCTGCTGCGGAGTCTGCTTCGTGATCACCTCACCGCAGACCGGACAGTGCGGGGTGCCGATGCGTGCCCACAGCAGGCGCAGGAAGTCGTAGACCTCCGTGATCGTGCCGACGGTCGAGCGCGGGTTGCGCGATGTCGACTTCTGGTCGATCGACACCGCCGGGGACAGCCCTTCGATGAAGTCGACATCGGGTTTGTCCATCTGACCGAGGAACATGCGGGCGTAGGAGGACAGGGATTCGACGTAGCGTCGCTGCCCCTCGGCGAAGATCGTGTCGAAGGCCAGGGACGACTTGCCGGATCCGGACAGTCCGGTGAAGACGACCATGGAGTCACGCGGCAGGGCGATCTCGACGTTCTTGAGATTGTGTGCCCGTGCGCCCTTGACCCACAGCGTGTCGAGATGGGAGACGCCGCTGACTTGCTCAACGTTATTGGTTTTCATCACCTGACCACTGTATTCCTCGGCACTGACATTGCTTCATTCTCGGCTCTTTGCACCGGCCGCGGCCGGGCCGTGGGGTTCATCTGACGGCGCCGATCTCGCCGACCGAGACGATGCGGAGAACGATGTCTCCGGCTTCGTCGCTGGCTTCCACGTCCACCTCGGCGTCGATGGCCCAGTCCCGGTTCCCTTCGGGGTCGGCCAGGATCTGGCGGACGTTCCAGGTGGAAGAACCGGGTTCGATGTCGATATATTCCCGACCGCGGGCCTTCTGGTCCGTGAGCAGGTCGCCGTAGACATCGTAGAAGTCCTCGATTGCGTCTTCCCAGGCACGGGCGTCGAAGCCGGATTCCGCGTCGAGGCGGCCGAGTTCGGTGTAGTCGGCACGTTCTGCGAGGAGCACCCGGTGGAACAGGGCGTTGCGGATCTCGGCGGTGAAGACCTTCGTGTTCTCGGAGAACCGACGATCCAACGCCGGCAGCTCATCGGCATGCTGAGTCGGATCGAGACCCTGCAGGGTCCGCCATTCGTCGAGCAGGGAGGAGTCCGTGCGGGCGATGGTCTCACCGAGCCATTCGATGATGTCGGCCAGCTCCTCGGTCCGGTTCTCCGCCGGCACGTTGTGCAGCAGCGCCCGGTAGACGTCGGTGAGGTACCGCAGCAGGCTGCCTTCGGCGCGGGCCAGGGAATAGTAGCCGACGAACTGTGTGAAGCCCATGGACTGTTCGATCATGTCGCGGACGACGGATTTCGGTTCGAAGCTGCCGCCGCGCAGCCACGGGTGGGTCTCGACGAAGTGGTCGAAGGCGGGTTCGAGCATCTCGGCCAGGGGTGCGGGTCCTTCGACCTCGTCGAGGATGGCCATCCGTTCGGCGTAGTCGACCCCTTCGGCTTTGAGTTCGGCCAGGGTGTCGCCCTTGATCCGGTCGAGTTGGCCCTTGAGGATCTGGAACGGCACCGAAGTGGTGGATTCGACGATGGAGACGATGTCGAGGGCGTAGGTGTCGTCGTCTTCGTCGAGGAGGTCGAGCGCGGCGAGGACGAACGGTGCCAGCGGCTGATTGAGCGCGAACTGGGGGCCGAGGTCCTGGGTGGCGGAGAGTTCGTTCCCTCTGATTTCGATGAGTCCGGCGTCGAGGAGGGAGCGTCCGATGCTGATCGCCGTGAGTTTGAGGTCGAGTCGGCGGTCCCGGGTCTCGTGCGTCTTGTCGATGAAGTCGCCGATCGTCGACACGTCGGAGCCGGGACGGGCCACGAGGTTGAGGATCGTCGAATGGTCGATCTTCATCCGCGGGCGCAGGGTCTCGGATTCGCCTTCGATGAGTTTGGTGAAGGTCTCCTCCGACCAGCCGACGAACCCGGCTGGGGCGGCCTTCTTCTTGATCTTCTTCTTTTTCTTCTTGTCGTCGTTCGCGGCCTTCGCTTCGGCTTTGAGATTGTCGATGACGTGTTCCGGGGCTTGGGCGACGACGTAGCCGCGGGTGTCGAATCCGGCGCGGCCGGCACGGCCGGCCAGCTGCTGGAATTCGCGGACGCTGAGTCTGCGCATCTTCCGGCCGTCGAATTTCGTCAGCCCAGTCAGCAGCACGGAGCGGATGGGCACATTGATGCCCACGCCAAGGGTGTCGGTGCCGGAGATGACGAGCAGCAGGCCTTTGAGCGCGAGCTGCTCGATGAGGCGCCGGTATTTCGGCAGCATGCCCGCGTGGTGGACGCCGACGCCGTGGAGGAGGAGTTTGCGCAGGCTCTGTCCGAAGCCCTTGCCGAAGGAGAAGCCTTTGATCGCCGCGGCGATCGCGGCTCTCTGGTCCTTCGTGGCGAGGTCGACCGAGAGGAGGTTCGTGGCGAGGTCGATCGCCCCGTTCTGGGAGTAGGAGACGACGTAGACCGGGGCTTTGTCGTTGCGGACGAGTCCGCGCAGGGTGTCCGAGAGCGTGTCCGTGGAGTATTCGTACTCAAGCGGCACGGGTCTCTCCGCCGAGGTTACCTCGGAGGAATCGCGTCCCGTCGTCTCCCGCATGGTTCTGCGGATGTCGGTGGTGTCGCCGAGGGTGGCGGACATGAGGACGAACTGGGCCTGCGGCATCTCGAGCAGCGGCACCTGCCAGGCCCAGCCGCGGGAGGGGTCGGCGACATAGTGGAATTCGTCCATGACGACCATGCCCGCGTCGAGCATCCCGCCTTCGCGCAGCGCCTGGTTGGCGAGGATCTCTGCCGTTGCGCAGATGACAGGGGCATCGCCGTTGACGGTCGAGTCCCCGGTGATCATGCCGACGTTCTCGGCTCCGAAAGCGGCGATGAGCGAGAAGAACTTCTCACTCACCAGGGCCTTGAGAGGAGCGGTGTAGTAGGCGCGGATCCCTCGGGTGTACGACTGGTAGAGGGCGAAGAGGGCCACGAGTGACTTGCCCGAACCGGTCGGGGTGGCCATGATCGTGTTGTCGCCGGCGAGGATGCTGAGGAACGCCTCATCCTGGGCCGGGTACGGTTCGACTCCGATCTCCGAGCAGTATTCGCCGAAGGACTCGTAGATCGTATCGTCGTCCGCGAATTCCGCGGGGATCTCCTGCAATCTGGCCACGCTGATGCACAGACCTTTCCGATTAGACTGGTTCCATCCTATTGCTCGACACCGAGGAGTCACACATGCCGGTCTTCGCCGTCACCTACAACTATGGTCCCGATACAGACACGCGGATGGAGCATCGCCCCGCGCACCGGCAATGGCAGGCGGAGTTGAATGAGGCCGGAACCATCCTCGCTTCGGGTCCTCTCGACGCTGATCCGCAGCCCGGCGGGCTGCTCGTCCTCAGCGCCGCCGACCGGGCGGAGGTCGAAACCCACCTCGCTCGGGACCCCTATGCGTCGCTCGGTGTGATCGAGTCGACACAGATTCGCGAGTGGACCCCGGTCTTCGGTCCTCTCGCTGCGGACTGAGCCGCGAAGCGCCCGCAGCCCGGCCGGCTGCGGACTCAGTTATGACACGGGCCGCAGCCGATCCTCGGGATCAGCTGCGGCCCGCGCTCTTCCCTGCCGCTCAGCGGCCTCCGAGTGCTGGGGCAGGCGTGGCGTGGATCATTCGGAGTTCGGTTCCTGAGCGGTGCCGGGCTTCTTCTGCGCCCGTCCCTCGCCGTCGCCGAGGCGGTCCGACCCGTCCCGCCCGGCAGAGTCCGGGGCCTGTGGGTCATCGACGTGGTGCTGTTCGTGTTCGACCTGACCGAAGTGGACTTCCTGGTGGCCGCGCTTCATCGCGATGAGGCTGGCGATGGTGGCCACGGCCATGCAGCCGATGATGACGGCCAGAGACACGCCGGTGGTGATGTCGGGAACCCATTCGAGTTTCTCTCCCCCATTGATGAACGGCAGGTTGTTCTCGTGTGCGGCGTGCAGGATGAGCTTGACGCCGATGAACGCGAGGATCGCGGCGATGCCGTACTTGAGGTAGATGAGTCGGTCGAGCAGCCCGCCGAGGAGGAAGTAGAGCTGGCGCAGACCCATGAGGGCGAAGAGGTTCGCCGTGAACACGATGAATGGACTCTGGGTGATGCCGAAGATCGCGGGGATCGAGTCGAGCGCGAACATGACATCGGTGGTGCCGATGGCGATGAAGACGAGCAGCATCGGGGTGAAGAACTTCTGCCCGTCGATCGTGGTCTTGAGTCTGTTGCCGTCGAAGTCGTCGGAGATGTTCACCCGACCCTTGAGCCATCTGACGAAGCGGTTGTCCTCATCGCTTTCGTCCTCGCTGCCGAACGCTTGGTTCCATGCCGTCCACAGCAGGAACACGCCGAAGAGGTAGAAGACGGAGATGAAGAGATTGATGACGACCGATCCGGCGAGGATGAACACGCCGCGGAAGACGAGCGCGATGATGATGCCGACCATCAGCACTTCCTGCTGATACTGCCTGGGCACCTTGAACCGGGTCATGATGATGACGAAGACGAAGAGGTTGTCGATACTCAGGCTGTATTCCGTGAGCCAGCCGGCCAGGAACTGTCCCGCGTGCTCTCCGTCGGCGAAGAAGTACATCGCCACGGCGAAGAGCAGGGCGAGTGAAACGTAGAAGCTCACCCAGAGGGTTGCTTCGCGCATCGAGGGGATGTGCGGCCGTTTGATCACCAGCAGGAGATCGGCCACGAGGATGAGGACGAGAACGATGAGTGAACCGGTCTCGAACCAGAAGGGCAATTCGGTTGTCATGGAAGCCTTTCGCTGTTGTCCGTGCGTGCCGTACACGGCTGGGCAAATCGAAAGTCTCTCCCGCGGCGCTGTTCAACCGCGTCCGAACCCGGATCGAAGAGATCGTGATGACGAGTTCGGAGCTTATGGGATACTCCCCTCCGGCGCTCCAGTCTACACTGGCGGCTCAGGCGTGCCCGGCCTCCTTCATCTGCCGCAGCTCCTGTTTGAGGTCGGAGAGTTCGTCGCGCAGGCGCGCGGCGAGTTCGAACTGCAGCTCGGCGGCGGCGGAATGCATCTGCGATGTCAGCGATTCGATGAGCTCGGTGAGGTCGGCCGCCGGCGGACGCAGCGAGCCGGGCTTGCCCGCGGCTTCGCGCTGTTCGTCGCTGAGCGTCGAATTGTAGCCGCGCCTGCCCTTGCCGTAGTCGAACTCGGTGAGCAGCTCGCGAGTGTCCTCGTCCTCGCGCTGCAGTCGTTCGGTGATGTCGGCGATCCGTTTGACCAGCGGGGTCGGGTCGATGCCGTGTTCCTCGTTGTAGGCGACCTGGATCGCCCGCCTGCGGTCGGTCTCATCGATGGCGGTGCGCATCGAGTCCGTGATCGTGTCCGCGTACATGTGCACCTGACCGTGCAGGTTGCGTGCCGCGCGGCCGATCGTCTGGATGAGCGAGGTCGAGGACCGGAGGAACCCTTCCTTGTCGGCGTCGAGGATCGCGACGAGGGAGACTTCGGGCAGGTCGAGTCCCTCACGCAGCAGGTTGATGCCGACGAGGACGTCGAACTCTCCGCCGCGCAGCTCTGTGAGCAGTTCCACACGTCGCAGCGTGTCGACATCGGAGTGGAGGTACTGGACGCGGACCTCGTGCTCGAGCAGGTAGTCGGTGAGGTCTTCGGCCATCTTCTTCGTCAGCGTGGTCACCAGCACACGTTCGTTCGCGTCGACCCTGGTCTTGATCTCGTCGAGCAGATCGTCGATCTGGCCCTTCGTCGGTTTGACCTTGATCTCCGGGTCGACGAGTCCGGTCGGTCGGATGATCTGCTGGACGTAGCCGTTGGCGTTGCCGAGTTCGAAGTTGCTGGGCGTGGCCGAGAGGTACACGGTCTGCCCGACGCGTTCGCGGAACTCGTCGAACTTCAGGGGCCGGTTGTCCATGGCGCTGGGCAGGCGGAAGCCGTGTTCGACGAGAGTGCGTTTGCGTGACATATCGCCTTCGTACATGCCGCCGATCTGCGGAACGGTGACATGAGATTCGTCGACGACGAGGAGGAAGTCCTCGGGGAAGTAGTCGAGCAGACAGTTCGGGGCCGATCCGGGAGCACGGCCGTCGATGTGCCGCGAATAGTTCTCGATGCCGGAGGTGAAGCCCATCGACTCCATCATCTCGAGGTCGTAGGTCGTCCGCATCTTCAGCCGCTGCGCTTCGAGGAGCTTGTTCTGCGACTCGAATTCGCTCAGCCGCTTCTGCAGCTCGTCTTCGATCCCGCTGATGGCCGTGGCCATCCGGCTCTCACCGGCGACGTAGTGGCTGGCGGGGAAGACGTGGATCGTATCCTCGTCGCGTACGATCTCCCCGGTCAGCGGGTGGAGGGTCTGCAGGGATTCGATCTCGTCACCGAAGAATTCGATGCGCAGCGCGAGCTCTTCGTACTGAGGGATGATCTCGACGGTGTCGCCGCGCACGCGGAAGGTGCCGCGGGTGAACGCCATATCGTTGCGGGCGTACTGCATGGACACGAACCGTTTGAGCAGTTCGTCGCGATCGCATTCGTCGCCCCGGTGCAGGGTGACCATGCGGTCGACGTATTCCTCGGGTGTGCCGAGGCCGTAGATGCATGAGACCGTCGAGACCACGACGACATCGCGTCGGGTCAGCAGCGAGTTCGTGGCCGAGTGCCGGAGCCGTTCGACTTCGTCGTTGATCGACGAGTCCTTCTCGATGAACGTGTCCGTCTGCGGCACATAGGCTTCGGGCTGGTAGTAGTCGTAGTAGGACACGAAGTACTCGACGGCGTTGTGCGGCAGCAGCTGCCGGAACTCGTTGGCCAGCTGTGCGGCCAGAGTCTTGTTCGGGGCCATGATCAGAGTCGGACGCTGCACCTGTTCGATGAGCCACGCGGTCGTCGCGGACTTGCCTGTGCCGGTGGCGCCGAGCAGCACGATGTCCCGCTCCCCCGCATCGAGCCGTTCGGAGATCTCCCTGATCGCCGTCGGCTGGTCGCCGGAGGGCGAGTACTCGGAGACGACCTCGAAGGGGGCCACTTCGCGAGTGACGTCGGGACGGTGACCGATCGCTGGCAGGGGGCGTTCTGAGCTCATAGTCCCACCCTAGTCCTCGCCCCTGACATTGGGCAGTCGGCTCCCGCTTCGGCCCGCATCAGTCGAAGCTGTCGGGGACCAGACGTCGACGCATGCTCAGGAAGTACGGTTCCTTCGACTCTGCGTAGGACCGAGTGATCTGAGAGTCTGTTCCGCCCTGCTCCTGCGCGAGTGCCATGAGCTCGCGTTTGACCCGGAGATACTCGTCCCGCGCCCCGGCATCGGCGCTGAGCAGATCCCGGAATGCGCGAGCGAAGCGGGCGCCCACGGAATCCGCGACCCGCACATGCAGGTTCACCGCCCGGCCGGGGTCCGTGTTCGCGTGGAACCACTTCGCCTCGCCTCCGGCCTCGCCCAGATGATCATGCATCTCCTCCCCCGGATACCCGAGTTCGGTCAGGCGGGGGGCCAGTTGCCGGGCTGCCGCGAGGTCGGGGACCAGCAGCTGCAGATCGATGACGTCTTTGGCGGGCAGGCCCGGCACCGAGGTGGAACCGATGTGCTCGATGGCGAATTCGGCGCCGGTGCCGTGCTCGAGCTTCGCGATGACGCGCCGCGCGTCACCGTCCCAATCCGCATCCTCCGGATCGCTGAGCCCGAGAGCGGCACGTGATGCCCGTCGTGCTCGGCGGAGGTTCTCGGCGAAGGGCCGGATCCGCGAGGAGATGAGCCGGGCCACCGTGTCCTCGGTCGTGGCGACCGGGCCGGTGTTGTCGATGCTGACGTCGCAGGCCCGTCTGCGCGTTTCGTCATCGGCTTGCCGGGTGATCCGTGCGGCGGCATCCTCGCGGTCCATTCCGCGGGCGTCGATGAGCCGCTGCAGGCGCACTTCAGCGGGAACATCGACGACGAGGTTGAGATGGTAGGCGGGTGTCATCGAGTTCTCGACGAGCAGCGGGACGTCGTGGACGACGATCGGCGCCTCGGCGTGCCGGGCGAAGTGTTCGGCGGTGCGGTCGCGGATCGCCGGGTGCATGAGGGCATTGAGCTTCGCCGTGTGTTCGGCATCGATGAAGGCCGCGGCCGCGAGGGCCGCACGGTCGAGGCCTCCCGAGCCATCGAGCACCTGCGGGCCGAAGGCCTCTGCGAGGAGTTCGAGCAGCGGCTGACCGGGTGCGACGACCTCGCGGGCGATCTGGTCGGCATCGACGAGCACGGCCCCGTGCGCGACGAGCATCCTCGACACTGTTGACTTGCCGGCACCGATTCCGCCGGTGAGACCGATTCTCAGCATGCGTTCATCCTACTGACCGAGCCGGTAGACCCGCACCCCCTCATCGGTGAAGACGGGATCTCCGACGGCAGTGTCGAGGAATGCCGCATACTCCTCCTGACTTCCGGGCAGCACCGGGGAGTCGCGGGCCAGCACGATGAAGTCGACTCCTGAGGCGCGCAGGTCGGCGATCGCCGAGTTCACATCCCGACTCGCAGGGTCCGGCATCGGCTCGCCGTCGAAGACGGAGCCGTGCAGCAGCGCATCGAGGCTGTCCTCGGGCGCCGAATAGGTGACCGGCGAGTCCGGGCTCGAACCGATGAAGTATCCGCCGGTCTCGCGATAGCGGAATCCGCTGACGGACTGCCAGACCATTGCCTCATCGGCGTGGGGCACGGCCCATGCCAGCGGGCGGGGGAAGGTCTTGACGACGGATCCGGCGGGGACCACCTCGGCGATCGAATCCTCATAGAAGTCGGGGACGGTCACTTCGTGGGCGGCCTGCGGGCCGGGGACGACGCACACGGCAGCGAGTGCGAGCAGCCCCGTGAGCAGCCGGGCGCGACGCTGCCTCAGGTGGGACAGTGCCCAGTCGAGACCGACGCCGAGGATCGCGAAGAGCGCGATCGTCGAATGCAGGACGAGGCGCATGGGCAGGATGTTGTTGAGCACCGGTACGGATTCGACGAGCGCGAACGGTCCGGTTTCGGTGAGCACTCCCCCGCCGAGGAGGATCGGCGATCCGAGCGAGAGGGCGAAGACGAGGACACCGGTGGCGGCCGCGATGCGCACCGGCAGGGTGCGGGTGGTCGTCCTCGATGAGGCGAGGACGATGATGAGTGCGGCCAGGAGCGCGGGAGCACCGACATAGGCACCGAGTTCGGCGGGATCGATGTCCATCACCCGTGGCAGCGGTGAGACACCGGAGCTCAGCCAGGCGGGCGCGGCCGGCAGGATCGGATCGAGCAGATCGGTGTTCCACACACCGTGCGGACGGATCGGCCCTTGCGGCGCATTGGGCCCGGCCATTGTCAGCAGCAGCGGAATCGCACACAGCAGCGCCACAGCGGCGGCGAGCAGCGAGCCGAGCCCCAGTCGCAGCCATGCACGGGCGGGGAACTGCCGGCGACCGAACGCGGCGAGGCAGACGAGGAAACAGACCGCTGCGAGGAACGTGCCGGCGAGGACTTCGGTCGAGACGTAGAACTGGAAGCCCAGCAGCAGTCCGAAGACGATGCCGATCGTCCACACGGATCTGTGACTGCGGTGGTGGCCGCCGGGGCCGAGCAGCGCAAGGATCGCCCATGCGGTCAGCGTCGGAGTGACGGCGAAGGCGAGGTTCGGGTGGCCGCCGAGCTGGGCGATGACGTAGCTGGAGAAGCCGACTCCGCCGGCGGCGATGAACGCGGGGAGGCGGCCCAGGAAGCGGCGGAAGAGCACCGCGGTGGCCAGGCTGTTGATGACGGGGAGGCACAGGATGAGCAGGTTGTAGCTGACAATCGGTCCGGCCACCCAGGTCAGTGGTGCGAGCAGAAGCGCAATACCGGCCAACGAGGTGTTCCAGGCACCGTTGACTCCCCCGCCGAGGGCGTTCATCGACTCCGTGTAGAGCAGTCCGCCGCTGCCGCCGGACCCGAAGCCGAGGGCGTCGGCGAGGACCTGTGACCCATGGCCGAGCCACCAGATGAACAGGGAGGAGTCGTCGTTGGAGCCGACGACCGAACCGCCTGGGTCTGCGGCGACGGATCCGAAGACGATGAGGCTGACCAGAGCCAGCAGCAGCGTGTACCACAGCCAAGGCCGCAGCCGCCGGTACAGCGGTGGGCGGATCACGGTCCGCGCAGATGCGGCCGCTGCTGCGGGGGCATACACAAAGGGCTCCCGATCTTCCGACCGGGAGCCCTTGTGGTGGCTGCTATCAGCTGCCTGCAAGCTTCTCACGCAGGGCTGCGAGAGCTTCGTCGCTGGCCAGCGTGCCTTCGTCGCTTGCCTCTTCCGAGGAGAACGAACCGGTGGCCGGAGCGGCTTCGGCAGAACCGACGGCATCGGCGGCGGAGGCCTCGGCGTCCGCAGCGATGGCCTTGGCGACCTGCTTCTTGTGCTCTTCCCAGCGTTCCTGAGCAGCGGCGTACTGCTGTTCCCAGGCCTCGCGCTGAGCCTCGTAGCCTTCGACCCACTCGTTGGTCTCGGGGTCGAAGCCCTCCGGGTACTTGTAGTTGCCGTCCTCGTCGTACTCCTGCGGCATGCCGTAGAGAGCGGGGTCGAGGAACTCTTCGGCCTCGGGGTCGACGCCCTCGTTGGCCTGCTTCAGCGACAGCGAGATGCGGCGACGTTCGAGGTCGATGTCGATGACCTTGACGTAGATGGTCTCGTCGACCGAGACGACCTGCTCAGGCAGATCCACGTGGCGCACGGCCAGCTCGGAGATGTGGACGAGGCCCTCGATGCCGTCTTCGACGCGCACGAATGCACCGAAGGGAACGAGCTTCGTGACCTTGCCCGGCACGATCTGTCCGATGACGTGGGTGCGGGCGAAGTGCTGCCAGGGATCTTCCTGGGTGGCCTTGAGCGAGAGCGATACGCGCTCACGGTCCATGTCGACGTCGAGAACCTCGACGGTGACCTCGTCACCCACGGTGACGACCTCACCCGGGTGATCGATGTGCTTCCAGGACAGCTCGGAGACGTGGACGAGTCCGTCGACACCACCGAGGTCGACGAACGCACCGAAGTTGACGATGGAGGACACGACACCAGGACGGACCTGGCCCTTCTGCAGGGTCTGCAGGAAGTCGTGGCGAACGGCGGACTGGGTCTGCTCGAGCCAGGCGCGACGCGACAGGACCACGTTGTTGCGGTTCTTGTCGAGCTCGATGATCTTGGCTTCGACCTGCTGGCCGATGTAGGGGGCGAGGTCGCGGACACGACGCATCTCGACCAGCGATGCGGGCAGGAAGCCGCGCAGTCCGATGTCGACGATCAGGCCGCCCTTGACGACCTCGATGACGGTGCCGGTGACAACGCCGTCGTCTTCCTTGATCTTCTCGATGTCGCCCCAGGCGCGCTCGTACTGAGCCCGCTTCTTCGAGAGCATGAGACGGCCCTCTTTGTCTTCCTTCTGAAGAACGAGGGCTTCGATCTCGTCCCCGACCTCGACGACTTCGCCGGGATCGACATCGTGCTTGATGGAAAGCTCACGTGCGAGGATGACGCCTTCCGTCTTGTATCCGATGTCAACGAGGACTTCGTCACGGTCGACCTTGACGACTTCGCCTTCGACGATGTCGCCATCGTTGAAGTACTTGATGGTCTCATCGACGGCGGCGAGAAAATCCTCAGCGGTTCCGATGTCGTTGACAGCGACCTGCTTCGGCTGCACCGATTCCGGCGTGGTGGTGGTCATATAGGTAGGGACTCCGATGGAATATTGGTCCAGATCCGGTACCCTGTCGGCAGGTCGTAAATTGTTGCCGGCGGATCCGCATCCGGTCTCGATTGCGAATTTGGACTTGCATGCACAGGCGCATACGGTTGTCAATGCTAGCACCAACACGGGCGTGAATGCACGCCGAGGATTCTATTTTTCAGCAGCCGAGGCGACGGAGGAACGATGAGCGAGGGAACTGACGGAGCCGAGGTCATCAGCGGCGGCTATCTGCCGATCGACGAAGAGGCGTCTGTCCGGGCCAATCGCAGCTACTGGGACAACTCCGCGGAGGAGTATCTGGCCGAACACGGCACCTTCCTCGGAGCTTCGGATTTCATCTGGTGTCCCGAGGGAATTCACGAATCCGACGTCCACCTCCTCGGCGCGGTGGACCGCAAACAGGTCCTCGAGGTCGGCTGCGGCGCGGGACAGTGTTCCCGATGGCTCGCCGAAGAGGGAGCCATCACCACCGGTGTCGACGTCTCGGCCGGAATGCTCGAGCAGGCTTCCCGTCTGCAGCGCGACCATCCGCTCAGCGCCGAGGCGACTCCCCCGACCTTCCTCCTCGCCGACGCCCGTCAGCTGCCCTTCGCGTCGAACAGCTTCGACGTCGCCTTCTCCTCCTACGGCGCACTCCCCTTCGTCAAGGACGCCGAAGTGGTGTTCGCCGAGGTGGCCCGCGTCGTCCGTCCGGGCGGGCAGTGGGTGTTCTCGACCACTCACCCGATGCGGTGGATGTTTCCCGACGTTCCCGGTGAGGCCGGTCTGACGGTGGAGTACTCGTACTTCGATCGCACCCCGTATGTCGAACTGTCCTCGTCCGGTCAGCCCGTTTACGCCGAGCACCATCGGACGATGAGCGACTGGGTGCAGCTGCTGGTGGGCGCCGGGTTCACGATCGACTCGGTGACCGAACCCGAATGGCCTGAGGAGAATCAGAAGGCTTGGGGCGGATGGTCGCCGCTGCGTGGCGCGCTCATGCCCGGCACCGTGATCTTCTCGACGACCCTGCACAAGGACTGACCCGCACGGGGGCTGCTGCACCCGCCCGGCCGGCCTCTGTCCTCACGCAGGCAGGCATTCCGGCTCGTTCAACACTGAGTCAGCTTTTCAATGCGAGGCCCGCGCGAAATCCTGACTCAGCGTTGAACGACGGCGTGGACCGGACCGATCCGACCGCTGCTCAGTGGGCCGCGTCGTGCCAGGACCGTCCGGTGCCGACGTTGACGTCGAGCGGGACATCGAGTTCGAAGGCCGAACCCATCTCTTCGGTGACGATCGCCGTCACCTCGTCGATCTCCCCCGGGTGGACGTCGACGATGATCTCGTCGTGGACCTGCAGAAGCATCGGCGACTGCAGCTCGTCGAGGCGGGAGGCGACCCTGAGCATGGCGATCTTCATGATGTCCGCGGCCGAACCCTGGATCGGAGCGTTGAGTGCGGCGCGTTCGGCCATGTCCCGCAGCTGCCGCCGGTCGCTGTGCAGGGCCGGCAGGTAGCGGCGACGGCCCATGATGGTCTCCGTGTAGCCGTTGGCGCGGGCCTGCTCGACGATCTCGTCGAGGTAGTCCTTGACGGCGCCGAAACGTTCGAAGTACTGCTCCATAAGCCCTTTGGCCTCGTCGACGCCGATCGCCAGCTGCCGGGAGAGCCCGTAGGCGGAGAGACCGTAGACGAGGCCGTAGGACATCGCCTTGACCTTCGAGCGCATCTGCGAGTCCACCTCGTCGATACCGACGTTGAAGACCTTCGACCCGACGTAGGAGTGCAGGTCCTCGCCGTCCTTGAACGCCTGGATGAGAGCGGCATCGCCGGACAGATGCGCCATGATGCGCATCTCGATCTGCGAGTAGTCGGCGGTCAGCAGGCAGCCGTCGGGCTCCGCGGGGTCGGCGATGAAGATCTCGCGGATGCGGCGACCGGATTCGGTGCGCACCGGGATGTTCTGCAGATTCGGGTCGAGAGAGGACAGTCGCCCGGTCGCCGCGACCGTCTGCTGGTAGGTCGTGTGGATGCGCCCATCATCGGCGACGGTCTTGAGCAGGCCGACGACGGTCTGTTTGAGCTTCGTCGAGTCCCGGTACGCCAAGAGATGCTGGAGGAAGGGATGCTCGGTCTTGACGAAGAGTTCGGCCAGCGCCTCGGCATCGGTCGTGTACCCGGTCTTCGTGCGCTTCGTCTTCGGCATGTCAAGCTCATCGAAGAGCACGGTCTGCAGCTGCTTCGGCGAACCCAGGTTGACCTCGTGGCCGATTGCGTCGTATGCCTCCTGCGCGCTCGCTTCGGCCTGCTTCGTGAACTCCTCGATGAGGTTGGACAGTCCGGCCTCGTCGACGGCGATTCCGGTCGCCTCCATCCGAGCCAGCACGGGCACGAGCGGCAGTTCGATGTCGCGATACACCTGAGTCATGTTCGCTTCGTCGACGGCGGCGGCGAGGACCTCGTGGACTTCGAGCAGGGCTGCGGCGCGCTGACCGTGAGTGGTCACCGTCGCATCCGTGTCGAGGTCGAGAGCGAGCTGTCCGGAGTCAGCTTCGGGTTCGCTGAGGTCAATGCCGGCACGTTCGGAGGCGATCTGTCCGAGTTCGTAGGATCGGGCATCGGGGACGAGGAGGTAGGCGGCCAGCGCCGTGTCTCCGCTGATGTCGGTGACGTTGAGTCCGATCGACGCGAAGGCTTTGATCTGGAGCTTCGCCGAGTGGAGGATGAGCGATCGGGCAGCCAGAGCCGTGCTGAGCCGGGCCGCAGTCGTCTCTCCCGCCTCGGCGAGGTCGACGACCCAGGCCTGCCCGGGTTCGGCGGAGACGGCGAGGATGCGGGCCTCTCCGTGACCGAGTTCGAAGCGCGCATCGGAATCGAGCGCGAGGACATCGTGGTCGGCGATATGACCGAGCAGCGCATCGATGTCGACGGTCTCGACGGTGGTCTCCCGTGCCGCTGCGGCGTCGGACTCAGTGCCGGCGGCCTCGGGGAAGATCGCTGCGAGGCGCTTGCCGAGGGCTTGGAATTCGAGCTGATCGAACAGGCTCGACAGTTCGCTCGGGTCCCCTTCTCCCCAGACGAGGTCGTCGAAGCGCAGACCGAGATCGACGTCGTCGAGGAGGCGGTTGAGTCGGTAGTTCCGCTCCACCTCGGCGATGTGATCGCGCAGCTTCTCACCGACCTTGCCGCCGATCTTCTCCGCATTCTCGAGCACACCAGGCAGGTCACCGTGTGCGGCGAGCCATTTGGCGGCTGTCTTGTCACCGACGCCGGGGACACCGGGCAGGTTGTCGGCCTTCTCGCCGACGAGCGCGGCCAGACCGCGATAGTTGGCCGGACTGACTCCGTACTTCTCCTCGACCGCGGCGGGCGTCATCCGATTGAGGTCGCTGACCCCGCGCTTCGGGTAGAGGATCGTCACGTCCTCGGAGGCGAGCTGGAAGGAGTCCTTGTCTCCGCTCATGACCTCGACGGCCGCTCCCGCCTCGGTGCCCATCCGGGTCATGGTGGCCAGAGCATCATCGGCTTCGAAGCCCTCTTTGACCACGACTCTGATGCCCATCGCGGTGACGATGTCCTTGATGAGGTCGATCTGCGGGTGGAACTCCGGCGGAGTCTTCGCCCGACCGGCCTTGTACTCGGGGTACTCCTCGAGTCGGAAGGTCTGTCGTCCCAGGTCGAAGGCCACGGCCACATGGCTCGGGGCTTCGTCGCGGAGGACGTTGATGAGCATGGAGATGAAGCCGTAGATGGCGTTCGTCGTCTGACCGGTGCTGGTGGAGAAGTTCTCGACCGGCAGGGCTTGGAATGCCCGGTAGGCCAGGGAGTGTCCGTCGATGAGCAGGAGGGATTCGTTTGAGTGACTCACATGGCATAGCCTAGCGTTCGAACCTGACTTGAAGGAGATCCGATGCTGCGTCCCAACGATTCCCTGACCTCACACACCACCGCCGAGGAGGTCACCGACCTGCTCGAGTCGCTGCGCGCTCCGGGCGCGGGAGGCGAGCTGTGCGAGAAGATGGGCATCGAGTTCACCGAGCTCGGTCACGATCATCTCACCGCCACGGCGCCGGTCGAGGGAAATCGGCAGCCAATGGGTCTCTTCCACGGCGGCGGACACGTGGTCCTCGCCGAGTCCTTGGCCTCGATGCATTCGTTCCTGCTCTCGGGCGGCAAGAGCGTCGTCGGCGTCGATCTCAACGCCACCCACCTGCGGGCCGCCCGCGATGGGTCGGTCACCGGCCGCGCCGAAGTGCTTCATCAGGGCCGCACGATCGTCTCCCATGAGGTGAAGATGACCGACGAGGCGGGGCGCCTGCTGTCGATCGTGCGGATCACGAACATGATCCTCAGGACAGAACCGAAGGGCTGAACGAGCGAACGACTTCGGAGCGCCGAAACGCAGGGGCCGGCGAATCCATGATGGATTCGCCGGCCCCTGTTCGGTGTCGGATTCGGGCGGTCGCTGCCCGGCGGTTCTACTTCTTCGTGCCGATCTGCTTGAGCACGGTCTCGGCCACCTCGCGCATCGTGAGACGACGGTCCATCGACGTCTTCTGGATCCAGCGGAAGGCTTCGGGTTCGCTCAGGCCCATCGAGGTCTGCAGCAGGCTCTTGGCGCGCTCGACGAGCTTGCGCGTCTCGAAGCGTTCGGTGAGATCGGAGATCTCGGATTCGAGCGAGCTGATCTCGGCGTGGCGCGAGAGCGCGATCTCCAGGGCCGGGATGAGGTCGGCCGAGGTGAACGGCTTGACGACATAGGCCATGGCACCGGCGTCACGGGCCCGTTCGACGAGCTCCTTCTGCGAGAAGGCAGTGAGCAGCACGACCGGGGCGATGCGGGCGCGGGCGATGCGCTCGGCCGCGGAGATCCCGTCGAGGATGGGCATCTTGATGTCCATGACGACGAGATCGGGGCGCAGCTCCTCGGCCAGGCGGATGGCGGATTCGCCGTCCGCGGCTTCACCGACGACGTCGTAGCCGACCTCGCGGAGCATTTCTACGATATCGAGACGGATCACGGCCTCGTCTTCGGCCACGACTACGCGGCGGACAGGCACGGACTCATCTGCAGTTGACTCTTCGCTGTTTGAAAGCACGAGACCAGTCTAGACCAGGCCGGTGAGGTCCATGCCAGCGGGCGGTGAAGTTTCTTCTGTGAGGGTGGCCACCACCGGTGACGGCGACCACCGGCGCATCCAGTCCGACGGCGGGAAAATGTGCAATCCGTGTGCTCGCGCAGTAGAATCGTCCCCGTCGCCGAGGCGGCCCCACGGGGCGGTCGGACGCGAGCCGGATTGGCGGAATCGGTAGACGCGGTGCACTCAAAATGCATTGTCGAAAGACGTGCGGGTTCGAGTCCCGCATCCGGTACGGACGAAGGCACTGTCGAATGCGAATTCGACAGTGCCTTCTTTCGTCTCAGTGCCTTCTCTCGTCCCCGAGGCAGTGCACACCGGCTGTGCGCACTTCCGGACCGCTGACCCGGATCCGCCTAACGGACCGCCTCGGTGCTGGGTGCATCGTCGTCGGCGTCCTCCGCGACCGGCACGTAGCCGTTGATGCGCTCAGCATCGTAGCGGTCGACGTCGAGGATGTCATGGCGTCTGGCCACGATGGCCGGGATGAGCGCCTGACCGGAGACGTTGAGTGCGGTGCGTCCCATGTCGACGATCGGCTCGATGGCCAGCAGCAGTCCCACGCCCTCGAGCGGCAGGCCCAGGGTCGAGAGGGTCAGTGTGAGCATCACGGTCGCACCGGTCGTGCCGGCGGTCGCGGCCGAACCGATGACGGCGACGAACACGATGAGCAGGTACTGGATGAGGGAGAGGTCGACCCCGAAGAACTGGGCGACGAACACGGCTGCGATGGCCGGGTAGATCGCGGCGCAGCCGTCCATCTTCGTCGTCGCGCCGAAGGGCACGGCGAAGGCGGCATAGGAGTGGGGCACACCGAAGTTGTCGGTCGCGACCTTCTGCGTCACGGGCATCGTACCGATCGAGGACCGCGAGACGAATCCCATCTGAGCGGCCGGCCAGACTCCGGAGAAGTACTGGCGCACAGACAGTCCGTTGGCGCGAGCCAGGGCCGGGTAGACGCCGAAGAAGACGAGTGCCAAGCCGATGTAGACGGCGACGACGAACCACAGCAGGGAGCCCATGGTCGACCAGCCGTAGGAGTTCACCGCGTTGCCGATGAGTCCGAGGGTGCCGATCGGAGCGATGCGCACGATCCACCACACGACCTTCTGCACCACGGCCAGGGCCGCCTCGATGAATTCGAGGAACGGTTCCGCGGCCTTGCCGACCTTGACGGCGGCGATGCCGATGGCGCCGGAGACGATGATGAGCTGGAGGATGTTGAAGTCGACCTGGGAGGCGAGGCCACCGGACTCATCGGGTGCGGTGGAGACCTCGAGCCCGAGGACGTTCTGCGGCACGAGTCCGGTGAGGAAGCCGACCCAGCTGCCCTGCGAGTCCGGGGCCGCAGCGTTGAGCGATGCGGCATCGGCATGGGCTCCGGGCTGGATGACGACGCCGAGGATGAGGCCGAGGACCACGGCGATGAGCGCGGTCAGGGCGAACCACAGCAGCGTCGACATCGCGAGCTTCGCGGCATTCGTGACCTTGCGCAGGTTGCCGATGCTCGCGATGATCGCGGTGATGACCAGCGGCACGACGGCCGCCTTGAGCAGGGTGACGTAGGACGAGCCGATGGTGTCCAGGGTCTGTCCCAGCCAGTTGTCCGCGCTCTCATTGAGCGGACCCCAGGACCGGGCGATGAGCCCGAGGACGACGCCGGCGATGAGTGCGATCGTCACCTGCACTCCGAAGGACTTGCTCCAAGCGGGCAGTCTCATTGATTTCCTCTCCTAGCTGGCCCTCCCCGCGAGGTGCCGAAGGGAGGAATGGCAACACGGAGAACAACTGTTGAGCAATCGAGGAAATTCCGCAAATCCCTGTGACACACATCGCAGACGACGAAGGCGGCGCCCGATCCGGTTGCGGATCGGACGCCGCCTGGTCGCGGAGGCTCCGAAGAGTCAGTGCCGGGGCGAGTGGTGGTCTCGCACGATCGGCATCTCGCGGGTGATCGGCGACTCGGACACCACCCCGTAGCCGGCCAGCGGGTCCTCTTCGGAGTCCGACGAGTCCTGGTAGGCGGCCGTGACGCCCTTGGCCGCATCACCGATGGTGTGGATGCGCAGAGCGTTCGTCGATCCCGGGATTCCCGGAGGAGACCCGGCCACGAGGATGCTCTGATCGCCTTCACGGGCGGTGCCGTCGGCGAGGAGGACCGCATCGACCTGGCGTGCCATCTGGTCGGTGTGGCGCACCGTCTTCACGAGGTAGGGGCGCACTCCCCAGGTCAGCGCCAGCTGGTGGCGGACCTGCGGGTCCGGGGTGAAGCCGAGGATCGGCCAGGCCGGGCGCAGACGCGACATCCGGCGCACCGAGTCACCGGTCTGCGAGAACGTGCACAGCAGATCGATATCGAGCTGCTGAGCAATCTGCACGGCAGCCGCGGTGACGGCTCCGCCCTTCGTGTGCGGATCGGTGCCCAGCGGGGGAATCCGCTCGAGCCCGTGCTCTTCGGTGGAGCCGATGATCCGGCTCATCGTGCGGATCGCCTCCACCCAGTGCGCACCCACCGACGTCTCTCCGGAGAGCATGAGCGCATCGGTGCCGTCGAGGACCGCGTTCGCGCAGTCGCTGGCCTCGGCGCGGGTCGGCCGCGGGGCGTCGATCATGGTCTCGAGCATCTGGGTGGCGACGATGACGGGCTTGGCCTGCTGGCGGGCGATCTCGACGGCGCGTTTCTGCACGATCGGCACCTGTTCCAGCGGCAGTTCGACGCCGAGGTCGCCGCGAGCGACCATGATCCCGTCGAAGGCGTCGATGATCTCATCGAGCTGCTCGACGGCCTGCGGCTTCTCGAGCTTCGCGATGACCGGCGCGGTGATTCCGACCTCGTCCATGACCGCACGCACATCATCCATATCCTCGGGGCTGCGGACGAAGGACAGGGCCACCCAGTCGAAGCCGAGATGCAGCCCCCATTTGAGGTCGTCGATGTCCTTCTCCGACAGGGCCGGAACAGACACGGGCACACCGGGGAGGTTGATGCCCTTGTGGTTGGAGATGGTGCCGCCGATCTCGACCTCGGTGACCACATCGGTGGCGGTGACCTCGGTGGCACGCAGGCGCAGACGCCCGTCGTCGATGAGCAGCGGGTCTCCCACGGAGACGTCTTCGGCCAGGGTCGGCAGCGTCGTGCTCACGAGTTCGGCGGTGCCGTCGACGTCGCGGCTGGTGATCGTGAAGGTGGCACCTTCGACGAGTTCCTCCTTGCCGTTGGCGAAGGTGCCGACCCGGATCTTCGGACCCTGCAGGTCGAGCAGCACCGCGACCGCCTTGCCGGTGTCGAGTGCGGCCTGGCGGACCCAGGCGAATTTCTCTTCGTGTTCGTCTCGTGTTCCGTGGCTGAGATTGAATCGGGCGACATCGACGCCTTCATCGACGAGCTCGCGGATCTCTTCATAGGAGTTCTGGTTCGGACCTAAAGTTGCGACTATCTTTGCACGCCTCATACGCTCCACCCTACCTAAAGTCTCAGCGGGCGGCTGTTGCCGCTCACCGCTGGTCACGAGCGGTGGACCGACGGCACTGCGCTGTGCCGCTCCACCGTCTCTTCTCACTGTCTGACATGGACTATCTTAGCATTTGAACTCCGCATCCGTGGGTCGCACGGGCGACTCCAGCCGTGTCGAACCGGTGAGGAAACGGTCGACCGCAGCGGCCGCGGCTCGCCCCTCGGCGATGGCCCAGACGATGAGCGACTGTCCCCGACCGGCATCGCCGGCGACGAAGACGCCCGGGACCGAGGCATAGTCCTCATCCCGTTCGAACGCTCCCCCGGCTCGGGTGCCGAGGTCGATGGAGTTCGTTTCCGGGCCGCTGAACCCGAGGGCCAGCAGCACGAGATCGGCATCGATGACATGTTCGGTGCCCGGCGTCGGCACGCGACGACCATCGGCGAACCGGGTCTCGGCGACTTCGATCCCTCGCACCCGCCCGGCCCCGTCGCCGACGAACCGGGTCGTCGATGCCAGATAGCGTCGGGTGCCGCCCTCTTCGTGAGAGGATTGGACCTCGAAGATCCGCGGCACCATCGGCCACGGCGAGTCTGCGCCCCGTTCCGTCGGCGGCTTCGCCCCGATCGCCAGAGTCGTCACCGAAGCGGCCCCCTGCCGCAACGCCGTGCCCAAGCAGTCGGCACCGGTGTCTCCGCCGCCGATGATGACGACGTTCTTTCCCGCCGCATCGAAGGGCAGTTCGGCAGCGGACCCGGCCTGCGACCGATTCGAGGGCACGAGGAAGTCCATGGCGAATTCGATGCCGTCGAGGTCGCGTCCGGTCAGCGGCATATCCCGAGCCACGGTGGCGCCGGTGGCGACGATGACGGCGTCGAAGCGGGCGCGCAGTTCGAAGAGTTCGATATCGCGGCCGATCTCGACTCCGGTTTCGAACCGGGTGCCTTCCGCCCGCATCTGGGACAGCCTGCGGTCGATGTGGTGCTTCTGAAGTTTGAAGTCGGGAATCCCATACCGCAGCAGCCCGCCGAGGCGGTCCTCCCGTTCGTAGACGACGACGGTGTGTCCGGCCCGGGTCAGCTGCTGGGCGGCGGCGAGTCCGGCCGGTCCGGAACCGATCACGGCAACGGTCTGCCCGGTGATCCGGTCGGGCACGACCGGGGTGATGAGCCCGGCGGCGAAGCCTTGGTCGACGATGGAGACTTCGACCTGTTTGATGGTCACCGCCGGCTGATTGATGCCGAGCACGCAGGCGCTCTCGCACGGGGCGGGGCAGACACGACCGGTGAATTCGGGGAAGTTGTTCGTCGCATGCAGCAGCTCGACCGCCCGCGGCAGCTCCCCGCGATACATCGCATCGTTGAACTCCGGGATGAGGTTGCCCAGAGGGCAGCCCTGATGGCAGAACGGGACACCGCAGTCCATGCAGCGGGAGGCCTGCCGGCGCAGCTGCGCGGGGTCACCCGACTCGTAGACCTCCGAGTAGTCCATGAGCCGGATGGGCACCGGCCTGCGGGCGGGCAGTTCGCGTTCGGTGAAGGTGAGGAATCCGTGCGGATCAGCCATGAGCGGCCTCCAGAATCGTCTGCCAGGTCTGATCGGAGTCAGCGGCTTCGCCGGTGCCCGCAAGCTCGTCCTGGAGTTCTTTGACCCGTGCATAGGCAGCGGGGATGATCTTCGTGAAGCGGGACAGGACGTCCTGCCCGCGGTGCAGCCCGGTGAGCAGCTCGTGCGCGAGCGGAGATCCCGTGGCCTCCACATGCGCGGCGAGCAGCCTTTCGAGCACCTCGGCATCGGTGACTCCGATTCCGGTGAATCGGAAGACCCCGGCCGCGCGCTCCTTCGGGTTGAGTCGGCTCGGGTTGAAGTCGAGGACGAAGGCGGTGCCTCCGGACATACCGGCCGCGAAGTTGCGGCCGATCGGTCCGAGGATGACGGCTGTGCCCCCGGTCATGTATTCCAGACCGTGGTCGCCGATGCCTTCGACGACGGCTTCGGCACCGGAGCTGCGCACGAGGAAGCGCTCCCCGACCTGGCCCGAGAGGAACAGCGACCCCTCGGTCGCCCCGTAGCCGATGACGTTGCCGGCGATGACGTTGTGTTCGGGCCGGTTCGGGTTCTCCGGGTGCGGGGCGAGGCTGATCGTCCCGCCGGACAGACCCTTGCCGACATAGTCGTTGGCCTCTCCGCGCAGAGCGATGCTCACTCCGTGCGGCAGGAACGCGCCGAGGGACTGTCCGGCGGTGCCGTGCAGGTTCACGCGCACGGTGCCCGCGGGCAGTCCGTTCCCGCCGTGGGCCATCGTCACCTTGTGCCCGAGCAGGGTGCCGACGGAGCGATCCGTGTTCCCGATGCTCGCGCTGAGCTCGATCGGGGTGCTCGCGCCGATCGAGGACTCGGCCTGCCGCAGCAGGTCGACGTCGAGCTCCCCGGTGAAGTCTCGCGGGGATCGGTTCCTGCTGGTGCGCACCCGGGCCGGTTCACCGTGGATGTCGGTGGGCACGGTCAGGATCGGGGCGAGGTCGAGGCCCAGCCCCGAGGCGGCCGCTCGCTCCTCGTCGATGCGCAGTCTCTCGACCGCTCCGATCGCTTCGTCGAGGCTGCGCAGCCCCAGTCGGGCGAGGTGGGCGCGGACCTCCTCGGCGATGAAGGTGAAGAAGTTGACGACGTGATCGGCCTGTCCGGCGAAGCGCTCACGCAGTTTCGGGTTCTGCGTGGCCACCCCTACGGGGCACGTGTCCTTGTGGCACACGCGCATCATGATGCACCCGGAGACGACGAGCGCGGTCGTCGCGAACCCGAATTCTTCGGCGCCGAGGAGGGCGGCGATGATGACATCGCGTCCGGTCTTGAGCTGTCCGTCGACTTGGACGCTGATGCGGTCGCGCAGTCCGTTGAGCACGAGCGTCTGCTGCGCTTCGGCCAATCCGAGCTCCCATGGGGTGCCCGCGTGTTTGAGCGAGTTGAGCGGGCTGGCTCCCGTACCGCCGTCGTGGCCGGAGATGAGCACGACATCGGCGCCGGCCTTCGCTGCGCCCGCGGCGACGGTGCCGACACCGATGCCGGAGACGAGTTTGACGTGGACTCGGGCGGACTTATTGGCTCGCCCGAGGTCGTGGATGAGCTGGGCGAGGTCCTCGATCGAGTAGATGTCGTGATGCGGCGGCGGGGAGATGAGTCCGACGCCGGCGGTGGCGTGTCTGGTCTTCGCGATCCACGGGTAGACCTTCTCCCCCGGCAGCTGACCGCCCTCACCGGGCTTCGCCCCCTGCGCCATCTTGATCTGGAGGTCATCGGCGGCCGAGAGGTAGTGGCTGGTGACCCCGAATCGACCGGAGGCGATCTGCTTGATCGCTGAGCGCCGCTGGGGGTCGAGCAGCCGTTCGGTGTCCTCTCCCCCTTCGCCGGTGTTCGACTTCCCGCCGATCCGGTTCATGGCGATCGCCAGCGTCTCGTGCGCTTCTGCCGACAGTGAGCCGTAGCTCATCGCTCCGGTCGAGAAGCGCTTCATGATCGCCTCGGCGGGTTCGACCTCGTCGATGTCGATGGGTCCGGATTCGACGGGAACGAAGTCGAAGAGTCCGCGCAGGGTCATCAGTTCCGCGGACTGCGTGTCGACGGCGTGGGTGTACTGCTTGAAGATGTCGAACCGTCCGGTGGCGGTGGAGTGCTGGAGCCGGAAGATGGTCTCCGGATCGAACAGGTGCCCCGGGCCCTCCCTGCGCCACTGGTACTCCCCGCCGACGAGCAGGTTCCTGTGGGCCGGACGCGGATGATCGTCGCGGTAGGCCTCGGCGTGCCGGGCAGAAGTCTCGGCCGCGATATCGGTCAGTGTCTTCCCACCCAACTGATGCGGCGTGGAGGTGAAGTGCTCCTCGATGAGGGAGGCGGCCAGTCCGAGGGCTTCGAAGGTCTGCGCCCCGTGGTAGGACTGGACCGTCGAGATGCCCATCTTCGACATGATCTTCAGCAGGCCCTTGTTGAGCGCGGTGAGCACGTTCGCCACGGCCGCCTCTTCGCTGATGCCCGGGATCCGACCGGCGCGGACGAGATCTTCGGCGGTCTCCATCACCAGGTAGGGGTTGACCGCGGAGGCACCGAAGGACACGAGCGCGGCCGCATGATGGACCTCGCGGACGTCTCCGGCTTCGACGACGATGCTCACCTGGGTGCGGGAGCGTTCCCGCACAAGATGGTGGTGCAGGGCCGAGGTCAGCAGCAGCGACGGGATCGGAGCATAGTCGGAGTTCGACTCTCGGTCGGTGAGGATGAGGAACACTACTCCGGCGGCCACCGCTGCGCTCGCCTCCTCGCACAGTGCCGCGATCCGGTCGGCCATCGCCTCGTCTCCGGCGGATACCGGGTACAGACCGGACAGTGTCACCGAGGCAGTGGTGACGTCCGCGCCGAGGTGGTCGACGTCCAGATGCGCGATCGCTGTGAGCTCGTCGTTGTCGATGACGGGGCGTTCCAGCAGGATGTGGGTCGAGTCCGGGCGGGTCGAGCACAGCAGGTTGCCTTCGCGGCCGATGCCCGCGGACATGCTGGTGACGATGTCTTCCCGGATCGAGTCCAAGGGCGGGTTCGTCACTTGGGCGAAATTCTGGTGGAAGTGGTCGAAGAGCAGGCGTGGGCGAGTGCTCAGGGCCGCGATCGCGGTGTCGCTGCCCATTGCTCCCAGCGGTTCGGCTCCGGTCTCGGCCATCGGAGCGATGAGCACCCGCAGCTCTTCTTCCGTGTAGCCGAAGGTCCGCTGCCGCCGGCGCACCGAGGACTGCGGATGGCTGACGTGGACGCGGGTGGGCAGTTCGGCCAGATGCGTCGAGCATTCGGACACCCAGTCTCGGTAGGGGTGTTCGGTCGCGAGCCGGTTCTTGATCTCCGTATCGGAGATGATCCGTCCGGCTTCGACGTCGACGAGGAACATCCGGCCCGGGGTCAGTCGGCCCCGCGCAGTGATCTCTGCTTCGGGCAGATCGACGACGCCGGCTTCGCTGGCCAGCACCACGGTGTCGTCGGTCATCGCGTACCGTGCCGGGCGCAGACCGTTGCGGTCGAGGACGGCTCCGGCGAGGCGACCGTCGGTGAAGGACACACAGGCCGGTCCGTCCCACGGCTCCATGAGCAGGGAGTGGTATTCGTAGAAGGCGCGGCGATCGTCGCCCAGTCCCGGGTTGTTCTCCCAGGCCTCGGGGATCATCATGAGCATCGCCTGCGGCAGGGACCGCCCTGCGGCGACCATGAGTTCGAGTACGGCGTTGAAGGACGCGGAGTCCGAGGCACCGGCCGGAATGATCGGCAGGATCCGTTCGAGCCCGCGTTCGGTGCCGGGCACCGGGGATTCGAGCAGTTCGCTCACGAGGGCCGCTTCGCGGGCCTGCATCCAGTTGCGGTTGCCGCGCACCGTGTTGATCTCACCGTTGTGGGCGATGGTGCCGAAGGGTTGGGCGAGCTGCCAGGAGGGGAAGGTGTTCGTCGAGAACCGGGAGTGGACGAGCGCAATGGCCGACTTCAGGCGCTGATCGCGCAGTTCGGTGTAGAAGGCGTCGAGCTGCCCGGTCGAGAGCATGCCTTTGATCGTCAGCGTCGTCGGCGACAGTGACGGGAAGTACAGGCCCGCGTTGTCGAGTCGTTTGCGCACGATATAGGCCCGGCGGGCCAGGTCGGAGGCATCGCGCAGCGGGTGTTCGGGGCTGCTGACGAAGAACACCTGGCGCATCGTCGGCATGGTTCGACGGGCGATCTGCCCGAGGACGGAGGGATCGACGGGCACGTCCCGGACAGCGAGCACCGCCAGGCCCTCTTCGGCGCCGATCGTGCGCAGCAGGTCCTCCTGGTCCCTCGCGGCCGGCTCGGCCGACACCGGAGTCTCGGTCGAGGCGTTGAGAGCGGCGGTGGTCCGGTTGAGGTCGGCGGAGTAGTCCTGGGCGAAGAAGCCGATGCCCATCGCGTACTCACCGGGTTCGGGCAGAGTGGTGCCGGCGGCGGCGAGTTCTTCGGCGAAGTAGTCGTGCGGGATCTGGATGGTGATGCCGGCGCCGTCACCGGTGCCTTCGTCGGAGCCGATGCCGCCGCGGTGCTCCAAGCGGCGCAGCGCGTCGAGAGCCTGGTCGATGACCTGATGATCGGGTCCGCCTCGGTAGCGGGCGATGAGGGCGAGTCCGCAGGCGTCGTGTTCGAGCGCGGGATCGTAGAGTCCGATTCGGCCCGGCGGTGCCGGGCGTTTCTGGGTCGCTGCCGTGCTGGGGTTCATATGCTGCCTTCTCGGTGTGTTCGACCTGTCGAAAAGACGGCGCTGTCCTCTGCGGCCTTGACGTGCGCGGAGGCATTCCCTCCGTGCCCGATTGTGAGATCGCTCTCACAGCCGGAGTTTCAATTTACACCGGGGGCGCAGGGATGGAAGAACGGAAAAAGGAACGAACTGCGAACCAATTCGTCTCAGTGCTCGGACGGACGGGGTGCGTTCTGGTCTCGTTTCGGGCCCGCTTCCCCGTGTGTTTCGGGGGCGGAGACGCCGCGGACGTCGGGCACGATCGAAATCGCCGAGGTGACTGCTCCGAAGAATCCGAAGCTGTGGCGGCCGCTGAGGTCGATGCCCGCTTCGTCGTCGGCGGCGTTGGTCCCCTCGGCTGCCGGGTTCGCTCCGGTGACGCCGTCAGCGGCGGCGTCGTCGTTCCTATCGGCTCTCGAGCGAGGCGCGGGGGTACGGTTCGACCGGTCAGCGAGGTCCGGGCCGGCGGCGTCTCCCGCTGCCCGATCCGAATGGGCCGACGGTGCAGCTGGCATCTGCTGGGGGTGTGTGAGAGGAGCAGACTGCCCGGCGTCGGCGATGTTGACCGCGTTGACCTCATAGGTGTGCTTGCCGCGGCGGTGTCTGCGCAGCAGAGTGCGCGACCCTCTGGTGTAGACGCCGGTCTCCTGAGTGCGGTGCCGCAGCCGGGAGACGATGAGCCAGACGAAGCCGACGAGCAGGGTCGCCGCAGCCGTCCAGACGGAGACGGGCAGGCCGAGCAGCAGCCGCGCGGTCTCTGCGGCGGGAGTGCCGATGCGCAGGGCTTCGAGCAGGATCCGACCGAGGCCGAACAGTACGAGGTAGAGCGCAAAAACCTGCCCGTAGCCGAGTCTCAGCCGTTTGGACACGACGATGAGGAGGATGCACGCGAGCAGGTTCCAGATCGATTCGACGACCACCGTGGACAGTTCGAGGCGTCCGTCGAACCATTCGCTGAAGGCGCCGGCGACATGGCCGAGGATGAGCCCGGGGGCGACGGAATCGAGCAGAGGCAGGAAGCGGATCCCTTGGAAGCGGGTGAGCACCCACACGGAGAGCAGCCCGAGGATCGTGGCACCCCAGAAGCTCAGCCCGCCGTCCCAGAGTTCGAGGAACTGCAGGGGCCGGTGGCCGGGACCGAAGTAGGTATCGGGTGCGGACAGCACATGGCCGATGCGTCCGCCGACGACGGCGGCGGGCACACCGATGACCGCGATCGCCCACAGATCGCCCTTGTGACCTCCGCGGGCACGCCACTGGATGCGCGTCATCCACAGTGCAAGTCCGAGTCCGAGGACGGTGAAGACGAGCCATGCCGTGGTGAAGCTCATGCACACCCTTCTGCGAGCTCGGCGGCGAGTCGGCCCAGTCCGGGCACGCCCTCGGAGTCGAGCGCGCGGACGAGGGCGGAGCCGACGATGACGCCGTCGGCGTATTCGGCGACTTCTGCGGCCTGATCGCGGTTCGACACGCCGAGTCCGACACAGACGCGTTCGGCGCCGGCTTCTTTGAGGCGAGCGACGAGATCGCGGGCGTGATTGTCGACTTCGGAGCGGACTCCGGTGACACCCATCGTGGACGCGGCGTAGACGAATCCGCGGCTGCCTGCCACGATGCGCGACAGTCGCTCGGGAGTCGAGGACGGGGCGGCGAGGAAGATCCGGTCGAGGTCGAACTCGCCGGAGGCCGCCAGCCAGTCGCCGGCCTCATCGGGGATGAGATCGGGGGTGATGATTCCGCCGCCGCCGGCTGCGTCGAGGTCGCGGGCGAAGTCGCGGACGCCGTATTGGAGGACGAGGTTCCAGTAGCTCATGACCACGGCGGTGCCACCGGCCTCGGCGATCGCCTCGACGGCGGTGAAGACGTCCTTCGTGCGCACGCCGGACTCCAGTGCCGTCTCGGCTGCGCGCTGGATGACGGGACCGTCCATTCCCGGGTCGGAGTACGGCATCCCGACCTCGACGATGTCGACGCCGTTGCGGACGAGTTCGACCATCGAGTCGATCGAGCCTTCGACGCTGGGGAAGCCGACGGGCAGGTAGGCGATGAGTGCGGCTTTGCGGCCGGACTCCTCGACGGAAGCAAGAGTCGTGCCTGTGCGTGGACCGGAGTGCGTCATACCTGCACCGCCCCTTCATCGATGTAGTCGAACCATTTCGCGGCCGTGGTCATGTCCTTGTCGCCGCGGCCGGAGAGATTGACGAGCAGGACCGCTTCCGGCCCGAGTTCCTCACCGACGCGCATCGCGCCGGCCAGAGCGTGAGCGGATTCGATCGCCGGGATGATGCCCTCGGTGCGTGAGAGCAGCCGCATGGCCTCCATTGCTTCGTCGTCGACGACCGGCTCGTAGGTCACGCGCCCGGTGTCGTGCAGATGTGAGTGTTCGGGTCCGACCGAGGGGTAATCGAGGCCCGCCGACACCGAGTGCGAAGCCTGGGTCTGGCCGTCGGAGTCCTGGAGGATGTAGGTCGCCGAACCGTGGAGGACGCCGGGTCGACCGCCGGAGAAGCGTGCGGCGTGATGACCGGTGTCGACGCCTTCGCCGCCGGCTTCGAAGCCGTAGATCTTCACATCGGCGTCGCCGAGGAACGCGGCGAAGAGCCCCATCGCGTTCGACCCGCCGCCCACGCAGGCGCACACGGCGTCGGGCAGACGCCCGGCCGCATCGACGATCTGGTCGCGGGCTTCGATGCCGATGACGTTCTGGAAGGAGCGGACCATCGCGGGAAACGGATGGGGACCCGCGACGGTGCCGATGACGTAGTGGGTCACGTCCACATTGGCCACCCAGTCGCGCATGGCCTCGTTCATCGCGTCTTTGAGCGTGCGGGTGCCGTTGGTCACGGCGTTGACCGTGGCTCCGAGCAGGCGCATGCGCGCGACATTGAGCGCCTGCCGCTGGGTGTCTTCCTCACCCATGTAGACCTCGCACTCCATATCGAGCAGGGCCGCAGCGGTCGCGGTCGCGACACCGTGCTGTCCGGCACCGGTTTCGGCGATGAGGCGGGTCTTGCCCATGCGCTTGGCCAGCAGGGCCTGAGCCAGGGCATTGTTGATCTTGTGGCTGCCCGTATGGTTGAGGTCCTCACGTTTGAGGAACACGCGGGCTCCTCCGCAGTGCTGAGCGAACCGCGTGGCCTCGGTCAGCAGCGAAGGACGGCCGATGTAGTTGCGCTGCAGGTCGAGGAGTTCGTCGGTGAAGGCCCGGTCGACTTGGGATTTGCGCCAGGTCTCTTCGATCTCATCAAGCGCCGGGATCAGCGCTTCGGGGATGAACCTGCCTCCGAACGCGCCGAAATACGGTCCGGTCTCCTCGCTCACATCGGTCATTGCGGTCCTTCTCGATCTCCTCGTGGTCGCGTCCGGATGAGGCCGAGCCTCGGCCGGACGCCGGCCGGATGGGTGCGGTGTTCGCCCATCGTCGGCCACCTCGAGCGGCCGACGCGGGCAGGGTTCAGGATGCGGACAGTTCGCGGCGTTCGCGGCCGATGGCAGCGTATTCCTCGACCGCGGCCTGCGGACGCCCCCCGGTGACGAGAGCTTCGCCGACGAGCACGACGTCGGCGCCGGCATCGGCGTACTTCGCGACCTCGCGACCGCCGGCGACACCGGATTCGGCGACGAGCGTGCAGCCGGCGGGAACGAATTCGGCCAGCGGGGCGAATCGATCCGTGTCGACGCTGAGATCCTTGAGGTTGCGGGTGTTGACGCCGATGAGATCGGCCCCGAGCTCGGCGGCGATCTCGAGTTCCTCGCGGTTGTGGGTCTCGACGAGGACGGTCATGCCCAGTTCGGTGGCCAGGGCGTGGAACTCGCGCAGCTGGGCCGGGTCGAGGGCGGCCACGATGAGCAGCACGAGGTCGGCTCCGTGGGCCCGGGCCTCATAGAACTGATATTCGTCGACCATGAAGTCCTTGCGCAGGACCGGGATGTCGACGGCAGCACGCACGGAGTCGAGGTCGGCGAGGCTGCCGTTGAATCTGCGGGATTCGGTGAGCACGCTGATGGCGTGGGCTCCCCCGGCAGCGTAGAGCCCGGCCAATGTGCCGGGGTCCGGGATGTGGGCGAGGTCGCCGCGCGAGGGCGATTTCCTCTTGACCTCGGCGATGACTCCGAAGTCTGCGTCGAGGTCGAAGCGACGGACGGGATCCGCCGCCTCGGCGCGCGCGATGATCTCGGTGCGCGGAACCTCGTTCCGGCGTGCCTGAAGATCTTCATGCACGCCGGCGACGATGTCGTTGAGGACCGTCATTTGCTCTTCGGCTTGTTGCCCAGACCGACGGCGCGCAGGATGAGCCCGACGATGATGCCGAGGGCGACGACGCCGATGGCGACGTAGGTGATCGTGGGGTTGTGGATGGTGAAGCCCACACAGCCGATGGTCACGCCGATGAGCATGATGACGACGCCGGTCCATCCCGCCACCGAGTTGCCGTGGCCGGGGTCGGCGATCGTTGCGTAGTCGATCGTGGACTTGTCGAGATCTGTGGCCTCGTTGCGGGCGAGGGACTGCGACATGGTGCTCCTTATTGTGACTGCGTGGCACGCGCGTGGAAACTTTCCTCCATTGTGTCACGCTTCTTCTGCGGACCGGGCACCGACCCGGTCACAAGGTCATTTCGAATCCGGGTCGTCCTCGACGTCCTCGCCTCGGGAGAGGGCGTCCCAGGTGGCGGCCGAGTCGAATTCTTCGCCGTCGGCTTCGGCGGTGCGGGCGTAGCGGTTCGAGTTCGTCCACCGCGCCGAGGCGGTCGCCACCCAGATGATGCCGATGATGCCGATGCCTGCTGCCACGGCGGCGATGATCGGCCAGGAGGTCGCCCCCGGTCTGGAAGCGGCGCTGAGTGCGGTGATTCCGTAGCCGATTCCGGCAACCGCGGCGAGCCCGAGGACGACGAAGCGCCCGAGGCGACCGAGCATCGCTGCGAGGAGACCGCAGACGGCGATGATCGCCACACAGGCGGTGGCTACGGGCGAGGCCTGCGCACTCGAGTCATCGGTGGCCGTGGCCACACCGGCCGGGCCGAGAGTGTCTCCCCCGACTCCGGCCTGCCAGGCCGAGATCGTCAACGCCCACAGGGCGGCGGCGATGACGAGGACGATGAGGACTCCGCGTGACTTCGACAACTTGGGATCACTCCTGGCTTTCGGCCGTGCCGGACCCGGCGTTCGCTGTCGCAGACAGCGCGTTCGCAGCGGCGGCGGCACGCAGCACGGCTGCGGCTTTGTTCTCGGATTCCTGATATTCGGTTTCGGGCACAGAGTCGGCGACGATTCCGCCGCCGGCGTAGACGCTCATCGTGCCGTCGCGCAGGACTCCGGTGCGGATGGCGATGGCGAGATCGAGGTCACCGGTGAAGGACATATAGCCGACGACGCCGCCGTAGATGCCGCGCCCGACGGGTTCGAGTTCGTCGATGATCTGCAGGGCACGCGGCTTCGGCGCACCCGAGAGAGTGCCGGCGGGGAAAGTCGCGCGCAGCACGTCCACGGCGGTCGTGTCCGGCTGGAGTTCGCCGCGCACGGTCGAGGAGATGTGCATGATGTGGCTGTAGCGGACGATGTCCATGAAGTCGCTGACGTCGATGGTCCCGGCCCGGCACACCTTCGCCAGGTCGTTGCGTGCGAGGTCGACGAGCATGAGGTGCTCGGCGCGTTCCTTCTCATCGGCCAGCAGCTCACGGGCCAGACCGTCGTCGGCTTCGGGCGTCGCCCCGCGGGGACGCGAACCGGCGATCGGATGGGTGACGACCTCGCCGGAACGGACGGTGACGAGGGCTTCGGGTGAGGAGCCGATGATGCTCACCGGGGCTCCCGCGTCGTCGTGGAGGTTGAGCAGGTACATGAACGGGCTCGGGTTCGAGTGCCGCAGCATCCGGTACACGCTCAGCGGATCGGCCGCACACGGCGTATCGAAGCGCTGTCCGACGACGACCTGGAAGATCTCCCCCTCGACGATCTTCCGCTTCGCCTGTTCCACTCCGTCGAGGTAGACCTGCCGGGGGGTGCGCAGGGTCACCTCGGGGTCGGGCCTGCGGACGTCGATGATGTCGGCCGGGCTGGGGGCGCGGAGGCGGTCGAGCATCGATTCGATCCGCTCGACTCCGCTCGCGTGCGCCTCGTCGATGCCGGTGTCGGCGCCGTTGACGTTGAAGACGTTGGCTACGAGGGTGACCATGCCCGAATAGTGGTCGTAGACGGCGATGTCGCCCGGGATCATCAGCTGCACGGTCGGCAGGTGGTGTTCGTTGGGGCGCGGGGGTCCGAGACGTTCGAAGCGGCGGATGATGTCCCAGCCGAAGTAGCCGACGAAGCTCGAGACCATCGGCGGCAGGTCCGACTCCCCGGCATCGACGTCGAGCAGTTCGAGAGCGGCGGTGACCGCCTCGAGCACATCGCCGTCGGTGGGGATGCCCACCGGCGGGGTGCCGGTCCAGCGGAAGCCGTCCTCGGTGGACAGGAGCGTGGCCACGGGCGCCGATCCGATGAAGGAGTAGCGGGCCCAGGAGCCTGCGACGGCGGATTCGAACAGGAAGCTGCCGGGACCACCGTCGGTGAGTTTGCGATAGAGGCTCAACGGGGTTTCGGAGTCGGCGAGCACCTGCGTGTGCACGGGCACGAGCCGGTGTTCGGCTCCCAGGGAGCGGAACTCCTCGAGGCTGGGGCGGATCGGCAGCTGCTGCGGATCCGGCATGCGGTCGCTCGACACGTGTTCAGTCGGCACTGATCGTCCTTCCGGTGAAGCAGGTCGGTGTGTTCGTGTGACAGGCGGGTCCGGTCTGGTCGACGAGGAGGAGCAGGGCATCGGCGTCGCAGTCGAGGCTGAGTGAGCGCACATGCTGCACATGTCCGGAGGTCTCCCCCTTCACCCAGTACTCCCGGCGGGACCGTGACCAGTAGGTGGCGCGCCCGGTCGCCAATGTGCGCGAGACGGCCTCGACGTCCATCCAGGCGAGCATGAGCACCTCCCGGCTCGTGGCCTCCTGGACGATGACGGGCACGAGACCGGCGGAGTCCGGGCGGATGAGTTCGCGCCAGTTCTCCGGGGTGGCGTCGATGTCCCTGCTCATCGGACCTCGATCCCCTCTGCCCGCAGCGCGTCCTTGACCTCGGCAATGCTCAGGGTCCCGAAGTGGAAGACGCTGGCGGCCAGCAGCGCATCGGCTCCGGCGGCCACGGCCGGGGCGAAGTGTTCGACCCGACCGGCCCCGCCGGAGGCGATGAGCGGCACATCGACGGCCGCTCGGGCGGCGGCGATGAGTTCGAGGTCGAAGCCCTCCCGGGTGCCGTCGGCATCGATGGAGTTGAGCAGGATCTCACCGACCCCGCGTTCGGCGGCCTCACGGATCCAGTCGATCGCGCAGCGGCCGGTGCCTTCACGGCCGCCGCGGGTGGTGACTTCGAAGCCCGAGGCCGTGCTCGTTCCCTGCGTGCGGCGGGCGTCGAGGGAGAGCACGAGGACCTGGTTGCCGAAGTGCCGTGAGATCTCACTGATGAGTTCCGGGTGCGCGACGGCCGAGGTGTTGACAGAGACTTTGTCGGCACCGTCGCGCAGGAGCCGGTCGACGTCATGGACGCTGCGCACTCCCCCGCCGACGGTGAGCGGGATGAAGACCTCTTCGGCGCAGGCGCGCACGACGTCGTGGACGGTCTCGCGGTCGCCGCTGCTGGCCGTGACGTCGAGGAAGGTGAGTTCGTCGGCCCCGGAGATCCCATAGCGTTTGGCCAGCTCCACGGGGTCCCCGGCATCCTTGAGGTCGGCGAACTTCACGCCCTTGACGACGCGACCGCCGTCGACGTCCAGACAGGGGATGACTCTGACAGCTACCACGCAGACCTCCTAGATTCCCAGGCCCCGATAGCGATCCATCCTGCGGGCCAGTCGGCGGCCCGATGGTTCGCGCATGAGCGAGATGAGTTCGAATTCGAGTGTCGCACCGACCCGAGAGACGAAGTCGAGCGGTTCGTCGCTGGCATCGGGATGCTCGGCGATGATCCGGTCGACGACACCGGTGGCTTGGAGCATGGGCGCGTGCACACCCTGGCTCTGCGCCATCTCTGCGGCTCTCTCCGTCGTCCGATGCACGATCGCCGAGGCGCCCTCGGGCGGCAGGGGTGAGAGCCACCCGTGCTCGGCGCTGAGCACCCGGTCGGTCGGGATCAGCGCGAGTGCTCCGCCCCCGGATCCCTCACCGAGGATGAGCGATACCGAGGGGGCATCGAGGTTGGCGAGGTCAGCGAGGCTGCGGGCGATCTCGCCGGCGATGCCGCCCTCTTCGGCGTCCTTCGACAGGGCCGCGCCCGGGGTGTCGATGACCGTCACGAGCGGCAGGTGCAGCTCTGCGGCCAGACGCATTCCACGGCGGGCCTCACGCAGCGCGGCCGGTCCCAGAGGGGCCCGGGAATCCTGCCGGAACCGGTCCTGTCCGAGCACGATGCACGGGGCGGAGCCGAACTTCGCCAGCGCCAGCAGCAGTCCCGGGTCCTTCTCGCCTTCGCCGGTGCCGTTGAGCGGCAGCACGGTGTTCGCGGCGGTACGCAGCAGGTCGCGGACACCGGGGCGTTCGGGACGGCGGGAACTCGTGATCGCCGCCCAGGCGTCGGAGTTCGGGTCGACCGTCGCCGGTGCGGTGTCCGGGTCGGCCACACGGGCCGGGATCTCCTTGGCTCCCATGAGCACGTCGAGGACTCGGGAGACCGTGCCGGCGATGCGTTCGGGACCGATGACTGCGTCGACGATGCCCATCTTGTGGAGGTTCTCACCCGTCTGCACGTTGTCCGGGAACTTCTCCCCGTAGATGGCTTCGAACACGCGGGGGCCGAGGAAGCCGATGAGTGAACCGGGTTCGGCCACCGTCACGTGGCCCAGCGAACCCCAGGAGGCGAAGACTCCGCCGGTGGTCGGGTGGCGCAGGTAGACGAGGTAGGGCAGACCGGCCCTGCGGTGAGCGACCACGGCGTTCGTGATCTTCACCATCGACAGGAACGCGATGGTGCCTTCCTGCATCCGCGTCCCACCGGAGGCCGGTCCTGCCAGCAGCGGCAGCCCTTCGAGGGTGGCGCGTTCGATGGCGTCGACGAGGCGCTCGGCGGCGGCCACGCCGATCGATCCGGCGAGGAAGCGGAACTCTCCGGCGATGACGGCGACCCGTCTGCCCTCGATGGTGCCCTCACCGGTGATGATCGCTTCGTCGACTCCGGACTTCTCGGCCGCGGCAGCGAGCTCGGCGGCGTACTCCTCGGAGACCCCGCCGGCCGGGCTGATCGGGGTGGTGTCCCAAGAGCGGAAGGATCCCTCGTCGAGGACGATGTCGACGAGTTCGTGTGCGTTCAATCGTGGCATTCGCGCACCCCTCAGTTTCCGCCGGCGAGCCACGCCGCGATCGACTCGGCGTCTTCGTCCAACAGCGGCGGAGCATCGTGGGCGGTGCGGGTCGTCTCGACCTCGCTGGAACCCTCGGCGTCGAAGAAGCGCAGCGGCGGTCCGGGCAGATCGATGTCGCCGAGCACCGGGTGATCGACGGAGACCTTGAGACCCTGGCTCAGTGCCTGATCCCACTGGTAGACCTCGGGCAGGGTGCGCACGGTGCCCGAGGGGATTCCCGCCTCGGTGAGCTTCGCCAGCAGATCTTCGGCGTCGAAGGCTGAGAACCGGTCTTCGATGAGCTCGATGAGTGCGGGACGGTTGGCCACGCGGGAGGCGTTGTCGGCCAGCCCCTCGGTGGCGGGGTCGATGTCGAAGGCCGCGCAGAACTTCTGCCACAGGTTCTCGTTGCCCACGGAGATCTGCACTGCACCGTCACGGCAGGTGAACAGTCCGTACGGAGAGAGTGAGGGATGGTGGTTGCCGCCGGGCTGCGGTTCCTGTCCGGCCACCGTCGCCCGGGTGCCCTGGAAGGCGTGGACGCCGACCATGCCGGCGATGAGCGAGGTGCGCACCACCTTGCCCTTGCCGGTGCGTTCGCGTTCCAGAAGTGCCGCGAGCACGCCGTAGGAGCCGTAGATTCCGGCGAGCAGGTCGGCGATCGGCACGCCCACCCGCTGCATGTCGTCGGATCCTGAGCCGGTCAGCGACATGAGGCCGGCCTCGCCCTGGGCGATCTGGTCGTAGCCGGCGCGGGAGGCTTCGGGGCCGTCGTGGCCGAACCCGGTGATCGAGAGGATGACCAAGCGCGGGTTGATCTCCATGCACCGGGCGGTGGAGAATCCGAGCCGGTCGAGGACGCCGGAGCGGAAGTTCTCGATGAGCACGTCAGCGCGGGCGATGAGCCCGGTGAGAGTGTCCTTGCCCGTTTCGGATTTGAGGTCGAGGGCGATCGACTCCTTGTTGCGGTTGCAGGAGAAGAAGTAGGTGGCCTGCGGGTTGTCCTCGGGCCCGACGAAAGGAGGCCCCCAGGAGCGGGAGTCGTCTCCCCTTCCCGGGTTCTCGACCTTGATGACCCGCGCACCGAGGTCGCCGAACATCATTCCGGCATGCGGTCCTGCCAGGGCGCGCGAGAGATCGACGACGGTATAGCCGGTCAGCGGCCCCGTCGCGGTCTCCGGTGTCTCATTCGCCATTCCTATTCCTCCTTGAAGTGGGTGCTTCTGCTGATGAGCATACGCAATCGTGCGACCTCCGCATGGGCGCGGGGTCCATCGGCATGCTGGATCGCCATCACCGCGCAGGTGGTGCCGTCGCTGAGATCGAGCAGCGGCCAGGGGTCGTCGCCTTCGGGTGAGAACGCCACCCCGAGGATCTGTCCCCAGTCGAAGCGGTGGGTGCGCACCATGTTCTTGACCACGAGCCCCTTCTCGGTGGGGCGGGCCTGGATGTCCGCGATGCGCAGCAGGGCGAGGCCGAAGAGGACGCCGAGCAGGTTCATCCACACCATGTCGAGCACGGTCCAGGGCTCCCAGTCCACGACGAGCAGCGCCACGGACAGGATCAGGAATCCGAGCGTGACGGCGATGGCGCCGACGATGCCGATGATGCGCACCTGTCGGGGCCGGAAGACGGCCAGATCAGATTCGGCAGGCGCCAATGTTCGTCACCAGAATCGCGCGGGCACCGACACCGTAGAGTCGGTCCATCACGTTGTTGACTTCCTTCGCCTCGACCATGACGCGCACGGCGACCCATCCGGTCTCCTGCAGCGGTGAGACGGTCGGGGATTCGAGACCGGGGGTCAGCGAGATCGCCTCGGGCACGAGACGCTGTTCGATGTTGTAGTCGACGAGCACGTACTGGCGGGCGACCATGACGGATTCGAGGCGGCGTTTGAGCACCCCGATGCGGTCTTCGGCCCCGGCACGCTGGATGAGCACGCCTTCGGATTCGAGCAGCGGCTCGCCGAAGGTCTCGAGCCCGGCAGCACGCAGCGTCGAGCCGGTTTCGACGACATCGGCGACGGCGTCGGCGACGCCGAGCTGGATCGAGACTTCGATCGCGCCGTCGAGCTGCACGGTCGTCGCGTCGATGCCGCGCTCGGCCAGGTCGGCGGAGACGAGGTTCGGGAAGCTCGTGGCGATGCGTGCCCCTCGCAGCTCCTCCGGGGAGGTGAAGCTGCCGACGGCGCCGGCGTAGAAGAAGCGGGAGGCACCGAACCCGAGGCCGAGCACTTCCTGGGCCTCGGCCTTCGATTCCAGCAGCAGGTCACGGCCGGTGATGCCGGCGTCGAGGATGCCGGAGCCGACGTAGACGGCGATGTCGCGTGGACGCAGGTAGAAGAGTTCGACCCCGTTGACTTCATCTTGATGGACCAGCGTCTTGGTTCCGCGTCGAGTGGAGTATCCGGCCTCGCTGAGCATTTCGGAGGCGGCTTCGGACAGTGCGCCCTTGTTGGGCACGGCTACACGCAGCATGGGGTCCCTTTGGAGTTCGATGTGGTCGGAGTGGAGTTCGCAGGAGCGTCTCAGAGGTGGGCGTTGACGTCGTCGAGGGTGAGTCCCTTGGCGATCATCATCACCTGCACGTGGTAGAGCAGCTGCGAGATCTCCTCGGCGAGCTCGTCCTCGGATTCGTATTCGGCGGCCATCCACACCTCGGCGGCCTCTTCCACGACCTTCTTGCCGATCGCATGGACTCCGGCGTCGAGTTCGGCCACGGTCTTCGAATCGGCTGGACGATCGTGGGATTTCTGCAGGAGTTCGGCGTAGAGAGAGTCAAAGGTCTTCACCCGTCCAGCCTAATGCATCGTCTCGGGGTGAAGCATGCGGGGTCTCACGTTGCGAACCGCACCGGCGGGCGCTGCCGGCGATGTCCTGGCTGCGGGCCCAAGCAGGCGCTGTCTGCGATGACCAGCCTGCGGGCGCCTGCACACCGTCGCAGCGAACTCCCGATCGCAGTTCAGGCTTCGGGGTCGCGGCCGATGTCGGTGGCCGAGCGGTGCGGTGCCGAGATCGTCTGCCTCGAGCGTTTCGACCAGTCGATGAGGCCGAGGATGACCATGATGAGGAAGACGAGGTAGACGGCTCCGGAGAACACGAGCCCTCCGGCCACTGCCAGGGGGATGCCCACAAGGTCGACGGCCAGCCACACGAACCAGAACTCGACGATCGCCCGCCCCTGTGCGTACATCGCGACAACCGAGCCGATGAAGATGTAGGCGTCGGGGTACGGATTCCATGACCAACCGCCCTGAGCGAGCACCCAGCCGAAGACACCGGTGCCGATGAGCAGGCCGGCCACGAGCAGTCCGCGCTCCTTCCAGCTCGCCCACCTGACAATGACCTCGCCGGAGGCCTCTTTCGACTTCTTCCATTGCGTCCAGCCCCAGACGGCGGCGACGATGATGACGACCTGCCGGGAGGCGTTGCCTCCGAGTCCGGCGGAGATGCTCGCGGAGAACAGCAGGATCGACCCGAGGATCTGCACCGGCCAGGACAGGATGTTGCGTCGCAGAGCGAGCACGACCGTGGCCAGTGCGCAGATGTTGCCGAACAGATCGGAGTAGGGCACGGGTTTGCCCAGCAACTCGAATGCGGGGGTGTTCAACCAGTCGAACAGGTCCATCGGCGGCTCTCCTGAGAGGGTGGGCCCGGGGTGGGCGGCCCGGTGCGGTCAGTGGGTGTGGGCTTCGGCCAGGGTGCGCAGTTCGCTGATCGCCGCGGCGGCATCCTCGGCTCCGTAGACGGCGGAACCGGCGACGAGGACGTCGGCGCCGGCGTCGACGACACGGTCGATCGTCGACGCGGACACTCCCCCGTCGACCTGCAGACGGATCTCCAGGCCGGAGGCCGAGATCGCCTGCCGGGTGCGGCGGATCTTCGGCAGGCAGAGATCGAGGAACTTCTGTCCGCCGAATCCGGGTTCGACGGTCATGATGAGGATCTGGTCGAACTCGCCGAGGAGGTCGATGAACGGTTCGATCGGGGTCGCCGGTTTGAGCGCGAGGCTCGCTTTGGCACCGAGCTTGCGCAGCTCACGGGCCAGGCGCACGGGTGCGGCGGCCGCCTCGGCGTGGAAGGTCACCGAGGCACAGCCGATCTCCGCGTACACGGGAGCGTTGCGGTCGGCATCGGCGATCATCAGGTGGGCGTCGAGCGGGATCGGGGAGATCGCGCGGATGCGTTCGACGACGGGCGGGCCGAAGGTGAGGTTCGGCACGAAATGGTTGTCCATCACGTCGATATGGGCCATGTCCGCGGTGCTGATCTTGTCGAGCTCACCGCGCAGGTCGGAGAAGTCCGAGGACAGGATGCTCGGGTTGATGTCGATTGCCATGGGTCATTTCGCCTTTCGCAGGAGAGCGAGGAACATTCCATCGGTGTTGTGCACATGGGGCCACAGCTGAGCGCAGCGGCCCTCACCTCGGGAGACCGAAGCGAACGACTGCGCCTGTGTGCCGGTGATCGCCTCGAGCACGGACGGAGCATCGAGGAACTCGACGTCGTCGGTGCCGGACTTCGCTCGTCGGCGCAGGACCTCGTCGACGATGAGCACGGTTTCGGCGAAGTGCGGTGAGCACGTCGAATACGCCACCACACCCCCGGGCGCGCAGGCGTCGAGGGCGGCGCCGAGCAGCTCGGACTGCAGACCGGACAGGGCGGTGATGTCCGAGGGCTGTCTGCGATAGCGGGCTTCGGGCCGCCGGCGCAGGGCGCCGAGACCGGAGCAGGGCACGTCGACGAGCACTTTGGAGTAGGGTCCGCGCACCCGGCGGCCGTCGCGGACTTCGACGCTGACGTTGTCGAGGGCCTGAGTCGAGTCCCGGACGAGTTCGGCGCGGTGGTCGCTGGAGTCGAAGGCTTCGAGCCGGACCGATTCTGCGGCGGCCGCGGCACCGAGGACCGCGGCCTTGCCTCCGGGCCCGGCACACAGGTCGGCCCAGGGACCCGCAGGAGCATCGACCTCGGCCAGGGCGAGAGCGACGAGGGCCGATCCTTCGTCCTGGACGCGCGCCCGTCCATCGGCCACGGCCCGGACATCGCGGGGCACAGCGGTGTCCATGGTCACGCCGATCGGTGACAGCTCGGTCGCGTCGCCGGGCAGCTCGCAGCGGTCGATGAGTCCGGGCAGAGCGCTGAGTCCGACCCTGGCGGGAGCGTTGTCGGCGATGAGCAGAGCTTCGAGCTCGTCGGCATCGCATTCGTGGCCTTTGAGTGCTTGGGTCAGTGCCCGCACGATCCATTCGGGGTGGGAGTGTTCGATCGCCAGTCGTGTGGTCTCGGAGACGTTCGCGGTGACCCGCGCGAGCCATTCGTCGTGATCGGCTTCGGAGATGCGGCGCAGCACCGCATTGACGAATCCCGCGGTCTTGGCCGCCGAGCGCTTGACGACGGCGACGGTCTCGGACAGGGCCGCATGGTCGGGGACTCGCATCGACAGCAGCTGGTGGGCGCCCAGACGCATCGCGGCCAGGGGTTCGGGGTCGATCTCGTCGATGGCGCGGGAGGCGGCGATCGTGATGACCGCGTCGTAGAACTTCTGCCGCCGCAGCGCCCCGTAGGTCAGTTCGGTGGTGAAGGCGGCGTCCTGGGCGTTGAGATGGGTGCGGGCGAGTTTCGCGGGCAGGAGCAGGTTCGCATAGGCGTCCTTCGTCGCGACGTCGAGCAGGACCTCCCAGGCGATCCGCCGCGGCAGGTTCTTGCCGATGCGTTCGTCCTGCGGCGCTTCGCGGCCCGGGCGGCCCCGGTCGCCTCTGCGATTGCCGCCTCGGCGGTCGCTTCCGCGGCCCCGGTCGTCGCTGCGGCGGTTGCCGCCTCGGCGGTCGCTTCCGCGGCCCCGGTCGTTGCCTCGACGTCCGCCCGGGACGCCGCTGTTGCCTGAAGTCTCGGCCATGGCTCTTATGCTTCCTGCTCGGTGTGCGGATCGAAGGTGATGTCGCCGTGACCGCGCAGGAAGTCACCGGCGTCCATGCGGGGCTTGCCGAAGGGTTGGATCCCGGCGACCGTGACCCAGCCGTCCCCGCAGCGCAGAATCGGGGTCCTGTTCCAACTCGTCAGGGTTCCGACCGGTGCGGCTGCCATGGCCTCCTCGGTGGTTTCCGGGGCGAGGGCGAGGCCGAAGAGCTTGGTGCGTTTGCCGTTCAGTTCCACCCAGGGGCCCGGTGCCGGGCTGGTGCCGCGGGCCCGATCGACGACACGGTCGGCGGGAGCCCGCAGGTCGAGGTGGGCGTCGGCGACGGTGATCTTCTCTGCACAGCTGGCCGCACCGGTCTGCGGAGTCTCCACTGCGGTGCCGGCGGCCAGGCTGTCGAAGGCGGTGACGAGTTCGACCGCTCCGCGGCGGGCGTAGTCGTCGAGGGCCGCTGCGACATCCGGGTGGTCGAGGTCGAGTTCGAGGCGGCGGAGCACGGGCCCGGTGTCCATGCCTTCGTCGATCCGGAAGACGCTGACTCCGCTGCGAGCCGCACCGTCGATGAGGGCCCGCTGCACCGGGGCCGCCCCGCGGTAGGCAGGCAGCAGGGAGAAGTGGAGGTTGTACCAGCCGAGCCGGGCCGTGCTCAGAGCAGCAGGTCCGGCGATGGCGCCGAAGGCCACCACGGCGACGGCGTCGACCTCGAGGGCGCGCAAATCGGAGATGACCTCTCCGCGCAGCCTGTCGGCCTCGATGACGGTGAGTCCGAGTTCGAGCGCCCGGGTCTTCACCGGTGACGGGGTGAGCACCCGCTTGCGCCCGACCGGGGCATCGGGTCGGGTGAGCACCGCACGGATGCGGTGCTCGGATTCGGCGAGGGCCTCGAGGGCGGGAACTGCGACATCCGGGGTTCCGGCGAAGACGATATCCACGCCTCGGATTCTACTGCGTGGCCGAGTCGTCACAGTGACCGGGGATCGTCGATGCGTGCCCGAACCTGCGGCTGCTTCTTCGCCGAGCGGGATGCGGTGATCTCGGCCATTCGGGTTCCGATGCGATCTCCCGCCGCAATCGGGTAGGCGCAGACGCTGCGCTGACCGTCCTCGGCTTCATCGCGCAGCAGCTCGTCGATCTCGCCCACCTCACCGATCTCGGTGAGGACGGCATCGATGTCGGTGCCGGCTCCGGTGAGTTCGAGGATGCGCCGGTAGGGCGGGAACCCCAGCACCTTCCTGTCGGCCAGTTGACGGGACATGAAAGTGACCGGATCGAAGGCGGTCAGGGTCGAGCGGATGAGTTCGTCTTCGTCACCGAGATAGACGGTTCCGCCCTGTTCGCGCGAGCGCACGAGCGCGGCGGCGCGCAGCCGCCTGGCCACGCTCTCGTCGATCGAGCGCATCCACGGTCCCGGCCACAGGGAGTCCAGCAGGATCGCCGCCGCATAGCCGCCGAGCACATAGGGTTCGGCGCCGGTCGTGGCGACGACGAGCCGCGGCGTCTCGTCGAGGACTGCGGAGATCTCGTCTCCCCCGGATTCGATGATCTCGGTGTCGGGCAGCGCCCGGCGCAGCTCTTCGACGGTGCGGGCCCGCCCGCGCACGATGGAGCGCACCTGGTTCGACCGGCAGCGCGCGCAGCTGAAGGTCTCCGAATGGTATCCGCAGGCACGGCAGGCGAAGGGTCCGACCTCGGATTGGGTGGTCAGCGTCTCCTGACAGCGCGGGCAGCGAGCGACTTCCTGACAGCGGGCGCAGGCGAACACGGGGTAGTACCCGGAGCGGGGCACCTGGACGAGCACGGGCCCGGGGACTCCGCCGTCGCGCGGTCGCGGTCGCAGGGCGGTGCGCATGATCTGCCATGCCCGGCTGGGGATGCGCTGCCAGGCGAAGGGGTCGCGGTCTTCGTCGGGGACGAAGACGAGGGGGGCGGAGTGTCGGCGTGCCGGCCCGGTCGGGGTGATGTCGGCCAGCCATCCGATCTCGACGAGGCGCTGCACCTCGGCGCTGCGGTCGGTGGAGACGAAGAACAGCTCGGTGTCCTCGATCGTCGAACGCAGCAGGCTGACCTCGCGGGCGTGCGGGTAGGGGGCATGCTGGTCGAGGTAGTTGCGGTTGGCATCGTCGGTGCAGATGATGAGGCCGAGATCGCGCAGCGGCGCGAAGGCCGCGGCGCGGGTGCCGATGGTCAGGCGGGTGTGGCCGAGGAGGCCGCGCAGCCAGGCCTGCCACCGCTGTTCGGGTGACTGGTCGGCGCTGAGCACGGACACCTCGGTGATCTCGGCGGCGGTCAGGCTCGCCTGCAGGACCAGGAGTTCACGGTGATCGGGCACGAGCCACAGCACGGACTTCCCGGCCGCCAGAGTCTGGCGTGCTGCGGCCAGTCCCGCCCGGATCCAGCTCATCCCGGGCGTCGCACCGGGGGTTGCGGCCAGGACACGTCGCCGCGGAGTCTGATCGGCAGGCGGCGGATCGATCTCGGCGTTGAGGACCCAGTCGCCGAGGCGGCCCAGCAGATTCGTGCCCCCGCCGGCTTCGTCGTCGGCCGGTGTGCCGTCACCGGTCTCCGGTTCCGCCCGGGAAGCGTCCCGCGACCGGTCAGGGGCGTCTGCCGGTTTCGGGTTCTGGGACGTCTCGGCTCGAAGGACGGTCTTCTCGCCTCGCGCGTGGCGGGGCGGGATCGCCAAGCGGAGGACATCGGCCAGGGTGCCGCCGTAACGGCGCGCCGTGGCTTCGCACAGGGCGAGCAGGTCGGGGCCGAGGACCTGCACGGGGCCGCTGAGGCGTTGGATCGTCGCGAGCGGTCCCAGGTGGTCGGAGGAGTCGACCCGTTCGACGAGGTAGCCGTCGCGGAGCCGACCGGCGAACTTCACCCGCACTCGTACTCCGGGCAGGGCCGCCTCGGCGAGCTTTTCGGGCACGGCATAGTCGAAGGTCCGTGCCAGGTGCGGGACGGGATGGTCGACGAGCACGCGCGCGACCGGGTTCTCAGACGCCAGCGGCACCTGGCCTTCGGCCGAGGTGCCGGTGTCGATCGGAAGGGGTTCGTCCACTCTGGAACGCCAGGCTCAGTGGGCGGACACGGCGCGCAGCAGGTCGTCGGCGCGGTCCGTGACCTCCCAGGTGAAGTCCGGCAGCTCACGACCGAAGTGGCCGTAGGTCGAGGTCTGCGAGTAGATCGGGCGGAGCAGGTCGAGTTCGGCGATGATCATCGCCGGGCGGAGGTCGAAGACCTCACGGATGGCGGCGGAGATCTTCTGGGGATCGACCTTCTCGGTGCCGAAGGTCTCCACGTAGAGGCCCATCGGGTCGACGCGGCCGATGGCGTAGGACACCTGGACCTCGGCACGGTCGGCGAGTCCGGCGGCGACGACGTTCTTCGCCACCCATCGCATCGCATACGCGGCCGAACGGTCGACTTTCGACGGGTCTTTGCCGGAGAAGGCGCCGCCGCCGTGGCGGGAGAAACCGCCGTAGGTGTCGACGATGATCTTCCGCCCTGTCAGTCCGGCATCGCCCATCGGTCCGCCGGTGACGAAGGGCCCCGCCGGGTTGATGTGGATGTTCGCCTCACTCGTGTCGAGGCCCGAACCAGCGAGAACCGGGTCGATGACCAGTTCCCTGATCTCGGAGTGCAGCTGAGCCTGGTTCGTCTCGGCCGAATGCTGGGTGGACACGACGACGTTCTCGATCGTCACGGCTTCGTCGCCGTCGTAGCCGAGGGTCAGCTGAGTCTTCCCGTCGGGGCGCAGGTAGTCGAGGCGTCCCGATTTGCGCACCGCAGAGAGCTGCTCGGCCATCCGGGAGGCCAGGTGGATCGGCAGCGGCATGAGCACATCGGTGGAGTTGTCGGCGTAGCCGAACATCAGCCCCTGGTCGCCAGCACCGAGGCTCGTTCCGTGGTCGTCGGAGGCGACGGCTTCGCGGAAGTCCAGCGGGTTCGTGACTCCGGAGTGGATGTCCGTGGACTGGCTGCCGATGGACACGGAGACTCCGCAGGAACGGCCGTCGAAGCCGGTGTCGGAGGAGTCGTAGCCGATTCCGGTGATGAGGCTGCGAACGATTCCGGCCACATCGGCGTAGGCGGCGGTGTTGACCTCACCGGCGACGTGGACGAGTCCGGTGGTCACCATGGTCTCCACGGCCACCTTGGCGTTGGGGTCCTGCGCCAGCAGGTCGTCGAGCACCGCATCACTGATCTGGTCGCAGATCTTGTCGGGATGTCCCTCGGTGACGGACTCGGATGAGAAGAAGCGAAGATTTGATTGAGTCACGGTGTCGATTCTAAGTGGGTGAGCTGTTCGGCCAGGGTAGCAATGACCTTTTGTGAAACATCGTCTTTCGAACCCTGGAATTCCTCACCGACGGTGATCTCACCGGCGGCGGAGCCGATGATCTGAACCGCGGTGTGGTCGTGACCGAAGGCACGGTCGTCGGAGACGTCGTTGAACACGAGCAGGTCGACGCCCTTGCGCTCGAATTTCGCACGGGCGTAGTCGAGGGCTGTCGTCTGTGCGTCTCCGGTTTCGGCGGCGAAGCCGATGATGAGCTGGGTGCCGATTCGGTCATCGACGAGGCCGCGCAGGATGTCCGGGTTCTGCACGAGACGCAGCGTCAGACCGTCGTCGCCGGTCTTCTTCATCTTCGACTCGGTCGTCTCCTCCGGTCGGTAGTCGGCGACAGCCGCGGCCATGATGAGGGCATCGGCGTCCGGCTGGGAGGCGCGCATCGCCGTCTGCAGCTCCAGGGTGGATTCGACCGGGGTGACGGTGGTCCCTGCGGGCAGGTCGGTGAGCAGCCCGGAGTCGATGTTCGCCGCCACGAGTTCGACTTCGGCGCCGGCGGCTCGGGCGGCTCGGGCCAAGGCGATGCCCTGTTTGCCCGAGGAGCGATTGCCGAGGAAGCGGACCGGGTCGAGGGCCTCACGGGTGCCGCCGGCGCTGATGACGATGCGGCGGCCGTCCAGGCTCTGCCCAGCGTGTCCGGTGCCCGGGGCCGCGTCGGCCGAGCCTGCGGCATCGGCGACGGACAGGGCGTAGGCGACGACGTCCTCGGGTTCGGGCAGCCGTCCGGGGCCCGAATCGGGTCCGGTGAGTCGGCCGACGGCCGGTTCGAGGACGTGGACTCCCCTGGCGCGCAGGGTCGCGATGTTGGCGACGGTGGCGGGGTTCTGCCACATCTCCGTGTGCATGGCCGGTGCCACGACGACCTCGGCGGTGGTGGTCAGGACGGTCGCTGTCAGCAGATCGTCGGCGATTCCCGCGGCGATCTTCGCGATGAGGTTCGCGGTCGCGGGAGCGATGATGACGAGTTCGGCGTCCTGCCCGATGCGGACATGGTTGACGGTGTCGATCTCATCGAAGACGTCGGTGGTCACGGTCTGGCCGGACAGGGCCTCGAAGGTGGGGGCACCGACGAAGTTGAGCGCATTGGCCGTGGGCACGACCTTGACGCTGTGGTCGAGTTCCCGGAGTCGCCGGATGATGTGTGCCGCTTTGTAGGCGGCGATCCCACCGGCGACGCCGAGTACGGTTCTCACTGGTCGCTGAAGTCGATCGCGCCGTCGTTGCTCACGGGTGCGGGCGTCTCGGTCTCCGGTACGGCCTGGAGGAAGTCCTCTTCGGAGACTTCGCGGGCGACGATCTTCGACTCGTTGACCTCACGCAGAGCGATCGACAGCGGCTTCTCGTTGGTGCCCGGGGTGACGAGGGGACCGACGTTTTCGAGCAGTCCCTCCTGCAGCTGGGCGTAGTAGGAGTTGATCTGCCGAGCGCGCTTGGCCGCGATCGAGACGAGTTCGTACTTCGATCCGGTGACGCTGAGCAGATCGTCGATCGGAGGATTGGTGATGCCTTCGGGCTGTGCGGGCAAGGAGATTCCCATCTAATCGGAGGTGGATATACCCATCAATGATAGGAGTTCTTCGGCCGCAGTGCGAACGTGGTCGTTGATGATGGTCACGTCGAACTCGGATTCGGCGGCGAGTTCGCGCTTCGCTGTGGCCAATCGGCGCTCCTGCTCCTCCGCGGATTCGGTGCCGCGCCCGGTGAGCCGGGATACGAGTTCGTCCCAGCTGGGCGGGGCGAGGAAGACGAACCGGGCGTCGGGCATCTTCTCCTTGACCTGCCGGGCTCCCTGCAGGTCGATCTCGAGCAGCGCCGGGACTCCCGCGTCGAGCTTCTCCTGCACCGGAGCGGACGGAGTCCCGTAGCGGTGCCGCCCGTGCACGACCGCGTACTCGAGCAGCTGGCCGGCGGCGATGAGCGCGTCGAAGTCATCGTCGGAGAGGAAGTGATAATGGACACCGTCGACTTCGCCGGGGCGTCTGGGCCGTGTGGTGGCGGAGACGGAGAACCAGACCGCGGGGTGATTCTGCCGGATGTACGTGCTGATGGTGCCTTTTCCGACGGCGGTCGGACCCGCGAGGACGGTGAGTCGATTATTCACAGATCTGAGGTTGTCACACTCAGGAATATTTCTCCAACAGGGCGGACTTCTGGTGCACGCCCAGGCCCTTGATCCTCCGTGAGGTGGCGATGCCGACCTCTTCCATCGCTGCTTCGGCGCGGCGGTCGCCGACACCGGGCAGGGCGCGCAGCAGATCGAGCACCCGCATCTTCGCGAGAGCCTCGTCGTCAGCGGCCTTTTTGAGCACGGCGGCGAGATCGGTATCACCGTTCTTCAGTGCCGACTTCACTTCGGCTCGTGCCTGACGTGCCTTGAACGCCTTGTCCAGAGCAGCGGTTCGCTGTTGCGGGGTCAACGGTTCGAGTGCCACATTATCTCCTCTGTCACCATGAACGGGCAGGTAGGGAAGTTGTCTCAGTCTAAGACAAAATCCCCGCGGAGATGCGCAACCAACGGAATTAAACTCTCCGTGGCCTCGTTTTCGTCCATCCGGGAACCGCCGCCGCCGTGTCCGCGGCCGCCGCAGCGGCCCGGACACAGGCGGCGTCAGTTCAGCATTGAGAGCGTGCGGTTGAGCTCCCGTGCAGCATCGGCCAGCCCTTCCGGTCCGGCCCCGAGCACTGCCCGGGAAGCCGTGGCGAGCACCTGTCCCGAAGCCAGGGCTTCGTCGCCGAAGACGGCCCGCAGCTCACCGATGCCCGCTCCCTGCGCGCCGACGCCGGGTGCCAGGATCGGACCCCCGCAGTCGACCGGGTCGAATCCCAGCTTCCGCGCGGCCTCTCCGATGGTGGCTCCGACGACGAGCCCGAAGGGTCCGACCGGCCCCGCGGGCTCCGCCGCTGCCGCCAGGGCCTGCGCATTGCGTTCGGCGACCTGGGTCACGATCGTCCCGGCCACGGATCCGCCGCGTCCCTGTGCGTGCTGGATCTCTCTGCCTTCCGGGTTCGAGGTCAGAGCGAGGACGAACACTCCCCTGCCATGGGCGGAGGCGAGTTCGAATGCCGGCTCCAGAGCTCCGAATCCGAGGTAAGGCGAGACGGTGATCGAATCGGCCGCCAGCGCCGAGGCGGGATCGAGGTACGCCTTCGCATAGGCTCCCATCGTCGACCCGATGTCGCCGCGCTTGATGTCGAGGACGGTGAGTATCCCGGCTTCCCGCGCCGCGGCGAGGGTCTCTTCGAGAGCGGCCACACCGGCCGAGCCGTACTGTTCGAAGAACGCCGACTGCGGTTTGACCGCGGCGACCGTTCCCTGCAATTCCTCGATCGTGCGCAGAGCGAACTCCCGCACACCGGCCGCGCTGCGCGGCAGCCCCCAGGACTGAAGCAGATGCTCGTGCGGGTCGATGCCCACGCACAGCGGTCCGTGCTTCGCCATGGCTGCGGCCAGTCGGGTGCCGAACATCAGGCGCTCCAGTCCTGCAGGCTGCGGACGTCGAACTTCTCGTCCCGAACCACTTCGAGGGAGGTCACCGCGGCGGCGAATTCGGCCAGCGTGGTGATCAACGGCACGGAGTTCGCGGTCGCGGCGGCACGGATCTCGTAGCCGTCGGCGCGTTCCTGCCGGCCCGAAGGCACGTTGATGACCATGTCGATGGTGCCCGCAGTGAGATAGTCGATGACCGTGCGGTCCTCGGCGTCGGCTTCGAAGTGCTTGTGCACCTGTGTGGTCTTGATCCCGTAGCGCGAGAGCACGGCCGCGGTTCCGGTGGTCGCGACGACGTCGAAGCCCATGTCGACGAGTTCCTTGACCGGCAGCACCATGGCGCGCTTGTCGCGGTCGGCGACGGAGACGAATACGGTTCCCGAGGTCGGCAGCTTCACTCCGGCCCCGAGGAGACCCTTGGCGAACGCGGTCGGGAAGTTGTGGTCGATGCCCATGACCTCACCGGTCGACCGCATCTCCGGGCCGAGGATCGAATCGACGATCTTGCCTTCGACGGTGCGGAAGCGACGGAAGGGAAGGACCGCCTCCTTGACGGCGATCGGGTGGTCCAGCGGCAGTGTGGACCCATCGCCCTCTGCAGCCAGCAGGTCACCGCGCAGATCCGCGATGGTCCGTCCCACCGCGATGAGTGCGGCGGCCTTGGCCAGCTGCGTCGAGGTCGCCTTCGACACGAACGGCACGGTGCGTGAGGCGCGGGGGTTGGCTTCGATGACGTGGAGGACGTCGGCGGCGATGGCGAACTGGATGTTGAGCAGTCCGCGCACCCCCACGCCTTCGGCGATGGCCTTCGTGCCCTGACGGACGCGTTCGAGGACGTCCTCGCCCAGAGTCAGCGACGGAAGCACGCATGCGGAGTCACCGGAGTGGATTCCCGCTTCCTCAATGTGCTCCATGATGCCGCCGATGTAGACCTGCTCTCCGTCGAAGAGCGCATCGACGTCGATTTCGATGGCATCTTCGAGGAACCGGTCGACGAGCACGGGACGGTCGCTGGAGATCTCCGTGGCCGTGGCCATGTAGTCGAGCAGCTGGGTGCGGTCGTAGACGATCTGCATCCCCCGCCCGCCGAGGACGTAGGAGGGACGCACGAGCACGGGGTAGCCGATGTTCTCTGCGATCGTCGCGGCCTCTGCAGAGGTCACGGCCGTGCCGTGCTTCGGTGCGGTCAGTCCGGCACGGCTGAGCACCGCACCGAATTCGCCGCGGTCCTCGGCCAGGTCGATCGCTTCGGGCTGGGTGCCGAGGACGGGCACGCCGGCGGCCTTGAGACGGTCGGCCAGCCCGAGCGGAGTCTGGCCGCCGAGAGTGCAGACGACGCCGAGGACCTCACCGGCGGCAAGCTCGGCATGGTAGATCTCCATGACGTCTTCGAAGGTCAGCGGTTCGAAGTAGAGGCGGTCGGCGGTGTCGTAGTCGGTCGACACGGTCTCCGGGTTGCAGTTGACCATGATCGTCTCGTACCCCGCCGAGGAGATCGCCATCGTCGCATGCACGCACGAGTAGTCGAATTCGATGCCCTGGCCGATCCGGTTCGGGCCCGAACCGAGGATGATCACGGCCGGTCGGTCGCGCGGCATGACCTCGGTCTCGGCGTCGTAGGACGAGTAGTGGTACGGAGTCTTCGCTTCGAATTCGCCGGCGCAGGTGTCGACGGTCTTGAACACCGGGCGTACGCGCAGCGCATGACGGATGCCGGTGACGACATCGGTGCTGAGGCTGCGCAGCTGCGCGATCTGCTCATCGGAGAAGCCGTGGTTCTTCGCGATCCGCAGCACCTGCTCGTCGAGTTCCTCGGCGTCGCGGACATGGGCGGCGACCTCGTTGATGAGTTGGATCTGATCGAGGTACCAGGGATCGATCTCGCAGGCGTCGAAGACCTCGGCAGCGGTGAGTCCGGCGGCCAGGCCCCGCTGGACGGAGTGGATGCGATCGGCGGTGGCGTGCGAAATCGCTTCGAGCACGGATTCGCGGACATCCTCGTCGGTGACGTCGGGCAGATCGGTCCAGCCGAAGGAGGAGTCCTTCTGCTCCAGCGACCGCATCGCCTTCTGCAGAGCGGTGGTGAAGTTGCGTCCCAGGGCCATGACCTCTCCGACGGATTTCATCGTCGTCGTCAGGGTCGGATCCGCGGCCGGGAACTTCTCGAAGGTGAAGCGCGGGATCTTCACGACCACATAGTCCAGGGTCGGTTCGAAGCTGGCCGGGGTCACCTTCGTGATGTCGTTGGGGATCTCATCGAGCGAGTACCCGACGGCGAGCTTCGCCGCCATCTTCGCGATCGGGAAGCCCGTGGCCTTCGACGCCAGCGCCGAGGAGCGGGAGACGCGTGGGTTCATCTCGATGGTGATGATCCGCCCGGTCTTCGGGTCGACGGCGAACTGGATGTTGCAGCCACCGGTGTCGACACCCACGGCACGGATGATGGCGATGCCGATATCGCGCATCTCCTGGTATTCGCGGTCGGTCAGCGTCAGCGCCGGGGCCACGGTGATCGAGTCACCGGTGTGCACCCCGACCGGGTCGACGTTCTCGATCGAGCACACGACGACGACGTTGTCCTTGTTGTCGCGCATGAGCTCGAGCTCGTATTCCTTCCACCCGAGGATCGACTCCTCGAGCAGCACCTCGTGGGTGATGGAGTCGGCGAGTCCGGCGCCGGCGATGCGGCGCAGGTCTGTTTCGTCGTATGCCATGCCCGAACCGAGTCCGCCCATGGTGAAGGAGGGACGGACGACGACGGGGTAGTTGAGCTCCTCGGCGGCGGCCAGAGCCTCGTCGAGGGTGTGGCAGATGGCCGAACGGGCCACCTCGGCGCCGCAGTCGACGGCGATGTCCTTGAACTTCTGCCGATCCTCGCCCCGTTGGATGGCGTCGACGTCGGCGCCGATCAGTTCGACGCCGTACTTCTCGAGCACACCCGATTCGTAGAGGGCGATCGCAGCGTTGAGGGCGGTCTGTCCGCCGAGCGTCGGCAGGAGCGCATCGGGGCGTTCCTTGTCGATGATCGTCTCGATCACCTCGGGGTCGATCGGTTCGACGTAGGTGGCATCGGCGATGTCCGGGTCGGTCATGATCGTCGCCGGATTGGAGTTGATGAGGATGACGCGCAGTCCCTCGGACCGCAGGACACGGCAGGCCTGGGTGCCGGAATAGTCGAATTCGCAGGCCTGGCCGATGACGATCGGGCCGGATCCGATGACGAGGACGGATTTGAGGTCTTGTCTCAGTGGCATGGGGTTCTCCTTAGGCCTGTGCAGCCTGGTGGGCCGGGGAAGCGGACATGAGGTCGACGAAGCGATCGAACAGGTAGCTCGAATCGTGCGGGCCGGCCGCGGCCTCGGGATGGAACTGGACGGAGAAGGCCGGGATGTCGAGGCATGCCAGACCCTCGACGACATCGTCGTTGAGACACACGTGGGAGACGGTGACACGACCGTAGTCGGCCTTGTGCGGAGCGATCGTCTCGCCTTCAAGCGGTGCGTCGACGGCGAAGCCGTGGTTCTGCGAGGTGATCTCGACCTTGTTCGTCGTACGGTCCATCACGGGCACGTTGATGCCGCGGTGGCCGAAGGGCAGCTTATAGGTGCCGAAGCCCAGGGCACGGCCGAGCAGCTGGTTGCCGAAGCAGATGCCGAAGAACGGCAGGCCGGCATCGAGCACGGCTCGCAGCAGTTCGACCTGGTCATCGGCGGCAGCGGGGTCTCCGGGACCGTTGGAGAAGAAGACTCCGTCGACGCCGATCGCCTGGATCTCCTCGAAGCTGATCGACGACGGCACGAGGTGGACGTCGATGCCGCGTTCGGTCAGGCGCTCCGGTGTCATCGACTTGATTCCGAGGTCGACGGCGGCGACGCTGAACTTCTTCTGTCCGCGGGCGGGGATGAGCGTGGGCTCGGTGATCGAGACTTCGTCGACGAGGTTGGCCCCGGCCATCTGCGGGGAGGCCCGGACCCGGGCGAGCAGTTCGGTCTCGGGCGCCTCGGCGGCGGGTCCGGAGAAGATGCCGACTCGCATGGCGCCCTTGTCGCGCAGGTGACGAGTCAGGGCACGGGTGTCGACGTCGCTGATGCCGACGACTCCGGACTCGGTCAGCCAGTCGACGAGGTCGCCTTCGGAGCGCCAGCTCGACGAGATCCGTGAGGCGTCGCGGACGACGTAGCCGGCTGCCCAGATCTGAGCGGATTCGTCGTCGGTGCGGTTGATGCCGGTGTTGCCGATGTGCGGGGCGGCCTGGATGATGATCTGCCGGTGGTAGGACGGGTCTGTCAGAGTCTCCTGGTAACCGGACATGGCGGTGACGAACACGGCTTCGCCGGTCGTCTCGCCGATGGCTCCGTACGCGGATCCGTGGAAGGTCCGGCCGTCTTCGAGGATGAGGATGGCGGGTGTGGTGGAAAAGCTCATTGTGCCTCTTCGATCATTTCGCGGATGCGGTCGACGGTGGAAGTGGTGGATGCGGCGTAACGGGCACGGAAACCCGTGTCGACGAGGGTGTCGCCGAGGCGCCAGGTGATGCGGACGATGCCTCCGCGTTCGACGAACTTCCCGATCATCCCGGACGTGGTGTCCACGGAGACGATGTCGCGGCGCGGGATGAGGAAGTCCTCGCGGCCGGCCAGGTCCATGATCACTCCCCCGTCGGTGATGACGAGTTCGCCGGTGGTGCGGATGCCCAGGCCGTGGACGGCGACGCGTTCGAGGGGATGTCCCGCCTTCGTCGTCGAGACATAGGAGCCTTCGACGGGATCGGCCACGGGGGTGATGCCCATGTGCGGCTTCGGCGGGGTCACGACCTCTGACTGGGACTGCTTGCGTCGGCTCCATCCCCACGCGATCGCGATGATCACGACGACGATGACGACGGCGACGATGAGGGTGCCTACTGATCGGTCCATGTTGCTCCTGCCGGGTGGGGTGTGGTGAGTGCCCCTGCGGCCAGAACCCGGTGGCCGTAGAAGAAGGTGTCGGTGATCCGTGCCCTGACTTCGAGACCGTCGAAGGGGTTGTTGCGTCCCTTCGTCGCGTGAGCGGACGGTTCGATCCGGTGCGGAGCGTCGGGGTCGACGAGGACGATGTTGGCACTCGCGCCGATCGCGAGGCTGCCGTGTCCGGAGGCACCGGTGATGCGTGCCGGTGTCGCCGACATCACGCGGGCGACATCGCCGAAGTCGAAGTCGTGCTCGCGCATGGCTTCGACGACGATCGACAAGGCGGTCTCCATGCCGACCATGCCCATGGCCGCTGCGGTCCATTCGCTGCATTTGTGTTCGGCGGTGTGCGGGGCGTGGTCGGTGCCGACGACGTCGATGGTGCCGTCGGCCAGTGCTTCGCGCAGCGCCTGGACATCGGCATCCGTGCGCAGCGGAGGGTTGACCTTGAAGACGGGGTCGAAGCTCCGCACGAGTTCGTCGGTGAGCATGAGGTGGTGCGGAGTCACCTCGGCGGTGACCGCCACTCCCCTCGACTTGGCCCAGCGGATGAGGTCGACGCTGCCGGCGGTCGAGGCATGGCAGATGTGCAGGCGCGAGCCGACGTGTTCGGCCAGGAGCACATCGCGGGCGATGATCGACTCCTCGGCCACGGCCGGCCAGCCGGGCAGTCCGAGCTCGGCGGAGACGGTGCCCTCATTCATCTGCGCACCTTCGGTCAGGCGCGGCTCCTGAGCGTGCTGGGCGATGATCCCGTCGAAGGTCTTGACGTATTCGAGCGCGCGGCGCATGAGCAACGGGTCCGAGACGCAGATCCCGTCGTCGGAGAACATCCGCACGCGCGCTTCTGAGCGGGCCATCGCGCCGAGTTCCGCGAGCTGCTTGCCTTCGAGCCCGGTGGTGACGGCGCCGACGGGCACGACTTCGGTGAAGCCGGCGGCTCGCCCGAGGCGGTGCACCTGTTCGACGACGCCGGCCGTGTCGGCCACCGGTGCGGTGTTCGCCATGGCGTGCACGCAGGTGTATCCGCCGGCCGCGGCCGAACGGGAGCCGCTGAGCACGGTCTCTGCGTCTTCTTTGCCGGGTTCGCGCAGGTGGGTGTGCATGTCGACGAGTCCCGGCAGGGCCACGAGGCCGGCGGCGTCGACGATCTCGGGATCGCTTCCGGCGACGAGTTCGGGGTCGACGATGCGTCCCTCGCACACGGCGATGTCGGCGACTCCGCGTCCGAGCACATCGGCTCCGCGGATGAGGTAATCAGTCATTGGTCTCCTCCTGACCGGTCAGCAGACGGTAGAGGACCGCCATGCGCACGCTCACTCCGTTCTCGACTTGGTCGAGGACGAGGGCGCGGGGTGAATCCGCTGCGGCAGCGGAGATCTCGAAACCGCGATTCATCGGTCCCGGATGCATGATGAAGGTGTGGGCGGGCAGCTTCTCGAACCTCGCGGCGCTCAGTCCCCACAGGCGCGCGTATTCGCGTTCGTTGGGGAAGAAGGATTCGTGCATCCGCTCGTGTTGGACACGGAGCATCATCACGGCCGCGAAGTCCTCGCTGCGCAGTGCTTCGTCGAAGTCGAAGTGGACGGTCACCGGCCAGTGCTCGACACCCCACGGGAGGAGAGTAGGCGGGGCGATGAGGTGGACATCAGCGCCGAGGCGGGCCAACAGGTGGACGTTCGAGCGGGCTACCCGGGAGTGGAGGATGTCTCCGACGATGGCGACCTTCGCCCCGTCGAGGCCTCTCCCCCGCGGTCCCCCGGCCACCGGCCCCGAGGCGGGGACCCCGGCCAGCGCCCGGCGCAGGGTGAATGCGTCGAGCAGCGCCTGGGTGGGGTGTTCGTGGGTGCCGTCACCGGCGTTGATGACGGGCACGTCGATCCATCCGGTGTGGGCGAGCCGGTGTGCCGTTCCCGCGCCGCCATGGCGGACGACGATGGCATCGGCACCCATCGCGGAGATCGTCTGGATGGTGTCCTGGAGGCTCTCGCCCTTCGACACCGAGGAGCCCTTGGCGGAGAAGTTGAGCACATCGGCCGAGAGTCGTTTGGCGGCGGCCTCGAAGGACAGTCGGGTGCGAGTGGAGTCTTCGAAGAAGAGGTTGACGACCGTGCGTCCGCGCAGCACGGGCAGCTTCTTGACTTCGCGTTCCGACACGAGCGTCATCTCTTCGGCGATGTCGAGGATGCCGATGGCGTCCGCACGGCTCAGGGAGGCGGTGTCGAGCAGATGCTTCATTCCCGGCCTCCCGAGATGGTCACGGAGTCCGATCCGTCGATTTCGTCCAGGCTGACGTTGACGCGTTCGCTGCTCGAGGTCGGCAGGTTCTTGCCCACATGGTCGGCGCGGATCGGCAGGTCCCGGTGGCCGCGGTCGACGAGGACGGCGAGGCGGACCTTCGCGGGACGGCCGACATCGGCCAGGGCGTCGAGTCCGGCACGGATGGTGCGGCCGGAGAAGAGCACATCGTCGACGAGGACGACGGTCTTCGCATCGATTCCTGATGCCGGGATCGAGGTCGGTTCGGGTGCCCGGTAGGAGCCGCCGCGCAGGTCATCGCGGTACATCGTGATGTCGAGGCTGCCGGCGAGTTCGGTCGCGGCTTCCGGGCGTCCCGAGATCGAGGCGATCGCCTCGGCGAGCCGGAGGGCCAGCGGGACTCCGCGGCGTGGGATGCCGAGGAGGACCAAGTCGTCGCTGCCCTTGTTGGATTCGATGATCTCATGGGCAATCCGCGTGATCGCCCGCGATATATCGGCTGCGTCCAGCACTGTTCGCTGTGTCATGCTTCCCCTTCTCCGCCTCTCCGGACGGTGGTTAAAGGAGTGGTTCGATTCGATTGTAGACCCAGCGCTTCTCACGCTGGTGGGCGGGTCCGGAGTCCGGACCCGCCGACTCAGATGAGCGTCGGTTTGACGTCGAGGATGCGTGAGAGCAGACCCGAGACGAAGTTCGGTGAGTCATCCGTGGAGAACTGCCGTGCCAGGGACACGGCTTCGTCGATGGCCACCTTGTCGGGGACGTCATCGTTGAACAGCAGCTCCCAGGTGCCGATCTCGAGCAGGGATCGGTCGACTGCGGGCATACGGTCCAGCGTCCAGCCCTGAGAATGGGTGGAGATGATCTCGTCGATCTCCGCCTGCTTCTCGGTGATGCCTCGAACGATCTCGACCGCGTATTCCTTCATCGGATAGTCGGGGTCGTTCGACCGCATCGTGACGAGTTCGTCCATGGCCAGTCGACGCTGCCCGGCTTCGAAGAGCAGCTCGAGAGCCCTGCGACGGGCTCGGGTTCGTGCGGACGCCACTTACTTGACGCGTCCGAGGTAATCGCCGGTGCGGGTGTCGACCTTGACCTTGGTGCCCTCTTCGAGGAACAGCGGAACCTGGATCTCGTAGCCCGTCTCGAGCGTCGCGGGCTTCGAACCACCGGTCGAACGGTCGCCCTGCAGACCGGGTTCGGTGTGGGTGATGCTCAGTTCCACCGACGGCGGCAGCTCAACGGACAGAGGGGTGCCTTCGTGGAACGAGACCTGCAGCTGCTGGTTCTCGAGCATGTAGTTCGCCGCATCGCCGACGAGCTCGGGCGAGATCGGAACCTGATCGTAGTCCTCGGCGTCCATGAAGACGTAGTCGGTGCCGTCATGGTAGAGGTACTGCATGTCGCGGCGGTCGACATTGGCGGTCTCGACCTTGGTGCCGGCGTTGAAGGTCTTGTCGATGATCTTGCCGGAGGTCACGCTCTTGAGCTTGGTGCGAACGAACGCCGGACCCTTGCCGGGCTTGACGTGCTGGAACTCCAGCACCTGCCACAGCTGGTTGTCGAGGTTGAGCACGAGGCCGTTCTTCAGGTCGTTCGTTGTCGCCACTAATTCGTCCTTCTTCGCTTCAGTCCAGATCACCGAGCGGTGATCGCAGTTGGCCGGCGCCGTGCGCGACCCTCTGCTGAGGGTCGACGAATGCGCCACTGGGCAATTCTAGCAAGCTCGCAGAGCGGCTTCCATCCGAGGGCCGGAGCGGGTGTTGCGCAGGCTTTCGGTTGAGTGCCCAGGCCGTGCTCGGTCCGGGGCCGGGCTGTGCTGTCAGCCGAGGTCGGTGCGCAGCGAGACCGTCGGTGCGCTCTCACCGACCTCCTGGTAGGCGGTGAAGAGGATCGAAGCGTCGGGGATCTCGACGGTGCTCGGATCTCCGATTCCGCTCAGCAGCACCATGCGCAGCATTGCTCCGCGGGCCTTCTTGTCTCGCTTCATCGTGTCCAGCAGCTGCGGCCACACATCCGAGCGGTAGCCGGTGGGCAGGCCGAGCTTGCTCAGAAGCTCCCGGTGGAGGTCGACGATTTCATACGGGAGGCTCTTGACCATCGAGGCGACCTCGGCGGCGAAGACCATGCCCACGGACACCGCGGCCCCGTGCCGCCACTGGTAGCGCTCTTTGTGTTCGATCGCGTGTCCGAGGGTGTGTCCGTAGTTGAGGATCTCCCGATGGCCGGATTCCTTGAAGTCGCCGGAGACGACTTCGGCCTTGACGCGGATGGAGCGTTCGATGAGTTCACGCAGCACCGGACCCTGCACATCACCGATCTCCTCTTTCGAGTGGGAGGAGATGAGATCGAGGATGGACTTGTCGGCGATGAAGCCGGTCTTGACCACCTCGGCGAGTCCGGTGAAGAGCTCGTTCTCCGGCAGGGTGCCCAGGGTGTCGAGGTCGACGAGCACTCCGGCCGGGGCGTGGAATGACCCGACGAGGTTCTTGCCTTCGGCCGTGTTGATGCCGGTCTTGCCGCCGACTGCGGCGTCGACCATGCCGAGCACGGTGGTGGGGATGTGGACGACGCGGATGCCGCGCAGCCAGGTGGCGGCGACGAAGCCGCCGAGATCGCTCACGGCTCCCCCGCCGACGGTGACGATGGCATCGGTGCGAGTGAAGTCGGACTGACCGAGCACCTGCCAGCAGAAGGCCGCGACCTGAACGTGCTTGGCTTCTTCGGCATCCGGGATCTCCGCGGCCACAGCCTCGAGACCGGCGGCGGCGAGGTCGTCGCGGACGCTCTCACCGGTGGTGCGCAGGGCACGCGGGTGGATGACGAGGACCTTCTCGACTCGATTGCCCAGCAGCCCGGGCAGTTCGCCGAGCAGTCCCTGGCCGACGAGGACCGGGTAGGTTCCACCGGCGTCCACATTGATGCGTGTGAGGCTCATTCGTCCGTCTTTCTGATCGTTCTCAGCGTCTTCTTCGTCCGGTGTCCGATGCGGCACCGGCCCCGTCTCAGCCTAGCCCTGCGGGGCGGGTGCGGGCGAGGAGTCCCGCGCTCGTGGTGGGCAACGTCTCATCCCGCGGGCGCTCAGCGGGTGCGACGACGCCGGCGGCCTACTCCCCGTGCGCCCCGCTGCTGCCGTCGTCATCGAGGTGAGCGTACTTCGCGTATTCTTCGGCCCGCTGCAGACCGGTGAGCACATCGACGACACGGTTGACCACCGTCGACGGCGGAGAGTTCGAGGCCTGGACGCGAAAGGTCGCGACTTGTTCGTAATACGGTTCGCGTTCCTCCACCAGCGCCAGCCAGTTCTCCACCGCCGTGCCGGCTCCGCGCAGCAGCGGACGATGCGGGGCGGTCAGGCGCTGAGACACCGTGTCGACATCGATATCGACGTGCACGACCTTGATCGCCGGGTGGAGCAGCTGGGCACGGGTGCCCGAGTTGAGGATCGCTCCTCCGCCGAGGGACACGATGCCCGGCCGGTCGAGCAGTCGCCGCAGGGCCCGGCGCACGACCTCGCGCTCGATCCGACGGAAGTGGTCTTCTCCGCGCTCGACGAAGATCTCGGAGATGACCCCGTACTTCTCGACGATATTCGCATCGGTGTCCGTCAGCGGCAGTCCGAGCCGGTCGGCCAGCAGCCGACCGATCGTCGACTTTCCGGCTGCCGGCGGTCCGGAGAGCACGATGCGCGAGAGCGCGGCGGGAACCGGTTCCAACGGCGGAACCGGTTTCGGGAGCGGGGCCTGGTTCATCGCCCGATGCGAAGGTTCTCCGGAATCGCCGCTGCGTAGGCGTCCAGATTCCGCTTCGTCTCGGCGACGGAGTCGCCTCCGAACTTCTCGACCACGGCCTCGGCGAGGACGAGCGCGACCATCGCTTCGGCGACGACTCCGGCGGCGGGGACCGCGCAGACATCGGAGCGCTGGTGGTTCGCCTTCGCCGCCTCGCCGGTCTCGACGTCGACGGTCGACAGGGCACGCGGCACCGTGGCGATCGGCTTCATTCCGGCACGCACCCGCAACGGCCCGCCGGTCGACATTCCGCCTTCGGTGCCTCCGGCACGGTTGCTGCCGCGGCGGAAGCCATCGGGGCCGACTTCGAGTTCGTCATGGGCCTGCGAACCGGGACGCTTCGTGGTGAGGAAGCCGTCACCGACTTCGACTCCCTTGATCGCCTGGATGCCCATGAGGGCTCCAGCCAGGCGGGAGTCGAGCCGGCGGTCCCAGTGAACATGGGAGCCGAGCCCCGGCGGCAGGTCGTAGGCGAGGACCTCGACGACTCCCCCGAGCGTGTCCCCGGCCTTCTTCGCCGTGTCGATCTCAGCAACCATCGCCGCCGACAGTGCGGGATCGAAGCAGCGCACCGGATCGGCGTCGAGGTCGTCGACGTCGGCGGCGGTGGGCAGATCGGGCACGGCCTCGGAGTCGTGTTCGGCTCCGCCGATGGCCACGGTGTGGGAGACGAGGGTGATGCCGAGTTCACCGAGGAAGTTCGCGGCCACGGTGCCCAGGGCCACGCGCATCGCGGTTTCGCGGGCGGACGCGCGTTCGAGCACCGGACGGGCTTCGTCGAAGCCGTACTTCTGCATGCCGACGATGTCGGCGTGGCCGGGACGGGGACGGGTCAGCGGTGCGTTGCGGGCCAGTCCTTCGAGTTCGGCTGCGTCGACGGGGCCGGCGCTCATCACGGACTCCCATTTCGGCCATTCCGTATTCCCGACCTCGATGGCCACGGGTGAGCCGAGGGTCTCGCCGTGGCGGACGCCGCCGAGGAGCCTCACCTCGTCGGCTTCGAACTTCATCCGAGCGCCGCGGCCGTAGCCGAGTCGGCGGCGAGCCAGGCTCGCGCGGATATCGTCTCTGGTGATCGGTACATGGGCCGGAAGCCCCTCAATGATCCCGGTCAGCGCCTCGCCGTGGGATTCGCCTGCAGTCAGCCATCTCAACATTCCACCGATTCTACAAAAGGATTGGAGCGAGCACCGACCCCAGCCACATCCCGGATAGCATCGCCGGTCCGAAAGCGATCGTCACCCCGCGCAGACGCCGGGCTCGAATCGCTCCGATGAGCGCCCACACGCCGGCGATGAGCATCATCACGACAAGGACCAGCGGCGGCGCCCACGGGTCATAGAGTCCGGCGACGGCGAAGACGAGGAACGCGAGTTTGACGTCCCCGAGGCCCATCGTCTGGGTTCGCAGCACCCGCCCGAGCAGATGGAGGAGACCGAAGAGCACGAGGGCGAGGAGACCGGCGAAGAATGCGGTGAACCAGAACCGCATCTGCCCGCTCACGGAGCCGACGATGAGCAGGGCCGCACCGGCCAGCATCGTCGGGTAGACGATCCGGTCGGGCAGCCGGCGCACGATGACATCAGCGAGGATGAGGAATGGTGTGACGCCTGCGGCGAGTCCGAGGAACAGGCCCGAGACGATGAGGTCGGCCGAGTTCGGATGCACAGCGGTCAGCGTTGTCGCGCTGAGCGGCGCCGAGGCGGCCCATCCGGTGACCGGTGCGAGCACGGTGAGCTGGAAGACTCCGGCGGCACCGACGGCGATGAGGATTCCGACCAGCACCGGCCAGGGTCCGTGCGGGATCCGGAAGGCTCGCCACCGGGCCAGATGGCTGTCATCGTGGAGCCAGAATCGCGGGGTCCGGGCGAGCAGGAGGCCGACGGCCAAAGCGGTGAGGACCGTGAGTCCAGTGACCATTCCGTGCAGCACCCCGGCCTCCACCGTCTCCTCCGCTCAGTTCCGGGACCGGGCGGGAGACTCCGCCAGGGCAGCGTACATCGCGTCCGCGATCCGCTCCAGCAGTTCCGGTCCCGCCGGCAGCTGCACGCCGGCTTCGTCGGTGCCCGTCGCCGCGGCGGCGTCGAAGAACATCTCGAACTGGGCCACAGCCTGTTCGACGAGCATCGCCGTGCCGATGACCGGGTGCAGTCCGTGGGCTGCGGCTGCGGCGAGGAACGCCGAATCCGCGGCGTAGGCGACGTCGAGAGCCACCCCACCCCAATCCGCGCGGGGTCCGCCCCAGACCGGTTCGGGGGCCGCCTCGGCGGGCAGAGTGGAGATGACGACCGCTGACGGATCGATCCGGTCCAGGCCTCCCACCGAGGCGGTCAGACCGAGCCGAGCGGCGAGGTCGAGGACCCGGCCGGCTCGGTCGGGTCTGCGGACGCGGAAGTCGACATGGGCGATGCCGAGATCGCGGCAGGCCACCAGCGCCGAGGCGGCCGTGGCCCCGGCACCGAGGATCGTCGCTCGTCCGGTTCCCGCGCTGCTCTCCCGGGTGACATCGTGGTTCCGTCCCGCACTCAGGTGCGGGGCGATGGCCCTGACGATGCCGCGCACATCCGTGTTCGCCACCGCCGTCTCGTCTCCGGTGCGCACGAGGGTGTTGCCGGCTCCGGTGAGAGCGGCCGTGTCATCGATCGACCAGCCTCGTTCGGCGGCTAAGGTCACGAGGCGGTCCTTGAGCGGCATCGTCAGCGAGAATCCCGTGTGCTCGGGATGAGCGTCGAGGAACGCCTCGAGCTCATCGGCGACGAGTTCGTGTCGGGAGTACTCGCTCGTGCCCAGGCCGAGGGCGGCGAAGGCGCTGCGGTGCAGCAGCGGTGACTTCGAATGCGCGATCGGCGATCCCAGCACCGCGGCGCGAATCCTCATTCCTTGCCGCCGTCGGAGTTGTGCTCTTTGAGCCATTTCCGGTAGATCTCGACGTTCTTCTGGTGTTCGTCGTAGGTGTTCGCGAACTTCGTCTCCCCCGTGTCCGGGTTCGTGGCCACGAAGAACTGCCAATCACCGTCTGCCGGGTTGAGTGCGGCCTCCACCGCGCCCTCGCTCGGGGCGTTGATCGGTCCGGGCGGCAGCCCCTTCTTCTTGTACGTGTTGTACGGCGAATCCGACTGACGCTCTTCCTTCGTCGTCGTCAGGTCCGACCGGGCGCCGTGGATGTAGGCGACGGTGGCATCGGACTGCAGCAGCCCGCCGGTCTTCGACTTGTCCGAGATCCGGTTGAGGAACACACGGGCGACTTTCCTGCGCACCTCTTCATCGCCCGGGGATTCCTTCTCCACGAGGCTGGCCAGGGTGAGGATGCGATTGGCGTCCTTGGCCTCGATGCCGAGGTCGTCGAGTTCGGCTTCGGTCTTGTCGACCATCTCCTGGACGACATCCTCGGCGGTCTTCGTCTTATTCATTTCGTAGGTCGCCGGATAGAGGTAGCCTTCGAGACTCTCGGCGTCGATGTCGAGGCCGTAGTCCTTCGGGGTCTTGTCGTCGAGGGCTTTGTCGACCTCGTCGGCATTCATCCCCGATTCGATCATGATCGCCTTGATCTCCTCGACCTGCTTGCCTTCGGCGACCGTGATCTTCGGTGGGGCGATGGGATTGATGAGCGCTTCGACCGCGGCCTTCGAGCTCATCTTCTCCCGCATCGTCCACGTGCCGGCCTGGATGGTCGCATCCCGGCGTTCGACTTCGTCGAGGAAGGGACCCGAGTTCATGATCACGCCCTCTTCGACGAGTTGGTTGGCCACGGTGCGCGCAGAGGAACCGGGGGCGATCTCAATGGACACCTCGTTGGTGCCCTGGCCTTCGTAGTCGCCTTTGGGGCCGAAGAGGTCGTCGAAGACTCCTCCGGCAGCCTTGACCCCGAAGAATCCGCCGATGCCGAAGACGAGGACGCAGATGACGATGATCGTCGTCGTCCGCCGCCGGCGCATCATCCGCCGCCGCGCCTTCGCCTTGATCTCTGAACGGGTCAGTCCTTCATCTGCTGAGAACTCGCCAGGGAACGGGTTCATTGCTCACTCTCCTCGTCGGGCATCTCGCGTCCGGCGGGGACACCGGTGTTGTGTTCGAACTCGAGGGCGTTCTGCAGGATGATGACGGCGGCTTGGGCGTCGACGATCTCGCGCCGCTGACGCACGGATTTCCCGGCCGCAGCCAGGGCGTGGTGGGCTTCGACGGTCGTGAACCGTTCGTCGATGAGGCGGACGGGTGTGTCGGTGGCGGCGGCGACCTTGCGGGCGAATTCCAGCGCCGAGGCGGCCGCCGCGCGGGCAGCCCCGTCGAGGGACTTCGGGTCACCGGCGAGGAGTTCGATGGGTTCGTATTCCTCGACGAGTTCGCGCAGCTCCTTCAATGCCGCCGGTTCGTCCTTGCGACGGACGACGCAGAGCGGAGTCGCGAGGATGCCGTCGGGGTCGCAGGAGGCGACCCCGATCCGCACCGAACCGATGTCGAGGCCCAGGCGGCGACCTCGGCGGAAACTCACTGGATGGCCGCCTTGACGGCCGCGATGGCGGCCGGGATCGCTGTGGAGTCGCTGCCGCCGCCCTGGGCGAGGTCGGGCCGGCCGCCGCCTCCGCCGCCGAGTTCGCTGCAGGCCAGGGAGACGAGCTTGCCCGCCTGCAGACTGGCGGTGCGGGCCTTTTCGGTGGTGGCGATGACGACGACGGGTTTGCCGTTGCTCACACCCAGCCCGAGGACCACGGCCTGCCGATCGTTGACGCGGCCGCGCAGCTCGGTGACGACGGTGCGGATGTCACCGGCGTTGGAGACATCGCCGAGCTCGGCGACGACGAAGAGGGTGTCACCGACGGTCTGCGCCTCGTCGAGGTACTTCCCGGCCGAGGCGAGCAGCTGCTGTGCGTTGAGGCGGGCGATCTCCTTCTCCGCGTCCTTGAGTCGGCTCATGAGGTCCGAGACCCGCGAGGTGACGTCGGTGCCGGGAACCTTGAGCATTTCGGACAGTGAGGACACGATCGTGCGTTCGGCGGCCAGCGAGCGGAAGGCATCCATGCCGACGGCGGCTTCGATGCGGCGGACTCCCGATCCCACGGAGGCTTCGGAGAGCACGGAGATCGGTCCGACCTCGGCCGATGCTCCGACGTGGGTGCCGCCGCAGAGTTCGCGGGAGAAGGGCCCGCCGATGTCGACGACGCGCACCACGTTCGGGTACTTCTCACCGAACAGGGCCATGGCGCCGGACTTCCTCGCCGCGTCGAAGGGCATGTATTCGGTTCCGACTTCGTAGTTCGAACGCACGGCGAGGTTGGCGACCTCTTCGATCTCGGCCCGCATCTGCGGGCTCGGGGCTTCGGGGAAGGAGTAGTCGAAGCGCATGTAGCCGGGTTGGTTGAGCGAACCCGCCTGCACGGCGTGGTTGCCGAGGATCTCGCGCAGCGCAGCGTGGACGAGGTGGGTGGCGGTATGAGCCTGGGCGCCCAGGAACCGGTGGTCGTGGTCGACGGCGGCGAGCACCTCGTCTCCGACGTGGAGTTCACCGTCGATGACCTCGACACGGTGGGCGGGCAGTCCCTTGACCGGGTTCTGCACATCGGTGACGCGGGCGGTGAAACGGTGCCCGGAGATGAGGCCGACGTCGGCGCGCTGGCCGCCGGATTCGGCGTAGAACGGGGTGAGGTCGAGGACGACGTCGGCGCTCTGGCCGGCGGTGAGCACCTCGGTGGCGACCCCGTCTGCGACGATGCCGCGGACCCGCGAATCGGCTTCGAGCCTGTCGTAGCCGACGAATTCGCTGCTGCCTTCGTCGAGCAGAGCGGAGTAGGCGGACAGGTCGGTGTGCCCGCCGCCCTTCTTCGCCTTCGCATCGGCCTTCGCACGGGTGCGCTGCTCGCTCATGAGCTCACGGAACCCGGTCTCGTCGACGTTGAGTCCCGCCTCGGCGGCCATCTCCATGGTGAGGTCGATGGGGAAGCCGTGTGTGTCGTGGAGGGCGAAGGCGATGTCGCCGCTGATGGTCTTCTCGGGTCCGGTGAGCGAATCGGCGGCGTTCGCGAACAGTTGGGTGCCGGATTCCAGTGTGCGCAGGAACGCCTTCTCCTCGGCGTAGGCGACCCGGGAGATCCGGTCGAAGTCGGTTTCGAGTTCGGGGTAGGACAGCTTCATCGCCTGCATGGACACGGGCAGCAGCTCGGGCAGGACCTCGTCCTTGACACCGAGCAGCCGCATCGCGCGCACGGCACGGCGGAGCAGTCGGCGGAGGATGTAGCCGCGGCCTTCGTTTCCGGGGCGGACTCCGTCGCCGATGATGATGAGAGCCGAACGGACGTGGTCGGCGACGACGCGCATCTGCACATCGGCGTGTTCGTCTGCTCCGTACTCGCGGCCGGAGAGGCGGCTGGCGACTTCGATGACGGGGAACACTTCGTCGATCTCATACATGTTCTCCACACCCTGGAGCAGGAACGCCACGCGCTCGAGTCCCATACCGGTGTCGATGTTCTTCGCGGGCAGGTCCCCGGCGATGTCGAAATCGACCTTCGAGCGCACCTCGGAGAGTTCGAACTCCATGAACACGAGGTTCCAGATCTCGATGTAGCGGTCTTCATCGGCCACAGGGCCGCCTTCGACGCCGTAGTCGGGACCGCGGTCGAAGTAGATCTCCGAGCAGTAGCCGCCGGGGCCGGGCTGGCCGGTGTGCCAGAAGTTGTCTTCGCTGTCGCGCAGCTGAATGCGCGCACGCGGGATGGAGGTCTCCTCCAGCCACATGTCGATGGTCTCGGTGTCGTCCTCGTGGACGGTCGCCCACAGCAGTTCGGGGTCGAAGCCCAGGCCGCCCTCAGCGACGGGGTTCGTCAGCAGTGACCAGGCGAACTTGATGGCATCGCGTTTGAAGTAGTCGCCGAAGGAGAAGTTGCCGTTCATCTGGAAGAACGTACCGTGGCGCGTCGTCTTGCCGACCTCTTCGATATCGGCGGTGCGCACACACTTCTGCACACTGGTGGCGCGGTTGAATGGTGCGGGTTCCCGGCCGGTGAGGTAGGGGATGAACTGGACCATGCCTGCGATGTTGAACAGGATGGACGGATCGGAGCTGATCACCGACGCCGAGGGGACCACGGTGTGCCCGTTCGCTTCGAAGTAGTCCAACCAGCGTTGCTTGATCTCTGCCGTCTTCAATCCAAGACCTTTCACGTATTGCCCGTGCGTGACCGCACTTACTCGTGCGTACCCGCACTTACTCGTGCGTACCCGCACTTAACAGGGACTAGTTTAATGGCTCGACCACAATATGCGAGGTCGAGCGGCGTGCCGGGGAACCGGGAGCGGATCTCTGCACTCTTCGCAGATGATAAGCCGCCCCCGCCGGGGGCGTCGCCTCGACTGGTCGTGGTCACCAGCGGGTGAATGCACGACTGCCCGGAACCAGCGGTCCCGGGCAGTCGCGGCGGCTCGTGGCCTGGCTCAGCCGATCAGCGCGAGTAGAACTCGACGACGAGCTGAACGTCACAGGTCACGGGCACCTCTTCGCGCTTCGGAGTGCGCAGCAGAGTGGCCTGCAGGCCTTCGAGATTGACGTTGAGGTAACCGGGAACCGCGGGCAGGACATCCTTGTGTCCGCCGGCAGCGGCGACCTGGAACGGATCCATCGAGGCCGAACGCTCATGCACCTGGATGGTCTGGCCTTCCTTGACGCGGAAGGAGGGACGGTCCACGCGCTGTCCGTCGACCGTGATGTGGCGGTGGACGACGAACTGACGGGCCTGCGCCATGGTGCGGGCGAAGCCGGAGCGCAGAACGAGGGCGTCGAGACGCATTTCGAGGAGCTCGACCATGGTCTCACCGGTCAGACCCGGCAGACGTGCGGCTTCCTTGTAGGTCTTGAGCATCTGCGCCTCACGGATGCCGTACTGCGCGCGCAGACGCTGCTTCTCCTTGAGACGGACCGAGTAGTCGCTGTCGTTGCGACGGCGAGCACGGCCATGCTCGCCCGGAGGATAGGGGCGACGCTCGAAATACTTCTCTGCCTTAGGTGTCAGAGCAAGGCCGAGGGCGCGCGAGACGCGCGTCATCCGGCGATTACGTGCTGGTGCTGGCACTTGGTTACCTTTCATCAAAATGATTCGTCACGACCGGCCATCGGTTCCCGCCCGAGTCGCAACCGTTGTTTCCCCGGATGGGAAAGAGGGATTGAGCGTCGAGATCCGCTCGCACCGACCGCCTTTAGGGTGCAGGCACAACAGCTGTCTATCTTAGCGGGTGCACACCGCCCGTCGCAAAGCCGATCGGCGGCCTCGCCGCTGTGATCTTGCCGACTGAGGCGAACCGTCCGCCCCTGCCGGCCGACCGATCCGCAAGTATCGCTGTCACTGCCGGCAGCCCGCTGTCACTTCCGACAGTCGTCTTCGTGGCTGTCGATCGCGGCATCGGCGACGGCCGCTCCGGACCCGCTGTAGATGTTGATCACCGCGTGGACCCCGGCACGGGCGAAGTGCTCGGCCTGATCGGGACGTTGGACGACCGCGGCGATGGTCCCGGGGAAGCCGGCGATGCGCAGCTGTTCGAGAGCGAAGGTGTTCGAGTCGTGCAGCGCCATGGCGAGGACGACGGTGTGGGCGCTGCCGCCGACGACGAGGCGGTGCCAGAATTCGTGGTCTGTGGCGTCGCCTTCGAGCACTGTGAACTCGTCGGCGTGCAGGGCTTCGATGACTGTGTGGTCGTTGTCGATGCCGATGACGCTCCGGTCGCCGCGTTCGACGAAGCGCTCGTAGGCTCCGCGACCGATGCGGCCCATGCCGAGGACGACGACCTCCGCATCTCCGGTGTCGAGCGGCCGATCGTTCGCCCGCAGCCGGCTCTCGTTCTCGTCCGGCAGAATCGCGTCGAGCTTCGCGACGATCTGGAGGCTGTAGGCGTTCGCCAGGGAGGAGCCGATCATCCCCAACGCCACGGCGAGGGCGGTGATGGTCAGCCAGTTGTCCTCGAAGAGTCCGTTGTCGACTCCGACGGCGACGACGATGAGTGCGAATTCGGAGAAGTTGCTCAGGGCCAGGCTGGTGCGCACGCTGGTGCGGTTGCGCAGGCCGAAGAGGCGACCCATGAGGTAGAAGCTCGCGAAGTTGAACGGCAGCAGCACGACGCACAGGGCCAGCGCCATGAGGAGATCCGACCAGGTGGGGACCGCTTGGAGCCCGATGACGACGAAGAACCCGACGAGGAAGAGCTCTTTGACGCTGAACAGCGACTTCGACATCTCCACGGCTCGCGGGTGGGTGGAGAAGAGAAGTCCGAGCACCAGGGCTCCGAGGTCGCCGTGGATGCCGACTGATTCGAAGGCGACATAGCCGGGCCCCAAGGACATGACGACGCCGAAGAGCACGAGCAGCTCACCGCGTCCGACGCGGTCGAGGAGCCGTCGCAGCACCCAGACCACGGGAACGATCAGGACGAGCGCGAACGCCCAGGGACTCGGCGGCTCTTCGCCTGCGATCGTGATGAAGGCGACCGCAGCGAGGTCCGGGAGGACGAGGATCGCAATCGCGATCTGCCCGTAGTAGGACCCGTCGTCGGAGCGGTCTTCGAGCACTTTGACGGCTCATCGTAATTGAGAGTGTAGAACCGGTCTGAAGCCACCGGACTCGAGCAGACACCTCGCGATGTAATGCGTGAGGTTGCGGAATCCCAGCGCGGACCCGCGTAGATGCTCGAGTCTGCCGTTG
>NZ_RHFH01000011.1 GCF_004745075.1 Brevibacterium sp. S111
GTTCCGAAGCACCCACGTCCAGTCCGAGACTGCGTCCCGGACCAATCAGTCCTGCCCAGCATCAGCCGGCAAGACTATTCGAAGAAATCTTGGTCACCCCTTGACGAAAACCATAGGGGCACCCCCCACTCGGTCGGGCGGGGCGAGGAACTCATCGACATCGTCACAGTGAGTGGTCGACGTCGATAGACGATGCCTGCGCTTCTGTCACAGAACTGGCACAGATGTCCGGCTTTCCGCACCGCCGCCCGGTGGTGGTCTCCACTACTGTGAGAGGGCAGCAACTTCGAAAGGACCACCATGTCGAACAACCCCGGACAGCCGACCAGCGGGCGCCACGTGCCGCCGAACTATTCCCAGGCTTCGGGCCCCAGCAGCCCTGTACGCAGTCCAGCCAGAACGGTCAGCCGGTCTCCACCCAGCCCTACGGTTCCCAGGCGAACCGATCACCGAACTACGGTACGCTCTACACCCAGGTGGACTATGGGCAGTAGAGCGGTGACAACGGTCAGCCAGATTATGGTCAGCAGAGGCAGGTGGTCAATCCTGTGCTCTTCAATTCCGAGATGCTGCCCGAACACGCCTATGGTTCCGGTTCCGAACAGTTCTGGGCGGCCTCGGACTCCGAACGGACCACGGCACTGTGGCGCCACCTCGGTGCCATCTTCTTCGGGTTCGTGCCGCTCATCATGTACTTGGTCAAGAAGGACGAATCACCGTACATCCGTGAGCATTCCCGGCAGGGTCTCAACGCGATGATCACAAACACGATCATCACGACAGGAGCCGTTCTTCGTCTTCGGCTTCTTCGGGTTCCTGCTCGCCCTCGTGACTTTCGGGTTCGGTTTCCTCCTCATGTATGCCGCATTCATCGTCCCCGTGGTCTAACTTCGTCTTCTGCATCATCGCCGCCGCAGCGGCGAACCGGGGTGAGGGATACAGGTTCCCGCTCACCATCAACTTTGTGAAATGAGTCGGCGTCCGGCCGACGAATCCAGGAAGGGACAGACATGTCAGAGAATCCGCAGCGGCCCGACGACGAACCCTCGCGTCCGATGCCGCCGAACTATTCGCAGTCATCCGGTCCACAACAGCCGTACACACAGATCCCGCAGTCCGGACCCTGGCCGGCTGAGGGCTCCCAGCCGCCGTACGGGCAGCACGGAGGCTACAGCGCAGGACCTATGGGGATGTCCTCCGCTCAGTCCCCGGCCGCCTCGGTGCCCATCGGAACCGAGCTGCCCTCCGCCGCCTACGGCCCGGGATCGGTCGGATTCTGGAACGCCGACGAGACGGAGCGCACCACCGCACTGTGGTCTCACCTCGCACACGCTGCGACCTATGTCATCGGACTCGGCTGGATCGTCACCCTCGTCCTCTACATCATCAACAAGGACAAGTCCCCGTACCTTCGGCACCATGGTGCGCAGTCACTCAATCTGCTCATCATCGGCGTCATCGCCGGATTCGGCATCGGACTCATCGGCGGCATCCTCACGATCGTGGGCATCGGATTGCTCATCCTCCTGCTCCTGCCGCTGCTGACCATCTACATGATCGTCATCGAAATCATCGCGGCGATGGCCGCCAATCGCGGTGAGGGCTACCGAATCCCGATGACCCCGAACTGGATCAAGTGATCTGAGAGCCGAGGCCGGTGTCCGGGCAGTCTCTGCCCGGACACCGGCCCTTTCTCATCCCCGTTCGCGGGGTCTCACACGTATTCGGTGAGGATGCGCACCATGTGGTCTGCGAGCAGGCGACCCTGCAGCGTCGGCTGGAACCAGCCGTCCTCTGCCGCATCGTGATCGAGAAGCCCCTGCTTCACGAAGGTTCTGATCGCCTGCTGACTGCCCGGGGCCAGGGTTTCGAGACGCAGCTCGCCGTCGATGCGGGCGGCGAGCATGATCCTCTCGATCTCGCGCGTGCCCGCGTCGAGGACCTCGCGTCCGATCGACGGGGACTGTCCGGCCAGCAGCCGGTCGGCCCACGCCCGCGGGTGTTTGGCATTCCAGAACCGCACTCCCCCGACATGCGAATGTGCCCCGGGACCGTACCCCCACCAGTCGGCATTGCGCCAATACGCCATATTGTGCTCGCACCGGGTCTTTTCACCCGTCGACCAGTTGCTAACTTCGTACCAGTGCAGTCCGGCCGCAGTCATCGCCGCATCGGCGATCTCGTACTTGTCGGCCAGATCGTCCTCATCCGGCATCGACAGCTGCCCGCGGCGGACCATCGCCCCCATCTTCGTCCCCGGTTCGACGATGAGCGAATAGGCCGAGATGTGGTCGACCTCATTCGCCAGTGCCACGTCGAGGGACCGACGCCAATCCTCGATCGACTCCCCCGGCGTGCCGTAGATGAGGTCGAGGCTGAGTTCGAGACCCGCCTCCTTGACCCAGCGGGCCACCTCGGGGATCTTCTTCGGATCGTGCGTCCGGTCGAGAGTCGCCAGCACATGCGGCACCGCCGACTGCATGCCCATGGAGATCCGATTGAAACCGGCACCCGCCAGGGTCGCGATATAGGCCGGATCCAAGGTGTCGGGGTTCGCCTCGGTGGTGATCTCGACGTCGGCGGCCAAGCGGAACCGGGCGCGGATGTCGTCCATCACCCCGGCGAGGACCTCGGCTTCCAGCAGCGTCGGGGTTCCTCCGCCGAAGAAGATCGTCGCGACCTCACGATCGCCCGCCCCCGCCTCGGCGAGGGTGGACACGGACAGATCGAGCTCACGGGCGAGATTGCCGCGGTAGTCGTCACGGGAGGCACCTGGACCGAGATCCTCGGCGGTGTAGGTGTTGAAGTCGCAGTACCCGCAGCGGACCCGGCAATAGGGGACGTGGACGTAGAGGCTCAGCCCGCGGTCGGCGGCACCGATGCCCGCCGAGGCGGGAAGGGAGCCGTCGAGCGGAGGGACCTCACCGGTCGGTTGAGCGGGCACTTACTTCTTGCTGTCCTTCGTATCCGGTTCGTCGGAGGACAGCGCGGCGATGAACGCGTCCTGCGGCACCTCGACGGTGCCGACCATCTTCATCCGCTTCTTGCCTTCCTTCTGTTTCTCGAGCAGTTTGCGCTTCCGGCTGATGTCGCCGCCGTAGCACTTGCTCAGCACGTCCTTGCGGATGGCGCGGATGGTCTCACGAGCGATGATCCGCGAGCCGATGGCCGCCTGGATGGGCACCTCGAACTGCTGACGCGGGATGAGCTTGCGCAGCTTGCCGGCCATCGCCACACCGTAGGAGTAGGCGTTGTCGCGGTGGACGATCGCGGAGAACGCATCGACCTGATCGCCGTGGAGCAGGATGTCGACCTTGACCAGATCGGAGGCGTCCTGGCCGTCGTCGGAGTAGTCGAGGGAGGCATAGCCCTTCGTCCGGGACTTCAGCTGGTCGAAGAAGTCGAAGACGATCTCGGCCAGCGGCAGGCGGTAGCGGATCTCCACCCGGTCCGAGGACAGGTAGTCCATGCCCTGGAGTTTGCCGCGTCGGTCCTGGCACAGCTCCATCACCGCACCGATGAATTCGCTCGGAGTGAGGACCGTGGCCTGGACCATCGGCTCGCGGACTTCCTTGATCTTGCCCGTCGGATATTCGCTCGGGTTCGTCACGATCGTCTCGGTGCCGTCTTCCATCGTCACGTCGTAGATCACGGACGGGGCGGTGGAGATGAGGTCGAGGTCGAACTCCCGCTCGAGACGGTCGCGCAGGACTTCGAGATGGAGGAGTCCGAGGAACCCGCAGCGGAAACCGAAGCCCAGCGCCGTCGAGGTCTCCGGCTCATAGGCCAGGGAGGCGTCGTTGAGTTTGAGTTTGTCGAGGGCGTCGCGCAGCACCGGGTAGTCGGAGCCGTCGATGGGGAAGAGTCCGGAGAACACCATCGGTTTGGGTTCCCGGTAGCCTTCGAGCGGCTCGGCGGCAGGCTTCGCCGCCGCCGTCACGGTGTCACCGACCTTCGACAGGCGCACGTCCTTGACGCCGGTGATGAGGTAGCCGACCTCACCGACGCCCAAGCCCTTCGTCGCCTTCGGTTCGGGTGAGGAGGCGCCGATCTCGAGCAGTTCGTGAGTCGTGCCCGTCGACATCATCTCGACCTTCTCCCGCGGGGTCAGAGAACCGTCGATGACGCGCACATAGGTGACCACGCCGCGATAGGTGTCGTAGACGGAGTCGAAGATCATCGCCCGGGCCGGAGCCTCGGCGTCGCCGACCGGGGAGGGAATGTCCGTGATGATCCGGTCGAGGACCTCCTCGACGCCTTCACCGGTCTTGCCGGATACGAGCAGGCAGTCCTCGGGTTCGCAGCCGATGAGGTTCGCGAGCTCGTCGGCATACTTCTCCGGCTGCGCCGCGGGCAGATCGATCTTGTTGAGCACGGGGATGATCGTCAGATCGTTCTCCATGGCCAGGTAGAGATTGGCCAGAGTCTGGGCCTCGATGCCCTGAGCGGAGTCGACGAGCAGCAGCGCGCCCTCGCAGGCGGCCAGGGAGCGAGAGACTTCGTAGCTGAAGTCGACGTGGCCGGGGGTGTCGATCATGTTCAGCGCGTACGGGGTGTCCTCGTGCTCCCACGGCATGCGCACCGCCTGGGACTTGATGGTGATGCCGCGTTCGCGTTCGATGTCCATCCGGTCGAGGTACTGGGCGCGCATATCGCGGTTCTCGACGACACCGGTCATCTGGAGCATGCGGTCGGCGAGAGTCGACTTTCCGTGGTCGATGTGAGCGATGATGCAGAAATTGCGGATCAGCTCGGGTGAGGTGGCAGACGGTGAAATCCGCTTGAGTGCTTCCTTATTCACCTGAGGTGACATGAACGCCCTTCCTTTGACAGATCAGATCTCCAGACAGACCAGATCACTCATTCTTTCATGACTTGCATGCGGAGCTGGAATCCGCGCCCATTCGGGACCCGATCAGGGAAGATGGAGCCATGAGCGAATTCTCGATCATGAGCTTCAATCTGCGCTACCCGGCGATGGACGGCCACCCGGTGGCCGAGCGGATGCCGATCGCCGCCGAGCTCATCCGCGCCGCCCATCCGCACATCATCGGCACCCAGGAAGGGGAGCTCGATCAGCTCGAGACCCTCATCAGCCTATTGCCCGAAGAGTACATCTGGCTCGGCGAGGGCCATTCCGGCGGCAATTCCGGAGAGTTCACCGCGGTGATCCTCGATTCGACCCGCTTCGATGTCGATGCCGTCGATATCTCCTGGCTGTCAGAACAGCCCGAGACCGTCGCCTCGGAGTCCTGGGGCGTCTCGCACGCCCGGACCCTGACGACCGTCGACGTCCGCGATCTCGACACCGGCCGCGGCCTGCGGGTGCTCAACACCCACCTCGATCACAGGTCCGAACGTGCCCGGCTCGAGTCGGGGCGGATCATGGCCGACACCATCGCCGAGGCGGCCGGCCCATGCGTCGTCACCGGTGACTTCAACGTCGCCACCGGATCTCCCGTCTACGACTTCTTCTGCTCAGAGCTCGGCCTCACCGACACGGCCGCTGAGGTGCCCGGCGAAGACATCGGCACCTTCCACCGGTACCGGGGACCGAAGGCCGGCGAGCCCCGCATCGATTGGATCCTCACCACGGCGGGCCTGCGCACGATCTCCACGCGCATCGACACGTTCGCCGTGGAGGGGAAGTACCCGTCCGATCACTTTCCCGTCGAGGCGGTTCTCGAGTTCACCTGACTCTGCGGGTCCCGCCGGAGTTCACGCACCTCCATTAGGCTGTGGGCATGAATTGGAAATCACTGGTCAACCGGGCTGCTCGGATCGGGGTCCGGGAGGGCCTGCGCTATCTGCGTCAGTCGCAGTCGAAGAGGAAGTCCGGCACTGCACCGGGCCGCACCGATGTCCCGCGGCAGTCTCCCGCGCCGCAGGGCGGCAGCACCGGGACGAGCGGTTCGCAGTCGAATGGCCCGAACAGGTCGTCAGGATCTGGTGAATCACCTCGATCCGGCGGTGCCTACCCGGGTGACTTCACGGGCCCGCTCAAGGTCAGCTACTCCCCCGACCTCGACGGCGAGGCCGATCCGGGCGAGGTCGTCTGGGGCTGGATTCCCTTCGAAGAGGACTACTCGCAAGGCAAGGACCGGCCGTCGCTGGTCGTCGGTCGGGACGGGAAATGGGTGCTCGCGCTCATGCTCACGAGCAAGGACCATATTCCCGGAGGGGTCGGCGAAGTCCGCGAGGATCGGCACGCCCGCTGGATGAACATCGGTTCCGGTGACTGGGATTCGCAGGGCCGCCCTTCGGAGATCCGGCTCGACCGCGTCATCCGACTCGATCCGACGTCGATCCGCCGCGAGGGGGCGATCATGCCGCGTGAGGTCTTCGACCACGTGGCGAAGAACGTCGGCGCCTGAGACTTCTCTCCCCGGTCTCAGTGCCGTCTCTGCCGAGTGCCGGTGTCGTCCCATGGCGCGCGTCACCTGCCGTCGGTCTGCACCGCCGACACCCTCATGCCGCGGATTTCCGGCCGGGGACTCCGGCCTGTATCATTGGTTGCTGTGTCTTCATCAAGGCGTGTGTCTCGCCGAGGTCGGGTGAAGATGCCGTCGGATCCGATATCGTCGATGTGTTTCCCCGCGGAGACGGTCAGGTCGGTCCGATGCGCCCTCACGACCATGTACCACTAACACGAAAGAGTGTTGAAATTGGCTAATATCAAGTCACAGATCAAGCGGAACAAGACCAACGAGAAGGCTCGTCAGCGCAACAAGGCTGTCCGGTCCGAGGTTCGGTCCTACGTCCGCGTCGTGCGCGAGAACATTGCTGCCGGCAAGAAGGACGAAGCGCAGCAGGCATATGCTGCCGCGGCCCGCATGCTCGACAAGGCTGTTTCGAAGGGTGTTCTGCACAAGAACAACGCTGCGAACCGCAAGTCGCGCATGGCTACGCAGATCAACGCTCTCTGAGCTGACGACTGAGGCTATAGCTTCACGGGGTCCGGTCCGAAAGGATCGGACCCCGTGTCTTTTTCCCCCTAATTGCTACTGTGAGTATTGATAGTGGCTGGTCTGGGACTGGCTGGCAGAGTAGGGACTGACCGTTCCATCGATCATCATGACTCTAATTGCTACTGACTCCAACGATGTCCTCGTCGGGATCTGTCTGGTGATTGGTGGGCGGTCGGCACCGGCTCGGCCCACATCGATAACTTGATCAGAAGGTTGTCCGTTCCTGATCGAACGTGACTCATCACAGTAGTGTTTCGACGTGACTATCTCCCGGACCGGAGCCGACCGCGTTGACGGTCGGACCTCATCCGTTCCGACACAGGAGAATCACGAACCGTCATGACTATCATCTCGCATTTGTACGCGTTTGTCGTTGGCGTCGACACTCACGCGAAGAACCACGTCTACAGTGTGCTGACCAAGTCTGGTGAGCACGTCGATACTGCTGCATTCCCGACGACGAAAGCCGGCATCAAACGTGCCCTGACGTGGGCCGGCCGCCGTACCGGCGGGGACCTCGAGACCCTGTGGGTCATCGAGGGCATCGGCACGTACGGAGCGATCCTTGCCGACCATGTCGCCGAGGCTGGGTACACAGTCGCCGAGGCCGCCAGCATGGATGCTCGCGACCGGTATGCCACGGGCAAGGACGACCGGATCGATGCCCGACGGATCGCTGGCACGGTCTTGTCGATGGATGAGTCGCGGCTGCGGTTCCCCCGGCAGGCTGATGGGCCGCGTCAGGGACTGCAGATCCTGGTCAAGGCGCGGGAGTCCATGACCCGGGAGAAGACCCGGACTGTCAATGCGCTCACCGCGCTGTTGCGTACTCATGACCTCGGTATGGATGCGCGTCGGAAACTGTCGGTCGTCAAGATCCACGCGGTTGCGAAGTGGCGGATCAGGAACGAGTCTGTGGCACTTACCGAGGCTCGTCGGGAAGCGATTCGGTTAGCCAAACGCGTCGTCGAAGTCGATGCCGATATCAAGGACTACGCCACCCGGATCGAAGCTTTGGTCAAGGACAGCCCGGCTGCGGTGTTGCTGGCTGAGCCGGGGTTTGGTCCGATCACCGCGGCTGTGTTCTACCTGGCGTGGTCGCATCCTGGGCGGGTGCGTTCAGAGGCTGCGTTTGCGAAGCTGGCGGGGGTCAGCCCGATACCGGCGTCGTCGGGGAATGTGGTGAGGTTCCGGCTTAATCGCAGTGGTGATCGTCGGTTGAATTCTGCGTTGTACATGGTGGCCATCACGCGGCTTTCTCACCAGAAGAGGTCCCAGGCATACATGGCTAAACGGCTTGGCGAGGGGAAGACGAAGAAGGAGACCATCCGGTGCATGAAGCGTCACTTGGCCCGTTCTGTGTATCGCATTCTCGAGGCCACGAACTCGATCGGCCAAGCCGCTTGACAGACATAGAAGGATCTCGACGGGCGCCCAGCAACCTCGATCCTTCTATGTCTTGTCAAGCGGATTGAGGAACGGTATCTAGCGCGTTGAGGATCCTGAAGATCCGGCGCGCTAGATACCGTTTGAGCTTGCGCCTGATTTCCTTCTTCGACTTCTTCGTCGGCTCCTCACCGTAGTGCTGGGCAACGTATTCTCGGGTTCGCTCGTCATGGACCATCCGGTTCATGATCACTGTGTGCAGGGCCCGGTTCAATTGCCGGTCCCCACCCCGGTTCAACCGGTGTCGGTGCGTGTTGCCCGACGACGCAGGAATCGGATTCACCCCGGCCAGGGCTGCGAATGCAGCCTCGTTACGGACCCGCCCCGAGTGGGACCATGCCGTGAAGCACACGGCGGCACTGAACGGGCCGATCCCGGGCTCGGCCAGCAAGGCAGCCGCCGGGCTGGCCTCGATGAGTTCGGTGAGTTTGTCGAGGTTGCTTGCCAACTCCTCATCGAGGTCAAGGACGCGTTTGGCCAATCGGATCGCCTCAGCTCGGACAGTGGACAGGCCGATGTCTTCTTTCCTGTCCCGCCATTTCGAGATCTCAACGAACTGATCGGCCGTTAACGGCTTGCGTGCATCGAGCCCCAGGTCGTTGGTGCGCACCAGCGCGGTCAAGGCGTTGATCGAACGGGTGCGTTCGGTGCTCATCGCGTCCCGGGCCGCCAACAGGACACGTAATGCCTGACGTATCCCTTCGCCCTGGCGCGGCCACCGCAACTGGTCGGCATCCAACGGCAATACGGATGCCGCGATTCGGCGGGAATCGAGCTCGTCGCTCTTACCCACCCCGTGGCGGGCTTTGGCATCCATACGAGCGGCCTCGACGACGGGATACCCGGTCGCGGCGATGTGCCCGGTCAGCACCGCCCCGTACGAAGCAGCACCTTCAACGACCCAGAGCGTGTCGAGGTCACCGTCGGTGCGCCGGCCAACCCAGTTCATTGCTCGTTTAATGCCCGCCGAAGTGGTTGGGAAGGTGCCGGTGTCGATGAGGGCACCGGTGCTGGTGATGATCGTGTAGACGTGGTTTCTGGCGTGTGTATCGACGCCGATGAAGAAACTGTACAAGTGCGCGACAATGGACATAGCGGTTCGAAGCTCCCTGTTTGACCGATAGGTTGTACGGCCGCTTGCGGCCGGTACCGGTCCGGGTAGGAATCACTTCGGAACAACACTGTGATGAGTCACGCCCCCGGTCTTTTGGGGGTGGACAGCCTTCTGATCAAGTTACCGATGTGGGCCGAGCTGGTGCCGGCCGCACCATCCATGTGATCGGACAAATCGAGGTCACGACACCACTGTGTGGGTCAGCGCGAGGTGGAGTCACGATCACAGGATGGAGAGGCCAACACCTACTCTGCCAGCCAGTCCCAGACCAGCCACTGTCAATACTCACAGCGCGAGGTTGCTGGGCGCCCGTCGGGTAGCAAGTGGTGGGGGTTAGCGGATGCGGGCGAGGCGGCTGACCTCGGAGACGAACCATTCGACGGCATACACCGGGTCACGTCCGCCACCTTTGACGGCCTCATCGGCTTCGGCGGCGGCGATGAGCGACTGGCCCAGCGCCACTTCGTTCCACCGCCGCACCTCGCGTCGGGCGCGGTCGACCTGCCACGGCGCCATCTTCAGCTCCGAGGCCAGCTCCCCGCTGGTGCCGGAGAACCCCTGCACCTTCGCCATGCCGCGCAGCTTCATCGCCACTGCGGCCACGAGCGGAACCGGATCGGACCCTGTCGACAGGGCATGCCGGAGCAGGCTGAGCGCCTTCTTCACATCCCCGGCCACGGCCGCATCGGCGACCTTGAACCCGGTCGCTTCGACCCGCCCGCCGTAGTACTGGTCGACGACTTCGGCGGTGATGGTGCCTTCGGTGTCCTCGATGAGCTGGTCGACACCGGCGTTGAGCTCGGCCAGATCCGATCCCAGCGCCGACATGAGCGCAGCCATTCCCGCCTCATCGATCCGACGCTTCGCCGTTTTGAACCGGGTCTGCGCGAACTTCGCCCGGTCGCTCTCGTTCTTCAGCACGGCCGCATCGATGCGCGGGAATCCGGCGGCGTCGAGTTTCTTCACCAGCTTCGCACCGCGGTTGCCGCCGGCGTGCAGGAGCAGCACGACGGCATCGTCATTGGGTTCGTCGAGGTAGGCCAACGCATCGTTGAGGAAATCCTCCGAGCATTTCTCGACGGCGTCGACGACGATGAGCTTCGAGGAGGAGAAGAGGGAGGGTGAGGCCGCCATGGCCAGCTCACCGGTCTGGTACCCGGCCGCGTCGAATTCGATCTCCTCGGGATCGGACTTCCGTGCCGCTGTGACGATCCGGTCCTTGGCCATGCGCACAAGCACCGATTCGCTGCCGGAGATCATGACGACGGGGGCCGGTTTCGCCGAACTCCACGGGACCAGGGTCTTCTTCACTGCCATGGTTCCCAGCCTATCGCGGTCGACAGACGCGAACCGCACGCACCGGCCCGTGCGACCACACCGAGGCGGTCGCCCCCGGAACCGGTCCGCTCCTTCTCATCCCGGGCTCTCCGGGCAGCCGCGGCCCGTGCTGAACCGTCCTTCGGCATAGAGGGCGACCGACCCGCAATGGTCGGTCCGCAGCACCGGCACGGGTCCGAAAGCCCGCAGCGATCTGCCGGTGGGGTGCCCGTAGCTGTTCTCCCCGACGGACACGACGCCCAGGCGCGGGTGTGCAGCGGTGAAGAACTCCGTCGCCAGATCGGACGAACCGTGGTGCGGGGCGATGAGCACATCGACCGGCTGCACACTCTGCGCGAGCACGAACTGCTCCTCGGCCCCCACGTCCCCGGGCAGCAGAGTGCTCAGCCCCTCCTGCTCGATGCGCACGACCAGCGAGTCCTCATTGCGCAGCTCCTCGTCCTCTCCAGCAGGCACTTCCCGCCGAGGCGGCCACAGCACCTGCGCCGTGGTCGCACCGAAGCTCAGAGTCTGCCCGCGATGGGTCGGGACCACCTCGGCGCCGGTGTCGGCGACCATCCGCTTGGCCTCGGCCGAGTCGGCGACGTTCGCGGACACGAAGAGCCGGTCGATCTGCCTCCCCCAGGTCGTTCCCGCGTACCCGGCGAAGTGGTCGGCGTCGAAGTGGGAGATGAGCAGGTCGAACTCTTCGACCCCGGACTCGTCGAGGCAGATGTCGATGGGTTCGGATTCCTTGCCGGTGTCGACGACGAGCCCCCGACCCTCGCCGAGGTTGATGACCGCTCCGGATCCCTGCCCGACATCGCAGACGAGGACGAGCCAGTCGGCGGCGGGAGGTTTCGACCGCACACTGATGACGACGGCGGCGGTGAGGACGAGGCACAGGACGAGGACCGGCAGACCCCATAGGCGACGACGCACGAGCAGCCAGGTCCCCACCGCGGCGATCCCGAGCAGCCCCACAGCCAGCAGGGTCCCCCAGGGTGGGACCGGCCAGTCGAGAGCCGCTCCGGGCAGGCCCGCGCAGAACCGGGCGATGAGGACGATCCACCACGCGGGCAGAGAACCGAGCCAGGCGAGCACGGCCGCGACGAGGTCCGGGCCGAGCAGTCCGGTGGAACCGATTCCGGAGCTCACGAGGCTGAGGAACCCGGCCACGGTCGCCGGAAGAACGGCGGGCGCGGCCAGGGCGTTGGCTGCCACGGACCAGAGCCCGATGCGCGGGTCGATGGCCACGAGGACCGGGGTGCAGGCCAGTTGGGCGACGAACGGGACGATGACAGCGGTGACGAGCACGCTCGGCAGCAGCGGGAAATGGACGGCGAGTCGGCGCAGCAGGATCGGGACGACGAACATGATCGCGGCCGTGGACACCACGGACAGGACGAACCCCACCGAGGTGGCCAGGACCGGGACGAAGGCCAGAAGCAGGCTCGCCGTCGAGCACATCACCGCCACCGGTGAGATCCCTCCCCCGCGCAGGAACACGAGCGCCGCGGCGATGGCCATGCCGGCGGCCCGGATCGCGCTGGGTTCGAAACCGACGATGAAGACGTAGCCGATGCAGGTGAGCACTCCGATGCTCACACGCAGGCGCGGTCCTGCCCGGCAGGCGCCCGCGAGCAGGCCGGCTCCGAGGCTGACGATCGTGACGTTGCTGCCCGAGACCGCTGAGATGTGGGTGAGCGAGACAACTCGCATCTCCTCGGCCATCCGCGCGTCCTGTGGTCCGGTGTCCCCGACGACGAGTCCGGGCAAGAGGCGTCCTCCGTCGTTGCCGGCGGCCAGCGCGTTCGTGCGCAGCTCGGTGCGCAGATGCTCACGCCATTGCCAGGTCCCATTCGGTGCGATGAGCACTTCGGGGGCGGTCTCGGTCGTTCGGATGTCGTCGAGGCGTTCGGTGCGCATCCGCACCTTCGCCCCGTCGTCGACGGCTTCGGGGCTGAGCACCTCGGTGAACCCGGTGCCGCTGAGCAGGGTCAGCCGGGTCCAGCCGGTGGCACCGGGCTGGCTGTGACCGACGACGATGCCGACGCTCTCGTCCTTCCCGTCCGGTCCCCGTGCGGCGGTCAGGGCGGTGATCTGTATCGTCAGCAGGCACGCGAAGACGACGAGACCCACGCCGAGGTGGTGGTGCCGTCGCAGGAGGAGAAACCCGAGGGCACCGAACAGCGGCGTCAGTGTCAGCGCCCAGGGTCCTGGGGCGAAGAGGGCACTGGTCCACAACCCTGCCGCGCAGCACAGGAGCCGGACCGACCCCGGCCACAGTTGAACCCGCGATCGCAGCCAGGCCGACACGGCCGCTGCGCGTTCAGCCCACCGTGACAAGGTCTTTGAGGCTTTCGAAGGTCTTCGGTCCGATGCCTTTGACGAGCAGCAGATCCTCGACGCTTGCGAACGGTTGGCTCTGCCGATGGCTGATGATGGCCTCGGCGGTGACCGGACCGACCCCGGGCAGGGTCTGCAGGGTGGTGAGGTCGGCGGTGTTGAGATCGACCTGTCCTGCCGCTTCAGGGCCACCGGCGGCCCCGCCTGCTCCTGCTGGGTCCGGCCCGGTGCCGCTGGAACCGTCTGCGCCGGTTCCGGCCTCGGCGCCGGCGCCTTCGGCCGCGCCCGCGGTGTTGCCGGCCGACTCCGGTTCTGTCCCGGCGGGTTCTTCTCCTTCCTGCGGAATGTGGATCTGTTCGCCGTCGGCGAGCACCCGGGCCAGATTCACCGATTCGGCGTCGGCCCCCTCTTTCAGACCGCCGGCGGCTTCGACGGCGTCCTCCACTCGGGCCCCGCTGTCGAGAGTGACCACGGACGGTGATCTCACGGCTCCCGTGACATGGACGATGACCTGTCCGGCTGCCTTCGCCGAGGCGGTTCCCGCCTCCCCATTGCCGGTTCCCGCCGCTGCAGCCTGGCCGGACTCATCGTCCCCGGCCGTCGTCGAGGACCCGACCGGTTCGGAGGCTGCTTCCCGACCGTCGGCCTGCTCTGCGGGGTGTTCGCCGGTGGCTGTCGGTGTGTGCCGGTCGGCGGGGCGGAAGAGGAAGAATCCGAGGACGAGCACTCCGACCGTGGCGATGGCGACCGCGACGAGGACAGGCAACCGCACCCGCCGAGGTGCCACAGGCTCTTCCTCACCGGCGGAGTCGGCGGTGAAGACATCGCCCGGCACCCACCCGCCGCGCTCGGCGCTGGCGTTGAGGAGCCCGGCGAATCGATCATCCGGAGACACAGCCATGGTCCGAGGCTAGGACGCGACCCGGCGGCGAGCGAGACACAGAAAAGGGCCTGTGGACGGCGTTTCTGCGTCCCCAGCCCCCAGGCGCCTGAGTCAGGCGTCCGTCCCCACGATTCGGTGGCGGAGTCGGTGCTGCAACGCTCAGGGGGTCGTCTGGACGCTCACCCCGATCGTGCCGGGCCCCACATGCGCGGTGATGATCGTCGACAGGGTCCGGAACCGGGCGTCGAAGCCGAGCTCGCGCAGGCGGTCGGTCAGGGTCGCGACATCGGCGTCGTCGGTCTCACCTTCGGCCTGCTGGATCTCCACGGCCACGTGCGCACCGGAGTCGGAGAGCTCCTCGGCCGCGGCGACGCAGAGCGCCACCATCTTCTCGAGGGCCTTGGCGCGGGTGCGCACTCGAGCCAGGGGCACGACGACGCCGGCATTGAGACCGAGCACCGGCACGATCTGCAGGGCCCTGCCGAGCAGCGATTCCGCGGCTCCGATGCGGCCGCCTCGGCGAAGGTGTTCGAGGGTGCCGGGGGCGAAGAAGGTGCGGGTCTCCCCCGCACACCAGTCGGCGACGGTCCCGGCGATGGATTCGACGTCGAGTCCCTGCCGGATGCCGGCCACGGCGATGTCCAGGGCTCCGGCCTGCCCCGCCGAGGTGGACCGGGAGTCGACGACGTCGATGAGCATGTCTTCGGCTTCGGCGGCCTTGACAGCCGAGTCGCAGGTTCCCGAGAGCTCACCGGACATGGTGATGACGATGAGGGCTTCGGCCCCGCGGCTGCGGAGACCGGAGAAGGCCTGAGCGAATTGGTCCGGGGTGGCCATCGAGGTCGAGACCTCGGCGCCGGCGGTCATCTTCGCGCACAGCTGGCCGGCGTCGATCTCGCCGTCGGCGAAGGCGACTCCGCCGACGAGGACGGTCAGCGGGACCACAGCGAAGAGACCGTCGGTGGCTTCTTCCAGCGCCTTCGATTCGGCTGGCGACAGCTGTGCCGTGGAGTCGGTGACCAGCCCGATCCTCATGGACGGCCCAGAGCTCGATACGTCCACCCGGCCTCGCGCCAGAGCGCGGGAGTGAGCACATTGCGGCCGTCGACGAGGACGTGCCCGTTGACCAGCTGCGCGGTCTCCGCCGGGTCGAGATCCCGGTATTCGCGCCATTCGGTCAGCAGCAGCACAGCATCGGCACCGGTCAGCGCCTCCGCGGTGTCGGCAACGTAGTTGAGTTCGGGGAACGAGATGCGGGCATTGCCGATCGCCTGCGGATCGGTGACGGTGACGACTCCGCCCTGGGTGGCGATCAGCCGGGCCACGGCCAGTGCCGGGGAATCGCGGACATCGTCGCTGTCGGGTTTGAACGCCGCACCGAGGACCGTGATCTTCTTGCCGATGAATGACCCGCCGAGGGCGTCGCGGGCGATGTCGACCATGCGTACGCGACGACGCATGTTGATCGAGTCGATCTCCTTGAGGAATGCCACCGCCTGATCGGCGCCGAGTTCGCCGGCACGGGCCATGAACGCGCGGATGTCCTTCGGCAGGCAGCCGCCGCCGAAGCCGAGGCCGGCGTTGAGGAACTTGCGCCCGATCCGATCGTCCATGCCGATGGCATCTGCCAACTGGGTGACGTCGGCACCGGAGGCTTCGCAGAGTTCGGCCATGGCGTTGATGAATGAGATCTTCGTGGCCAGGAATGAGTTCGCCGCGGTCTTGACGAGTTCGGCGGTGGCGAAGTCGGTGACCATGCGCGGGGTGTCCTCGGCAAGAATTGCCGCGTACACCTCGTCGAGGACCGCCGCCGATTCCTGCCCGGCGGCACCGGGCGCGACGCCATAGACCAGACGGTTCGGGTGCAGGGTGTCTTCGACGGCGTGGCCTTCGCGGAGGAACTCGGGGTTCCACATCATCGCCGCACCCGTGTCGGCGATGACACCGGCCAGTCGGTCCGCCGTGCCGACGGGAACGGTCGACTTGCCCACAACCACGGATGTCGGAGTCAGGTGCTCGTGCAGGGATTCCACGGCGGCGTCGACGAAGGTGACGTCGGCGGCGAACTCGCCGGGCTTCTGCGGAGTGCCGACACAGACGAAATGCACGCGCGCATCGGCCGCGCGGGAGGCATCGGTGGTGAATTCGAGTCTGCCCTTGTCCTGAGCCTTCACGAGAAGTTCACTCAGTCCCGGTTCGAAGAAGGACGGACGCCCGGAGGTCAGCGCCTCCACCTTGGCTTCGTCGACGTCGACACCGATGACCTCATGTCCCAGAGAGGCCATGGCCGCCGCATGCACCGCGCCCAGATATCCGCAACCGATGACTGAAATCTTCAAGCTGAGCTCTCCTGCGTATAGGCATGCGTTTTCGCACCACACTATATGCCACCCGGTTGCACGATATGTGGAGGTTGAAACAGTAGGCTGGGAAATGTGAAGCGTTTCCTGGATTTCCTCACCAACTCACCGGCCGCCGTGACGTTTGCGGTGCTCACCGTGCTCGGCATTGTGGCCTTCGCCATCCCCGCACTGCACCCTGCCGCGTGGATCATCGGGCTCGTGCTGTGCCTGGCAGTGATCGTGGCGCTGCTGATGTTCCACGGTGAATGGCGGCGGTCCCAGCGGCAGATCGATGCGCTGCGCCAGCAGCTGAGCACCGAGCGCGGACGGATGGACACACCCGGTCTCACCCCGGTCGAAGACACGATCGAACTGCTTCCCGACGAGCGACGCGCCCGACGGATCCTCGAACTCATCCCGGATTCAGGCGGCCTCGTCCAGTCGCTGCGTCTCGATGCCACCTTCGGCACTCTCGCCGTCGACGAGCTCAAGCCCCTGTACACGTTCTGCGAAGAGTTCAAGAAGACCAGTTTCGACAATCCGCGCTCGCACACCGCGTTCATGAACCTCTACCGGGCCGCAGAAGGTCTGTCGCTGTGGGTCAAGGACGAAACGCAGGTATCGGACGAGGATTCGACGACTCGTGAGATCCGGCCCGGTGACGCCCGGAACGAGGGCTGGCGCGAGTACACGGAAGCTCGCAGCCGCGGCGAACGCCTCAGCGACGAATTCGTCTCCTCCCGCTGGGAGTTCAACCAGACTGCGCTCGAACTCGGACTCGTCTCCGGAACCCCACCGTTCACCGACTGAGTGGGCATCTGCCGGATCCCGACGGCAGCTCCCGACGGCAAAGAGTCCTGACTCCGGAAACATCTGACCGCCGCTGACGCAATCGTCAGCGGCGGTCAGATGTTTCGCCGATGCCTCGGTTCTGCAGAAGTCCTCAGTGCCGGATCCACCAGGTGTCCGTCGGGGCCACCGGGGTGCGCCTCTTGTGTTCGGAGCGCCGGTACTTCTCGATGAGCGCCGAGGCGGCCGCCGCCTCGATCTCCTTGCCCTCGAGGAAATCGTCGATCTGGTCGTAGCTGAGACCCAGCGAGGATTCGTCGGTCTGCCCGGGTTCGTCATCGAGCAGATCCGCCGTCGGGACCTTGACGATGAGGTGCTCGGGAGCGCCGAGGTGGGCCAGCAGGGCCCGACCCTGCCGCTTGTTCAGTCCGGCCAGGGGGACGACATCGGCCGCACCGTCACCGAACTTCGTGAAGAAGCCGGTGACCGCCTCGGCGGCGTGATCGGTGCCGACGACGAGCGCGCGCTTCTCCCCCGCCAGCTCGAACTGTGCGATCATCCGCATCCGGGCCTTGACATTGCCCTTGCCGAAGTCCGTGATCGGTGTGCCCGTCGCCTTCTCGTACTCATCGGCGGCCGCATCCGTGGCGGCGCCGATGTTGATGACGACCTCATGGTCGGCACCGATGAAGGACATGGCGTCCTGAGCGTCCTGCTCATCGGTCTGCACATGATGGGGCAGGCGCACCGCCCAGAACTCGGCCTCGGCACCGCGGCGGCGCAGATCCTCCACCGCCAGCTGACACAGCCGACCGGCCAAGGTGGAGTCCTGGCCGCCGCTGATGCCGAGCACGAGACCCTTCGCACCGGTGGTGAGGACATAGTCGACGAGGAACTCGACCCGGCGTGCCACCTCGGTGGCGGGGTCGATCGTCGGTCTCACTCCGAGCTGAGAACGGATCTGCTCCTGAACGGTTTCGACTCTCATTGACTCTCGATCCTGCGATTGGCCGCGCCGTTTCTCAGGCGTGGGGAACGATGTTGACCAGCTTCGGTGCGCGCACGATGACCTTGCGCACTCCCGCACCGCCGAGCGCCTTCACGGCGTTCGGCGATTCGAGTGCCAGCTTCTCCAGGTCGTCGGCGCTGATGTCCGGGGAGACCTCGAGACGGGCGCGCACCTTGCCTTTGACCTGCACCACGCAGGTGACGGTGTCGTCGACGAGGTGCTGCGGGTCCGCTTCGGGGAAGGTCGCATAGGTGACCGTCGATTCGTGACCGAGACGCTGCCACAGCTCCTCCGCCATATGTGGAGCGAAGGGTGCGAGCATGACCGTGAGCGGCTCCAGCACCTCACGGCTGGCCCCACCCTGTTTGGTCGCATGGTTGGTGAGCACGATGAGCTTGGAGATCGCGGTGTTGAACCGCAGATGGTCCATATCGTCACGGACTCCGTCGATGACCTGGTGGAGGACCTTGAGCGAGGCGTCATCGGCGCCGCCCTCCTCGACCACGGACTCGCCGGTGGATTCGTCGACGAAGAGTCGCCACACACGCTGCAGGAAGCGGTGAGCGCCGACGACGGCTCGAGTCTCCCACGGACGGTCCTGCTCCAGCGGTCCCATCGACATCTCGTAGACGCGGAAGGTGTCGGCACCGTAGGCGTCGTACATCTCGTCGGGCATGACCGAGTTCTTCAGCGACTTACCGATCTTTCCGTATTCGCGGTTGACCTGCTCGCCGTTGTACCAGAAAGTCAGCTCGCCGTTGCTCTCGGTCCTCTCCTCCACCTCGGCGGCGGGGACGTAGACACCGCGGGAATCGGTGAAGGCATACGCCTGGATGTACCCCTGGTTGACCAACCGGTGGAAGGGCTCCGAAGAGGAGATGTGCCCGAGGTCGAAGAGCATCTTGTGCCAGAACCGGGCGTAGAGCAGGTGGAGCACGGCATGCTCCTGACCACCGACGTAGAGGTCGGCGCCGCCGCGCGGCTTCGACTTCCGCGGTCCCAGCCAGTACTTCTCATTGACCGGGTCGACGAGACGCTCGTCGTTGTGCGGGTCGGCGTAGCGCAGCTGGTACCACGAGGATCCAGCCCAGTTGGGCATCGTGTTCGTCTCGCGGTGATAGGTCTTGAGACCATCGCCGAGGTCGAGCTCGACCGTGGTCCAGTCCTGGTTGCGGCTCAGCGCGGGTTCCGGACGGCTGTCGGCGTCATCGGCGGCGTAGGTGCGCGGGGCGAAGTCGTCGACCTCGGGCAGCTGCACGGGCAGCATCTCATCGGGCAGGGCGATGGGCGTGCCGTTCTCGTCATAGACGATCGGGAACGGTTCGCCCCAGTAGCGCTGCCGGGAGAACAGCCAGTCCCGCAGTCGGTACTGCGTCGACTCCGTGGCCAGGCCCTTGTCCGCCAGCCACCGCGTCACCGCGGCCTTGGCCGCATCGATGTCGAGCCCGTTGATGTCGAGCTCGGCGTTCGCCGAATTCACCATCACCCCGGTGCCGGTGTAGGGAGTGTCCTCATCGTGGTCGGCCGGAGGCTGCACGGTGCGGATATAGGGCAGGCCGAACGTCTTCGCGAAGTCCCAGTCGCGGGCGTCTTCGGCCGGCACGGCCATGATCGCTCCGGTGCCGTAGCCCATGAGGACGTAATCGGCGATGAACACCGGAACTTCGGCCCCCGTCGCCGGGTTGAGCGCATAGGAGCCGGTGAAGATCCCGGTCTTCTCCCGGCTCTGCTGCCGGTCGGCGTCGGTCTTGGCCGCCGCGGCGCGCTGGTAAGCAGCGATCGCCTCGGCGGGGGTCGCCTCTCCCCCACGCCAAGAGGCGGGTACGGACTCTTCCCAGGCCGCGGCGGTGAGCTCGGCAACCTGCGGATGTTCGGGGCTGAGAACGAGGTAGGTGGCACCGAACAGGGTGTCCGGACGAGTCGTGTACACCTCGATCTGCCGGTCATCTTTCCCGGCCACGGGCAGGCGCAGCAGCGCACCCTTCGACCGACCGATCCAGTTGACCTGCATGGCGTGGATCGCATTCGGCCAATCGAGGCCGTCGAGGTCGTCGATGAGACGGTCGGCGTAGGCGGTGATGCGCATGTTCCACTGGCGCAGCCGGCGAGTGAAGACCGGATAGTTCCCGCGTTCGGACAGGCCCTCGGCCGTGACTTCCTCATTGGCCAGCACGGTGCCCAGACCCGGGCACCAGTTGACCGGGGATTCGGAGACATAGGCCAGCCGGTAGCCCTGCAGGACGTCTTCCTGCTCGGTCCCGCTGAGGGCGGACCAGGCGCGCCCGTCCGGGGTCGGACGGGCACCGGAAGCGAACTGCTCGATGAGAGTTTCGATCGGGCGGGCCGCCCCCTTGGGCTCGCCGTCGGGGGTGGTCGCCTCGGGGTCGTACCAGGAGTTGAAGATCTGCAGGAAGATCCACTGCGTCCATTTGACGAACTCGTCGTCGGTCGTGGCGAAGCGGCGGCGCACATCGTGGGCCAGACCCAGACGACGCAGCTGTTCGGTCATGTTCGCGATGTTCGCATCGGTGGTGATGCGCGGGTGCTGACCGGTCTGGACGGCGTAGAGGTCGGCGGGCAGTCCGAAGGCGTCGTACGACAGGGCGTGCATGACATTGTGCCCGCGCATGCGCTGGTACCGGCCGTAGACATCGGTGCCCAGATACCCCAGAGGGTGGCCGACGTGCAGCCCCACACCAGAGGGGTAGGGGAACATGTCCATGATGTAGAGGGATTCGCGCTCACTGAGATCCGTCGGCGGACTGTAGGGCGAGGAGGCGTCCTGGGAGGCGAGCTCGCCGAGGTCTCCGGTGGGGTTCGGGGTGTGGAACGTGCCCGATTCCTCCCATGTGCGCTGCCACGACTTCTCGATCTTCTCGGCCAGCGCCGCATCATAGCGGAAACCGGTCTCCTCAGGGTTCGTCGTCATTACCTTCCTTCGCTGGACAGACGTGAGCGGGTTCCGACCATCGTACTCTGAACACCCCTCGATTCGACTTGGTTAGACTGCCCACAGAGCGTTCAGTGACGACTTATCACAGCAAACGTGATTGATTTCACTGTGCACCGGTCGAACGGTAGGATAACCGGGCAGTAACTTACGTCCTCGAAGGAGACCCATGAGCCCAACGACAATGCCGCAGGCGACGACGCCAGTCGCCGGATTCGAAGTCGATACCGTCTCGTCGACGACCGATATCTTCCTCAAGACCGTGGCCGACGGACCGCAGCGGCCGCTCGTGGCCACACCGAACGGTGACGGTTGGGACGAGATCCCGGCACAGCAGTTCCTCGACGAAGTGCGCGCTGCAGCCAAGGGACTCATCGCCATGGGGGTCGAAGCCGGCGACAGGATCGCGATCTTCGGCCCCACGTCATATGAATGGACGCTCAGCGACTACGCCGTGTGGTTCGCCGGCGGAATCTCCGTGCCGTTCTACGACACCTCCTCCGAGGAGCAGCTGGCCTGGATGCTCGAGGACGCCGATGTCGCCCACGGCCTCGTCTCGACTCGCGATCATGCGAAGCGCCTGACCACCGCAGCGGCCGCAGCCGGCCTGCCCGAGCCGGAGCTGCGCGTCTGGGATGCGGACGCATTCGCCGAGCTCGCCGAGGCCGGGCGCGGGATCAGCGATGAACAGCTCGAGTCCGCCCGGTCCCAGGCCACGGGCGACTCGGTCGCCACGATCATCTACACCTCGGGCACCACCGGCAAGTCCAAGGGCTGCGTGCTCACTCACGGCAACTTCGTGCAGACGGTGCAGTCGGCACAGTCGCAGATCCCCGACGTCTTCGCCGAAGGCATGCGCTGCCTGCTGTTCCTGCCGCAGGCCCACGTGTTCGCACGCTTCATCGAGGTCCTGGCCATCAGCTCCGGTGCGGTTCTGGCCCACCAGTCGGATCTCGCCAAGCTCACCGACGCCATGGGCAGCTTCCGCCCGTCGTTCATCCTCGGTGTGCCTCGCGTCTTCGAGAAGGTCTTCAATTCTGCGCTGGCGACCGCTCAGGCAGGCGGGAAAGAGAAGATCTTCCGCCGCGCCGAGCAGGTCGCCGTCGCGTATTCGAAGGCTCTGGACACGGGCAAGGTTCCGACCAGTCTCAAGCTCCAGCACGCTCTGTTCGACAAGCTCGTCTATTCGAAGCTGCGTGCGGTCATGGGCGACAATGTCACTCATGCCGTCTCCGGAGGCGGTGCACTCGGCGCTCACCTCGGCCATTTCTTCCGCGGGCTCGGCATCATCGTCCTCGAAGGCTACGGACTCACCGAGACCACCGCCCCGATCACCGTCAACATTCCGGAGAAGTCGAAGATCGGCACCGTCGGCGTGCCGCTGCCGGGCGTCTCGGTGGCGATCGCTCCCGACGGTGAGATCCTGACCAAGGGCGTGCCGGTCTTCCGCGAATACTGGAACAACCCGGAGGCCACGGCCAAGGAGTTCCACGACGGCTGGTTCGGCACCGGTGACCTCGGATCCCTCGACGAGGACGGCTATCTGACGATCAATGGCCGCAAGAAGGAGATCATCGTGACCTCCAGCGGCAAGAACATCGCCCCGGCCCCGCTCGAAGACCGGCTCCGTCGACACCCGATCATCGGTCAGCCGGTCGTCGTCGGAGACAACCGGAAGTTCGTCTCGGCACTCATCTTCCTCGATTCCGAGATGCTGCCGACCTGGCTGAAGAACCACGACCTGCCGCAGATGGATCTGCGCGAGGCCGCTGCCGACGAAGCGATCCGTGCCGAGATCGAGAAGGCCGTGGACTCGGTGAACAAGACGGTCTCGCGCGCTGAGGGGATCAAGAAGTTCACGATCCTGCCCGTCGAGCTCAGTGAGGAGAACGGGTATCTGTCGGCCAAGCAGTCGGTCAAGCGCCATCTGGTCAGCAAGGACTTCGCCGCCGATATCGACGCTCTCTACGCGGACTGACCAGTCCCGCTTCACAGAGGCGGCCCGAGCGAGAACTGAGAGGAGTTCGCGCCCGGGCCGTCTCTGCATTCACGCGGATGCGGTCACACCGCACTTGCCGGATGCGCCGCGACAGGTCGTAAGCTGAAGCCAGAAGTCTCAACTCACCGACACCGACGGAGGGGCACGACATGTCCGAAGACACCGATCACACTCCCGCTTATGTGACCGAAGGGCAGGAGTTCAACCGGGACACGAACTACATCGACGATCGCATCCTCAACGATCCGAATGCGCAGTGGCCGGTCGAACCCGGCCGGTACCGCCTCGTCGCCGCCCGCGCCTGCCCGTGGGCGAATCGCACGATCATCGTCCGCCGTCTGCTCGGCCTCGAGGACGTCATCTCCATCGGCATGCCCGGGCCCACTCATGATGCCCGCTCGTGGACGTTCGACCTCGATCCCGGCGGAGTCGACCCGGTGCTCGGCATCGAACGGCTGCAGCAGGCCTTCTTCGCCCGCTACCCGGACTACCCGCGCGGAATCACCGTGCCGGCCATCGTCGACATCCCCACCGGCGCCGTCGTCACCAACGACTTCCCGCAGATCACCGAGGACTTCTCCACCCAATGGTCCGACTACCACCGTGAGGGTGCCCCGAACCTCTGGCCCGAGGAGTCCCGGGAAGAGATGGCCAAGGTGATGCGCCACATCTACACGGAGATCAACAACGGTGTCTACCGCTGCGGTTTCGCCGGTTCCCAGGACGCGTACGAGGCGGCCTTCGATCGTCTGTTCAATGCTCTCGACATCGTCGAAGATCGGCTGAGCCGTTCACGATTCCTCATGGGTGAGACCATCACCGAGGCGGATGTGCGACTGTTCACCACGCTGGTTCGCTTCGACCCCGTCTACTTCGGCCACTTCAAGTGCAATCGTCAGCCGCTCACGGCGTTCGAGAACCTCTGGGGATACGCCCGCGACCTGTACCAGACGCCCGGGTTCGGCGACACCGTCGATTTCGAGCAGATCAAACAGCACTACTACATCGTCCACCAGGATGTGAACCCGACGCAGATCGTGCCCAAGGGTCCAGACCTCTCCGGCTGGCTCAGCGATCACGGCCGTGACCGGAAGTTCGGTGGATCACCCTTCGGCGAAGGGTCTGCTCCCGGCCCGGTCAAGCCCGGCGAAGAGGTCTCACCTGCACATACGGCATCAGCCTGGGTCAGTTGATACCCGGGAGGGCTGATTCCTGGGTGAGCTGAGAACTCGGCCTCAGGAATCGAACTGTCCGGACTCGATATGATCGTCCCCGGTCGTATCGAGGCCGGCGGCCTTCTTCCGCCGCTGTTTGCGGACCTTGAACACGATCCACACGATAACGAAGACGACGACTGCGACGATGACGAGATTCTGGAAGTAGCCAGCGTATTCCTCCACGATGGACCAGTTCTCGCCGAGTGCGAAGCCCGCGACGATGAGGATCGTGTTCCAGATCGCGCTGCCCACGCTCGTCAGGAGAACGAATTTCGGCAGGCGCATGTCCCTCATGCCTGCGGGAATGGAGATCAGAGACCTGAAGATCGGGATCATTCGTCCGAAGAAGACTGCTTTGTCACCGTGGCGGTCGAACCAGTCGACGGTCTTGTGCACATCGTCGACATCGACCAACGGCATCTTCACCGCCACACGCGCAATGCGCTCGATGCCGATCCACTTGCCCAGCGCCCACAGCAGAACGGCTCCGACGAGCGAGCCCACAGTGGCGAAGACGATCGCAAGCACGATGTTCATCTGCCCCTGGCTCGCGGTGAAACCGGCCAGGGGAAGAACGAGTTCGCTGGGGATCGGCGGGAAGATGTTGTCGAGGAAGACCATGATCCCGACGCCCACCGGGCCGAGCGCCTCCATAACGGTCACCGTCCATGCCGAGAACCCGCTGAGGTTGTCTGCCGCGCTGCCGCCGGCGGCGAGAGCGTCACCAGCGGCAAGAGTTCGACCGGCAGGATCGCTGCCGCTCGCGGTGAGGGCGAAAACGGCAGGCGAAGTAGTCGAAAAGCTGATCGGCATGGTCAAAAGTCTAGATAAGGGCGCGGCCTGCCGCTCACAGTGCGCTCACAGCGGCTAGTGTGGAAACGGACACCTCCGGGCGGGAATCGAAGGCACCTTCCGGGCAGATATCTATGGGCAGACATCGAAGGAGCAAACACGTGGCACCTGCCAAAGTATTGGCCTCGCGCAACAACGTCGCCGAGGCCGGGCACAAGGCCGTCAACAGACCGGGCCCGGCGCACCTCATGCGCGCGGTCCAACGTTTCGGTCAGCGTCTGGGCAATCAGTTCGGTGCCGCGATCACCTACTTCCTCGTCCTGGCCGTCATGCCGATCGCGATGTTCACCTTCTCCGGTCTCGGTTTCGTCCTCGATGTTCTGCGCCCCGATCTTGTGCCTGTCGTCACCGACAAGATCGAGACCTATGTCTCGGGCAATTCGAGTCTCACTGCACAGCTCGAGAACTTCCTCACCAGCTGGCAGTCGGTCGGAATCATCGCGATTCTGGCGGCCCTCTACACCGGCCAGGGTTTCATCGGCAATCTCGGCGCAGCCGTGCGTGCTCAGCTGCACGCCGATTTCGAAGACGCTGTTCCGGACAAATCCTTCGTCCAGAAGATCATCTCGAACGTCGGCACTCTGCTCGGGCTCATCGTCGGCCTGCTTCTGACGGTGGCGCTGACCATCGTGGGCACCGGGATGGGTTCTTGGATCAGTGAGAGTCTCGAACTCGGCGGTTTCGGCTCAGTGTTGCTGAGGATCGTGCCGTTCGTCATCACCCTCGGTGCAGCATGGCTGATTTTCATGTTCCTGTTCACCACCTTGCCCGAACGACCCGTGGGCAAGCAGGCGAAGGCCAGAGGCTCACTCCTCGGTGCTGTGGCGTTCACGATCCTGCTCAACCTGGCTACCGTCCTCGTCGACATCTTCTCCGGGAACAAGGCCGCCGGTGTGTTCGGATCGATTATCGCGATCATGCTGACGATGAACATCTTCGCCCGCATAGTCCTCTTCGTCGCCGCATGGATCGGCACCGCAACCCCGCCCCGCCCGCAGGAGGAAGAGAGCCCCGAGTACCGTTTCGTGGAGCCGAAGGTCCAGGCGCAGAGCCTCGGTGCTCTGTTGGCCGGTGCGGGCATCGTCGCGCTCACTCTGCTCGGATTCCGGCGACTCGAGGAGCACCAGTCCGAAAGCGACTCGGTGAGACGTTAGACTTGGCTCGAATCCGCTAACTGATCGAGGAGACACGACCTTTGACTGATGCAACGACGGCTCGCCTGGACGACTGGGCGAAGAAGCAGACCGCCGCCGAAGAACTCATCCCGCTCGTCGGACGCCTGTACCGCGAGAATGACGTGCTGCTGACACTGTTCGGGCGGTCGCTGCTGAACAAGTCGGTGACCGGCATGATCAAGGCCCACCGCTACGCCCGCCACTTCCTCGGTGAAGACCTCGATATCCAGGTCACGCACCGGATCGTCAAGGCGCTGTCCGGCCTCAATCTGGCGCCGGCCCGCATCGATCTGGGCCGTCTCATCGAGAAGCTCGATGATCCGAATGCCGATGTCGATGCCTTCCTCGCGGCCGAACTGGCCGAAGTCGTCGATTCCCGGGCCGATCAGGGCGAAGTCCGCGACGTCGTCCTCTACGGTTTCGGCCGCATTGGTCGCCTGCTCGCCCGCATCCTCATCGACCGCGCCGGCGGCACCGGAATGCGTCTGCGCGCCATCGTCGTGCGCAAGGGCGGTGAGAACGACATCGTCAAGCGTGCGTCGCTGCTGCGCCGCGACTCGGTGCACGGGTCCTTCGACGGCAGCATCGTCGTCGACGAAGAGGCCAAAACCATCCAGGCCAACGGCACCCTCATCCAGGTCATCTACTCCGATGATCCCTCGCAGGTCGACTACACCGCTTACGGAATCAACGACGCGATCATCGTCGACAACACCGGCAAGTGGCGCGACGACGAGGGCCTGTCCAAGCACCTCGCCAGCCCCGGAGCCTCCAAGGTCCTGCTCACCGCACCGGGCAAGGGAGATGTCAAGAACATCGTCTTCGGTGTCAACGACGACGCGATCGCCGACTCGGACACCATCGTCTCGGCAGCTTCGTGCACGACGAACGCGATCACCCCTGTGCTCAAGGCGATCAATGACAAGTTCGGTGTCCGCAACGGACACGTCGAGACGGTCCACTCGTTCACCAACGACCAGAACCTCATCGACAACTTCCACAAGGGTTCGCGTCGCGGACGTGCCGCCGGGCTCAACATGGTGCTCACCGAGACCGGTGCTGCCAAGGCCGTGGCCAAGGCACTGCCGGAGCTCGCCGGGAAGCTCTCGGGCAACGCGATCCGGGTTCCCACCCCGAACGTGTCGATGGCGATCCTCAACCTCAACCTCGAGAAGGCCACGAGCGTCGACGAACTCAACACGTTCCTCCGTGAGGTGTCGATGCACTCGCCGCTGCGCAACCAGGTCGACTACGTCACCTCCCCCGAGCTCGTCTCCACCGACCTCGTCGGCTCCAAACGAGCCGGTGTCGTCGACGGACTGGCCACGATCGTCGACGAGGACCGCGTCGTCGTCTACGTCTGGTACGACAATGAGTTCGGCTACTCGTGCCAGGTCGTGCGCTGCGTGGCCAAGATGGCCGACGTCGACGTTCCGGCATATCCCTGACATCGCCGAGGCGGCCCACCGAATCCTGAGATGATTCCTTGGTGAGATGCTGAGACAGGCGCTCGGAGTCTTCGGACTCCGGGCGCCTTCGTCATTCCCACCGGCGCTGCAACCCCTCGCCAGCGTCACAACCTCTCAGCGGCATCACAACCCCTCGCCAGGGTCACAACCGCCCACCAGCGTCACGGCCCCTCGCCAGCATCACAACCGTCCACCAGCGTCACAACCCCCTGCCAGCGAGACAACCTCTCGTCGACGACAATGCCTCCCGCAGGACCGGGAGGCATTGCAGCCAGCGGGAGGAATTGCTCACTGCGCGTCGTCGGACTCCATGGCTTCGTGCAGCCAGATCGGGGTGAAGTCAGCGAATCGAGCCGAGAGCTCCTCGTCGCTGTCGAGGATGACGGCCAGCCGGTCATCGGCGCCGCCGAGCTCGCTCGCCCAGATGGGCCCCAGACCGGCGAGCAGCAGACACGCGATGACGACGGCACCGGCCAGCACCGGTGTCTGTGCCCACAGCAGCGCTGCGAACACGATCCCGATCACGACGAAGCCGATGGCCACGGCCATTCCCGCGTTGCGCGTGCGCGGCGCACGGGCTCTGGCCGGACGGCTCGCCGCGACCGAGTCGAGGATGTCTCGATTGATCCGCGTCCAGGCGATGATCGCGCCCAAGGCACAGACGATGCCGATCATGATGAGACTGAACGCGGAGAACAGGAGCACGGCGTCGATGTGTTCGCCTTGGGCCTGCAGTGCCGCGCCGAGTCCGGCGACGAGCATCGCCGCGGCCAGGACCAGCATGCTCAGCAGACGGGCGCGACGCACGGCGATGAGTTCGGCGAGCACACGGGCCAGGAAGGCGCGCTGGGCGGCGGGGTCGTCCGCCTGGTTCAACGCACGTACCCGAGTTTCTTGTCCACCGTGTGAGGGAACTCCTCACCGGCGAGATACTGTTCGAACAGGCGATGGAACTGCTGAGCCAGACGCTTCCTCCACCCGTCGGTGTCACCGCTCATGTGCGGGGTAATGATGACATCGTCGAGCGTCCACAGCGGATGTCCGGCAGGCAGCGGCTCCTCGTCGAAGACATCGAGTCCTGCTCCGGCGATCTGGCCGGTGCGCAGGGCGTCGACGAGGGCATCGGTGTCGACAGTATCGCCCCGGCCGACGTTGATGAACACGGCGGAGTCATCCATGGCGGCGAACACCTCGGCGCCGATGAGTCGTTCGGTCTTCTCCGTCAGGGGTGCGATATCGATGACCCAGTCGTATCCGGCGACATGTTCGGCCAGGGTCGCAGAGTCGATGACCTCACCGAAGTCGACATCGCCGCTGCGAGCACGGGATCCGGCGCCGGTGACCTCGATATCGACGGCCGTGAGCAGCTGGGCGATTCCCCGGCCGATCGATCCGGTGCCCACGATCATCGCCTTGGTCCCGGCGATGTCGCGGGTCGATCGGCGGTTCCATGTCTTCTGTGCCTGGTCGGCCAGTGATCCGATCGAGTTCTTCGCCTGCATGAGGATGAAGCTGAGGACGAACTCGGCGATCGGACGGTCGAAGATCCCCCGCGCATTCGTCACCGTCACCGGTGCCTCGACGAGTTCGTCGAAGAGGAGGGAATCGACTCCGGCCGCCGCGGCATGGACCCACCGGAGCCGGTCGGCGCTGCCGTAGGCATCCTTGAGTGCTGTGGAGAAGAAGTCCCACATCAGCAGCACATCGGTGCCCGGCAGCGCCTGGCTCAGCGTGTCCGCCTCGGCGATGCGCAGTTCGATTCCCTCGCGGTCACCCAGCTCAGTGAGCAGGTCGGGAATCTCTGTCCCGGGTGAGTTGAGTATCGTCAGTACCGTCATTCCTCGTCTCCTCCAGCAGTGGGCTTTCTGCCAGACTAACCGATGAGACCGCACCGGGGGCCGAATCGGCTGAGGGGGCCGATTCTGCGATGTCGAGGCTCTGCCTCTTCGTCGGTTCGTTCGACAGCGTCTGCGCCAACGGGGTGTTGGGCAGGAAGCAGAGGAAGACGAAGCCGAGCACGGCCAGCGGAGCCACCCACAGGAACAGCGGCACGAGAGCGTCATTGTAGGAGTTGATGATCAGCGAGTGCAGCGGATCCGGCAGGTCGGCGACGATGCCCGGAGTCAGTCCCTTAGAGGAGACCTTCGGCAGCGGCGTGTGCGGAGCGGACTTCGCGATGTCGGTGATTCCGGACTTGATGTTGTCCATGAGCCGTTGGGTGAACACCGAACCGATGAACGCCATGCCCAGGGTCGCTCCGACTTGGCGGAAGTAGTTGTTCGATGCCGTCGCGGTGCCGACCATGGACACAGGGAAGGCGTTCTGGACGACGAGGACGAGGGTCTGCATGCTCAGTCCCAGGCCCAGGCCGAGCAGGGCCAGGCAACCGATGGTCTCCCAAGCCGAGCTCTCGGCCTTCAGCTGCGAGAGCAGCACGAGCGAGGCGGCCATGATGAGGATGCCGGTCAGCGGGTACTTCTTGTACTTGCCGGTGCGGGAGACGATGAACCCGACGAGCGTTGAGGACACGAGCATCGTGCCCATCATCGGCACCATCATGAGGCCGGCGACCGTGGCGTCGATGCCGTGGACCATCTGCAGGTAGGTCGGCATGTAGGAGAGCACACCGAACATGCCGATGCCGACGAAGAGGCCGGCGATCGTGCACAGGATGAAGTCGCGGTTGGCGAACAGGCTCATCGGGATGACGGGTTCGCTGACCCTGAACTCGACGAAGACGAAGGCCACGGCGGCGATGGCACCGCCGATGATGAGGCCGTTGATCTGCCAGGAGCCCCATGCGTAGTCGTGCCCGCCCCATGCGGAGACGAGGACGATGCAGGAGGTGACGATCGAGATCAGGGCCATGCCGATGACGTCGATCTTCGGCCGCGGGCCGGTTCCCTTGGCGCGCTTGGGCACCTTGAGGAAGATCGCGGCGGCGATGAGTGCGATGATGCCCAGCGGGAAGTTGATGGCGAAGGCCCAGCGCCAGCCCGGGCCCTCGGTCAGCCATCCGCCGATGAGCGGTCCGGCCACCGAGGACACGGCGAAGGCGGAGCCCATGATGCCCATGTACTTGCCGCGTTCGCGGGCAGGGACGACGGAGGCGATGATCGACTGCGAGAGGATCATCATTCCGCCGCCGCCGATGCCCTGGAGGACGCGACCGAAGATCAGGGTCGACATCTCGTTCGCGATGAGGGCGAAGACCGAACCGAGCAGGAAGCAGCAGATTGCGAACATGAACAGCGGTTTGCGCCCGAACAGGTCGCCGACCTTGCCGTAGACGGGCATCATGATCGTCGATGCCAGCATGAATGCGGTGGAGACCCACAGCATCTGGTCGACGCCGTCGAGTTCGCCGACGATCGTCGGCAGGGCGGTGGCGAGGACCGTCTGGTTGAGCGAGAACATGAACATTGCGATCATCAGGCCCACGAAGAGCAGGATGATCGCCGAGGTGGCCATCGGCGGCGTGTCATCGCCGTTTGTCGCCGGTGCGGTTGTTCTCTGCGGTGTCGCTGTCATCGTCTCAGATTCGATATCGTGGTTGCTTCTCATCACGGCTTTCGTTGGATTCGTCGTCTCATTCGTCATTCGCGGCCCGTTCGTCCTGTCACTCACTGCGCTCGGTGCCTCGTCTCGGCCGGTCTCTCACTGCAGTCGGCCGAGGACCTTGAGGAAGAGGCCGAGGGAGTCTTCGAAGATCGCCTTGGTCCCGCCTCGCTCGTCGACCGCCTCGGGCGTCTTCTTGATCGTGTGTCCGGCATGGCTGAGCGGCACGCGGCAGAGTTGGGTGAGCATGCGCGCGCTGCGCCACGCCGAGTCCTCGGTGGAGAATTCCTGCCCGAGGTGGCGCAGCCGAGCCAGGACGTGACCGGCGACGATCTCCTCCAGGGCTTCGGCCCGGTCGAAGCTTTTGCTCACAAGCTCCGGGTAGAGCGCGAAGAGGCGACGGCGCCTGGCCGGCAGCTCCGGATCGACGTAGCCGATGAGCAGCGCTTCGCGGACGAAGCGCGCCGTGTCCTCGGCAAGCGTGTCCAGGCCGGCCGGTGAGTGGACGTAGTCATCGGCGAGGGCCTCGTCGACGCCGGCTTCGACTCCGAGGCCGACGATCGCGTCCTCTTTCGTCTCGAAGTAGTTGAAGAACGTGCGGGTGGACACGCCCGCGTCCGCGGCGATGGTCGCCACGGTCGCACAGGCGAGGCCGTCTTCGAGGACTCGGGTGATCGCCGCCTCATGGAGGGCGCTGCGGGTCAGCCGAGCCTTCTTCGAGCGCAGGGATTCTTCAATGGGCATGAGTACATTTTGCACCCCATGCAAACTTTCATCAAATGCAAATATGCAATTGTGCACTATTTCACTGTGTGCAGAATTTCACGGGGATGAGGCTCCCACCGCGGGTGCTCACATGAGCAGTTTGAGTCGGGCCCGATGCTGTTCGAGGGTCTGCAGCTGACCGAGCAGCGCCGCCTGCCCCGCCCCGTCGCTGGTGTCCTGTCGCTGCAGACGTGAGTGCAGCTCCTTGGCAATGCGTTCGAGGTCGTAGTCGAACAGGCGTGCGACGATGCCACGGGCGAACGGCTCGATGCCGGTGCCTTCGATGATCGGCAGCGGAGTCACGATCAGCTGTGCGATATAGGGTTTGAGATCCTCGGCGCTGGCTTCGAGGACGCGTTCGGCCCATTTCGATTGGACGGGTCCCGCCGACCCCAGTCCCCCGGCCGCCTTGATCGCCTCTTGGATCCGCCGGTAGCCGGGGTGTTCGAAGGCCTTGGCCGACAGCGAGTCGAAGAGCTTCGCATTGACGGCTTCCGGGTGCTGCAGGGCGACCATGAGCACGCCCTTCTCCGTCTTCAGACGTGCGGGGCTGATCGGGGCCGAGAGGTTCGAGACGTCGGGACGTTCTTCGTAGACGTATTCGATGCCGCGGTCGTCGGTGATCTCCCCCGCCGAGGCGGGACCGGCCCCGCGCGCGTCCCCGCCCGATGCGGGCACCGTCCCGGCTCCCTGTCCCGGCCCTGATGCCGGTCCCGAGTCAGGTGCGGGCGGTGCCGGTGGCGGACCATTGCGGAAATTCGTCTGCTGTGCCGGTGCCTCGGCGGTCTGGCGGTTCTGCTTCGGCTGCCGCTGTGCGGTGCGCACCGCGGCCTCCACCTCGTCGATGTCGACGCCGATGCGACCGGCGACGAACCGGTAGTAGTGGGTGAGGCTGTTGCGGTCGCGGATTCCGGTGAGCACCTCGGCGGCGGCCTTGACCGCGGAGATCCGGCCTTCGACGGTGTCGAGGTCGAAGCGGGCGATCGCTGTGGTGATGACGAACTCGAACAGAGGTTTGCACTCGTCGATGAGTTCGCGCAGGGCCGCGTCACCCTTCTGCATGCGCAGATCGCAGGGGTCGAGCCCGTCGGCTTCGACGGCGACGAAGGTCTGCGCGGTGAAGAGGTTCTCGAATTCGAAGGCCTTGAGCGCGGCCTTCTGCCCGGCGGCGTCGCCGTCGAAGGTGAAGATGACCTGTCCGGTCGGATCATCGCCCAAGAGCCGCCGGATGATCTTGACGTGTTCGGTTCCGAAGGCTGTTCCGCAGGTCGCTACGGCCTGGTCGACCCCGGCGAGGTGAGCGGCCATGACGTCGGTATAGCCTTCGACGACGACGACGCGTTTGGTCTTCGCGATCGACTTCTTCGCCAGGTCGAGGCCGTAGAGGACCTGGTTTTTGTGATAGAGCGCGGTCTCCGGGGTGTTGAGGTACTTCGGGCCCTTGTCGTCTTCGTAGAGGCGGCGGGCGCCGAAGCCGATCGTCCGGGCGGTCATATCCTTGATGGGCCAGATGACACGTCCGCGGAACCGGTCGTAGATGCCGCGACCGCCTTCGCTGGCCAGCCCGCCGGCGAGGATCTCCTCCTCGGTGAAGCCGGCCCGGCCGAGGTGCGAGGTCAGTGCGTCCCAGGATTTCGGGGCGAAGCCGATGCCGAACTCTCGGCTCGATTCGGCGGGAAAGCCGCGCCCGGTGAGGAATTCGCGGCCGATCCGGCCCGCCTCGGACTCGAGCGCCTGGGTGAAGAACCGCTGCGCGACTTCGTGCATCTCGAGCAATCGCTGTCGCCGGCTGGCCTGCTCCCGGTCCGGACCTTTGCCATCCTCGTAGCGCAGATGCATGCCGGCCTTGCCGGCCAGGGTCTCGACGGCTTCGACGAAGCTGAGCTGCTCGACCTTCTGCAGGAAGGTGAACACGTCGCCGGACTCTCCGCAGCCGAAGCAGTGGTACATGCCGACCTGCGGACGCACGGTGAACGAGGGAGTCTTCTCGTCGTGGAAGGGGCACAGCCCCTTGAGCGAACCGATGCCCGCGGTCTTGAGGGTGACGAACTCCCCGATCACCTCGTCGATGCGGGTGCGGGTGCGCAGTTCGTCGATGTCCTCGCGCTTGATGAGTCCGGCCATGGTCTAGAGCCGATCCTCCGCCCCGGCGTTGAGGTGGTGGTACAGGGCCCACGCGGAGTGGTCGGTCAGGGACGCGATCTGGTCGACGATGACGCGCAGACGGGCGGCATCGTCGGCCGCCTCGGCGTGGTCGGCGCGGAACATCGGGTCGAGGTTCTCCGGTTTCTGCGCATACCACTCGGCGAGGTCGCCGATCACCGCGGCCTGGATGTCATGCAGGCGCAGGCGGTCCTCGGCGACCATGACGGTCAGCGTAGCCATGCCCTTGAGCACGGCGATCTCGACCACGGTGGTCTCCGGCACGACGAGAGATGCCGAGTAGCGGGCCAGCGGCTCCCACCCGAACTCCTCGCGCGTCGCCGCTTCCGCTGCCCCGACGAACCGCCCGATGAGCTGGCTGGACATGTGCTTGAGGCTCGCCTGGGCCCGGCGGGACCCGTCGAAGGTCTCACTGGGCCAGTAGGCGGCGGCCTGGAGTCGGCTCAGCGCCTTGTCCATCTCCGCATCCGTCGTCTCCGGCAGATACCACTGACGGGTGATCTCGAAGAGCTCGGCCCGACGAGATTCGGAGGCGAAATCGGCAAGCTCGAGGTGGCCGGCGACGATGGCGTCCTCGACGTCATGGACGGAATAGGAGATGTCATCGGCCAAGTCCATGACCTGGGCTTCGATGCATCTGCTGCCGTTGTCGATTCCGGAGCGGTAGAAGTCGAAGACATCCGTGTCGTCATCGTAGACGCCGAACTTCCGCACTCCGGAGTCGCGGCGCCCGGACGTGGCCTCGCTGCGCGGCCAGGGGTACTTCGTCAGCGCGTCGAGGCTGGCCCGGGTCAGGTTGAGCCCCGCCGGTCGGCCGTCTGCGGCGATGACCTTCGGTTCGATCCGAGTGACCAGGCGCAGGGTCTGGGCGTTGCCTTCGAACCCGCCGATGTCCTTGCACAGGGCGTCGAGGATCGTCTCCCCGTGGTGGCCGAAGGGCGGATGGCCGAGATCGTGGGACAGGCACGCGGTGTCGACGATATCGGGGTCGCAGCCGAGGTAGCGGGCGAGTTCGCGTCCGACCTGAGCCACTTCGAGAGAGTGGGTGAGGCGGGTGCGGACGAAGTCGTCGGTGCCGGGCGCGACGACCTGCGTCTTCGCACCGAGGCGGCGCAGGCCCGAGGAATGGAGGACGCGGGCACGGTCACGCTGGAAGGCCGAGCGCCGTGGATTCTTTGCCGGTTCGCTCACCCACCGTTCCTCGTCCCACGGCGTATAGACCGCCACGGTCCCCGTCCGCACCGAGGTGTGCGGGTGAGTGTCGAAGGGCATTCTCATCCTCCAGAGATGTCGAGTTCGGCCTCCGACAGCAGCGATCGTCCGCTGGGGTCGAAGATACGGGAATCCAGCCAGCCTTCGGGCAGGTGCGGCTTCTTCGGTCGGGTCGTGCGACCCCGCGAGCCCTCTGCGGCCTCCCCCGGATAGGGGGCGTTTTGGTCGAGCTGGGCAAGCAGTCCGGCAAGCTCCTCGAGCGATGACACCATGGCCAGCCGGCTGCGCAGGTCTCCCCCGACCGGGTAGCCCTTGAAGTACCAGGCGATGTGTTTGCGCAGGTCCCGCACGCCGTAGAACTCGTCTTCGAAGTGATCGACGAGGTATTCGCCGTGCTTGTACACTGCCTGCCCCACCTCGGCGAGGCCGGGACGGTGACGCTCCTCGCTGCCGTTCAGGGCATTCGCGAGATCGCCGAACAGCCACGGTCGGCCCTGGCAGCCGCGACCGATGACGACGCCGTCGCAACCGGTCGTGGCCATCATGTCCAGCGCATCCTCGGCCGCGAAGATGTCGCCGTTGCCGAGCACGGGAACCGTATCGCCGAGGTGGTCCTTGAGTCGGGCGATCGCGTCCCAGTCGGCCTTGCCCGAGTAGAGGTCGGCGGCGGTGCGCCCGTGCAGGGCGACGGCGGAGACACCCGCGTTGCGCGCGGTCTCGGCAGCGTCGAGGAAGGTCGTGTGGTCGGCGTCGATGCCCTTGCGCATCTTCACCGTCACGGGAATTCCCCCTCGAGAGGCCTCGTTGACGGCCGTGGTGACGATGGCTTCGAACAGGTCCTGCTTCCACGGCAGCGCGGAGCCGCCGCCCTTGCGGGTGACCTTGGGAACGGGGCAGCCGAAGTTGAGGTCGATGTGGTCGGCCCGGTCCTCCTCGACGAGCATCCGCACGGCCTGGCCCATGGTGACCGGGTCGACCCCGTAGAGCTGCACGGAGCGCGGGGTCTCATAGGGTTCGTGGTGGATGATGCGCATCGTCTTGGGACTGCGCTCGACGAGGGCCCGGGTGGTGACCATTTCGGTCACGTAGAGGCCGGCGCCGTATTCGCGACAGAGGCGACGGAACGCGGTGTTCGTGATCCCGGCCATCGGGGCGAGCACGACCGGCGAGGACAGCTCGATGGGGCCGATGCGCAGCGGTGCTGCGGCGGCCGGGGACACGGTTTCTGGGCTGGGGCTGATGACACTCACGACCCCATTATCCCAATGCAGTCAAAATCGCACATTCTCGCCCCTCTTCGCCTGTCTCCGACGCCGTGTTTCCGGTGTCCGTTCGGACGTCAGTCTCGCCGGGAGTTCGATTCTGCTCCCCCGCTTTCCGGTTCGGCACTGTCCTGTCCAACGGTCCCCGCACGGAGAAATTCCCGGACGTCCCATTCGGTGTCCACGGCGAGTTCGGCGGCGAGCCGGTCATCGTGGGTGACGACGACCATCGCCCCGCCGAATCCCTCGAGCGCGGTGACGAGCGCCTCGAGCGAGGACAGGTCGAGATTGTTGCCCGGCTCGTCGAGGATGAGCAGCTGCGGGGCGGGGTCCTGGAGCAGCTCGGAGGCGAGGGCGACCCGGAAGCGTTCGCCGCCGGAGAGGGTCGAACAGATCTGGTCGGTGCGACCGGCGCGCAGCCCCATGGCCGCGAGCACTTCATGGACGCGGTGCGGGTTCAGATGCGGATTTCCCGCGCGCACGGCCTCCATGACGGTGAGGTCGGGCGGGAGCCGATACTGCTGGTCGAGGTGGCCGACAGGGACCGAGACGGTGACCGAGAGGTCACCGAAGAGCGCAGCGATCGGAGCGGAAGCCCCGTCACGGCCCGCGGCCGACATCATCGCTGCCAGCAGAGTGGATTTCCCTGCCCCGTTCGGTCCGGTCAGCCGGATCCGTTCGGGTCCGACGATCAACTGCGGTCGCTCCAATCTCGCCGAGGAGGCTTCGAGCACCCGCTTCGAAGCGTGCACCGTCGTCTCCGGCAGGTCGAGGCGCACGCTCGAGGACCGCCGCAGGATGTCTTTGGCCGCCTCGAGAGAATGCAGCGTCTCAGCTTCGTCTGCGGCTGAGTCGCCGCGCCTCTTCGCCGCGGACTTCTCTGCGGAGTTCCTCAGCCCGTTCATCGCGATCTTCGGTCGGCGCTTGTTCTCCTTGTCCTTCGCCGCCTTTCGGCCGGCTCGTGCGAGTTTCGTCTCGAGTTCGATGCGCTGCCGCTTCTCGATCGCATGGGCCTTCTTTGCGTCGATGACTCTCTGCTGCTTCGCTTCCTCTTCGGCCGCGACCATCTGCTCATAGTCGTCGAAGTTGCCGCCGTAGAGCCGCAGGCGATCGGTCATCTCGACGATCGCGTCCATGTGTTCGAGCAGGGTGCGGTCGTGGGAGATGACGAGCGTGGGACCGCGGCGTGCGGTGAGCATTGCACTCAGCAGCTGCCGCCCGTCCTCGTCGAGGTTGTTGCTCGGCTCGTCGAGGATGAGCCACTCGTCTGCGACCATCGCCGCACGGGCCAGTCCGATGCGGCCGGCCTGTCCGCCGGAGAAGCGGCTGAGGCTGCGGTCGAGGTCGGCCGCCTCGAGGTGGAGGCCGAGTTCGGCCGTGGCCGCCAGGGCCTGCTCTTCGATGTCCCAGGCCTCGCCGATGAGTGCGAAATCGGATTCCGCTGCTTCGCCGTTCAGAGCACGATGCAGTGCTGAACGGACCTTCGCGATGCCGAGAGCTTCATCGACGCGCTGAGCCGAATGCGGCAGCAGCTGGTCGATGTAGACGGCGTTGTCCGCGCCGGTGATCGTGCCGGCGGTCGCGGGCAGGTGGCCGGCGAGGAGTTTCGCGAAAGTGGATTTGCCGATCCCGTTGTCACCGACCAGCCCGATGAGTGCGGAGGGGATCGTGGCGGTCAGCTGGGAGAAGATCTCGGTATCGTCGCCGAGGCGGTAGTCCAGTCCGGACACAGTGATTGCTGTAGGCATGAGGATCCTCATTTCGTGGACGCAGAAGCGCTGCGGGCCCGTGGCACCCGCATATCACGGCATGAGGATTCACTTCACTGCGGAGATGTCCTTCGTCGGAAATGGGACAGCACAATGATCGCCGAGGCGGTTCGCCGCGTCAAGAGCACCTCCCGGCGGCGACCGTCGAGGCCGGGCCCGGAGAGCCTCAGACGATGATGAGCATGAGCTCGGCGGGCTCGTCGTGAGGATTCGTCAGCTGGTGCGGGACGTCACCTGGGGCTTGGGCACAGTCGCCGGCGTGGAGAGTGGTGCGGCGATCGATGGTGACGACCTCGATGGTTCCCGACAGAACGAAGAAGCTCTCACGCGAGCCGCTGCGGTGGGCGGCGAAGGCAGAGGTTTCGCTGTGCGGGTCGAGGCGGTAGTGGACGACGTCCATGTTCTCGATCGCCGAGGGCAGATCGCGGCGCCGGATTCCCTCGCCGAAGGTCGTTGTGGTGGGGATCGCCTCGGTGCGGGTGATCGTCACTTCGGGGGCGGCGAGGAGCTGGCCGACGTCGACGCCGAGGGCGCGGGAGAGACCCATCGCATTCGAGACCGAAGTGTCCTGCTCTCCTCGTTCGATCTTCGACAATGCAGCCCGCGAGAGGCCGGCCCTCACGGCCAGCTCGTTGAGCGTGAGGTTGTTGAATTTGCGCCGAGCTCTGATGCGGGCACCGAACACGCGAGCGCCGAGATCCTCTTCTTTCGCCATTGTCGAATCATAATCTATTCTGGGATAGTAGAATACGATCCCTCAAAGGAAATTCGCGTATATGTTGGCGATGCTGGCGCTCGGTCCGATCCTCGTTGCCATCATCCTGCTCCTGTTCAAACAGAGAGCCTGGGTATCAGCGATTGCCGGCACCGTCGTCGCTCTCATCGTCGCCTTCGCCTTCCCCACCCCCGCCTCGGTGTGGGTGGATTCCGGTATCGACTACTTCCCGCTCATCCTCGAGGTCGCACTCATCCTGCTCTTCGGGATGCTCCTGGCCCGGCTGCTCGAGGCGGCCGGTTCGATGTCGCAGATCTCCTCCTGGGTATGGTCCCAATCCCCCAGCCGACCGCTCGGCGTCGCACTCGTCGTCTTCGGCCTCGTCCCCTTCGCCGAATCGGTCACAGGATTCGGCATCGGCGTCACCGTCGGGGTGCCGGTGCTGCGCCACCTCGGATGCACCCTGCGGCAGTCGGCGATCCTCGGACTCCTCGGACTCATCGCCGTCCCCTGGGGCGCCCTCGGGCCGGGCACCACGGTCGCAGCCGCGCTGGCCGGGCTCGATGTCGACGAACTCGGCCTGGCCACGGGATGGCTCAACGCGATTCCGGTCATCATCGTCACGATCGCGGTGGTTGCGATCATGCGCCCGGGTCCTGCCTCGGCGCTGGGCATCATCGGGGCCGCCGCGCTGATGTGGGCGGGCATCCTCGGTGCCAGCATCTTCGTCGGCATGGCTCCGGCGGGAATCATCGGCTCGCTCATCGTCATCATCGCCATGGGCGCCCTCTTCGCTCTCCGTCGTCGCACCACCGGCTTCAGTCGGAGCCTGGGACGGGCCGCACTGCCCTATGCGTCGCTGACCCTCGGGCTGCTGCTGGCGCGGGCGCTGCACTCGGCCCTGCCGTCGCTTGTCACCCAGATCATCGCCTCTCCCCCGTTCTGGCTGGCCGTGGCCTGTCTCATCGCTGCGATCTCCGTCGCCGGGCGACGCAGCGTCGCCGCATCGGCCGCCCGATCGTGGGTGCCCATCGGCGTGGGAACGGCAGCGTTCATGGTCATGGGCTGGATCATGACGACGACGGGAATGAGCGCGGCCATCGGAGCGGCGATTCCCGCCGGCCTCCTCGTGCTCACCCCGCTGCTCAACTCGGCCGGCGCGGTGCTCACCGGGTCGAACACGGGGGCGAACTCGATGTTCACCGGCACGCTGACCGCGGTCGCCACCGCCTCACAGGCATCCGCACTGCAGGTCGTCGCCGCCGGCAATGCGGCCGGCTCACTGGCCGCCCTCGCCGCTCCCCCGCGGGTGGCGATGGCCGTGCAGATGGCCGATTCCTCCGGGCCCGCCTCGGCGCGCGATATCAGCTGGGCGCAGGGTCGGGCACTGGCCGTGGCCGGAATCAACGCCATGTGCCTCGGACTCTGGATCCAATTCTTCGCCTGAGGGCCCCGAACGTGCGGTCGTCGGAGGGGCGGCTCTCGCTCAGACGCGGATGATCTCGCGGGGGAAGTGCGTGAACGGTTCGCACCCGGTGTCGGTGATGAGGACCGGTTCGGACAGTTCGATGCCGTAGCCGTTCATCCACATTCCGCCGATGAGGTGGAAGGTCATTCCCGATTCGAGGATCTGATCATCCTCGGTGCGGATCGAGATCGTCCTCTCGCCCCAGTCGGGCGGGTATCCGATGCCGATCGAGTAGCCCAACCGGCTCGGCTTCTCCAATCCCGACAGCGCGAGCACACGATTCCAGGTGCGGGCGAGCTCGGCGGTGGGCACTTCGGGGGCAGCGACGTCGAGGACCGCGGTGAGCGCCTCGGCGACGACGCCCTCGAGTCGGACGAGCTCCTGCTTCGGTCGACCGGTCACCGCGGTCCGGGCCAAGGGCACGTGGTAGCGCCGGTGGACACCGGCGAGTTCGATGCTCACGGACTCATCGGCCTTGAACTGCCGATCGGTCCAGCTCAGATGCGGGGTGTCCGCGCTCTCTCCGGTGGGCATGAGCGGAACGATCGAGGGATAGTCGCCCCAGACCCCCTCACCGCCGCGGGTCTGCGCCTCGGAGATCGCTGCGGCCACTTCGTGCTGGCCGACTCCGACGCCGATCGTGCCCAGGGCCGCGTCCATGGCTGCCGTGGTCACCTTCGCCGCCTTGCGCATGATCGCGATCTCGGCCGGGGACTTCACCGCACGGATCCAGTTGACGAGTTCGAAGGAATCGACGAGTCGCCATTCCGGCACCCCGTTGACCAGGGCCCGGAAGGCGCGCGGAGAGAAGAAGTGCGAATCCATTTCGACTCCGACCGGTGAGGTCGAGGCGCGGGCGACCTCCCACCGCTGGCGCAGCGCGAACGCCACCCAGTCGAAGGGGTGGATATGGGGGCGCTGCACATAGCGCTCGGGGTAGCCGACGATGTCCTCCGGCGGAAGCCAGGAGGTGTGTGAGGCCCCGCGCGCGTCCATGTCGCGCATGAACAGCGTCATCGGACCCGACGAGGGCACGAAGAGCAGCTGCGGGGTATAGAAGGACCAGGCGTTGTAACCGGTGAGGTAATAGATGTTCGCAGGGTCGGTGACGATGAGTGCGGCCAGGCCCTGATCGACCATCCGGTTGCGCACCGACGCGATCCGGCCGAGGTACTCCTCGGGACTGAACGACAGCTCGTCGGCCCCGATCGTATCGACCTCGCCGGGAACCGGCTGCGGGCGAGCTCTGACCTCCTGGCCTGCCTGCCCCTGTTCGGCACCGGGCCGCATACCGTAGACATCCGGGCGATTCTCTTCGCCGCCGTAGAACAGCTCACCCTCATTCATGACACCAGTGTGGTGACCTGTCTCACAGCCTGTCAATCACTGTCGACGCGCGTGTTGTCGGCATCGATCGAGCTGCGGGTGGTCGATGGCGATTTTCGACATTTCTGACGAATCGAGAATCAATCTTTTTCACTTTCGACGAAATTCGCATCTCGCACGGCGCATTTCAGTCGAATCGGTGATAGATTGGGCTGAGACACACATCACGGAGGTGAAGAATGGACCAGTTCCTGCCGAACGGCAGCGGTTCCCGACTGGGAAATCTCGACGAGAAATCTAAGGCGATCATCGTCGAACTGCAGCACGACGGAAGGAAATCGTATTCGGCCATCGGCAAATCCGTGGGATTGTCCGAGGCCGCTGTGCGTCAGCGGGTCTCAAGGCTCATCGACTCCGGAGTCATGGAGATCGTCGCCGTGACCGACCCGCTGAGTCTCGGTTTCGCCCGGCAGGCGATGGTGGGGCTGAAGATCCGCGGAGACATCACTGCGGTCGCCGATCGGCTCCACGACTACGACGAGATCGACTATCTCGTCGTGACTGCGGGGTCGTTCGACCTCCTCGTCGAGATCGTGTGTGAGTCGGATCGGCATCTGATCGAATTCGTCAACGAAGAGCTCCGCTCGATCGATGCCGTCGTGGATACGGAGCTCTTCATGTACCTCTCACTGGAGAAGCAGAAATACAATTGGGGGACACGATGACAGAGAATGTCACCAGGGCTGGCACTCCTTATCAGGAGGCCATCCGCAACAACGTGTGGATGCATATGTCACCACACCAGGCACTGTTCAACGGTGGTGAAGCGCCGGTCATCGTACGCGGCGAAGGCCACCACATCTTCGACGACAAGGGGAAGAAGTACCTCGACGGTCTCGCCGGCCTGTTCACCGTCCAGGTGGGCCACGGTCGCGAGGAGATCGCGAAGGCGATGTACGACCAGACGCTCAAGCTGCCGTTCATGCCGCTGTGGTCCTACACCCACCCGCAGGCCATCGAGGTCTCGGAACGTCTGGCCAACTACGCGCCGGGCGATCTCAACCGCGTCTTCCTCACCTCCGGCGGTGGAGATTCGGTCGAGTCGGCGATGAAGCTGGCGAAGAACTACTTCAAGCTCGTTGGCAAGCCGGGCAAGCACAAGATCATCTCGCGTGCCACGGCCTACCACGGCACACCGCACGGTGCGCTGTCGGTGACCTCGCTGCCGGGCCTGCGCGAGCAGTTCGCTCCGCTGGTGCCCGGCGCCCACAAGGTGCCGAACACGAACTTCTACCGGGCTCCCGAGCACCTCGCCCATGACGAGAAGGCCTTCGGCCGTTGGGCCGCCGACCGCATCGGCGAAGCCATCGAGTTCGAAGGCGCCGACTCCGTTGCCGCCGTCTTCCTCGAACCTGTGCAGAACTCCGGTGGCTGCTTCCCGCCGCCTCCCGGATACTTCGAGCGGGTCCGTGAGATCTGCGACGAGTACGATGTGCTGCTGGTCTCGGACGAGACGATCTGCGCCTACGGTCGCGTCGGCGACATGTTCGCCTGCAACGACTTCGGCTACGTCCCCGACATCATCACCTCCGCCAAGGGCATCACCTCCGGCTACGCGCCGCTGGGTGCGATGATCGCCTCCGATCGTCTCTTCGAGCCCTTCGGCCCGGGTGGGGATGAGACCTTCTACCACGGCTACACCTTCGGTGGACACCCCGTCTCCTGTGCCGCGGCCATGGCGAACTTCGACGTCTTCGAGACCGAGAAGCTCAACGATCATGTGCATGAGAACGCCGCCGCGTTCAAGTTCACGCTCGAGAAGCTCAAGGACCTGCCGATCGTCGGCGATGTCCGCGGTGAGGGATTCTTCTACGGGATCGAACTCGTCAAGGACAAGGACACCAAGGAGTCGTTCACCGAAGAGGAGTCCGAGCGGATCCTCAAGGACTTCGTGTCCGCGAAGATGTACGACAGCGGTCTGTACTGCCGTGCCGATGACCGTGGAGACCCGGTCATCCAGCTCTCGCCCCCGCTGACGGTGGGCCAGAGCGAGTTCGACGAGATGGAGCAGATCATCCGCGGCGTCCTCACCGAAGCCTGGACCAAACTCTGACCCCCTAATTGCTACCCGACGGCGGCCCAGCAACCTCGCGCGAGGTTGCTGGGCCGCCGTCGGGTAGTTCTGGAGGGTGGAGGAAGGGGACTGCTCAGCGGCCGCGGTCGCGCAGACGGGCCTCACGGCGAGTCATCGGGGCCTGCGAATCGAGTCCGCTGACCGACGTTCCGGGTGCGACCGCCTCCTCCGCCGGTTCGGAGCGCCGCGGCGGACGCAGGCCGGAACGGACGACGAGGACGCCGAGTCCGGTCGTCAGCGGGATCGCGACGACCAGTCCGATCGAACACACGAGGATGCTCACCACTTCCACGGACATGTCCCCGAGGGTGAACGTGTCGAACAGCGACTGGTCATGGGCGGAGACGATGATGAGCGTCATCAGCGCCGACCCGACATACGCGAAGGTGATCGTGTAGACCGTCGAGGCGATGTGGTCGCGCCCGATGCGCATCGCCCGCGCGAAGAGCTGCGCCGGCTTCATGGTCGGAGCCGCCGTTGCCAGCTCCCACACCGCCGATGCCTGAGTGATCGTGACATCGTTGAGCACCCCGAGACCGGTGATGAGGATCGCGCAGACGATGATGTCGGTCATCGCCAGGTCCGTCGTATCGACGAGGAGGTACCCGTCTTCCGAATAGGCGATGCCCAGATTCGCCCACGACGTCATCCACGCGCCGAGGAGGCCGGTGATGATGATGCCGAGCACCGTGCCGAACAGCGCCGTCGACGTCCGGGCGGAGATGCCGTGGGCGAGATAGAGCGCGACGACCATGATCGCACTCGCTGCGACCAGGGCCACCAGCAGCGGAGGTCTGCCGTCGAGCATCGCCGGAAGCATGAAGACGAACAGCACGGCACCGGCGAAGCCGAGTCCCAGCAACGCCCTCAAGCCCCGGATACCGGCGACGAGGAGGACGACGATCGCATAGATGATCGCCAGTGCCAGCATCGGCACGTTCCGGTCGAAGTCGATGAAGACGTAGTCGGCACCCAGTTCGGCCCGGTCCGGTGAGTCGGTGAAGTCGAGGACCTTGAGCGTGTCACCGACGTCGACGCCGGCTTTGACGGCATCGGGAGTGACGTAGAGGCTGCCTTCGCGGCCGTCGGCTTCGACGGTGTAGGTCGTGCAGTCGGCGCGGACCATCGGGTCCGTCTCCCCCGCCTCGCAAGCGGTGGCGTCGACGGCCGTGACAGTCGCCTCGGTGTGGGAGGTGCCTTCGGCGGAGTTCGTCGTCGGCCCGCCTCCGGGCAGATCCGTGTCCGGGTTCCCGGGCCACAGCAGCACGATTCCGACGATCGTGGCGACCACGAGCGGGATGAGGCAGGCGATCATGATCCGGCGAACGCGCGGCGAGGCCTTCGGCTCGGACTGGACAGTCATATGCATGGCGGACCTTCGTTGGGTGGCGAAGCTTGAGGCGAGGCAGTGATGAGACCGGTGGTGAGGGGAGCCCAGATGGGAAGGGCCCGGGCGGCAGAGCTTTCTCCGCCGCCCGGGCCCTCCGCAGACAGATCAGGCTCCGGCGAGGTGGTCGGCCAGGTACTTCTCGACCTGATCGATGCTCACGCGCTCCTGGCTCATATCGTCGCGCTTGCGGATCGTGACCGCCTGGTCATCGAGGGTGTCGAAGTCGACGGTGATGCACAGCGGCGTGCCGATCTCGTCCTGGCGCCGGTAGCGGCGTCCGATGGCACCGGCATCGTCGAAGTCGATGTTCCACCGACGGCGCAGTCGGGCGGCGAGCTCCTTCGCCTGCGGCGAAAGCTTCTCGTTGCGGCTCAGCGGCAGCACCGCGGCCTTGACCGGAGCCAGCCGCGGGTCGAGCTTGAGCACGATTCGCTTGTCCACGCCGCCCTTCGTGTTCGGCGCCTCGTCCTCGGTGTAGGCCTCGACGAGGAACGCCATCATCGACCGCGTCAGGCCGAAGGAGGGTTCGATGACATACGGGGTGTAGCGGTCGCCGCTGGCCTGGTCGAAGTACTGCAGCTTCGTTCCGGACAGCTCGGTGTGGGTGCCGAGATCGTAGTCGGTGCGGTTGGCCACTCCCATGAGCTCGCCCCATTCCGAACCTTGGAAGCCGAAGCGGTATTCGACGTCGATGGTGCCCGATGAGTAGTGGGCCCGGTCGTCCTCGGGCACATCGAGGCGGCGGACGTTGTCCGCGGAGATGCCGAGGTCGAGGAACCAGTTCCAGCAGTCTTCGACCCACTGCTTGTAATAGTCGTCGGCTTCGTTCGGGTGGACGAAGTATTCGATCTCCATCTGCTCGAACTCACGGGTGCGGAAGATGAAGTTGCCGGGGGTGATCTCGTTGCGGAAGGCCTTGCCGATCTGGCCGATGCCGAACGGCGGCTTCTTCCGGGCGGCGGTGAGCACGTTGTTGAAGTTCACGAAGATACCCTGCGCCGTCTCCGGACGCAGGTAATGCAGGCCGGCTTCGGAGTCGACGGGGCCGAGGTAGGTCTTGACGAGTCCGGAGAACTCCTGTGGTTCGGTCCACTGCCCGCGGGTGCCGCAGTCGGGGCAGACGATCTCGGCCATGCCGTTCTCCGGGGCCTTCTTGTGCTTCGCTTCGAACGCCTCGAGCAGGTGGTCCTCACGGTGGCGCTTGTGGCAGTTGAGGCATTCGACGAGCGGGTCGACGAAGGTCTCGACGTGGCCGGACGCCTCCCAGACGCGCTTGGGCAGGATGATCGAGGAGTCGAGGCCGACGACGTCCTCGCGACCGCGCACGAAGGTCTGCCACCACTGGGACTTGATGTTGTCCTTGAGCTCGACGCCCAACGGACCGTAGTCCCATGCCGAGCGGGAACCGCCGTAGATCTCTCCTGCCTGGAAGACGAATCCTCTGCGTTTGGCCAGGGCGATGACGGCATCCAACTTGGACTGTGCCACGATTTTCTCTCCTTGATTCAGTTCGCCGACGGCCGGCTGCCGTGGCTCGCAGGTACTACCCTAACCGGTCGACGGCGCCCCTCCTCAACGTCGGCTCTCCACGGGGAGTTGAGTCCGGGAGGCGACTGATCTCACATCGGTTCGGCCCCTTCCGTGCCGCCTCGGCGAGGGTGCAGCATGTAGACTTTGAGTACACCCAAACCTTTCTCCGTACGGACGTCTTGCGCGTCTGTCCAAGCGAGTCCTTGGATCTATTACGGTTTCGGCCCGGATTGCTCACGATGATTGCATAAGCGGCCGCAGGGTAGATCGCCACTACAGTCATCTGCGATCAAGTGTGTGCCGACGTGAGAGAGACAACTCATGACCGATGTGTCCACAACCGACGAAACCACCCCGAAGTTCTCCGAACTCGGACTCCATCCCCTCGTGCTCAAAGCCGTCGAGGCGCAGGGCTATGAGACCCCGACCCCGATCCAGGCCGAGACCATCCCGGCCCTGCTGTCCGGCCGTGACGTCATCGGTCTGGCCCAGACCGGCACCGGTAAGACCGCCGCGTTCGCGCTGCCGGCCCTGTCCGACCTCGCCGAGGCGGGGCGCGCCGCCGATGGCCCATTCGCTCTCGTTCTCACCCCGACCCGTGAGCTGGCGATCCAGGTCGCCGAGGCGTTCACCTCCTATGCCACCGAGCTGGCCGACTTCTCCGTGCTGCCGATCTACGGCGGCCAGGCCTACGGCCCGCAGCTGGCGGGACTCCGCCGCGGAGCGCAGATCGTCGTCGGCACCCCAGGCCGCGTCATCGACCACCTCAAGCGCGGTTCGCTCAAACTCGGCAGCCTTGAGCACCTCATCCTCGATGAGGCCGACGAGATGCTCAAGATGGGCTTCGCCGAGGACATCGAGGAGATCTTCAGCCAGGTCGGTGACAACCGCCAGGTGGCACTGTTCTCCGCGACCATGCCGACGTCGATCCACCGGATCACCGGCAAGTACCTCAACGATCCGCAGGAAGTCCGGATCGCTTCGAAGTCGCAGACCGGCGCGAACATCCGCCAGCGTTACTTCATGGTCCAGCATTCGCACAAGCTCGACGCCCTGACCCGCATCCTCGAGGTCGAGGAGTACGAGGGCATCATCATGTTCGTGCGCACCAAGCAGGCGACCGAGGAACTGGCCGAGAAGCTGCGCGCCCGCGGGTTCAAGGCCTCGGCGATCAACGGCGACATCCCCCAGCAGGCTCGTGAGCGGACCGTGGAGATGCTGCGCTCGGGCAAGGTCGACGTCCTCGTGGCCACCGACGTCGCCGCACGCGGCCTCGACGTCGAGCGCATCACCCTCGTCGTCAACTACGACATCCCGCATGACACCGAGTCCTATGTCCACCGCATCGGCCGCACCGGCCGCGCCGGACGTTCGGGCGAGGCGATCCTCTTCGTCACTCCGCGCGAGCAGCGTCTGCTCGGATCCATAGAACGGGCGACCAAGCAGAGGGTCGAACCGCTGGTTCTGCCCAGCGTCGAAGAGCTGACGAACACCCGGGTGGAGAAGTTCACCAAGCGCATCGATGATGTGCTCGCCACGACCGAACTGAGCGAGCTGACTGCCGTCATCGAGCAGTACGAGCTCTCCCGTGATGTCCCGGCGACGAACATCGCCGCGGCCCTGGCCTCGCTCGTGCTCGAGTCGAACACCCTCAAGGCCGAACCGATGCCAGAGCCGGTGCGCGGCAAGCCCGGCCGGGACCGGGACGGCGGCCGTGACGGAGGCCGTCCGGCCCGCGGCGGCCGTGCCCGTGATGAGAACATGACGACCTACCGTCTGGCCGTGGGACGCAATGAGCGACTCCAGCCCGGTGCTGTCGTCGGTGCGATCGCGAACGAGGGCGGAATCACCTCGAAGCAGATCGGCCACATCGACATCCGGTCGAACCACACTCTCGTCGACCTGCCCAAGGACCTCGACCCGTCCGTGCTGCGCAAACTCTCCCACACCGAGATCCAGGGCCGCCCCATCGACATCCGTCCGGATTCGGGCCGCCCGGCGCGTCCGTTCAAGAAGCGCAACTTCGACAAGCAGCCCGGCGACGGCCGCAACTTCCGCAACGATCGCCGAGGCGGGAAGAAATTCGGAACTCGCAGCTCCGATCGCTCCCGCGACCGTTTCTGACCCCGGTCTGACGCCCCTGTCGCACTGAGTGCATCGACGGCCCCGCAGCAGTGTGCTGCGGGGCCGTCGACGTTTCACGAATGCCAGCGGGCACCCGCAGACAGCTGCCTAGGCAGTTGGAGTGTCGACTGCTCCGCCGAAACGGCGGTCACGGCGCGCGTACTCTTCGATCGCGGCCCACAGCGTGCGCCGGTCGACATCGGGCCACAGCACGTCTTGGAAGACCATCTCGGCGTAGGCGGACTGCCAGAGCAGGAAGTTCGAGGTCCGCTGCTCCCCCGAGGAGCGCATGAACAGGTCGACATCGGGCACTCCGGGCGCGTAGAGCCGCGACCGGATGGTCTTCTCCGAGACCTTCCCCGGTTTGAGTTTGCCGGCAGCCACCTCGGCGGTGATCGCATTGACCGCGTCGACGATCTCCGACCGGCCACCGTAGTTCACGCAGAACTGCAGCACCAGGCCCGTGTTGTGCTTGGTCATCTCGGCGGCGGACTCGAGTTCGTCGATGACCGATCGCCACAGCCGACCGCGCCGTCCCGACCACACGATCCGCACACCGAGGGCGTTGAGTTCGTCGCGACGGCGACGGATCACGTCACGATTGAAGCCCATGAGGAAACGCACCTCGTCGGGTGAGCGCTTCCAGTTCTCCGTCGAGAACGCATACGCGGACAGATACTCCACACCGACCTCGATGGCTCCGTGGACGACGTCGAGCAGCGAAGCCTCGCCGGCCCTGTGCCCTTCCGTGCGCGGCAGCCCCCGCTGATTCGCCCACCGACCGTTGCCGTCCATGACGATGGCCACGTGCCCAGGCACGAACTTCGCATCGATGCGCGGAGGACGCGCTCCGCTGGGGTGGGCCGGTGGTGCGGGATAGCTCATGTGCTCTCCAGAACTCTCAGTGATCGGATATTGCGCTCGAGGTGCCAGGACACCCAGTCGGAGACGAGCTTCGACCCGTCGATCTGATCGTGCAGGTCGGAGGCCTCGGCCCGTTCCCAGTCACCGGAGAGCAGCGCGGCCATGTGCTCGAGCGCATCGGTGTCGGGCAGCGCCGCCCCGGACGGTCGGCAGTGCGTGCACACGGCACCGCCGAGGGACGCGGAGAACGCCCGGTGCGGTCCGGGCCGACCGCATTGTGCGCAGTCGAGCAGGCTGGGTGCCCATCCGGCCACAGACATCGCGCGCAGCAGGTAGGCGTCCAATGACAGCCGCGGCGGGTGTTCGCGATTGCACAGGGAGCGGATCGCGGAGACGAGGAGGAGGAAATGGGTGCGCGATTGAGGTTCGACCTCGGTGATGCTGCGGGCGGTTTCGGCCATCACCGAGGCGGCCGAATAGACATCATAGTCCGTGGCGATTCCCCGTGCGAAGGGTTCGATGAGTTCGACCTGAGTGACGATGTCGAGGCTGCGCCCGACATGGCATTGGACGTCGATGAGCATAAAGGGTTCGAGTCGTGAGCCGAACCGCGATTTCGTCCGACGCACCCCCTTGGCGACGGCGCGCACGAGGCCGTGGCTGCGGGTGAGCACGGTGACGATGCGGTCGGCTTCGCCGAGCTTGTGCCCTTGGAGCACGATGCCTTCATCACGATAGTTGTGCACCCGCCCATTATCGCAGAGCGCGGCGGGGATTCCTCCCCGCCGCGCTCTGCGACCGCTGTGAGATGGGCCCGGAAGGCCGCCGGAGGCTCAGTCCCGCAGCCGCGGAGACTCAGTCTCGGGTCCGGGGCCCACCCGCTTCAGGCCTGACGGTCCCGAGCGGCGCGATTGACCGCCGAGACGACGGCTTTGAGCGAGGCCTTCGTGATGTTCGGGTGGAGCCCTGCACCCCAGACGACACGGTCCTCGACGGCGAGTTCGACGTAGGCGGCGGCCATGGCGTCGGCACCGGAGCCGATGGCGTGCTCGGTGTAGTCCTGGAGTCTGATGTCGACGTCGAAGTTCTCGACGAGGATCTTCACGAGCGCATCGATCGGGCCTTTGCCGTGACCTTCGTAGGTGCGTTCCTGACCGTCGACGATGAGGTCGACCTCGACGCGTTCGGACGGGCCGGATTCGCCGACGGTGCCCGAGTCCGTGCGCAGGCCCACGATCTGGAAGCGGCCCCAAGCCTTGTCTTCATCGTCGGAGGGCAGGTACTCATAGTTGAAGATCTTGCGGATCTCCTCGGCGTTGACCTCGCCCCCGCCCTCGGTGTGCATCTGCACGGCGCGGGAGAATTCGACCTGCATCCGACGCGGCAGGTCAAGACCGTACTCGCTCTTGAGCAGGTAGGTCACGCCGCCCTTGCCGGACTGCGAGTTCACGCGGATGATCGCCTCGTAGGAACGGCCCAGGTCCTTCGGGTCGACCGGCAGGTAGGGCATGTCCCATTCCATGAGGTCGACGGGTGTGCCCTGGGCGTTCGCCTTCTTCTCCCGATCGGCGAAGGCCTTGTTGATCGCATCCTGGTGCGAACCGGAGAACGAGGTGAACACGAGGTCGCCGCCGTAGGGGTGGCGTTCGTGGACACCGATCTGGTTGCATTCGGTGACGGTGTGGATGACCTCGTCGATGTCGGAGAAGTCGAGTTCCGGATCCACGCCCTGGGTGTAGAGGTTGAGCGCGACGGTCACGAGGTCGAGGTTGCCGGTGCGCTCACCGTTGCCGAACAGGCAGCCTTCGATGCGGTCGGCGCCGGCCATCATGCCCAGTTCTGCGGCTGCGACACCGGTGCCCCGGTCGTTGTGCGGGTGCAGTGAGACGGCGACATCGTCGCGGTAGGGAATGTTGCGGCAGAACCATTCGATCTGGTCGGCGTAGGTGTTCGGGGTGCCGCGTTCGACGGTGGCGGGCAGGTTGACGACGGTTTCGCGCCCGGCGGCCGGCTGCCACACGTCGAGCACGGAGCCGACGATGTCGAGAGCGAATTCGGGTTCGGTGTCGACGAAGATCTCCGGCGAGTACTGGTAGCCGAAGTCCGCATCGCCGAGCAGCGACTCCGCATGCTTCATCACCGCCTGCGTGCCCTGGAGCGCGATGTCACGGGTCTGATCGAAGCCGTCGCCGTCGAAGCCGAAGACGACTTTGCGGAAGACCGGAGCCGTCGCGTTGTAGAGGTGCACGGTGGGCATCTTCGCGCCGACGAGGGACTCGACGGTGCGTTCGATGAGATCCTCACGAGCCTGTGTGAGAACGGAGATCCTGACATCGTCGGGGATCGCGTCCTGTTCGATGATCTCGCGGACGAAGTCGAAGTCGACCTGGCTGGCGGCGGGGAATCCGACCTCGATCTCCTTGAAGCCGAGCTTGACGAGGAGGTCGAACATCTTGCGTTTGCGGTCCGGGGTCATCGGGTCGATGAGGGCCTGATTGCCGTCGCGCAGATCCGTGCTCAGCCAGCGGGGGGCCTTGCGGATGAGCTGATCGGGCCAGGTGCGATCGCGCATATCGAGGGCGATGCGGTCCTGGAAGGACTTGTATTTGCCGAACGGCATGGGAGAAGGCTTCTGCAGTTTCATGATTCCTCTATCTCAGTTTCTCAACGCTTGACCAGCATAGGAAGACTCCGCGACGAGTGTGCTGTATGTTCAGGACTCGTCGCGGCAAGGAAGGAGGAGGATCCTGTGAGCCACGTGCCCACCGTAATCCGATCCTCGCCGTCCGTCACACCTTTGTCCACATCCTAAGACCACCGAGGCGGTCGCCGTGTTCGCGGATCCGCTCGCTAAGACCACCGAGGCGGCCCCGACCCGGCCGCATTCCCTCACTTGAGGAAGTCGACCGAGGCGCGGCGAACGTTGAATCCGACTCCGGAGTCGTCGGACTTGCATTCCATGCCCTCTTCGGTCGAGGTACAGGTCATTCCCTCGGCCGAGACCGAATCGCCGTATCCGAGAACGCGTGCGGCGCCTTCGGACTCGGGCGCTTCGACACAGGAGAATCCCGCCCCTTCATTGTTCGCCACGACGATGGCGCCCCAGTCGTCGAGTCGGCAGTCATCGGGTTTCGCCGGAGGCGAGTAGTCGTAGTCCTTGATCATGCACCTCGCTCGTTCGGAGTCGATGGTGCAGGCGATGTTGCCCGACGGGGACGTGAAGGATTCCTCGGCCACCGGGGGTTCGGAGCTGCCCGAGTCGGTGGGTTCGGGTTCGTCGGTCTGGCCGATCGACGGCTGATCCGTGGGAGCAGCCGAGGTGTCTTCCGAACCCTGGGTGGCGTCCCAGGCGATGTAGCCGACGATGCCGAGGGCAAGGACCAGGGCGATCGCAGCGAGCACCCACAGCCAGGCGGGGACTTTCTTCGTCTCGGGCCGCTGCCCGTAGGGCCCACCGGGTCCACCGGGTCCGCCGTATCCGCCCGGGCCCCCAGGTCCGCCCTGGCCACCGGGCCCGCCCGGTCCGTAGCCGCTTCCTGCGGCATCGGCCGGCGCGGCAGCATAGGCGGGAGCGTATCCGGCCGGGGCAGGCTGCGGTCCGCTCGAAGACGGCGCCGGTCCGCCGGGAGGCGTCGCCGCATTCGGCTGCGCAGCCGCACCCGCGTGTCCGGCCGCCCCGAATTCCTGTCCCCACTGACCCTGCTGCGGGTGAGCTTCGGTCTCGTATTCGGGTCCTGACGGTGCATCGGAGCTCGGCAGCGGGTTCCACTGCTTCGGCGCCGAGGCGGCTTCGGCAGCGGCGATGTCCTCGGAGTTCGCTTTGCGCGGCGCGGCCGGAAGCCCACCGGTTTCGTATCCGTCGGCAGCGGCGAGCTGGCGCAGCTCTTCGAGGCTGAGGACCTCGGTGGCGTCGGTGCCGTCGGATTCGACCATCGACCGCAGCCTCTGCAGTTCGGTCGGAGTCAGTGCTTGGGTGGAGCCATCCGCGGCCGCGGACTCGTCCTGGCCGATGAACAACTGCGTTGTGATCGACTCGGGAGACTCCTCGGCCGGTTTCCGGCGCCCGGGGCGCGGAGGATGGTTCGGCACGGGTGGAATGCTCATGAGGTCATTTTCGCATAGTCACTACCCGGGAGTTCTCATGTGGCATGAGATGATGGCCTCATGTCCAATGGTGTCCACCGGCGCGCGGGCGTGTCTGCGATCCTCGCCTTCGCCCTGCTGCTCACCGCTTGCGGCGCTGATTCCGATGGCGGCGGCGAGTCCGATGCGACCGTCGATTCCACGGCTCTGGCCGCCCCGGCACAGCAGACGAGGGTCGGCGATTTCGCGGCCCCCGCGCAGGTCTCCCCGACCGGTGGCGACGCGAGTCACGCCTCGAACGCCTCCGGGTCGACCACGGATTCTGCTGCGGCCAGCACCGAGTCGAACGGTCCCGCCCATGAGGTTCCCCTCCCGGGGCTCGCGCAGGAGTATGCGGACCAGATCCCCGAGGAGACGTCCCAGGTCCTCGTCGCCACGTCGGCCGATGCGCGCTCGGAGACGTCGACACTGAGTTTCTATGAGTTCGAGGGCAAGAAGTGGAAGAAGCTCAAGACGTTCACCACGCACAACGGCAGCAACGGCTGGCTGAAGGACCGCCATGAGGGCGACAAGACGAGTCCCATCGGCGTGTTCACTCTCAGCGACGCGGGCGGGTTCAAAGCCGACCCGGGCACGAAGCTGCCGTACACGCGAGACATCCGTCTGCCCTCCTCGGCGACGGTGGCCTATGGTGCGGACTATAAGTCCGTGTTCGACTACATCATCGCCATCGACTACAACCGCAAGCCGGGGACTCCGCCCACGGACAAGACCCGTCCGATGGGCTGGGACAAGGGCGGCGGAATCTGGCTCCACCTCGATCATGATTCCGGCACCAATGGCTGTGTGACCCTCGATGAGGCCGATCTCAAGTGGATCCTGCGCACCATCGATCCCGCCGATCACCCGCGCATCGCCATGGGCCCGGCGACCGAGCTGAAGAAGTAGCAGCCGGTGCCTCGCCTCGTCATCTCCCTCGTCCAATCGATCAACGGCTCGTTCGCGCAGGACGGCTGGTCGACCGGGGTGTCGACCGACACGGATTTCCGGAACTTCATCGCTCTGCGTCGGCGCGCCTCGGCGCTCATCATCGACCGACGCACCGCTCTCAATCCCCAGCTGCCGGTCATCAACGCCCCAGGCAAGGCCCTCGAGCACACGCCGGTGCACGTGCTCACGGAGTCGGATCCGGCCCCTCTGGCCCGGCAGTTGGCCGAGATCGGTGTGGACTACCGTGCCCAGCAGTTCACCCCGGGCACCATCGCCGAGGTGGTCGCCTCCTTGGCCACGCGCGCGGACACTCCGGCCGGTGAGGAGCTCATCGTCTGTGAGTCAGGCCCGAACCTCGCGTTCCGCCTGCTCGAACACCACCCGGGCGCTGAGCTGCTGCTGAGCATCAGCCCCCGGTACATCCACACCGAGGGCAGTCATTTCTCCCGTCTGCCGGCACAGATCGATCTGCGGCTCATCGATGTCCGTGACGAGGACGATCAGGTCTTCCTCCGCTACCGCCGCGCCTGACTCGAGACATGTCGGTCGCGCCCGACCCAAGACAACACAGTCTGCCGCGGCGAGTCTCATCCGTTCTCCCCACCGTGGTCCGGGCCGATCTCCGTGCTCACCTCGAAGCGGTCGGCACCGTCCACGATCGCGGCCGCGGCCGCGGCCACTTCGGCGAGTCCGATGGTCTCCACTCCCCCGGTGAGGTCGTTGCGGTCGTCGCCGCCGATGGGTGCCATGACCCGCAGTTCTCGGAAGTCCACCGTCGTCGATTCGGCGGCGGCGACCTCGATGAGCATCTTCTGCGCTGCCCCGAATACGCTGATCCCTCCGGAGCCGGGCAGGGCCTCGACGCTGGCGACGCCGTTGAACGCGAGATGAGTGAGGCGACCGGTACCCCGGTCTGCCGCCAGTCGCTCGGAGATCGCGCAGGCGGTGAAGTGTCCGCGCAGGTAGGCATCGTAGTCGGTGTCGAACTTCGCGAGGCCGCGGTCGAGTACGGGTGTGTCCATGTACCACCCGCCGATCGCGGCGACGACGGCATCGACCGGTGGTGTCTTCGCGTCGGTGAGCTCGCTGATGACCTTGTCGGCGTCGTCCACCCACCGGGGCACCACCAGCGGCTGATAGCTCGTCTCGGCGGTGGGAGGCCGGCGCACGATCCCGGTGATGCGGTGGTCGGAGCTGAGCAGCTTCGCGAGTCCCGTGCCGACGTGACCGGAGGCGCCGAAGAGGAGAATATGCATGATGCGAGTCTAAGTCGCAGCCGACATCGGGGGCCATCGGCTCGCCTCCCGGTCGGATCGGTCCCGATCTCGTCACGATAGGCTTGCCGTAGACGTCTCACCCGTGACCGCATCCCTTCCCGATCCTCTTCCCCACCGAAGGACCCATGGCCGCACGCAGCGAACTCACCCGCCTCGAAGCCTTCCTCGACGCCTTCGCCGACCGGCTCCTCCCTCGCGCACCCGCCGGCATTCGGGAGTTCCTCGCCTTCGGGATCAAACAGGCGTGGGCGTGCCTGTTCGGCGGACTCATGCTCATCGCCATCATCGGCACGTCCTGGCTCTATCCCGAGGACGCGGCACTGGCCGGCAACGACTTCCTCGTCATCCTCGCCGTCATCATCCAGATCGGCATGCTCGCCGCACGCCTGGAGACCGGGCGCGAACTCGTCGTCATCATCGTCTTCCACATCGTCGGCACGGGCATGGAGATCTTCAAAACCGCGGTCGGCTCGTGGAACTACGCCCCCGGCGGGTTCCTCCACATCGGCGCCGTCCCCCTGTTCACAGGCTTCATGTACGCCGCCGTCGGGTCCTATCTCGTCCGCGTCTATCGACTGTTCGACTTAAGCTTCACCCATTACCCGCCGAGGTGGCTCACCGCAGTCATCGCCGCCGCCATCTACCTCAACTTCTTCACTCATCACTTCATCATCGACCTCCGCCTGCTCCTCGTGGTTCTCACCGTCGTCGTCTTCTTCCGCTGTCGGATGCATTTCAGCGTTCACCGCACGACACTGTCGATGCCGGTGCTCCTGGCCTTCGTCCTCGTCGCCTTCTTCATCTGGTTGGCTGAGAACATCGGCACCGCGGCCGGGGCCTGGCTGTATCCGAGCCAGGACGACGGGTGGCATCTGGTGCCGCTGACGAAGCTCGTCGCCTGGTTCCTGCTCATGATGATCTCCGTCGTCCTCGTCACCTTCGTCCACAAACCGAAACCGCCTGAGACCGAGACGCCCGAGGCACACGGCTGACCGTCCCGCGACCGACACTCCTGTCGAAAACGTCGATACCCCCGGTCAGGACGGTCGACACTGATACTGTGAACCGAAGGATCTTGGACGGCCGAAGGAGACTCATGGCGGCGCCCGATGCGCAGGACGAGAAGGAATCGAGCGCATTGCTCAAGGTGTTCCGCCCATCCGGCGGTTCGCATCTGTCAGTCAGCACCCGTGTACTGGTGCGTGTGCTCGCCGGCATCCTCGTCCTCGCGCTGCTGCTGACCGTCATCGGTGTCTTCCTCGTCCGCCGGTCCTTCCCCACCACCGACGGTGAGATCTCCCTGCCGGGGCTCGACGCCGCGGTCACCGTCCAGCGTGACGAATCGGGTGTTCCCACCATCGAAGCCGAGACCGCCCACGACCTGTTCGCGGCTCAGGGCTTCGTCCACGCTCAGGACCGTTTCTGGGAGATGGACTTCCGCCGCCATGTCACCTCGGGGCGTCTGTCCGAACTCTTCGGCAGTTCCCAGTTGGGCACCGACACATTCATTCGCACCCTGGGCTGGCGGGAAGTCGCCGAAGAGGAAGTGAAGAGACTCGATCCGACGACCCGGGCCTACTACGAGGCCTACGCGGACGGAGTCAACGCCTACCTCAAGGACAAGTCCCCCAGTCAGGTGTCCCTCGAGTACACCGTCCTCGGGCTGCAGTCGGGAGCGACCACGATCGAGAAGTGGACTCCTGCCGACAGCGTCGCCTGGCTCAAGGCCATGGCCTGGGACCTCCGGTCGAACCTCGAAGACGAGATCGACCGCACCATACTGACGTCCGCACTCGATCAGCAGCAGGTCGAGGATCTGTTCCCCGACTACCCGTATGCCACCCGTCCGACGATTCTCGGCGGCGTCGCCGGACACAAAGCCGCGAAGAACGGAACCCGGCGGGGTGAGGCTCCCCCGACCGCCGAAAAGCCATCAGTCGGTTCGGGCGAGGCAGGTACCGACGACGAGGAGGCGCAGGCCGGGGGCACCGTCCCCGACGTCCCGACCTCGACCGACGACCTCCTCGATCTGAGATCGACGGTCGCCTCGCTGCCGCAGCTGCTGGGCATGAACAGCGACGACATCGGATCGAATTCCTGGGTGATCTCCGGAGAGCATACGAAGTCCGGTTCCCCGCTGCTGGCCAATGACCCGCATCTGGCTCCGGCGATGCCCTCGGTGTGGTACCAGGTCGGTCTGCGCTGCAAGAAGGTCACTGAGGACTGTCCCTTCGACGTCTCCGGCTTCTCCTTCTCCGGTCTCCCCGGCGTCGTCATCGGCCACAACCAGTCGATCGCCTGGGGACTGACGAACCTCGGCGCCGATGTCACCGACCTCGTGGTGGAGAAGATCCGTGACGGACGAGTCGTCCACGACGACGGCGATGAGCCGGTGCGCGTGCGCAAGGAGACGGTGAAGATCGCGAACGAAGACCCGCGGGAGATCACCATCCGCTCCACCCGCAACGGACCGCTCGTGTCCAAACTCGACAGCTCCTATCGTCGTGCCCTCGACGCTTCCACGGGTGCCGATGCGACGAACCCGAAGTCCGGTCCCGACGATGAGCACTACGGTCTCGCCCTCGACTGGACGGCTCTGCGCCCGGGCACGACCGCCTCGGCGGTGTTCGCGATCAACAGGGCGACGAACTGGAAGGAGTTCCGGCACGCGGCCTCCCTGTTCGATGTTCCGTCCCAGAATCTCATCTACGCCGACGTCGCCGGCAATATCGGATACCAGGCCCCGGGGATGATCCCCCGCCGTGGCACAGCAGATGGGACCGTGCCGCGCCGCGGATGGAAATCCGATGAGGACTGGCAGGGATGGGTCGACTTCGAGGACCTGCCGAGCCTGTACAACCCCGAACGCGGCTGGATCGTGACCGCGAACAATCCGGTTGCCGCCCCCGGTGAGACCGTCGAGCTGGGCCGCGACGTCGACTACGGCGACCGGGCACGGCGCATCACCAAGCGCATCAAGGACGCGGTCAACGAGGGCAGGAAGCTGCGGCCGGTCGATATGTCCGCCATTCAGGGCGACGACCTCAACCCGTTCGCCTCGAAGCTCGTGCCCGCGGTGCTGAAGATCGACGCCGATGGTGATGAGGACATCGCCCGGGCGCAGAAGATGCTCAAGGAGTGGAGTGGCAAGGACGCCGCCAACAGTGCCGGAGCCGCCTACTTCAATGTGCTCTCCACGACTCTCCTCGACCAGGTCATCGCGGACAAGCTGCCCAAGGGGGTCTCCCCCAGCGGCGGTTCACGCTGGTACCTCGTGATGTCGAATCTCCTCGAGGATCCCGATTCGCAGTGGTGGTCGGGCAAGGGCGTCGACGGTCGGGACGAAGCACTGCGCAAGGCGATGAAATCCGCATGGTCGACGACGGAGGATCTGCTCGGGTCCGAACCCGCGACCTGGCGGTGGGGAATCCTGCACCGGCTGACGATCCGCAACGCCAGCCTCGGCGAATCGGGGATCGTCCCGATCGAGAAGCTGTTCAACCGCGGACCTTATGAGGTCTCGGGCGGTTCGGGCGTCGTCCAGGCCACCGGGTGGGATGCTTCGGTCGGCTATGAGACGAACTGGGTCCCGTCGATGCGTCAGACCGTCGACCTGTCGAACTTCGACGCGTCGAATTGGATCAACCTCACGGGTGCTTCGGGGCACGCCTTCCACCCGCATTACGACGATCAGACGAACGACTGGGCGGCCAACGTCAACCGTCCCTGGCCGTACTCGAAGCAGGCGGTCGCTGCGGCGGCCGAAGACACGCTCACGCTCAGGCCCTGAAGCGCACGCTCTGCTGAGGATCCGGTCCTCGGCTGGCCGCTCTCTGCGATCAGGGCTTCGGCAGGATCTTCGCCTCGAGGAAGTTCGCGACATCGTCTTCCCAGCGCACCGGGTCGATGTTCCATTCCTTCGTGTGGTGGGCCTTGCTGTAGGTCGGCATCGTCACCAGGTCCCGGCGCACCGAGGCCAGGGCGTGTGAGGGGCCCGAAGGCACGAATTCGTCATCGTCGGAGTGGATGAGCAGGACGGGGACGTCGAGTTCGGCCGCCCGTGTCACCCAATCCATGCGGTCGAGGTCGAGCGGGGTCTCCAGTCCGGTGATCGGGCGTGCCCACGGCTGAGTGATCATCTCGAGAGTGAGTTTCGCGATCGGGGTCGGCAGCAGGTTCTTCTTCGCCTGTCCGTCGAGCACGTTCACCCAGTCGACGACGGGCCCGTCGAGGACGAGGGACGTGACGTAGCGCCGGTTGCGTCCGCGCGAAGCCGCCTGCAGAGCGATCGCCCCGCCCATCGACCAGCCGAAGAGGACGACGTTCTTCGCCCCGCGTGCCACGGCGCAGTCGATGGCCGCGTCGACGTCGATCCATTCGGTGTCGCCGAGGCCGTAGCGGGAGGTGGTCTCCACCCGCACCTCGGCGTCGTTGCGGTAGGACATGGCGATGGCAGGCACTCCGAGAGTGTTGAGCACCGGGGCCGCACGCAGACCCTCGGCGCGAGTGCTGGCGCGACCGTGGATGAGGATCGCCCAGGTCTCCTGCGGTTCCGGGTGATCGGTGGGCAGCAGCCAGGCGGGCAGACGACCCGCATCGGAGCGGATCTCGATGTCGTCGAAGTTCACACCTGCGGCCACCGGATCGGGGTAGACGATGCCGGTCCAGCGTCCGCGCCACGCGCGGCGGATGTCTCCGCGGGTCACGGAGAGGATCTCGCGTGAGACGGTGCGAGAACGCGGATCGTACTCGACGATGTCGCCGATCACTGCGTGGCCCGCGCCCTGGTTGAAGTAGAGGCCGTAGGCGCCGGGCACCGTCGTCTCTTCGTCGGCGGGCAGATGGATGCGCATATTCGGAGGGAAACCGTCGATGTGCAGGATGTCGAGTTCTTCCGGCGCATTCTCCGGAACCACGATCCTGCGGGCGAAGTAGGCGGCCAGTCCCGAGGACGCCACGGAGATCAGCGCGCCCAGTCCGGCGCCGACTCCGACAGCAGCCACCAGCAGGCGGGCGGGGAACTTCGTCTCGCGGGTCATGTAAACCTCCTGACTTCATTGTTGCCTAAGGAATGAGCAGGAGCCAAACGCTGTTGTCCCCAGCAGGGGCGAAGATCCTCTCCGCCCATGCGAACAGCAGCCGTCGACGATCACTGGAGGTCATGATGTCACAGGCACCGAACAGCAATACGGGAACCGCGCCCGAGGAGGTCCGCTGGCAGGACGTCCTCTCCCCGGAAGAATTCGCGGTGCTCAGGCAGGGTGCGACCGAACGCCCCTTCACCGGCGAGTACAACGACGAGACCGCGGCAGGAATGTATCAGTGTCGCGCCTGCGGGGCCGACCTCTTCCCCTCGGACACGAAGTTCACCTCCCACTGCGGGTGGCCGTCGTTCTACGCACCGCTGGCCGAGGACCGGGTCCGCTACATCCGCGACACCACTATGGGCATGGAGCGCATCGAGGTCCGATGCGCGAACTGCGATTCCCATATGGGACACGTCTTCGAAGGTGAGGGGTATGACACCCCGACCGACCAGCGCTACTGCATCAACTCGATCTCGCTCAAGCTCAACAACGCCGATGCCCATGGCTGAGGCGGCAACGGAGTCACAGATCGCCGAGGCGGCTGAACCGGTCCGTGCCGCGGCGACAGAGCCTGTCACCACCGCGGCGGTCGAGCCGGTCATCAGGACATTCGCCCAGCTGCAGGCCGAGGAGCTCTACGGGATCCTGCAGCTGAGGTCCCGTGCCTTCGTCGTCGAGCAGGAGTGCGTCTTCCTCGACCCCGACGGAGTGGACACTCTGCCCGAGACGCTGCACATCTTCTACCCGAGGCCGGCTTCGACGATGGCCGACACCCACGGTGCCGCCTTCGGACGTGACCTGGCTCCATGGGCCTATGCTCGCCTGCTGCCGGCAGATGTCCCCGACGGGCCGGCCGCGCGGCCGGGAGCCCGCAGCATCAGTCGGGTTGTCACTCTCCCCGAGGCACGTGGTCAGGGATGGAGCCGCAGACTGCTGGCAGACATCGTCGATGCTTGGGCGAAGTCGCCGCTGACGCTGAATGCGCAGTCGCATCTCGAGGGTCTCTACGGTTCTTTCGGGTTCGCCCTCAACGGTCCGCGCTTCCTTGAGGACGGGATCGAACACACTCCGATGGAACGCCCCGCGGACTGAACTCAGCCGGCGTCATCCTCGGCGGCGTCGACGGAGGCGATGATCTTCTGCATCACCGCGTGAAGATCACGCACTCCGTCGACGTCCATGCCGAGCTTGTCCATCATCTTTCCGGGAATGGTCTGTGCCGTCTCCCGCAGTCGCAGCCCTGTGGGGGTGAGTGTGACCTCGACGATCCGCTCGTCATGTTCGCTGCGCATCTTCGCCACATAGTCAAGCGCCTCGAGCCTCTTGACCAGGGGCGAGACGGTGGCCGGTTCGAGACGCAGCAGTCCGGCGATCTCACGCATCGTGAGCTTCTCGTGCTGCCACAGCGCAAGCATGACGAGGTACTGCGGGTGCGTGAGGTGGATCGGTTCGAGCACTGACCGGTACGCGCCGATCACTCCGCGTGAAGCCACGGCCAGAGCGAAGCAGATCTGGCTCTCCAATGCCAGGGGATTGTCCATTCGTCCCTGAGCGTCATCGGACTCGAGCATCGTCTCTCCTTCGGCCGTCCGTTCGACCGTCCGCGCGGCCTTCAATTAGTGCACTAATGATTAGGGTACACTGGATGCACAGTCGAAATTGTTCAGCAGCCCGCCGCAGCGGTGACTCGTCGATAGGATTCTCTTATGCCGTCCGCCTCGCAGGCTTCTCCCGACGATTCCGACAGACACCCGCGCAGTCACCGCACATCGCAGCGCGGAGTCGGCTGGCTCAACAACTTCTTCCGCAAGATCGTCGGTCCCGCACAGGTCGACAACACGCGTCCCGGTGGGTATTTCGAGGATGAGACCCTGCGCCACAAGCAGCTCGAGGACATGGGCCTGGAGATGCGCACCGACGCCAGCGGCCATTCCTACGTAGTGAAGAAGACCGCCGACTGACCCGGCAGCCGTTGACCGCTGCGAACGTGCAAGGGCCGCCGCATCTGCGGCGGCCCTTGAGCGTGTCATCTCCGGCCGAGGTCGGTGACTCCCCCGGTTCGGTCGGAAGTCGGCTGGGCCCACTCCCGACCGCGAGCGGTCACCGCCAGTCGGAGATGATGTCGACGAGTTCCCGACGCGGTCCCGTGTAGAACGGGATCTCTTCGCGCACGTGCAGCCGAGCTTCGGTATTGCGCAGATCGCGCATGAGGTCGACGATGCGGTGCAGCTCGGGGGCTTCGAAGGCGAGCAGCCACTCGTAGTCGCCGAGGGCGAAGGACGCGATCGTGTTCGCCTTGACGTCCTTGTAAGAGGCGGCGGCCATGCCGTGGTCGCGCAGCATCTTCGACCGTTCGGCGGGATCGAGTACGTACCAGTCGTAGGACCTCACGAACGGGTAGACGCAGATGTAGTCGCCTGGGACCTCGTCGACGAGCAGCGCCGGCAGGTGGCCCTTGTTGAACTCGGCCGGACGGTGGATGCCCACGACCGACCAGATCGGTTCGAGGACTCCGCCGAGCAGGCTGCGACGGATCACCGAGTAGGCGGCCTGGACGAGTTCGATGGTGGGCGCGTGGTACCAGAACATGACATCGGCGTCGGCGCGCAGGGCGGAGACGTCGTAGATGCCGCGGACGACGAGTCCCTGCTCCTTCAGCGGCTCGAGTCCGGTCAGCAGCTCCTCGGCGAGTTCGCCGCGGTCGGCGTCACCGAGCTCACCGGCCGAAGCGTAGACGGAATAGGCGATGTACCTCGTCTCGCTGTTCGCTTCTTCGATCTGGGCATCGGTCGGCTGAGTGTGGTCGCTCATTCCTGCTCCTTCTGTGATCTGTTCGTTCTGTATCGGTGGGTCAGTGTCAGTCGGTGAAGTTCAGTGGCGCGGATCCGTCGGTCACGGCCCGTCGGCCTGCCGGGTTCGCTGGCGCTGTGCGACCGCCTCGGCGCGGGCGATACAGGCGGGGATCCCCACTCCTCCGAATGCCGATCCGGCCAGGTCGAGGCCGTCCAGCTCGGCGATCTGCTCATCGAGGCCGGCGATGCGCGCGGCGTGGCCGGGCAGGTACTGGGGCAGCGCGGAGTTCCACCGCTGGGCTTCGGCGGCGAGGATCCGTGCACTCGAACGAGAGGTGATCGACTGCCAATCGGCGAAGGCCCGGTCGATGAGTTCCTCATCCGACGCCGTGGACCAGACCTCGGGTCCGTCTCCGAAGCGTCCGATGCTCATACGCACCAGCGCGGTGCCGCGTGGGATGTGTGCGGCCGTCCACGGCCATTTGTTCGACACGAACGTCGAGGCCTTGATGAAGGTGTCCTCGGTCGCCGGCACGAGGAATCCCGACCCTTCCAGCTCGGTTCCGTCGAGGTCGACCAAGGCCGCCACGAGCGCTGTCGAAGCGTAGGGAATGCTCGCGAGAGTCGCTGAAGCGTCGGGAGCCGTTTCGGTGAGCAGCCCGGCACTGATGTGGGCCGGTGTGGCCAGGACCAATCCGTCGGATTCCACCTCGAACCCGTCGCCGGAGACCGTCCACGTGCCGGCCCCACGACGGATTCGCGTGACCCCGGCACCAAGCCTCACCGTCCCACCGTTGGTCTCAAACGCTTCGCGCAGGGCGGGGATGAGGCGGTTGATGCCGCCTTCGAAGCTCATGAACACCGGTTCCTGCTCAGTCCCGGACCTCGCGTTCGCCTCGCGGGCGGCGAGGAGTTCGGCGACGAGGTCGAGCACCGAGGTGCCCTCGACCGCGGCGGGCAGGAGCGCGGGCACCGTTTCGGCCAGAGACAGATCCCGGCAGCGGCCGGCGTGGACCCCGCCGAGGAGCGGATCGACGAGCGAGTCGACGACGGCATCGCCGAGGCGCGCGGACAGGAAGTCTCCCAAGGAGACATCGTCGGTGTCGATCGCGCCAGTGAGCGTTTCGGCCGCCAAACGGTCGGCCGCCTCGGCGCCGATGAGGGATTCGACTTCTGCGGCGTCGGCGGGCACCCCCATGATGGTGCGCTTCGGAATCGCATGCAGCTGCCCGCGGTTGAGCACCTGGGAGTTGTGGCGGGTGGAGGGGAAGACCGTGTCGAGGCCGAGTTCGCGGGCCAGGCCTTTGGTCTCGGGTCGGCGGTTGAGGCTCGCTTCGGCACCGGAGTCGATGCCGATGGGCACAGCACCGCCGAGGGTGGTCGGCCTGAGGCACCCGCCGAGGCGATCGGCCGCCTCGAGCAGCGTGACTGCGTGGTCGGCGGAGAGGCGGTAGGCGGTGACGAGCCCGGAGACGCCTCCCCCGACGACGGTGATGTGCTTCATCGGATCAGCTGCGGCGACCGAGGATCTCTGCCGAGACTCGGTGCACGAGGTCGACGATGCGACCGGGCACCTCGGGGTCGGTGTCCGGCAGCACTCCGTGGCCGAGGTTGAAGACGAATCCGCCGTCGAGTTCCAGCCCCTTCTTCACGATGGCCTCGACTCGCGGAGCCAGTGCTTCCCACGGGGCGAAGAGGAGTGCGGGGTCGAGGTTGCCCTGCAGCGCCCGTCCGGACGGGACTCGGGTGGCGGCATCGGCGAGGTCGACGCGGAAGTCGACGCCGACGGCCGTCGATCCGGCCCGCGACATCGAACTCAGCAGCTCGCCGGTCTGGACGCCGAAGTGGATGCTGGGAACCTCGTGAGCCGCCAGTGCTGAGAACACCGAGGTGGAATGCTCGAGGACGTGGTCTTCGTAGTCTGCACGGCTGAGATAGCCGGCCCAGGAGTCGAAGAGCTGGAAGGCCTTCGCACCCGCCTGCAGCTGGACGTCGATGAAAGTGGTGGAGATGCGGGCGAGCTTCGCCAGCAGTGCGGAGAAGGATTCGGGGTCGGAGGCCATGAGCGACTTCGTCTTCTCATGGTTCTTGCTCGGGCCGCCTTCGATGAGGTAGCTGGCGAGCGTGAATGGGGCTCCGGCGAAGCCGATGAGCGGGGTCGCCTCGCCGAGTTCGGCAGTCACCCGCTGGATCGATCCGGTGATGTCGGGAATGTCGGCGACATCGAGTTCGGGCAGGGCGTCGATGTCGGCGCGGCTGCGCACCGGGTGCGCGATGACCGGTCCGACGCCGGGGACGATTTCGACGTCGACGCCTGCGGCCTGCAGGGGGACGACGATATCGGAGAAGAAGATGGCCGCATCGACACCGTGGCGGCGCACGGGCTGGAGGGTGATCTCGGAGACGAGTTCGGGGTCGCGGCAGGCATCGAGCATCTTCGTGCCTTCGCGCAGCTTCCGATACTCGGGCAGAGAGCGGCCGGCCTGCCGCATGAACCAGACGGGAGTGTGCGGCACCGGCTCCGAACGCAGGGCGGCCAACAGGGGTGATGTCATGACCCCATCTTCCCATTCTTCGCCAGACGATGACCAACTGCGTTCCGGTTTCAAGACACCGCGTCTTAACCGTCGTCGCGGTTCGCGCGAGCCGAATCTCCGGGGGTCGCCTCGGCGTGGGCGATTCCCCCGCCCGGTGTGCTGATCTATCGTGTCAAGTGTGGTCAACACCTCACCTCTCAATCGCATTCCGGCGGAGTTCTCGGCCGTGACTTCGGTGCTGCGTCAGGCACGCAGCACGAACAATGTGTCGATCTCCGAGATTCCGGCGCCGGCACGTCTGGCGCCCTACTCCTATGCGCTCGGTGCCGAAGTCAGCGCCGACGAGACCTTCCTGCGGGCCAGCGGCGAGACCATCGACGAACTCGCCACCGGCCGCATCGTCGTCCTCTTCGACCCGGCCGCACCCGAGGAATGGGAGGGCCGCTTCCGGGTGGTCTCCTATATTCGGGCAGAGCTCGAACACGAACTCGGCAATGAGACGATGCTCGGTCACGTGGCGTGGAGTTGGCTCGAGGACGCCCTGGAAGCCAACGACTGCCAGGTGCTCGCCGCCGGCGGGACGACGACCCGGGTGCTGTCGGAGAGCTTCGGCACCTTGGCCGATCGTCCGGCCACGATAGACTTGGAGCTGCGCGCTTCGTGGACACCCGTGATTGACGAGCCGGATCTGATCGGCAATCACTTCGAAGCCTGGATCGATCTGCTCAGCACAGTCGCCGGACTGCCACCACTTCCTGAAGGAGTCACTGCCCTGCCCGGGCGCCGTCGATGACATCTGAACTACCGCTTTTGGAAACACCCGCGAACGGCGTCCCCGACGTTGTCGACACCCCGGACGGACTCTCCTCCTCGGTCGCCAGCCTGGCTGCCGCCGATGGACCGATCGCCATCGATGCCGAACGGGCCTCGGGCATCAGATATGGGCAGCGGGCGTTCCTCATCCAGCTGCGTCGCGAGGGTGCGGGCACGTTCCTCCTCGATTCCGAGACCCTCGGAGACCTCAGCGACCTCAATCCCGCGTTCGGCTCCGACGAGTGGGTCATCCATTCGGTGACTCAGGATCTGCCGTGCCTGCAGGAGCGCGGCATGCGCCCGGCGGCGCTGTTCGACACCGAACTGGCCGCACGGCTCCTCGGCTGGGAGAAATTCGGTCTGGCAGCGGTCGCCGAACGCACTCTGGGTGTGCGTCTGGCCAAAGAGCATTCGGCCGCCGACTGGTCCACCCGGCCCCTGCCGAAGGCGTGGCTGAATTATGCCGCCCTCGACGTCGAAGTGCTCCTGCCGATCCGTGACATCCTCCATCAGTCGCTGCTCGAGGTCGATCGCTGGGAGTACGCGCGCCAGGAGTTCACGCACCTGCTCGACTTCGAACCGAAGCATTTCGACGAACCGTGGCGGCGCACGCACGGCCTGTCGAAACTGCGTTCACGCCGCGATATCGCCCGGGTCCGCGAACTCTGGCGGGCGCGCGACGCCATGGCCTTCGAATCCGATATCGCCCCGAGCAAGGTGCTGCGCGACCGTGACCTCGTCGCTCTCGCCCAATCCGGAGTGAAGTCCAGCGATGACATCATGACGAAGTGGCGCCGACTCTCCCGCGCCGAGGCGGCCCGCCTCTTCCGCGCCTACCGCAAGGCCTCCCGCCTCACCGCCGAAGAGCTCCCGCCGAAGCAGGAGGGCGGACGGCAGCGACGCAGCCCGTTCAGCCATACCGATCTCAAGGACCGTATCGCGGCACTGAAGGCGGCGATGGCCGAGCTGTCGAAGCAGCTGACGATCCCCCACGATGTGCTGCTCCAGCCGGCCCTGGTGAAGTCCCTGGCCGCTCAGCCCGTCGTCGATGTCGCGGACTTCCTCGCCGAGGCGGGCGCGCGCCCCTGGCAGATCGAGCTGAGCACTCCGGTGCTCTCGACGACCCTGGCCGGCCTCCCCCGACCCTGAGGGCGACCTCGTCTGCTCCTCTGGGAGCAACTGCGATCGCTTCCCTGAGGACGACTGCGACCGCTGCCCTCCGATCGACCGTGTCCGCTGCCTGAGCGGAATCGTCACACCGCGCGGCGGGAACTCTGATCAGCACGGTCGGCTACCTCGGCGGGCAGGGCACCGACGATGTCGGAGACGATCGTGTCAGCGTCGAGTCCCACATGTGCGAGGATCTCTTCGCGCGTTCCCTGCGGCAGAAATTCGTCGGGCACCCCGAGTTCGAGGACCCCGATCCGCGAGTCCGCCTCGCGCAGGTCGGATCTGATCTGCGAGCCGATGCCGCCGATCTTCACCCCGTCTTCGATCACGGCGACGAGGCTGTGCTGTGCGGCGAGGTCGATGACGGAATCGGGCACGGGCAGCACCCAACGGGGGTCGACGATCGTGGCGGTGATGCCTCGATCGGCCAGCTTCTCGGCGACGTCCTCAGCCAGCAGGGCGAAGGGACCGACGGAGACGATGAGGACATCCGGTTCGGAACCGGCGGGCGTGTCACGGAGGACATCGACACCATCGCCGAGCCGCCTCAGCGCGGGGATGTCGGCTCCGACGCCGCCGCGCGGGAAGCGCAGGACCGTCGGCCCGTCGGTGACGGCGACCGCTTCGCTCAGCTCTTCGACCAGTCGAGCGGCGTCCCGAGGTGCGGCGAGTCGGAGGCCGGGAACGATGCGCAGCATGGCGATGTCCCAGATGCCGTGGTGACTGGCCCCGTCGGGACCGGTGATGCCGGCGCGGTCGAGGACGAAGGTGACGCCCTGGCGGTGGAGGGCCACGTCCATGAGCATCTGGTCGAAGGCACGGGTGAGGAATGTCGAGTAGATGCATACGACCGGGTGGAGCCCGCCGTAGGACAGTCCCGCCGCCGAGGCGACCGCATGCTGTTCGGCGATGCCGACGTCGAAGACCCTGTCAGGGAATTCCTCGGCGAATTTCGCCAGTCCCACCGGGGTGAGCATGGCCGCGGTGACGGCGACGATATCGTCACGCTCCTCGGCGAGTTCGCAGATCTGGGTGCCGAACACCGAGGTCCACGACGTCGACTTCGACGGTGTCGCCTTGCCCGTGACCGGGTCGATGATGCCGACGGAGTGGAATTGGTCCGTGTCGTCGTTGACCGCCGGGTCGTAGCCGTGCCCCTTCTGCGTGATCATGTGGACGATGACGGGGCCGCCGTCGTACTGTTTGGCCAGCTGCAGGGCCTTTTCGACCGAGGACAGATCGTGGCCGTCGACAGGGCCCAGATACTTGATGCCGAGTTCGTCGAACATTCCCGTCTGCGGCGGGCTGACCATGTCTTTGAGTCCGCGTTTGACACCGTGGATCGCACTGTAGGCCGCGCGGCCGGGCGCACCGGACTGACGCAGCGTCTCTTTGCCCCAGCTCAGCAGCTTCTCGTAGCCGGAGGTCGTGCGCAGCTCGTCGAGGTGGGCGGCGAATCCGCCGACGGTCGGGGCGTAGGAGCGGCCGTTGTCGTTGACGATGATGACCAGCCGCCTCGGCGGGGTCGACGTGTCGGCGGCGATCGTGTTGAGCGCTTCCCAGGCCATGCCTCCGGTCAGCGCCCCGTCGCCGATGACGGCGACGACGTGGCGGTCCCTCTCACCGGTGAGTTGACGGGCTTTTGCGATGCCGTCGGCCCAGGACAGGGAGGTCGAGGCGTGGGAGTTTTCGACGACGTCGTGGTCGCTCTCTGCCCGGCTCGGGTAGCCGGAGAGTCCGTCACGCTGGCGAAGGGTGGAGAATTCCTCGCAGCGGCCGGTGAGCAGTTTGTGCACATAGGTCTGGTGGCCGACGTCGAAGATGATGGTGTCCCGTGGGGAGTCGAAGACTCGGTGGATGCCCATGGTGAGTTCGACGACGCCGAGGTTGGGGCCCAGATGTCCGCCGGTGCCGGCCACCGTGGTCACGAGGTAGTCACGGATCTCTTTGGTCAGCACCTCGCACTCGCCGGCGTCGAGCCGGGCCAGATCGCTCGGCGAGTGGATCGTTTCGAGGAAGGTCATCTCACTTCTCACATCATCGTTGACGGGCGGACTCCAATCGCCACATTCTATCGCGCACTTCCCGGAGCGCCCCACCCCACTGCGGATACTTCCTCGCGCTGCGTCCATCTCCTCCCACTGGCCATGCATCATGCACCGCCGCCCGCCCCCGCTCTCCCCGCCGACGGCCGGGCATCCCTCACCCTCAGCGGGACACCGCCCCGATGCACCACAATGTTGAGACGCTGACGGTGAGGGATGCTCCGCCCACCGTTGCCCGTCGCCCAGGGACGACGAAGGCCGGCGGGAAGAATCCCACCGGCCTTCGTTCTCTTCCGGTTCAGCGCCTCAGCGCGAACCGACTGCCGCGAGTCGGAGACTCACAGCGCCCGGCCGCATCTCCTGCGATCAGGCGGTTGCCAGCTGACGCAGAACGTACTGCAGGATGCCGCCGTTGCGGTAGTAGTCGGCTTCACCCGGGGTGTCGATGCGCACCACGGCGTCGAATTCGACCTTCGTGCCGTCTTCCTTCTCGGCGGTGACCTTCACGGTCTCGGGGGTCTTGCCCTCGTTGAGTTCCGTGATGCCTTCAATGGAGAAGGTCTCGGTGCCGTCGAGGCCGAGCGACTCGGTCGATTCGCCGGCGGGGTACTGCAGCGGCAGCACACCCATGCCGATGAGGTTCGAGCGGTGGATGCGCTCGAAGCTCTCGGTGATGACCGCTTCGACTCCGAGCAGCTTCGTGCCCTTGGCGGCCCAGTCACGCGAGGATCCCGATCCGTATTCCTTGCCGCCGAGGACGACGAGCGGAGTGCCGGCGGCCTCGTAGTTGACGGAAGCGTCGTAGATCGTCGTCTGCGGTCCGCCCTCCTGCGTGAAGTCGCGGGTGAAGCCACCCTGGACTCCGTCGAGGAGCTGGTTCTGCAGGCGGATGTTCGCGAACGTTCCGCGGATCATGACTTCGTGGTTGCCGCGGCGCGAGCCGTAGGAGTTGAAGTCCTTGCGCTCGACACCGTTCTCGACGAGGTACTTGCCGGCCGGGGTATCGGCCTTGAAGGAACCTGCGGGCGAGATGTGGTCGGTGGTCACCGAGTCGCCGAGCTTCGCGAGCACGCGCGCACCCTTGATGTCCTCGACGGCTTCGGGCTCGAGTCCCATGCCGTCGAAGAAGGTGGGCTTGCGCACGTAGGTCGACTTGTCGTCCCACTCGAAGATCTTGCCCTCGGGGGTGTCGAGCTGCTGCCAGCGCTCGTCACCGTCGAAGATCCGGCCGTATTCGTTGTCGAACATATCGGTCGAGATCGACGAGGCGATGACCGACTCGACCTCCTCCGGTGCGGGCCAGAGATCCTTGAGGTAGACGTCGACGCCTTCGGAGTCCTTGCCCAGCGGCTGGTTCTCGAAGTCGAAGTCCATCGTCCCGGCCAGCGCGTACGCGATGACCAGCGGAGGCGAGGCGAGGTAGTTCATCTTCACGTCGGGGCTGATGCGGCCCTCGAAGTTGCGGTTGCCCGACAGGACAGCGGTGACCGAGAGGTCGTTGTCCTGAATGGTGTCGGAGATCTCCTGGTCCAGCGGACCCGAGTTGCCGATGCAGGTGGTGCAGCCGTAGCCGACGATGTAGAAGTTCAGAGCCTCGAGATCCTCGATGAGCCCGGCCTTCTCGTAGTAGTTGGTCACGACCTTCGAACCCGGAGCGATCGAGGTCTTGACCCACGGCTTGGAGTTGAGTCCGCGCTTGCGGGCGTTGCGGGCCAGCAGGCCGGCGGCCATCATCACCGAGGGGTTCGAGGTGTTCGTGCACGAGGTGATCGAAGCGATCGCCACAGCGCCGTTGGCCAGCTCGAACTGATCTCCGTCACCGGTGGTGACGTCGACGGACTTCGACTCCTCGCCGGGCGCGGCGTAGTTGTGGATGTCCTTGGCGAACTGGTTCTTGGCATCGGAGAGTTCGATGCGGTCCTGCGGGCGCTTCGGTCCGGAGATCGAGGGCACCACGGTGGACAGATCGAGTTCGATGTACTCGGAGTACTCGACTTCGTTCTCCGGATCGTGCCACAGCCCCTGGGTCTTGGCGTAGTCCTCGACGAGCTGGATCTGCTCGTCCGAGCGGCCGGTGAGCTTGAGGTAGTCGATGGTGACCTCGTCGATCGGGAAGATCGCGGCGGTCGAACCGAACTCGGGGCTCATGTTGCCGATCGTCGCACGGTTGGCCAGCGGCACCTCGGCCACACCCTTGCCGTAGAACTCGACGAACTTGCCGACGGCACCGTGCTGACGGAGCATGTCGGTGATCGTGAGCACGACGTCGGTCGCGGTCACACCGGAGGGGATCTCACCGGTGAGCTTGAAGCCGACGACGCGCGGGATGAGCATCGACACGGGCTGGCCGAGCATTGCTGCCTCGGCCTCGATGCCGCCTACGCCCCAACCGAGCACACCGAGGCCGTTGACCATGGTGGTGTGCGAGTCGGTGCCGACCAGGGTGTCCGGGTAGGCCCGGAGGACTCCGTCGACCTCGCGCGGCATGACCACGCGAGCCAGGTGCTCGATGTTGACCTGGTGGACGATGCCCATGCCCGGAGGCACGACCTTGAAGTCTTCGAATGCGGTCTGGCCCCAGCGCAGGAACTGGTAGCGCTCACCGTTGCGCTGGTATTCGATGTCCATGTTCAGTTCGACGGCGTCGGCGGTGCCGAAGCGGTCGATCTGCACCGAGTGGTCGATGACCAGCTCGGCCGGAGCCAGCGGGTTGACCTGATCCGGCTTGCCGCCGAGCTCGACGACCTTCTCACGCATGGTGGCGAGGTCGACGATGCAGGGCACACCGGTGAAGTCCTGCATCACCACGCGGGCCGGGGTGAACTGGATCTCGGTGTCCGGCTCGGCATTGGGGTCCCAGCTGCCGAGCGCCTCGATGTGCTCCGAGGTGATGTTTGCGCCGTCTTCCGTGCGCAGAAGGTTCTCCAGCAGCACTTTGAGGCTGAAGGGAAGCTTTTCCGATCCCTTGACCTTGTCGAGGCGATAGATCTCATAATCCTTATCGCCCACGGTCAGGGTGCTCTTCGATTTGAACGTATCGACGTTGCTCATCGTGATTCTCCTGTTTCATCCGATACTCATCCAAGAAACCGGACCGTTCCGAGTCTGCGGGCAGGCCCTTGCGCCGCGCACCGATTTACGCGACACATATGTTTCCAAAAGTATCTTGACGTCAAGATAAATTCTATCTCATTCGAGGGGCTTTGACCACTGTGGCACACGGAGGTTCGAACCCTCCGGTCGGGTTTTCCCCTCACTCATCTGCGGTCATCACCAGGGACGCCGCCGTGGCGCGGTGCCTAATGTGAGAACCGCGTCGAGGACATCGTCGCATACTCGCATCAGCACCGAGGAGACCCCCATGGACCCGTTCACGCTCGGCGCCGGATTCGGCTTCGGCGCACTGCTCGTCGGCATCATCTTCGCCGTGATCTGCAATTCCTTCGCCAGGGAGAAGGGCCGATCCGCCGGCTGGTGGGGACTGTGGGGATTCCTCACGACGTTCATCGCCCTCATCGTCCTCGTGCTCCTCCCCCGCCGGACCCCGGCCGGATGATCCCTCGCCGAGGCGGCTCCACCACTGACCGCGGCCCTCATCGAGGCGGCGCTGCCGGGGACGTCGACCTCACCTCCGGAGGACGGTGACCGTCTCCAGGTGTGAGGTGAGCGGGAAGAGATCGAAGCCGGTGAGGCTCTCGATCGCGAATCCCCCGCCGGTCAGCTGCGCGAGGTCGCGGGCCAGCGTCGCCGGGTCGCAGGAGACATAGACCAGAGTCCGCGCCGAGGATCCGATGAGCGCCGAGGTCACCGCCTTCCCTGCCCCTGCCCGCGGCGGGTCGAGGATGATGACATCGGATTCGGGCAGGCGGGCCCGATCGACGTCGAGGGTGAGGAACCGGGCGTCGAGATCGGCGGCGTTCGCACGTGCGTGCTCGATCGCCGGTCCGACCCCTTCGACTCCGAACAGCGGTGCTCCCGTCGCCCGTGCCGCGGAGATGCCGAGCAGACCGACTCCGCAGTAGAGGTCGGTGAGCGACTTCACTCGGTCGGGCAGCGCGGCGCTGACTTCCGCGCTGAGCAGTTCGGCCGCATCCCGGTGCACCTGCCAGAACCCGTCGGCGGCGACGGTGAAGTCCCGTCCCGCGACCGTCTCGGTGAGGTTCCGGCGGCCGCGGACGATGGTGAGCTCGGCGGGAGGACGCCTGCGGCCGCGTCCGCGCCCCCTGCGCTTGCCGTGATCGGGCCCGGCCGCCTCGGCGAGCAGAGAGAAGGAAGCGGGCAGCCACGCGTCGATCTCGGCGAGGACCTCAGCGGTGGGGCGCCCGCGGACGATGAGTGCTCCATGGTCTCCGGACCAAGCGAATTCGAGCCTGCGTGCCCCCGGTGCACGCAGCGCTGCGATGTCGAGGTCGTGGAGCGCTCCGGCGGCCAACGGCGGAGTGTTCACGGGAATGACATCGTGTGAACGGGACGCGAGCATTCCCGGCCGGCCCTCGGCGTCGACGGCCAGTTGGACGCGGGTGCGCCAGTCGGTGCCGTCGGTCTCGTGCGGTGCCGGCCGGACCTCGACCTGCCGATCGATGTGGCCGATGCGCGCCAGCTGGTCGGTGAGCACTTCGGCTTTGAGGGTCCGCGAATGGGCGATGTCGACATGTGCGTATTCCATGCCGCCGAAGCCGGTCGCTGCTTCGTCGGCGGCACCGGCCGGACCGCCGGCCTGTCCGTCGAACCGGTAGGCGGCACGACGGTCAGCGACACGGTGGGGTGAGGCTTCGAGCACCTCGGTGACTTCGGCGCGGAGGAATCTCGCGGCCGGTCCCGCGGCGGTGCGTGCCCGGACCCTCTCACCGGGCAGGGCACCCGAGACGAACACGACCTGTCCGTCGTGGCGGGCGATGGAGGTGCCTCCGGCTGCCGGGGACTCGATGTCGAGGGTGAGATCCTGGGCGGGAACCGATGTGTCGCTCATGAGTGTTCTATGCCTGCCTGTACAGAGAGGGGTCGGGGCCGTCTCCGCCGTATTGGCGGGAGAACGACCTCAGCCGCCACGGCACGGAGACCACGACGACATTGGGGACGAGGAGCAGGCGGGTGCGCAGCTTGAGCGCGACCTGGTTGTGCAGGATGTGCTCCCACCAGCGGCCGACGACGAACTGCGGGATGTAGACGATGACGAGATCTCGCGGAGACCGCCTGCGGATGGCGAGGATGTGCGCAAGCATCGGACGCACGAGTTCGCGGTACGGCGAGCCGAGGACCGTCAGCGGCACCGGCAGCTCCATCGCGTTCCACCGCTTCTGCAGATCGGCTGCGGCGTCTTCATCGACGGCCACGGTGACGGCCTCGAGCTGGCTCGACCGTGTGACTCGGGCATAGGAGAGGGCGCGCATGGTGGGTTTGTCGATCTCGCTGACGACGACGATGGCGTGTGTGTTCGACGGGATGGTCCGCGAATTCACATCGGCGTCCGGGGCGAGCTCCCGGGCCACGCGGGAGTAGTGGCGGTGGATGGCACCCATGATGAGGTAGAGACCGGCCATCGCGAACACGGCCAGCCAGGCACCGGCGAGGAACTTCGAGACGATGACGACGATGAGGACTCCGGCGGCGAGCACGCACCCCACTCCGTTGACGACCCGGTTGAAGTGCATCCGCATCCGGGTCTTCGAATCGATGACCAAACGCAGCCGTTTGCGCCAGTGCAGGACCATGCCCGCCTGTCCGAGGACGAAGCTGGCGAAGACCCCGACGAGGTAGAGCTGGATGAGCATCGTCGCCGAGGCGCTCGTGGCGATGACGAGGACGATCGCGGCCCCCGCGAGCAGGAGGATGCCGTTGGAGAAGGTGAGCCGGTCACCCTTCGTCGCCAGCTGTCGGGGCAGGAATTCGTCGCGCGCCAATCGGGAGGCCAGTCCCGGGAAGCCTTCGACGGCGGTGTTCGCGGCGGCGATGAGCACGAGGGCGGTGATGAGCACGACGATGTAGAACATCACGGGTGCGTTGTCGAAGATCGCATGTGCAAGCTGAGCGAGCACGGGTTCCTGCTCGTATTCGGCACTGATCGGGCTGCCGTCGCCGCGGACGAGGTAGAGGTGCGGGTCGTCGACGTATTTGATGCCGGTGGCCGAGGCCAGGTAGGTCAGCCCGGTGAGCATGAGGGCGGCGAGCAGGCCGGACAGCAGCAGGGTGTTGCCGGCGTTCTTGCCGCGCGGCTTCTTGAACGCCGGCACCGCGTTGGCCACGGTCTGGACACCGGCCAGGGCAACGGCTCCCGAGGAGAAGGCGCGGAGCACGATGAGGACCGTGGCCAGTCCGAGTGTCGCCTGGTCGCCGACGCTGCCGTGGACGACCGTGTAGTCGGCGGTCTGGGCGTGCGGGGTGTCGCCGAAGCCGACCCTGATGAGGCCCACGCACATGGTGAGGAACACGGCGCCGAGGAACAGGTAGGTCGGCACGGCCAGGAGCATCGGCGTCGCCCGGGATCCGCGCAGGCCCGCGAGGCAGATGAGCAGGATGCCGACGATCGCCACCGGCACCCGATAGGGCGCGAGCGGCGGGAAGGCCGTCGTGATGTACGCGGCGAACACCGTCATCGATACGGCCAGGGTGAGCACATAGTCGACGAGCAGGGCCGCGGCGACGACGAGCCCGGCACCGGAGCCGAGGTTCTTCGAGGCCACCTCGTAGTCGCCTCCGCCGGAGGGGTAGGCCCTGACATTGATGCGATAGCAGGCGACGATCACGAGGATGACGATGCCCACGGCCACGCCGATCCACGGGGCCACCGTCAGGGCCACGAGTGAGGTCAGCGACAGTGCCAGCAGGATCTCATCGGGAGCGTAGGCCACCGATGAGAGCATGTCGGAGGCGAAGACGGGCATTGCGATGCGCTTCTTCAGCGCCGGCGCACGCCTGTCCTCACTGCGGAAGGGCCGTCCAACGAGTAGTCTTTTGACGGCATCAGAAAAACTGCTGGCCACGGCAACCAATGGTAGATCACTGCGGAGAGGAAAACCGATGCACTTCGTGATTATGGGCTGCGGCCGGGTCGGGGCCTCCCTGGCCAAAGCCCTTGATGCGAATGGACACTCCGTCGCGGTCGTCGATCGGAACCCGGACGCGTTCCTCAAACTCGGTCGCGATTTCAGCGGTTCGACGATCACCGGCATCGGCTTCGACCGAGAAACCCTGTCCCAGGCGAAGACCGCCGAGGCCTTCGCCTTCGCTGCGGTCTCGAGCGGGGACAATTCGAACATCCTCGCCGCGCGTGTCGCCCGCGAGACCTTCGCGGTGACGAATGTCGCGGCCCGCATCTACGACCCGGCTCGTGCGCAGGTCTTCGAACGCCTCGGCATCCCGACCGTGCCGACGGTGCGGTGGACGGCTGAGCAGGTGATGCGCAAGCTCGTCCCGCAGGGGTCGATCACCGAATACCGTGAGCCTTCGGGCAATCTCGTCCTCGCCGAGGTGCATCTCGATCCCGGTTGGGTGGCCCGCCCGATCAAGGAGATCGAATCGCGGACGAAGGCACGGGTCGCCTACGTCACCCGCCTGTCCGAGGGCATTGTCGCTCACGAAGATCTGCTCATCCAGGACGGGGATCTCGTCCATCTCATGTGTCCGGTCGAGCGCCTCGGCGAGATCGAGCGGATCCTCGATCAGCCCGTGGCCACCGTGGAGGAAGAACAATGAGGGTCGTCATCGCCGGAGCCGGTTCCGTCGGTCGTTCGGTCGCCCGGGAGCTCATCGACAAGGATCATTCCGTTCTGCTCATCGATCAGAACAAGGACGCTCTCGGGCTGGAGCGGATCCCCGGAGCCGAATGGCTGCTCTCCGACGCGTGTGAACTCGCCGGCCTGGCCGAGGCGGGGCTCGAGGAAGCCGATGTCGTCGTGGCCGCGACCGGAGACGACAAGACGAACCTCGTGCTCTCGCTGTTGGCGAAGACCGAGTTCGGGGTGCCCCGGACGGTGTCGCGGGTGAATAATCCGAAGAACGAATGGCTCTTCGACGACAACTGGGGCGTCGATGTGGCGGTGTCGACTCCGCGACTGATGACCGCTCTCGTCGAGGAGGCGGTGGAGGTCGGCGGACTCGTCCACCTCATGAGCTTCGAACGCGGCCAGGCGGGTCTGCTCGAGTTCACGGTGCATGAGAACGCCGCGCTCGTGGCCGAACGCATCGGCGGGATCACGTTCCCGCTGGATACGGTGCTGGTGGCGATCATCCGCAATTCGCGAGCGTTCGCTCCGAGTGCCGATGACGTCATCGAGGCCGGGGACGAATTGTTCTTCCTCTCCTCCCCCGATCAGGAGGGGGCGCTGCTCGAGCTGCTGCGGGCGACGGCGGAGTCGACCGAGGACTGAGTCAATCGGCTGGGAGCTGAGCCGGCCGTCCGAGTTGTGGCCGGGTCAGTCGTCCGGTCCGTTTCGAGGCTGGCTCAGTCGTCCGAGTCGTCGCGTGTCTGCAGCAGTTCGTAGACGGGGTTGTGCGCGGTCAGCACACCGTCTTTGCCGCAGAATCGGCCCTCGAGGACGACCAGTGCGCCGGGTCGGATGCCGCTGATCTCCCGACGTCCGAGGAACTGGGCGCGGGCTTCACCGGTGCCGTCGGCCACGGTGATGTCGAGACGGGGGCTGTCGCCGCTGCACGACTGGGTGGTGGCGGAGACGACTCCGGCGATGCGCGAGGTCTTCCGAGCCTCCAAGTCTTCGACCGGGACGACTCCGGGGATCTGGCTGACGAAGCGCAGATCTGCGCGGGCTTCGGCATCGCGGGAGCCGAAGTCACGCACGAGCCGGCTGATGAGGTCCAGCATCCCGGTTCAGCGGACCTCTGTGATCTCGGGACCGCGCTCGAAGGGGTTGAGCTCGTCCTCGTCCTTCTCCTCCTCGTCGTCGTTTCCGACCTGCGGCGCGGTGAGGGCGATGAGTTCTCTGGGAGCCATGGCTTCTTCACCGCGGTCGACGACGACTCCGCGCAGGAGAGCGGAGAGTTCGGCGCGGATCTCATCATCGGTCACGGCCTTGCCGGAGAACACGGCGCGGATGAACCAGCGCGGTCCGTCGACGCCGGCGAAGCGCATGGCGCGTTTGCCGGGGCGACCCGATTCCGTCTTCGCGGGGACCTCGATCGCCAGTTCCTTCCCGAGCGAGGTATGCAGCTCGGACGATTCTCCGCCCTGACCGGTCACGGACTCGGCGAGCTGCTGGCGCACGGTGTTCCACAGTCCTTCGGAGCGCGGCGTCGCGAACGCCTGGAGCTGGATGCCTCCACCGTCGTGGATGAGGGTCACGGCGAGAACGCGCTGCGAATCATCGTCGGTGTCCAGACGCACCTGCATGCCGTCGACGACGGGCACCTTGAGGGCGCCGAGGTCGAGGCGATCGTGCTCCGGATAGTCCTCGGAAATGTCGAACGGTCCCTTCTCGGACCGGTCGAAGGGTGCGGACTTCTCCAGCAGCGCCTCTTCTTCGTCGAGGTCATCCTCCGGCTCTCCGTCCTCGGTTTCGAGGTCGGTCGCCTCGGTGTCTTCGGCGGTGAGGTCCTCTTCTTCGTCGTCGACGGCTTCTTCTGCGCGGACATCGTCATCGGTCGTCGGTGTGGTCTTCTTGAACCGGGAGAACAGTCCCATGAGTCCTCACTTCTCCTTTTCGCTGAGGCCGGCGTCGATACCGCCGGTGGAGCCGAATCCGCCGGCTCCGCGGTCACTGGCGTCAAGGGTGTCGACGATCTCGAAGTCAGCCTGTGCCACTGCTTGGATCACGAGTTGGGCGATGCGGTCACCCCGGGCGATGCGCAGCGGGGTCTTCGCGTCGAGGTTGATGAGCGGCACCTTGATCTCGCCGCGGTATCCGGAATCGATGGTTCCGGGCGCATTGACGACGGTGACCCCATGCTTGCTCGACAGTCCCGAGCGCGGGTGGACGAACGCCGCATAGCCTTCGGGCACGGCGATCGCGATTCCCGTCGGCACCACACGGCGTTCGAAGGGTTCGAGGACGAAGTCGACGGTCGAGCGCAGGTCGGCTCCGGCATCGCCCGCGTGCGCGTAGGCGGGGGCGCTCATGCCCGCGTCGAGGAGCTGGAGGTTGATCTTCAGGGTTTCCGTCACAAAGATGCACTCTAACGCTCCAGCCTGAGCGCGGCCAAACTTTTCGCTGTGGGACAATGGGGACATGGCAACAACGCAATCCGGCACCCAGGTGATCTTCCAGGAGAAACTCCGTCCGTCGATCGGCATGTGGTTCTTCATCGTGGTGGCCGCGGCATCGACCGCGCTCATGGTCGCCCCCGTCTGGCCCGTGGGCACCATCATCCTGCCCATCATCAGCTTCGCCCTCTTGGCATGGTGGCTGACCTCCCTGACCGTGACGATCATCGTCACGGAGCAGCAGCTGTTCGTCGGCGAAGCCCATATCGACCGGAAGTTCGTTCCGAGTGCGCAGGCCTTCGACGGCGAGGCAGCCCGCCAGGCCCGCGGCGTCGACCTCGATGCGCGAGCGTTCCTCAAGATCCGCCCCTGGGCGAAGGCGGTCGTGCGGATCGACCTCGATGACGACTCGGATCCCACTCCCTACTGGCTCGTGTCCACGCGCCGCGCCGACGATCTCGCAGCCGCACTCAACGGCTGAACGGACTGCAGGCATCTCATCTGCCGCAGAGTCAGAAATACGCAACGCGCCCTTCATTGCGAAGGGCGCGTTGCGTATATCTGGAGAGAAGCGAATCAGCCTGCACAGTCCGTGCAGATCGGCACGCCGCCCTCTTCGGTCGCAAGCTGCGAACGATGGCGGACCAAGAAGCATTCCATGCAGGTGAACTCGTCGTTCTGTTTGGGGAGAACACGAACGGAGAGCTCTTCGTTCGACAGGTCCGCGCCCGGAAGTTCGAAGCCTTCGGCGACCGCGGTCTCGTCTTCATCGATCTTGCTTGCCTGCGCCTGTGAGCGCTGAGCCTTGAGCTGTTCGATCGAATCGCTCTTGATCTCATCGTCTTGCTTGCGAGGTGCGTCGTAGTCTGTTGCCATATGGCCTCATCGCTCTCTGTCCAGGGGGTGCCGAAGAGGATCATCGTATCCTCCGCGTGACGTGTCCCCAGCATTGTGCACTGTATGCTTGCCGTTGGCAAGATGGAATGCGTACCCTATACGGTGATTCTCATCACCAGTTTGTCGACACATGTCGATCACACATAGAGTTCTCGAGAAGCTCTGCAAGAATGCTTGTGATGGACAGCACCGACAGTCCGCTCTGCCGGTAGAACACCGGGTTCGTCCTCACCGGAGGCGACCCCAGGAAGGACGGATCCACAATGAGTGAATTCGCTGATCAGCTCGATACTCGAATCGATGATGTCCGTCATCGCATTCACGAGGCCCGGTCCGCCGGTGACGACTTCCTCGTCGAAAATCTCATCGACGACCTGCAGAACCTCATGGAACTCGCCGATCGCAACGACGTCGATACCGGACCTATCGCCGAGGTGATCCAGGCCGAGACGGGCGCTCTGCCCGTCATCCCGAGCCCGGAAGACGCCTGAGGATCTGAGTACGAAGAACCCTCCCCCACCGAATCGGTGAGGGAGGGTTCTTCATGTTCTGGAATCAGTTCGCGTGCGCCCAGTTCGGGACCGTGGCGCGTTCGATACGACCGCGACAGCACTCGATGCTGCACGCTCCGCTGCCGGGCACCAGCGCCACCGTTCCGGGCAGCGCGGGGGCTTCGACCTCTTCACCGCGCAGCTGTGCGACTCGCTCCATGACGAGGTCGACGAGACCGGACACGAACGCTTCATGAGTGCCGACGGTGGCGGCGCGGGTGAACGCGAACCCGAGTTCGTCCGCGGTCTCCTTCGCTTCGGTGTCGAGGTCGAAGGCGACCTCCATATGGTCGGAGATGAAGCCGATGGGCACGAGCACGACACCGCTGACCCCCTCCTCGGCGAGTTCGGCCATCCGGTCGTTGACGTCGGGTTCGAGCCAGGGCACCTCCGGCGAACCCGACCGGGAGCAGTAGACGAGTTCGGCGGGAATGCGCTCGGATTCGTCCATGCGACCCATGAGGTGGTCCATGAGCTCTTCGTGCTGGGCGAGGTAGCCGTTCGTCGTCGCCGCCGACGCATCCTGCATGACGTTCGGAATCGAGTGGGTGACGAAGAGAATGCGGTGTTCGGCCGCGTCGAGCTCACCGACCTGCTTCTTGAAGTCCGTCAGGGCCTGGCTCAGGCAGGCGGCACAGGCGTCGGCATAGCCGAGATGGTTGTAGAACTGGCGGATCTTGTCGATCGAGACCGTGAGCCCCTCCCCGGCGAGCGTGTCGATCGTCTCCGCGAAGTCCTCACGGTACTGCCGGCACGAGGAGTACGACGAGTAGGCGGAGGTGTCGATGGAGAGGAACGAGGAGGCACCGTTCTGGGCGAGGCTGCGCACCTCATCGGTGAGATAGGGATCCCAGTTGCGGTTGCCCCAGATCAGCGGGGTGTCGATTCCCCGGCGGTCGAGTTCGGCCCGCAGCGCGGCGAGCAGAGCCTTGTTCTGGTCGTTGATCGGGGACTTGCCTCCGAAGCCGAAGTAGTGCTCCCCCACCTCCTCGAGTCGCTCCTCCGGGATCCCGCGGCCGGCGGTGACGTTGCGGAGGAAAGGAACCACTTCTTCTGGGGCCTCGGGTCCTCCGAATGACATGAGGATCAGGGCATCGATGGGTGCAGTCTTATTCACGGTTTCGATTTTACAGGCTGTAGAGCGTCTCGGCCCGATGTCCGCAGAGTGAGCCTGGCCCACTCACGGAGCAGACGCCGCGCCGTCGCGGCCCGCCTCGCCGGCGGCAAGTGACGCTCCTGCGTGTCCGAATTCACAGTTTCACCCGCACAAACCCCGAACCGGCCCGTGATTTCGCGACTCGCGTGCAAATCTGCCCGGTGCGAGAGGCCGAACGTGACACGATTCAGATGAGACGCGACAAAGGAGCTTAAGGCAATGCGTGAACTGATCTTGAACGGAGTCGACGCAGATGGCACCCATCTGCTGTTGAACGACGAGAACGGGCTTCAGTACCGAGTCGTCCTCGACGAGGCTCTCACCGCCGCGGTGCGCAGGGAACGCACCCCATCCAAGTCCGATGCTCCCGTACGTCCCAAGGACATCCAGGCCATGATCCGCGGCGGCATGGACGCCGAAGAGGTCGCCGCCTCCACCGGCGCCGACATCGACTACGTGCGCACCTATGAGAGCCCGGCCATGGCCGAACGCGAACGTACCGCGTACCTGGCCAGTCGTCATCCGATCTACTCCGATCACGATCCCAACGGTGATCCCACCCCGCTCATCGAGCTGTGCCGGGAACGTCTGGCGATGCGCGACGTCAACATCGACACGATGGAATGGGACTCCTGGAAGCAGCAGGACGGCAACTGGTACGTCCAGCTCACCTTCACTGCCGCCGACCGCGTCCGCACCGCGAGCTGGCACTACTATCGCCGCTCGCTGACACCGATCGACGACGAAGCCAAATGGCTCGCCGATTCCGGTCCGACCGACACCGGCCCGATCCCGAACTATGGGTCCGGAGCCGAACGACAGGTCACCACCGAGGAGGTCGACGTCTTCCCGCAGTCGGGTCCGTCTGAGTCGATCGCCTCAGACGGTCCCGTGCGGCCGACGGCCGGTTCGGCGCCGTCCCAGCAGGCCCGCGACCACCAGGCCGAGACCGGGCGGATCCTGGAGAACCTGCGCAAGCGTCGCCATCATGAGGCGGAGGAGGAGCCGCGCACTCGTCTGCGTGCGGTCACCGAGGATCCTGAGACGCACCCCCAGGGAGCCCACACTGCTCCTGGCCAGCCCGAGGCTGCCACCGATGATGAGGTCTTCGCTTTCGAAGATCCCGCACCGGCGGAAGACGACCCGCAGGAGCCGACCGAGAAGGTCGGCGTCTTCGATGACGAGAATCAGCTGTCCCTGCTCAATGAGCCCGGTGTCAGCGACCACTCCGAACAGCACAAGGATGCGTCTGCGGCCAAGGAAGCGAAGCCGAAGGCGAAGAAGAACTCCCGCGCGTCGATCCCGAGCTGGGACGAGATCATGTTCGGCTCGAAGCGGGACTGACTTCGGCCCTGCCGTCTTCCGGGGCGTTCCGGCCCAGATCGACGACCGTGTCCCCGACGTCGATGAGACGACGGTCGTGAGTGACCATGACGACGGTGCGTTCCACGAGGCTCCTGCGCAGATCGTCGATGAGGTCCCTCGCGGTCTCGTCGTCGAGGTGTGCCGTCGGTTCGTCGAGGACGATGACACCGGCTCCGGTGAGCAGGGTCCTCGCCACCGCAAGGCGCTGTCGCTGACCGCCGGAGACTTCCGTACCGTGATCGCCGACCCAGCGGTCGAGGCCGGCGGCATCGGCCCATTCGCCCAGCCCTGCGGCACGCAGAGCCTCGAACATCTCCGCGTCAGAGGGCAGGCTCGGCCGGGCCAGCGCCAGGTTGCCGCGCACGGTGGAGCGGAAGACATGTGCTTCCTGCGGACACCAGGCCAGCTGCCCGACCAGGTCTTCGGGTGAGCGCGTGAGCATGTCGTGGCCCTCGCCCTCGCTGTCGCGGGCGGTATAGGACCCGGACCAGGGGTCGAGGAATCGCAGCAGCACGCTCAGACTCGTCGTCTTCCCGGTGCCGCTGTCTCCGCACAGAACGGTCCAGCTGCCGCGTTCGGCCTGCAGCTGAAGTCCCTCGAGCACCGCCTGCTCATCCCACCCCACGGTGATTCCGTCGAGTTCGAGTGCGTCGATTCCCGCCCGAGCGCTCACGGTCCGCGATGGCGCTGCCGATGATTCTGCGTCTGCGGTGTCGTCCTCGCGCTCCGGCTCTGAAGCCTGCGGCTGCCGGGCCCTCGTGCCGCGGTGTGCAGCCGGCAGCGCGTCGAGTGCTGCGGCCAGTCCCGGCAGCTGCCGGAATGCCTCGAGTGCGGAGGCGAACACGTCGTTGAGTCCGAGAGCCATGAGTGTCAGGACTGCGAGGATCTCCGTCGGAGTCTCCGAAGTCACTGCCAGCACCAGAGCTGTGGCGAAGGTGCTCAGCTGCAGCCATACCTGGGCCAGTCCGAAATTCCGTGCCGAGGCGGCCTGTTTCGCGGCCAGTCTCTTCTCCGAGGCGGCCAGCAGATCGAGGACACGGTCATCGGCCCCATTCGTATGCAGATCGTCTTTGGCACTCAGCGCTCTGGTGAGCAGGGAGAGGATCCGGTTGTGGTCATCGCGGATGCCGCGTGCCAGTCTGCTCTCGGCACGGATGACGATGATCGGGACGATGATGAGATCGATCCCGGCGAGCAGCAGGATCCACGGCAGCGCGCCGAAGTCGAGCAGGGCTGCGGTGATGCTCACACCGATGACGACCATCGCGGACACGAGCGGCGGGAACAGGGTGCGTGGGACGAGGTCGCGCACATCGTCGGCGTCGGCGACCATGGCCCGCAGGGCGGAGTCCGAGGTGCGCAGTCTCCGGTCGCTCATGCCCACGGATTCGAAATGCTCCCACACGGTGGTGCGGAGTCGGGTGAGCGCGGCGAAGATCGCCGAGTGCAGCCGCAGGCGACTGACATAGAGGAGCACTGAACGGCTGAGGCCGAAGAACCGGACACCGACGATGGCGACCATGAGCAGCATGATCGGCGGCTGGTACGAGGCTTCGACGATGAGCCAGGCCGAGACCGCGGTCAGGGCGATGGCCGCCAGGCTCGAGGCACAGGCCGTGAGGGCGGCGATCAGCATCGACGGGGTGAACAGCGGCAGGCTCGAGGAGAGGATCGCCCATCGCCTCCGCAGCGCAGTCGGCCACGGTTCCGAGGCGGGCATGAAATCCGAAGCGGACTCCTCGCCGAATTCTGAGTCGAGCTCCGAACCGCGCTTCGAGAGCGCCTCCCCTGCAGACTCCGGCCCCAGCGAGGACGAGGATTCACTGACTCCGGGAGCACCGGTGGGCACGTGCGCCTCCACTTCGGCACCTGTTCTCTCTGCCGCCGGGGTCTTCTCCGGGCGGATCTCGGTCTCGGCCAGAGCGCGAACCCGTTCGTCATGGCTGGCCAGGACGACACGATGGGTGGCGGCCGCCTCGGCGATCATGGCGATGACGATGTCGGCATTGTCGGCGTCGAGGTGCGCGGTCGGTTCGTCGAGGACGAGGATATCGGCTCCCCCGCCGAGGCGGTGCAGCACCCGCACCAACGCGAGACGACGCTGCTGGCCGGGGCTGAGCGCGGCCGTCTGGGTGGACAGTTCCGTGGGCAGACCGGCGGCGGCCAAGGCGGCCCGTGCCTGTCCACGATCGAGTCCGAACAGGCTGAGTTCGGCACCGATGGTGGCGGAGAACATCCGCGGCGCCTGCGGCACATAGGCCGCAGACACAGGTGCGACGGTGGTCCGGGCGTCGGCGGGCAGGCTGCCGACCAGGGCGCTCAAGACGGTGGTCTTCCCCGCGCCCGAGCGTCCGCTGATCGTGGTCACTCCCGGGGCGGTGTCGATGGTGCCCGACCAGGAGACGAGTGTGCCGTCACCGTAGATGACGTGCTGGCTCGCGGACTCGCCGATGGCCGACACCACCTCGCCCGGCACCGGTGCAGCGCCGGGCACCTGTCCCTCGTCACGCACCGGCGTCTCACTCGCCGCCTGTGCTTCGGCAAGCAGCCCCTGCGCCCGTCCACGAGCTTCGCGCCCGTTCTCGCTGGCATGGAACCCGGAGCCGAGTTCACGCAGAGGGATGAAGCATTCGGGGGCGATGAGGAGGACGAAGAGTCCCGCACTGAGATCCATCGTCCCGTTGACCAGGCGCAGTCCGATGACCACGGCGACCAGCGCCACCGAGATCGTGGCGATGAGCTCGAGCGCCAGGCTCGAGAGGAAGGCGATGCGCAGCGTCGAGAGGTTCGCATCGTGATAGCGCTGCCCGAGTTCGCGCAGACGGCGCGCATGATCACGGGACCGGCCGAGACCGATGAGGACGGGGAGCCCCTCGGCGAGTTCGGCCAGATGATCGGACAGACGTTCCAGAGCACCGAGCGTCTCACGCGTCGATTCGGCCGTGTACCGACCGATGAGCACCATGAACACGGGCACCAGCGGCAGGCACACGGCGATGATCACCGCCGAGAGCACATCGCTGAAGACGATCCGCACAAGCAGGACGACGGGGACCACGGCGGCGGCGCTGAGCGCGGGCACCACCGTGGTGAAGTAGTCGTCGAGGTCGTCGATGCCGCGGGTGACCGTGACCGCTGTCGTGGTCTTCGGCCGTCCGCGGCCGCGCAGCAGGGCGCCGAGGATCCCCGCGCGCAGATCGCGTTTCGATTCGGCGGCCAGGGAAGCGCCCAGTCGCCTGTCCAGCCACAGCCCGCCGCCGCGCAGCAGCGCACCGAGGATGCCGAGGACCACCCACAGTCCCGGTGCGCTGTGGCCGACGATGGCACGCACGAGCGCTTCGGCGACGAGCACGATCCCTGTTGCCCGCGAGAGCGCGGAGCACACCGAGAGCACGAGTCCGCGCCGACCGTTCGGCAGCTCGAGCAGGATCGACAGGGGTGAGCTCACGACCGGATCGCCACCGGCACCTTGTGTGCTTCGGGGATGTGGGTCTCAGCGATGCGGCCGAGGAACATCCGGTAGCTGAAGATCTGATAGCCGATGATCACCGGGAGAATGACCACGGTGACGATGAGCATGACGGTCAGGGTGTAGTCCGAGGACGAGGCCGTGGCGACCGTCAGCGAATTCGCCGCATCGAGCGTCGACGGCAGCACATTCGGGTACGCTCCGGCGAAGACCGAGCCGAGTCCGGTCAGCAGGTAGATCCCGTGGAGGACGAAGGCGCGCTTCTCAGCGCCTGCCCGCACCGCGAAGAACGCGGTGATGAGAGTGATGAGTCCGATGAGCACGGGCACGATGAGCCAGGTGCGGTGTGTGACGGACAGAGCGAACCAGATGACGAACGGGATCGCCGCAGGCAGCATGGCACGCGCGGCCCACCGCTGAGCCCGGGCCCGGATCTCTCCCTGCGTCTTGAGTCCGAGGAAGACGAGCCCGTGGACGAGGGTGAACCCGATCCCGCCGAGTCCGCCGAGCAGAGCCGGCCAGGACACCCAGGCGAAGGGACCGCCGACGATGTCACCGTGGCCGTTGAGCGGCAGCCCGGTCGTCGTCATTGCCAGCATCGCACCGATGCAGAACGCGGTGACGGCCGAACCGACCGCCATCGCCCAGGTCCAGAACGACTTCCACGCCTGTGTGTGGCCCTTTCCGCGGTACTCGATCGACACGGCACGGAAGATGAGGCCGAGCAGGCACAGGGTGAGCGGAATGTAGAGGGCGGAGAACAGCGAGGCGTACCAATGCGGGAACGCGGCGAACATCGCGCCGGCCGCGGTGATCAGCCACACCTCGTTGCCGTCCCACACGGGACCGATCGAGTTGAGCAGCACGCGTCTGCCGCGTTCGCTGCGGGACAGGAACGGCATCATCATGCCGACGCCGAGGTCGAAGCCGTCGAGGAACATGTAGCCGATCCACAGGACGACGATGAGAACGAACCAGATCGTGGCGAGGATTTCCATCGTGATTCTCCCTCAGTAGGCGAACGACAGCACATCGTCGCCGTCGTCGGTGATCGTGGGTTTGGATTTGGGCGCCGCGAGGTCCGGCATCGCCGAGGCGACTCCGCCCTTGACATAGGTCGTCAGCAGCCGCAGCTCCACGACCATGAGCACCCCGTACACGAGGGTCAGGCTGATCAGTGAGAACAGCAGCATTGCGGGTGTGACCTCGGGTGAGAGCGCCGCCTGGGTGTACATGAACACACCGTCGAGCTGGGCGGGGTTCGGGGCCACGACGAAGGGCTGACGGCCCATTTCGGTGAAGATCCATCCTGCCGAGTTCGCGATGAACGGTGCCGTGATGGCCAGGACGAAGCCGCGGCTGAGCCATTTCGACTGCGGAACCGTGCCCTTGCGAGAGAGCCAGAGTCCGATCGCGCAGACACCGGCGGCGAGAGCACCGAAGCCGATCATCATGCGGAATCCCCAGTAGGTGACGATCATGATCGGCTGGTAGTCGATCGGCTCACCGGCGTGTTCGCCGTATCTCGGGTCATCGGGGATATGGGTGCCGTAGTGCTCCTGGTATTCCGGGAGCAGGGTCGTCACGCCGTGGACCGGGGTGTCGAAGTCGCCGTTGGCGAGGAAGGACAGCAGCCCGGGGATCTCGAAGATGTTCTGGACGCCGTCGCAGTCGTTCGACGCCGGGTCGGCGATGGTGAGGACGGAGAATTCGGTGCCGTCGTGGCAGGCTGCCTCGGCGGAGGCCATCTTCATCGGCTGCTGTTCGAACATCAGCTTCGCCTGGACGTCACCGGTGATGGAGACTCCGGCGAAGGCGATGATGCCGACGATGGCGCCGATGCGCAGCGACTTGATCCACACCGTGTGGTCGGTCGCGTCGCGCCCGGGCAGTTCGGGTGTGGACCCGACGATGACCTTGCCGTCGGCGCCGACGGTGTCGATGCCGTCCTTGCGTCGATGGTAGAGGTGGTACCAGGAGATGCCGAGCAGGAACGAACCGCCGACGGCCAGGGCGCCGAAGAGCGTGTGCGTATAGGCCGCGATGGCGGTGTTGTTGCCGAGCACGGCCCACACATCGGTCATCACCGGTCGACCGTCGACGAGTTCGACGCCGACGGGGTGCTGCATCCACGAGTTCGCGACGATGATGAAGTAGGCCGAGATCCACGATCCGATGACCGCGCACCACAGCGCACCGAGGTGGACGGCCCGGTGCAGCCGGCCCCAGCCGAAGACCCAGAGGCCGATGAACGTCGATTCGAGGAAGAAGGCGAGAAGCGCCTCGAGAGCCAGGGGCGCGCCGAAGACATCGCCGACGAAGCGGGAGTACTCGCTCCAGGCCATGCCGAACTGGAATTCCTGGACGAGGCCGGTGGCCACACCCATGATGAAGTTGATGAGGAAGAGTTTGCCGAAGAACTTCGTGCTCCGCAGGTAGACCTCGTTGCCTGTGCGGTGGTAGATCGTCTGCAGGATCGCGACGAGCATCCCGAGCCCCAGCGTCAGCGGCACCATCCAGAAGTGGTAGACCGTGGTGATTCCGAATTGCCATCGTCCGATGAGGACCGGGTCCAATTCCATGGGCTCTCCGTTCAGGTTCGGCAATGTTTCTACGCTGCGTAGAATTCTACACTCCGTAGAACCGGCACCGTAACCGTTTCGTCATTCAAGATTCCCTGTACCAAGTATGCCCCTCCCCTGCCGCGGGAGACCAGCGTCGATCAGCGGGCGCCACACAGCCGCCTGCCTGGAATTCGACAGACTGTAGAGATATACTCTTGTTGTACCGGCCGACGAAGAAGACTGAGGACTTAAGAACTGTGGGAACACTGGGTGAACTCGAACGCAGCGTCATGGACGCCATCTGGGTCCATGACGACGGATTGAGTGCCGCCGAGCTCCGCGACGTACTCTCGGATCGAGAGCTCGCTCTGACGACGGTCCATACTGTCCTCTCCCGCCTGGAGAAGAAGGGCTTCGTCACTCGCGACCGGAGCATTCGCCCGCATCGCTACCTCGCGGTATCCACTCGCGAAGACCACGTGGCGGAGCTGATGACCGAGATGCTCTCGCAGGCCCCGGACCGTCAGGCCGTCCTCGCACGCTTCCTCGGCACCGTCACGGAAGCCGACACCAAGGCGCTGCGCAACCTGCTCGGACGCAATCACTCGACGCAGTCCTGACCCAGGTCGGTCACCTCAATGACCATCGTGGGCTTGATTCTGGCCGTGCTGGCGTTTCTGCTGGCATGGCCGATTCCTGCGGCTCTCGCGCGCTTTCGCGGTGATCCGATCTCCGAGGTCGTCCTCTGGCAGGCCGTCGGCCTCTCCGGTGGGCTCTCCCTCATCGGAGCCGCACTCGCTTTCGCCGTTGCTCCCGGAACGACCAGTCTGCCTCAGGGACTCCTCGAACTGCTGCGCGGTGAAGCCCATACTCAGCTTTCGCTGGTGGCATGGGTCTTCCTCATCATCGCCGTCCTCCTCATCGGCCGACTGCTCGGCTGCCTGGTTCTGACCTTCTATTCGGCGAGGAAGGCGCGCCTGCGCCACGATGAGATCCTCCACCTGCTCAGCGAGCCCTCGGCGACCTACCCCGATACGCGGATCATCAGCACCGACGAAGTGGTCGCGTACTGTCTGCCGAAAGGACCGCGGAAGGGCACTGCTGTGCTCTCCACCGGTCTGATCAAGGCCCTCGATGAGAACGAACGCACCGCGGTCATCGCGCACGAGCGGGCGCATCTGGACTTCCGGCACGACGTGCTCGTCATTCCCTTCGCCGCTTGGCACCGCGCTCTGCCCTACTTCTCTGCCACGGCGATCGGTCTCAACTCGGTGAATCGGCTCATCGAGCTCATGGCCGATGATCAGGCACGAGAGCGCGTGGATCCGCAGATCCTCGCTCAGGCCGTGCAGTCGGCGGCCGAGATGAACCCCGAGCACCGCGGTGGCCTCTCGGCACAGCGCATCCGCAGGCTCTCCCATCCCTTGGACTCGACACGGATCCCCGTGCGACTGATGTCGATCGGGTTGGCCGCAGTGCTGCTGCTCGTCCCGACCCTTCTCATCCTCACGCCCGCTGCCTTCGGCATCTGATTACCGGCGCGGGCGATCGTCCGCGACGGCGGGCGGACAGCGGCGGTTCAGCTGTCGATGCGCTCGGCGTCGAGGACGGCGGCACCGGAGACGATGAATTCCTTGCGCGGCCCCACGGAGGAGCCCATGAGGAGTTCGAAGGTGTTCTCCGCCGCCTCGGCGTCGGCCATCGTCACTCGCCGCAGCGTGCGCATCCCCGGGTCCATCGTCGTCTCGGCCAGCTGGTCGGCGTCCATCTCCCCCAGGCCCTTGTAGCGCTGGATCGGCTCCTTGTACACCTTCTTCTGCTTCTCGAGCTTCTTCAGCAGAGCATGCAGCTCGGCCTCCGAATAGGTGTAGACGACGTCATTCGGGGTGCCGCGCTTCGTGACGACCTCGACCCGGTGCAGCGGCGGCACGGCTGCGAAGACCCGCCCCTGCTCGACCAGCGGCTTCATGTACCGGAAGAAGAGGGTGAGCAGCAGAGTGCGGATGTGCGCCCCGTCGACGTCGGCATCGGTCATGATGATCACTCGTCCGTACCGGGCCGATTCGAGGTCGAAGCTGCGTCCGGAGCCGGCACCGATGACCTGGATGAGGGCCGAGCATTCGACGTTGGCGAGCATGTCCGCCAGGGTCGCCTTCTGCACGTTGAGGATCTTTCCGCGGATGGGGAACAGTGCCTGATGGTCGGAGTTCCGTGCGGCCTTGGCCGTGCCCATCGCCGAATCGCCTTCGACGATGAACAGTTCGGTGTTCTCCACTCCGTTGTCACGGCAGTCATAGAGCTTCGCCGGCAGCGAGGAGGCCTCCAGCGCGGTCTTGCGGCGCTGGTTCTCCTTGTGGGTGCGAGCGGAGATACGCGACTTCATCTCCGCGACGACCTTCTCCAAGAGGACCGCGGCCTGCTGCTTCTCCGCCCGCTTCGTCGACGAGAGCACATCGCCGAGCTGGGATTCGACGGTCTTGGCAACGATCTGCCGAACTGCGGCCGTGCCGAGGACCTCCTTGGTCTGGCCCTCGAACTGGGGCTCGGCCAGCTGCACGGTGACCACAGCGGTGAGCCCGGCCATGACATCGTCTTTTTCGAGTTTGTCCTTGCCGACCTTGAGTTTCCGCGCATTGGCCTCGACGGCCTTGCGCATCGCCTTCAGGCAGGCCTGTTCGAACCCCGCGAGGTGGGTGCCGCCGTGCGGCGTGGCCACGACGTTGACGAAGGTCTTGAGCTTCGTGTCATAGCCGGTCCCCCAGCGCAGTGCGATGTCGATGCCGACCTCGCGTTCGACCTCCTTGGATTCGAGGTGCCCAGAGGCGTCGAGCACCGGCACCGTTTCCTTGAAGGTGCCCGTGTTCTGCAGCCGCCATGTGTCGGTGATCGGCGGGTCGATGGAGAGATGGTCGACGAACTCCGTGATGCCGCCGTCGAACTTGAAGATCTCCTCGCGCTCGGCGATGACGGCACCGGTCTCGTCCCGGGCGACACCGCGACGGTCGACGATGCGGATCTCGAGCCCGGGAACGAGGAAAGCGGTCTGCCGAGCTCGTTCGACGAGGTGCTGATAGTCGAACTGAGCCTTGGCCAGGAAGATCTGCGGATCCGCCCAGTACTGCACACGCGTGCCGGTGACTCCGCGCTTGGCCTTGCCGACGACGTCGAGACCCGTCGGCTCGTGGAACTCTTCGAAGGGGTTGTCCGGACTCGTGGTCCCGGCGGAGTCGTCGAAACGACCGGGCACACCACGCCGGAAAGACATCTTGTGGACCTTCGACCCGCGCGTGACCTCGACGTCGAGGCGTGCGGACAGGGCGTTGACGACTGAGGCGCCGACGCCGTGGAGGCCGCCGGAGGCCGCATAGGAGGATCCGCCGAATTTGCCGCCGGCGTGGAGCTTGGTCATGACGACCTCGACTCCGGTCAGTCCGGTCTTCGGTTCGATGTCGACGGGGATGCCGCGGCCCTGGTCGGTGACGGCGACCGATCCGTCGGGGGCGAGTTCGATGAGGATGCCGGATCCGTGCCCGCCGAGAGCCTCATCGACGGAGTTGTCGATGATCTCCCACAGGCAGTGCATGAGACCGCGGGAGTCGGTCGTGCCGATGTACATTCCCGGGCGTTTGCGCACCGCCTCGAGACCGGACAGGACCGACAGATGTCTGGCGCCGTAGCTTTCGTCTTCCACAGATTTCCTCTCGTTCGATTAAATTCTAATCGTTGCGGGCTCTGCGCCCTATTCCCTGCGGGCCGTGTCGAGATGAGTTTCGCTCATTTCCGGTGCCCGACCGGGTTCGGCTGAGACAATGGGACTCATGCGTCGTCGCCTTCTCCCTGCCGCCCTCGTCCTGTCCGCCGCACTCTGCCTGCCCGGTCTCGTCGCCTGCGGGGAGGAGACCACCCCCGGTGCGGACACGACGACCCCGGCATCCGGCACGGCAGCAGCGACCGAACCGGCAGGTGAGCGCACGTCCGACACCGACGCCGGGGCCGCCTCGGCGAGTGACCCGGCCGAGGTCGACCTCAGTGGGAAGACGATCGCCGTCGATCCCGGCCACAACGGCGGCAATGCCGCCGCCCCGGCGAAGATCAATCGGCCCGTCCCCGATGGTCGCGGCGGCACGAAGCCGTGCAACACCACGGGCACCTCGACGAACTCGGACTATCCGGAGGCCGACTTCACCTGGGCGGTGGCGAAGAAGCTGCGGCACTCCCTCGAACAGGCTGGGGCGACGGTCGTGCTCAGCCGCAAGGACAACAAGGGGGTGGGGCCGTGCGTGGATGAGCGCGGCACCTTCGCCGATGACGCCGATCTGCTCGTGAGCATCCACGCCAACGGCAGCGAATCGAGTTCGGTCCGGGGCTTCCACATCATCGTGGCCGACCCCGGCGAAGACGAGAAGACCGAGAAGGCCTCCGTCTCTCTGGCGAAGTCGCTGGGCTCGGCGATGGGTGAGACGTTCACCCCGAATCAGGCCTACGGGAAGGATGCGATCAGCCGTCGCCCCGATCTGGCGGGCCTGAACAATGCCTCCGTGCCCGCTGTCATCGTCGAATGCGGGGAGATGCGCAACCCCGCCGAAGCGAAGCTCATGGAGTCGAAGTCCGGGCAGTCGAAATACGCGGCGGCGCTCTTCGACGGCATCGTCGACTGGTTCTGACTTCACGGAGGTCGACGGTCAACAGCTTCTGACTTCACCGAGGTCGCCGGGTTCTGACTTCGCGAACAGGGCCCTCGGACGCCGCACGCCCCGAGGGGCGTCCCCGGGGCGTGCGGTCTCGTGTGGGCGGGCTCAGCCGCTCATCAGTCGAGGTAGTCGCGCAGCACCTGCGAGCGTGACGGGTGGCGCAGCTTCGCCATCGTCTTCGACTCTATCTGGCGGATGCGTTCACGGGTGACCCCGTAGACCTTGCCGATCTCATCGAGGGTCTTCGGCTGTCCGTCGTTGAGTCCGAAGCGCATGGACACGACACCGGCTTCGCGCTCGGAGAGCGTGTCGAGGACCGAATGCAGCTGCTCCTGCAGGAGTGTGAAGCTCACCGAATCCGAGGGCACGACCGCCTCGGAGTCTTCGATGAGGTCGCCGAACTCCGAATCGCCGTCTTCGCCCAGGGGCGTGTGCAGCGAGATGGGCTCACGCCCGTACTTCTGCACCTCGACGACGCGCTCGGGCGTCATGTCGAGCTCCTTCGCGAGCTCTTCCGGGGTCGGTTCGCGTCCGAGATCCTGGAGCATCTGGCGCTGCACACGAGCGAGCTTGTTGATGACCTCGACCATGTGCACGGGAATGCGGATGGTGCGAGCCTGGTCGGCCATGGCGCGGGTGATGGCCTGGCGGATCCACCACGTGGCATAGGTCGAGAATTTGAAGCCCTTGGTGTAGTCGAACTTCTCAACGGCGCGGATGAGGCCCAGGTTGCCTTCCTGGATGAGGTCGAGGAACAGCATGCCGCGTCCGGTGTAGCGCTTGGCCAGGGACACGACGAGGCGGAGGTTGGCTTCGAGGAGGTGGTTCTTCGCGATCCGACCGTCGTGGATGATCCACTTGTAGTCCATCGTCTCGCGCGGATCACTGACCTCACCGGCGTCGAGGAGGTGCTCGGCGTACATGCCGGCCTCGATCCGCTTGGCCAGGTCGACCTCCTCGGCGGCGTTGAGCAGGGCCACCTTGCCGATCTGCTTGAGGTAGTCCTTGACGGGGTCCGCGGTCGCACCTGCGGACACGACCTGCTGTGCAGGAGCGTCTTCCTCGTCGGCGTCGGAGACGATGAAGCCGCCGGCTTCGGCGACGGCTGCGTTCTTCTCCTTCTCCTCCGAGTTCTTCGTCTCGGTCGCCTCCGCGGGGCTCTCCTCGGTGGCGAGTGCGTCCGCGGCCGGCTCGACCTCTTCGGTGGTGTCGATGTCTTCGACGGTCTTCTTCGCCTTGGTCGCCTTCTTCGCGTCCTTGGCTGCGGCCGCCTTCGTGGTGGTCTTCTTCGGTGCCGCGGTCGACTTGGCCGCAGTGGCCTTCGCTGCCGTGGTCTTCGTCGCGGCGGATTTCGCAGCGGCCGGCTTCTTCGTGGCGGTGGTCTTGGCCTGCGCGGCCTTCTCAACCTTCGCCGCGGTCGCCTTCGTCGTCGCCTTCTTCGCTCCGGCGGTGGTCGACGCCTTCGTCGTCTTCTTCGCGGTGGACTTCGACGCCGCAGTGGTCTTGGATCCACCGGTCGAGGTCTTGCCGGCCGTTCCCTCCGACTTCTCTGTCACCGTTGTGGTTTCCTTGTCGACTCTCGGCACGTGTTCACCTTTCGCGAGCGTTGAAACTTCCCCATGCATTCGGACAGTACTAAGACCCAAGTCAAGTGGTCCGAGTACGGTCCGGAGCGAACGCAGAGTCCGCCCATCATGCTATGACTGGGTCAACGCCTAATTTTCGCACGTTATTCCCGGCATTGCGAATCGGGGCTGCGCAAGTCCCGGGCACCGTGCCGACGCTCTGTCTGGGCGAACACCGCGCCCGTCGGTTCTGTTCCCTCTTTCCTCCGCGCCGGTCTTTCGTCGTCGCCGGACTTTCCTGTGCGGCGGTCGCTCCTCCGCGCCGGCTTTCCTCCGCGCTGGTCGTTCCTCCGCGCCGGTGCGCCCGTTCACAGGGGTGCGCCCTCGGTGTCCATGAGCCAGCGCGGCAGGAAGCCCCTCTTCACAGCGTTCGCGATGAGCCCGGCCAGCCCGTGCTCGGGTTCGAGGTCGAGGGCGGCCAGAGCGTAGTTCTCTGCCATCGTCGACCCGCCCAGTGCCCATTCGAACCATGCGATGACCGAATATGCCGTGGCTCGCACCTGGGGGTGACCGACCGGCAGGTATTCCTTGAGGAAGGCGATGGACAGCAGCACATCGCGCGGGTGCGGAGCACGTTCGGAGAGCCCGATGAGCTCCCGCGCCGCGTCGGCCCGGCGACTCGAGTCCCAGCAGAGTTCGCGCAGTCGGTCGCCGTCGGCGTCGAGGACGCGAGCGGGCGGGAAGTCCGGGTGGTCGAAGCTGAGGATCATCTCGAGTGCGTCCCTCGACCATTTCTCGGCGAGGAGGGTGTCTAGGGCCATCACTGTCGGCAGCTCCATGAGGGCCTGCAGCCGGGCGATGTCGAGGGGCTCCTCACCGTCGCGCATCGCGTTCAGGCGGGGATAGAGTTCGGCGAAGATCGTGAAGGCCTCCCCCATGCCCATCCATTCCTCTTCGCGTCCGCGCCTGCTGTCGGCGAAGGCTTCGGCCGACAGCGGAGCGATGACGAGCTCTTCGGGGGCGCTGACCGGATTGGATCCGCCGGCCACAAGTTCCGTCGCACACGCCGAGGTGGTCGCTGCGATCAGGGGTGTGCTGTCGTATCCGTCGTGGTCGATGCGCCCGAATCGGTCCCTGCTCACCCACCAGGCGCTGAGTGTGTCGATCCCTCTGGCGTCGAAGGTCAGTGCCAGCTCGTCGATGGCCGCACGGATGAGGCTGCGGTGGACCGCGGCGTATTCGTCGACCCGGCCGGCGGCGCCGAGGTCGCCGGTCGGTCCGCAGCCGCCGGTCGGTTCGCTGTCACCGTTCGGTTCGCACTCGGCGACCGGTTCGTAGTCGTCATCGTAGAGAACGAAGAAGATGCCGGTCACTGCGCAGGCGCGGGAGACGAGATCCGCATACCAGGTTCCTCCTTCGGAGATGATCCGCGCCGCGGTCTCCCGGTCGAAGTCGGTACGCAGGGTCGTCGAACTCGTCTGGGTCCCACCGGTCTCGGTGCCGACGATGAGCGCCACGAGACTGCGGCGAGGCGTGTAGCCGAGAGTGTGGGGGATGATTCCGATGATGTCTTCTGGTGAGCGGGCTGGTGTTCTCATGATCTGTCCTCGCCTGTTGTGTCCTCGTTGTGGTCTGGCAGTGTGGTCCGAGCTCGATGGTGCGGTCCGAACTCGTTGGTGCGGTCGAGGTTCCACTCCATCCGATCGGCTCTGCCGACGACCAGACCTCTTCCCGTGGCTGTGGACAGCGGGAAGCGATCCACAGGCCCCCGGTGTCCGAGTCGCGGCCTTCGTCCCCACGCGGATTCGGACCGAATTGCCACGCGGGCTCCACTGACATACAAGTGAGGGGTGGCGAAGAGACGGATTTACACAGCACCGGGGTCCCAAGTGGTCGACATCTCGACGGGGACGGCCCGCCTGGAGAAGCTCGACGGGGAGGCCGATTCCTATGTCCTCCACGTCAATGGCGTTCCCTCGTCGTCGATCACCCTCAGTGATCCCACCCGCCTGGACTTCGAGTACCTCGACTGGATGCGCCGCGCGATCGACGTCGTCCTCCCCGCCGGGTCTCTGCGGGCCGCACATATCGGTGCGGCCGGCTGCGCGCTCGCGCGTGCGCTCGACGCGACGCGGCCGGGATCGAAGCAGACGGCGATCGACATCGACGCGGCGCTGCTCGGCTTCGCACGCGAGTGGTTCGATCTGCCCCGCTCCCCCGCCCTGGCCCTGCGAGCCGGTGACGGGGCCGCGGAGATCGGGACGTTCCGGCCCGACACCCTCGATGTCCTCGTCCGTGACGCCTTCGACCACGATTCGGTGCCCCCGGCCCTGCAGAGCCCAGACTTCTTCGCGTCCTGCGCCGAGGTGGTCAAGGACTCCGGTCTCTATGTCGCCAATGTCCCCGATTCCGGTGACCATGGGGTGCTGAAATCCGAGCTCAATGCTTTGGGGGAGCATTTCGCGCACCTCGCCGCGGCCACGGAACCGGCGATCCTCAAGGGACGTCGGCGCGGCAACGTCGTCGTGCTCGCATCGAACACACCGTTGGATACGGCCGGACTCGACCGCAGTCTGCGGACAGCCGCTTCGGTCGCGACGTTCCTGTCCGGAAAGGGTCTGCGTTCCCGCCTGGGCCTGTGAACTCGCGAGACTCCGACGGCGAACCGGCCCCGTTGCGGTCCTGACCACCCGTCCTGGTGGGGAATGTGAGGTACGCCCCGATCCGAAATGACCCTGCGACTACAGACACCGAGGAAAGTTCGGCATAATTGAATGCCGACCCAAGAAGGTGAGATGACCGAAACTTCAGAAATTCGCGTCGAGCAGGCCAAGCTCGACGAGCTCTATGCCCGACTCGATGAGCTGCGGGAGGAGACGACAGCGCGCCTCGGAACCGTGAGGATCTCCGAGGTCGGAGGCAACCACCAGCACCGCACCGAACGTGATGCCTTCGCCACCCTGTACGAAGATCAGCTCATCCGCCTCGACGGCGCCGAGGAGGGACTGTGCTTCGGTCGCCTCGACCTCGTCGACGAGGACGACCCCACCTACATCGGCCGCATCGGTCTCACCGATGCGCAGCGTCAGCAGATCCTCATCGACTGGAGAGCACCGGCCGCGGAGCGTTTCTACCAGTCGACCGCGGCCACCCCCGAAGGCGTCGCCCGCCGCCGTCACCTCGTGACCGCCAACCGGAAGGTCACCGGGATCGAGGACGATGTGCTCGACATCGAGGCCCTCGACGATGATCAGCGGTCGAACCTGCAGGGCGAAGGAGCCCTGCTCGCGGCTCTGTCCAGTCATCGCACCGGCCGGATGGGCGATATCGTCGCCACCATCCAGGCCGAGCAGGACGCCATCATCCGCCGCCCGCTCTCCGGCCTCCTCGTCGTCCAAGGCGGTCCGGGCACGGGGAAGACCGCGGTCGCCCTCCACCGTGCCGCGTTCCTCCTCTACCGTCACCGGGAGAGGATCGCCAAGTCGGGTGTCCTCCTCGTGGGTCCGTCGACGGTGTTCCTCAAGTACATCGAGAAGGTGCTGCCCAGCCTCGGCGAGACCGGAGCCGTCCTCCTCACCCCCGGTCAGCTCTACCCCGGACTCGACACCGATGCCACCGACGATCCGGCGGTCGCGGAGATCAAGGGCCGCGGAGTCATGGCCACGATCCTGAAGAATCACATCGCGAACTATCAGCGCGTGCCCGAGCACGACGAGGAGCTGCGCGTCGGTTCGCACACCATCGTGCTGCGACGCAAGGACGTCCGGTCGGCCCGCGACCGAGCACAGCGCAGCGGAGATGCGCACAACGCGGCTCGCACCGGATTCGTCACCGGTCTGCTGAAGATCCTCGCCGAGGATCTCGCCCGCGAGATGGGCCTCGATGCCGCCGGTGAGCGCCTGCCCGAGCTGTTGGAGGAGCTGAGGTCGAGCGTCGACGTCCGTCGTGCCCTCAATCTCGCCTGGTTCCCCATCGGTCCCGCCGGTGCGCTGCGCGCCCTGCTGGGCAAACCGCACAAGCTGCGTGCCGCCGCCGGCAGGCTCCTCACCCCGGCCGAGCAGTCGACCCTGCTCGAGCACCGTCAGCAGGAATTCACCGTCGAGGATGTCCCGCTGCTCGATGAGCTGGCCGAACTCCTCGGCTCCAGCCCGCAGCAGACCCAGGCCCGCGACGATGCGGCCCGCGACTACGCCGAGGCCGTCGTGGATATGACCGAGACCGGCGGAATGGTCACCGCTGAGATGCTCGCCGAACGGTGGGAGGAGCAGGGTCCGACGATGACCCTGGCCGAACGCGCTCTGGAGGACCGAGAGTGGACGTACGGTCACCTCGTCGTCGATGAGGCCCAGGAGCTCTCCCCCATGCAGTGGCGGGTGCTCTTCCGCAGGGTTCCTTCGAAATCGGCGACCGTCGTCGGTGACCTCGCGCAGTCTTCGCAGGTCGACAACGCCCGCACCTGGTCCTCGATCCTCTCCGAGTTCGTCGGAGACCGCTTCGCTCTCCAGGTGCTCACGGTCTCCTACCGCACCCCGCAGTCGGTGATGGATCTGGCCAACCGATACCTCCACCGTCATTTCCCGCAGCTCGAGCTCGTCGAATCGGTGCGTCAGGGAGGTGTCGACCCCCGCCTGGATACCTTCGCCGACGAAACCGAGGTCCTCGATGCCCTGGTGACCACGACCGCTGAGGAAGTGGCTGCCGCAGAAGGCGGAAAGATCGCCGTCATCGCTCCGTCGGAGCTCATCGACCCCATCGCCGAGGTGCTCGCGGACTTCGACTTCGGACGTTCGGTCACCGGCCTCGACCATCAGATCGCCCTCATCACCCCGCAGCAGGCCAAGGGCCTCGAGTTCGACTCGGTGATCATCGTCGAACCCGGTTCCATCGCTCCTGCCGGCAGCGAAACCGGCATCGGCGGGCTCTATGTGGCACTGACGAGGACCACGGAGCGTCTGCGCGTCCTCGCCTCGGCGACCACGGAACTCGTCGAGCTCTTCGCCGCTGAATCCGTGCGCCGCGCCGGCTGATCAGCACCGAATCGGCTTCGGCCCCGTCCGAGTCGAACAGCCCGGTCTCACACGTGGGCGTTTCGACTCGGACGGGGCCGTTGCTGTACGCGCTCTTCGGCCTCAGACCCGCCGTTTCCGTGAGCGTGAATGTGAAAGGCCGCTTGGGTTCGGCTTCCCCTCCGAACCGCAAGCGGCCGCGCGCCGTAGCGCGCACTGTCAATACTACACAACTATTTATGCACCGCGGTACTCGAGACGAAGATTTCCGCAGGGATTTTTCAACGGTCTCAGGATCCGGTCAGTCCGCGAAATCCTCCGGGGTCGGTTCCCGGGTCTGGCCGGCCTGCAGAAGCGCATCGGCACGCAGCGAATCGATCGCGGCTTCGAAGTCTTCGAGCGAGTCGAACCCCTGATAGACGCTGGCGAAGCGCAGGTAGGCGACCTGGTCGAGCTCGCGCAGCGGATCGAGGATGGACAGTCCCACCTCGTCGGCATCGATCTCGGCGATGCCCTTCGAGCGGATGTTCTCCTCGACCTTCTGCGCCAGCTTCGCAAGATCATCGTCGCTGACCGGTCGGCCCTGGCAGGCCTTGCGCACGCCCGACATGATCTTCTGCCGCGAGAACTCCTCGGTGACCCCGGAGCGTTTGATCACCGACAGACTCGTGGCCTCCATCGTGGTGAAGCGGCGACCGCAGTGGCGGCATTGTCGCCGTCTGCGGATCGCTGCGCCGTCTTCGCTGGTCCTCGAGTCGACGACGCGGGAATCGGACTCACGGCAGAACGGACAACGCATCTCTACTCCTCGAACCTGATATCCACGGCGCGACCATGGGCCGGCAGCTGTTCGCTGGCGGCGAGAACATCGATGTGTTCGGCCACCTCGGACAGCGCCTGGCGATCATAGTCGATGACCTGGCTGACTTTGATGAATGAGTGCACCCCGAGGCCCGAACCATGAGCGGCGGTGCCCATCGTCGGGAGCACGTGGTTCGAACCGGCGCAGTAGTCGCCGAGCGAGACCGGTGCAAAGTCGCCGAGGAACACCGCTCCCCCGCTGGTGATCCGTTCGGCCACCGCGGCGGCATCGGCGGTGTGGACCTCGACGTGTTCACCCGCGTAGCCGTTGACCACGGTGATGCCCGCGTCGAGGTCGTCGACGAGGACGATGGCCGACTGCCGTCCGGACAGGGCCGTGGAGATCCGTTCGGAGTGCATTGCGGCAGGCACCTGCACCTTGAGCTCCGCCACGACCGCTTCGGCGAGGTCCGCAGAATCGGTCACGAGCACCGAGGCGGCCAGTTCGTCGTGTTCGGCCTGGCTGATGAGGTCGGCGGCGACGAATCGCGGATTCGCGCTCGCGTCGGCGAGGATGATGATCTCCGTCGGGCCGGCGACCGCATCGATGCCGACCCGGGACCTCACGAGTGATTTCGCGGCCGCCACATAGGCGTTCCCGGGTCCGGTGATGAGGTCGACGGGTTCGAGTCCCTCCCCGTCGTCGAAGCCGTATGCCAGGGCACCGATCGCCTGGGCGCCGCCCATCGCCCACACCTCATCGACACCGAGGATGTGGGCCGTGGCCAACACCGTCGGGTGCGGCAGTCCGTCGGCCTGCGGCGGGCTGGCGATCGCCAGCGAGTCTGCCCCTGCGGTCTGGGCGGGCACGACGTTCATGATCACCGTCGAGGGGTAGACGGCGAGACCGCCGGGCACATAGAGTCCCACACGCTCGACCGGCAGGTGGCGAGTGGTGACGAAGGCCCCGGAGGCCAACTGGGTGCGGACATCGGCAGGGCGCTGATCGGCCGCGACCTTCCGAGCCCGGTCGATCGACTCGACGAGCGCGGACTTGACCTTCGGGTCGAGTTCGGCCGCGGCGGTGGCCAGGCTCGCTGCGGGCACCCGCAGGGTCTCGGGGCGCACCCCGTCGAAGCGTTCGGTGTAGTCGAGCACGGCGGCCGCTCCGCCTTCGGCCACGGTCTCGAGCAGCTCTGCCACGCGACGTTCGATATCGGCATGCGTATCGGCGGCACGGGGAAGCGCCTGCGCCAGGAATCGCTTGTTCAGGGTCTCGCCACGGTAGTCCAGAATGTTCACCTGCACCATTCTAGTCGCCGTCGCTGCGGGCCAGACGCCCGGTCCGCGGTTCGAGCCGTTCAGCGGGCAGCGGAGACGGCACCTCGCCCACCCGCGGGCCACCGGCCCCGTTTCTGCCGGCCCCCGCGGCTCAACCGCTGAGGCAGCGCGATCCCAGCAGCGCCTTGAGGTCGCCGTAGAGGCTCGGATTCGGATCGACGCGGATCGACCGGTCGAGCCGCATCACGGTCTGACGTCCCGGCTGGGACAAGATCACGTGGACATCGGTCTGGCCCCTGTTCGACTCGAGGATCCGTTTGAGCTTCGTCGCCATCTCCTCGGTGGCCTTCTCCATCGGCATGAGCAGGTTGAGCGGCCGATCCTTGGGGTCGGTGACATCCGGGATCGTCATCGACATCGCCATCAGCGAGGTCGGGCGGTCTTCGGAGGTGCGGATGCGCCCGGTCAGCGAGATCACAAGGTCGGTAGCCAGCAGGCTCGCCACGGGCTCGTAGGTGTCACCGAAGAACATCACTTCGATCTCGGCTTCGAGGTCCTCGAGCGTGACGATCGCGTAGGGGCGTCCGGAGTTCTTCGACACCTTGCGGGTGACCTGCGTGATCATTCCGCAGACCTTGATCTGGGATCCGTCGTGGCGCTGCGATTCGGGGTCGGCCACCTCGGCGATGGAGGCCTCGGATTCTGCGGCGAGCACCCCTTCGAGCCCGTTGAGCGGGTGGTCGGAGACGTAGAGGCCGATCATGTCGCGTTCGAAGGACAGCTTCTCCTTCTTCTCCCATTCCGGACGGTCCGGGATCGTCACGGAGAAGCCCGGCGAATCGTCTCCCCCGCCGAACCCGGCGAAGAGGTCGAACTGGCCGTTGGCTTCCTGCCGTTTGACGCCGATGACCGAATCCACGGCTTCTTCGTGGATCTCGACGAGGGACCGCCGTGTGTGTTCGAGCGAATCGAAGCCACCGGCCTTGATGAGCGATTCGATGGTGCGCTTGTTGCACACGTGGCTGGGCACTTTGTCGAGGAAGTCCGTGAACGAGGTGTAGGCGCCCTTCTCCCCGCGGGCCTCGACGATGCCTTCGACCACATGGGAGCCGACATTGCGCACAGCGCCCATGCCGAAGCGGATATCGGTGCCGACCGGGGTGAAGTGCAGAGCCGAGTCGTTGACATCGGGGGGCAGCACGGTGATGCCCAGACGACGACACTCGTTGAGGTAGATCGCCAACTTGTCCTTGTTGTCACCGACCGAGGTCAACAGCGCAGCCATGTACTCGGCGGTGTAGTGGGCCTTGAGGTAGGCGGTCCAATAGGACACGACTCCGTAGGCGGCCGAGTGAGCCTTGTTGAACGCGTAGTCGGAGAACGGCAGCAGGATGTCCCACAGAGCTTGGGCGGCGGCCTCGGAGTAGCCGCGTTCCTTCATGCCGCCGAAGAAGCCGACCTGCTGCTTGTCGAGCTCCGACTTCTTCTTCTTGCCCATCGCACGACGGAGGATGTCGGCCTGACCGAGCGAATATCCGGCGACCTTCTGCGCGATCGCCATCACCTGCTCCTGGTAGATGATGAGGCCGTAGGTCGTGTCGAGGATGTCCTTGAGCGGTTCCTCGAGCTCGGGGTGGATCGGGGTGACGTCCTGCAGTCCGTTCTTGCGCAGGGCGTAGTTCGTATGCGAGTCGGCACCCATCGGGCCGGGGCGATAGAGCGCAAGCGTCGCGGAGATATCCTCGAAGTTGTCGGGCTTCATCATCCGCAGCAGGGCGCGCAGTCCGCCGCCGTCGAGCTGGAAGACGCCGAGGGTGTCGCCGCGGGCCAGCAGCTCGTAGGCGTCGGGGTCGTCGAGGGTCAGGTGCTCGAGGTTGAGGTCGAGGTCCCGGTTGGCCTTGATGTTCTCGACCGCGTCGGAGACGATCGTGAGGTTGCGCAGCCCCAGGAAGTCCATCTTGATGAGCCCGAGACCCTCAGATGTCGGGTAGTCGAACTGGGTGATGACCTGTCCGTCTTGGAACCGCCGCATGATCGGGATGACGTCGATGATCGGATCCGAGGACATGATGACGCCCGCAGCGTGGACGCCCCACTGCCGCTTCAGCCCTTCCAGGCCCTTCGCGGTCTCGAAGGTCTCCCGGGCTTCGGGATCGGTGTCGACGAGTTCGCGGAACTCTCCGGCTTCCTTGTACCGCTTGGAGTCCGGGTCCTCGATGTCCTTGAGCGGGATGTCCTTAGCCATCTCGGCCGGCGGCAGCGCCTTCGTCAGACGTTCACCCATGGAGAAGGGTTTGCCGAGGACACGTGCGGAGTCCTTGAGCGCCATCTTCGTCTTGATCGTGCCGTAGGTCACGATCATCGCGACACGTTCGTCGCCGTACTTCTCCGTCACGTATTCGATGACCTCACCGCGGCGACGATCATCGAAGTCGACGTCGAAGTCGGGCATGGACACACGGTCCGGGTTGAGGAAACGCTCGAAGAACAGTCCGTGCTGGAGCGGGTCGAGGTCGGTGATGCGCATGGCATAGGCGACCATGGAGCCGGCACCCGAACCACGGCCGGGCCCCACCCGGATGCCGTGGTCTTTCGACCAGTTGATGAAGTCGGCGACGACGAGGAAGTAGCCGGGGAAGCCCATCGAGATGATGACGTCGAGCTCGTAGTCGGCCTGCCTGCGGACATCGTCGGGCACACCGTCTGGGTACCGGTAGTCGAGTCCCTTCGCGACTTCCTTGATCAGCCACGAGGTCTCGTCCTCGCCGGGCGGGCAGGGGAACTTCGGCATGTAGTTCGCCGAGGTGTCGAAGGAGACTTCGCACTTCTCAGCGATTTCGAGGGTGTTGTCGCACGCCTCGGGGAATTCCTTGAACAGGGAGCGCATCTCGGCCGCAGACTTGAGGTAGTAGCCGGAGCCGGAGAAGGCGAAGCGGGAACCGCCCTGATCGTAGGTCGGTTCGATGAGTTTGGAGCCGGACTGGATGGCCAGCAGCGCTTCGTGCGCCTTCGCATCGGATTCGTGGGTGTAGTGCAGGTCGTTCGTCGCGACCAGCGGAATGTCCATCTCCTTCGACAGACGGATGAGATCCTTCGTCACGCGCTTCTCGATGGACAGCCCATGGTCCATGAGTTCGACGTAGTAGTTCTCCTTGCCGAAGATCTCCCGATACTTGCCGGCGGCGGCCCGGGCCTCTTCGTACTGCCCCAGACGCAGCCGCACCTGGATCTCGCCCGAGGGGCAGCCCGTCGTGGCGATGAGCCCATCGGAGTAGGTCTCGAGCAGTTCCTGGTCCAGCCGGGGCCACTTCGCGGTCACTGAGTCGAGAGAGGCGTACGAGGAGGCTTTGAACAGGTTGCGCATCCCCGTGTTGTTCCGCGACAGCAGGGTCATGTGCGTGTAGAGACCACCGCCGGAGAGGTCGTCGCTCTTCTGCGATTCGTCGGTGCGCCACTTCACTCGCGTCTTGTCCCGCCGGTCGGTTCCCGGGGTGACATAGGCTTCGACGCCGATGATGGGTTTGATGCCGGCCGCCGTGGCTTGGGACCAGAAGTCGAAGGCACCGAAGAGGTAGCCGTGGTCGGTCGTGGCGATCGCGGACATGCCCGAAGCCTTCGTCGCCGCCATGAGGTCGGCGAGGCGGGCCGCACCGTCCAACATGGAGTATTCGGTGTGGACGTGGAGGTGGACGAAGTCCTCGTTCGGCACTGGGCGCCGCCTTCCTGAAGTGGCCGGTATTGCCCATCCAGCTTAGTCCATCAGCTGCGTTTCGACAGAGGCCCACAGGCTGTCATTCGGGCCACGGTCATAGCCCGGCCGACCGTGCTCAGTTCGGTCGGATGCCGTCGAGAGCGACCTGCAGATCCTCGGGGTAGCCGCTTTCGAATTCGACCCACTTCTGCGTGTCGGGATGGTGGAATCCGAGCTTGACCGCGTGCAGCCACTGCCGTTCAAGCCCGAGTTCTTTGGCCAGCACCGGATCGGCACCGTAGGGCACGTCGCCCACGCAGGGATGCTTGGTCGCGGAGAAGTGGACGCGGATCTGGTGCGTGCGCCCGGTTTCGAGGTGGACTTCGACGAGCGCGGCACGGCGGTGGGCCTCGATGACCTCGTAGTGGGTGATCGCGTTCTTGCCTTCCGTGCGCACGGCGTAGAGCCCGTCGTGCTTCGGGTGCCGTGCGATGGGGGCGTCGATGGTTCCGAGCACCGGGTCGGGAAGCCCCTGGACGACCGCATGGTAGGTCTTCTCCACCGTGCGCTCCTTGAACGCACGCTTGAGCATGCTGTAGGCGTATTCGCTCTTCGCCACGACCATGAGACCGGAAGTGCCCACGTCGAGGCGCTGAACGATGCCCTGACGTTCGGGAGCACCGGAGGTCGCGATCCGGAAACCGGCTGCGGCGAGTCCGCCGACGACGGTCCTTCCGGTCCAGCCGATGGCCGGATGGGCCGCGACGCCGACGGGTTTGTCGACGACGACGAACGCATCCTCGTCGTGGACGATCCGCATGCCCGGCACCGGGTCGGCCACGACTTCGAGGGGCCGTTTCGGTTCGGGCATCATGATGTCGAGGCGTTCGCCGGCGATGACCCGGTCGGATTTGATCACGGGACGTCCGGACATCTGCACACCCCCGTCGGCGCAGATGTCTGCGGCGGCGGTGCGGGAGAGTCCGAGAAGCTTCGACATCGCAGCGTCCACGCGCTGGCCTTCGAGCCCCTCAGGGACGAGGATGGAACGTTCGGTCATTGAGAGTCCTCTTTCACACGGGTGGAGTCCGAACCGTCGAGTTCGATGCCTTTGAGGCTGGCGATGATGAGCACCACGGCAGCGGCGGAGATCGCAATATCGGCGACATTGCAGATGAACAGCGACAGATCGATGAAGTCGACGACGGCCCCGTGGAGGAATGCCGGTTCCCGGAACAGCCGATCGACGAGGTTGCCGAAGAGCCCGCCCAGCAGCAGGCCGAGTCCGATCGCCCACGCCCGAGAACCGAGTTTGCGGGAGAGCAGGAGGATCGCGATGAACACGCCGACGGCGATGAGCGGGAACACCCAGGTCACACTCGAACCGAGTCCCAGGGCGGCACCGGGGTTGCGGTAGAAGTTGAACCCGGCCAAGGACCCGATCACGGGCACCGGCGGTTGCCCTTCGAGCAGAGTGACGGCGAGGAATTTTGTGACCTGATCGATGACGAGCACGATCGCCGCGATCGAGAACAGGAGGACCAGCTTGGCGGCACGAGGTCTGTTCACCCGTGGGGCAGGATCGTTCATTCGGTTCATTCTAGTCCACCGTCATCGACGTCGAACGCGCACGACTGAGGTCCGGGACCTCCGCGGAGTTCCCGGACCTCTGCCGTGCGCTGTGGATCAGAGCTTGTGGTTCGACGAACCGCCCAGCGGATTGTTTCCGTCGAGGGTCTCCGGAGCCAGGCTCGTGGAGTTCTCGAGGTCCCGCAGCTGATCGTTGAGGTAGCTCTTCAGACGTGTGCGGTACTGACGTTCGAAGTTCGACAGCTGGTCGATCGACCGCTCCAGCGTGGACTTCTGCGACTCGAGGGTCGACAGGGTCTCATCCCGCTTGGTCTCGGCCTTGCCGACGATATCGGCGGCTTCCTTCTCGGCGCCCTGGATGAGCTCGTCGCGCTTGCGCTCACCTTCGGCAACGTGCTCGTCGTGGACGCGCTGGGCCAGTGCGATGAGGCCGTGGGCATCTCCGTCGCCGCCGACTGCACCGAGGCCCGCGCCCGCTGCTCCACCGGCTGCGCCGGCAGCGACTGCGGGTGCAGCCGAGGACTCCTGCGGAGTCGGTGCGGCTTCCTTGACCACCGGAGCGGAGGTCTGAGCCGGGGCTTCTTCGACCGGTGCCGGAGCGGCAGGTGCTTCCTGGGGTGCCGGCGCCTCGGCCTGCTCCTCGGGAGCCGGAACCGCGGCAGGCATGGCCTGGGTAGCGTCGATGTCCTGCGCCGGAGCGGCGGAGGCGCCGCCGGCTTCGAGTTCCTTCACACGCTGTTCGGCGGTGGAGAGCTTCTGACGCAGTTCGTCGTTCTCCTGGTAGAGACGGCGGATCTCAACGACGACCTCATCAAGGAAATCGTCGACTTCATCCTGGTCGTACCCGTCGCGGAACTTCACATGCTGGAACCGCTTGTTTACTACGTCTTCAGGCGTGAGCGCCATGAGGTCACCTTCGGTCGATCTACAATCATTACGCTGCCGCCCGGAAGGACGGCTTCAACGTCACATTAGCGTAACACCTGCAGTTTTGTCGTGCAGTTAAGGCGTGTCACGCATTCGATGACGAACTTTTACCTATCCGAGGCTAACAAGGTCTCCACACGCTCGGCCAATTTCGGTGAGTATATTCACCATTTATCGACTATTGGGACAATCGAATCCCGATAGTCGCATTGCACTTCGTTGAGGCATTTCACGAGGCACAATCAGCATTTCGGGCTATTCGCCGCAAACACCGGTCTCCGCTCTCCTGTGAGCGTGGGACCCTCCGCGCCGGGGATCAGGCCGTGGTGTGCGAGAGGTTGAAGAACACCGAGGCGATGATCTGGATGCCGATGAGCAGAACGATGAAGCCGAGATCGAGCGAGATCTGCCCCAGCCGCAGTGGTGGGATGACCTTGCGCAGCAGCTTCAGCGGCGGGTCGGTGAGTGTGTAGACGATCTCCGCGAGGACGAGGAAGAAACCGGCCGGCTTCCAGTCACGGGAGAACACCTGGACCAGGTCGAGCACGACTCGGGCCAGGAGCACGTAGACATAGAGGCTCAGCGCAGTGCCGAGGATGTAGAAGATCATGGCCACGGGGGTCCCTCGCGCCTTTCGTTGGTGCTTGAGTGTCGGAGCCCCAGCCTAACGGCTCGAGCTGAAGAGGAGTTGAGAGAAGTTCCCGAACCGCTCAGCTCTGGTTGAAGAAGCTGGCCTGAGTGTCCGAATCGGCTTCGTTCTCGCCTGCGACCTCGATGTTCTCCGGGGTGAGCAGGAAGACCTTGTTCGTCACCCGTTCGATCGAACCGTGCAGACCGAAGATGAGGCCGGCGGAGAAGTCGACGAGCCGCTTGGAGTTGTTCTCGTCCATCTCCGAGAGGTTCATGATCACCGGGGTGCCTTCGCGGAAGGCCGATCCGATGACCATGGCATCGTTGTAGCTGCGCGGGTGGATGGTCCTGATGCGATTCATTGAGGTTCCTGGAGCCGGGGTGTCTACGGGACGAATCGGTGACGGGTGGATCGGCGTCACCGGAGCGGGGCTGCGATCCTCTGCCGTTTCGGGTTCTTCGTGCCGGTCGACGTCGTCGAAGGTTTCGATGACTTCGCGGTCCCGGTATGCGGGTTCGCGACGCTCGGACTCATGGCGCTCGGTGGTCTCGTCCTCTTCTTCGACGAAACCCAGGTATTCCAGCGTCTTCTTGATTGCTGACATGTCTTAAGCTCCTCGGACTTCGGCACTTGCTCACCTGTGGCCCAAACTATCGCACGTGGGCATACGGAAGGGTGAGTCCTACGGGTGTGTCGTGGGGTTTTCTTCCTGCAGCCAGATGATCCCGGCGAACCGGCCCGTCCGCTGGTGCCTGCGATAGGAGAACAGATCTTCGGATTCCTTGGTGCAGGTGCGGGAGAAATGGTCGATGGTCACGCCTTCCCGGCGCAGCTGTTCGGCGACCGCTCCGGCGACATCGAGAGCAGGGGTTCCCGTCACCGACACCGAGGCGGCCGTGGGCTCGATCTCGGCGACTTCGGTGCGCAGTTCGGCTGAGACCTCGTAGCAGCGAGGGCACACCGAGGGCCCGATGACGGCGTGGATCTGACCGGCTCCCGCGTCCCGCATGCGCGCGATCGTGCCGGGCACGACTCCTGCGGCCATTCCCTGCCGGCCGGCGTGGATACCCGCGATGATCCCGGTCTCGGCATCGGCGAGCATGATCGGGGTGCAGTCGGCGACCATGATCGCCAGTCCGATGCCGCCGAGGTTCGTCATCTGCGCATCGGCTTCGACGGGAGCCTGCCGCAGTTCGGTCTCGGCGGCGATGCTGTGCACCGTGGTGCCATGGACCTGGGAGACGAAGGACAGACGTTCGCCGCTCAGACCCAGAACCTGGGCCAGAGCGGCGCGGTTGGCTGCGACGAGTTCGTCATCATCGCCGACATGGCGGGCGAGGTTGAACGAGGCGAAGTCCCCGCTCGAGTACCCGCCGTGCCGGTCGGTGAAGGCGACGTGGGCGGTGCGCCTGCCGGGGATGACGAACCTCGAGCGCAGCATGTTACTTGAGGAAGTCCGGGATATCGAGGTCGTTGTCGACGTTCGAGCTGCTGCGTTCGTTGGGCAGCGTCGCCGGAATCTGGTGGTCCTCGCTGCGGCGAGCCGGCTGAGTCTCCGTGGCTTCGGCTTCCTCGGCCTCCGGCTCGGAGATCACGGGTGATTCGTTCTCGGTCTCCGCCGGGGCGGCGGCCGGGATGGAGGCCGGGACCGCTTCGGCACCCGCGGTTTCGGCGTTCGGGGAGGTGTTGTCGAAGCCGGCGGCGATGACGGTCACGCGGCATTCGTCGCCGATGTTGTCGTCGATCACGGCGCCGAAGATGATGTTCGCTTCGGGGTGGGCCGCTTCCTGGACCAGTCGCGCTGCCTCGTTGACTTCGAAGAGACCGAGGTCGCCGCCGCCGGTGATGCAGAAGAGCACGCCGTGGGCTCCGTCGATGCTGGCTTCCAGCAGCGGGGAGGCGATGGCGGATTCGGCGGCCTGCACGGCGCGGTCGTCTCCGGTGGCCGCACCGATGCCCATGAGCGCGGTGCCGGCATCCTGCATGACGGACTTCACGTCGGCGAAGTCGAGGTTGATCAGGCCCGGGACCGAGATGAGGTCGGTGATGCCCTGGACACCGGAGCGCAGGACTTCATCGGCCGAGCGGAAGGCTTCGACGACGGAGACGCTGCGATCGGAGATCGACAGCAGTCGGTCGTTGGGAATGACGATGAGGGTGTCGACCTCTTCGCGCAGAGCGGCGATGCCGGCTTCGGCCTGCGCGGAACGACGGCGCCCCTCGAAGGTGAACGGGCGGGTGACGACGCCGATGGTCAGGGCGCCGAGCGAACGGGCCACTCGAGCGACGACGGGGGCCGCACCGGTTCCCGTGCCGCCGCCTTCGCCGGCGGTGACGAAGACCATGTCGGCGCCCTCGAGGGCATCGCGGATGGCCTCTTCGGACGAGTCGGCGGCCTTGCGTCCGATCTCCGGATCGGCTCCGGCGCCGAGGCCGCGGGTCTGGTCACGGCCGATCTCCAGCTTCACATCCGCGTCGGAGAGGACGAGAGCCTGGGCATCGGTGTTGATTGCGATGAACTCCACGCCGCGCAGGCCGACGTCGATCATCCTCTGCACAGCGTTGACACCGCCGCCGCCGGTTCCGGCAACCTTGATATCCGCTCCGGATTGTGGGAATTCAGCCAAGTCGGTTCCTCGTCTCAAGCGCTTCAGTCACGCAGGGTCTGCGTGCGCATTCGGTCTGTGTTCTCTGCCCTGAGGCTATTGGGCGGGGCAACATCACTGCAACCATTCTCCCCGGAGTGTCGGGCTTCGGCCAAACTTCCCACCCGGTGTGTCGGAGCCAAACAGCGGCAATCGTCGGCGATTCGTGCCGCGGCGCAGACGTGGGCGTCTCCCACGCGAGAACTGCCTCAGTTCGTCACGGGCACCGAAGGCACGGAGACGTCGATCTCGGTGCGGCCCTCGGCGGCCAGCTGTGCGGCTGTGCGCACCTTGAGGCTGGCGTTGGAGGAATCGCCGAGGACGACCGTGGCATGGTCGTCGCCGGTGTCGAGTTCGGCTTGGAGACTGTTCGCGTCCTTCGCCTCGATGGTCGTCAGCTGGCCGCGCAGCTCGGGCCGCAGGTGGCCGAGGAAGCGGATGACTGCGGAGACCGTCGACTTGTCGGGTTCGGCTCCGGAGTCTCCGAGCACCGTGAGCTTCTTCGGCGCTTTGTCCACGACGCCGAGGTCGACGGCCGCGGCGTCGTAGAGGCGATAGCCCGAGGAGCCTTCGATCGCAAGCACGGGAGTCCGGTCGGTGATCGTGATCTGCAGCGACCGGGGCCCGGCGTAGCGGACCGCGGCCTCTTGGGCCTTCGGGAACTTCTTGAGCACGGACTTCTCCACCGTCCCGGGACGCACCTGAGGCAGTGGGGTGCCGCCTTCCCCATCGAGGACGAAGGAGCTCACCGAGGCGTGGTCGACGAGTTCGCTGCCTTTCACGTTCACCTTCTGCAGGGCCAGCAGCGGTGAGAACCATGCGATGGCGGCGACGGCGAGCACACCGAGGACGAGGCCGATGGCGATGAGGCGTCTGCGCCACAGCTGCCGGCGGCGGGCCCGGATGACCCCGGTGAGGTCCGCGGTGGAGTTCTCACCGGCGCGGGCTGGGGGAAGCGGCACCATCGGTCTCAGCTCTCCAGTGCGCTCAGCAGCTCGGGCCCGAGGATCGTCACATCCCCGGCGCCGAGAGTGAGCACGAGGTCGCCGGGACGCACGCGCTCGGCGACGAAGGGAACCGCCGCGGCGAAGGACTCTTCGAAGGTGACGTGATCGTGCGGGACCCGATCGGCGATGAGGGCGCCGGTGACACCGGGAACCGGGTCTTCGCGGGCGGGGAAGACGTCGAGCACGACGACTTCGTCGGCCAGGCCCAGAGCTCGACCGAACTCCTCCCGGAACTCCATGGTCCTCGAATACAGGTGGGGTTGGAAGATCGCCCAGACGCGTCCGCCGTCGGTGACGACTCCGCGGGCGGCGTTGAGAACGGCCCGCAGCTCTGTCGGGTGATGGGCGTAGTCGTCGATGACGCGCACTCCGGCGGCGATCCCGCGCTCTTCGAAGCGGCGGCGTGTGCCTCCGTATTCGGCCAGGCCCGTCGCCGCACGGTCGACATCCGCGCCGAGGCAGTGCGCCACGGCGATCGCGGCAGTGGCGTTGAGCGCGTTGTGCAGTCCCGGCTGCCGCAGTTCGACGCTCAGAGGTGTCTCGCGTCCGGGCAGGTCGAGGTCGAAGCGTGAGCCGATCCCGGAGTCGAGGTTGTTCAGCAGGACGTCGGCGTCGTCTCCCGTGCCGTAGAACACGACCTCGGCGCCTTGGGCTCGGGCCGCCGTGGCCACGTCGTGGGATCCGGCATCGTCGGCGCAGGCGATGATGGTGCCGCCGCGGGACTGGATGCCGTTGCAGAATTCGATGAACGCCTCGCGGACCTTCTCCGATGTCCCGTAGTGGTCGAGGTGGTCGGCTTCGACGTTCGTGAGGATGCCGATGGTCGGTTCGTAGAGGAGGAAGGATCCGTCGGATTCGTCCGCCTCGGCGACGAAGACATCACCGGTGCCCAGGTGCGCGTTCGTGCCCGTCGTCGACAGCACTCCCCCAATGACGAACGAGGGGTCGATGCCGCAGGCCTGCAGGGCCACGGTCGCCATCGAGGTCGTCGTGGTCTTTCCGTGGGTGCCGGCCACGGCCACGGCGCGTTTGTCGACCATGAGCGAAGCGAGGGCACCGGAACGGTGGAGGATGCGCAGTCCCCGGCGCTGCGCCTCGACGAGTTCGGGGTTGTCCTTGCGGATGGCGGAGGAGATGACGAGGGTATCGGCGTCGCCGAGGTTGTCCGCCGAATGTCCGATCGTCACGGTGGCGCCGAGGGTTCGCAGAACGTCGACGACGTTGGATTCCTTCGCGTCCGATCCCGAGACGTCGACTCCGTTCATGACCATGATCCGGGCGATTCCGGACATTCCCGATCCGCCGATGCCGATGAAGTGGACGGCACCGAGTTCGGTGACGGGGACGATATTCGCTTGGGACATGTTCAGCCTTCCAACGCGCGGGTGACGATGCCGGCCATTCGGGCTGCGGCGTCGGTGGGATAGTTCAGTGCAGAAGCGGCGCGGCTCATCTCCTCCAGCCTCGGCCGGTCGCCGAGCAGCGGCAGGATGGTCTCGGTGACCGTCGCAGCGGAGAATTCGGCGTTGTCGACCATGAGCGAAGCTCCGGCCTCGACGCTGCCGGCCGCGTTCAGTCGCTGTTCGCCGTTGCCGATGGCCAACGGCACGTAGAGGGCGGGCACGCCGACGACGGTCGTCTCGGAGACGGTGGCGGCTCCGGATCGGGCGACGAGGAGATCGGCCACGGAGTAGGCCCGGTGCATGCCGTCGACATAGTCGACGACATGGTAGTCGGGCAGCTGAGCGGTGGCGGCCCGCAGCTCCTCACCTTTTCCGGCTCCGGTGATGTGGAGGACCTGGACGCCTGCCTCCTGGCAGGCATCGGCGGAGGCGAGGAAGGCTGCGTTGATCTTCTGTGCGCCCGAGGACCCGCCGGTGACGACGAGCACGGGAGCGTCGTCACGCAGCCCCAGGTCGGCGCGGTGAGCGGCCCGCTGGTCGGCATTGCTGCGGTCGAGCGCGGTGATCTCCGCGGGCATCGGCATGCCCACGAGCGTCGAGTTGCGCAGCTGCGTGTCCGGGAAGGTGATGCCCACCCGCCCGGCGGTCGTCAGTCGCGCGCCGAGGCGGTTGGCCATTCCGGGTTTCGCATTGGCTTCGTGGACGATGAGCGGAATCTTCGCCTGCTTCGCGGCGAGGAATGCCGGCGGGCAGACGTAGCCGCCGACACCGACGACGGCGGAGACGTTCCGGGAGGTGATGATCTTCCTGACCGCGGAGATGTTTCCGGCGAAGCGCCCGGGGAACCCCAACAGGGACGGACTGATCGACCGGGGCATGGGCACCTTGTCGATGGTGAGCAGTTCGAAGCCGGCGCGGGGCACGAGCTCGGCTTCGAGTCCGTCGGGGGTGCCCAGGGCGATGATGTCCCAGTCCGGGTGCTTCTCACGCAGTTCCCGGCCGATCGCCAGCATCGGCGAGATATGGCCGGTGGTGCCTCCACCGGCCAGGAGGATACTCGTCATCTCATTTCCTTCTCTTGCGGGCGAGCACGGCGAACGATGATCGCATGCGATCTCTGTGGACGATGATGGCTTCTTCGGCTCCGGGTTCCGTGCGGGCGAACGACAGGAGCACGCCGATGGCCAGGAGGGAGGCGATGATCGACGAACCTCCGTAGGACACGAAGGGCAGGGGCAGGCCGATGACGGGCAGCAGTCCGGTGACGACACCGATGTTGATCGCGGCCTGTCCGATGATGAGGGCGAAGAAGCCGGCAGTGGCGACCTGGACCATGAGGTTGTCCGAGCGCAGGATCACCCGGACCATCCCGTAGCCGAGGACGGCGAAGACGAAGACGACGACGAGCGAGCCGACGAGGCCGAGCTCCTCGCCGATGATGGCGAAGATGAAGTCGTTGTGGGCTTCGGGCAGCCAGGACCACTTCTCGCGGCTGGCGCCCAGTCCGACGCCGAACCAGCCTCCGGAGGCCAGGGAGAACAGGCCGTGGTTGGACTGCCACGCTTGGCCCATCGTGTCGGCGGCGGTCTGGTCGGCGTGGCCGGTGAGCATCGCCTTGATGCGGTTGAGGCGGTTCTCCGACGTGAGGACGAAGAAGACGACTGCGGCGGCGAGGATGCTGCCGAGCAGAAGGAAGTACTTGATCGGGAAACCGCCGATGAACAGGCACACCACAGCCATAGCGATGAAGACGAGGCCGGTCCCGAGGTCGTTGCCGCCGACGACGAGGCCGACGGCGGCGAGCACACCGGGTACGACGGGGACCATGGCGTGGCCGAAGGTGGTGAGCCTGCCGAACTTCTGGGCGAGCGTGAAACCGAGCCACAGGGCCAAGGCGACCTTGAGGAATTCTGAGGGTTGGATCTGGAATCCGCCGAGGCCGATCCAGTTCGCATTGCCCTTCGCGGACTTGCCGAGGCCGGGCACGTAGACCGCCGCCTGCATGGCGAGGCCGACGAGCATCGCCGGCCAGGCGAGCCTGCGCCATACGCTCAGGGGCATGAAGCTGGCGACGACCATGAGGGCGAGGCCGACGCCGGCGAACAGTGCCTGCTTGTTGAAATAGGCGAAGGAGGAGCCCGCTCCCCCGGCATAGGAGGTGATCGACGAAGCCGAGAGCACCATGACGAGTCCGAGGCCGGTGAGGGCGAGCACGGACACGAGGATGATGTAGTAGGTCGTCAGCGGGTAGGCGGAGAAACGCGAATAGTCCTCACGCAGGGCCGTCCAGACCCTTTTGACCACCGAGGGATTCTTCGCCGATGGCTTCTTCCCAGCGCCTGTCTGTCTGCTCTCAGCGGAGGCGGCGGACTTCTTCGCACCGGTTGCCTTGGCCGAGGGCTGAGCCGAGGTTCTCGCCGAGGCGGCCCGCTTCGTCGATTTCGCGGCCGACTTGGGCGCGGTGGTCTTCCGTCCCGTGGTTGTCCGCCCGGCGGTCTTCCGCCCCGAGGTCTTCGCGGGGGCGGTTCGAGGTGCGGCAGTCTTCGTCGCCGCTGGCGCAGATGCCGACGTGGTCGACCTCGCTGGCGCAGATGCCGACGTGGTCGACCTCGCTGGCGCAGATGCCGACGTGGTCGTCTTCGCGAGCTTCCGGCGACGGCGTTCATCCGCCTTCGCGGTGGTCTGCCGGCCCATCTCAGCGTCCCAGTCGGTTCTGGACGGCTTCGGTGAACAGTTCGCCGCGAGTGTTGTAGTTGAGGAACTGGTCCATGCTCGCGGCGGCTGGAGCCAGCAGCACGGTGTCGCCTTCTTCGGCCAGAGCCGCCGCGGCATCGACGGCGGCTGCCGCGACCGCTTCTCCGCGACGCTTGGGCACGCCCGAGTCGACGGCCAGTGCCGGTTCGATGCGGACGACTTCGAGGTCGGGGACGGTGGCGGCGATGGCTTCGCGGTAGGCGGAGTCATCGGCTCCGATGAGCACGAGCGCCTTGATCCGCTCCTGGTGAGCGGTGAAGAGCTCGGTGAAGTCCGCCCCCTTGGGCAGTCCTCCGGCGATCCACACGATGGAGTCGAAAGCGGCCAAGGAGGCGTTCGCTGCGTGGGTGTTCGTCGCCTTCGAATCATCGACCCAGCGGACTCCGTCGGCGTCGGCGACGGTGACCATTCGGTGGGCGCCGAGCGAATGACTGCGCAGGCCGGCCGAGATCGCCTGTCCCGGCACGTCGATGGCCCGTGCCAGGCAGGCGGCGGCAAGAGCGTTGGAGACCTGATGCGGTGCGGGGTCGCTGCCGTCGACACCGGTGGCGACCGCCACGTCGGCGAGGGAGGCGATCTCCGCGGCCGAGGAATAGCGCTGCGGGATGAATGCGCGGTCGACGAGCAGCTCCTCGACGACGCCGAGCTCACCGGGCCGCGGCACACCGGTGGTGAAGCCGATGGCCTTGGCACCTTCGATGACGTCGGCCTCTTCGACCATGTGCAGGGTCGCCTCGTCGGCGCAGTTGTACACGCACGCGAGCTTCGCATTATGGAAGATCTTCGCCTTGTCGGCGGCATAGGCCTCGGCGCTGCCGTGCCAGTCGAGGTGGTCCGGGGCGATGTTGAGCACGGCCGCGGCGTCAGCGCTCATCGACTCCTGCCAGTGGAGCTGGAAGCTCGAGAGTTCGATCGCGAGGACTTCGAGTCCCGGTTCGAGCACGGCTTCGAGCAGCGGAGTGCCGATGTTTCCGCAGGCCTTGGCCTTGAGTCCGGCGGCGAGGAGCATCGACTCGAGCATCGTCGTGGTCGTCGTCTTGCCGTTGGTGCCGGTGATGGCCAGCCATTTCGCGTCATTGGTCCCACGGATGCGCCACGCGAGCTCGACTTCGCCGATGACGGGGATGCCGGCCGCAGCCGCCGCGGCGAGCACCGGCTGGTCCGGTCGCCAGCCGGGAGAGGTGACGACGAGGTCGATCTGACCCTCGGGCAGGGCCTCCACGTGCTCGGGTCCGCGGCGGATGTCGACGTCGAAGACCTCGAGGATCTGCGCCTTCTCACTGACGTCGGCCTGATCATCACCGTCGATGACGATGACATCGGCACCGCGTTCGCCGAGGTGGACCGCCGCGGGGAATCCCGTGACCCCGAGCCCGGTGACGAGGATCCGCAGGCCGGCCAGCGACGAGTTCGGTCCGGTCAGCGCGGCCGGGACCTGCCCGACAGCCACGGTGTCGGAGGCCTGTGCAGCGGACCGGTCGTCTGCGGTCGGGTTCTGCTCATCAGCCAACGCGAGCCACCCAGTCGGCGTAGAAGAGGCAGATTCCGGCGATGACGAAGAGCGCGGCGATGATCCAGAATCTCACCACGATCGTCACTTCTGCCCACCCCTTGAGTTCGAAGTGGTGCTGCAGCGGTGCCATCCGGAACACGCGTTTGCCGGTGGTCTTGAAGGAGGCGACCTGGATGATCACCGAGAGGGTGATGATGACGAAGAGTCCGCCGAGGACGATGAGCAGCAGCTCGGTGCGCGACATGATCGCGAGTCCGGCGAAGGCGCCGCCGATGGCGAGCGAACCGGTGTCTCCCATGAAGATCTTCGCCGGTGAGGTGTTGAACCACAGGAAACCGAAGCAGGCGGCGGCCATGGCTCCGGCGACCATCGCGAGGTCGCGGGGGTCGCGCATGTAGTAGCAGGCGTTCGTGGCCTCGGACATGAGGTTGCAGTTCTGGGTCGACTGCCATGTGCCGATGACGACATAGGCGGCGAACACCACCACCGAGGCGCCGGTGGCCAGGCCGTCGAGCCCGTCGGTGAGGTTGACGGCGTTCGAGACCGCGGTGACGATGAGGTTCGCCCAGATGATGAAGAGGATGAGGCCCAGCACGGCCGAACCGAAGGCGAGGTCGAGGTTCGTGTCCCGAATGAAGGAGATCTTCGTCGACGCGGGGGTCTCTCCGAACGAGTTCGGGAACTGCAGGGCCAGGACGGCGAAGGAGATGCCGACGAAGGCCTGACCGATGAGCTTGGGCACCGGGCGCAGACCCAGTGACCGCTGCTTCTTGATCTTGATGAAGTCGTCGAGGAATCCGACGACGCCGAGTCCCGCGGCCAGCCAGAGCACCAGCAGCCCCGAGGCGGTCGGCACCGAACCGGTGAACAGGTGTCCGAGCAGGTACGCCAGGACCGCGGCGCCGATGATGACGACGCCGCCCATGGTCGGGGTGCCGCGTTTCGTCGCGTGCGAGGTCGGTCCGTCGTCACGGACGAACTGGCCGTAGCCCTGTTTGACGAGCACCCGGATGAACAGCGGAGTGCCGACGAGGGTGAGGATGAGAGCCAGGCAGGCTGCGAGCAGTACGGCAATCATTGGGCCCCCGATACTCCGGCGATTTCGTCCCCGAGGTAGCGCAGACCCGCGTCTCGGGAGGATTTGAACAGGACGATGTCGCCCGGGGCGAGTTCGGAGCTCAGCAGATCCCGCGCCTCCGCGGCGGTGGCCACCCAGATCGCCTCGTTGCCCCAGGAGCCTTCGAGGTTCGCGGCGTTGAAGATCGGCTTCGCGCCTTCACCGACGACGATGGTGCGGGTGATGTTCAGGCGCACGACGAGCTCGCCGATGTCTGAATGCGCGGACACGGACTCCTCGCCGAGTTCGAGCATCTCACCGAGAACGGCGAAGGTGCGGCGGGGCCGGTTCTCCTCATCGCCGCGGCCCATCGAGGCCAGGGTCTTCAAGGAGGCTCGCATGGATTCGGGGTTCGCGTTGTAGGCGTCGTTGAGCACGGTCACGCCCGAGGGCGAGTCGATGAGCTCCATCCGCCAGCGGCTGGCCGCCGAGGAGGTCGACAGTGTGGTCACGATCGACTTCGTGCCGACTCCGCAGGCGTGGGCGATGGCCGCGGCCGCCAGGGCATTGCCGACGTGGTGTTCGCCGATGAGGGCCAGTCGCACCTCAGACGGTTCCTCACCCGGCAGGGTGAGCGTGAACGTCGGGTGCCCGGAGGAGTCGGTGGTCACTGCGGTGCCGCGCACGATCGCATCTTCGGCGCCGACCCATTCGGGCAGGGACTCACGCTGGGAGAACCACAGGGTGGTCACTTCCGGGGTAAGGACTTCGCGCATTCCCGCCACCCGGGAGTCGTCGGCGTTGAGCACCGCGGTCGATCCTGCCGGCAGCGACTCGACGAGCTCGGCCTTGGCACGGGCGGTGTTCTCGATCGATCCGAAGACTCCGGAGTGAGCGGTGCCCACGGCGAGTTCGACGGCGATGTCCGGTCGGATGAGGCTGGTCAGGTAGGCGAGGTTGCCGATCGACCGGGCGCCCATCTCGAGGACGAGGAAGCGGGTGGACTCGCTTGCCCGCAGCGCGGTCAGCGGCACCCCCACCTCGTTGTTGTACGAGTTCGGCGGCCACACCGTCTCGGCAGCACCTGCGAGCAGGTCCGCGGCGAGGTCCTTGACCGTGGTCTTGCCCACGGAGCCGGTGATCGCGATGACGGTGAGCTCACCGTCGGCACGCAGTCCTTCGATGCTGTGCTTGGCCAACAGGCCCAGCGCCTCGGTGGCATCGGCCACGACGACGGTGGGCAGGGGCTGTTCATCGACGGTGGGGACGGATTCGCCGATGATCAGGGCCGCGCCCGCCTCGACGGCGGCTGCGGCGAATTCGATGCCGTCGAAGCTCGCGCCTCGGCGGGCGACGTAGATATCGCCGGGTCCGACTTCTCGCGAGTCGGTCACCACACCGGCGGTCAATGGGGTCTCGGGGTCGATGCCGTACAACTCGCCGTTCAAGGCGGTTGCGATCTCGGCTGCAGTCAGTCGCTTCATATCATCTGTGAACTTTACCTGGTTGTTCGCCGCCCAGTCGCATGGACAGCGCCGAGCGTGTCCGCGCCCGGTCGTCGAATTCAGTCACCGTGGTGCCCACGGTCTGGCCCGTCTCATGCCCCTTGCCCGCAATGAGCACGGTCGTGGACGGGTCTGCGGAGGCGATCGCCTCGTCGATGGCCCGGCCCCGATCGGGGACTTCGATGATCTTTTTCACACGCGCCTGGCCGGCGCTGACGGCGGCATCGACGCCTTCCCTGATGGCGGCGCGGATCGCGGCGGGATCCTCGGTGCGGGGATTGTCGTCGGTGAGAACGATCACATCGGCTTCTCGTGCCGCCGCCTGGCCCATGCCGAAGCGTTTGCCGCGGTCTCGGTCGCCGCCGGCGCCGAAGACGATGACGAGTTCCTCGGAGTCCGCGTGCAGGGTTGCCAGGGCCTTGGCGATCGCGTCGGGGGTGTGCGAGTAGTCGACGATGGCGCGTGGGAGCAGTTCGGGGTGGGATTCCTCGAGCGCCCTGGGCCCGGACACGTCGATGATCTCCATCCGGCCCGGCACCGAGGTCACGAAGCTGCGTCCGATCGCATCGATGTCTTCGGCTGCGACCCCGGATTCGATGAGCATGGCCGCGGCCAGTGCGGTGTTCGTGACGTTGAAATCGCCCGGCAGCGGCGACCGCAGCCGGATCGACCGGAGAGTGTGGGCGCTCTGGCCGTCGGCGCGGTTCGGTCCTGCGGACTCGTCGTCGCCGAGGTGGAGGACGAACTCGGATTCCCCCGGGGTGTGGTCGATGCGCCACTGGCTGCGCTCGTCGCGGCCGAGGGTGCGCACGGGCACCTGTGCGGCGTCGACCATCCGCTCGCCCCATTCGTCTTCGACGACGATGACCGCGCGGTCGGAGAAGGTGCGGGTGAACAGCTGCGCTTTGGCCTCGAAGTACTCCTCCATCGTGTTGTGGAAATCGAGGTGGTCCTGGGAGAGGTTCGTGAATCCGGCCACGGAGAAGTGGGCACCGTCCACGCGGTGCTGGCGCAGGGCGTGGGACGAGACCTCCATCGAGCAGGTGTCGACCTCAGCGGTGCGCATCTTCGCGAACAGGGCGTGCAGCTCCGGGGCTTCCGGGGTCGTGCGCACGCTCGGGACGGTGTCACCGGCGATGAGGATGGCGACGGTGCCGATGACGGCCGTGCGGTGGCCGAGGGCTGCGAGCATTCCGTCGACGAGGTAGGTCGTCGTCGTCTTCCCGTTCGTTCCCGTGACGCCGATGAGTTCGGGCACCGAGGTGGTCCCGTAGACGGCGGCGGAGACGAATCCGAGCACCGCGCGGGGGGCTTCGACGATGAGGGCGGTGACCCCGTCGAGGAGTGCCCGGTCGGACTCGGACCCATCGAGTGCCTCGGTGACCTGCGTCCAGCCGTGCGAGTCGGTGAGGATCGCGTCGACGCCTGAGCGGATGAGCTCGGGGGCGAATTTCGCTCCGTGGACATTGGCTCCCGGCAGCGCGGCGTAGAGCTGGCCGGGTGCGACCGCACGCGAGTCATGGGAGACTCCCGTGACTTCCTTCTCGGGATCGCCGTGGAGGGTGCCGGGGGCGATCGGCAGCAGCTGTGAAAAACGCATCATTTCCATTCTCGGGCAGGCAGCTCGGGTTTCTCGGTCGACGGCGGGATCTTCAGGTGCCGCATCGCGAAGCCTGCGACATCGGAGAAGACTGGGGCAGCGGCCTGACCACCGTAGTAGCCCTTTCGCGGCCGCTGCAATGTCACGGAGATCGCGAGTTCGGGGTCTTCTGCCGGGAGCACACCGACGAAGGACGCGGTGTATCCGTCGTAGCCGCCGCCTTCGGCCGCCGGCGCCTGCGCGGTGCCGGTCTTACCGGCCACCCGGTAGCCCGAGACCTGCGCGGACTGGCCGGTGCCTTCGGCGACGACGCCTTCGAGGATGCGCAGGGTCTCATCCGCGGCCTTCTCGCTCACGACTCGCTGCGTCTTCCCGGGCGGGGTCGACAGGGCCCGGCCCTGCGGGGAGATCATGCCCTCGACGAGGCGGGAGGGCACGTGGACACCGCCGTTGGCGATGGTCGAGATGACGTCGGTGGTCTGCAGCGCGTTCGCGGCCATGCCCTGACCGAACATCACGGTGTACTTCGTGCGGCCGTCCCAGTCCTTGTACGGGTGGAGGATGCCTCCCGTCTCGGCGGGGAAGCCGATCCCCGTGGTCGAGCCGAAGCCGAACCTCTTCATGTATTCGTAGCGCTGCTCCTCGGTGAGCTTCTCGCCGGCGAGGATGGTGCCGGTGTTCGAGGACTGTGCAAGGATTCCGGCGAACGTGAGCTTCTCGTCGGGGTGTTCGTGGGAGTCGCGGAACTCTTCGTTGTTCGGTGCCTTCCATTTGTCTGGAACCGTGAATTCCTGTTCGGGGGTGACCAGTCCTTGGTCGAGCAGGGCGGCGGCCGTGACCATCTTCGCCGTCGAACCGGGTTCGAAGACGTCGGTGAAGATCCGGGAACCGCGGTCCTCGCCGTCGACCTTGCCCGGAGAGTTCGGGTCGACGGTGGGCGCATCGGCGGCGGTGAGGACCCGTCCGGTCTTGACCTCTTTGATGACGATGGACGCGGATTCGGCCTTGTGCTTCTTCCGCTGCTCTTCGATGGCCTGCTGTGCGTAGTACTGCAGGTCCGGATCGATCGTCGTCTGCAGCCCTTCGCCGTCGACGGCGTCCTTGATGTTGTTGTCCCCGAGCGGGATGATCTCTCCGCGCGCACCGCGTTCGTACTGCTGCTGGCCGTCTCTGCCGGACAGCTGATCGTCGTAGGCCATCTCGAGGCCGGCCTGCGCGGTGCCGTCGGAGCTTAAGAATCCGACGAGATTGCCGGCCACCCCGCCGGCGGGATAGGAGCGCACGGCGTACTCCTCGGCGGAGATGCCGAGGACCTCGAGTTTCTGCACGTCCCGCCAGGTCTCCGAGGTCAGTCCTTTGGCCACGGGGTTCCAGCGTTTGTCACCGACGAGTTTCGGGTAGATGAGTCCGGGGTCGGTGTTCAGGGGCTTCGCCAGCGCCTCGGCGGCACCCCACGCGCCGACGAGTTTTCCGTCGACCTTGTATTGGGCGACGTTCTGCTGGTCGACGACGAGCTGGTAGCGGGAGACGCTGTCGGCGAGCACCGTGCCGTCGGAGGCGAGGATCTGTCCCCGATCGGCCGGCAGGGTCTGGGTGACGAGGCGGTTGGACAGGGCCTTCTCCGCAAGCTTCATCGAGTCCATTCCCTGAATGGACACGAGCCGCACGGAGGTGATGAGCAGAGCGAGGATCGACAGCGCGGCGATGAAGCCCATGCGCAGGCGCAGATTGGGTCCTGCGTTCTTGCGCTTCTTCTTCAGTCGGCTCGTGGCTGGGCCCATTGCACTTGTCCTCGGTCCTTGGCATGGTCGGCGAATGGTTCGGTCAGGCCGTTCCCTGGTCCCGGTGAGCTCGGACTACTTCGGTGACTCCTGGCTCGGAGCCGCGATGTCGTTGCTCGGGCTGCCCCCGACGACCGGGAGCTTCTCATCCGATCGTAGATTGGGTCGGAGGTCTTCGCGTGTATCGGCGCGCGGCCCGGGCACGACTGTGGGCTCTTTCTCACCGCTGACGTCGATTCCCGGGGCATCGATGATCTTCCCGGTCTTCGCGTCGAGGAATTCCGGGGAGGAGTCGCGGACGAGGCCGAGCTCTTCGGCGGCGAGGGCGATGTTCTGCGGGGACTCGCGGTAGGAGTTGTCCTCGACGAGGCGGTCCTTCTGCTCGGCCAGCGCTTCCTTCTCCGAGGTCAGCTGGTCGACCTTGTAGGAGGTGTGGGACACGAAGATGTTGAGCAGCAGCACGGCCACGAGTGTGGCCACGAGGATCCCCACGCACAGCAGCGAGAAGGGCAGACGCGATTTCGGCAGCTCGAACTTCAGCAGACGCAGCTTCGCCGCGCTGCCTGCTTCTTCGAGGCGGCGGTGACGTTCGGGGAAGTTGTGCTGGCGGGCTCTTGCCGTGGAGTTGCTCACGATCGTGCCTCCCTGATCTTCTGCACTGCCCGCAGTCGGACGCTGGCCGCCCGCGGGTTGGTCTCTGCTTCTGCTTCGTCCGCCTTCTCTGCGCCCCGAATGATCTCGGTCAGCCAGGGTCGGAGGTCTTCGGGGACCACCGGCAGGTCCGGCGGCGCCGAGGAGGTCGTGGCCTTGCGCAGCGTCTTCTTCACGATGGTGTCTTCGAGCGACTGGTAGGACTCGATGACGGCCACTCCCCCGATGTGCAGGGCTTCCAGTGCCGCTGGCAGCGCAGTGCGCAGCACCCCGAGTTCGTCGTTGACCTCGATGCGCAGGGCCTGGAAGGTGCGTTTGGCGGGGTGGGACTTCTTCTTCGTCTGCGGGATCACCCGGCCGAGCATCGCGGCGAGCTGGTCCGAGGTCTCCCACGGTGTGTGTTCACGGTCGGTGACGATGATCTTCGCGATCCTGCCCGCCAGCTTCTCTTCGCCGTATTCGCGCAGGATCCGTCGCAGCTCGGCTTCGGAGTAGGTGGCGAGCACCTCGGCGGCGGTGAGCTCCTGCGTGCGATCCATGCGCATGTCCAGGGGCGCGGGCCGGGAGTACGAGAATCCGCGATCGTCTTCGTCGAGCTGCAGGGAGGACACTCCGAGGTCGAGCAGGATCGCGCTGATCGCGGCGATGCCGAGGTCGTCGAGGACTTCGGGCAGCTCATCGTCGACGGCGTGGACGATGTCGGTGCGATCGGCGAAGGGGGCCAGGCGTGTGGTGGCGATGTCGATGGCCTGCAGGTCGCGGTCGATGCCGACGAGGTGGACATCGGGAAAAGCCTGGAGGACGGCTTCGGAGTGGCCGCCCATGCCCAGTGTGCCGTCGACGACGACGGGGGTGATTCCGGCTTCGCGAGCGGCCTCGACACCGACGCCGATGAGTTCGACCACGCGTTCGAGGAGCACCGGTACGTGCTGAGCTGTCATGCGTTGGTCCTTCGTCAGTGGGTGGTTCGGGGGTGCGTGCTGCTGGAGCCAGAACCTTGCCCGCCGCGGCCCTGCCACCGGGGAAGTGTGTCAGGACGTCCGAGCTTCGGAAACGGGGAAGTTCCCCGAAACTCGAGCACGGCGGGCAAGGATCAAGCCCGAGCAGAATCAGATCACTCCGGGGATCACCTCCTCTTCGCGTTCGGCGAAGGCCTGCTGAGCGCCGACGAGGTAGTCCTCCCAGGTCGGTGCGTCCCAGATCTCGACTCGGTTGCCCATGCCGATCACTGCGACCTCCCGATCAAGTGATGCGTACTGCCGCAATATGTTCGGGACCGTGATGCGCCCCTGTTTGTCCGGTTGGTCCGCAAAAGCCGCCGACAGGAACACACGCTGGTAATCGCGGGCTTCCTTATTCGTCTTCGGCGCGTTCTGGATTCGCTCGTGCTCGGCTTCGAACTCCGTGGTGGGGAACAGGGTGAGGCAGTTCTCCTGGCCACGAGTGAGGACGAGTCCGGGCGACAGCTCCTCGCGGAACTTTGCGGGCAGGATGAGGCGACCTTTGTCGTCGAGCTTCTGCATATGAGTGCCCAAGAACATGTCGTCTCACCCCTTTCGGAAACCCATTGGCTCCGATAGCAACCACAGTACTCCACTTCCCTCCACGTATTCCAGCCTCCAGTCCGACCAACGTTGAAACTCTTATGTTTTCCCAGGTCAGATAGGTGGAGGAAAGTGGGGAAAATTTTCCGTCGGTGCGTCGCCGGCGTGGTCGAAAGCCATGAAACCGTGGTCCCCTGGTGCCGGTTGACCGCTTCGGAGGAGGCCGGTCGAGTGGCCGAGATCCGCGAGTTCTCGCGGATCTCACCGGATCCTCCCGCCGAGGTGGAGCACAGTGGGGAGGAAAGTGGAGGGTCCGCGTGGAGGAAAGTGGGGAGAGCAGTGGGGAACGAAGTGGGGAGCGCAGTGGGGAGGCCAATGGGGAGCGCAGTGGGGAGGATGCCGGGGAGTGCGGTGGGGAGGTCGCTGGCGAGTGCGCTGGGGAGGGTTCTGGGGAGCCTGAAAGAAGCTCGTGTGGCTGGGGCCGCGGGCATGAGGAACAATGGAGGGTATGTCGATCAGCCAAGAAGGTACACAGACCAATTCCGTGATCGGTGCCGAACACATCGAATGGGTGCAGCACCTGACCTCGCGGGCGCGCACTGCGATGAACGCGGTGCTCGAAGGCAAGGACGAAGCGGTCGGGCTCTCGCTCATCGCGCTGCTCGCCGGCGGCCATGTCCTCCTCGAAGACGTTCCGGGGGTCGGCAAGACCCTCCTCGCCCGTGCCATGGGCAAGGTCGTCGACGGCTCCGTGCGCCGCATCCAGTTCACTCCGGACCTGCTGCCCACCGACGTCGTCGGCGTCAACCTGTTCAACCAGGAGACCCGCCACTTCGAGTTCCGGCAGGGCCCGGTGTTCGCGAACATCGTCATCGCCGATGAGATCAACCGCGCTTCGCCCAAGACCCAGTCGGCGATGCTCGAGTGCATGGCCGAAGGACAGGCGACGATCGACGGGCAGACCTACCAGATGCCGACGCCGTTCATCGTCGTCGCCACCCAGAACCCGATCGACATGGAGGGCACCTACGCCCTGCCCGAGGCGCAGCGCGACCGGTTCCTCACCCGGATCTCGCTCGGCTACCCCGCCACGGCCGATGAGGTCGACCTGCTGGACAATCAGATCCAGAACGATCCGCTGGAGTCCGCGACGGCGGTGACGAACCTCGAGCAGATCACGCAGGCACGCACCATCGTCCGGCACGTCTCGGCGAGTCGTCAGCTGCGCGAGTACATCGTGGCGATCCTCCAGGCCACCCGCGATGATCAGGCGATTCTGCTCGGCAGCTCGCCGCGCGGCGGCGTTCATCTGCTGCGTGCTGCCAAGGCCCGGGCGGCACTGTCGGGGCGCACCTTCGCCACCCCCGATGATGTGCAGGCTCTGGCACCGTACATCCTCGCCCACCGCATCATCCCCCGCGATGGCGACGACTCGGATCTGGCCGCGGACCTCATCGGCCGCGTACTGGCCCGCGTGCCCGTCTCGGCGAACCAGTGACGGCATGCGACTGAGCACCTCGGGAATCATCTTCGTCCTTGCCGGGGCGGCCCTCATCATCACGGCCTACCGCTTCGCCCTGCCCGGACTGCTTCCGGCCGGGCTGCTCCTGCTCGGGCTCGTCGTGCTCTCGGCGCTGCTCGTCCTGTGGGGCACCCGACGCGTGTCGATCGCGATGAGCACCAACGTGCATGAGGTCTCCCTGCCGGGCGGCCGGGACCGCTATCCGCTGGCGGCCGAAGGCAAGGAGGTCGAGATCGAGGCGCAGGTGACCAATATCGGTCAGCTCGCGATCCCCTCGGCGACCATCGACTTCGTCGCCGCCGAGGGTTTCGGCGACTCCACCTCCGGTGAGGTGCCGGCCTTGAGCCAGCGGGCTTCGCAGACCGTGCTCACCTCGTTCACACCGCACCGGCGTGGGGTCTCCGGCATCGAGTCGGTGCTCCTGACCGTCTTCGGCCCCTTCGGCCTGGTCAAGATGAAGCGGAAGGTCCATGGGGCCTTCCCCGTCGCCGTGTCCGTTCCGCACCTGGGCGCACGCATTCCGAAGGATTCGTCGATCCGGCCCGCCCGCCTCGACGACGGCAAGATCCGCTCCGGACACACCACCCGCGACTTCCACACGCGTGAGTATGTGCCCGGTGACGATCTGCGGCACGTCCACTGGCCCTCGACCGCGAAGTCCGGTGAACTCATGGTCCGCCACGAGGCCGATGAGGAGACGCTGTACGCGCTCATCCTCGTCGACCTCGCCGCCGATGCCGACGCCGCGGAACCCAGTGACCTCGAGATCGAATTCCTGCTGGCGGCGACAACGGCTGCCGGAACCGCTTTCCTGCGAGCCGACTACGAAGTCAATGTCGTCGCCCCCAGCTACCAGATCAGATTCAAAGGAGCGCGCGACATCGACAAGCTGCGTCTTCTCTCCGCCCTTGTTCGCCCGGGCAGAGTCGAGCTTCCCGCACATGACAACCCGAACCACATCGTCATCTGTTCCGTCGGTGATGAGCGCGGTCAGGAGCTCGCCTCGCACTTCTCGCGTCGCGTGCCCGTGACTCTGCGCACGCTCAGCGAGATCGGCGACATGACGATGATGGGCCTCAGCGAGGACCTGCCGGAGTCATGGACGACGTTCGAGTCGAAGCGCCCGACCGCCAGAGGGCAGGGCAAGGGAACGGGCGGACGCCCAGGTACCACCGGTAGGCCGGGCACGAACTCCGGCGCGCAGGGCGCTGGCTCCGACCCAGCGGGCGCGGCTCCCGGCACGTCCGGGACGAGCTCCGGAACAGAGGGGGTGCGCCGATGAGCCTCGATGCTCCTCCCACGCGTTCGCATGGCGATTCCGCGGCCGAACCACCGTCTCAGTCTGCTTCCGATGCCGTGACGACGAACGATTCGCGTCCGCCGACCGGCTGGCTCGAGGCGATCATCGTATTCGCTGCGATGACGCTGACCGCTGTGGCCGTGTCCGCGGTGTTCAAGGATTTCGCCTGGCTGGCGCCCGTCCTCGTGTCGGTCGGTCTCGTCGTCCTCGTCGGCGCCGTGTTCCGCAGCGTCCCGGTGCTGCGTTCGAGCGGCACCGCGGTCATCGCCCAGTGTGCGGCCGGGCTCGTCGCCGTCTTCGTCGTCTGCGCGAAGGGCACTCTGCTGCTCGGCTTCATCCCCACGGGCAGCTCGTTCGGGAAGGTCATCGACCAGCTCTCGGCCGGTGTCAGCGATCTCTACGCGACCGCTCCCCCGGCCGCGAGCACCCCGGGATTCACCGCGATGCTCACGATCGCCTTCACCCTCATCACGATCCTCATCGACGGCCTCGTCGCCGACCTCCGGGCTCCGAAGGTCGGCGGTGTGCTGCTGCTCGTGCTGTGGATGATCCCCGTGTACTTCGCCTCACAGGAGGTGCGGTGGTGGCATATCGTGGCGATCCTCGCAGCCTTCCTGCTGCTCATGCTCAGCCCGTATCTGCCGGCCACACGCTGGCGCGGCGGGATGACCGCGGTTCTCGCCGGTGCCCTGGCTCTGGCGATCGGCCTCGGTCTGCCTCTGCTGCTGCCGCCGGTGCCGAGTCTGCCCGACCGAGCGTCGAAGGGGCAGGGCGATCTGACGGTGACGAACCCGTTCCTCAATCTGCGGCAGAACCTCGGCGATCGTGACGATGCGACTCTGTTCAGCTATCAGACCACCGGGGAGGACTCCGATCCGGTCCGACTGACCTCGATCGATGACTTCGACGGAGAGAACTGGGCGCCGAGCCCGTTCAGCCTCGATCCCTTCGCGATCGCCACCGACGGGATGCCCTGGCCCGAGGGAATGCCGCGGGATAAGAACTTCAAGGAAGAGACGATCGACGTCGCCATCGGCGATGAGTACGACCAGCAGTATCTTCCTTCGCCCTATGCTCCGCAGCAGCCCGAAGGCGTGGACCGTCGATGGATCTTCGATGAGAAGACACTGACCGTGGTGGGCAATGGCGAGAAGACCGGCGGTCTGCAGTACTCGATGGACTACCTGTCGCCGAATCCCGACGTCAAGGACCTCCAGTCCGCGACGCCCGTGGACAAGAAGGACTTCGACACCGAACTCGAGGTTCCCGATTCCCTGCCTGCCAGCGTGCAGGAGACCGCCGAGCGGGTCACCGCCGATGCGGAGAACCAGTGGGAAGCGGCAGTTCTGCTGCAGGCGTACTTCCGCGGCGGCGACTTCGAGTATTCGATCGACGCCCCGGAGCGGGCCAGCGGAGACGCGATCTCGGACTTCCTCGCAGACAAGAAGGGCTACTGCGTCCAGTTCTCCTCGGCCATGACAATCATGGCGCGGACGATGGGGATTCCGGCGCGCATCGGCGTCGGCTTCGCCGGAGGTGAGAAGGCCGACGGCGGTTTCGATGTGAGCATGCAGGATTCGCATGCCTGGCCGGAGCTCTATTTCGAGGGCGCCGGTTGGGTCCGCTTCGAGCCCACGCCCGGTGGACCAGCCGGTGATCCTCCGAAGTGGACGCTGGCCAGCGGTACCGCTGAGAACGAGGACAGCGACGAATCGGAGTCGGCGAGCCCGAGCGAAGAGCCGACAGAGGAGACCTCCGCCGCCGGGAACGACGAGTCCGAGGAGGCAGGCGATGAGGAGACGAGCACTCAGGCCGCCGAACCGGCCGGGGCAAACCTGACCACCTACGTGTGGGTGGGCGTCATCGTGCTCGCTCTGCTCCTGCTCGCGGCCATTCCCGCCATCTGGCGGTCGATTCTGCGTTCGCGTCGGACGAAGGATCCGCACGACCTTGAGGCGGTCTGGACGGAGGTGCGGGCCCTGGCCACCGACTACGGGCAGAGCCTGGACCCGAGCCGGACGCTGCGTTTCAACGAGCTCGTCCTCGCGGGAACGCTGCCGACCGCCGCCTCCGGGTCGACCGGTACGACAGGTGGCGCTGGCACAGCAGGTAGGGCTGGCACAGCAGGTGGCGCCGGTTCGAGCACGGCAGGTGGCGCCGCATCAGGCGGGGCCGGTCCTGCCGCCGTCGAGGTCGACCCCGAGACCGGTGAACCCCTCCGCAGATCCGCCGCCGAGGTGGCCGCAGGTTCCTCCGGCACCACTGAGGAATCCGATGGTCGTGTGGGGGCCGCTGAACGTTCGGATGAACGGCTGCGTCGTCTGCAACGCCCGGCACCGAACGAACCGGATGATCGGGGCCGGGACGATTCCGCGCTGTCGGCTTTCGTCGACGCTCTCGAGGCGAAGCGCTACGGGGCCGCTGCCGAGTCGCTCGACGACTCCGAGGTGCGCGCGCTCATCGATGAGGTCGGTACAGACCTGTCCGAGCGAGCGACTTCTGGCAATCGGATCTCAGCGAAGATCTGGCCGGCAAGTCTCTTCAACCGTCCGAAATGACGACGCAGAAGCGCTGAGGGCCGAGACGCCCCGACTGCAGAGAAGCGCTGACGAGCCGAAGGAGGCGGTCCCGTTCGGGGCCGCCTCCTTCCATCTGCAGACACACGCTTCCCCGCGTCTGCGGACGGCGACAGTTGCCGCACGCACCCGGGCGTCTACAGCGAGTTCGACCGGTCGAGTTCTCGCAGGGCCAGCAATCCCCTGACCGCGGCGATCGGTTTGACGACAGGCAGTTCACCGAACCGATAGTCGCCTCCCCGCACGAGTCGTCGACCGAGGTCGGGCCTCAGCTGCCAAAGATGGTCGCGCGCCTTCTCGGCGTGATGGGAGTTCGACACGATGCTGATCGTCGATTCGGCTCGCAGCTCCTCGTCGATGAGCGGGATCGCGTTGAGGATGTTCTCCCACGTCGTCGCGCTCTCCGTCTCGAGGCGCATCCTGCCGGTGAATCCCAGCTCCTCACGAGCGAAGCGTTCGAGGATCATCGCTTCGGGCCGCCGTCCGGCGACGGCTCCCCCGCAGAGGATGAGCACGGCCGATCGCGCCCGCGGGTCGACGGTCCGCAGCCCGGCACGGACTCGGAATCGGTTGATCCCATTCGCTCGTTCGCCTCGGTTCCCATAGCCGAGCACCACGATGATCTGATCACCACCAGCCACCCATTCGGCTGTGCCGGCAGCGCGTCCGGCCACCCGTTCAGCCACTCCGCCGACTGCGCGTCCGGCCCCTGGCCCGGCCGCACAGCGATTAGCACGCCCGGTCGCACGGCCAGACACACCACGACCGTCCCCGAGCCGCCGACGACTCGACCTCTGATGAGTCAACTCCCCGAAGGAGAAAGCGACTCCCGCCACTGCACCGACGATCCCGGCACAGAATGCGAAACGGGGTTATAGGCCAAAATGTGTGTACAGGATAGCCTGCTTGCCCAGTAGCCAGTAGGGCAAGACTGGATTGAACATGCTCTGCAACCATGTTCAGTGCCCAATCCCAGAAATCACCCCGTCTGTGGTGTATGTGCAAACAAGCTCGTCAAGAATGGCAA
>NZ_RHFH01000067.1 GCF_004745075.1 Brevibacterium sp. S111
CTCGGGAAGTCCCGAGCCGAAGTCGCCCGCGACCTCGACATCAACGAGTCGACGCTGGGCCGGTGGGTCGCGAAGGCCACTGGCACTGAAGGAACCGGCTCCGGATCAGCTCGACGCGCTCCCGACGCCAACAGTGATGACCCGGCCGAGATGGCCAAGGAAATCGCTCGTTTGAAGCAGGAGAACGCGTTCTTGAAAAAAGCCGCGGCCTTCTTCGCGAAGGAACAGCCGTGAGCGCGAAGTACGAGCTGATCCACACCGAAGAAGGCGCCTTCCCCGTCACCTTGATGACCCAGATTCTGGGAATTGAGCGCACCGGCTACTATGCGTGGAAGAACCGGCAGGACACCGAACCGGACCCTGAGTCCAGGCGTGGTCGCCGCCAGATCGTCGCCGACCGGGTCTACGCCCTGTGGTTGGCGTCGAACAAGGTCTACGGCATTCGCCGGATCCACAAGGATCTCGCAGCCGAAGGGATCACCGTTTCGCTGGGGTTGGTCGCTGCGATCATGCGCGAGCTCGGGATCGCGGGTGTCCAACCCCGGGCAACGAAGCGAACCACGATCCCTGCCGCCGATGCCCAGGACAGGGCGGATCTGGTGCGGCGGGAGTTCAACCCGCCGGTACCCACGACGCATCTGGTCAGCGACATCACTTATCTGAAGACGGGTGAGGGGTGGTTGTTCCTGGCCACGGTCATCGATCTCACGACCC
>NZ_RHFH01000012.1 GCF_004745075.1 Brevibacterium sp. S111
AGCATGATCTGGTCATGGATCTCGCCTGTCGGGACCACCCTGGGGGTTACGTTCCAGCACCATTGAATCTTTCGTGTGAAGGTGCGAGTGCTGGTAGCGAAATCGCCTCGTGGCTGCGTGCTGGTCAGCCATACGATGAAGCTGGTGAAGTCGGCCTTCTTCGCCGAATCGGTGCGCTTCTGAGTCGCTGAACAGCCGCAGTGTTTGCACCGCCATCTGGTGCGTCCGGCACCGGTTTTGCCATTCTTGACGAGCTTGTTTGCACATACACGACAGACGGGGTGATTTCTGGGATTGGGCACTGAACATGGTTGCAGAGCATGTTCAATCCAGTCTTGCGCCACTGGCTACTGGGCAAGCAGGCTATCCTGTACACACATTTTGGCCTATAGCCCTCATCTGCGGCTCTTGATCCCGGGACGGACTCGATTGTCCATCCGAGTCCGGTACGGTCGGAGCGCCTTGTCGGAGACTCCGCACCCGGCCTCGCACTCGAGCAGCGGGGCATTCGCCAGTGGCGCCTCGGCGCCGGGTTCGATGGTGCCGGCGGTGTCGATGAGACGGCAGTAGCAGTCCGGACACAGGAATGGTGCATATCTCATACAGATGCTCCTCATGGGCCAGACTCCGCTGACCTGTCATTGGGCATGCGGGCCACGGGCCGACATGAGCGCATGCAATCTGCACGCACCGTCGTTTTCAGACTAGCAGTCGCAGATGTGTGCCGGACGCGATTCGCTCAGGCTTGGCCGGCCCGAGCATAGGCGCCGAGGACCTGACGCTCGGAGTCTCCGAGGTAGGTTGCAAGCTTCTCCGCGGCGGCGCCCGGGCTGTCCTCGAGGTAGGTCTCGAGCACCTGGTGATTGCGGCCGATGAACGGCGCGTGCAGATAGTCGAGGACCTCGACCTTGAGGAAGGCCAAACGCAGCTCGGCGAGCACATTGGCAAACGAACGCATCAGCCGCCTGCTGTCCGAGAGCGAGACCACCGCGTTGTGGAAGGCCATGTTCGCCGTGCCCACGCTCATCCAGTCCTCGGCCGCCGCCGCAGTTTCCGCGGCTTCGATGGCCGCTCTCATCTGCGTCGCGTTCGGGTGGTTCCTCTGCGCGTGCTCGAGCACCGAGCATTCGACGTGATGACGGACCCGGTAGATGTCGATGACGTCGGCCGTGCTCGGCGAGGCCACGGACACGCCTCGGTGCGGGATATGTGTGACCAGCCCCTGCTCCCCGAGCACCCGGAACGCTTCGCGCAGGGTATTGCGGGAGACGTCGAACTCCTTGGCCAGAGACGTTTCGGACAAGCGGTCGCCGGGGCGCAACTCACCGGCGATGAGCCGCTCGGTGAGTCTGTTGACCAGGGAGGATTCGTGATTCACACCTCCATCCTAATGACACATGCCCATCATCGGTGACGTTCTGTCGACAGTTTCCGCAAGAAAATGTGATCTGGGTCTACCTCTGTTGAACAATCAATGCTAGATTGTATAGCGATCTTCCGGATTGCGGTCGAGCGCCGACACTGCGGTCACCTCGATTTCGCTTTCGGATCGTCACCACACCAGGCCCCGTCACACAGTCGGAGACTCCAATGTCGCAATCACCGGAACCCCAACCATCCGGTTCCTCCTCGAACGCCGCCACCGGTTCGCAGCCGAACACCTTAGACGGCAAGATCAGCCGCACCGCCATCATCGGTGCCATCTTCCTCATGGCCACCTCGGCGATCGGGCCGGGATTCATCACGCAGACGGCCACGTTCACCGCCCAGATGGGTGCGGCCTTCGCCTTCGCGATCTTCGTGTCGATCCTCATCGACATCGCCATTCAGCTCAATGTCTGGCGGATGGTGACCTCCTCGGGCAAACGCGCCGCGCAGCTGGCATCCTCGGCCGTCCCCGGATCGGGCATCGTCCTCTCGATCCTCATCGTCATCGGCGGCCTGGCCTTCAACATCGGCAACATCGCCGGCGGTGGCCTCGGCCTCAACGCGCTGCTGGGCATCGACCCGAAGCTCGGCGGTCTCGTCACAGGAGTGCTGGCCATCGGGATCTTCCTGTTCAAACGCGCCGGCAAGGTCGTCGACACCGTCGTGCTCGTCCTCGGCGTCGGGATGATCATCCTCACCTGCATCGTCGCGATCGTGTCGAATCCGCCCGTCGGCGAGGCGATCAAGCAGTCCTTCGTCCCCGACACCATCAACTTCGCGACCGTGACGACCATCGTCGGCGGCACAGTCGGCGGCTACATCACCTACTCCGGCGCTCACCGCTACCTCGACTCGGGCAAGATCGGACCGCAGCACGCTCCCTCGGTCATGCGCTCGGCGCTGTCGGGAATCCTCGTCACCGGCATCATGCGCTACGTGCTCTTCCTCGCCATCCTCGGCGTCGTCGCCTCCGGAGTCGCCCTCGACCTCGACTCGAATGTCGCGAACCCGGCCGGTCAGGCCTTCGCCGCCGTGCTCGGCGATGCCGGAATGCGCATCTTCGGGGCGATCTTCTGGGCTGCGGCACTGAGCTCGGTCATCGGCGCCGCCTACACCTCGGCGACCTTCCTCTCGGCGTTCTCCACGCGCCTCGCAGGCGGCTGGCCGCTGCAGCTGGCGACCGTGACCTTCATCGTCGTCTCACTCATCGTCTACCTCATCGTCGGCACCGCACCGGCTACGCTGCTCGTCTTCGTCGGCGGCTTCAACGGCCTCATCCTGCCCATCGGCCTGACGATCTTCATGTACATCGGCTGGTTCAGACCACGCCTGCTGAGCACGGACGCGTACCCGAAGTGGTTGCTCATCATCGGCACCGCGGCAACACTGGTCACGTGGTACACGGCTGTGCAGTCCATCGGCCCCATCTTCGCAATGATCGGAATCGGAGGGTGACAATGACCACCACGAACGAACTGAGAATCGACCTCAACTCTGACCTCGGGGAGAACGTACCCGACCGTGTCGTCAGCGACGATGCGGCCATGCTCGGCCTCGTCACGAGCGCCAACGTCTCGTGCGGCTTCCATGCCGGCAACCCCGAAGGCATCCGGGCCACCGTCGATGCCGCCACCCGCGGCGGCGTCGTCATCGGCGCCCACCCCGGCTACGACGACTACGAAGGCTTCGGTCGACGCGCCCTCGACGTCCCGGCCGCAACCCTGCAGGCTCAGGTCGAATACCAGATCGGCGCCCTCCTCGGCCTGACCACCGCGGTCGGCGGCACGGTCTCCTACGTCAAGCCGCACGGCGGGCTGTACAACGCGATCGTCCGCGACCAGGCGCAGGCGAAGGTCGTCGTCGATGCGGTCAAGGCCGTCGACGACTCCCTTGTCTTCTTGGGCCTCGCCGGCAGCGTGGCCAACCGGGTTGCCGCCGAGGCCGGTCTGACGGTCGCCGCCGAAGCCTTCGCCGACCGCGCGTACAACCCCGACGGTTCCCTGGTCTCCCGCAGCGAGCCGAATGCCGTCCTCCACGACCCCGAGGCCGTGGCCGCCCGCGTGCTGCGTCTCGTCCAGACCGGTCAGGTCGAAGCGATCGACGGCAGCCTCGTCGATGTCGACGCCCAATCGATCTGCTTCCACGGCGATTCGCAGGGATCGATCGACATGGCCCGCGCCGCGCGCGAGCTCCTCGAATCCGAAGGGGTCACCATCGCCGCATTCGCCGGAGCCGGGCGATGAGCGCGAAGTCCACCGCCGGTGCCGAAGCCCGCGCCCGCATCCGGGCCGGGGCCTCGGAGCCCACCTCGGGGATGGCGCCGGGCCTCGTCCAGGCGAACCTCATCTCCGTGCCCGCCGACTGGGCCTTCGACGTCCTGCTGTTCACCCAACGCAACCCGAAGCCGTGCCCGGTCATCGACGTCCTCGAACCCGGGCAGGTCGAATCGGGTCTGGCCCCGGGCAGCGATCTGCGCACCGACATCCCCGGCTACCGGATCTGGGAGAACGGCCAGCTCACCGGAGAGGTCACCGACGCCACGCATGCGTGGGAGGAACACCCGAACCTCGTGTCCTTCCTCATCGGCTGCTCCTTCACCTTCGAAAACGGACTCACCGAGGCGGGCATCCCGATCCGCCACCAGGACGCCGGACGCAATGTGCCGATGTACCGCACCTCCACCGCGTGCGCCCCGGCCGGTCGGATCAGCGGAGACATGGTCGTGTCCATGCGCCCGATCCCGGCCGCCCAGGTCGCCGAGGCGGTGCGCATCACCGACCGCTTCCCCGCCGTCCACGGCGCTCCCGTCCACATCGGCGAACCCGCTCAGATCGGCATCACCGACCTGAGCACACCGGATTTCGGAGACGCCCCGGCCATCGCCGACGGTGACATTCCCGTGTTCTGGGCGTGCGGAGTCACCCCGCAGGCAGCCGTCCAAGCCTCGGGGGTGCCGTTTGCGATCACGCACTCACCAGGGAAGATGTTCATCACCGACGAACCGGAAGACACCTACCGCCGATGACGACCGACCTGACCTTCCACACCGCTTCCCGGCGTCACCTCCTCGTCGAATGCGCCGACCTGGCTGCGACGATGACCCTGCACCAGAGCCTGGAGACGGCTGACCTGCCCGGCGTCGTCGAGCTCATCCCCGCCGCCCGCACCGTGCTCATCGACTTCGATCCCCGCCGCACCGGCGCCGGGATCCTCGAGCGGGCGATCCGCGGGCTCGACCGCACCGAATCCGCCTGGGCTGCGGCTCGGGAGGTCAGCATCCCGGTGACCTACGACGGGGAAGACCTCGCCGAGGTGGCCGAACTCCTCTCCGTCTCCCCCACCGAGGTCATCGCCCGTCACCAAGCGGCGACCTGGGAGGTCGCATTCGCCGGGTTCGCTCCCGGTTTCGGCTACCTCGCCGGTGACGACGAACTCTTCGATGTTCCTCGCCGCTCTTCCCCGCGCACCCGTGTGCCCGTGGGTTCGGTGGCCCTGGCCGGCGAGTTCACCGGCGTCTACCCTCGATCCTCCCCCGGCGGGTGGCAGCTCATCGGACGCACCGAAGTGAGACTGTGGGATCTCGACCAGCAGCCCCCGGCTCTGTTCGTCCCCGGCACGATCGTGAAGTTCACCGATGCGGAGCGGGACTCCATCAGCGTGGGACACGAGGCAGCGAGCGCGAGCGCGGACGAACAGGCCGGCGCGTCTGCTCCGGCGACGGAGGCGAGCGCGTCATCGGCACACACCCTCGAGGTCCTCCGCCCCGGTCTGCAGCTGCTCGTCCAAGACCTCGGGCGTCCCGGCTTCGCCTCGATGGGCGTCAGCAGTGCCGGAGCCGCCGACCGCACGGCCCTGACGACCGCGAACCGGCTCGTCGGAAACGCCGAAGACGCGGCCGGACTCGAGAGCTTCGGCGGCGGGGCACGGCTGCGGTTCACCGGTGAAGGAGTCGCCGCGGTCGCCGGAGCCGACGGGACGATCACCGTCACCGCCGGCGATGGCAGGGTGTACACGCCCCGCCTCGGCGAGGCCTTCGCTGTGGCCGACGGGGACGAACTCGAACTCGGCACCACCACCCGCGGCATCCACCGCTACCTCGCCCTCCGCGGCGGCATCGACGTCACCACGGCCTTGGACAGTGCGTCGGCGGACACACTCGCGGGACTCGGGCCGGCAGCCCTCGGCAAGGGCACGACGCTCGACCTGCACACCCCCGTCGCCGCACCCCACCTCGTCGATCCGGTCCCAGCTGCCGCACGCGACCTGCCCCAGCCCGGTCAGACCGTGACTCTGACGGTGACCTTGGGCCCGCGGGAGGACTGGTTCACCTCGGCCGGCATCGACACGCTCCTGTCTCAGGAGTGGACGGTCACCCACGAATCCGACCGGGTCGGGCTGCGCCTGTCCGGTGAGGTCCCGCTCGAACGTGCCCGCACCGGCGAGCTGCCGAGCGAGGGCGCGGTCACCGGGGCGCTGCAGGTCCCGCCGAACGGACAGCCGGTGCTCTTCGGCCCCGACCATCCGCTCACCGGCGGCTACCCGATCATCGCCAGCGTCGACGACACCGACCTCGCCGCGCAGCTGGCTCCGGGTGTCACGCTGCGCTTCACCACCTCTGCCCGTGCACACGAGGCACCCCGCACACACGAGAACGAAAGCTGAATCATGTCGACCATCCTCATCGCCAATCGCGGAGAAATCGCCGTCCGCATCATCCGCGCCTGCGCCGAACACGGGCACACCTCGGTGGCCGTCTACGCCGATCAGGACGCCGACGCCATGCATGTGCGCCTCGCCGACGAAGCCTTCGCTCTGCCCGGGACCGGTGCGGGTGAGACCTACCTCAACATCGAATCGATCCTCAGCGCGGCGCGGGCCGCCGGGGCCGATGCCGTCCACCCCGGCTACGGTTTTCTGTCGGAGAACGCGGACTTCGCCGCCGCCGTCGAGGCCGCCGGGCTCATCTGGATCGGCCCGAGCGCGGAGACCATCACGGCACTCGGCGACAAGGTCACTGCCCGCCAGCTCGCGCAGAAGGTCGGCGCTCCCCTGGCGCCGGGCATCGACCAGCCCCTGAAGGATGCGAGCGAGGTTGAGTCCTTCGCCGCCGAGGCGGGACTGCCGATCATCATCAAGGCCGCCCACGGCGGCGGCGGGCGCGGCATGAAGATCGTCCACGAGCTCACCGACGTGGCCGGCGCCTTCGATTCAGCGACCCGTGAGGCCGCCGAGGCGTTCGGTCGCTCCGAATGCTTCGTCGAGAAATACCTCGAACGTCCCCGTCACCTCGAAGTCCAGATCGTCGGCGACGGTCAGGGTCGTGTCGTGGCCGTCGGTGATCGCGACTGCTCCGCGCAGCGCCGCAACCAGAAACTCATCGAGGAGGCACCCGCCCCGGGTTTGTCGGCGGATCAGCGCGAGCGCCTGCACCGTTCGGCCGAAGCGATCTGCGCCGAGGTGGACTACCGCGGTGCCGGCACCGTCGAATTCCTCCTCGCCGCCGACGGCACCATGACGTTCCTCGAAGTCAACACCCGGCTCCAGGTCGAACACCCTGTCACCGAGGCGACGACCGGGATCGACCTCGTCGCCGAACAGTTCCGCATCGCCTTCGGCGACGGCCTGTCGCTCGACTCGACACCACGGCCGCAGGGGCATGCGATCGAGCTGCGCATCAACGCCGAGGACCCCGGCCGCGGCTTCCTGCCCACCCCGGGCCGCATCGACGTCCTCGACGTGCCCGGCGGGCCCGGCATCCGCTGGGATTCCGGTCTCCGTGCCGGTGACACGGTGCAGCCGGCCTTCGACTCCCTCTTCGCCAAGCTCATCGTCCACGGTCCCGGCCGGACTGCGGCAATCGCCCGGACGATCACCGCGGCCAAGGAACTCCACGTCGAAGGGCCGGCCACCGTGCTGCCGTGTTCGCTGGCGATCCTGTCCGACGAGGCGTTCACCCGCCTCGGGGAAGACGGCGTCGAGGGCATCCACACTCAGTGGATCGAATCCGAGCTGCTGCCGCGCTTCGAGGCGCAGGACCGTCCCACACCGGGATCGGGTGGTCAGATGCAGCGGATGCAGATCGAGATCGACGGGAAGCTCACGACCCTCGGGCTGCCCGCCGGGCTGCTCGCCGCCCTCGGTTCGGCCGGTGGGGCCGGTCAGGGCAGCACCGATCAGGGCGGTGACAGCAGTGCCGCCGGCCACGGTGGAGCCGCCTCGGCGAGGGGAGGCGAAGGAGGGGCCGTCGCCGGGGATGTCACCGCACCTGTGCCCGGCAGCCTCGTCGACTTCCTCGTCGACGACGGTGCCGAAGTCGCCGCCGGAGACGAGGTCGCCGTGCTGTCGGCGATGAAGATGGAGACCCGGGTCGAAGCACCGGTCGCGGGCACGTTCCACCGGGTCGCGGCCGTCGGCGATGTCGTCGCGGTCGACCAGGCCATCGCACGCATCGGCTGAGGCATCGGCCAGTCCATCGCACGCATCGGCTGCGGCATCGCCCAGTCCATCGCACGCATCGGCTGAGGCATCCCAGGCGACAACGGAATAGAGTGGTGGACAGCAATGGTTATCCACCACCGATAGCGTCCACCTCAGGAGGAACATTCATGTCACGTCTGTCAGTCGGCGACACCGCCCCGGACTTCACCCTCGTCAATCAGGACGGGAAGTCCGTGAGCCTCAGCGACTTCAAGGGCCAGCGGGTCGTCGTCTACTTCTACCCGGCCGCCATGACCCCGGGCTGCACGACCGAGGCGTGCGATTTCCGGGATTCGCTCTCGGCGCTCAAGGCCGCCGGGATCAACGTGCTGGGCATCTCTCCGGACAAGCCGGAGAAGCTGCAGCAGTTCATCGAGAAGGAGGGCCTGAACTTCGACCTCCTCTCCGACGAGGACAAGTCGATGATGACCGCCTGGGGTGCCTTCGGCGAGAAGAAGAACTACGGCAAGGTCGTCCAGGGCGTCATCCGCTCGACCGTCGTCGTCGATGCCGAGGGCAAGGTCGAACTCGCCCAGTACAACGTCAAGGCCACCGGACACGTCGCCCGCGTGCGCAAGGCGCTGGGCATCGACGCAGCCTGAGCGACCGCTCGCGCGACCGCGGCCGAGGTTTTCAGCATCCCGCGACGCCCCTGCTAATCTTGAGGGCGTCGCGGTCGCCTCGGCGGGCGTTCGGCGCGAGTGGCGGAATTGGTAGACGCGCTGGATTTAGGTTCCAGTGTCTTCGGACGTAGGGGTTCAAGTCCCCTCTCGCGTACCGCAGTCCCCGGTGTGGAGATCGAACAGTTTCCGCACCGGGGATCTTTCATTCTCCGACGCTCATCGTCCACGCTCGTTCGCCCATCACAAAAGATGCACACCGCCCTACATTTCGTACACCGATTTCCACATTGCGTCCCTGCCATCAGTACGCAAACAGAGGTGCTGAACGTAATGTGGTGATTGCCCCAGAACCGGAGAGGTTTGTTGCCCCGGGACCGCAGAGGTAGCCGCGCCGGAACCACAGAAAGGACGACGATGACGTCATCTTCAGCACCGACGATCCGCCCCACCGCCCCTGCCGACGAAGCCCGCTGGAAGGAACTCTTCCGCGCCTATCGTGAGTTCTACCGGCTGCCCGAGTCCGAAGAGATCGTCTCCCGGGTGTGGGGATGGATCACCGAGCCTGATCATGAGGTGCAGAGCCTCGTCGCCGAGGTGGACGGGCGGATCATCGCCATCGCCGACTACCGCCGCTTCGCTCGCCCGTCGACCGGGTCGACGGGAATCTGGCTCGACGACCTCTTCACCGACCCCGAGGAACGCGGTTCCGGCGCCGGACGTACCCTCATCGCCCGGCTGCAGACCATCGCCGCCGAGGAGGGGCGCTCCGTCGTCCGCTGGATCACCGCATCCGACAACGAGCGGGCCCAGGTGCTCTATGAGAAGGTCGCCTCGCGGACGAACTGGGTCACCTATGACGCGAAGCCGGCAGCCGAAGCCGCGGGCTCTTAGGCCATTCGTTCGCGCAGTTCGGCGCGGAAGAGGAGCCGGAAGCGTTCACCAATCGCACACCTCCTGGCGCAGACCCGCGATGAGGGCTCGCAGTCCGAGGTCAAATGCGGCCACAGCTGATGACGACTCAGCGAAGCGCGGGTCGAGTGCCGCTCGGATCTCGGAGAACCGCTCATCCGCAGAGTCTTGGGCGATGAGGTCGTCGGGGGCGATGATGTCGAGGGCAGAACCGAGGACGTGGGCTTCGACCGTGCGCATGACCGCCACCGTCCTCGTCTCCGGCCAGCCGCCTCGGCGCAGGCCCGCGACTACTGCGTCGTACATCTGATACGTCGAAAGATCGCTGATCGATGTCGTCGCGAGCAGGCGGATGAGGTTGGGGTGGGCGGCGAACGCACGCAGATACGAGCGGGCCCACGACTCGAGCGCTTCGTCCCAGCGCACCCTGTCCGCGGATGAGGACACCGAGGCGAACGGACCGACGTCGATGTCGGAGACGATGCGGGCGCGCATGAGTTCGATGAGTTCGGCACGCCCGGAGACATGGTTGTACAGGGAGGACACCTGTCTGTCGACACGTGAGGCCAGCGTACGCATCGACAGAGCTTCAGCACCCTCCTCGTCGACGAGGACGAGCGCGGCATCGACGAGCCGCTGCCGATTGAGCCTCATTTTGCTCCTGCCTTCCTCTTCCATCGTTCCCGCTAGGAGTGTATCGTGTTCTCAGTCACAGACACGAACACTGTTCGTATATCGTGACGGGACGACGAAGACGTGCAGCGAAGCGGGAGCAGAATCGACGTGACGATCTCACATTTCCACAATGGCACCATCTGGCTCGGGTCCGCCGGCGAGACGAGCGACGCACTGCTCGTCGTCGACGGCATCGTCGCCGCGGTGGGTTCGGCCCTGGTCACGGATTCGCTCGCCGAGGCGTCCCTCGCCTCCCGTGCAGACGTCGAGAGAGTCGACCTCGACGGCGGCTTCCTCATGCCCGCCTTCGGCGATGGTCACGCCCACCCGATCTTCGGCGGGCTCGAAGCGGAGGGACCGCAGGTGCGCTCGTGTCCCAGCGTCGACGAGGTCGTCGCCGAGGTGCGTCGTTTCGCCGCAGCGAACCCGGACATCGAGTGGATCACCGGCGCATCGTATGACGGCAGCCTCGTCGAGGGCGGACTCTTCGACGCCCGCTGGCTCGACGAGGCGGTTCCCGACCGGCCGGTCGTGCTGCGCGCTTGGGACTATCACACCGTATGGTGCAATTCGCGGGCCCTTGAACTCGCCGACATCACGGCCGAGACACCCGAACCGATGCTGGGTGAGATCCCCCGCCGGGGCGACGGGTCGCCGCTCGGCACGCTGCGCGAGTGGGGCGCGGTCGATCTCGTCGACGCCGTCCGTCCGCCGCTGGACGAGACCATTCGGCTCCGCGCTCTCGAATGTGCGGCCGACTACTACCTCCAGCGCGGCGTCACCTGGGTCCAAGATGCCTGGGTCGAGCCGGCCGACGTCGACACCTACTGCAAGGCCTCTGCCCAGGGGCGGCTCAAGCTCCGGTTCAACCTCGCCCTCTACGCCGACCCGCGCCATTTCGCGCACCAGATGCCGGACATGATCGAAGCCAAGCAGCGCGTGGATGCTCTGGCCGATCCGCACCTCAGTGCCAACACCGTGAAGTTCTTTGCCGACGGGGTCGTCGAGAACGAGACCGGGTCACTGCTCAATCCCTACTGCTCCTCGCTGCACAATCACGGGCTGCGGGTGTGGGAGGGAGAGACCCTCGCCGAGGCGGTGCGAGCCGTCGACGCCGCGGGCTTCCAGGTTCACATCCACGCCATCGGCGATGCCGCCGTGCGGCAGGCCCTCGACGCCATCGAATCGGCGATCGTCGCGAACGGGCCCCGCGATCGCCGCCCAGTGATCGCCCACGCCCAGATCGTCGATTCCGCAGATCTCGCTCGCTTCGCCGAGCTCGGGGTCATCGCGAACATGCAGCCTCTGTGGGCACAGCTCGATGACCTCATGACCGTCCTCACGATCCCCCGCCTCGGCGAGGAACGGGCAGCCACGCAGTATCGGATGCGCAGCATCCTCGACAGCGGAGGGGATCTCTCTTTCGGCTCGGACTGGCCGTGCACCTCGGGCACGCCCGTCGAAGGTCTGGCGATCGGCACAAGCAGACAGAACGAGCAGGGCGAACCAACCGGCGGATGGACACCGGAGGAGATCGTCGATATCGATCGTGCCCTCGACGCGTACTCGACGGCGGTGGCCCACCAAGCCTTCGCCGATCACTCTCCCGCAGCCTGGGGCGAGATTCGGCCCGGGGCGAGCGCTGATCTCATCAGATTCGACCGCGACCTTCGAGAACTGCCTCCGCGGGAACTCGCTGTGATGCCTGTTCACACCACCTACCTCGGCGGCGTTGCCGTGCATTCAGCACCCTGAGCGAAAGGACGACGATGCCCCACCCACAAGACACCACAGCCCCTCACGGCGACGAGAAACCTCAGGCTGGCGGCGAAGGACAGCTCCGTCGAGCGCTCGGGGTCCCGTCTCTGGTGTTCTTCGGCCTTGTCTACATGGTGCCCCTCACGGTTTTCACGACCTACGGCATCGTCACTCAGGTCAGCGGCGGTCGGGTGCCGCTGGCCTACGTGATCACTCTCCTCGCAATGGTCTTCACCGCCAGATCATACGCAAAGATGGCCCACGAACTGCCCTACGCCGGGTCCGCCTACACCTACACGCAGAAGAGCTTCGGGGCAGGCATCGGCTTCGTCGCCGGATGGGCACTGCTCCTCGACTACCTGTTCCTGCCGATGATCAACTACCTCGTCATCGGCATCTACCTGTCCGCCGCGTTCCCGATGATCCCCTCCTGGGTATTCGTGCTCACCGCGATCGTTCTCGTCACCCTCCTCAATGTCATCGGCATCGTCTCCGTGGCACGTGCCAATATCGTCATCATCGTGGCGCAGGCGATCTTCATCATCACCTTCGCGGCCCTTGGCATCGCCTCGATGTCGGGAACCGGCAGCGTCGACCTCGCCGTCCCGTTCACCGGCGATGGGACCGCGGAGGGATTCGGCAATGTCATGGCCGGCGCCGCGATCCTGTGCCTGTCGTTCCTCGGCTTCGATGCGGTCTCGACCCTGTCCGAGGAGGCCAAAGATGCCAAGCGCACCGTACCTCGCGCGATCGTCATCGCCACCATCACGGGCGGTCTCATCTACATTGTGCTCTCGTTCCTCGCTCAACTCGTCTACCCGTCGAATGACTTCGCCGACGTCGACTCGGGCGCACTCGATGTCATGGCCGCCGCGGGAGGTGAATTCCTCACGATCTTCTTCACCGCCGCCTATGTCGCCGGCGCCTGCGGGTCCGCACTGACCTCGCAGGCCTCGGTCTCACGCATCCTCTTCGCAATGGGACGTGACGGTGTCCTGCCGAAGAGATTCTTCGGACGCCTCTCACCGCGTTTCCACAGCCCGATTCCGGCGACGCTGTCGGTTGGAGTGGTCTCACTGTTCGCATTGGCCATCGACCTCGGGTTCCTCTCGGAGATGATCAGCTTCGGCGCGCTCATCGCGTTCTCCGCAGTCAACCTCGCGGTGATCAAACACTTCATCATCGATGGGAAGCGGCGCGGAGCCCACGCCGTGATGAGCTTCATCGTGCTGCCGGGAATCGGGTTCTGCCTCACTCTGTGGCTGTGGACGAGCCTGTCACCGCGCACCCTGCTCATCGGCCTGGTCTGGCTCGTCATCGGCACCAGCTACCTCACATTCGTCACACGAGGCTTCAGACGTCCGACGCCGATGCTTGACCTGAGCGAGTGACCCCTCGTCGATCATGCTTCGAAGGTCGGCAGAGGCCCAGCCGATTCGAACCGACCGGAAGGACACCTGCCCAGTTCAGCCCTCCTGCTGAAGAAACTGCTCAATCGTCTCGATCGTCGAGGCATTGCCACGGTGCACGGTTGCGTTCATGCCCACGGCACGAGCACCCTCTGCGCAGATGTCGTGGTCATCGATGAAGAGCACGTCCTGAGGTTCAGCGCCCATGCGTTCGAGCGCATTCTCATAGGCCTCCGGTTCCGGCTTGAGCAGACCGGTCTCGTGACTGTAGAGGATCGGATCGAAGACTGCACTGAACCCGAATCGGCGTTCCTCTTCGCAACGAGCGCCGTCGACCGAATTCGACAGGATCGCGACTCCAGCACGCGATCGGAGTGAGTCCGCATAGTCGAACAGTTCGGTGTTGAGTCGACCGCAGTACTCGTCCCACATGTCCGCCTGCATCGCCTCGGCCAGGTCCGAATCCATCTCCAGCGCTCGGCCCACCTTCGACCAATACTCGGTTCTCGTGTCCGCTCGACGATCGATGACCGGCAAGTCCGCCGCCCGGAGACGTGCTCGGTACTCCTCCACTGAAAATCCGGATCGCTCCTGCCACCGACGCTGGAATTGCGGCCGCACAGTGTCGTCATCAACAACCTCGAGGACTCCCCCGATGTCGAAGAGCACCCATCTTCTCAAGTCCATGCGGCAACCCTACCTGCCGATACCCGCACCCCTTGAGTGAATAGCCCAGTTAGAGGCGAATAGCCCAGGTTCAAATCTGGGCTGCCCACCTTAAACTGTGCCGTGGCGAAAAATACCCCGCCTCTTGCAATAGTGTGTCCCACACACTAAAGTGTGTCGCATGAACGAGGATGCGCAGAAGGCGCTGACCACACACGAACTGGAGCTGCGGCGCGGCACCGTCGTCTTCGCCAGTCTCGTCGCCTGCAGCCGCCCGCAGTACGGCTACTCGCTGCTGACGACGCTCACCGAGGCGGGAATTCCCACCGAGGCGAACACTCTCTATCCCCTGCTGCGACGACTCGAGAAGCAGGGCCTACTCACATCCGAGTGGAGCACCGAGCAGGCTCGCCCCCGCAAGTACTACACCGTCACTGACAGCGGCGCCGAAGTCGCTGCCGCACTCCACTCTCAGTGGCTCGAACTCGACTCCAGCATCACGAAGCTCTGGAAGGACGGCACACCATGAGTGCGCTCACCGAAATCTACGTCGACAACGTCGTCCGTCATCTGCCCGAGAACACGCGTGCGGACATCGCCGCCGAGATCACCGCCACGATCGACGATACGGTCGAGGCCCGCCTCGGCGAGGATCCTCAGCCGAACCCCGAACACACGGCCGCCGTCGAACGCGAAGTGCTCGAAGAACTCGGCGATCCGGCCGTGCTGTCGCGGGAGTATTCGAACTCGCCGCAGCACTTCATCGGCCCGAAGTCGTACCCCCTCTTCCTCTGGACACTGCGCTGGATCCTGCCCATCGTCGGTCTGATAGCGGTGCTCGCCAACGTGGTGGTCACCGTCGCCACCACCCCCGATGTCCAGCTCGGGGAACTGATCGGCAGCACTGTCGGCAACACCGTCTCCGCACTGCTGACCGCCTTCGCCGTCATCGCGATCATCATCGGCCTCGGCGACCGCCGTGCCGACGGCGCGGCCCTGCCCCGCATGCCCGGGCAGCAGAAGGGCGCGTGGACGATCGATGATCTCGATCGTCGCGATGTCCGCGGCAGGCAGATCCGCGCCGAGGCAGCCCTTGGGCTGGTCTTCATCCTCGCGTTGGCGACGATCCCCTTCATCCCGACGAGCCTGCTCTACGTCGGCCACATCAACCACGGCGGGACGTTCATCAATCCGGACCTCGGCACGGGCTGGCTGCTCGGCTACTGGGGCTTCCTCGCCCTCCTGGCCGTGGTCGAGATCATCAGGTTCGTGAATGCCTCGACGCGACCGACCGTGGCGATCATCGGCGGGATCATCGATGTGGCCATGGCCGTCTTCCTCACCATCGCCCTGCTCACCCAGCCGGTCCTCCACCCTGAGATCACGAGCGCTCCGAACGCCGACATCCAACAGATCATCGCGGCCGCAGCAATCTGGATCATCACGATCTGGGACCAGGTGAGTACGTGGCGGACGTATCGCGCCCAGCAGAGCCGATGAGGACGGCAGCAGTCCTCTGACGCCCGGCCGCAGTACTCGTGCAGCTCAGCTGCGGCGGCTGGAGATGACCGTGAACTTCTTGTTCCGGGCCAGCTGTTCGCTGGGCCCGATGATGGCTTCGAGGCGATCCCGGTAGCGCAGGTGCGTGTTGAACACGGTGATCACCTGTCCGCCGGGCGCCAGATGTGCCGCGGCCGTGGCCATGAGTGCCGCGGCGGTCTCGGTTTCGATCGTCGTGCCCTGATGGAACGGCGGGTTGAGGACGACGAGGTCGAACTCCCCCAAGGCCGCCACGTCGGCATCGGCGCCGTCCGCGGCATCACCGAGGACGATGTCGACGTCGATTCCGTTCGCCTCCGCTGTGGCCCTCGCCGAGGCGACCGCCGCCTTGGACACATCCACGCCGGTTCCCCGTGAAGCCCCCGTGGCACGCATGGCAGCGGTCAGCAGCCAACCGTTCCCGCAGCCGAGGTCAAGGATGGAATCCGCAACAGCGGCGGGTAAGGCGGTCGAGACCGTCGTCGGAGACGAAGAGTCAGAGTCAGTTCCGGGCAGAGTCGCCAACAGCGCATCGAGGAGCAGCGTCGAACCTTCGTCGCTGCGCACCCCGGAGAAGCAGGCACCGTGGGCTCTGACCTCAAGGTCTCCGACTGTTGAGTGAGCGATGATTCCGCGCTTCGGGAAGCTCGGCAGGCTCGGTGACGACAGCGGTCGGCTGCCGATGATCATCCGGTGCTTGCCCACTCCCGGAGAGACGTCGACCCGACCGAAGCCGCGGGAGAGCTCCTTGTTCACCGCCCGACTCATCGAGTCGCTGCGGCCGATGACGATGATCAGCGACACATGCGGCTGGAGTGCGGCAATGGACTCGGCGAGCGCGTTCGTGGCCTTCGGCGCGTTGATGATCGCCCAGGTCTCCCGGCCACTCTCCCCCGCGAGGACGTCTCCGCCGGCCGCCGTGTCGCACCCGAGCGTCGAGCGCCCACGCCCCGCCTCGGCGGGCGAGGCGATCTCCTCGAGGGAGGTGATCAGCGCAGCGTCGGCAGCCTCGGCGGCAGCACGGGATTCGTCGATGCGATCGTGATGGACGGCCACCTCGGCGAGTTCGCTGAGCAGGCGAGCCTGGAGTCCGCGGGCATCATCGACGACGATGAGGCGATGCGGGGCGTCGGCGATCGCTTCGGCGTCGATGAAGGCACCGGCCGCGTCACGACCGGACACGTCGAGTTCACGGAGGCGGCGGCCGATGATGTATTCGACGAGCATGCGCGCCTGCGGCAGACCAGGCACATCGCGCAGCTGCGGAAATTCCGCCAGCAGATCCCGGCTGCGATGGGCGGCGACAGAATCAGGGGACAGCAGGGAGGCGGACATTCGATCAGTCTAATCCGACCGGACCGCTTGCCGCCTCATCGGCTGTGCAGCGATCAGCCCTCAGCGTCGTGATCGGACTCGATGAGCTGTTTGAGGGCAGCCAGTGCCTCATCGGCACCGTCGCCTTCGGCGCGCAGAACGACCTTCTGCCCGTATTCCGCGCCGAGGCCCATGAGGGAGAGCACGCTGGCCGCGTCGAGAGCATCCTCGGCGGATTCGCCCTCGAGGGCGATGGTGATCTCGAGATCATAGTCTCCGGCCGCCTCGGCCAGCAGAGCTGCTGGGCGGGCATGCAGGCCGACGGTGCTTCCAACGGTTGCGATGGTCTCTGCCATGTCGCTGTCCTTCCTGTTCAGACCGCCCGGGTGCGGGTCGATCGAGTTCTTCGACGCTACTTGGTGGTGCGGTTGTCGCGCTGGGTGCCTCTCGGGCTCACGCCCGGACGAGCCGGCTCACAGACCGAGCTCGTCGAGGATCGGCAGCTCGGCTCGAACCGCGGCTTTCGCCTCGCCCGGACTCCGTGCCGTAAGAGCACGCCGGGCAATCTGCTGTGCTTGGTCCATGGTGACACCGGTCAGCACTTCTGCCACAGCCGACAGGGCACGCGGTGCCATCGACAGGCTGGTGACTCCGAGTCCGACGAGCACGACGGCCAATGCCGGATCGGCTGCGGCCTCTCCGCAGACCCCCACCGATTTCTCGGCAACGGTGCCTTGGGTCGCGGCCATGCCGATCAGTTGGAGGACGGCCGGCTGCCACGAGTCGCTGAGTTCTGCCAGACCGCCGAGCATGCGGTCAGAGGCCATGACGTACTGGGTCAGATCATTCGTGCCGATGGACGTGAACTCGACCTCAGCAAGGATCGATGACGCCTGCAGCGCCGCCGAGGGGACCTCGACCATGACACCGGCAACCGGCAGGCCGGCCGCGTGGACGAGCGTCGAGAACTGCTTGGCCTCCTCTGCTGTGGCGATCATCGGAGCCATGACGTGAACGGTGACCGCATGTTTCTGCGCGGCCACGGCGATGGCCTCCAGCTGACGTTCGAGCACGCCCTGGGCCCTTCGGCTGGTCCGGAATCCGCGCACCCCCAAGGCCGGGTTCGGTTCTTCGCTGTCGGTGAGGAACGGCAGCGGTTTGTCGGCTCCGGCGTCGAGGGTGCGCACGACGACCTTGTGATCGTCGAAGGCCGCGAACACCTCCCCGTAGGCTTCGGCCTGCTCTTCCACGGTCGGTTCGGTGTCACGATCGAGGAAGCAGAATTCCGTGCGCAGCAGACCGACTCCTTCGGCACCGGCAGCAGCAGCCGCCCGTGCCTGAGTTCCGTCACCGACATTGGCACGCAGCGGGATCCTGGTGCCGTCCTTGAGCAGGCAGGGACCGGTGAAGGACTGCAGCCGACCGGCCGTCTCCTTCCACGCTTCGACGAGCTCGGCCTCGGCGGCACCGGGTTCGGTGCGCAGGACGCCGGTGCCGCCGTCGACGAAGACGGAGGTGCGATCGGGGATGTCGCGGACCCCGGCGGCTGCGACTACGGCGGGAATGCCCAACGAGCGGGCGAGGATGGCCGTGTGACTCTGCGGTCCGCCCTCCTCGCAGACCAGGCCGAGCACGAGCTCGGGATCCAAGGTGGCGGTGTCGGCAGGAGCGAGATCCGTGCCGATGAGCACGAAGGGTTCGGCCGAATACGGGATGCCGGGTGCCGGCACTCCGCGCAGTCGGGCGACGAGGCGGGCACGCACATCGAGGACATCGGCCGCGCGTTCGGCCATATAACCGCCCAGCTTCTCCAACTGGGCTGCGGTCTCCTCAGCCACCGTCCAGATCGCGGTCTCCGCATCGGTGTCGGACAGGCGTTTGATCGCCGTCTTCACCAGCGTGGGGTCCTTGGCCATGAGCGCCGTGGCTTTGAGCACGTCGCGGGCATCACCGGTGACCGTTTCGGACCGCTCACGCAGTTCGGCGTGCACGGCGGCCGAGGCCTCACGGATCCTGTTCGCCTCCGCTTCCTGGTCGGCCGGGGCCGGCTTCGCCACGGGCGCGGACACCGGTTCGGGCATGTTCAGCGCCGGGGCGATGACACGCCCGGGCACGACTCCGATACCTGAGAACTCTGCGGACATCCCCATTCCTTCCTCTCTTGCCGATCTTGCCGAAGCGTTCAGACTCGCGAAGCGTCAGCCTTCGAGGACACCGGTTCGTCGGCCTGCGCCGCATCGGACGCAACGGCTCCGGAATCGGTCGATGCGGTCGCGGTCGACTTCGATGCCGCCGGAGCGGTCGCCTCGGCGAGGCCGGCTGCACCGCCCTTGCGGACGAAGATCTTCAGCACCAGCACCAGCAGGGCGCTGATGATCGTGCCGACGACGATGGAGAGCAGGAACAGCAGGAACGAGTCGATGGCGAAGAAGACGAACACTCCGCCGTGCGGGGCCTGGCTGGTCACGGAGAAGGCCATCGTCATGCCGCCCGTGACGCCGGCGCCGACGATCGAGGCGGGGATCACGCGCAGCGGATCGGAGGCGGCGAAGGGAATCGCTCCTTCGGAGATGAACGCGGCACCGAGCAGCCACGCGGCCTTTCCGTTCTCCTTCTCCGCTTGGGAGAAGATGCGGGGACGCAGCGCTGTGGCCAGCGCCATGGCCAGGGGCGGAACCATTCCGGCGGCCATGACCGTGGCCATGATCTCCCAGGGCACCGGGTTCTCGACGGAGCCTGCGGCGAGTCCGGCGACGGCGAACGAGTACGCGACCTTGTTGACCGGCCCGCCCAGGTCGACGGCCATCATGACGCCGAGGATGAGTCCGAGGAGGACGGCAGCGGTTCCGGTCATCGAGCTCAGCCAGCTGTTGAGGCCCTCGGTCAGGGCGCTGATCGGTCCGCCGAGGACCATGAACATCAGACCCGAGGAGACGAGGGAGGCCACCAGCGGAATGATCACGACCGGCATCAGCCCGCGCAGCCACCTCGGCGCGGCGAAGGAACCGATCCAGTGGGCGATATAGCCGGCGAGGAGTCCGCCGATGATGCCGCCGATGAAGCCGGCGCCCATGAGCACGGCCACGGCACCGACGGTGAATCCGGGGGCGATTCCGGGCCGGTCGGCGATTGCGTAGGCGATGTAGCCGGCCAGTGCGGCGACGAGGAAGCCCATCGACAGGTTGCCGATCTGGAAGGAGACGGCCCCCAGGTAGGCACCGACCGGTCCCAGCGCCAGGTCGCCGTATTCGGTGGGCAGGTTCCACAGGGAGTTGCCCAGGACGATGTCCTCGGAGTAGTCGGGAATGTCGAATCCGCCGAGGAGGAAGCCCAGAGCCATGAGCAGACCGCCGGCGGCGACGAAGGGGATCATATAGCTGACGCCGGTCAGCAGCACCCGCTTGAGGTGGGCACCGATGCTTTCCCGTGAGCTTGTCGAGTTCGACGATTCCTCGTCGGCGGTGTGAGCGGCGGCGAGTCTGCGGCCGTTCGGGGTGTCCGCCTCGGCGAGGGCTTTGCGGATGAGCCCCTGCGGATCGTCGATTCCGGCTTTGACCGGCACCTGCACATAGGGTTTGCCCGCGAAACGGGCCTTGTCGCGGACGTCGACATCGACGGCGAAGACGACGGCGTCGGCGCCATCGATGATGGACTGGTCGATCGGGGTCGTGCCGCTCGAGCCCTGGGTCTCGGTGACGACGTCGATGCCCATTTCGGACCCGGCCTGGACGAGGGCGTCGGCGGCCATGTAGGTGTGAGCGATTCCCGTCGGGCAGGCCGTGACGGCAACGACGCGGCGGGGGTCTTCGGCGGCCGAGGCTGAGTCTGCGGAGGCTGGGGCCGCGGCGGTTGCGGACGCTGCTGCAGTTGCGGACGCTGCGGCGGTGTCACCGGGGTTCGCTGCGGTGGAGCCGGCGGGTGCGTGCTCGGTGTCCGCTTCGCGCAGGCCGAGGGCGGTCTCGACGAGGTCGACGACTTCCTGCTCGGTCGCGGCAGCGCGCAGGGAGGCGACGAAGTCCTTCTTCACCAGGGAGCGGGCGAGCTTCGACAGCAGTGCGAGGTGTTCCTTCCCGGCACCGTCCGGGGCGGCGATCATGAATACGAGATCGGCGGGTCCGTCCTTGGCGCCGAAGTCGACCGGCGGGTTGAGACGAGCCATCGCCAAGCTCGGCGTGGTGACCGCGTCGGTGCGGGCGTGCGGGATGGCGATGCCGCCGGGAACACCCGTCGGGGTCTTCTCCTCGCGGGCGATCGCCGCGGTCGCCAGCCCTTCGGCGGAGTTCGCGCGGCCCTGTTCGGCGATTGCGGTGGCCATGGCGCGGATGACAGCGGACGACTCCGTCCCCTGATCCGCGTCGAGGATCACCAGTTCCGTTGTGATGAGCGATGTCATCGTGCCTCCTCGGCTTCGGGGACTGAGCCCTGTTGATGATGTCGGTGGGAAAGATCGTCGATCGGTGCGTATGCGGATGTGTGCTCGGGTGTGCCCGCGGATGGTGTTTCGGGGGCAGTCAGGGGTGTCACGGTCACCGCGTCGGTTCGTGCATCCTCCGGGCTCGGCACCCCGGTGCCGCGCATCCGGGCGGCAGCGGCTCCATAGGCGACGGCCTGGGCCAGCGCCTCACCGGGTTCACGACCGCGGGTGAGACCGAGCAGGTACCCGGCCAGAGTGGAGTCGCCTGCGCCCACGGTGCTCACGACCTCCATCGGCGGGTGCTTGGCGTGCCAGACGGTCTCGGGCAGAGCGAGAACTGCGCCTCCGGCACCCAGGGTCGCAAGTATCGAACGAGGGCGAGGGCCGGCCGCTGCGAGCAGGGTCGAAGCGGCTCGGGCGGTGAGCTGCGGTGACGATTCCAGCCGTGCGGCGATCTCGAACAGCTCCGCTGTTTCGAGCGGTTCCGGGGCCTCGAGCGGTTCTGTGGTCTCGAGCGGCTTTGGGACCTCGAGCGGTTGGGCCGATGCGGGCTGTCCGCTCGGGTGACCGTCGCAGTGCGGCTGAGCTTCTTCGCGGAGACCGGCGGCCTGCAGCAGTCCTGCGGCGCCGAGGAGCTCGGCGAGCTCTTCCGCGTTCGGCTTGATGAGATCCGGTGATGCCTGCAGTGCCGCAGCCAGGGGACCCCCGGAAGTGTCAACGGCGATGGAGGGAGGTTCGTCGAGTTCACGGATGCGTACGATGGCCCGGGCGTAGAAGTCATCGCCGACTCCCGGAGGCAGAGATCCGGCCAGGACGACCCACTCTGCCTCGGCGGCCAGCTCTGCCACGAGGTCGAGCAGATCGGCCTGGCTGTGCGGGCTCAGGGAGGAGCCGGGTTCGTTGATCTTCGTCGTCGTGCCGTCGGGCTCGGTGACGGTGATATTGGACCGCAGCGGTGTGCCGGTGGGAACGGAGCGGTGAGCCAGTCCGATCGCATCGAGTCCGGTGAGCACGGGATCGTCGCTGTCTCCGGGCAGAACCGCCAGGGTCACGCGATCGGCCGCTGCCACTGCACGAGAGACGTTGACGCCCTTGCCGCCGGGCTGCTGTCCGGCCCAGACCGCCCGCTGCACCTGACCACGGAGAACGGGGCCGCCGAGTTCGATGGTCCGGTCGAGACTCGGATTCGCTGTCAGGGTGAGGATCATGGAGCGACCACCTCGACCTCCGCATTCTCCAAGTGAGTCGACATCGGCTCGCCGGGCACCGCGTCGGTGATGAGGACATCGATCTGGTCCAATGCGGCGAAGCGCACCAGGGAGACGGCACCGAATTTCGCAGAGTCGGCGAGCACGACGACCTTGCGTCCGGAGTTGACGAACGCCGACTTCGTCGCCGCCTCGTCGTGGTCGGGAGTGGAGACGCCGTCGTCGCCGAGTCCGTTGGTGCCGAGCACAGCGAGATCGACACGGTGACCGTCGATGGCCGCAATCGTCTGCGGTCCGACCATGGCACGAGTGACCGGACGAAAACGACCGGGAAGGACGAAGATCTCGACCCCGGGTGCTCCGGCCAGACTGTCGATGACCGACAGGGAGTTCGTGATCACGCGCAGCTGCCGGGGAGCCTGTCCGGCAGAGCGACGTTCATGGGCTTCGTGTGCGATCGCTCGGGCGAACGCCGCGCAGGTCGTCCCTCCGTCCAAGGAGATGCTCATCGTCTCGTCCAACAGGCTCAGCGCGGACTGCGCGATCGTGGTCTTTTCGTCGAGATTGTGGATCTCGCGGTCATCGAATGTCAGCTCTTCGAGGCTGTGCGGGCGACACGGCACCGCTCCCCCGTGGACGCGCTGCAGAGATCCGGCCTTCTCGAGTGCGGCGAGATCGCGGCGGACGGTTTCCGTGGTGATGTCGAAGTCGGCTGCCAGATCGGTGACACTGACCCGCCCCGCTTCGCTGACCAGATCAGCGATACGTCGTTGCCGTTCTTCAGCGAACACGTCCGGCCCTTTCCTTCGCGCGGTTCGTCGTCGATCCGGACGAAACCCACGTGGTTATCTGTTGGTTTGAATGATCTTATGACGCTATTCACGTATCGTCAATCACACTCCAACGCATATCCACTTATTCCAACATCATGTTCTTACGGAACGTCACAGCGTCGGTCCGCGAGCGGCGATGCAGATGACAAGTGCCCCAGAACTCGGCGTTCTGGGGCACTCGTCAGACGCGGCCGCGGCGGGCCGCCTCGGTGATGGGATCAGGGCCGACGAATCAGCGCCCGACGCGCTTGTACGCCGAGGAATCGGCATTGTCGATCGTCGAATGCTTCCGGTTGTCGTGCATGAACAGCACGGCCACGAAGCCGACGATCGCGACGATGACGACATAGATGGCGAACCAGGTGGCCATTCCGGCGTCGCGGAACCACAGGGCGACGTACTCGGCGGACCCGCCGAAGAGCGAGTTGCCGATCGCGTAGGTGAACCCGACGCCGATGCCGCGGATGTGGGCGGGGAACATCTCGGCCTTCACGATGCCGGAGATCGAGGTGTACATGCTGATGAACGCCATGGCGATGATGATGAGGATGCCGGCGGTGACCATCGACTGGGCCTTGCCGATCATGCTCAGCATCGGGATGGGCAGGGCGATCATGCCGATGACGAAGATGAGCATGTTGTTCTTCCGGCCGATCTTGTCCGAGAGCATGCCGGCCAGGGGCTGCATGAAGACGAAGATGAGCAGACAGATCGTCATCAGATCAGCGATGGAGCCCTTGTTGAAGATCTCCTCGCCGGGGGTGCCTTCGTTCTGCAGCAGCAGGAACTTCTGCATATAGGTGGTGAAGACGTAGAACACGAGCGAACCGACGCAGGTGATGCCGAGCACGACGAGGAAGGCGCGAGGGTGACGCAGAACCTCGCAGAAGCTGCCCGAGTTCTCATCCTTGCGGGTGTCAGCCGAGGTGGTCTCGGTGAGTCCGCGGCGCAGCCAGATGGAGACGATGGCGGCCGCGGCCCCGATGACGAACGGCAGACGCCACCATCCGTCCTCGATCTGCTCGGTGCCCAGGGTGTGGGTCATGATGACGGCCAAGAGGCTGGCCAGCAGCTGTCCGCCGATGAGGGTGACGTACTGGAAGGAGGAGTAGAAGCCGCGCTTGCCTTCGGTGGCGACTTCGGACATGTAGGTCGCGGTCGCACCGTACTCACCGCCGACGGCGAGTCCCTGGACCATGCGCACGAGCAGCAGCAGGATGGCCGCCCAGGATCCGACGGTCGCGCTGGTCGGCAGGATCGCCATGCACAGGGAGCCGGCGCACATGAGCAGGATCGAGATGAGCATCGAGTTCTTACGGCCCATCCGGTCGGCGGCGCGACCGAAGATGTAGCCGCCGATGGGACGCATGAGGAAGCCGACGAAGAAGACGCCGGCGGACTGCATGAGCGACAGGGTCGGGTTGCCCTCGACGAAGAACTGCTCAGCGAAGTAGACGCTGAAGAAGGCGTAGATATAGAAGTCGAACCATTCGACGAGGTTGCCCGACGAGGCCGCGATGATGGCCTTGACGGTCTGCCATTCCGATTTCTTCTCACCATCGGCGCCGGAGGCGCTCACCCGGCCGAGCTTCTCTTGCGAATCTGTCACTGAGTCTTCCTTCTGTTTCGTGTATGACGCACAGAGCGCCCAGGTCACCTTACTGCCCCGGACAAGCGGCTGACGCATCGTTGCCGCCATCGAAATCCGCAACCGGACGCACGAAACCTCGCCGAATACGGCCAGGCGGTCGCTGCTGACGCCCGTGCTCTGGCGGGCCGAGTGAGGAATGTCTCAATCTCGTCTGCGCGATTCTCGCTCCGAGATGCGAACCGCCGCCCGGTGGACAGGGGCGGGTGTGCTACAAATTGAGGGAGCTTCGTCCAATGTCGCACCAGGAGAGATCATGACAATCCTCGTCGGTTATTCCCCCTCGCCCGAAGGCAAGGCCGCTGTCGAATTCGGAATCGAGCAGGCCCGCGCATTCGACGATGTCCTCGTCGTGCTCAATGCCGGAATAGGTGAGACTCCCGACGAACGCGGTGTGGCCACCAGCAAAGACATCGAAGAGCTCAAGGAGACGCTGCAGTCTTCCGAGGTCTCCCACGAGATCCTTCAATTCCTCCGCGGCAACGATCCCGTCGAAGAGCTCCTGGCGCTGGCCGAGGCGACCGCCGATACCCGAATGATCGTCATCGGCTCCCGTCGCCGCTCCCCCGTCGGCAAGCTCATCATGGGCTCGACGGCGCAGCGGATCATCCTCGACTCCGATGTTCCCGTCGTGTCTGTGAAGGTCGACCGCACGAAGAAGTAGTCGCGCGCGCCGGCTCGCCAACCGACTTCAGTCATCGGTGCGAACCGGTGCGTCCCATTCGTCCAGGTCGGATTCGCTCCAGTCGCCATAAGTCGGATTGGGCAGGACGATCCATTCGGTGCCGAACTTCGCACGGTTCTTCTCCACCAGCTCCCTCTGCTCGTCGACGGACGCATCCGCGAATGCGCCATCGAAATCGTGCAGGGTGTCACCGAGCTGCATGAGCAGGGTGTGGTTCGCCTCGACCTTCGCACGCCGTTCGTCCTTCGGCGGGCCCAGCAGCATCACGTGGTCGTCATCGGCCTGGGGCAGGCCCAGCTTGGCAATGGCTTCGACATTCTCCGCCCGATTCTCTTCCGTCCGGTCCGAGACGTAGTAGATGTCGACTCCGAGCTGGTCGGCATGTTCGAAGAATGCCAACGCACCGGGGATCATGGTCGGCTCCCCGTTCTTCTCCCAGTCGTCCCACGTGTCCCAGCCGCTGAAGTCATGGCACTTGGCGATATCGCGGGCCAGCAGCTTCGAATTGTCGATGGCAGTCTCATCGAGGTCGGTCATGATGGCCAGATCTTCCCCGTCCGGGGCCTTGGAAACGGCCTTGTCGAGCTGACGCGCAGCCATCTCATAGGTCTGTCCCTGCAGTGCCATCGCCTCGGCGCTCTGCTGCTGCCACTTCACACCCATGGTGTAGGCCGAGACGTCGCAGTCATCCGCCGCTTCGTCACCCGATACCGGACCCGAATTGAGGATGTATCCGATCACCCCGACGATGAGCACGAGCAGAATCGTCAGGGCAGGAACGAGGGCCTTCTTCATTCATCTTCCTTCTTCAGTGTTCTTCTTTACGGACAACTGTCAGCTCAGGCGGGCATCAGCCGTCGTGGCCGGCACGGCCGCTCGACGGCTCCGCAGCAGCCTGGGAGCGTCGGATCAGTCGTTGCCGGCGATGGCGGCGACGAGCGCGTCGACGTCCTCTCTCGTCGTGTCGAAGGCGCACATGAGACGGACGATGCCCGTCTCCAAGGGCCAGTCCGCGAAAGCGAACTTCTGTCGCGCACGCTCGGCCACCTCGGCGGGCATGCGCACGAACACGACGTTCGACTCGACCCTCTGCACGATCTCGAGCCCGACCATGCCCTTGCTCTCGGCGGCCTCGGCGAGTCTTTCGGCGAGGTACTCGGCCATGTCGTTCGACGCGGTCGCCGAAACCCGCCACAGGTCGCCTCCGTACAGCGCGTTGAGCTGGGCGGACAGGAAGCGCATCTTCGACGCCAGCTGCAGATTCATCTTTCGCAGGAAACGCATGCCCTGGCTGATGTCGGGGTTGAGGACGATGACTGCCTCGGCGCCGAGCAGGCCGTTCTTCGTTCCGCCGAGGCTGACGATGTCGACCCCGACCGCGGTCGTGATGTCGCCCAAACCGACCCCGAGATGGGCGGCGGCGTTGCCGAGGCGGGAGCCGTCGACGTGGACGAGCATGTCGAGTTCATGCGCGGTGTCGGCGATCGCCGCGCTTTCGTCGGGGGTGTAGGTCGTGCCCCATTCCGTGGACTGGGAGATGCTCACAGCCAGCGGTTGGGCATTGTGCTCGGAACCGCGGCCGACGATCGCACCCCTGATGGTCTCCGGGGTGAGCTTGCCGTTCTCGGTCGCGGCACCGACGATCTTGAGTCCGCCGACTTTCTCGGGTGCGCCGGTCTCGTCGTAGTTGATGTGCGCCGAGGCGGCCGTGATCACCGCAGCCCAGCGAGGCAGTGCCGACTGCAGGGCCAGCACATTGGCACCGGTGCCGTTGAAGACCGGGAACGCCTGTGCGCTGGGGCCGAAATGTCCCTTCATCACCTCGTGGAGATGCGCCGTCCACGGGTCGTCGCCGTAGCCGGGCGCATGGCCGACATTGGCCTCGGCGATGGCGGTGATGACCTCCGGGTGGGCACCCGCCCAGTTGTCCGAGCCGAAGTTGCGCGGATGGGCCGCGAGGGAGGATTCGGGTGCCGGGGCTGACGTCCGGCCGTCTGCTGTCAGTGTGTCGTCGTTCACAGCTTCAGGGTATCGCCACTTCCCGACCGGCGCATTCTGATCCGAAGCCATGGCTCATCCGCGATCGCTGAGCTGGGCTCTGGTCTGCCTGATCACCTCGGCGCTGTCGAAGCCGTGTCTGTCATTGTCGACGTCGACGATCCTCACTCCCCGCCACAGGCACTCGACGGCTGAGGCACGCGACCAGAATTCGTCCCAGTTCTCGAGCTTCCAATGATCGCGCGACAGCCCTCGGGCCGCTACCCGCTCGCGGATGGCCTCACCATCGACGGCGACGCGGACGACGACCCATTCGGCCTGCGGCCAGTCATGGTCGCCGGCATTGTCCTCGAGGAAGGAAGCATCGGGAAGGTAGCGGCCGAAGGGGGCGTCGAGGACGACGCTGCGGCCCAGCCGCAGGTTGTCGCCGGCGACCGCGAGCAGCGTCTGGTACTCGAGGTCCATCACGCGATCCTGATAGATGGGGTTGTCGTCTCGTCCGCAGGGGTCGGTTCCGGCGATCTCGAGCAGTGCCTCGGTCAGTCGCCCGCAGACGACGTCCTTGTCGAGGAGGGCGGCTCCGAATTCGGCGGCAAGTGCCGTGCTCACGCTGGACTTGCCGCTGCCGGCGGGGCCGATGACGACGAAGACCGTCGGGGTCTCTGAGCCGATCACTGCCGCTCCCGGCTGCGGTCCTTGACGAAGAAGCCATAGGAGATCGCTCCGATGACGAGCAGCACTGCGCCGACGAGGAACACCGAGTTGAAGTTTCCGGTGGTGTCGACGAGCCAGCCGGTGACGACCGGGGCCAGGGCAGCGCCGATGAACCCGCCGAAGTTCTGGATCGCGCCCAAGGAGGCGACCTGCTCGCTCGGTGCCACATCGGAGGCCAGGGTCCACAGGCAGCCGATCGGCACCTGCGAGAAGAAGTAGCCCAGGCACAGCAGCACGATGATCAGCGGCACATTGTCGACATAGGCCGTCGGGAACACCGAGGCGGCCGCGAGGACGGCGCCGCCGACGATCGGAACCTTGCGGGCGAAGATCGCGGGCCTGCCCTGTCGGATGAGGACGCCGGAGAACCATCCTCCCGCGAGGACTCCGAGCACACCCATGAGGAACGGCAGCGCCGCGAGCCACCCGGTCTCCTGCAGGCTGAAGCCGAGATCGGTCTCGATGTAGCTGGGCAGCCAGGTGAGGTAGACCCAGACCGTGTAGAAGATGCCGAAGGCGCCGATGATCATGAAGTAGGTGTTCGGCTTCGTGAACAGAGTCCCCCAGCCGACCTTCTCGGCGCCTTCGACCACGGCGTCGGCTTCGGCCTCGGTGGCCTCATCGAGCTGGTCCGAGATCTCGTCGGCTGCGGCATCGGCGGCGTCGTCGCCCTTGAGGATGTGCTCCTCACGCAGCGTCGGGTCGCGGTAGATGCGCAGCCACACGAGCATGACGATGATGCCGAGGGCGCCGACGATGATGAACATGCCGCGCCAGGACATCGTGAGCATCAGGAAGGTCAGCAGAGGTGGCGCCAGCGCGTTGGCGATCTGCGAACCGGTGTTGACCAGGGCGATCGGGAACGCGCGCTCCTTGGCGGAGAACCAACGTTCATTGACCTTGAGACCGGCCGTGAAGAACGGAGATTCCGCGACTCCGAGCGCCACTCGCAGCGCATAGAGCACGCCGAAGGAATTCGCCGCAGCGGTGACCATGCCCACCAGTGACCAGGCACCGGAGGCGAACGCGAACATCTTCTTCGCACCGAATTTGTCGACGAGGTAGCCGGCCGGCAGATTCGCGATCGCGTAGGGCCAGGAGAAAGCCGAAAGCAGAAGGCCCATCTGGGTCGCGCTGAGGTCGAACTCCTGCGCGATGGTCGTATTGCCCACGCTGAGGGTGGAGCGGTCGAGGTAGTTGACGATGCCGCCGATGACCAGCAGGGTGACGAAGATCCAGCGGATCCGTCGCGGGTTGCGCGTCCTCGCCGTGCGACGGGGGCTGGCCACGGCGCTCATTCCTGATCTCCGTGTCCGCGCGCCGAAGCGATGGCCGCGAGCATGGTGCGGGCAGCGGTGGTGACGTCACCGCAGTCTCCGCTGCTGCGAGCCGCCTTGGTCACTGAGCTGCCGACACCGATCGCCGCGGCACCCGCGTCGATCCACTCCGAGACGTTCTCGGGGGTCGCACTGCCTGCGGGCAGGATCGGCGCTTGGGCCAAGGGGGCGCGGACGGTCTTGAGATATCCGGGACCCGAGATCTCGGTCGGGAACAGTTTGACGATGTCAGCACCGGCGCTGAGGGTCTCGACCACCTCGGTGGGGGTGAACGCGCCGCTGATGCTCACCGCCTGGTAGCGGTTGGCGACCTCGAGCATCCCGCGGTCGAGGTTCGGGCTCACGAGCATCTGCGCGCCCGCCTCGATGCAGCTGTAGGCCGACTGCGCGTCAAGGACGGTTCCTGCCCCGATGACGACGCCCTGAGCGGAGTACTCTTCGCTCAGCGCTGTGATGATGCGCTTGGCGCCGGGCACCGAGAGCGTGATCTCAAGGGCACGGATTCCGCCGGCGATCGCCGCATGGGCGACGGCGAGTGCTTCGTCTTCGGAATCGAGTCGGATGATGAGCACGGCTCCGGTGTCATGGATGGCTCGGAGGGCCTCGAACTTCGTTAACATATTCACGCACGCTATCACATATATTCACACGCTTTGGGAATCGATGTGAACATGTGTGCATTGTTGGTACCCTGGAATCGTGCCCCCACATCCGAAGCCCTCCGCCCCGCTGATCCCCGATCAGCGACAGCACGAGATCGTCGAGCTGCTCCGTGCCTCCGTGGCGCTCAGCGTACGTGAACTCACCGAGACGATGAACGTCTCCCATATGACGGTGCGTCGCGATATAGCGGCACTCGAAGAGGCGGGTCTGGTCGAATCGGTCCCTGGGGGCGTCCGGCTGATCGGCTCTCCGCGCCAGCAGACACCCGTCGAGCGGGCACCGCGCACCGAGCTCGAGACGCCGGCGAAGCAGGCGATCGCTCGAGCGGCCGCCGCTCATGTCCGTCCGGGTTCGACGGTCTTCCTCGATGCCGGCACCACCTGCGAAGCGATCGTCGAACGCCTCCTGACCATCAGCGATATCACCGTCGTGACCAACGACTTCCTTTCGGCCATGCGGCTCATGGCCGAAGACGTCATGGCGATCCACACCGGCGGCACCATCGACAGCAACAGCGGCTCCTCGAGCGGTCCCCTGGCAGCAGCGACACTGAACGCCATGTCGATCGACATGGCCTTCCTCAGCGCCGGCGCCTGGGACCTCGATCATGGCCTGACCACCTCGGAGACGGACAAACTGACGCTCAAACGCGCGGCGGATCAGGCGGCGGAGCGCACGATCCTCGTGGCCGATTCGTCGAAGTTCGGCACTCATGCCAGGTTCAGGGCCCTCAACCTCGACGAACTCGACCTCATCATCACCGATGACCGTCTGCCCGAGAAGGAACGCACCCGCCTCGAGGACTCCGGAATCCACCTCGAGTACGCCTGAGACCTACGCTCGTCGGGCGTCTTCCACCGGGCATCACCCACCGGCAACTCCACACACTCCCGTTGCACCGGGGTGTTCCGCGGCCGCCGAGGCGAATTGTGCCGAACGCGGTGTTCTGCCGCCAACGGTGTGGGGCGCTCCCCACCAGTGCGGTTTGCTCCCGGTCCGGCTCAGTGCCGGCACGAGCAGGCACGAACCGCGCAGGCACGAGCCGAAAACCCGGTCCGAACGCGCACGATCCGAACGCGCACGGTCCGGATACGCACGGTCCGAACACACAACAGCGCGCCAGGAGTGCCTCCACACGTCACGTGTGACGTACGTGGGCACCTCTGGCGCGCTGGTGTCAGCCTCGGCCGGACCGCGCTGGTATCAGCGACGGCCGGTTCGCACTGGGACTCAGGCGAGGAGTTCGCGCATGAGTTCGGCGGTCTCGGTCGGGGTCTTGCCGACCTTGACGCCCGCAGCCTCGAGGGCTTCCTTCTTAGCCTGGGCGGTTCCCGAGGAGCCGGAGACGATGGCGCCGGCGTGGCCCATGGTCTTGCCCTCGGGAGCGGTGAAGCCTGCGACGTAGCCGACGACCGGCTTCGTCACGTTCTCCTTGATGAAGGCGGCTGCACGCTCTTCGGCGTCGCCGCCGATTTCGCCGATCATGACGATGGCTTCGGTCTCCGGGTCGGCCTCGAAGGCTTCGAGCGCATCGATGTGCGTGGTGCCGATGACCGGGTCTCCGCCGATGCCGATGGCGGTGGAGAAGCCGAGGTCACGCAGCTCGTACATCATCTGGTAGGTCAGCGTGCCGGACTTCGAGACCAGTCCGAGCTTGCCCTTCTTCGTGATGTTGGCCGGAATGATGCCGGCCAGCGACTCGCCGGGGGTGATGATGCCCGGGCAGTTGGGCCCGATGATGCGGGTGGCGTTGCCGGCCGCCTGAGCACGAGCCCAGACTTCGGCCGAGTCCTGGACCGGGATGCCCTCGGTGATGATGACGAGCAGCCCGATCTTCGCGTCGATGGCCTCGATCGCGGCGTCCTTGGAGAAGGCCGGCGGCACGAAGGCCACGGACACATCGGCACCGGTGGCTTCCATCGCTTCGGACACGGAGGCGAAGACGGGGAGCTCGACCTCGTTGCCGTCCTTGTCATTGTGCTTCACGGTGGTGCCGGCCTTGCGGGCGTTGACACCGCCGACGATGTTCGATCCGGCAGCGAGCATGCGAGCAGTGTGCTTCGAGCCCTCTCCGCCGGTGATGCCCTGGACGATGATCTTCGAATCGGAATTCAGAAAGACAGACATTGTTGTAAAGACCTTTCCTTACTTGGCAGCAGCCAGTTCGGCGGCCTTGTCGGCTCCACCGTCCATCGTGTCAGTGAGCGTGACGAGCGGGTGCGCGGCCTTCTGCAGGATGGCGCGCCCCTCTTCCACGTTGTTGCCGTCGAGGCGGACGACCAGCGGCTTGGTGGCCTGCGACCCAAGGATCTCGAGGGCCTTGACGATGCCGTCGGCCACGGCGTCACAGGCGGTGATTCCGCCGAAGACGTTGACGAAGACGGACTTGACCTGGTCATCGCCGAGGATGACGTCGAGTCCGTTGGCCATGACCTCAGCCGAGGCGCCGCCTCCGATGTCGAGGAAGTTCGCGGGCTTGACGTTCGAGTGCTTCTCACCGGCGTAGGCGACGACGTCGAGGGTCGACATGACCAGACCCGCACCGTTGCCGATGATTCCGACTTCGCCGTCGAGCTTGACGTAGTTGAGGTCGAGCTTCTTGGCCTTGAGCTCGAGAGGGTTCTCTGCGCTGATGTCGCGCAGCTCCTCGTGCTCCTTGTGGCGGAAGTCGGCGTTGTCGTCCAGGGAGACCTTGCCGTCGAGGGCGATGATGTCGCCGGCACCGGTCTTGACCAGAGGGTTGACCTCGACCAGGGTGGCGTCCTCGGACTCGAAGACGGTCCACAGGCTCGTCAGGACGGGAGCGATCTTCGCGGCGGTGTCGGCGTCGAAGCCGGCAGCCTCGGCGATCTCGGCAGCCTTGGCATCGTTGATGCCGTCGATGGCGGAGACGGGGATCTTGGCGAGCGCTTCCGGGCGTTCCACGGCGAGCTGCTCGATCTCCATGCCGCCTTCCTTCGAGCACATGGCCAGATAGGTGCGGTTGGAGCGGTCGAGGAGGACGGAGAAGTAGTACTCCTCCGCGATGTCGGCACCTTCGGCGATCATCACCTTTTCGGTGACGTGACCCTTGATGTCGAGTCCGAGGATGTCCTTGGCCCGGGCTTCGGCCTCATCAGGGTTCTTCGCGACCTTGACGCCGCCGGCCTTTCCGCGGCCGCCCATCTTGACCTGAGACTTCACGACCACGGTTCCGCCGCCGAGAGCCTCGGCTGCCTTCTTCGCTTCTTCTGGCGTCGTCGCGACCTGAGCCTTGAGCACGGGCACTCCGTGCTTCTCGAACAGGTCACGTGCTTGATACTCGAAAAGATCCACGTGTATTCCTTCGTTTCTGCTGCCGGGTGGTTGGCCCCTGCAGGTTCGTTGACGGATGCAACAACCAAGGACAACCATATTCCCAAAGGCACCCGTCCATCCAAACGCGCATGTCAAATAGACGTTGGGGGTAAGCAATGTCTCGTCAAAAAGTATCTTTGGCGTCAAGATTCTTGATATGGACGTAAAATCGTTGCATGGACGAAGTAGATCGAATAGTCGCAGCCTGGCGGCGTGAGCGTCCGGACCTCGATGTCTCTCCGATGGAGATCCTCTCCCGCGTCTCGCGATTGGCCAGGCAGTTGGATCTGGCTCGGAAGTCGAGCTTCTCCGATTACGGCATCGAGGGATGGGCCTTCGATGTCCTCTCCGCCCTGCGCCGCTCGGGCGAACCCTATCAGCTCTCCCCCTCGACGCTGCTGCAGGAGACCCTGGTCACCAGCGGGACGATGACCAACCGCATCGACCGGCTCGTCACCCGCGGCTGGGTCGAACGTCGGCCGGATCCCGGAGACCGACGCGGGGTGCTCGTCCACCTCACCGAGAGCGGTCGCGCCACCGTCGACTCCGCACTGGCCGATCTGCTCGTGAAGGAACGGGCGATCCTCAGCGGACTCACGGCCGCGGGAAGCCGCAATCTCGCGTCCCTGCTCCGAGAGCTCTCCACCGGATTCGACAGCGACGAGGACTGAGACCATGCCACCTGCTGACCTCACGGACTTCACCGGCGCACAGCCGCCTCGGCGAGAGACGATCCACGGTCGATTCGTCGACCTCGAACCCTTGGATTCGGCCGCTCACGGCGATGACCTCTTCGCGGAAGTCACGGCACCGACCGGGATCGACGACCGGTTCCGGTACCTGCCGCAGACTCCGCAGACCGATCGCGGGGAGTTCGATTCCTGGATCGCCGAGGCGGCCGGCAGCCCCGATCCCCTGTTCTTCGCCGTCGTCGACCGGTCCACCGGTCGGGCGCTGGGGCGGCAGGCGCTCATGCGCATCGATGCCGCCAACGGAGTCATCGAGATCGGGCACATCCTCTGGGGTCCGAGTCTGTCGCGGACCGCCGCGGCCACCGAGGCGCTCTTCCTCTGCGCCGAGCTCGTCTTCGCTTCCGGATTCCGCCGCTTCGAATGGAAGTGCGATGACGACAATGTGCCGTCGAAGCGGGCGGCCGAGCGCTTCGGCTTCACCTTCGAAGGCGTGTTCCGTCAGCACCTCGTGGTCAAGGGACGCAACCGCGATACCGCGTGGTTCTCGATCATCGACAGCGAATGGCCGTCCCTGCGGCAGGGATACCGGGCCTGGTTCGACGAGGCGAACTTCGATGCAGACGGCCGCCAGCGTGAGAGTCTGCGCGCGCTCATCGCCGCTGCCCGCCACGGCTGAGGCCCTCTGTGCGTCGCCGGCCCGTTCGCCGTTTCGCCGCGCGTCCGCCCGGGCTCGGGCACGGGCGGACATTAGGCTGGAACTGACACCACACGGCCCCTGACGACACCTCGAGGAACCATGCGACTTCGCCCCCTTGCCCTTCTGTCCGCCGCTGCGCTGCTGGCCACGACGACGGCCTGCGTGTCGACTCCCGAGGAGACCCGCCCCCAGCCCCGCCCTTCGGTGAGCAAGGAGGAGGTCACGCCGATCGAGACGCCCAAGGATGCGCCGAAGGTGTCCATCGTCGACTCCTCACCCGGCGGGGCGAAGGACACCGACCCGCTGTGGCAGGGCCTCGCCGAGGCGGCCGAGAAGAAGTCCGAGGCCTACCTCAAGGTCTACGTGCACACCGGCAATCCCGAAGTGCCCGACTCCGGAGAGATGACCGTGACCGCCGACAGCCCAGACAGTGTCAGCGTCACCCTCGATGCGGACAGCGTCGATGACGACCTCTCCCCGTTCCTGCTCCTCCACGGCACTTTCGAGGTCGAGGAGATCGGCAACTCGGCGTTCACGCTCAAGAACGTCGACGACAAGGACATCCCCGAGCTCGATCCGAAGGGCCCGGACGACGAGAAGCGCTGCACTGCCGAGGACGCGCAGGAGCGGATCGGTCTTGCCGCGGACGACCTCGCCGAGGATCCCGGCCGCCGCGAAGAGTTCCGACAGCAGTGGGGCGGCTCACCTCGCGTGTGGTGGGGTATCCAGATGACGGCGATCAGCCTCGGGGAAGAGGGCGAAGTCGCCGGCGACTTCCTCACCGAAGCCTGCGGCGACTACCTCCAGTAAGACCAGTCGCGTGAGCCTATGAAGATCGCCATCGTCGGAGCCGGAATCGGCGGGCTCTCTGCGGCCGTCGGGCTGCAGAGAGCCGGTGCCGAGGTGACCGTGTTCGAACGCGCTCCCGAAGTCAGGGCCGGCGGTTCGGGTCTGTCGATCTTCGCCAACGGTCTGGCGGCACTGGACGCATTGGGCCTCTCCGAGGACTTCGACGCGGTGACCGACCGCAGTGTCGAAGGTTTCGCCGCAGGTCAGCGTCGCGCCGATGGACGCTGGATCGCCCAGGTCCCCAACGACTCCGTCGGGGCGCTGCGCATCGTCGACCGCGCCGATCTCCACCGGATCCTCTTCGGGGCTCTGGCACCGGGGACCGTCCGCACCGACGCGGCAGCGGTCGCGTCCGCGACCGACGGCACCCTGACTGTCACCGCGGGTGCGGTCGGCACGGATTCCGAGGCACAGCTTGCGGCCGAGCAGCGTTTCGACCTCATCATCGCCGCCGACGGCCTGCACAGTCGGATCCGCTCAGTCGTCGCCGGAAGAACGGTCGCACCGCGGTACTCCGGTTATTCCGCGTGGCGGGGCATCACCTCGGTGCCGGTGGATCTGGAGCGTGCCGCCGGGGAATCGGTGGGATGCGGGCGCCGCTTCGGCATCGCTCCGCTGGCCGATGGCCGCGTCTACTGGTTCGCCGTGGCGAACATGCCCCAGGATGCCGTTTTCGCCCGTGAGAAGGCGACCGTCGAGGCGATGTTCGCAGGTTGGCACCGCCCCATCGCCGAACTCATCGAAGCCACCCCCGCCGAGGCGGTCCGTCGCACCCCGATCAGCGACCTCTCCCACCGGTTGGCTCGATTCCATCGGGGCCGGGTGGTGCTCCTCGGCGATGCCGCGCACGCGATGACGCCCGACCTCGGGCAGGGAGGCGGCCAGGCGCTCGAGGACGCGGCGACACTGACCGCGCTGCTCGCCCCGCTGGCTGAGCGCGGTGCTGCGCTGCGTGCAGAACTCGATGAGGCCCTGCACCGGTACGATGCGCTGCGCAGGCCGCGCTCACAGTCGATCGCCCGGAAGTCACGTCTCATGGGGCATATGTTCCAGCTCGACTCCCCGCTGTTGGCACGGGTCCGCAACGCGGTGTTCTCGGTCGTTCCCTCGCGACTCATCGCCGCGCAGGCCGCGAGCGTGCAGAGATGGTCACCGCCGGCTCCGCCTCGGTGAGTTCGCTCCCCCGCGGTGAGGAGTCCCCGCGGCCGAAACGGCACAGCGGTTCAGTCGGCCAGGGCGCGGTTCAGTCGGCCAGGGCGCGGTTGTAGGCCTCGACGACCGGGGGCAGGAAGAAGCCCATGATCACGGCGATGGCGGTGAGCAGGCAGGCCAGGCCCAGCCACAGAGATCCGCCGATGACGCTGAAGGCGAAGACGATGACGAGCAGCTCGAACGCGATCGCCGCGGGTCGCGCCCACCGGTGCAGCCGCCACGCCCCACGTGCCGCGGCACCGACTCCGGCCGCGAAGATGAGGAACATGACGGCCAGGCCGACCAGCGATGCGGCCAGCTCACCCGCGCCGATGGCCGTGATGATGAACGACAGCGCCGAACCGACCAGGGCCAGCGCCTGAATGCCGAGGACGACGACGACCAGGGTCATCGCCCGCGGAGTCGGGACACCGTGCCCGGCAGGATCCTGTGAGCCTCCGGGCACGGCAGACCGGTCACTGCGAGAACTCAAATGTTCACCCGAGCGAATCCGGGGATGAGGATCTCGTCGAGCATGCGCTCGCGCACATCCAGCGGCAGGAAGGCAGCGGTCACCGCGTTCACGGTGGCCCATTCGAGATCCGTCTGCGTCCATCCCGCCTCATCGACGAGCAGACGCATCTCCCGCGACATGGACGTGCCGGACATGAGCCGGTTGTCCGGGTTGATGGTCACGGCGAAGCCGAGATCCTTCAGCCCCGTGATCGGGTGGCTGGCGATGGTGCCGCCGATGTCGGTCTGCAGGTTCGAGCTCGGGCACAGCTCCAGCGGGATCTGCTGGTCGAGGACCCACGCGGCGAGGCTGCCGAGCTGTCCCTCTCCATCGACGATCTCCATGTCCTCGACGATCCGGGCGCCGTGGCCCAGACGCTGAGCGTGGCAGATGGTGATCGCCTCGTGGATGGATTCCTTGCCTGCGGCCTCACCGGCGTGGATCGTCACGGGCACATAGGCCTGATGGAGGGCGTTGAACGCGGAGAGGTGCGCCGAGGGCGGGAAGCCGTTCTCCGGTCCGGCGATGTCGAAGCCGACGACACCGGATTCCGAGCCCTTCTCACGGTGACGGATGGCCAGTTCCGCGATCGCCAGGGAATTGTCGGCCTGACGCATAGCGGTGATGAGCTGGCCGACGCGGATGTACTTGCCCTCGGCGGCAGCTTCCGAGACACCGGCCTCGAGCCCGTCCTGGACTGCCTCGACGACGGTGTCGAGCTCCAGCCCGCCCTCGAGATGCTGTTCGGGAGCCCACCGGGCCTCGGCATAGAACACGCCGTCGGCGACCTGGTCGAGCACCCATTCCTTGGCCACGCGACGCAGATTGTCTTCGGTCTGCATCACGGCCACGGTGTGAGAGAAGGTCTCGAGGTAGCGGACGAGATCACCGGAGTTCGCGGATTCCGCGAACCATCTGCCCAGCGACTCCGCGTCGGCGGCGGGCAGGGTGTGGCCGATCTGATCGGCCAGCTCGATCATCGTCGACGGGCGCAGCCCGCCGTCGAGGTGATCGTGGAGGGACACTTTGGGCAGCTGCAGGATGGGGTCGTCGGAGGCGACGCCGGCGGGTACATTCATCACCGTCTCAGCTTATCCGATGACACCGCCGTCGGCCGCTCATCATTTCTCCAGGTCGATGTCCCCGCTCTTGATCCGCTCGCGCAGGTCCGTGATGCCTCGACCGGCATCGGAGACGCGGGAGAGGAACCCGTCCTCGGCGATGATGCGGACCCCGCCGTTGTCGAGCGTGCCCATGTAGTCCCGGTCGCCGACGCGGAAGCCGCTGATCTCCTCCGGTCCGCGCTTCGGCGCGGGGGCCACCTCGTCGGGGTTCTTGCTCTGCGGCCAGTCGGGGAACATCGTGCGCAGCCCGCGGCGGACGTTGGGTTCGATGCTCGCCACGATCGACTGCGAGAACCCACCCGCGGTGCCGTACCACACGAGCTTCGGCAGGATCGGGCTCTTCTCGTCCTCGACCTCGGTGTCGTCGGCGGCCTCGGCCAGATCCTTGCGCTTCTCGTCCGCCGCGGTCACCGCCCCCATCGCTGCGGCCGAACCGAAGGGCACGAGGACGTCGGCGTCATCGTCGAAGGACTCATCGAAATAGTCCTCACCGGCCGTGCGGGTATCGGAGATCGATCTGCTCGCCGAGGCGGTGCTGCGATAGGACGTCACCGTCGCCGCGCCTTCGTCCTTCTCGTCGTTGTACAGATCGACCCCGGCGTCGAAGGCGCTGAGGATGGCTCCGGCCTGCGGGAACCCGTGGGAGACGACGACGCCGACCTTCCCCGTCTCCGAGGCGGTGGCCGCGGTGTACCCGGCGATGAACGCCGGCGGGACGAGGTCGAAGTCGATGCTCAGCACGTTCTTCGGCAGGTCTTCGGTGCCGCTGGAGACCCCGAGGAAGAGCTCCTTCGGATGCGCGGCGGCGAAGTCGGCGAGCTCGTCGGCACCGCCGGGTCCGATCACCGTGGTCAGTGCGCAGTCCTGCCGGTGCATCCGATCCAGGGCCGCCGAGGTGGCCGACCCTCCCGAGACCCGTTGACTCGAGGTGCCGGAGAAGACACCGGCTTCGCGGGCCAGTTCCGTCTCGGCGAGTGTGAGGGCACCGGCCGCATGATCGTCGAATCCGGCGGGAGCGGAGACGAGGCAGCCCAGCCGGGTCTCCTCGAGCGGTTCGGGAGCGGTCACGGAGCAGGCGCCGAGCGCCAGCGTGCTCACCGCACCGAGTGCGGCCAGCAGGGTGGACCGGGCTCTCATCCTCATGAGTCCTAGATTATCGGCCGGCGGTGCGGGCAGGGTAATCAGCCGGCAGGCCCGGGCCCGCGGCGGCGGGGCCCGTGCTCAGCTGCGGCTCGGGAGATCAGCGATCACGGTCGAGGACCCTGAGCGCGGTGGCGGTGAAGACGCGGGCTGCGATGGCCACCGCGCGTTCGTCGATGAGCAGATCACCCTGATGGATGTCATAGGTGATGCCGCCGGGCGTGCGGGTGCCCAGCCGGATGAGCGCGCCCGGGCAGTGGGTGAGGTACCAGGCGAAGTCCTCTCCGCCCATCGACTGCGGAGTCAGCTGCACTGCGTTCTCTCCCAGCTCACCGCGCACAGCGGATTCGATGAGTGTCACCTGGTCTTCGGTGTTGACCACGGGAGGCACACCTCGGCGGTGCTCGAGATCGACGTCGACTCCGTACGGACCGGCGATGCGATCGACGAGTTCGGGAAGCACCTCGGCGACCTGGTTCCACCCGTCGACGTCGAGACAGCGCAGGGTCCCGCGCAGAATCCCCTCGCTGGGAACGACGTTCGCGGCATGACCGGCGCTGATCTCACCCCACACCAGAGAGATCGCGTGGCGGGGGTCGATGAGACGGCCCAGCGTCGAGGGCAGATCGGTGGCGAGCTTGCCGAGGGCGTAGACGAGGTCCTCGGTCAGGTGCGGCCGGGAGGTGTGCCCGCCGTGCCCGGAGAGACGGATGATGACGGTGTCTCCGGCAGCCGTGATCGCACCGATGCGCGAACCCACCTTGCCGATGTCGACATTCGGATCGCAGTGGACGGCGTAGACCTCGGGCACATCATCGAGGACGCCCTGGGAGATCACGCGCAGCGCCCCGCCCGGGGTGACCTCCTCGCCCGGCTGGAAGATCAGGCGGACGCGACCGCCGAGTCCGCCGGGACGGGTCTCGTGGATGCGCTGCAGGGCGATGCCGGCGCCGATGAGGGAGGTCAGGTGCACATCGTGGCCGCAGGCGTGGGCGACACCGGGCACCGTCGAACGGAACTCCTCGTCGATGAGGTCGTCGACGGGCAGAGCGTCGATATCGGCACGCAGCCCCACGGCCACCGGCCCCTCCCCGACCTCGCAGACGACACCGGTGCCCTCGAGTCGCCGCGGCTGGAGCCCGGCGGCTTCGAGGCGGGCGACGATCTTGTCGGTGGTCTCGAACTCTCGGAAGGACAGTTCCGGGTGGGCATGGATGTCGCGGCGGAAATCGATGAGCTCTGCACCGATGTCAGCGATTGTCGAGCTGATCATGTCAGGTCCTTCGTCAGCGGGAAGTTCGGGGATGGCTGGTGTCGACCATTGGAAGCAATGCTAAGCACAGACCGTCACATCTGTGCTCACTGCGACCAATTTCGACATACTTCCCGCGACGGGCATCGGCCTTCCTGCGAAGGGCATCGGCTCAGAGCAATTCGTCGAGCCCCCGCTCCCCTGCCGCGGACACGGCCTTCTTCACATCCTGAGCGTGAGAGCGGGAGGTGATGAGCAGAACGTCGTCGGTGTCGACGACGACGAGGTCTTCGAGTCCGACGATCGCCACCGTCCGCGGCCCTTCGGAGAAGACCACGCCCGAGGCATCGACTTCGAGCAGATCGGTGTTGCCGCCGATGGAGATGACCCCACGCGGTTCGCCGGGCACGGGCTGGCGCAGTCGGGCCACGGAGTCGAAGTCGCCGACGTCGTCCCAGCCGAAGTCGCCGGGGATGACGATCACACGGCCGGCGGCAGCAGCGGGTTCGGCCACGACATAGTCGATGGCGCGCTTCTCCAGGCCCGGCCACACCTCCTCGAGCACCTCCTGATGCTCGGGGGTGTCCCAGGCCTCGGAGATCCGGGAGAGTCCGGCGAAGAGGGCGGGGTCCTCCTCGGCGAGGATCTCGAGCAGGGATTCCGCTTTGGCGATGAACATGCCGGCGTTCCACCGGTAGCGTCCGGAATTCACGTACCGACGGGCAGTGCTCGCGGCGGGCTTCTCCGCGAACGCCAGCGCCCGACGAGCGGTGGGCGCCCCGTCGAGGCCGAGCAGATCGCCGGTCTTGATGTAGCCGTAGGCGGTCGCGGGGTTGCGGGGCATGATGCCGACGGTGACGATGTCCCCGGTCTCGGCGGCAGCCACGGCTTGGTCGATGACGAGGCGGAACTCGTCGACGTTCGTGATCGAGTGATCGGCGGAGAACGACCCGACGATCGCCGCAGGGTCTTCGCGGGCGATGAGCATGGTGGCCAGGCCGATCGCCGCGGCGGAGTCCTTGGGTGAGGGTTCGGCGACGATCTGAGTCCGTGAGATCCCGGGCAGCTGGGAGGCGACCTGGTCGAGGTGGGTCTCGCCGGTGACCACCCAGACCTTGTCCTCACCGACCATGGGTGCCACCCGATCCCAGGTGGCCTGGATCAGGCTGCGACCGAGCCCGAGCACATCGTGGAGGAACTTCGGGTTGGCGCGACGGGACAGCGGCCAGAGGCGGGTTCCCGAACCGCCTGCGGGGATGATGGCGTGGAAATGGGTATTCACGGATTCAGTGTCCCAGAGTTCGGGCATCGCTTCCCCGAGGTTGTCCGCCGTGTCGGAAGAGCTCAGCTGCAGTGTGGCGGTGGGGACAACCCCACCCCGGGGCCGCCTCGGTGACGGTCGGGGACTGCGTCGACGTCAACCGCGGGGCTCGGAAGGGTCGTGCAGGTCAGGCCGGAGATCTCATCATTTAGCGCACACGACTGTGATGTAAATGAAAATCCGTGAGACGGGAAATCCCAGTTTTGAGGGAATTGCCAGGGTTGAGGTGTGATCCGGCACGCTGAGCGGTGTCTCGACTGGCACCGGAGCGGTCTTCGGCGTAGTTTCTAGACGTACACACCCCAATACTCAAGATGGAGGATGCTCCGTGGCCAAAGCGTCTACGGGCACTCTGTACCGAGGAAACGAAGGAATGTGGTCCTGGGTCGCGCATCGCGTCACAGGCGTCGGAATCTTCTTCTTCCTTCTGGTCCACGTGCTCGATACTGCACTCGTCCGCGTCTCGCCCGAGGCCTACAACGCAGTGATCGGAACCTACAAGACACCCGTCATGGCATTCGGTGAGATCGCCCTGGTCGCCGCAATCGCGTTCCACGCGTTCAACGGGCTGCGCGTCATTCTCGTCGATTTCTCGAAGAGTGGCCCGAAGAATCAGAAGAAGCTGTTCTGGGGAGTCATGGTCCTTTGGCTCATCATCATGATCGCCTTCATTCCTCGCCAGCTGATGCACACTTTCGGAGGCTGACATGAGCACAACATCCATTCCGGCTCCGCGGACCGGCTACTCCCGGCACAAGTCGACGCGTTCGAAGTTCGAGATGTTCGCATGGCTGTTCATGCGCGTCTCCGGCGTCATCCTCGTGATCCTCATCTTCGGCCACCTGTTCGTCAACCTGTGGGCCGGCGACGGTGTCCAGGCCATCGACTTCGGATTCGTCGCAGGCAAGTGGGCCAGCCCGTTCTGGCAGATCTGGGATCTGCTCATGCTGTGGCTGGCGATGCTGCACGGCACCAACGGCCTGCGCACCATCATCATGGACTACTCCGAGAAGCCCAGCACCCGCATGGCTCTGCAGGTGATCCTCTACATCGCCTCGATCATCGTCATCGTGCTCGGCACGCTCGTCATCTTCACGTTCGATCCCTGCCCGGCCGGAGCGGACCCCTCGGTCCTGGCTGAGTTCTGCAAGGCCTAAAGGAGAAACATGCAGGTACATCATTACGACGTCGTCATCGTCGGCGCCGGCGGCGCCGGCATGCGTGCGGCGATCGAATCGGGCCAGCGCGCCCGGACCGCCGTTCTCACGAAGCTCTACCCCACCCGTTCGCACACCGGTGCCGCCCAGGGCGGAATGTGCGCCGCACTGGCGAACGTGGAAGAGGACAACTGGGAATGGCACACCTTCGACACCGTCAAGGGCGGTGACTACCTGGTCGACCAGGACGCCGCCGAGGTGATGGCCAAGGAAGCCATCGACGCCGTGCTCGATCTCGAGAAGATGGGGCTGCCCTTCAACCGCACCCCCGAAGGCAAGATCGACCAGCGTCGCTTCGGCGGTCACACCCGTGACCACGGCAAGTCGGCCGTGCGCCGTTCCTGCTACGCGGCCGACCGCACCGGCCACATGATCCTCCAGACCCTGTATCAACAGTGCGTCAAGCACGGCGTGGAGTTCTACAACGAGTTCTACGTCCTCGACCTCGTCATGACCGAGGTCGACGGGGTCAAACGCCCGGCCGGCGTCGTGGCCTACGAACTGGCCACCGGCGAGATCCACATCTTCCAGGCCAAGTCGGTCGTCTTCGCCACCGGCGGAGTCGGCAAGGTCTTCAAGACCACGTCGAACGCCCACACCCTGACCGGCGACGGAATGGCCGTGACCTACAACCGCGGCATCCCGCTCGAGGACATGGAGTTCTTCCAGTTCCACCCCACGGGCCTCGCCGGTCTGGGCATCCTGCTCTCCGAGGCGGCTCGCGGTGAAGGCGGAATCCTCCGCAACTCCGACGGTGAGCGCTTCATGGAGCGCTACGCCCCGACGATCAAGGACCTCGCTCCGCGTGACATCGTCGCGCGTTCGATGGCCAACGAGGTCCGTGAGGGTCGCGGCTGCGGTCCGAACAAGGACTACGTCCTCCTCGACCTCACCCACCTCGAACCGGCGCATATCGATGCCAAGCTGCCGGACATCACGGAGTTCGCCCGCACCTACCTCGGCGTCGAGCCCTACACCGAGCCCGTGCCGGTGTTCCCGACCGCGCACTACGCCATGGGCGGCATCCCGACGAACATCAAGGCCGAGGTCCTCGGCGACAACGACACCGTCGTGCCCGGCCTCTACGCCGCAGGCGAATGCGCCTGTGTGTCCGTGCACGGCTCGAACCGTCTGGGCACGAACTCGCTTCTCGACATCAACGTCTTCGGCAAGCGCGCCGGCATCGCCGCCGCGGAATACGCCCAGACCGCCGATTCCGTGGAACTTCCGGAGAGCCCGGAGACACAGGTCGTCGAGATGCTCGAGAAGATGCGCACCTCGGATGGCACCGAACGCATCGGCGCCATCCGCAAGGATCTGCAGGAGATCATGGACTCCAACGTCCAGGTGTTCCGCACCGACGAGACTCTGCGCGAGGCACTCGACGAGATCGCCAAGCTGCGCGAACGCTACAACAACGTGGGCATCCAGGACCGCGGCAAGCGCTACAACCTCGATCTGCTCGAGGCTGTCGAGCTGGGCTTCCTGCTCGAACTCGCCGAGGTCATCTCCGTCGCGGCCATCCACCGCAAGGAATCGCGCGGCGGACACTTCCGCGAGGACTTCCCCGATCGTGATGACGAGAAGTTCATGCACCACACGATGACCTACCTCGATCCCGAAGCGGAGACCGACGGCATCAAGGGCATGCGTCTTGAGACGAAGCCCGTCATCGTCACCCGTTACCAGCCGATGGAGCGTAAGTACTGATGAGCACCGACACCACCCCAGAGCCAGCCTCGAAGATCGATCTACCCGAGCATGTCTCGGGCGAAGGCGGAAGCATTCCGTCCTTCGACTGCACCTTCCAGATCGCACGGTTCGACCCCGAACTCGATTCGGAGCCGCACTGGGAGGAATACAACATCACGATGTACGGCACCGACCGCGTGCTGGATGCCCTCCACAAGATCAAATGGGAGATCGACGGCTCGCTGTCCTTCCGCCGGTCCTGCGCCCACGGCGTCTGCGGCTCCGATGCGATGCGCATCAACGGCCGCAACCGCCTGGCCTGCAAGACGCTGCTGAAGGACCTCGACACGTCGAAGCCCATCATCGTCGAGGCGATCAAGGGCCTTCCGCTCGAGAAGGACATGATCGTCGACATGGAGCCCTTCTTCCAGTCGTACCGTGAGGTCATGCCGTTCCTCGTCACCTCCGGTCACGAGCCCACCCGTGAGCGTCTGCAGTCGGCCGAACAGCGTGCGGCCTTCGACGACACCACGAAGTGCATCCTCTGCGCGGCCTGCACCTCCTCGTGCCCCGTGTTCTGGACCGACGGTCAGTACTTCGGACCGGCCGCGATCGTCAACGCGCACCGTTTCATCTTCGATTCGCGTGACGAGGGCGGCGACATGCGCCTCGAGATCCTCAACGACAAGGAAGGCGTGTGGCGCTGCCGCACCACCTTCAACTGCACCGAGGCCTGCCCTCGCGGCATCGAGATCACCAAGGCCATCGCCGAGGTGAAGCAGGCGATCCTGCAGCGCGCCTTCTGATCGCGACTGCCTGAAGTCCTACTGCTGCGGCCCCGCACCGATCGGTGTGGGGCCGTTTTCGCATTCTGCCGCCTCGGTTCCGGTGGGGGGTGCCCCTATGTTTTAAGTCAAGGGGCAGATACGAGTTTCTTCAAGAATATCTGGTGGGCCCGAAACGGCAGGGATGATCGGTCCGGGAACCGTCTCCCGAACTGGTCAGGCACTTCGTGACCGGTCGGTTCAGGCGGCGGTCGCCGCCTCGGGTGCGTGGAAGTAGGCACCGTCGCGAAGCATCGCGTACAGGACGTTGCAACGACGGCGAGCCAACGCGATCAACGCCTGATTGTGCTTCTTATGCTCGGCGCGCTTCTTGTCGTAATACGCCCTCGACAATGGGTCCTTCAACGCCGCGAAGGCCGACAAGAACAGAGCCCGCTTGAGGATCTTGTTCCCCCGCCGCGACGAGTGGTCTCCCCGAATCGATGTCCCTGACCGCCAGGTCACTGGTGCCAGTCCGGCATAGGATGCGAGGTGTCCGGCGGATTCGAAGTCCTTACCCACGACCTCGGTCAGGATCCTCGCCGCGGTCCTGACGCCGACTGCCGGCATCGACGTCAGGAGCCCGAAAAGCGGATGCGTTTTCACCAGTTCCTCGATGCGCACCAACACCTCATCCCGCGACGCACGTATCTGCGCCAACGAGTTCGCCAACTGCGGCAGCACGAGTCCCGCCGCGTCCGTGCCCGACACCACCACGGTCTGCCCGTCCAAGGCGGTGAAGATCGCCGCGGCCCACCGCTTCCACGCCCTGGGCGCCTGTCTACGCAGCAGAGTCTCGACGCGGTGTTTGCCGGCATGCCGTAGCGCTTTCGGTGTCGGGTACTTCGCCAACACGGCCAGCATGGCGGGATGATCCAAGTGCGGGCCGATGACGGTCTCCAACCCGGGGTGGATCTGGGTGAGCAGTCCGCGGATCCGGTTCGACGTGGCCGTTGCCTGTTTGGCGAGGTCATCGTCGTAGCCACACAGCATCGACAACTCGGCGACGTTCTCATCCGCCACCCGGATACCCCGCAGAGTGTGGGGCATCGTCCTGGCGGCTTCAGCGATGATCGCGGCATCGCGTGCATCCGTTTTCGCCTCACCCGGGTGTAGGTCGGCGATGCGGCGCATCGCCAACCCAGGCAGATAGGCGACCGTGATGGACTCGGCTTGGGCGACCGCGACCGGCAAGGCGCCGATAGTGGCGGGCTGGTCGACGACCACCAGCAGAGTTCCGTGCTTGCGCAGCCGGCCAAGCAAAGCCCGGAGTTTCGTTTCGTTCTGCGGCAGAGCTTTTGACAGTAACTGTTTGCCGTCGCGGTCGAGTGCGACGGCGTGGTGGTTGTGTTTGCCGACATCGATGCCGATGAATACGTCGATGTCAGCGTGGTTGGTGATCATGTCACTCATCTTCTTCGACTCATGTGACCGAATATTTGGTTGTGGTTCGGCTGGCCGGTACTGCTGGATGGCTCCTGGGCTCGGCATCCACGTTACGGTCGGGCTCAAGGCATGTGTTCTGCCAGTGGTTCTGGCCCCTATCAGCGATTTCCCTGGTGCCTTCGAACCCCGGTGACTACACCCCCCGGATCATGATGACTGGGGGCATCAATCATGCCGGGGTCCTCAGGCCAGCGACCCCTTTCTATCCTGACGGATGAAGGGGCTACTTAAAAGGTAACGGGGCGTCCGGTCCACGGCGCCTCGGCGCGGGTGGAGGACGGCGCGTCGGCGCGGGTGGAGGATCACGACCTGCTTCACTTCGGTGCGGGTGAGGCAAACCTGAGGACAGCGGGACGGACGCGAAAGTAGACTGGGGCGCATGCGTTTCACCCGCTCGTCAGCTTCCTCACTGCTCGCACTGCTCCTCGGTGCCGTGGCCGCAACAGTTCTGGTCGCGGCCCAGCTCGCCTACTCCCCCGCACCGGCGAAGGCAGCGCCACAGCCGGCGGAGTCGACGGCGCCGGCGTACGTGACGCCTGACGACCTCGGCGATGGGGCGAAGCCGCCGAAGCCGGTGGGCGTCTCCTGGCTCGTCGGTGACCTCGACAGTGGGAATCTGCACGCGGCGAAGAACACCGAGAAGCGGCACGCACCGGCTTCGACGATCAAACTGCTCACGGCTCTCGCTCTCGTCGATGTGCTCGATGACAAGAAGCAGAAGGTCAAGGCCGAATTCGAGGACATGGAGATCGACGGCACGAAGGTCGGGCTCATGCAGACGAACAGCTACACGGTCGATCTGCTCTTCCACGCCATGCTGATGTCGAGTGCCAATGATGCCGCGAACGCCCTCGGGCGGGCCGCCGGTGGTCAGGACAAGGCCGTGAAGCTCATGAACGACAAGGCCGCCGAGCTGGGGCTGGAGAACACGCATGCGGTGAACACCTCGGGCCTCGACGCGAAGGGGCAGTACACGAGCGCCGAGGACCTCATGAAGCTCGCGTGGGCCGTCTGCGAGGACGACTATCTCATGAAGGTCATCGGGACCGAGACTTATAAATTCCCCGGCGGGAAGAATCCGCAGACGAAAGAGAAGTTCAAAGGCTACGAGATTCAGAACCACACAAAGATCGTCGGGCAGGTCGACGGCGGACTGGGTCTGAAGAACGGCTTCACTCGCGCCGCGAAGGGCTCGTATGTGGCCGTAGCCGAACGAGACGGACACCGTGTCGTGGCGACGATGCTCGGCATCGACAACAACTCCCGGCAGGCCGCCGTCGACCTCCTCGAATGGGACTTCGCGCAGAAGGATCCGAAATCGCTGCAGACCGTTCCGGTGGGGACTCAGGCAACCGCCGAGGCGGACCCCACCGCTTCGGGCAGCGGCAGCGATGCCGGTGGAACCGACGAAGGGACGGCAGCGGCGTCGGCGGAGAAGTCGACGCCCGAAGAATCGGAGGGGGCGGCTGCCTCGGTGGCGTCTCGCTCCTTGGGTGCGGCGATGGACAATCCCCTCGCTCTCGGACTGCTTGCCGTGGGCGTCGTTCTGCTCACCCTCACTGCCGTGTTCTGGGTCAGGCTGCGGGCGCGCATGCAGGGGCGTCGCTGAGCTCTCGTCGCCCTGCATCGGCACGAAGCACCCTTCTCGACGAAGGTCTCACGGCGGTCACCGGCCGCGCATCTATGACCTCACGGGCCTCGAGTGGACAATTCTCGCTCGCGTCGGATATGCTGGTTCTTTGCGTTCGAAGTTGTCCGCATTCATCGAACCGGTCGATGAGTTGCTCCTGACGACCGACAGTGAGAGTCGTAGGCCCCGATCCTGGTTCGCCCTTGCAGATGAATGTTCCGGACACCGTGTCTCTTCGAAACGCAGATCCCCATTGGCGATCACCCAGTCGCCGACTTCAGAACCTGACGAATAGCGTGCGTAGTTGCCTGCTATTCACAACCGAAGAAAGGAGGGAACCATGTCTGAGTTCCCACAGTGGGTCCAGCGCGGACTCATCCACGCAGGAATGATCGATCCCAAGATCAGCCGCGAATCCCGCGGTGAGACCACGATCGAAGATTCGACCGGTCGCATCGTGCTGTTCACCGGCACCTCGCTGCGCGAGATCACGCCGATGGCAGCCGCCTGACCGCCTGAACTGAAGAGGACGCCCACTCGCTGCCGGGTTTTACGCAGCGTGTGGGCGTCTGCTCATTCACTCCGGCCTCCGGCGGCCGGGTCCGACGCAGCCGACGATCGCCGTGAGCATGCCCATTCGCTCAGCGCATCGATTCCCGATACTGTGAATGCCGAAGAGACCTCCCAACCCCACCGGCTATGTCTGATCTCCGCACTGATTCTGCGCACCTGGACGCTTCCCCCGCAGCGTCGACCCGATTTCAGCATCTCGAGGGGCTCCGCGGGTTCTCCATTGCCTTGGTCGTCATCTTCCACGTCTTCATCGGACGCGTCTCCTCCGGGGTGGATGTGTTCCTCTTCCTCGGTGGCACACTCCTACTGTCTTCACAGATCCGCAACGCTGAGCGACTCCACGGACGTTCCTTCACCCGTTCGGTGCTGCGCGTCCTCCTGCGTCTGCTCCCCGCGCTCCTCGCAGTCGTCGCCGCGACCGTCGGCGGAGTCCTCATCTTCTACCCGCACCTGGACTGGGGACAGTGGCTGACGGATGCTTCAGCCGCCGCGAGCTTCTGGATCAACTGGCGTTTCGTCTCTCTCGGTTCCGATTACGATGCAGCGGGGATCGACAGCAGTCCCCTGCAGCATCTGTGGTCGATGTCGGTCCAGTTCCAAATCTATATTGCGATCATCGCACTCGTCTTCGCCTCACGTGGCCGTTCGGCACGGGTGCGGATGCGTCCACTGGTGTGGATCATCGCCCTGTTGTCGATGCTCTCGCTCCTCTGTGCGACCTGGATGACCCTCGCCGGCGATCAGGGGGTGAACTACTACTCGACCTTCTCACGCTTCTGGGAGATCGGTGCCGGTGCGCTCCTCGGCCTGGTGCTGTTCGACGCCGAGCGCATCCGGGGCTCATCATGGCCCCGGTGGCTCAGCGCCGTGCTGTCATGGGTCGGAGTGGTCATGATCTTCTCCGTCGGGCTGTTCTTCGACGGTGCCGAACAGTTCCCGGGACCGCTGACTCTCGTTCCCCTCCTCGGTGCTCTGCTTCTCATCGGGGCCGGGCTCGTGCGCCAGAGGAAGCCGCCGATCATCATCCGAGTTTTGGAGTCGGCACCGCTGACCCGCCTCGGCACGATCGCCTACTCCTTGTACCTGTGGCATTGGCCGCTGCTCATCCTCACCGTCAGAGTCACCGGCATCGATGCGAAGAACCCTCTCGTCGGCGTCCCGGTCATTCTCGCTTCTCTGCTGCTGGCCGAGCTCACGCATCGGTGGGTGGAAATCCCTCTGCGCCAGCGGACGGGGCCGGAGCCGCTGTCTCCCGCCATCGCCCGGGCGCGGGTCGGCATGGTGGCGGTTCTGGTCCTCCTCCTCGTCTCTCCCCCGGCCTGGGCCGTTGGTCTCGTCGCGAACAGGGCCTACGTCGAGCACAAGATCTCGGCTGTCATCGCTGAAGGCCGCCCCGACTCCTACCCGGGCGCCGGTGAGATCCTCGACGGAATCGAACCACGCCTCGATGTGCCGATCATGCCGGGCCTGGCCTCACGGGACCCGATGATGCCGCCGACGGAGGCCGACCGATGTACGACACCGCAGAGCGACGACGCGATCATCTTCGACAAAGCCGACGGCGATCCGTGCTGGTACGGTGACACCGACTCGGAGCGATCACTGTATGTCGTCGGCGGATCACACAGCGAACAGTGGCTTGGAGCTCTCGACATCATCGGCAAGCGCCGAGGCATCCGGATCGTGCCTTTCACCCGCGCCGGCTGCCCTCTGCACTACAGTCCCACCGATGATCCGGACTGCATCTCGTGGTCACGAAAGGTCGAAGAACACATCAGAATGCATCCGCCTTCGGAGGGCATATTCATGTCCTCGACCCGACCCACCGGAGACCAGGAGGAGGAGCCTGACTACGTCCCGGACGAGTACATCGACGTCTTCGAGCGTCTGGCCGAAGAGGAGAACACGATCTTCGCCGTTCGCGACACTCCGTGGCTGCAACTCGGCGACGGCGAGCACGTCGATCCGCGCGTCTGCGTTGGCGAGGACCCGAGCCGACGCTCATGCACCGTACCCGCCGAGTCGGTTCTGGCCGAGACCAACCCCGCTGCGGAAGTCTTCGATACCGACAGCTTCATCCATCTCGACCTGAGCGAATCACTCATCCAAGACGGTCACGTGCAACCCGTGATCGGAAACGTCCTGGTCTTCCGTGACTGGAACCATCTGACCCATCAGTATGTGCGCACTCTGGCCGCGGAGGTAGAACGGCAGATGTTCTCGGACGCCGCCGATTCATAACCGACCACACCGCACGCTGAGCCTGCGGTCAGCTGCGTCCGGCCATCTCGCAGGTCCACCCCTCAGGGATGTCCGGGTTCGCCAGAGTCTCGAGAATCTCTGCGCCGAGATCATCGGTGAGCAGATCGTCGCCAGCCGGGTAGAGGATCTTCTCCTCCTTCTCATTGTGCGCTTCGAGTCCGTCTTCGAGGGACTTCCAGACCGGGGCGATCTCGGCCTTGTCGGCACCCGCATCCAGCTTGGCTGCGATCTCGTCCATCCGATCCCACAGCTCACCATGCTCACGGAGCATGACGAAGACCGGACCCATGAGTCCTCCGGTCTTCATCGCCGGAAAGTGCAGAACCTCTTCGACATAGATGTGGTGGCGCAGCCCCGCTGCGCCCGTGTTGAAAGCCTCGACGTCGAGCGGTCCACCCGCCGACAACGTCCGCGCGAAGGTCTCGAAATATCCGTCGATGCGATGGTGGTCACGCTCAAGGACCTCGCCGACGCTGAGTCGTCCGTTCTCCTCTGTTCCTGAGCCTGTCATGGTGTGCAACTCCTTCGACTGTCGGTGCGAGGAAATCGTCCTCGTCTGTCGATTGTGCCACTTCTGCCGAGGCGTCGGGTGAGCAGAGAAAGAGCGGCCCACCCGAGCCGGATTGCTCGAATGGGCCGCTTCAGTTCTCAGGACTCAGCGGTCTCAGAAGTCCCAGTCGTCGTCTTCGGTGTTCTCGGCCTTGCCGATGACGTAGGACGAACCGGAGCCGGAGAAGAAGTCGTGGTTCTCATCGCTGCCGGGTGAGAGCGCCGCCAGGATGGCCGGGTTGACCTTCGTGACCTCCTTGGGGAACATCGCCTCGTAGCCGAGGTTCATCAGCGCCTTGTTCGCGTTGTAGTGGAGGAACATCTTGCAGTCCTCGGCCAGTCCCACCGAATCGTAGATGTCGTGGGTGTAGGCGACCTCGTTCTCGTAGAGCTCGAACATGAGATTCATCGTGTAATCCTTGAGCTCGGCCTTGCGCTCTTCGGACTGCGACTCCAAGCCCTTCTGGTACTTGTAGCCGATGTAATAGCCGTGCACGGCCTCATCGCGGATGATCAGACGGATGAGGTCAGCGGTGTTCGTCAGCTTCGCATGTGCCGACCAGTACATGGGCAGGTAGAAGCCGGAGTAGAAGAGGAACGACTCGAGCAGCGTCGAAGCGACCTTGCGCTTGAGCGGGTCGTCACCTCGGTAGTAGCTGAGGATGATGTCAGCCTTCGACTGCAGGTAGGTGTTCTCTCGCGACCAGCGGAACGCCTCGTCGATCTCCTTCGTCGAGCACAGGGTGGAGAAGATCGAGGAGTAGGACTTCGCGTGCACGCTCTCCATGAACGCGATGTTCGTGAGCACTGCCTCTTCGTGCGGGGTGACAGCGTCGGGAATGAGCGAGATCGCGCCGACCGTTCCCTGAATCGTGTCGAGCAGCGTCAGTCCCGTGAACACGCGCATCGTCAGCGTCTTCTCGTCATCGGTCAGCGTCGCCCACGAGGGGATGTCGTTGCTCAGCGGCACCTTCTCCGGCAGCCAGAAATTTCCGGTCAGGCGATCCCACACCTCGTCGTCGATCGGATCGACGACGCGGTTCCAGTTGATGGCGTCGACGTGCGAGGCCAGAGTCAGATTCTCCAACGCTATCTCTCTTCCCAAAAAGTCTTGTTCTGCAAAAATCACGAAGTCGTCTTCGTGCTGAGTTTCAGCGGTCTGCTCGACAGACGGATGTCCGCTGTGCAGGGCCCCTGCTGCAGCGGCCCTGCACAAAGCCGGCGGACCGATTCACATCGGTCCGCCGTGCCAGTGGATCAGAGCATGCAGGAGACGCAGCCTTCGACCTCCGTGCCCTGCAGAGCGAGCTGCCGGAGCCGGATGTAGTAGATGGTCTTGATGCCCTTGCGCCAGGCGTAGATCTGCGCCTTGTTGATGTCACGAGTGGTGGCGGTGTCCATGAAGAACAGAGTCAGCGACAGTCCCTGATCCACGTGCTTCGTGGCCTCGGCGTAGGTGTCGATGATCTTCTCGTAGCCGATCTCGTAAGCATCCTGGTAGTACTCGAGGTTGTCGTTGTCCATGAAGGGCGCCGGGTAGTACACGCGCCCGACCTTGCCTTCCTTGCGGATTTCGATCTTCGAGGCCACCGGGTGGATCGACGAGGTCGAGTTGTTGATGTAGGAGATCGAGCCCGTCGGAGGCACGGCCTGCAGGTTCTGGTTGTAGATGCCGTGCTCGGCGACCTGGGCCTTGAGCTCGCGCCAGTCCTCCTGGGTCGGGATCTGCACACCCGCCTCGTCGAAGAGCTCCTTGACGCGTGTGGTCCGCGGCTGCCACACCTCATCGGTGTACTTGTCGAAGTATTCGCCGGTGGCGTACTTCGAACGTTCGAAGCCGGCGAAGGTCGCGCCGCGCTCCTTCGCAATCTCCATCGACGCCCGTACACAGTGGTAGGCGACGGTGTAGAAGTACATGTTCGTGAAGTCCAGGCCCTCATCGGAGCCGTAGTAGACGTGCTCACGGGCGAGGTAGCCGTGCAGGTTCATCTGGCCCAGACCGATGGCGTGCGACATGTCGTTGCCGCGCGCGATCGACGGCACGGACTGGATGTCCGAGGTCTCGGCGACTGCGGTGAGGCCGCGGATCGCGGTCTCGATGGTCTGACCGAAGTTCTCCGAATCCATCGTCAGCGCGATGTTGAGCGAACCGAGGTTGCAGGAGATGTCCTTGCCGACCACGTCGTAGCCGAGATCATCGTCGTACTTGCTGGGTTCGGAAACCTGGAGGATCTCCGAGCACAGGTTGGACATGATGATCTTGCCGTCGATCGGATTCGCCTTGTTGACGGTGTCCTCGAACATGACGTACGGGTAGCCGGACTCGAACTGGATCTCGGCGAGAGTCTGGAAGAATTCGCGCGCTTTGATCTTCTTCTTCTTGATCGCTGCGTTGTCGACCAGCTCCGTGTACTTCTCGGTGACATTGATGTCGGAGAAGGGCACACCGTAGACGCGCTCGACGTCATAGGGGCTGAAGAGGTACATGTCCTCATTGCGCTTGGCCAATTCGAAGGTGATGTCGGGGATCACGACGCCCAGGGACAGAGTCTTGATCCGGATCTTCTCATCGGCGTTCTCGCGCTTGGTGTCGAGGAACTTGTAGATGTCGGGGTGGTGGGCGTGGAGGTACACGGCACCGGCACCCTGACGGGCGCCGAGCTGGTTGGCGTAGGAGAACGAGTCCTCGAGCAGCTTCATGACCGGGATGACGCCTGAGGACTGGTTCTCGATCTTCTTGATCGGGGCTCCGGACTCACGGATGTTCGTCAGGGCGAAGGCCACACCGCCGCCGCGCTTGGACAGCTGCAGAGCGGAGTTGATGGAGCGGCCGATCGACTCCATGTTGTCTTCGATGCGCAGCAGGAAGCAGGAGACGAGCTCGCCGCGCTGGCGCTTGCCGGCATTGAGGAAGGTCGGGGTGGCCGGCTGGAAGCGGCCGCTGATGATCTCGTCGACGAGCTGGGTCGCCAGCGTCTCATCGCCACGGGCGAGGAAGAGAGCGACCATGACGACGCGATCCTCGAAGCGCTCGAGGTAACGCTTGCCGTCGAAGGTCTTCAGCGTGTACGAGGTGTAGAACTTGAAAGCTCCGAGGAAGGTCTGGAAGCGGAACTTGTGATCGTAGGCCCGTTTCGACAGGTTCTCGATGAACTCGAAAGAGTACTGTTCGAGGACTTCGGGCTCGTAGTAGTCCTTCTCGACGAGGTAGTCGAGCTTCTCCTTGAGGTCATGGAAGAAGACGGTGTTGTTGTTCACGTGCTGCAGGAAGTACTGCCGAGCAGCCTGCTTGTCACGTTCGAACTGAATCCGTCCGCTCTCGTCATACAGGTTCAGCATGGCGTTGAGCGCGTGGTAGTCCAGATCCGTCTCTTCGCGGATGATGTCCTCTACATTGCGGTCTTCAGCGAGCTCGCGCACAGTTTATCCAATCCTAGATTCACAGCGTCGACGTCCTCCTGAGTGCCCAGGAGTTCGACTCGATACATGAGGGGTACTTGACACTTTGCTGCGACCTTGTGGGCCGCGCGGCAATAGTCCTCGCCGAAGTTCGTGTTTCCGGCGCCGATGACTCCGACCAAATGGCGGCGGTTCTCTTCGACATTGAGGAATTTGATGACTTGCCTGGGAACAGCCCCGCGATTGCGACCGGCCCCGTAGGTGGGGGTGACGAGAACGAATGGCTCATCCACTCGAAGCGTCTCTTCCTTGGTCAACGTCGGCAACCGCACTGCCGGGTGGCGCAGCTTGCTGACGAAGCGGTGCGTGTACTCGGAGTTGGCAGAGAAGTAGACCAGAAGCATTTCAGGCCACGACGGAAGCGTTCTGCTCGCCGACGAGAGTGGCGATCTTGTCCGGACGGAATCCCGACCAGTGATCGTTGTCGGTGACAACGACGGGGGCCTGCATGTAGCCCATGGCCTTGACGACGTCGAGGGCGTTCTCGTCGACGCTGAGATCGACCGACTTGTACTTCAGCCCTTTGGCATCGAGCGCACGGTAGGTTGCATTGCACTGGACACAAGCCGGCTTGGTGTACACGGTGATCATGACGACTCCTTCATTCTGCCTTGCGGCTCCGCGTTCTGGGTGGTGTGGCCGGCCTCTTCACCCGCCGATTCATGATGAAAATCACGAGGCGCAGGCTCAAGGGTGACCACTAGATGTTGTGTTCGGGTACGACCTTACCCCTATATCCAGTGTTACACCAGTGTGATTACGAGGTTCCACACCCTGTGACTTCACCGTCCACATTCGTCCACAGGCTGTGAACGACACCTATGTAGTTCGATGACCAGCGCGGACACTGGGAACAACGCTCGACAACCGAATTCTCTTCCCGTTTTCCACCGCCGTTATCCACCGGTTTCCACAGGAAAAATTTTTGCCTGTGGGTGTGTCGGGGCCTCCTCGGCGATCGTCTGCACACGGTGGAGTGAGGCACCCGTCACGCAGTCGTGGAGGCCGCGATCACACTGCTCTGCACTCCTTGTTCCGCGCTTCGTCCTCAACCTTCTTCCATCCGTCCCCCCGACCGATTCCCAGCGGTCCCTTGTCGTCTCACCGACGGTACAGATCGGTCCGGACATGAGATCTTCGCAGGCACCCCACGCCGGGACGTGTGTCAGCACTGGAACGACTTCGGCTGTCTCTGTGTCAGGGCCAACCAATATGCTGGAGACCACACCGCACCGAATCGAGAGGCTCCAGGACTATGACGGCAACGGCACCGGCCAATACTCAGGAGATCGCGCACGCACAGTCGATCCTCAACGGCCTCGAGTCCTACCTCGACCATTTCGTCGTCGGCCAGCAGCGTCTGCGCGAGTCGCTGCTCATCGGACTCCTCTCCAGCGGACACCTGCTGCTCGAAAGCGTCCCGGGCCTGGCGAAGACCACCGCCGCCGCGGCATTGGCCAATGCGGTCGCCGGGAAGTTCTCCCGCATCCAGTGCACTCCTGACCTGCTGCCGGCCGACATCATCGGTTCGCAGATCTACAACGCACATGAGGGCTCGTTCAACACCGTGCTCGGACCGGTGCATGCCAATATCGTCCTCCTCGACGAGATCAACAGGTCCTCGGCGAAGACCCAGTCGGCGATGCTTGAGGCCATGCAGGAGAAGCAGACGACGATCGGCGGCAGACGCTTCGAACTCCCCCGTCCCTTCCTCGTCATGGCCACACAGAACCCGATCGAGCAGGAGGGCACCTACCAGCTGCCCGAAGCCCAGCTCGACCGGTTCATGATCAAGGACCTGCTCACTCACCCGAACCCCAACGAAGAGGTCGAGATCCTCTCTCGCCTCGATTCCGGCGTCTTCGACAAGGACTCGGTTCCCGAACCCGCCTGCACGCTCGACGATGTCACGACCATGCAGCGCTACGCTCGCACCATCTACATCGACCCCGCGATCACCCGATATCTCGTCGAACTCGTCCACGCCACCCGCAATACGGGCAAATACCTCGGCCGGTTCGCCCCGTTCATCGAGTACGGGGCCAGCCCGCGCGCCTCGATCGCCTTCACGAACGCCGGCCGGGCGCTGGCGATGCTCCGCGGCCGCAACTACGTCATTCCCGAAGACATCAAGGATCTTGCCCACCGCGTGCTCGCCCACCGCATCCAGCTGAACTTCGAAGCCGCCGCCGAGAACATCACGAGCGCCCAGATCGTCGATGCCCTTCTCATGGCCGTTCCCACTCCCTGATCGGCGCACGCCCATGACTGTTCTGCTCAATCGCATCAAGGCGCGGATGACCATCCACGCTCACCGGCGGACCCGACGCCTCCTCGACGGCGACTACTCCTCGGTCTTCCACGGTCACAGCCTCGACTTCGACGACCTGCGCGACTACATCCCCGGCGATGAGATCCGCGACATCGACTGGAAGGCCACGGCCCGCCACACCGAACCGCTGGTCAAACGCTATGTCGCCCACCGTCGGCACATCCTCGGCCTCGTCGTCGACACCTCCCGGAACTTCGACGCAGTGACCTCCGCCGGCACCGACAAGCGTCACCTGGCGATCCTCATGGCCGGCATGGTCGGCTACCTCGCCGTGCGGCACGGGGACGATGTCATGCTCATCCACGGCGGCGCCGACCGCACCACCGCCTCGCCCAAGAAGGGCAGCGAAGCCCACCTCGAACACCTGCTGCAGCAGATCCTCGCCGAATCCGGGACCGACTCCCCCGGGGCGATCAGCACGCAGCTGCAGTGGATCACCAGCCATATCAGTCACCGGATGCTGCTCGTCGTCATCTCCGATCAGGCACCGTTGGGTCCCGAGGAGGAAGCGACGATCCGTCGGCTGCGTGCCCAGCACGAGGTCCTGTGGATCACGGTCACCGACGCGGACCTCGCGGGCCTTCCGGCCGCCTCGGCGCCGTTCGACGTCGCCCGGCCCGATCACGGGCTGCCCACCTCGGTGATGCGGAAGCCGCAGGTGAGACAGGAATTCGCCCTCGCCGAGGCGGCCCGCCGCCAACAGCGCAGCGACCTCCTCGCGAAGCTGGGCATCGCCCACACCGAGATCGACCACCCGAAGTCGGCCCTCGGCCGACTCCACACCCTTCTGCTGAGGCATCGCCGTGGGCCCCGCTGAACTCGTCGGACCGCTGCAGATCTCACCCGCGTGGTATGTCGCGGCGACGCTCGTGCTCCTCATCGTGCTCGGCAACTACTTCGCCCCGCTCTTCCGGCTCGCGGCCGGCGCCACGGGCGCATCCGGCCCGCGGGTCCCGATCCCCGTGCGCAGCACCTACCTCTCACGCATCGCCGCAGTCGAGACCGGGCTGAACACGGAGCGCCCGGACGTCCGCGATGCGGCCAGGCAGCTGGCGAAGATCGTCCGCGAATTCGCTCACGACGCCTGGGGTGTCAAGGCCGAGCATCTGACCTACCGGGATGCCGCAGTCGCCGGTCTCGACGACCTCGCCGCCTGCCTGCTCGGTCTCTACGAAGCGGAGTTCGCGAAGACCGAACCGGCCGGCCTGGATGCACAGATCGCCGATGCCAGGAAGCTGGTGGCTCGATGGTCCTGATGTTCTGGTGGCTGGCCCTCATCCTGCTCGTTCTCGCGGTCGTCGCCGTGTACTGCTTGCGCCGCCCCAAGGCCACCGCCTCGTCGTTGGCCGTGGCACACAGCGGTCGGATGACGAACCTGCCGAGTTTCCGGCGAGCGATGCGCACCCGCCTGACCATGACGGTCGCGTCCCTCGGCGTCATCGCCCTCACCGGTGTCTCTGCGCTGGCCGGAATCGCCCGACCGGCGTGGATCGAGACGGTCAATCCGGAGAAGAAGATGCGCGACGTCATGCTCTGCCTCGACGTGTCCGGATCCATGCTCGGCTACGATGCCGACCTGCTCGAGGCGTATCAGGAACTCGTCGACCGCTTCGACGGCGAACGCATCGGCATGACCGTCTTCAATGCCACAGCCGTCTCCGCGTTCCCACTCACCGACGACTACGACATGGTGGAGAACTTCCTCGCCGAGGCCGAGGACGGGTTCCGCACATGGGGGTCGGAAGGCACCGACTATTCGTGGTCGACCTCCCCACCGAACATCGGCGGCTCCTCGCTCATCGGCGACGGACTGGTCAGCTGCGTCGACAACTTCGACCGCAAGGACGAGGATCGTTCCCGCTCGGTCATCTTCGCCACCGACAATATGCTCGCCGGCGATCCCCTGTTCGAGCTCAATGAAGCCGCCGATATCGCCGTCGAGGCCAAGGTGCGCGTCTACAGCCTTTCCCCGCCGTCGATCCTCACGACCACACAGACGAAGGAGCTGCGTTCCGTGTCCGATCGCACCGGCGGCAAGCAGTTCGACATGGGGTCGGCGTCGACCATCGACCGCATCGTCGAGGAGATCCAGAGCCAGGAGGCCGAGAACACTCCCGGCCGTTCGTACACGGTCGTCCATGACATGCCGGCGATCCCGCTCGGTCTCGCCGTCTTCGGCCTCGCCGGAGTCTTCGTGCTCGCGTGGAGGACTCGCTCATGATCTTCGACCCCGCGTTCTCCTGGTTCGGGTGGGGCTTCATCGTCCTCGCCCTCCTCACCGTGTGCCTCATCCCCGCCATCCGCGGCGATGGCCCACGGTGGAAATGGTTCGCCCGCATGGGCACCGTTGCGGTCCTCGCCGTCGCTCTGGCCCGCCCGGGCATCCCGATCAAATCGTCGACCGAGGAATACGAGGCGCGGGCCGACGTCTACTTCGTCGTCGACACGACGACGTCGATGGCCGCCGAAGACTTCGCCGGTGACGGGACTCGCCTGTCAGGGGTGAAGAAGGACATGCTCGCCCTGGCCGATCAGTTCCCCGGCACCCGGCTGTCCATCATCACCTTCGCCTCGACCGCAGCGACCGTGATGCCGCTGACGACCGACCATGCGGCGTTCGCCTCCGCCGTCGATGTCCTCACCCCGGAGGCCTCTCAGAACTCGAAGGGCTCATCCATCACCGAGGCGGGTGAGGAACTCGAGAAGCGGATAAGCGCGAACGACGAGGACCGTCCCGAGAACAAGAACGTCGTGTTCTACTTCGGCGACGGCGAACAGACGACCACGCAGAGCCCCGACTCCTGGTCATCATTCGCCTCCCGCATCGACAGCGGAGCCGTCTTCGGCTACGGCACCTCAGCCGGTGGGAAGATGCGCGAATCCCAACCCTTCGGCTACGGATCGGGCATCGGCGACCCCGGTGGCACCGATGACGAACCCGGTCTCGGCAGTGACGACGACTCCCCGGACGAAGGTGGGGCCGGCGATTACGTGCGCGACCGCAACGGCAACCCCGGCATCTCGAAGATCGATGAGTCGAACCTCAAGCGCATCGCCTCTGACCTCGGCGTCGACTACCACCACCGTGACGGCAAGGGGGCGATCTCCAGCATCTACACGGCCCCGAAGTACGACCAGGCGCTGGTGAAGAAGGACGGCCGCGTCACCGTCGACGAATACTTCTGGATCCCCCTCATCCTCGTGTTCGCTTGGATCGCCGTGGAGTTCGTCTTCGGCTTCCGGGAATATCTCCGGCTCAAAGCGATCACTCCACGCCGGCCTCGCCGAGGCGGCCCGCCCGGTCCCGGAGGCGTGCCCCACCAGCCCGGCCCAGGACAGTCAGGAGCCCCGCGATGAACCGCTTGGTGACCCTGTGGTCGCGGTTGCGCCGGATCACGAAGATCAACCTCATCCTCGGCACCGTCTTCGCCCTGGTCTTCGGCTATGTCGCGATGGCCACGTACTTCGGCACCGCCTCCCAGGTCCGCTACACCTCGAATGACTTCCCCGGGGCGAAGAAGGCCGCGACCGCGTTCCTGCGCGTCAGCCCGATCCAACGCCACATCGGCTACTACAACCGAGGCACCGCCGAGGCGGCCGTCGGCGACTTCGACGCGGCGCAGACCGACCTCGAGTCCGCCCTGGAGATCGCTCCGACCTCCGCCGAATGCGCCGTGCGGATCAACCTTTCCTACGTCTACGAGAAGCAGGCCGATCAGATCGCCTCGCAGGACCCCGACCAATCACAGGAGCTCTACGACCGGTCGCTGAAGACGCTCGAGGAGGCCCCTGAGGAATGCCAGCCGGACAAGAGCGAAGAGAAGCAGAAGAACAAGCAGGCCAAGGAACGCGTCGAGGACAAGAAGAAGAGCGAAAAGGCCAAGGAAGACGGCACCGACGACGATTCGCAGGATCAGGACTCACAGGACGAGGACTCGAAAGACAAACCCGAGGACGGCTCCTCATCCGAGGACGACGATGAACAGGACGAGAAGGAGCCCGACGACTCCGAAGGCAGATCAGAGCGCGAGAAGAAGCGAGAGGAGCTGGAGAAGCGCGGTGAGGATTCCGACCGTCAGCAGCGCCAGCAGGGCCCCGGAGGCAACGGCGGACGCTCGACACCGGAAAAGCCGTGGTGAGTCGCGACCCCGTCACACCGGTTCGTCGCTGACCGGCGAGGACCGTTCGCTTCGCCGGCCGACGCCTGTGACATCATGAATCCATGAACGCCGCAGACTCGACCCCCACTGCCTCAACGACACCTCGCCTCCGGGCCGTGCTGGAGACCTTCCCGCCCTATATCCCGGGCAAGCCTCCCCGCGAAGTCACCGGGTTGCAGCCGTTCAAACTCTCCTCCAACGAGAACTTCCTCGCTCCGCTGCCCGAGGTCCTCGACGCCATGGTCTCCCACGCGAAGGATCCCGCTCACTACCCCGACGACGCGGCGGTGGCACTGCGTGAGGGCCTGGCCGATCGCCTCGGCGTCGGACTCGACGAACTCGTCGTCACCACCGGTGCCTCCGAACTCCTCGTCGCTCTGACCCAGATCACGTCGGATGCGAACACCGAGGCGATCTATCCGTGGCCGTCGTTCGAGATGTACCCGCAGACGACCGGGCTCGCCGGTTCGGTCCGCCGCGAAGTGCCGCTGAGCGCCGACGGCCGCCACGACCTCGACGCGATGGCCGAAGCGATCACCGATCGCACCGGCCTCATCATCCTCTGCTCACCGAACAACCCGACGGGTCCGGTGCTGCGCGATGCCGAAGTCCGCGCGTTCCTCGATCGGGTGCCCGCACATGTCCTCGTCGCCCTCGACGAAGCCTATTGGGAGTTCGCCACCGTCCCCGACCGGGTGCGCGGCCTCGACCTCGTCAGGGACTATCCGAACCTCGTGCTGCTGCGCACCTTCTCCAAGGCCCATGGTCTGGCGGGGCTGCGCGTCGGCTACGCCGTGGCACACCCGCCGGTCATCGAGGGTCTGCGCAAAGCCGTCATCCCCTTCGGCGTGACCGACATGAGTCAGGCCGGCGCTCTCGAATCGCTGCGCCACTGGGACGCCGTGCTCGACCGAGCGGCGCAGATCGCCGATACTCGCGACGCCTTCGCCGACGCCCTGCGCGAGCAGGGGTGGGAGGTGCCCGAAGCGCAGGCGAATTATGTGTGGCTGCCGCTGGGCGAGAAGTCCGCGGCCTTCGAAGACGCCTGCGTCGAACAGGCCGTGGCGGTGCGCAACCTCGACGCCGGCGTGCGCATCAGCATCGGCGAAGACGAAGCGCTGGCCCGCGTTCTCGAGATCGCCGAGAGATTCCGCGCCGAACACTTCGCTGAGGTTCGCTCAGAGTCTGCTGAGGTTGGCCCAGAGTCTGTGTAGCCGACCACCGTGCGCACCGGTTCGGGCCACGGCAGCAGCGGTTGTCAGAGTTCGGCGAGTTCAAGCGCGATCGATACCGCCTGGACGGTCTCGGCGCGGGAGAGGTCGCGACCCAGCAGCTTCTCGACCTTCGCCATCCGGGCCCGAACCGTGTGCCGGTGGATTCCGAGTTCTGAGGCAACGGCCTCCTTCGCCCCGGCCGCAGCGATATAGGCTCGCAGCGTCTCCAGCAGCTCCTGCCCGCCCCGCGCCCGGATGAGTTCACCGAGCACCCGATCGACGAAACGGTCCGCGGCTTCTTCATCGACCGCCGACAGCAGTGCCTTGACTTCGGAGGCCTCGGCTTCGTGCTGAGTCCTCCACAGCATCCATGCGTGGTGGATCTGCCCCACAGGGATCCGCTTCTCTGCCAGAGGTTCGAGCCCGGCCACCTCGGCGGCCTTCGTCACGAGGTCGCTGAGCCCCAGGTCTCCGGCACCCGCGACCCCGAGGAGGGAACCCGCGCGGGTGAGCAGGGAGGCACCGACGATATCGGCGATGAGATGCTCAGCCGTGTCACCGCGAACCCCGCCGAAGAACCTCACGTCCATCGTCGCCACCGGCGCCGCACCCGTGACTCGCGTCCATTCGGCGCGCTTCTCCTCGGCACTCAACTCCGACTCGAACAGCCGTGAGTACCCGGTGAGGACCGGCAGGTCGCTCAACGTCATCGCCAACAGAGCAGCGGCGGTCGACAGCAGCAGGGCACGTGTCTTCGGAGAACCGGCCGCCTCGGCGGGGGTGAGGATCCATCCGAGAGGATGATCGCTGCCCAAGGGCACGGCCTCGATGATCCGCGAACCGGTGCGGATCAGACGAGGGCTCAGCGTCGGAGTGAGGTACTCCTCGATGAGCGCCGCACGCACATCGTCTTCCGCATCCTCACCGGTCAGAGCCCTGCCCGTCGGCGAGACGAAACGCACCTCAGCGTCCAGGGTCTCGGCCAGGTCGGTCACCAGCGCGGCGGAACCCTGATGCGCCAGGGCATTGGCGAACCGACGGGCGGCGCTGCTCGCTCGGGTCAGCTCCCGGTTGGTCTCGGCTTCGCGCATACGGGTGAAGGCGTCGACGACGGCGACGAAGGGCACCGGCTCGGGCACGCCGAAGACGGCCAGGCCGACCGCCTCGGCGTGGGCGATGAGCGAGTCCGGCACCTCCTGCCACGGCAGATCGGAGCCGAGCCCGATGCCCAAGGCGTGCACCCCGACGGTCTTGAGCCGACGCACATAGTCCACGACCGTGTCCGCCCCGAGATCCTGACCGACGCCGATCGTCAGCAGAACCTCTCCCCCGGCCAGCCATTCATCGACTTCGGGAAGCTCCGAGGAGTGGACGATCGTGACGTCCTGCACGGCAGCGGTCGGCGAATCGACGATGACGTCGAGGGCGAGTTCACTGCGCGACCACAGCTGTTCCAAGGTGACCATGCCTTCGATTCTATCCGCATTGGACAGGACCGATTTCAAACGCTCCGTCGTGGATATCGGTGTTGCCTGGGCCACGTCCTAGGCTGAGGACAATGCATCCGACCCTCCCGGGTCGAATCCGCCCCACGACGAAGGAGAAGCCAGTGACGTCTCAACCGCTCGGCCCCGCCGACTACAGCAAGACACCCCGGTACGCCGGTCCCCCGACCTTCGGACTGCTGCCGCGCATCGACGAGGTCGAAGCGGCACGCCCGGGCGAGAAGATCGACGTCAAGGTCATCGGCATCCCCTTCGACGCCGGTGTCAGCTACCGTCCCGGTGCCCGCTTCGGCCCCGCACACATCCGTCAGTCCTCGAAGCTGCTGCGCCCCTACAACCAGGCCACGAACGTTCATCCCTTCACCTGGCAGCAGGTCGCCGACTGCGGTGACCTCGGCGTCAACCCCTTCGACATCGAAGAGGCCATCACCACGGTCGAGGCCAATGCCGACCAGATGCGCGCCGACGGAGCCAAACTGCTCACCCTCGGCGGTGACCACACCCTGGCCCTGCCCAACCTGCGCTCCCTGCACAAGACGCACGGGAAGATCGCCGTCCTCCACTTCGATGCCCACCTCGACACCTGGGACACGTACTTCGGTGCCCCCTATACGCACGGCACCCCATTCCGTCGTGCCAGCGAAGAGGGCCTGCTCGACCTCGAGTCCTGCATGCACATCGGCATCCGCGGACCCCTCTACGGGAAGAAGGACCTCGAGGACGACGAAGTGCTCGGCTTCCAGATCATCCGCAGCGACGAGTACCAGTTCACCTCCGTCCAGGACGTCGTCGCTCGGATGCGCAAGCGCCTCGGTGATGCCCCCGTCTACCTCTCCGTCGACATCGACGTCCTCGATCCGGCCGCCGCACCGGGCACCGGCACCCCCGAGGCCGGAGGCATGACGAGCCGGGAGCTGCTCAACTCGATCCGCGGACTCCAGGGACTCAACGTCGTCGGCGCCGAGGTCGTCGAAGTCGCTCCCGCCTACGATCATGCCGAGATCACGGGCCTGGCCGCCGCCCACGTCGGCTACGAAGTGCTGTCGCTGTGGGCGGCAGAGAACAACGGCATCGCCGAGCCCACGGGACCCGCCGGCGAAGCGCTCGGACAGTGACGATGGACCAGGGGCAGAACTTCCGCAACGGCGGTCGCGCAGTGGTCGCGACACTGGCCGCCCATGGTGTCGATACGATCTTCGGCATCCCCGGCACCCACAATCTCGAGTTCTACCGGCACCTGCCGGAGTTCGGGATCCGCGCCGTGACACCCCGCCACGAGCAGGGAGCCGGCTACGGTGCCGACGGGTACTTCCTCGTCTCGGGCAAACCCGGGGTCATCATCACGACCTCGGGTCCTGGCCTGACGAACGTCGTCACGGCGGCGGCGACCGCCTACGCCGAATCCCGCCCGATGCTCATCCTCTCCCCCGGTGTGCCCACCGGGTTCGAACGCGCCGATGTCGGGATGCTCCATGAGACGAAAGACTCGTCGGGGGCGCTCAACCGCCTGCTCGTGTCCTCCCAACGCACCCGCACGGCCGAGGGCGCAGCGCAGGCCGTCGCCGAGGCGTTCGCCATGTTCGACTCCGCCCGGCCCGGTCCCGTCCACATCGAGGTTCCCCTCGATGTGCTCGAGGGCGCGTGGAACGGCCACGTGCCGGTGCCCTTCTCCGGTCACCGTCCTGGACTCGATGAGCATGTCGTCGCCCGCGCCGCCGAGGCGATCCGTGCCTCCCAGCGTCCGCTCGTCATCGCCGGTGGCGGAGCCAGGCGCGCCCACGCTCAGGTGCGTGCCTTCGTCGAAGCCCTCGACGCTCCGGTGGCGACGACGGCCAACGGCAAGGGCATCCTGCCGGAGGAGCATCCGCTCTCACTCGGGTCGAACGTCCGCTTCCCCAGTGTGCAGGCCGAATCCGCTGCCGCCGATGTCCTCATTGTGTTCGGCTCGGAATTGGCCGACTCCGACCTGTGGGGCGGAGCCATCGGCGCTCAGACCACGATCGGCGTCCGTGATGAAGCGGCTGATCAGACCGTCATCCGCTGCGATATCGACCCCGACCAGCTCAACAAGAACCTGCCCGGAGACATCCTCGCCTGCGCGGATGCCTCGGAGTTCCTCACCGCGCTCCTGACCGCGCTCGGACACGGGGAGGCTGCGGCCACCTCGGCGAGGGAATCCGGCGCCGACCGAGTCTCCCGGATCCGGGAGAGCTGGGGTGCCGATTTCGACTTCGCCTCGATCGGGGCTCGGGTCACCCGCCTCGTCGAGGAGGGTGCGGGTCCGGGCGTCGTCATCGCCGGCGACTCCTCGCAGGTCACCTATGACGGGACGGTGCACGCGCTGACCGCGCGCACCCCTGACCAGCTGCTCTACATGCCGGGATTCGCCACCCTCGGGTACGGGATCCCTGCCGCGATCGGCGCGAAACTCGCCGATCGCACGCGTCCGGTCACCTGCATCCTCGGCGATGGCGCGGCGATGTTCTCGATCCAGGAGTTCATGACCGCGGCCGAGCTGGGCCTGGGCATCCCCTTCGTCATCGTCGACAACGGCGGGTACGCGGAGATCGAGGGACAGATGGTCGAGCGGGACATGGAACCGTTCGCCGTCCGCCTCGCCCGCCCCGACTTCGCCAAGCTCGGCGAATCCATGGGCGGAGCCGGAGTGAAGCTGGCCGAATCGGTCATCGACGAACAGCTTCCGACCGCCGTCGCCGAGGCGATCGAGCGCGATCTGCCCACCGTCATCCACATCACCGTCGGCTGCTGAGCCGGCCACCATCGAAGGAGTCACAGTGGACTCATTGGTCGTCATCATCTATCTCGCCGCCATGGTGGGATTCGGCGTCTGGGGCCGTTTCAAGGCGAAGAACCAGGACGATTTCCTCGTCGCCGGCCGTCGCCTCGGCGGTTGGCTGTACACGGGAACCATGTCCGCGGTCGTCCTCGGCGGCGCCTCGACGATCGGCGGCGTGGGCCTGGGCTACACGTCCGGATTGTCGGGAATGTGGCTGGTCTTCAGCATCGGACTGGGCATCATCGTCCTCTCCCTGCTGTTCGCGCCACGGATTCAGAAACTGGAGATCTACACGGTCTCCCAGATGCTCGAACTGCGCTACGGGAAGGGTTCGCGACTGGTCTCCGGCGCGATCATGACCGCCTATGGGCTGATGATCTCGACGACGTCGACGGTCGCCTATGCGACGGTCTTCCACGCCCTGTTCGACCTCAACAAGTTCTGGTCGGTGCTCATCGGCGGCGGCATCGTCATCCTCTACTCGATGCTCGGCGGCATGTGGTCGATCACCTTGACCGACTTCGTCCAGTTCTTCATCCAGACCATCGGCATCTTCCTCATCATGCTGCCGATCGTGCTGAGCAAGTCGGGCGGAATCGGTGAGCTGTTCTCCAGTCTGCCCGCCTCGCACACCTCACCGGTGGGCATCGGTTGGCAGGCGATCATCGGCTACATCCTCATCTACACCCTCGGTCTGCTGATCGGACAGGACATCTGGCAGCGCGTGTTCACCGCGCGCAGCCCGGGTGTGGCGCGGTGGGGTGGATTCTCCGCCGGCGTCTACTGCCTGCTCTACGCTCTGGCCGGGGCGCTGGTCGGCATGGCGGCAACGAAGATCGTGCCCGGCATCGAGGTCCAGGACGATGTCTTCGTCGCCGTCGTCGATGCCGCGATGTCGCCGCTGATGGGCGGGTTCGTCCTCGCCGCAGCACTGGCGGCGATGATGTCGACGGCATCGGGCTCCCTCATGGCCGCCTCCACCGTGTGCCGTCAGGACATCGTCGAACCGCTGCTGGCCAAGCGGGACGTCGACCCCGATTCGGGGATCGCGAAGACCCTGGTGCGCGAGACCGGGGACGAGATCCGCGATTCGCGCTTCTACCTCATCGGCCTCGGCGTCGTCACCCTCGTGCTCGCGATGATCATGCCCAGCGTCGTCGAAGCGCTGACGGTGGCCTACAACCTCCTGGTGGCGGGCCTGTTCATCCCGATCCTCGGCGGGCTCGTGTTCAAGCGCGGCACGATCGTCGGAGTCATGGCGGGCATGATCCTCGGTGCGCTGACCACCATAGTCATCATGATCACGATGGGCATCTACGCCAACGAGGCGATCTACCTCGGGCTCATCGCCTCGCTCATCGGCTACCTCGTCGGCTCGTTCGCCTCGAAGCCGACTTCGCCGGAGATCATGACGGCATGGAGGGAGCGCATCAACCGCTGAGGGCGCTCGCGCCCCGGGCGCCCTCGGCGCCCCAAGCGCCCCAGGGCCCCAGGGACCAAGCGCCGAGACACGCACGCAGCGCCGAAAAACGCCGGTGTGCATGTGTGTCTCGGCGCTCCGTGCGTTTTTCGACGTCGCGGTGCCGGCGGACTTGGACGACCAGCCGGTTGTCGCCTATATTCGAGAAGTCAGGCCGGTTTCACCGTCGGATCCGGTTGATGCCGACAGCCGGTGCTCGAAAAAGGAGCACGAAGCCGCGAAGAACCGCGTGTGAGACATATATGGATCGTTCTTCCATATCTCATCCGCGAAAGGTCTTCCATGGCTCATACCTCGGCGCATGTCGCCACCACTCTCACTCAGCACATCGATGAGGTCTTCGGACTCATGGGCAACGGCAATGCCTATTTCCTCGATGCCCTCCTCACCTCCACCTCGGCGCATTACACCGCTGTCCGCCACGAGGCCGGCGCGGTCGTCGCCGCCGATGCGCATTTCCGCACCTCCGGTCGGATAGCGGCGGCCACGACGACCTACGGCGCCGGGTTCACGAACACGCTCACGGCCCTGGCCGAGGCGGCGCAGGCGAAGGTGCCGCTCGTCCTCGTCGTCGGTGATGAGCCGACCTCCGGGCCGCGCCCATGGGACGTCGACCAGGTCGCCATGGCCTCAGCGGTGGGTGTGCGCACCTACACCGTCGGCCGAGTCGATGCTGCGGCGGCGACCGTCACCGCGATCGAGCATGCTCTGACCTACCGGGTTCCCGTCGTCCTCGCGATCCCCTATGACGTGGCGACTCTCGACATCGGCGATATCCCCTCGGTCCCCGGGCCCGGTCGGGCTGCCGCCCTGGCGCCGACGAGCGAGTTCGCGCAGCTGTCCCTCGATCGTCTTGCCGCCGAACTCGCCGAGGCGAAACGCCCGGTCCTCCTCGCCGGTAGAGGCGCCTGGTTGGCTGGGGCTGAAGACGCACTCGGTGCGCTGGCCGCTGCCACGGGGGCACTGACGACGACCACGGCCTTGGGGCGCAACCTGTTCCCGGATGCCGAGTTCGACCTCGGCGTGGCTGGAGGATTCGGTGCCCCGGCGGCGATGGAGAGAATCCGCGAGGCCGATGTCGCCGTGGTCTTCGGAGCCTCACTCAACCAGTTCACCATGCGCTTCGGTGAGCTGTTCGCCCCGTCCACCGCCGTGTGGCAGATCGACACGGACGATCGTGCGACGAATTCCCGCGTCAGCGGTTTCATCCGCAGCGATGCGAAGCTGGCCGCAGCTGAACTCGTGTCGCGAGTGGAGGCCCGCGGTGCCGTCGCTGCGGGGTGGAGGACGGAGGTCGACACGACCGCTGACCGCGTCTACGACGCCGGCACGGAATTCGCCGAGGATGGTCGGCTCGATCCTCGCGCCGCCGCCGCTCGTTTGGGAGAGCTGCTGCCCGAGGACCGGGTCATCGTCTCCGACGGTGGTCATTTCCTCGGCTGGGCGAACATGTTCTGGGAGCCCAGCGCGCCCGATCGTCTGGCCATGGTCGGGACCGCATTCCAATCGATCGGCTTAGGCTGGCACAGCGTCGCCGGTGCCGCCCGCGCGAACCCGGAGTCGACGGTCGTGCTGGCCACCGGCGATGGCGGTGGCGCCATGGCCCTGTCGGATCTCGATACGGCGGTTCGCTCAGCGGGAGGCCGCGGACTGGCTGTGGTCTTCAACGATGCCGCCTATGGTGCCGAGGTCAACCTCTATGGGCTCAAGGGGCTCGAGAAGTCCCCGATGCTCATCGACGAGATCGATTTTGCGGCACTGGCGACAGCCGCTGGTGGCCACGGCGTCGAGGTTCGGTCGCTGGCCGATCTCGACGTCATCGACGATTGGAAGACGGCCCCGGTCGAAGAGAGGAAGTTCCTCGTCCTCGACCTGCGGATCTCCGGAGCCGTCATCGCTCCCTATCAGGAAGAGGTCATCCGCGTGAACTCGTGAGCTCGGCTCGAGCTTCCGGCAGACCCCCATGTGACGGTCCGCCACAGCTTCTCCAGCGGGCCTTGGCCGAAGCGACGCAGCCACAGGCTTGAGATCACGACCTGCAGAGCGAGGATTCCCAGGCAGACGACCAGGCCTGCAACATAGCCTCCTTGGGAGTCGAAGCGGCTCAGCTCGGGCAGGAACGTGCGGACGGCGATGATGAGGATTGTGGCTCCGACATAGTTGCTCAGTGCCATCCGACCCAGCGGGGAGAGCACTCGGTGCAGCACCACCTCGGCGGGGGTCCGCAGGAGCAGCAGGACGACGACGATATAGGTCAGTGCCATGGCGATCCCCAGGCCGGCGTTGATCCACTGGTTGGCCTGACGGGTCACGTAGTCCGTGACCGCGAACCCGATGATCGAGATGACCACTGCACCGGCTCCCACGAGAGCCAGGCGGCCGGGGTGGCGGAGGACCGAATGGAGGAATCCGCTCCAGCCGATCGCGAAGCCGAGGAGGAAGAGCCCGGGGATCAGTGCGGGGCCTCCCCCGGTGAGGATGCCGACGGCCAAGAGAATGCCGCCGAGGACCGAAGTGATCGGTGCGAGCACTCGGACGGGAATCCACGTCGAGGGCAGGAGGACGACGATTCCGGCGAGGGCGTAGGGCAGCAGGGCCTCCCCCGGCTGCAGGAACTGATGGAGGAGTCCGATGACTGCGAGGAAGAGGAAACGGCGGAGCAGCGCCAGCCGAGGCCGCGGACTGCGTTCGGAGGCGGTCAGCCACATCAGCCCGAACCCGATTCCGAAGAGGAAGGAGAAGATCGGGAAGAAGCGGTTCTGCACGAAGTCCTCGTAGAACCGGTAGAAGCCCAGCGGGTCACCGTGGGCGTCGATGGCGCCCAATTGGAGCATGGGCGGCAGGTTGACCAGGAGGATGCCGCAGAGGGCGAAGCCGCGGATGACGTCGAGGGCGACGATTCGGCGGCGGGTTGCCGGGCGGGCTGATCGTGTCAGTTGTGTGTTCATGACATCCATCGTCGGTGTTCGGCGGTGTCTGTGGCATCGGCCGTGGGGCCGAAAGTCAGTCTCAGGGGTCAGCCATTCGGCCGATTCATCACTCCCGATTCCCACATCCGTGCCGCGATCTCGACCCGGTTGCGCGCCTCGAGGCGATTCTGGATGCTGCCGAGGTGGGTCTTGACGGTGCCGAGCGAGATATAGAGTTCTTGACAGATCTCCTGATTGGTCCGCCCGTCGGCGACGAGCTTCGCCACTTCGATCTCGCGCCCGCTCAGTCTCTCGACGGCATGGGTCTGTCGGGTCGGAGTCGAGCGGCGCCGCTTGAGCAGGTCGAGGGTGAGCGAAGGAGAGATGAGCGCGTCGCCGTTCGCCGCAGCCCTGACGCCGGCGATGAGGAGGTCGGCTCCGGCGTCCTTGAGCAGGAATCCGCTGGCGCCTCCGTCCAGTGCGGCATCGACGTAGTCATCATCGTCGAACGTGGTGACCATGATGACCTTCGAGTACGGAGTGATCTTCGGCAGGGCCGCGAGCCCATCGAGTCGCGGCATGCGGATGTCGAGGAGGACGACATCGGGCGTCTCGCGTCGGGCGAGGTCGATCGCCTCGGCACCGTCGGCGGCCTGCCCGATCACGCTGATCGTCTCCTCGGCGTCGAGGATGAGGGAGAACCCCATCCGCACCATCTCCTGGTCGTCGACCACGGCGACTGTGATCATCCATCGTCTCCCTTCGTCGTCAGCGGCAGCCGGGTGCGGACCATCCATCCGCCCTCGTGGACTCCGGCATCGATCGACCCGCCGAGGTGGCTCACCCGGGTGCGCAGACTGCTCAGTCCCGTGCCGCTGCCGGCACCGATTCCGCCGGAGCCCGGACCGTTGGCCACGGTCATCTGCAGTGTCTTCGGCGCCTCGTCGCTCATCGTGAGGCTCACGGTCACCGGGGCGTCGGGGCCGGCATGTCGGCGCACATTGGTCAGGGATTCGACGAGCACACGGTCGAGCACCGGCCATACAGCCTCGTCGTCGATCTCACCGGTATCGATCGAGATCTGTGCTCGTTGCCCGTAAGCCTCGACGCGGTCGCGCAGCGCCTGCGGCCCCTCGGCGATCGGAGTCCGCGATGCCGCCTCGGTGCGCGTTTCGGAGACGAGCCGTCGGATCTCCTCGAGGGCACGGGTGCCGGAGGCCTCGATCTTCTGCAGTGCTGTGGAGGTCAGCTGCGCATTGTCGCTGCGCCCGGCGGCCTGGGCGAGAACGACGATCCCGGTCACCTCGTGGGCGATGACATCGTGGAGTTCGGTGGCGATGCGACGGCGTTCCGCCTCGGCGGCGGTGGCCTTTCGTTCGACCAGCGACCGGTCGGTGAAGCGCAGCATCAGGCCGATCGAGATCGCGACGATGATGACGGTGGTGAAGGCGAGGCCGAAGAGCAGACCATCGGGCAGCAGACTGGGGACGATGATGTTCGCGACGGCGAGGACCGCGATGAGGGCGATCGAGCCCGACCCCGATCCGAGACGACCGAGCATCGTCAAGGTGACGAGGCTCAGCCACAGCACCGTCAGGCTCATCGATGCGGCGATGGCCACGAGGCCGAGAGCGACGAACAGTCCGAGGACGGCTGCCCCTAGTATGCGCCAAGATGTCCTGCCCAGTTGGATGCGGATGAGGATGGGCAGGACCGCCGCCACTGGGAGCACGGCACCTGCGATCAGCGGCCACCCCGTGCTGGTGAGCAGATCGATCCCGAATGCCAGGGGCACCGGGATCAGCCACAGCCATGCGATGAGTCGTCTCATTGGCTCCCAGTTTAGTCTGATAGGCACAGACTCAGCGGCAGCTGCTCGAAGCGTACTCGAGTTCGACGACGACTCCGTCATCGGTGGCGGAGACGTTCCTGACCGATGCTGACTGCGACAGACTGACTTCTCCGGCCTCGCGGCCATCGGCGAACATCCGAACAGCGGCGGCATCGCTCTCGGCAGAGAACGTCACCGTCGTACCGCCGATTGTGGCCGAGTCCGAGAACGAACCGTCGGAGTTCTTGATCGGAGTGGCCTCGGAGGGGTAGTCGAAGGTGATGAAGCGGGTGAGGCGGTCGGCCTCCCCGTCGACGAGGCGGTGGACGAGGAGCTGATCCTTGTTCGTGCCGGTCGCCGGAGTCGTGTCGACATAGGTGAGGTCGGCCCGATCCTGTGCGGCGTAGATGAGGTAGGGCCGACCGTGGACCTCGATCGATGTGGGCTCGACACCGCAGTCATCGAGGTAGGCGGTGACCTGGGATTCGAGTTCGGCCTTGGCACGGAATTCCGCGACGACTGCGACGCCGATGACCCCGGCGATGAGGGAGCAGGTGACGACGAGAGCGATGATGGCCTTCTTCATGAGGTGTCCTTCCGGATGTCAATGGCTTTGCACCATCGATACTTCCGGAACGGGGACTCGGCAACCTCGGCCGAATGGCCGGTCATGCTCGGCCGAACGGTCAGAAACACGGTCAGGCGAATCGCGAGAGGCAACCGATAACGGCAATGCCCGCGAGAGTCGCACCATGGGGGCTGCGAACGCAGAAGCGCCCAGGAACCGTAACGGCTCCTGGGCGCTCAATAGTGGAGATGGCGGGAATCGAACCCGCGTCCGTCGGCAGATTGTCAGGACTTCTCCGGGCGCAGTTCGTGAAGTAGTTTCTTAGGTTCTGGCCCTGGCACGAACACATGGACCAACGAACGGAGTTGAGTAAGAGTCCCTCAGATACCCTCAACGAATATCTGAAGCAGTGGCTTCCTAAGCGACGCCAGGATCTAGAGCGGAAGCAACTCTAGGCTGACGGATTCGCAGCTCGGCCTTATCAGGCAGCGAGGGCGAAATCGGTGCGGTTGTTAGACTTAGCACCTATTGTTTTGCAGAGGACATTAACGAGATGACTCTGCATTCTCGGCCCGCTTCTCCCGACGCAGTGTCCAACGTCGAAACCGATCATCCCCATATTCTGTTACCAAACCTGACCAGCTCATTCTCCCGCCGAGGCGGTCGCTGGCGTTGGTCAGGAACACCAGCTTACTCGTACAACACACACCGGGCCAATTGCATTCCCGAGCTTCTCCGACCAACGGTAGGGCCGCCTCGGTGATGGGATCGGTGGAGATGGCGGGGATCGAACCCGCCGGCTCAATCCCGCTCAGTCTTTACAGGAACTGCTTGGCCTTCATCGCACGCTCGGCTTCGCGCTTGTCCTGGGCCTCACGCAGAGCCTGACGCTTGTCCCACTCCCGCTTGCCCTTGGCCAGAGCGATCTCGACCTTGACCCGTGACCCGTCGAAGTAGAGCTCGAGCGGAACCAGGGTGCGACCGGATTCCTTGACCTTCTGCGAGAGCTTGAGGATCTCCTCGCGGTGGAGCAGCAGCTTCCGGCGGCGCCTCGCCGAATGGTTCGTCCACGTCCCGTTGGTGTACTCGGGAATGTAGACACCTTCGAGCCAGGCTTCATTCTGGAAGATGAGCGCGAACCCGTCGGTCAGCGATGCCCGGCCTTCGCGCAGCGACTTCACCTCGGTGCCGGTGAGCACGAGACCGGCCTCCCACGTGTGTTCGATGTGATAGTCGTGGCGTGCCTTGCGGTTCCTCGCAATGACTTTCTTGCCTGTCTCCTTCGGCATGACCGGCCTCCTCTCTGCTTCTGCGCCTCTGTGTGCGCATTCGCACACAGCCGTCCATTCTATCTCATCGGCAGTCGCGTCTCACACACCGAACGGCGACCGTGAAAGCCCCCTGCCCCTCCGCAATTACTACCCGACGGGCGCCCAGCAACGTGGCGCCACGTTGCTGCGCCGCCGTCGGGTAGCAGTTGGGTCAGAAGATGTAGGGTTTGGGATCGACGTAGCCGCCGTTCTTCATGATCTCGAAGTGCAGGTGGCAACCGGTCGAGGCGCCGGTCGTCCCCGAGTACGAGATGACCTGCCCCTTCTTGACCTTCTGCCCGTCGTGGACCTTGAGCTTCGTGTTGTGGTTATACGTCGACGCGATCGAATTGCCCTTGATCTTGCCGTGGGAGATGACGACGCGGTTGCCGTAGCCGCCGGTCCAGCCTGAGGTGACGACGATGCCGTCGCCGGCCGCACGGATCGGGGTCCCGCACGGCACGCCGAAGTCCATGCCGGTGTGCAGCTTCTTCGCCCCTGTGATCGGGTGGATGCGGTAACCGAACGGAGAGGTCGTCGGGTATCCCTTGGCCGGGTTGGCCAAGACGCCGTCACCGAAGACGAATTTGCCCTTCTTCTCCTGCTCCTTCTCCCAGTCGCGGACCTTCTTCGCCAAGCGGTCCTGCTCGGCCTTCTCATCGGCCAGCTGCTTCTCGGTCTTGTCCTTGTTGTCGGAGATCGTCTTCTCCGCGTCGTCCTTCGCCGAGATCAGGTCGTTGAGGCTGTCAGCCTTCTTCTTCGCATCGATCTGCGCGGCCTCTTTGGCCAGCACCGCCTCGGCGGCTTCGTCCTTGAGGTCGGAGATCTTCTCGGTCACGCCCGACAGGCGCTCCTCGTTGTTCTTGTTCAGCGCCCGCTGTTCGGAGAGCTTGTCGATCGTGCGCTGCTGGGACCGCACCGCCGAATCCACGCGACCGATTCCGCCGTCGGCGCTCGTACCCTCCGCCATCTGCAGCAGCATCGCCAGATCCGAGGTGATGCCCGAGTTCTGGTAGGCCTGACGCCCGATCCGTGCGGCCGAGGTCTTGTGCTTGTCGATCTCCTCGGTGCCCGATCTGATCGAGTCCTTGAGGTCCTTCTGGGCGTTCTCGGCCGAGGTCAGGCGCGCCGCCATGTCCTCGTCCTTCTCGATCGCCTCGGCCAGCGCATCGTCGGCGGCCTTCGATTCCGCCTCGGCGTCGGGCAGCTTCTCCTCCGCGGCATCGCGTTCGGCGATGACCCGGGCGAGATCCTTGTCGAGACCCTCGAACTCCTGCTGGAGCTCCTTGACCCGCTCGTCGACCTGGCTCTTGTCGTCGCGCGGATCGGCCACCGCCGAGGTGACCGGTAGGACCAGCGCAAGCGCGGCCGCGGTGAGGACGAGTCCGAGTCTGCGTCTCATCTCAGACCTTCGTGTACTTGTTCAGGGTGATCAGCGAAGATGCACCGGCCATGAGCACGCCGATGATGATGAGCACGGGAGCGATGAGGAGGACGTCCCACCCGGAGATGAGACTGAACCCGGTCGCCTGCCCCTGCAGCCAACCGCTGACACCGAAGTGGACGAGGAGGCCCAGGGCGCCGGCGGACAGGCTCGCGCCGATCGCCGAGGCGATGACGCCCTCGAGCAGGAACGGCAGCTGGATGAATGTGTTCGACGCACCGACGAGCCGCATGATTCCCGTCTCCCGCCGCCGCGAGAACGCGGAGAGTCGGATGGTCGTGGCGATGAGGAGCATCGCGCAGATGAGCATGATTCCCGCGATGGCCACGGCGACGATGGTCGCGACATTGAGCACCCCGAACAGCCGGTCGAGCAGCTGATTCTGGTCGACGACCTCCTCAACTCCCGGGGTCGAGGAGAACGTCTCCTTGATGATGTCGTACTTCTCGGCGTCCTTGAGTTTGACCCGGAAGGACTCGCTCATCTCGTCCTCGGGCACGGTTCCTTCGAGGCTCGTGCCCTTGAACTGCTCTTGGAAGTGGTCGTAGGCCTCGGACTTGCCCTCGAAGTAGACCTTGTCGACATAGGGGGCGAGTTCGGAGCTTTCGAGTTCGGCCCGGATCTGATCCTTCTGATCGCCGGTGACTTCACCGTCGACGCAGTTCGTCGCCTCCGAATCCGGCGGGCACAGAAACACGGAGACCTGCACGCGGTCGTACCAGAAATCCTTCATCTGCCCGACCTGCATCTGCAGCAGGATCGCGGCGCCGACGAAGAGCAGGGACACGAAGGTCACGAGGACGACCGAGAGCACCATGGAGAAGTTCCTCCGCAGGCCCGACCACACCTCGGAGAGGATGAAACCGGCCCTCATGAGGCGACTCCGTAGGTGCCCTCTTCGACGTCACGGACGATCGTGCCTTCGCGCAGTTCGATCACGCGTCTGCGCATCCGGTTGACGATCTCGCCGTCATGGGTGGCCATGAGCACGGTCGTGCCGTTGCGGTTGATCTTCTCGAGCACGTTCATGATGTCGGCACTCGTCGTCGGGTCGAGGTTGCCGGTGGGCTCGTCGGCGAGCAGGATTCCCGGTTTGTTGACCACGGCGCGGGCGATCGCCACACGCTGCTGCTCACCGCCGGAGAGTTCGCTGGGATACCGCTTCTCCTTGCCGGCCAGGCCCACGGTCTCGAGCACGTCGGGCACGAGCGTCGACATGGCCGCACGGGACTTCCCGATCACTTGGAGGGCGAAGGCGACGTTGGCGAAGACGGTCTTGTTCGGCAGCAGACGGAAGTCCTGGAACACGGTTCCGATCCCCCGCCGCAGGTAGGGCACCTTCCAGCTGGGCATCTTCACAACGGATTTTCCAGCGATGTGGATGCGTCCGGTCGTGGGCACCTCTTCTCGCAGGATGAGCCGGATGACCGTCGATTTTCCCGAACCGGATGCGCCGACGAGGAACACGAACTCCCCACGGTCAGCTTCGAACGAGATCTCGTCGAGTGCCTTGCGGGAGCGTGAGTCGTAAGACTTCGAAACGGAGTCGAATCTGATCAAGTTCGTCTTCAATCATGTCGCGGGTGGCTCGGCCGGTTCCACTGTACGTAACAGTTCCGTGATGTTCGGGGAGGCGGCCGGGCGTGTGTTGCGATCCGAATGAAGTTCACAGTCACCGCGATGAGACGGCCGACCTCGCCGAGGAGGCTGACCGTCAGAAGGTCAGGCGTCGGCCTCTTCGGCCATCTCCTGTTCCTTGCGCCAGCGGATGCCGGCTTCGATGAGTCCGTCGAGGTCGCCGTCGAAGACCGCCGAGGGGTTGTTGACCTCGTACCCGGTGCGCAGATCCTTGACCATCTGGTACGGGTGCGTGACGTAGGAGCGCATCTGGTCGCCCCAGCTGGCCTTGATGTCGCCGGCGAGCTCCTTCTTCTGCGCGGCCTCTTCCTGGCGCTTGCGCTCGAGAAGACGCGACTGGAGGACGCGCATCGCGGCCTCACGGTTCTGGATCTGGGACTTCTCGTTCTGCATGCTCACGACCACACCGGTGGGAACGTGGGTGATGCGCACGGCGGAGTCCGTCGTGTTCACCGACTGACCGCCCGGGCCCGAGGACCGGTAGACGTCGATGCGCAGGTCGTTCTCGTCGATGTCGATATGGTCGGTCGACTCGATGAGCGGGACCACTTCGACAGCGGCGAACGAGGTCTGGCGTCGGCCCTGGTTGTCGAAGGGGCTGATGCGCACGAGACGGTGGGTGCCGGCTTCGACGGACAGGGTGCCGTAGGCGTAGGGGGCGTTGATCTGGATCGTCGCCGACTTGATGCCTGCGCCCTCAGCATAGGAGGTGTCGAGTTCCTGGACGTTGTAGCCGCGGTTCTCCGCCCACCTCACGTACATCCGCGTGAGCGTCTGCGCCCAATCGGTGGCATCGTCGCCGCCGGCGCCCGAGCGCACGGTCACCACAGCGGAACGTTCGTCGTATTCGTGGTTGAGCAGCGTCGAGATCTCGAGTTCGGCCAGCTGATCGTGGAGCTTCTTGATGTCACGGTCGGCCTCTGCAAGGGAGTCCGCGTCGCCTTCGTCCTGGGACATCTCGACGAGCAGTTCGGCGTCGTCGATGCGCTCACCGAACTTCTCGAGCTTCTCCAGGGTGCCCTGCCTGTGGGAGAGCTTGGCCGAGGTCTTCTGCGCCGAGTCCGGGTCGTCCCAGAAAGTCGGCGAAGACGCCTCCTCCGTGAGCTCAGAGACCTCGTCACGCAGATTCTCCAGGTCGGACACGTCGAGAATCGCTTTGTACGTCTGGCGGAGGTTGGCGATTTCAGAAGGGTAATCAGTGGTGGCCATAATGACTCGATTCTAAAGCATGCCCGTGCCTCGCCCTCAATCGAGGGATGCGCGCCGAGGTGGGGCCACCTCGGCGCGCATCCGACGAATCCCCCGGCTCACCGGGGATGAGCCCGCCCGCGCGGGGACGGGCCCGACCCGGGCAGAACACCTGCCCGAGACAGGCCGGACACCGGCCCGCCTCAGGCGGGAACGAGTTCGGGAACCGTGGCCCAGGTGTCGGGGCCGAAGACCTCGAAGTGGATGTTGTCCTCGGGCACGTCGAGGTCGTCGAGTCCGCGGCGCACAGCGCGCATGAACGGGGGCGGGCCGCACAGGTAGACCTGTGCGTCGGCGGGCACGCTCACCTCGGTGAGGTCGATGAACCCTTCGTGGACGGTTTCGGTCGTCGTCCGGGCACCCAGCTGTTCGTACCAGTGATGCATCCGGGCCCCGGGCAGCTGACCGACCAGCTGCGCCATCTCCTGCCGGTGGGCGTGAGTGGCCATGGACTGGTCGGCGTGGAGGACCGTGACCTCACGCTGGGACTCCTTGGACACGAGGTCGTTGAGGGCACCGAGGATCGGGGTGCAGCCGATGCCGGCGGAGACGAGCAGCAGCGGGGCCTCGGCCTCTTCGACGACGAGGTCGCCGTACGGCAGGGAGCAGCGCAGCCCGTCGCCTTCGAAGACGTTGCCGTGGATGAAGTTCGAGACCTCGCCTGCGGGGATGCCGGCCTCGGTGCGGCCGGGTTCGGCCTTGATCGTCACGGTCCAGGACACCCGCGAGGTCGCCCGGGTGAGGCTGTACTGCCGGATCTGGCGGGCGCCGTCGGGCAGCTGCACCTGGACGGAGATGTATTGTCCGGGACGGGCCTGCGGCAGGACCTCCCCATCGGGGCGGGCGAGGACGAGGCTGACGGTCTGCGGGGACTCCTGGCGACGGCGGACGACGACGAGTTCGGACCAGACTTCGCCCGGGTCCACCTCGTGCCGGGCGTAGAGATCGCGCTCGGCGGCGATGAGAGTGTTCGCCATGTCCCAGTAGACCTCGGTCCAGGCGTCGACGACCTCGGGGGTGGCCGCCTCGCCGAGGACCTCACCGATGGCGGCGAAGAGGTGCTCGTAGACGATCGGGTACTGGTCTTCGGTGATACCCAGGGAGGCGTGTTTGTTCGCGATCCGGCTCATCATCGCATCGATGTTCGGGGCATCCTCGGACACGAGCAGACTGGCATAGGCCGCGATCGCCCCTGCCAGGGCCTTCTGCTGCTCACCCTGGGCCTGGTTGCCGCGGTTGAACAGGTCGCGCAGCAGGTCAGGACGGGCGGTGAACATCCGGTCGTAGAAGATCGGGGTGATGTCACCGATCGCGGATCCGATGACGGGCAGGGTGTCCCTGACGATGGCGAGAGCGGGTTGGGAGATCACTTCAGCTCCTTTTGCGGCGCCCGTGCGCCGCGCAGCGGGAACGGCCTTTCCAGGTCGCTGTTCTTCTTGCAGTTTCGACCGTACTTCCGCGCGTAGAATGTTTTCTACACGCTGTAGAATGTGAGATTTTTCGTACCGCCCTCGCAGTCACAGCGGGGCGATCGCCTCAATCCGTGACGTCGACGATCCCGTGGGCACCGCGTTCGGCATCGACCATCACGTGGGAGACGAAGGGATAGTGCCCCGCCTCGGCGAATTCGAGTTCGACGAACCCGCCCTGCGAGGCGGCCAGGTCGAGCGTCTGACTCGCCCCCTGCTCCTCGTTGTCGGGTTTGAGTCGGTAGGCGCCTTCCTTGAACACGGTGTCGAACTGTCCGCCGATGATGTGGAAGGCGCTCGGCCGGTTGGGGCCGGCGTCGACGACCCAGATGCGTACCCGTTCGCCGACCTTCGCCTTGAGCTGATCGTGATCGTACTGATTGGCGAAGCCGTTGAAGACCACGGCATCGGGTTCCTCGCGGGCGGCCTTGTCGGAGTCGACGATTCCGCCCTGGGGTCCGAGATAGAGCTCGGATTGGACCATGAAGTATTCGCGGTCGACCTCCGGCAGCTTCGGCGGATCGATGATCACTGCGCCGAACATGCCGTTGGCGATGTGGTCGGTCATCGGCATCGTCGCGCAGTGGTACATCCAGGCACCCGAGTGCGTGGCCGTGAAGGTGTAGGTCAGCGATTCGCCGGGGGCGATCGTGCGCATCGGCTGGTCGGGGGCGAGCTCGCCGGCGTGGAAGTCGATCGAGTGGCCCATGGAACCGTCGTTGACCAGGGTGATCTCGAACCGGTCGCCGACCTTCCCGCGCAGGGTGGGACCGGGCATGGTGCCGTTGAACAGCCACAGCTTCTGCTTGACCCCGACGGCGACCTCGCGTTCTTCCTCGGTGACGGTGAAGGTCTTCCTGATCGTCTTCGGCTCCTCCGACTCATCGGGCTGCGGCAGCCGCGCGTCGCGGGCAGAGAAGTCCGCTCCGGGTTCGGCCATGAAGTCGAGGTCTCCGGCCGCGGATTCCTCACTGCCGGAGGTTCCGTTGCCGCTGCCGTGCTCCATGCCGCCGTGATCCATGCCGGCCATGCCGTCCGTGTCGGAATCCCCGGAGTCGCCGGAGTCGTCATGGCCCGCTGCCGTATTCTCACCGGCACCGCCGATCGCGTTGACGGCGAAGACCATTCCCATCTGCCGGTGCCCGGCGATCGAGCACCAGCCCTCGAGATCTTCGCCGACGATGCCGACGTCGACGGTGGCGGATTCGCCGGGGCTCAGTCGTCCGCTGTCGACGCCGTTGTCGAGCACGAGATCGTGGACGTCCTGGTCATCGGTGTTCTTCAGCTCGATGACGAGCCGGTTGCCGGCGGGCACGTCGACGCTGTCGGGACTGAAGCGCATGTCCTTCGCCTCAACGCGCACCGTTGTGGTCTCCCCCGTCGGTGTCACTCCCGCCGAGGCGGCTCGCGCGGTGACCGCGGTCGTGGCGTTCGGGTCGAGGGCCACTCCCCCGGCCACGGCGACGAGCACGAGCGCCATGCCCGCAGCCGCCGATGCCAGTGCACGCCGGTCGTCGAGTTTGGATGCGGCGGCTCGCTGCTCCTTCGTCGGACGTTTCGTCCGGTGGATGTCCGGGTTCGCTTTGGCCTTGCGGGAGGCGCGGAGGCCGCGGAAGAGGAAGGGCAGGAACAGTGCCAGCCCCAGCGCCACGAGCCCTGAGCACAGGACGCGCACCCAGCTGGGCACGGGCAGCAGACAGATCGCCAGACCGAGATTGATGATCGTGATGCGGAAGGCCGCGAGGCGGTTGAATTCCCGGTTCGCGGCGCGCACGGCCGTCGGCCCTCCGCCGAGGACGACGGGCAGGAGATAGGACAGGGCACCGAAGAGGACCTGTGCGGCGAAGCCTGCCGCCAGTGCGGGGGCCAGCCAGGTGAACCCGTGGGTGGCCGAAGTCCAATCCGCGGAGGTGAAGAACACCCAGGCCGTGGCGAGGAGGCAGATGACCAGCCAGACCATTGCGGCTGCGGCCGAATAGGTCGGGTACTCCCGTGGCGGTTTGGCCGCTGCGGAGAGCACGAAGGGCCGGGCGATGAGTCCGATGCCGGCCAGGTAGGCGAGCAGCCCGATGCCGGCCGCCCAGGGGGCCGAGAACAGGGTCGCGGCCAGAGCGATGACCAGGCCGGTGAGCAGGAGCGGGAGAGCGCGACGGGCGGCCACCTCGGCGCCGGGGACGATCTTCGTCCGCAGCATCGTCGGCCACAGGGTCATGAGGGTGCCGATGACGGTCAGGCCGATCCAGCCGAGCAGGTTGAGCAGCGCATGGGCGGCCAGCAGCCGCGAGTGCCAGGGGTCGGCGAGGTCATCGGCGAGGATAACGCCGAAGGTCACGCCGACCGGCAGGATCGCGGCCGCGGCGACGTAGTAGTGGAGAGTTCCGGCGAAGCGGGAGGCCAGCGCGTGGCGGGCCCCGTTCCACAGCGAGGCCCCGTGCCAGACGACAGCGGCGACGACAGCCGCGGCACCGAGGATGACGAGTGCCCAGATGCCGGCCATCATGCCGATGATGACGACGAGGGTGCCGATGTTTAGCAGCCCGAGGCGCAGGCTCTGGCTGCGGCGGCTGGCCGCGGTCGAGGGGGTGTGCAACAGCGCCTGGGCGAAATGCTGGGACCAGACGAGGATCGAGTGGCTGACCGCGCCGAGGAGGAGGAGGTGGATCATCAGCCAGCGGGCCACCGGCAGGCCCGGATGGGCGGCGATGATGACGAGGAGGAAGACGAGCCAGATGACGACGGGGATGTCGCGGATGAGCCAGCGTCCGCGCCCGATGCCGAGGTCGTCGTCACGCTCGCGCGGTGAGGACAGCTGCGGGCTCATCGGGTGGGCTCCGATCTGCGAGCGACCGAACCGGTACGCTTCTTCGTCGCCGTGATCGCCGAGGAGGCCGCGACGATGGCGAATCCGAGGACTGCGAGCACGTTGAGCACTCCGCCCAGCTGTGTGGCCCAGCCGAGGTCGAGTCCGTCACCGATGCCGATGCGCAGGATGAGGCTGATGTGCAGCAGCCCGGCCGGGATCCAGAAGCCCGGGTGGTAGGGCAGACGGATGCGCAGCACCGCGGGCAGGATCACCGAGGCATGGGCCATGATCATCGACAGCGCGAAGCCGAGGAAGACCGCGTGCACGAGGGCGTCGAATCCACGTCCCGAGGTGATCGGGCCGCCGAGTGTCCAGATCAGTCCGGCCACGGCCAACCATACGTACCCGGCGAGCAGGCAGGCACCGATGAAGCCGGTCTGCCCCGGGCCGCGCACGGTCTTGCGGGCGACGTCATTGCCCACCAGCCAGGCGACGAGGCTGAGCAGGCTGATGCCCAGCACCGGTCCTCCGACGGCCGGCCACAGCAGAGAGGCGAGAAGGGCGAGGACGAAGACGGAGACGAGGAGTCGGAAGATGCGGGTGGCCGGTGCGCTGATGCTCACCCGAGCGAGCTCGAGTCGTTCGGCGCTGATCGTGAGCACGACAAAGCCGGTCAGCCAGCCGATGAGGCCGGAGACAGGGGCTCCCCCGATCCACATCAGACCGGCTCCGGCCAGCAGCGCTGCCCCGATGGCCTGGACGAGGATGGCATCGTCGAGGTTGCGTCTGAACAGAGGGATGTAGAGGACGGTGAGGGCAAGGCTGCCGGCCAGCAGGGCCAGCTGCCCGACGATGAGCGGAGCCGGTGTGAGCACGGCGATGGCGCCGAGCCCGAGCAGGCCGGGAGCGAGGAAACCTACCGGGCGGGCCAAAGCCACGGCTCGCTCCAGAGCGATGACCGTGCCGAGGAAGCCGAAGACCATGAGGATGCCGTGGAGTTCGGGCAGATCGTCACCGGCGACCGGGGCCCAGACGCCGAGCAGCATGAGTGCCGCATCGAGGCCGGCCAGCAGGGCCAGTCCGGCGGGGAGGAGGAAGGCGAGGCGGCGGATCACTTCAGCGGCTTTCGGGTCGCGGCGGGACCGGCAGACTCACCGGATGCCGGCGCGGTCTGCGGATCGGCGGCGGGCGCGGTTGGAGAATCGGCGACCGTGTCGTCGTGCAGGTGCAGGCGGCAGGCCCCGGGTTCGGAGAAGGGCTCGAGTTCGCTGTCGGCACCGGGCCCGCCGAAGGACTCGAGACTGCCCCGGACGAGGCCGAGGTGGACGCCGCAGACGATGTCCGGGTATTCGTGAGCGGCTTCGAGCAGGGGACAGCGGGTGAGACGGAAGCTGCGTCGGCCGGCGTCCGTCGCTTCCGCTGGAACGGGTTCAGGCGCGAAGCCGAGACTGTCGAGCAGGGCGAGAGTCTCGTCGGTCGCTGTCGATTCGGCGGGGGCGGCCTCCTCGGCGTCGACCCGCATTTCGGCGACGCCTCGAGCGAGGTCGCGGCCCCAGTCGATTCCGGCCGCGATCCCGTCTGCTCGCGGGTTCGGGCTCGTGCGATCGATCTGCGCGGCCAGCACCGAGGCGAGACCGAGGTATTCCGATGCTCCCTTCCGCGGTGACCCGATCGCTCGATACAGCCAGGCCGGTCGGCCGCGGCCCGAGGAGGCGGCCTTGGACTTCGTGGCCGCACCGGCCTCGACGAGTTGGTCGAGGTGTTCGCGCACGGTGTTCTGATGCAGTCCGGTCATTGCGGCCAGCGCCGAGATCGTCACGGCCCCGGCCTGTGCCGCGAGGTGCTCGTGGACGAAGGCAACGGCCGGCGTCAGGCCCGTCTGCGGGACCGCCGGCTCCGGTCCGAGAGCCGCGGAGTCGCTGTCTGAGCGGTCACGTCTGTTTTTCACGATTTCCATTGTAATAAATGGTACCCGTCCGTGGATACGCCGCCCGGGCCCGCCTCGGCGAGTGAACGCGGAACTTCCCGCATGGGCCCAAAAGCGCCGCCGGCGGGAGATCCTATTCATCCCGCCGGCGGCGCGGCTCAGGTGGAGTCAGCACGTCGGCTCAGACGGCGTCGCGCTTGCGGCAGGAGTGAAGTCCACCATCGGTCGCGAGCTGCCGGTGGTTGGATCATACCCGAAATGACACGCCTGAAACTACAGAGTCAGCATTTGAATGCCCTCGATCGCGTTATCCACAGATTGCAGAAATCACTGGATTCTTCATTCGACTACAGCTAGGTTAAAAAGCAAATCTCGCTGTCATTCGAATGATCAGGGCAAGGGTTCAGAGTGGAAGCCACCGATGTCATCACCAGCGAGGTCCACAAGCGGATCAGAGATCTCGACGTGGACCCGCGCGCCGATATACAGCGTTCTCGCGAGCTCATACGCACCGTCATCGCCGAGTACGACGAACGCAGCCTCGTCGCCGATCTGCCGCTGCTCGAAGACAGAGAAGCGACCTTTCGCCAGATCGACAATCAGCTCTCGGGGTTCGGCGCCCTGCAGGATTATTTCGATGATCCGCACGTCGAGGAGATCTGGGTGAATTCCCCGAGTGAGGTCTTCATCGCCGTCGACGGCGTCCACCAACTGACGACGACGAAGCTGAGCTCCGGCGAACTCGATGACCTCATCGAACGGATGCTGCGCACCTCGGGTCGACGCGTCGACCTGTCCCAGCCCTTCGTCGATTCCATCCTGCCCGACGGGTCCCGACTGCACGTGGTCCTTCCCGATATCACCCGCACCCACCCGGCAGTGAATATCCGCAAGTTCATCGCTCGGCCACGCAATCTCAGGAACCTCGTCGCCACCGGCTCGATCACCCCCGGTGCCGCCGAGTTCCTCGACGGGGCCGTCGCCTGCGGAGCCAACATCCTCGTCTCCGGTGCCACACAGGCCGGCAAGACGACGATGCTCAACGCTCTGGCCGGGTCGATTCCTGCCAGGGAGCGCACGATCTCCTGCGAAGAGGTCTTCGAACTCAACCTGCCCAGCCGCGACTGGGTGCCCATGCAATGCCGGCAGCCGTCCCTGGAAGGCACCGGCGAAGTGACCCTGCGGGCCCTGGTCAAAGAGGCGCTGCGGATGCGGCCGACCCGCATCATCGTCGGTGAGGTCCGGGAAGCCGAAAGCCTCGACCTCCTCGTGGCACTCAACTCGGGCCTGCCCGGAATGGGCACGATTCATGCGAACTCGGCACGCGCGGCGATCACGAAGATCTGCACCCTGCCGCTGCTGGCCGGGGCGAACATCTCCTCGGCGTTCGTCGTTCCCACCGTTGCCGTCAGCCTCGACGTCGTCGTCCACCTGCGACGCGATCCCAACGGGGTCCGCCGCGTCGACGAGATCTGCGCGGTCCCCGGTGGAGTCGAAGGCGATGTCGTCGAACTCGATACGATCTTCCATTCGCCGCGCGGAACGCTCGTCCGCGGTCAGGGCTTCGGCCACCTCGGCGAGAGATTTGCCGGCATCGGTCGGGACCTGCACGCCGTTCTGGAGGCGGCGTGAGCTATTCGCAGTTCGCTCTGCTCATCGGCGCGGGACTCGGCGCCGGGCTGTTCCTCATCTGGATGTCTCTGTGGCAGCGTCCGCAGGGAGCACGGACACAGCGGCGATGGGTGCGCGAACTCGACGATATGCTCACCGGTGCGGGATTTCCGCGGCTGCGGCCCGGGCATCTGCTGCTCATCTGCGTTGCCGTGTTCGGTGTCGTCGCGGTCCTCGCGACCGTGTTCACCGGGTCGTGGGCGATCGCCCTGTGTTTCGGCCTCTTCGCCTCCTGGCTGCCCCACCGGCTTCTGCAGCATCGGGCCCGCAGCAAGCAGGTGATGCGTCGGGAGCTGTGGCCGGAGACGCTCGATCATCTCAATTCCGGTGTCCGGGCGGGGCTGTCTCTGCCCGAGGCGCTCAGTTCCTTGGCCCATCGCGGTCCGGAACCGCTGCGGCCGCTGTTCGAAGTCTTCGCTGAGGAATACCGAGCCAGCGGGTCCTTCGCACTCGCGTTGGAGAGGTTCCGCCAAGTCAGCGCCGACCCGGTGGCCGACCGCATCGTCGTCGCCCTCAGCGTCACCCGGCAGGTCGGCGGCAGCGATCTGGGCACGATGCTGCGGGCCCTGGCTCAGTTCGTCCGCGATGACGCCCGCACACGCAACGAGCTGTCCGCGAGACAGCAGTGGACCGTCAATGGAGCCCGGCTGGCCGTCGCCGCACCCTGGGTGGTGCTCGCGTTCCTCTCGACCCGGCCCGAGACGGCCACCGCCTACAATTCCCGGACCGGACTGCTGCTCTTGGCCTCCGGCTTCGTCATCTCTCTGCTCGCGTATCAGGCGATGAAGCGCATCGGTCGGCTCCCTGCCGAACCTCGCGTCATCGAAGGGTCCTCCCTCAGCGCGGCACACCGCAGGTACGCCGCTGCTGAGGGCTCTGCCGGCGAGGCCGATCCGCAGGCGAGCACCGGCTTCCGTTGTTTCGGTGCGTCCGGGACGCATGGTTCGCGGGACGGTCGGGCGGCATGAACATCCTCGATGATCCCCTGTCCGTCCTCGCCCTCGGGCTCTTCAACGGCTTCGCCCTGTGTGTCTTCGTCCTCTCCCTTCCGCCGCTGCGCCGACCGACCCTGTCCTCACGGATCGCGCCCTATCTGCGCGATCAGGAGTCGTTGATCGATGTCTATGCTCCGCCGACGCCGCGTGCCGAGGGCTTCCTGGGACTGGCGAAGTCGGTGCTGCTGACGTCGACGCTGTGGGTGACCTCGCGCATCACCACGGATGCGACTCTGCGGCTGCGCATCGACCGCCTCGGCGGGAATGCCACGATCGAGAAGTTCCGCATCAATCAGGTGCTGAGCATCCTCGTGGGGATGATCGCCGCCGGCGGTCTGGCCGGGCTGCTGTCGGCTCAGCGCGGGTTCTCCCCCATCGTCACGCTCGTCCTTGTCATCAGCGGCGGCATCGCAGGTCATGTCTTCAATGATTGGCGCCTGAGCCAGGCCATCAACCGTCACGAGTCCCGGGTGCTGGCCGAGTTCCCCACCGTCGCGGAACTCCTCGCCTTGTCCATCACCGCGGGTGAGGGCATCATCGAGGCGCTGGAACGGGTGTGTCGGACCTGTTCGGGTGATCTCATCGACGAACTGCGCGCGGCCCTGGCCGCCACCCGCACCGGAACTCCTCTGGTCGAGGCACTCGACGGGATGGCCACGCGGATCGCGATCCCCGAGATCGTCCAGTTCGTCGACGGACTCGCAGTATCGATGACCCGCGGCACGCCTTTGGCCGAAGTCCTCCGCTCCCAGGCCGCTGACGTGCGCGAACAGTCACGCCGACGCCTGCTCGAGCTCTCGGGCCGCAAAGAGATCGGCATGCTCGTTCCAGTGGTCGTCTTCGTCCTTCCCGTCACCGTCATCTTCGCTGTCTTCCCGTCCCTGACCGTGCTCGACCTCAGCCCGTGACCGTCTGGTCCGCCCCCGATTGCTTCCCGATGGAATCCGTGACCGTCCGATCCATCCGCACAGAAGAAGGAGACACCATGTTCCGCCAGTTCGGCAGCCGACTCATCCTGCTCATGCTCGCGCTCATCCCTGCCCCACCTCCTCGCCGTGAGGGCCCCACCATCACCGAGGCGGCCGACCGGGACATCGACCCCGACCTCATAGCCGATGTCGACCCGCCCGATCGTGGGGATGTGCCCGGGTGGGTGCTCATCACCTTGATGACTGCTGGACTCGTGGTCGCCCTGTGGGCACTGGCCGGTGAGGCGTTCACCTCGATGTTCCAGGATGCGATGAACAAGGTCCGCGGGGCCGGGTGACAACGCGGTGGCCGAAGACGCTCTGACCGATGACGTCACCGATTCGGGTTCGGCAGTCGCCGAGTTCGCGCTGGTCGCCTCGCTGCTGGCGCTCATTCTTGCCGGTGCCCTGCAGATCGGGCTCGTCATCCATGTCCGCAACACGGTCATCGACTCCGCGATCGCCGGGGCCCGGCAGGCGAGCCTGGCCGATCAGAGCCCCCGCGACGGGAAACGGCTGACGAGCGATCTCATCCGTGTGTCCGTCGGCGAGCGCTATGCGCAGAAGGTCACCGTCTCGACCTCACGACGAGGTGCGGTCGAGATCGTCGAGGTCCGGGTGCGGACACCGCTGCCCGTCCTCGGCCTGTGGGGACCGGCCGAAGTCTGGGATCTGCGTGGACGCTCCATCGTCGAGGACATCGACCGTGACTGAGCGCGAGCTGGAGGCACCCGAGGAGGTCGACGCGGTCGGTGGAGCTGAGGCTGTTGGCGGGGCTGACCCTGTTGGTGGGGCTGACACGGGCACCGCCGTCATCGAGTTCATCTTCGCTTCGGTCGTTCTGCTCATTCCCGTCATCTACCTCATGCTCACCCTCTCTCAGCTGCAGGCCGCCAGCTATGCGACCACCTCGACGGCGATGTCCGCCTCCCGCATCGCCGCCCGCGACGCGAACCCGTCCGAAGCTCGGGCCCAGGAGGTGGCGAAGATGCACTTCGCGGACTTCGGGCTGCGCGATGCACCGACCTCCATCACCTACTCGTGCACCGGTCCCTGTGGACAGGCGGGTTCTCTCGTCACCGCACGTGTGGAGACGAAGGTGATCCTGCCCGGCTTCCCGCTGCTCTTCGGCTCCGCACATGCCCCACACATCACTCTGCGTGCCAACCACACTGACGTCGTCGCCGTCGGAGACCAGTGAGATGGCTGCGGACGGCTCCCATGAATCGGATTCCGGGTCGATCACGCCCTTGGCCATCGGCTTCGTCGTCATCGCGCTGCTGCTCGCTTTCCTCATCGCCGCCCTGACCGACCTGCACATGGCCAGGCGGGAGCTGCAGGGCCTGGCCGATTCTGCGGCATTGGCGGCGTCGGACTCGTTCGAACCCGCTCCCGGCGACGAGCCCGGGCTCGTGTTCTCACCTCGCGCGGCCGAACGGGCGGCCGGGCGCTACCTCAGCGCCGCTCCGACCCCGAAGGACATGCACGATCTGCGGTTGAGCGCCGACGCGGATGGGACGCATTCGGTGCGGATCCGGATCGAGGCCCGGTACTCCCCGGCTCTGCTCTCACCGTTCGTACCCGGACTCATCGACCTCCATGCCACGGCCTACGCACGGGGTGCTCTCCGCCTGGATTGACGAGTCAGCCGTTCGCCTCGTCACGGATGTCGAGTGGGCCCAGGGAGCCGGCTGCCGGGTCGGAGAGCGGGCTGTCGGACCCGGAGTACCCGACCGACTCCGACACCGATTCCTGTGGGCGGCGAACTCACTGGCACACCGCCGGCCTGTGGACGGCCGGGGCATATGCACAGGTCCTCTTCGACCTCTTGCCTCACCCGTTCGCCCCGAACAAGCTGTGGCCATGAGAACCCTGGGCCTCGTCCACCGCATCGAAACGAACGGAGCAGTCACAAGCGTGAGCGTCGAGGCCGACGCGGACAGTTCGGCTCTCGAGGTCTTCCGCTCCGCCTTCGGCCCGGAGCTGCTGCCTGAGGGCCTTGAAACGGGCAACCGGTGCCCCGGTGGGAGTCTTGAGCGCATCAGTTGGGGGCGGTGGCTGAACCTCAATCCGATCACCGTCATCGGCGCGAATGCCCTGCGCACGGTCGACCGCAGCGTTGATCATCGTGCCGCGTTGCAGCCGGCCGTGGTGTCGGTCCTCGCCGGACCGGACTCGGGGTACGCGCTCGCCGTCGATCCGAGACGTCTCAGCCTGTCCCGGCTGCCGCATGAGCAGTCGCTGACCGTCATCGACCCGTGCATTTCGCGCGAGCCGCAGCTGCTGACGCTCGATGCCACCGATGGTCAGGGAATCAGCCTTCTGGGAGCGACTGTCCTCGCTCCGAGTCCGGACACGGACTCACGCCGCGGAACGGATCCGAATTCCGACTCCCCTTCCGCGTCGTCGACGGCCGCACATGCTCCGCAGATCCGGTCCCCGCCGCAGGCACTGGCCGACGACGTCCACATCGCCCCGAAGACGGTCGACGATCCGCGCCCAGCCAGACCCCCGCAGTGGTGGACTTTCCTCATCCCGATCGGCATCGGGGTGGTGCTGGCCGCAGCCACCGGCATGTGGTGGTTCCTGCTGTTCAGCATCTCCGCCCCGATCTCCGGATACGTCGCCTACCTTGTGGAGAAGAAGCGTTTCACCCGCGATTGCCGGCAATGCCGCCGGGACCGTTCCGCGGCGACCGCTGACGCGCGCAATCGGCTGGATGAACTCGTGGCGGCACACCGTCGCAGTGCTTTCACCGCACCGGGTCTGTGCTTGGGCTTCGGTCCGATCCTCAGCAGCCTCACCGTCGATGAACAGCTGCAGGCAGGAATCGACCACGTCGACGGACGCATCGTGCTCGACGCGATGCCGATCCGCATCGATCCGCTGACCACGACCGTCACGGCCAGCGGAGATCCCGTCGTGCTGCGCACCATGGCGTTCGCATGGCTGTCCGATCGCCGCTATGCCTGGCGTCCCGGCCCCGAACTCGCTGAGCTGCCGGAACTGGCCGGCACGACGGTCTCCGCCGACTCCGCACAGACATCCGAGCTCCTCCTCGGCCGCGCCGGCCACGATATCGACGACACCATCACCGTCCGCCTCGACGAGCGCACCGGCCGCGGCGTCCTGACGCTGTCGGGCCCACGCCCCGCCTCGGCGATCTCGCTGTCGGTGGGCACTCTCGCTCAAGCCCACACCACCTCCTCGACGGCACTCCACGGTCCGGTTCCCGGCAGGCCGCTGACCGCCACGCTCATGCCGGCTGCCCGGTTCGTCACCCTGGACCGCCGCGGCGATACGGGCCAGGGCTGTCAGCCCTGGCCCAGCCACGGTCTCGGCGAACTGTGCGACGACGCACCGGAGGCCATCACCGCGCGGTGGCGAGCCGGCCGGCCGGGACCGGTCATCATCGGCCGCGGTGCCGACGGGGAGGTCGGCATCGACCTGTTCGCCGACGGCCCCCACGCCCTTGTCGCGGGCACCACGGGCAGCGGAAAGTCGCTGCTCCTCCAGACCTGGCTGCTGTCGATGGCGTTGGTGCTGTCGCCTCGGCGATTGCGTTTCGTGCTCGTCGATTTCAAAGGCGGTGCCACCTTCGCCCCGCTGCAGGATCTGCCGCACACCGACAGCGTGCTCGACGATTTCGATTCGGGCCTCGCCTTCCGCGCACTCGTGTCGATCCGTGCCGAGATCACCCGCAGGGAACGAATGCTGGCCGATCACGGATGCGCCGATATCGAGGAGCTCACCGACCCGCCGCCGCGCCTCGTCGTCGTCATCGATGAGTTCCACGCGCTGATGGCCACGCACCCGCGCGCCGCTGACCTGCTCGAACACCTCACCGCGCTCGGACGATCCCTCGGCGTCCACCTCATCCTCGCCACCCAGCGGCCCTTAGGCGTCGTGACCGGGCAGATGAAGGCGAACATCAACATCCGTGTGTGCCTGCGGGTCCGCGATGAGACCGATTCCTTCGACGTCATCGGCACCGAGGCCGCCGCCCTGCTGCCCGCGGACAAGCCCGGTGCCGCCTGCATCGACGATGGGATGAGCGTCTCTTCGTTCCGTGTCGCCGTTCCCTTCGGAACCGATTCCCGCACCGAGGCGGCTCTCCGTCCCCGGGTCAGGCCCTGGGTGCGGGGACCGATGCCGTCCGCAGCCGGTGGGGTTCGAGGCGTCAGTGTCGCGGGCATCATCGCCGCGGCCGGTGACAGCAGGTTTCGCGCGGAGATGCGCCAGGTGGTGGTCCCACCGCTGCCCGATCCGGAAGAGATGGCCGGCGGGACGGAGCTCGGGGTCGCCTCGTCCGGTGTGCAGGGCGCGGCTGCTGCCACGGGGATCATCGATATTCCGGCCGATCAGCGCCAGCAGCTGTGGACCTTCGACCCGGATGTGGACGGGTCGACGATCCTCACCGGAGGAGACCCTGAGGTCGTGGATTCTGTGCTCATGACGATGGCCCGGGCTGCCGGACCGAAACGGCGCATCATCGCTTTGGGCCGGATCGCCGGTGCACTCGAAGGTGCCGAGATCACCTGCGGAATGAACGCAGGGTGGAGAATCCAGGCGGTGCTCGACCATCTCGCCACGGGGGCAGGGACACCACCGGTCTCGGATGCACGAACTGGTCGGCACGCGCGAGTCGGCCGACAACCTCCGAGTCTGCTGGTCTGCGGCAACTGGGCCGAACTCGTCGACTCGCTCGACCACTATTGGGCCGAGCGCATCGAACGATTGGTCGGCCACGGAGCCGCTTCCGGTCTTGATCTTCTGCTAGCCGGCTGCCGGACTATGACGGGCAGAAACTCACGGTTCGCCACTCAGATCATCTTCCCGCCGGAGGCCGGTCAGGACGGCACGAACTTCGGCCTCAGCCGGCAGCGGTTCGCAGGCACCTGGCCGGGTTTCCGAGCCGTCATTCGAGGACCCCGGGTGCAGGCTTGCGGAGGGGAAGGAGCCGATGTGCAGCTCGTTCCCGATGACATGGCGAGGAGCCATCGGCTCCCTGCACTCGGCGAACCGACCGACAGCGGCGGTTTCGCACCGCGCTGGCGAGGTCTGGCAGCCCCGGCGGGAACCGCACTGTCGCCGACACCGCACGGCCTCGTCGGTGCAGGGACGAATGATGCAGGTCCCGGCGCAGGGATGACCGGTGCTTTCACTGGGCCGGACCGCATTCCCATCGGCGTCGATGCCTTCGGTGAGCTCGTCACGTGGGACCCGCTGCGAGACGGGTCCGTGCTCACGGTTCGCGGCTCACCGCAGAGCGGCAAGACCGAGTTCGCGGCCCATTTGAGCCGTCTGGGCACGGTGGCCGTCCACGATGATGCCCACCGGGAGTCCGAACCGGTCGAATGGGATCCGCTCGACGGACGATTCCATGTGCTCACCGTGCCGACACGGTTCACTCCCGGCTATGGTTCCCCTCTGGCCAAGGCACAGAATCTCGGACCTCTGCTCGTGCTCGGTATCCACACCAGACAGGATCTCACCGGACTCGGACTGCTGCGACAGGCCCCGCTCGATGGGCTGCCGGGAACGGGCTGGTTCGTCACCGAGGTTCAGGCTCGCCCGGTCCGCCTCTTCACTGCCGACGAAGGGCGGAGGATGTTTCGGCTCAAGGCGGGCCGGTACACAGTCGGCGCCGATCAGCTCCCGTCGGCAGGAGACCCCGAAAGCGTCTCATAACGGTAGAGCTCGGTGGCCGTACCCGATGCGAGCAGACGGTCGGCGAGCGCCGAGATCACGGGCATTCCGCTCGTGACCTCGATGACGACATCGGCGTCGACGGACAGCCGTGCCAACAGCAGTTCGGCATCGGCGACGGCCGCAGCGAAGTCCTCACCGGCTACGTCGGCGGCATCCTCGCGGGTTTCGAACATCGACCCGAGGATGAGCTCGGTCGGAGCCTCCTCCACGGACTGGTCGACGACGGCCGACTCGGCTCGGTCGGCACCCGAATGTCCCGCACCGGTTTCGCCCGCGGCCGGCAGAGTTCCGGCGGTCTCATCGGCCTCCCGCGCATAGGACACGGCGAAGGCACTGAGCCCGTCCGCCTCGGCGGTCCCGGCTGCACCGTTCAGCAGTGCCGCACCGTGGGCACCGGCGGCTTCGGAGAGGAACGCATTGTTGACCTGTCCGATGGTCAGCGGACCGACGGCATCGTCACGGTTGACCGCGGTGTACCAGGCGAGGAACGCCTTCGTCAGCTTCACCGAACCGGTCGCGACGATCTCGAGATCCTCGGCTCTGCCGCCCCCGGCCGGCGGCAGAGCACCGGCGGGAACCTTGATGACACGGGTCGTCGTCAGCGGGATGAACCCGAGTGCCTGAGCGAAACGCTCCCCCGCGCTGCCGGCCTGCACACGAGCTCGCAGGTCGAGTCCCTCGATCGCGGTTCCCCGCGTTTCGGCGCACACGGCGTCGAAGAGTTCACGACCCTGCCCATGGCCCTGCTCCTCGGCAGCCACCTCGACGTGCACCCACGCACGGTGGGGGTGAAGCGGGGACTCGGCGATCGCGGCGGCACCGACGGGGACGTCGGGGACCACCTCGGCGATGACGGAGCGGATCAGCGGAGAATCCGAGGACGGACGGAACAGTGACCGGGCCATATGACCGGCCGGAGTGGTCGCATCCGCGAACACCTCGTTCAGGCGCAGATCGTCGCCGTCGCTCAGCTCTCGAATCGGCATGTGCTCGCTCCTTGGGCGGTGGGGAACTTGATAATCTTGGCGTCATGACTGACTTAAGCGATCCTACCGCCGCCGCCCATGCCGCGGCCACGACCATCAACGCGAACGCGGGCGTCGAATCCCACGACATCGCGCTCGTCCTCGGCTCCGGTTGGGGTGGGGCGGCCGACCTCCTCGGCGAAACCGTCGCCGAGATCTCGGCCGCCGAGGTCCCGGGATTCCACGCTCCTGCAGTCGAAGGGCACGGTGCGACCCTGCGCACCGTGCGCATCGAAGCCAGCGGCAAGCATGCGCTCGTGCTCGGCTCCCGCACGCACTACTACGAAGGCAAGGGTGTGCGCGCCGTCGCCCACGGTGTGCGCACCGCTGCCGCGGCCGGCTGCTCCAGCCTGGTGCTGACCAACGGCTGCGGCGGGCTCAACCGCAATTGGGCCGCCGGCACCCCGGTGCTCATCTCCGACCACATCAACCTCACCGGCACCTCCCCCATCGAGGGCGCGAACTTCGTCGACCTCACCGACCTCTACTCGCCGCGCATGCGCGCCATCGCCAAAGAGATCGACCCGACCCTGGATGAGGGCGTGTACGCGCAGTTCCGCGGACCTCACTATGAGACTCCCGCCGAGGTGCGCATGGCCGGGGTCCTCGGCGCCGACCTCGTGGGCATGTCGACGACGCTCGAGGCCATCGCCGCCCGGCAGGCCGGGCTCGAGCTCATGGGCATCTCACTGGTGACGAACCTCGCCGCGGGCATCCAAGAGACCCCGCTCTCCCACGCCGAGGTCATCGAAGCCGGCGTCGCCGCTGCCCCGCGCATCTCGCAGCTGCTTGCCGACATCGTCGCGAAGCTCTGAGTCTGCGCTTTCGACGACGCAGCCTTCCCCACCCCCTCACCGCGAACTCGCAAAGGACCGAACATGACCCGCGTAGCCGATCGCTTCACGAATGGATTCGACGCCGAGGTGGTCCGCGCCTGGATCGCCGATGACCCCGATCCGCAGACAGCCACGACGTTGGAGCACATCCTCGCCGAGGCCGAAGCCGGGGACGTCGCCGCGATCGCCGACCTCGAGGACCGGTTCGCCGGCCCCCTCGCCTTCGGCACGGCCGGACTGCGCGGCGAGATCGCCGCGGGACCGAATCGGATGAATCGGGCGGTGGTCATCCGTGCCGCCGCCGGACTCGCTTCGTTCCTCTCAGGCACCGTCGGGGAGGGTTTCCGCGTCGTCATCGGCTGCGATGCCCGGTACAAGTCTGCAGACTTCGCCGCCGATACCGCCGCTGTCATCACTGCTGCGGGCGGCACAGCCATCCAGCTTCCCGAACAGCTGCCGACTCCGCTGCTCGCCTTCGCTCTGTCCCACCTCGACGCCGATGCCGGTGTCATGGTCACCGCCAGTCACAATCCGCCGGCGGACAACGGCTATAAGGTCTATCTGGGCAGACGCCCGCTGCTCGCCATCGAACCCGATCCGGCGGCGTCCGAGGCAGGAGCCGGTGCACAGATCGTCAGTCCGGCCGATGCCCTCATCGGCGAGCAGATCGCGGCTGTCGATTCCGTCGCCTCGGTGCCGCGTGCCGAATCCGGCTGGGAACACCTCGGCGAGGAGATCGTCGAGACCTACCTGAGCCGCATCGATGCTCTGGGCGTGCGGGCGGAGTCCGACTTGTCGATCGTGCTCACCTCCCTGCACGGTGTCGGAGCCGGCGTCGCCGAGGCGGCACTGATGCGCACCGGCTTCACGAACCTCCACCCGGTGACCTCCCAACAGGCACCGGATCCTGACTTCCCGACCGTGGCCTTCCCGAACCCCGAAGAAGCCGGTGCCCTCGACGAGTCCTACGAACTTGCTCGGGAGGTCGGTGCGGAACTCGTCATCGCCAACGATCCCGATGCCGACCGGTTCTCCGCGGCGATCCCGGATCCCTCTGCGGCGACCGGGTACCGGCAGCTGTCCGGCGACGAGGTGGGGCTCCTCCTCGGCGAGGATGCCGCCACCCGGCTGGCAGCCGGGACGCACCATGCGGGGCAGGGAGCGGACTCGGCTGCGCCGGTGTTCGCGAATTCGATCGTGTCCTCTCGCGCGCTGGCCGCAGCGGCCGCCGGTCACGGTTTCGCGGCGGTGAACACGCTCACCGGTTTCAAGTGGATCTCTCGCGTCGCCGGCCTCGTCTTCGGTTACGAGGAGGCGCTGGGCTACTGCGTCGACCCGACGGCGGTGCGCGACAAAGACGGAATCTCCGCGGCAGTGACCTTCGCGGCCCTGGCTTCGCGACTCAAGGCGGACGGGTCGAGCATCGAGGCCGAGCTCGATCGGATCCGGGGGCGCGACGGCTTCTTCGCCACCGCCCCGCTGAGCTTCCGCCTCGACGACGTCTCCCTCATCGCCACGGCCATGGCCAAGCTGCGGGAGAACCCGCCGACCACTCTGGCCGGCTCCCCTGTCGCCGAGGTCCATGATCTCTCGACCGGATACCAGGGGCTGCCCCCGACCGATGGGATCCTGCTGCTCTCCGATTCGGGTTCCAGGGTCATCGTCCGCCCCTCCGGCACGGAACCGAAGCTCAAGTGCTACCTCGAGGTCGTGGCCGAGCCCACGGAACTCCAGGCAGCCACCGATGCCGATGCGCGTGCGGCCGCCAGCGCGGGAGTGCGACTGCCGGCCACCTCGGCGAGTGCCTCGCTCAAACCCGCACTGCGGGAACGTCTCACCTCGATCAGCACCGAACTCAAAACCTACTTCGGACTATGACCCAATTGCTACGTGACGGCGGCCCAGCAACCTCGCGCGAGGTTCCTGGGCCGCCGTCGGGTAGCAATTAGAGGGAGTTGAGGATTGCGGCGGAGCCGGAGAGGCCGAGGCGGGAGGCACCGGCGGCGATCATCTCTTCGGCGGCCTCGACGGTGCGGATCCCGCCGGAGGCCTTGACGCCGAGGCGGTCACCGACGGTTTCGCGCATGAGCGCCACCGCGTGTGCACTGGCACCACCAGCTGGGTGGAAACCGGTGGAGGTCTTGACGAAGCCGGCCCCGGCGGCCTCGGCACGGCGGCAGACCTCGACGATCTGCTCATCGCTCAGCGCCGCCGATTCGATGATGACCTTGACCAGGGAGTCCCCGCTGGCCTCGACGACTCCGCGGATATCGGCCTCGAGGCCGTCGAAGTCACCGGCGATGGCCTGGCCGATGTTGATGACCATGTCGACCTCGGCGGCACCGTCGGCAACGGCACGGACGGCCTCGGCGGCCTTGACCTCGGCCTTGACCTGCCCGGACGGGAACCCGACGACGGTGGCGACCACGAGCTCACCGGGGTCGGTGACCGGCAGCATCGACGGAGACACGCAGATGGCCAGCACGCCCAGCTCCTTCGCCTCGGCGACAAGCGCCTCGACATCGGCGGGGGTGGCTTCGGGCTTGAGCAGGGTGTGGTCGATGATCGCGGCGACGTCCGAACGGCTGGTCATGGGTTCCTCCAAGATGATTGGTGCAGGGTCTTCGGCGGCTTCGAATGCGCTGGTTCCAGCGTAGCGGCGCCGGGACCGGCACAGAACCGACGCTGCAGTGGTCTTTGACTCAGGTGATCTTTTCGAACACGATCGATTCCGGCACCGAGGCGGCGTCCCCACCGATCTCGACCGCGTCGTCGAGCGATGCGATCGCCCGGGAGAAACGTTCCGGAGTCGCCGTGTGCAGAGTCATGAGCGGTTGACCGGCGGTGACGCTGTCACCGGGTTTGGCGTGGAGTTCGATGCCGGCGACGTCCTGAACCGGATCCTCCTTACGGGCGCGCCCGGCACCGAGCCTCCACGAGGCGACTCCCACCGACAGTGCGTCGAGCTTCGTGAGCACCCCGGACTCAGTCGCGGTGACGACCTCGGTGTGCTCGGCGACCGGCAGCGGTGCCTCAGGGTCGCCGTTCTGTGCCCGGATCATCCGCTTCCAGACGTCCATCGCCCGCCCGTCAGACAGCGCGGCGCGCACGTCGACATCGGTCTTGCCGGCCAGGCGCAGCATCTCCTCGGCCAGTGCGACGGTGAGGTCGACGACGTCGGCCGGTCCACCGCCGGCGAGGACCTCGACGGATTCGCGCACCTCGAGAGCATTGCCGACGGTCAGACCCAGAGGTGTCGACATGTCGGTCAGCAGCGCCGAGGTGTTCACCCCTGCGGCCTGGCCGAGGTCGACCATCGTCTGCGCGAGCGTCCGAGCCTTCCTCAGATCCTTCATGAACGCCCCGGAGCCGACCTTGACGTCGAGGACGAGGCCGGATGTGCCCTCGGCGATCTTCTTCGACATGATCGACGAGGCGATGAGCGGGATGCAGTCGACCGTCGAGGTGGTGTCGCGCAGGGCGTAGAGCTTCTTGTCCGCCGAGGCCAGACCGGTGCCGGCGGCGCAGATGACCGCGCCGATGTCCTCGAGCTGGTCGACGATCGCCGCGTTGCTCAGCCCCGCCTGCCAGCCCGGAATGGACTCGAGTTTGTCCAAGGTCCCGCCGGTGTGGCCGAGTCCGCGCCCGGACAGCTGCGGGACGGCGACGTCGAAGACCGCCACCAGCGGAGCCAGGGGCAGAGTGATCTTGTCACCGACTCCCCCGGTCGAATGCTTGTCCGAGGTGGGCCGCGTCAGGGACGAGAAGTCCATCCGCTCACCGGAGGCGATCATCGCCTGCGTCCAGTTCGCGATCTCGACCGGCTCCATATCGTTGATGAAGATCGCCATGGCCAGCGCGGCCATCTGCTCCTCGGCGACGACGCCGCGGGTGTAGGCGTCGATCACCCAGTCGATCTGCTCCTTGCTCAGAGCCTGGCCATCGCGTTTGGCGGCGATGACGTCGACGGTGTCGAATGCCTCTACAGTCACGGTCTCAGTCCTTCGTTGTCAGCGCACCGGCAGGTGATTCCCGCATCGGCGGGCCACCTCGGTGAGGGTGTCAGTGTTTCGCGTTGTGGTCGGTCCGGCCCGCGCTCAGGTGGTCGGGCCCGAACGCTTCGGGCAGGACCACCGACAGCGGGGACCGTCCGCTGGGCATATTGAGGATGAGTTCATTGCCGCCGTGTTCGAACAGCAGCTGCCGGCAGCGTCCGCAGGGGACGAGGGTGTTGCCGTCCCCGTCGACGCAGTCGAAGGCGACGAGGCGGCCCCCGCCGGACATGAGCAGGTCGGAGACGAGCGAGCATTCGGCGCACAATGTCACACCGAACGAGGCGTTCTCGATATTGCAGCCGCCGACGATGCGCCCGTCGTCGACGAGTCCGGCCGCGCCCACGGGGTAGGACGAGTACGGCACATAGGCCTTCGTCATCGCCCGCTTCGCTTCGGCTCGCAGCAGCTCCCAGGTGCCTTCGCTGAGGTCATCGGGGCAGACCGGGGTGGGTTCCTCGCTCCAGATGTGTTCGGAGGCGTCGTGCCCGGATGGGTCGTGCCCGGAGGCGCCGTGTTCGGGTGCGGGGGTGTCGGGGACAGCCATGGGGATACCTCTTCCTGCAGAGTGCGACTGTTGGGTTCTCGAGGGGTGGTGCGATCACGTCGCCGAGGATGGACTCACTTCACGTAGGGCACACCTTCCGCCGCCGGCGGGCGGACCCGACCGACGAAGCCGGCGACCGCGAAGACGGTGACGATGTAGGGCAGCATGAGCAGCAGTTCGTTGGCCACCGGGGTGCCGATCGACTGCAGCGTGTTGCCGAGGCTCTTGGAGAAGCCGAACAGCAGCGCGGCGAACAGGGCACCCTTCGGGTTCCATTTGCCGAGGATCATCGCCGCCAGAGCGATATAGCCCTGCCCGGCCGACATCTCTTTGCCGAAGGCCAGTCCGGAGCCGACGGTGAAGAAGGCGCCGCCGAGTCCGGCGATGGCACCGGCGAGCAGCGTGTTGCGCACGCGGGTGAAGTTGACCTTGATGCCCACGGTGTCCGCGGCCTTCGGGTGCTCGCCGACGGCCCGCATCCGCAGACCCCACTTCGAGCGGAAGACGAAGATCTGCAGAGCGATGACGACGACGTACATGATGTAGACGAGGATGTTCTGATCGAACAGCACCCGTCCGAGCACCGGAATGTCCGAGAGCAGCGGGATCGGCAGGTTCGGCAGCTTCTGGCGGGCGTTCCACAGCTCGGGGTCCTGGGTGAGGACGGTCGAGTAGAGGAAGCTCGTGACACCCACGACGAGCACGTTGAGGACCACGCCGATGATGATCTGGTTGACCCAGTACTTCACCGCGAAGAAAGTGAGGATCACGGCGACGAGGGCACCGGCGATCGGGGCCGCGAGCAGACCCGCGTACGGGTTCTTCACCACCGAGGCGACGACCGCGGCGAGGAAGGCACCGGCCAGCAGCTGACCTTCGATGGCGATGTTGATGATGCCCGAACGCTCGCCGACGAGACCGCACATGGCGCCGAAGATCAGCGGCACCGACAGGGCCAGGGCACCGGCGAGCAGCGTCGTCAGCGGGATCACTCCGCCGGATCCGCCGCCTGCCCAGGCGAGGAAGGACACGACGAAGAGGATGCCGAAGAGCATCGGGAACCAGGATCCGATGTCGAGACGCTTGACGCTCAAGTAGATCGACACGGCGGCCATGATGACGAGCAGGATGCCCAGTGCCAGTCCCGCCACGGTCGAGGACACGACGAAGTCAGGGATCGCGAAGAAGTCTCCGCCGCTGGCGAAGCGGAAGGTCGTCTCCCCGTCACGGCCGATGAGGCCGAAGAAGACGAACGAGACCAGAGCCAGGATCGAGTAGACGATCGGGAACTTCCAGGCGATCGGCGCGAGCGCCTTGACCTGGGATGAAGGTGTGGTTTCCACGGTCTGAGCAGTCATCTCAGTCCTCCTTCCGCTTGAGCACCGGTGTGGGCAGCCGGAAGATCGACCTCACCAGGGGCGGGGCCGCGATGAGCAGCACGATGACGGACTGGACGACGAGGACGATGTCGATCGGCGTTCCCGTCTGCGACTGCATGAGGTAACCGCCGGCCTTGAACGCACCGAAGAGCAGACCAGCGAGGAACGTGCCCAAGGGCTTCGAGCGTCCCAGCAGAGCCACGGTGATCGCGTCGAAGCCGATCGAACCGCTGATGCCGCCGGTGAGTTTGTATTCGGTGCCGAGCACCTGTGCCGCGCCGCCGAGTCCGGCGAGGGCACCGGCGACGATCATGACGATGATCGTCACCTTCGACACGGAGATGCCGGCGGTGCGGGCCGCATGCGGGTTCGCACCGACGGCTTTGAATTCGAAACCGATGGTCGACCGGTCGAGCAGCCACCACACGAAGATCGTGGCGAGGATCGCGATGATGAAGCCGAAGTGGAGGCGGAACGGTGCCGGCAGGAGCAGGAACATCTGCGAGGAGTCGTCGATGACGCGTGACTGCGGGTTCGCCGATGTCGTGTGCGTGAACCAGTTCTGCTTGAGCAGGTAGCCCAGCGCATAACCGGCGATCGAGTTGAGCATGATCGTCACGATCACTTCGTTGGCTCCGGTCCGTGCCTTGAGCACACCGGCGATGCCGGCCCAGATCGCGCCGCCGATGATGCCGCCGAGGACGGCGACGAGCATGTGCACGACCGGAGGCAGCGGAAGCGCGTAGCCGAGGAACCCGGCGATGGTCGCGCCGAGGATGACCTGGCCCTGACCGCCGATGTTGAACAGCCCGCAGCGGAAGGCCAGAGCGATGCCGAGACCGGTGAGGATGAGCGGGGTGCCCGAGACCATCGACTCGGTCAGCGGACGGATAGCCCGTTCGGCCGTCCGGGCGTCCCAGTCGAAGACCGCGCCGCGGAACAGGGCCGAATACGCGTTGCCGATGGTCGAGAAGAGAGTGGAGAAGAACTCGCCGGGGGCGGCGAAGAAGTTCTCGGCCGCCGCGACGACCTCCGCGTTGGACACGGCGATGAGGACACCGCCGAGCAGGAGGGCGAGCACGATCGCCAGCAGCGAGACCAGCCAGGACCCCGACAGGATCTCCTGGAGGAGAGTCTGCTGCTTGCCGTCCTCGGCCTCGCTCTCCGGCGGCGGTGCCGCAGAGGGGGCCGCCGGTGAGATATCAGTCGTCATTTGGTCTCCTCCGCCGAGGTGGTGGCTGAGTCGTCGTCCGCGGTTCCCGCTGCGGTGGCAGCGGTCCCCGCCTCATCGGTGGCGGCCTGCGCATGGTCAGAGCCATCGCTCGTCCCGGTGGTCGCGGCCAGCGCTTCGTCGGCAGGGACACCGGCCATCATCAGGCCCAGGGCCTCGCGGGAGGTGTCTGCGCCGACGACGCCGACAATGCGCCCGGAGTACATCACGGCGATGCGGTCGGCCAGCCCGTAGACCTCGTCGAGCTCGGTCGAGACGATGATGCAGGGGGTGCCGGAGTCGCGTTCGGCGATGACGCGCTTGTGCACGAACTCGATCGAACCGACATCGAGGCCGCGGGTGGGTTGGCTGGCGATGAAGAGCCGCAGTTCGCGGCCGAGCTCACGGGAGAGCACGACCTTCTGCTGGTTGCCTCCCGAGAGGGTCGAGATCGGGTCGACGACGCTGCCGAGGCGGATGTCGAATTCCTCGACCTTCTTCTTCGCCTCCGCGGTGATGGTCTTCGATCTGAGGTTGAGCCCCTTCGCATAGGGTTCACGGTCGTAGACGTCGAGGATCATGTTGTCGCGGATCGCGAATTCCGCGATGATGCCGTCGGTCGACCGATCCTCGGGCACGAATCCGATGCCGGCGCCGAGGCGGTCCTTGACGGATGCTCCGCCGAGGCTCTTCCCGTCGAGGGTGATCGTGCCCAGGCGCGGTTCGGTCAGACCGATGATCGTCTCAGCCAGTTCCGTCTGGCCGTTGCCCTGCACGCCCGCGACGGCGAGGATCTCGCCGCGGCGGACGTCGAATGACACATCGTCGACGACGACGTTCTCGGCCTTGTCGACGACGGTCAGGTTCCTGACCTGGAAGGTCGCATCACCGGGGTCGGCATCGTCCTTCTCGGTCGTCAGGGAGACGGCACGGCCGACCATCTGGCTGGCCAGCTCGGTCTCGGTCGAGTCCGGGGAGGCCTCGCCGACGATCTTGCCGCGACGGATGACCGTGATCGAGTCCGCGATCGCACGGACTTCGCGCAGCTTGTGGGTGATGAACACGATCGAGGTGCCCTGCTCCTTGAGCTGGCGCATGATCGAGATGAGCTCATCGGTCTCCTGCGGCGTGAGCACGGCTGTGGGCTCGTCGAGGATGAGGATCTCCGCGTCGCGGGACAGGGCCTTGATGATCTCGACCCGCTGCTGGGCGCCGACGGGCAGATCCTCGATGAGCGCATCGGGGTCGATGTTGAAATTGAAGCGGGAGGAGATCTCGGTGACCTTCTTCCTCGCCTCGGCGATGTCGAGGAGTCCCAGACTCTTCGTCGGCTCGTAGCCCAGCGCCACGGATTCGGCGACCGTGAAGACCGGCACGAGCATGAAGTGCTGGTGGACCATGCCGATGCCGGCGGCCACGGCGTCGCCGGGACCGGAGAACTTCACCGGTTCGTCGTCGATGAGGATGTCTCCCCCATCGGCGTCGTAGAGTCCGTAGAGGACGTTCATCATGGTGGATTTGCCGGCGCCGTTCTCACCCAGCAGGGCGTGGATCTCGCCCGGCTCGATGGTGAGATCGATGTGGTCATTGGCCACGAACGATCCGAACACCTTGGTCATCCCGCGAAGCTCGAGTTTCACTGCTCCCGGTTCTCCTCACAAATTTGAAAACTGCAGGGCCGAAGATCTCCGGCCCTGCAGTTTAACCGATGAGCTTACTTCGGCGTGCTCTCAGACTCGACCGTCAGGGAGCCGTCGATGATCTGCTTCTTGAGATCTTCGACCTTCTTCTTCACATCTTCAGGAACCTCGTCCTCGAAGTCGTGGAAGGGAGCGAGACCGACGCCTTCGTTCTCGAGGGTGCCGATGTAGGGCTCATTGGTGAAGTTATCCTCGGTGCCTTCCTTGATGGTGTCCTCGACCGCATTCGCGATCTCCTTGACCACCGAGGTGAGGATGATGTCGCCGTATTCGGTCGACTCGTAGCCGTCTGAGTCGACCCACACGAGCTTGACGTCGCCGGCATCCTTCGCGGCGGCGGCCGCTCCGAGGCCGACGGGGCCGGCGACGGGCATGATGACGTCGGCGCCCTGGGAGATGAGCTGCTTCGTCAGTTCCTGACCCTGGCCCTGGTTCTCGAAGTCACCGGAGAACGATCCGTCCTGCTTCTCCTTGTTCCAGCCGAGGAGCTTGACGTCCTTCTTGTTGTCTTCGTTGAACTTCTTCACACCATCGGCGAAGCCGTCCATGAAGATCGTCACCGACGGGATCTGGATGCCGCCGAAGGTGCCGACCTTGCCGGACTCGGAAGAGGCGGCAGCGACATAGCCGGCGAGGTACGCGGCCTCGGCGGTGTTGAAGACGACGGGCTTGGCGTTGTCGATGGTCACGGGCTTGCCGTCGGCGTCGGAGAACGTGGAGTCGATGAGCGCGAAGTTGAGGTCGGAGTTCGCCTCGGCGGCTTCCTGGATCGTGTCCTCGAGGAGGAATCCGACGCCGAAGGTGAGGTTGCAGCCGGCCTGGACCATGTTGTCGACGTTCGGCTTGAAGTCCGAGTCGCCCTGAGACTCTGCGTCCTTCTCCTCGATGCCGAGGTTCTTCACCGCGTTCTCCATGCCCTGCTTGCCGGACTGGTTGAACGACTGGTCGTCCCAGCCGCCCGAGTCAGAGACCATGCAGGCGAGGTAGTCGTCGGCGGAATCTCCGCCACCGCCGGAACCGCAGGCCGAGAGCACAAGGGCGGATGCGGCGATCATCGACACCGCTGAAGCGAGCTTCTTCACGTTTTCTCTTTTCTAGTCACAGACAGCGGACACGGTCGAGGCCCCTGGCTGCCCCTGCCGAAAATGTGAAACCACTGGACGATCTGTCATATTTTGGTGAGTTTCGGCCAGTCTAATGCACCGAAGACGTTTCGAACGGCTTGCTAGCACGTCGAACACGGACACCGATATGAAAACGCAATAATCGGTCACGGAACGCCGCTGCCGGTCCGGAATGCGAGCAGGATCGGCCTCGTGTTTGAGACGGGTACGGCGAGCGGCCCGAACAGCGAGGGCCGCATGGTGGGGCGGTCGGCGGCCCGCGGTGAATTAGGCTGGAGGACGATATGGCACATCTTCTCGGGGCCGAAGCCCTGCACCTCGAATACCCCACCCGCGTCGTCTTCGACTCCGTCACCCTCGGCGTCGAGTCCGGAGACATGATCGGCATCGTCGGCCGCAACGGCGACGGCAAGTCGAGCCTGCTCGGCATGCTCGCCGGCACCATCGAACCCGATGCCGGGCGGGTGACCTATCGCGGCGGGCTGCGCCTGGGCATGCTCGGGCAACGCGACGATCTCGATGATGAGGCGACCGTCGGCTTCTCCGTCGTCGGCGACGCCGCTGACCACGAATGGGCGGCGGACCCGAAGGCCCGGGACATCATCTCGGGCCTCATCTCCGACCTCGACTGGAATTCGACGATCGCCAGCCTCTCCGGCGGGCAGCGTCGCCGGGTGGCGCTGGCCGCCCTGCTCATCGGCGATTGGGACCTGCTCATCCTCGACGAACCCAACAATTCGATGGGTTGTTCGTTCCGGACACCTCGATTCTACCGTCGCGGCAGGGCGGCGTCACGCCCTAGTGCTCGTCGTCGGGCCTGTGGGAGGCGGTCTGGCGTGCCGTGTCGTACTGCGCTAGCCGGGAAGGGTGGTCGCTAATGGCTACACCTCTGCTGGGGGCCGAAGGGCTGCATTTGGAGTACCCGACGCGGGTGGTCTTCGACTCGCTCTCTGTTGGGATTGAGGAAGGCGACCGGATCGGGATCGTCGGCCGCAATGGTGACGGCAAGTCGAGTCTGCTGGGGATGCTCTCGGGGCAGATCGAGCCGCAGGCGGGTCGGGTCACCCGACGGGGCGGCGTGCGATTCGGGGTCCTGGGTCAGAGCGATGATCTGGCCCCGGAGGCTACAGTCGGGTACTCGATCGTCGGTGACGCGCCGGAGCATGAGTGGGCCAGCGATGCGCGCATCCGCGATGTGATCGGCGGGCTCGTGGCGGACATCTCCTGGGATGCTGTGATCGGCCGGCTCAGCGGCGGGCAGCGACGACGCGTGGCTCTCGCGGCCCTGCTGGTGGGTGACTATGAGCTCATCGCTCTCGACGAGCCTACGAACCATCTTGATGTGGAGGGCATCGCCTGGCTGGCCGAGCACATGAAGCGGCGCTGGCCCAAGAACTCCGGTGGGCTGCTGGTCATTACGCACGATCGCTGGTTCCTCGATGAGGTCTGCACCGAGACCTGGGAGGTGCACGACGGCATGGTCGAGCCGTTCGAGGGCGGCTACGCGGCGTACGTGCTCCAGCGGGTGGAGCGGGATCGAATGGCGGCTGCGGCCGAGAGCAAGCGGCAGAACCTGATGCGCAAGGAGTTGGCCTGGCTGCGCCGTGGTGCTCCAGCGCGGACGTCGAAGCCGAAGTTCCGGATCGACGCGGCCAACGAGCTGATCGCTGACGTGCCGCCGGTGCGCAATCCCATCGAGCTGCAGCGGGTCGCGGTCGCTCGGCTGGGCAAGCAGGTGGTGGACCTGGAGGACGTGAGCGTGAGTTTCGGGGGTCGGACGGTTCTCGATGAGGTGACCTGGCGTATCGCTCCGGGTGAGCGCACCGGCATCCTGGGCGCGAACGGTGCGGGCAAGTCCACGCTGCTCGGGCTGATCTGCGGCACTCTGGAGCCGACCGAGGGTCGGGTCAAGCGGGGTAAGACGGTGCAGGTCGGCATCCTCGATCAGCAGTTCTCCCAGCTCGCCGACATCGGCGGGGACCGGGTGCGCGAGGTGCTGGCCCGCACCAAGACGACGTTCCAGATCGACGGCAAGGACCTCACCCCGGCGCAGCTGCTGGAACGCCTGGGGTTCGCCCGCGAGCATCTGTCGGCGCGGGTCGATGACCTCTCCGGTGGGCAGAAGCGGCGACTGCAGCTGCTGATGCTGCTGCTCAGCGAGCCGAATCTGCTGCTCCTCGATGAGCCGACGAACGATGTTGACGCGGATATGCTCGCCGCGCTGGAGGACCTGCTGGACTCCTGGCCGGGCACGCTGATCGTGGTCTCCCACGACCGCTACCTGCTGGAGCGGGTCACCGACCAGCAGTACGCGATCCTCGATGGCGGGCTGCGGCATGTGCCCGGCGGGGTGGACGAGTATCTGCGGCTGCGAGCCGCACAGGAGCAGCAGGCCGTGACACCGTCGCCGATGAGCGCTCAGAGCAGCGAGGAGAAGACGGCGTCGTCGTCTTCGTCTTCGGAGTTGTCGGGTGCGGAGCGCCGGGCGGTGCAGAAGGAGATCGGTGCGATCGAGCGCCGGCTGGAGAAGCTGTCGGGAAGCATCGACCGTATCCACCAGCGTCTCGCCGACCACGATCAAAGCGACTACGAGGGCTTGCAAGGCCATACCGATGAGCTGCGCGAGGCGGAGGGCGAGGTCGCCGAGCTCGAAGAGCGGTGGCTGGAGCTGTCCGAATCGATCAGCTGACGGGCCAGGGCTCCCGCCCCGCAGACAGAGGTTCGCGCCTGCCGCTTCGTGAGCGACAGGCGCGAATGCTGATCCCGATGACCGGGGTGATCAGGCCTGCGGCGGTCTGTGCTCGTTTCCTGTTTCGGCGGGGGTGGGTTCTCGGTAGGTCTCGGGAACCTCTTCGGCGCGACGACTGGCTCGTGATTCTCCGATCTCCTGCAACGTGAGACGGATCAGCATCTCCGACAGCTTGTGCAGATCGGGTGGTTCGCGATGCACCGCCCTGATAGAGAAATGTCGTTCGTCGTACCGACGCTGCGAGGTCTTCTTCACGTACTTGCCCATCGTGCACTCCTACGCCGAGACCGTCGGTTCGGCGATAACGTGCTCCCGAGAGTTACGCTCCGTGCGCCGCTCGGTGTGCTCGTGGATGCGCACGCGGGCGAGCAGAACCAGGCTGACGGGGCCGATCCAGAGCAACTTGAGCGCCGACCAGATCGCGACCAGCACGATGAGGTTGAGCCAGCCCGGCTCGCCGTCACGGATGATGACGGTCAGTAGGCTCGCGGTGTAGAGGTAGGGGATCGCGAGCAGCATCGCCGGGATGCCCCACTTGAGGCCGCGACGGGTGCGGACCTTGTCGAGCACGATGTTGGTCGGCATCCGGCGGCGCATGAAAACGCGGATATGGATGCTGGCGAACCAGATGAGTCGGAACATGATGCCTCCAAGCACGTAACTGTGGTGAGGCAGTACGTGTGGAGTGTCCCGAAGGACGGCCCCAAAAAGGGGGCCTACATGGTGAGGGGCGAATCTGCCTCTGTGCTTCTCACTCTACGCCGCGCGTACGACGCGCGGTAGCCCCCGCGGGCCGTGCTCGGTCGCTGGCGGTGCACCTTGCCGGTGACCGTCTGGGAAGGGACACAGATCATGGCGAAGCTGGCAGAGCAGGCGAAGGGTGAGCGGCAGGCACGGATGATGCTGTCGATGATCGCCGAGCCTGACGACGCGGCCACCGGCCGCATCCTGCACCGACTCGGCGGGGTCGAGACGCTCCAGCTGCTCGAAGACGACCAGGCCGCGGTGCCGGAGATGAACCGCGCCGATGCGATCGCCTGGCGCAACCGCGTCGCCCCGCGCATTGAGGGCGACATCCCCGCACGAGTTGCGGAGGCGGAACGAGCCGGTATGTCCACGCTCATCCCGACCGATACGGACTGGCCGCACGCGCTCAACGACCTCGGCTCCCGCGCCCCGTACCTGCTGTGGACACGCGGGGCGACCTCCTTCCTCGCAGGCGCTCTCACGGATCGGGTCACGATGACCGGCTCCCGGGCGGCCAGCGAGTACGGCGTCCAGGTCGCCGGGCATCTCGCCGGAGACCTGGCCCAACAGGAGCGCACCATCGTCGCCGGCGGCGGCTACGGCAGAGACGCCGCAGCACACCGGTCGGCACTCGCCGGCGGTGGAGGCACGATCGCGGTACTGGCCGGCGGCATTGACCGTCCCTACCCGCGCGGGAACTCGGACCTGCTGGCCCGGATCGGCGATCTGGGGATGCTGGCCAGCGAGGCTCCTCCGGGGGCGACGCCGACCCGGTGGCGGTTCATGGCCCGCGCCCGTCTGCTGGGTGCGCTCTCGGGCGCGACGGTGATCCCAGAGGCAGGCTTCCGGTCGGGATCGCTGCTGGTGGCAACAGAAGCCCACCGGCATAGCCGCGCCGTCGGAGCGGTCCCCGGCCCGGTCACGTCGGCGGCGAGTGTGGGGCCGCATGAGCTCATCAAGCGCGGACGCGGTGAGATCATCACCGATACCGAGGTGCCCTTTACTCGGTTGATGGGTTGAGTGCAGCGGAAACTAGATCGTTGCCACTACTTCTCCGAGAAGCGAACGTTCAAAACTAGTAAGCGGTATTCTCTCTGTGCCACGCAACACCTGAATTGCTTCAAGCATCTCATCGAGACTTCGGGAGTTCCCAAGTCCGCGTACCAACTGTCGCGATATCTCAAGAGGCAGGCCGTACTCTTCCAACGTAGTGAGATGCGGAGCGGAGAACATGCTCTCAACTCGGGCCGAGAAACCGTCGAATGACCCAGATTCCAATCCGCGCTCCTCAAGAATCTCGCTCACGACTACATCGAGCGCCCTCAACGCAGTGGGAAAATTGTGGTCTAGCCAGTACCGCACGAAATCGAACGCCGCCTCAATCTTCTCGTCAACGCTGGGAGATTGGTCATGCTCGTTCTCAACAAACCCCGCGATAATGTCCTTCATTCGGCCTTCAACGAGAGATGCTTGATTGACTTGATAAGCGACTTGCTGCGCGCTGTATGCGCCGTGCCCACGATGATACGAAGGAGGAATGTAGTTCCACATCAGTTCGCAGACTGCCCGAAGCTCCGCCCATTTTGGGTAGGAAGTAGACCACTGCAGCGGCTGAAGCCGTGACGTGGGCAGCGTGCGAATATGCTTCGCAAGCTCGGTTGCAGCTTCCGGTTCTACCCCCTTTATCGAGCGCAGAACCTTCAGGCTAAGGCCCGACTCTTCTAATACAGGTGACACCCGCTCCCTGGTCTCGTCGCTCCAATCTCCTTCGTCGATCTGCACGAGTAGTGAACTCGGGGCAATATCGCTTTGGCTGACACCAGGAATGTCAATTTCGGGAAACTCTCTCGTCGGGGCATCATGAAAGAGTACGATCTCACCCACGAAATGCTTAAACATTCTGCCAACACGGCCACGTATGTTAGCGAATGTGAAGTAGTTGTATGCCCTATTAGCAACTTTGCGATCAAGAATTATGATGCGTTTTGCTCGGGTATTGACTCCTTCGATCAGAGAGTTCGTGCAGACAAGCGTGTCAAGATCACCGTCTTCGAATCCCTGTACCATCTTTTGTGCGCGCCAACGAGGAAGGCGTCCATGATGCACACCCACACCACGTCGCAGCGCTCTTGAGACAATCCAATCCGGATGGTAGTTCTCTTCGATCCACTCGGCTACTTCCGGTAAGCCCCGACTAACGGTCGCGCCACTTGACCGCTGTTCGATCAGCGCTTCCAAAGCCTTTCGCGTCTTTGCTGGGCTTTGGCAATATACCAACGTGGGGTCACAGGACGAACCAATCAATTCGGCTACTATCGCGAGGCGTTCTTCGTCGTTTGAAGCCTTGATTTTTCTGGTGTCAGCAGCAACGGTGGAGAAATCAGTTCTGATGAAAGAAGCACGAAGGTTAGAAGGGAGGACTGATGCGAGGCCATCCACGACTGGACCCGCAAAGTAAAACTGGGCGCCAGTCTTAGCGAGTCGCAAGAATGCCTGATTCAACATTGATGCGCGTTGTTCTAGAGTGCCTTCGCTCTCCTCCGCGAGCTTGTAGAACTCGTCAATGAAGAACAAATCAACCGCAGGGAGTTGAGGAACCGCGAGCAACCGCTCCTGTGTCATGACCAGGATGTTGCGTTCACTCAACTCCTGGTTCGGGTGGGTGACAATCTTGTACTCACGAAATTGGGAGAGGCGTCGGCGGGTCTCATCCAGAAGTGCGATGGTAGGAACCACGAGTACCAGGTTCTTGTACCTGCCAGTTTGAACTAGTGCATCTATAACCACGCTCTTTCCAAAGCTGGTTGGCGCCGAGAGAATTACATTCTCTCCTTCAACCAGGCGGTGAAATACTTGAGACTGAATGCGGTGGAAGACGGTCTCAGAGGCTGGGTTGGGTCGGTTCATTTCCATGATGACCGCATCCCGAAGAGAGTCATGGTCTGCACCTTGAACGGCATAGGGGTACAGTCCGTGCATCATTGCTAGACTTCGAAGGATTTCGCCCTCGGGTCCCGTCCTACTGATTTTCTCAAGCGCTCGAATTACAAGATCCGTGCTTTCAGATCCGATGCCATTAATTGAAGTGAAAGCAGCAATATCGGATAGGATCTCAAACTCGTCGTCAACCTCACCGCGTAGCAGAGATGTCAGTTCTGCGTGAGAGCCTGCCATGCTTTCAACCTCCCATCGAAAGCGGACGTGAGTTCGGCCTTGGTGTCCATTGGGAAGAAAAACACGTGTGCCCTGATCTGACGAGGAAGTGTCCAGTTCTCGTACCTGTCTCGCAGACTCTTCCAGTTGTTCATGACCTCGGTTCGTAGATCAGCGAGGTACTCCTCAGTGCTCTCCTTGTGCCTGCCCGCAGCTTCGCTGTCATAGGAAATGAAGATAGGAACTACGACACTCTTGAATGTTCTGTCCAACGAGGTCTTTCGAGACAACAGCGCGGTGATCATGTCCCGGTGAGGATAGTCGTCAGGAATCTTGTCGGTTATGGCGGCAAATTCGTACCGCAGGTAGTCGCGACTGAGATGTAGCTTCAGCTCATCATATATTGCGCTGGCTGCACCGTAGCTGTCCTTATAGAGCTTCGATTCGCCAAGCCAGAGTTCTAGTTCCCCGGAGGCTCCTGTATCGACAATGTGGGCACAGTCGAAACCTTTGACAGTGTCGTTGGCAGCGTCTTTGAAGTAGATCCGGGATATAAGTCGCGAACTTCCATAGAACTTGCGCAGAATCATGTGAAGGAGGAGTTCACCAATTTCTCCTCTTCTCTCAAAGTCGATGGTGGCGTAAACACGACTGAGAGCCTTCCCGAGCAGTGCTGTGCCAGTAGCGTGGTTGTACCCTTCCAGTTCTTGCGTAGGAAGAATCCAATCGGCTGCCCAATTGATCAGGTCGACGCTGAGGTCATCGGAGCGCCATGTTCCATCTTCGAAACCGGCGCAAAACGTTGCAGATGGTAAGAGACTGTCGGTGTGATCTACGACGAGTTCAAGGATCGTCTCAGGAACTGGGAGCTTCGTAGCCATTGCCGACAGTTACCTCCGTGGATAGCTGAAGACGCTCAACGGAGGTGCCCATGAGGTCGAAGTTGCTGTCATAGCTACGCGTGCCGCAGCCATGCGGTTGAGTCACATCCTATCCTCTTCGGCTGTAGCCAAGAGGTCCTCTGGCGTGAGTGTCACCAGATGTCACAGGGATCGTTCTTGCCTCCTGACGCTGACAGAACGTTGGGCGACAGAGTCTCCGGTCTGAGGAGTATCCGCAGCTACCCGACGTATGGCTGCCGCTGCGCGGGCGCGGTCAATCTTCTGCGCCGCGCTCTGGGGTGCCGGGCCGAGTGGGGTGTCGTCGCTGATTTGGTAGCGGTCGCGGTAGGCCGCGATGGTCCGGGCGTCACGTCGCCAGCGTGCCTGTTCGCGGTCACCGGACGGCGGGTCACCGAGCGGCTGGGTCCACGGTTCGCCGGTCTGGCGGGCGGTGTCGAGGATCGCGTCGGCGCGGGTCTCGATCAGCTCTCGTCGCTCGGTCAAGGCCTGGAGCATGTCTGCCGCGATCGGGCCCTGCACGTGCGGGATGAGGCCGGCGATCAGCCGCGGGGTCTTCCTCGTGCGCCCCGACCCGGCCGGCTGGGCGGTGGCGCGTGCGAGACGGTAGTGCATGACCTTGGCGATGTCCTCGGCGTCATCGAAGCCGCGAGCAGCCACCAGGCGCGGGAAGAGTGTATCGACGTCGTGGTGGTTGGCCTCGGCGCGGCGCAGCTCGGCAGTCAGCGCTCCGAACGCGACCGAGCCCAGCGTGGCGTCGGCCTGCTCTTCGGTCAGGCCTGAGTCGCGGATGAGGGCGGCCCAGCGGTCGTGTTGGGCGGCTGCGGCGATGGTTTCGTACTCGGCGGCGAGCTGAGCGATCGAGCCCCACTGGTCCTGCTCGGCGGTGATCGTCTCGTGCGCGGAGAGCTCGGCTCCCGAGTGCTGCAGCACTCCGTAGAGGACCGAGCGGCCGGTGGCTTCCTCGTTGTCCGAGGGGTGCGGTGCGGCGTGGTCGTCGGGGCGGTCGAGGACGACGTAGGCGTGGTTGGACTCGCGGCCGCGGGTCATCGCGACGTAGACGTTCTCACGGGTCGAGGACGGCTCGACCAGCACATGTGCGGCATCGACCGTGATGCCCTGCGCCCTATGCGCAGTGACGGCGTATCCCAGATCCACGTGCTCGGCCACGTAGTCGGCCGGCAGCACGATCGACCCGAACCTTCGGCCGGGCTTGCGGATCGTGATCGACCCATCATCGCGCACGTCAGTGACCTGCCACCGTTCGCCGTTGCGCACCCACCCCCGGCCTGTGCCGGTGCGCAGGCGCCGGTCGTTGCGGCGGGTGATGATCGTGTCCCCGACCCCTGCGGACGTGCGCTCGGCCAGCGCGACCTCTCTGGTGGGGCGGATCGTGCCGTCCAGGATCAGGTCGGCACGGGCCCTCGCGTTCAGCGCGGTCACGTCATCGCGGGTCTCGGCGATCAGCACCGACGCCCGTCCGGCGTCGCGGTCGGCACGCCAGGCGGTGTAGGCGGCGTCGATCATGTCCTCGGCGTCACCATCGCTGATGCGGCCGTGACCTGCGTAGGTGTCGATCACGCGGGTGCGGCCGTGGCGCAGATCGAGGGAGGCGGTCTTCTCCCATTCGTGGACGAAGCGGTGCACGTCCACGAGCTCGGGAGCGTCGTCGCGGTCGGCCACGAGCATCCCGAAACTCCCGCCCGCATCGACCGACTGGAGCTGCCCGTAGTCGCCGACCAGCAGCACCTTCGCACCCGCGCCGGCCGCCAGGGCGGTGATGCGATCCAGCGACAGGGTGCCGGCAAGGGAAGCCTCGTCGATGATGACGAGCTGACCTTCCTCGAACGTGGTGCCCTGGGTCAGATGGTTCTGCCACCATTTCGCCGTGTTCTCGGTCGCGATCCCGAGATCCTCACCGAGAACTTGCGCGGCCACCGCCGACGGCGCAAGCCCGACCACCGAGCCCTTCCCGTGCTGCTTCTCCCATGCCTGGCGCAGCGCTGCCATGGCGGTGGTCTTCCCGGCACCGGCCGGGCCGACCAACACGTCGAGAACCCGGCCGGAGACTGCGATCTGGGTGAGCGCTGCCGCTTGGTCGTCGCCGAGCAGGTGCCCTTCCCGGTCGGGCTTCGCGGTGATCTTCTCGACCGTCTCGACCTCGACCATCGGGCCGGTCAGGGTGCGGGAGCGTTCCAGGAGACGGTCTTCGGCCTTCAGCAGCACCGTGGAGGAGAACACGGTCGAGTGGCGGCGCCGGAACACGCTGGTGCCGTCTGGGCGGCGGAAAGCGGCCGGGCTGGTAGCGAGCTCGGGCGGCGTCAGCCGCAGTGAGGCCTGCTCGGCGGCATCGGCGATCATCCCCACGGTGGCCTCCCGGTCGCTCGCGGTCGCGAACCGCCATTCTATCGACTGTCGGCTTGCCTCGGCGTGGAGGTTCCATCGCCGCCAGGTCGAGCGCTTCTCGCCCACAACCTCGACCACCGAGGCGCCGAGCTTGGCGATCACCTCTAACGGCACATCATCAGTCCGCAACGGCCGCACCTGCTGCGCCGTGGCGAGGAGACCACCGGCCCAGCCGGTCGCGTCCTCACCCAGTAGACGGCCGGCCCGCTCGCGCCAGCCGCTCGTCAGGTCGGCCAGGGAGTGGACCTGCTTCTCGGGGCGGGTGGCGAGGGTGGCCTGGGCGCGCAGGCGCACGATCGTCCGCGCCGAGGGCCGGCGACCGTGCTCGGCGGTGTAGGCGGCGATGAGCCGGTCGGCCTCGGCATCGATATCGCGGGCGCGGGAGGAGAACTCCTCGATCAGCTCCTCGCTGACCCCGGTGATCTCCCACGCCGGGTTACGGTCCCGGCCCCGATCCCGCGCCTCCCACTCCACGCCGAGCGTGCCGGTGAGGCGGTCGGCCAGAACCGCGTTGTAATGCTCCGAGAGCGCGACCACCGCCGCATGCATGGGCCGCCCGTCCAGCGACCGCCAGCGTCCGTCCAACGCGGTCTGGACCTTGTTGGAGATCACGACGTGGGTGTGCAGCTGCGGGTCCCCGGAGCGGCTGTCGTAGTGATCGAAGGCCGTGGCGATCAGGCCGGTCACGTCGACCTGGGCGACCGCGCCATCGGCGGCGGTGTAGCCGGTGCGGGTCGCGGCGACCTCGCGCTCCATGAAGTCCACGACCTCGGCGACCGCGTCGTGATGCGCCTGAGCGATCAGGGCCTGCGTGCCGGCGTCGGCCACGCCCCACAGCACCGAAACGGACTTCGGCACCGAAAACGTGTAGTCGAAGCCCGCAACCGAACGGCGGTTGCCCCGCTCGATCTCCTCGGCCTCGATCTGGCTGATCTGCTCGGCACGCTCACCCATCCCCAGGCCAGGGTCGAGGTCCGCGACGCGCTGCTCGATCCGTTCCGCGACCGAGACGTACCGTGGGAAGGCCCGCCCGAGCGGGTCGCCGCTGACGGGGTCGCGGCCCATGCCGATCAGCAACTGCAACTGCGACTCTGAGACCTCATCGCCGTGAACGATCTGCCCGTCGCCGAGGCCGTGCAGAGCCGACCCCATCCAAGTGCCCGGTGGTGTTCCCTCCTCCGTGTAGTACCTGGTCAGCGGGGTCGAGAGGGAGCGATCGCCGTCGGCGGCAGCGATCGTGCGAAGCAGGTACTTGTACCCGTCACCCGCACTCATCACCCGCATCGAGACCGTCATGCAGATCAGGTGAACCGCGCAGTCACCATGCAGAACGGTGACAATGTCCGAGCGGCGTGCGTTACTCTGCGTAGCACCTCGTCAACGTAACGGTATTGACAGCCGTCGGTCACGGCGTTCGCACGTCTGAGCGGAGTAGTTCCGCGCCGCGTTCGCCCCTCGACGATGATTTTTGGCTATGGTGGATGTGTAGACACGGGGTGCCCGACGCGGGCTGAGATCACACCCGGGAACCTGATCGAGTTCGGACTCGCGGAGGGATGTCGATGAACGACGTTATGCAGGCACACTTGCGGGTGCTGGCGCGCACTCCCGTTTCCAGGCTCGACACGAGCGAGAGATGGAGACGGGACTTTGATTCCGAACGTATTGACCATCGCGGGCACTGACCCCACCGGGGGCGCGGGGATCCAAGCCGATCTGAAGGCTTTCTCCGCGCAGGGCGCTTACGGGATGAGCGTGATCACGGCCGTCGTTGCTCAGAATACACAGGGTGTGCAGGGCTTCGTCGCTCTGGAGCCGGGATTCGTTGCGGATCAGATCGCCGCGGTGTTCGAGGACGTGCGCGTAGACGCAGTGAAGATCGGGATGGTCGCCAACGCCGCTATCGCCGAGGCGATCGCCGAGAGTCTGGACCGCTACACGAAGTGCCCGGTGGTGCTCGACCCAGTGATGGTCGCCAAGAGCGGAGATCATCTCCTCGAGCAGGACGCCGTCGACACGATCCGCGAGCGACTGGTGCCGCGATCCACCGTGATCACCCCGAACCTCCCCGAGGCCTCGGTCCTGCTCGGACGCGACACCGAGATCGGCGACCTCGCAGGGATGCGGGCGGCGCTGGATGAGCTGCGTGGCCTCGGAGCCGGCTGGGTGCTGCTGAAGGGCGGTCACCTCGGCAGCGGCGAGAGCATCGACATCCTCACCGGTGCCGAGACCATCGAGCTGACCGCACCGCGCATCGACACCGTGAACAATCACGGCACCGGCTGCACCCTGTCGGCCGCGCTCGCCGCCCTCCTCCCGGGCCAGGCCGTGCCCGTGGCGGTGCAACACGCAAAGGAGTACCTCACCGAGGCGCTTCTCCGCGCCGGAGACCTGGAGGTCGGCTCCGGTCACGGCCCCGTCCACCACTTCCACGCCCTCTGGGGCGACGCACTTGACCGAGGAGGAGAACGATGACCGAGAGATTCACCGACGCGCTGCGCGATCAGAACCGAGACACCTGGGAGCGGGCGGTCTCGCACCGCTTCGTGCGCGAACTGTTCGACGGCAGCATCGACGACGCCGTGATGGCTGGCTACCTCGTGCAGGACTATCGCTTCCTCGACGGCTTCCTGGTACTGCTCGGCTCTGCGGTCGCGAGCGCCGACGCGCTCGAGCCGCGGCTGAGGCTGGCCCGCTTCATCGGCGAAGTCGCGGGCGACGAGAGCACCTACTTCCTGCGCGCCTTCGACGCGCTCGGCGTGACCGAAGAGCAGCGTGAGCTGATCCCCGACACGGAGGCGACCACCGCGTTCACGGCGCTGTTCCGCGAGGCGGCCGAGACCCGCGAGTACGCGGTGATTCTTGCGGTGCTGCTCGTCACTGAATGGCTGTACCTCGACTGGGCCACGAACGCGCCTGAAGCGCTGCCGGAGAGCTTCGTGCATGCCGACTGGATCACGCTCCACGACTACCCCGGGTTCCACGACCTCGTCGCCTTCCTCCGCGCCGAGCTCGACCGGGTCGGCCCCGCGCAGCAGGCGCTTGCCGAGGACTTCTTCGCGCGGGCCGTCGCGATCGAGCTGGAGTTCTTCGACGCCAGCTATACCCACCCGTTGGAAGGAGTAGCCCGATGACCCTCTTCGCAGACCTGAAGACCGCGATCGGCCCCGAGTGGCGGACCTACACCGAGCACGAGTTCGTACAGAAGCTCAGCGAGGGCACCCTGCCGCTGCCCGTGTTCCAGGACTACCTGGTGCAGGATTACCTGTTTCTCGTGCAGTTCGCCCGCGCGAACGCGTTGGCCGCGTACAAGAGTCGCAGCCTCGCCGACATCACAGACGCGAGCGGAGCGCTGCGCGCGATCCTGCACGAGACCGAGCTGCACTGTCGCCTCACCGCGAGGTGGGGCATCCCGGAAGACGAGCTCGATGCGGCGCCTGAGAAGCAGGCGACGGTCGCCTACACCCGCTACGTGCTGGACACCGGCATGTCGGGCGACCTGCTGGACCTGCACGTCGCACTCTCCCCTTGCACGATCGGTTACGGCGAGATCGGCGTCGCTCTCGATCCGGCGCGCCGGGCCCGCGAGGGTCACCCGTACGCGGAGTGGATCGCCGAGTACGCCGGTCCCGAGTTCCAGGGAGCCGCAACGGCTGCGATCCAACGCCTTGACGCGTTGACCGGCGGCGAGGTCACCGAACAGCGGTTCGAGGCGCTTGTGCAGGTGTTCCGCGCCGCCACCCGGCTGGAGGCCGATTTCTGGCAGCAGGCACTCGACTCCGCCGCCTGATCAGCTGCTCAGGGCTTCGAGCAGTGTGCGTTCGAGCCGCGCGAACTCGGGGTGAGCGATGGTCTCGATGCCACGCGGCCTGGGAAGTGCGACATCGATCACCATGCGCACGGAGGCTGGGCGTGGGGTGAGTACGACGACGCGGTCGGAGAGCAGGATCGCCTCGCGAACGTCGTGTGTGATGAGCAGGGCGGTCCAGTCGTGCTCGATCCAGACCTGCTGCAGCCAGGCCTGCAGCTCCTGCTTGGTGAGCGCATCGAGCGCACCGAAGGGTTCGTCGAGCAGCAGGGTCTGCTGTTGCTGCACCACGGTGCGCAGCAGCGCCGCGCGCTGCCGCATCCCGCCGGACAGTTCGAACGGCAGAGCATCCTCGAACCCCGAGAGGCCGAAGCGAGGGAACCACTCGCGTACCTGTTGCTGAGCAGCACGGCGCTTGATCCCTTGCACTTCGAGGCCGAGTGCGGCGTTCTCGGCGATGCTGCGCCAGGGAAAGAGGAGATCCTTCTGGGGCATGTAGGCGGCGTGGTTGCAGGATCCAGCCGCTTCTCGTCCGTCGACTCGGATGCTACCCGAAGTGGCCTGGTCGAGGCCGGCGATGATGTTGAACAGGGTGCTCTTGCCGCACCCGGACGGCCCGATGATCGAGACGAGCTCGCCTGGTGACACGTGGAGCGAGACGGCGTCGAGCACACGACGGGTCTGACCGCGTCGCAGTTGGAACTCGCGGGTGATCTCGTCGAGTTCGAGGCGGGGCGCGGTTTCAGCGCTCATTCGCCGCCCTCCTTTCCTTCAGGTGCCAGGGGATGACGAGCCGTTCGATGAGGTAGGTGGAGAGGTAGAGGGTGATGCTGACGAGTGCCGTGACGGCGACTGCGGCGAGCACGAGGTCGGTGCGGAACGCGTTCTTCTGCACGCTCATGTAGATTCCAAGCCCTTCTTTCGCGCCGACGTATTCGGCGAAGATCGCCCCGATCACCGCGTAGGTGATCCCGATTCTGAGCGAGGTGAAGAACAATGGGAGTGCCGAGGGGAGCCTGACGAGCAAGAACTCGCGGATCCTCCCCGCCCCCATGCTGCGCAGCAGTGCGGAGGCTTCCCGGTCTGTGTGTGCGAAGCCTTCGACGAGGCCGATCGTGATCGGGAAGAAGGTGACGAGGGCGACCACGAGGATCTTCGGTAGCAGCCCGAATCCGAACCAGATGATCATGAGCGGCGCGATCGCGATGACAGGGATGGTCTGCGAGGCGACCAGCAGAGGGATGAGGCCTCGGCGCATGAGCGGTGAGAAGTCGATGGCGATCGCGATTATCCATGCGCACACCAGGGAGACGCCGAAGCCGACCGCTGTCACGCTGAGCGTGGCCGCGGCGTGATCGACGATCGCGGCGCGGTGCTCCCATCCCGACTCCGCGACACGGGACGGGGCGGGGAGCACCTGCGGGCGCGCCCCGGTCAGGTGCACGGCCGCCTCCCACACTGCGACGAGCACGGTGAGGAAGACGAGCGGCACCCACAGGTTCGCCCAGGAGCGCGCCCGCACGATCAGTCCTGCAGGTACTCGTTCGTGAAGAACTCCGACCAGTCCGGCTGCTCGTCGAGCGGCTTCCCGTCGCGGTCGGTGAGCAGCCCTGTATCGAAGAGGAACTCGCCCAGCTCGCTCCAGTGCTCCTCGGTCTGCAGGCCGAAGTCGCCGTTCTCATCGAGCATGTAGCCTTCGGAGAGCATCTGCTGCCCTGCGACCAGCAGGTCCAGCTCGGTGAGCAGACCGGAGTTCTCCTCCTGCAGGATCTCCGCCGTCGCCTCCGGATCGGCGATCGAGTCCTCATATCCTCGGGCCAGCGCCTGCACGAAGTCGCGCGCCACATCGGGGTTCTCCTCGAGCCAAGTACCGTTGCCGACGACGATCACCTGATAGGCGTCGGGGAACCCGTAGTCGGTGTAGGCGAAGTTCTTCAGCTCGATCCCGCGCTGCTCAGCCTCGACGCCCTCCACCGCGACGAACGGAACGGTGAAGTCCACGTCCCCCGAATAGAGCGCCTCGTATGCGCTCGTGCCGAGCACGACAGTCTCGAAGTCGCCTTGACCGCCTGCGGCCTGCACGACACCCTGCATGGTGATCGTTTCGGCGGGGTTGTCGAAGCCGCCGAAGACGAGACCGTCGAGGTCTGCGGGGCTAGTGATGTCGTCGCGGTCGCCGAGCACAGCGACCTCGGTCGCCCACGTCTGCTGCACGGCGAGCACCGATGTGAGGTCGGCGCCGGAGGCGATCGACATGGAGGCGGTGTCCTGGAAGCTGATACCGAACTCCGCCTGACCAGCGTCGACGAGCACCTCGGGGTTGCTGTTGTTGAACGGCAGGATCTCGACATCGATGCCGGCGTCTTCGAAGTACCCCTCGTGCAGGGCCACGTACAGGCCAGTATGGTTCACGTTCGGGGTCCAGTCGAGCGCGAAACGCACGGTCGTGCGCTGATCATCGGCCGGGGCATCGTTGTCGGTGCCGGCGCAGCCGGTGAGGACGACGGTGGTGAGCGCGATTGCGCTGGCTGCGGTCAATGCGCGTCGGAATCTGGGTGAGATGGTCACGGTTCTCCATGTTCTGTTCGGGGAATGAGGTTTGGGAATCAGGGGCGGTTCGTGCTCAGCCCCAGGCCCGCACGAATCGGCGCGCGGTCGCCTTGGGGTCTTCGGCGGCGCAGATCGCGGAGACGATGGCAGCCCCTGCGGCGCCGTCGTCGCGCAGCCGGGCGATATCGTCTATACCGATGCCGCCGATCGCGACCGAGGGCACCGACGCCGCGGCCGCCAGGCGTCGAAAGCCGTCGAACCCCAGCGCCGGAGGATGGTCCGGCTTGGTGGCCGTGGGGCGGATCACGCCGATGCCGAGGTAGTCCACAGTGCCTTCGGGTAAATGCGTCACCGCTGCGAGGTGCTCGTCACTGTTCGCTGTCAGGCCGATCACGGCATCGGGGCCGAACTCGTCGCGCGCCGATCGCACGGCGGGGTCACCCTGCCCAAGATGCACCCCGTCGACCGGGATGCCGCGTTCTCTCGCTGCTATCGCGACATCGAGCCGGTCGTTGACCAGCAGCAGCGCGCGGCCCTGGATCGCTTCCGCCAGACGTTCGAGCTCACGCAGATGTGCATCGAAGCCGGCATGCTTGTCGCGCAGCTGTACGGTGCGCACCCCGCCATCGACGGCTGCCCGCACGGTCTCCGCCACGCCCCGTTCACCGCAGAGCGCACGATCGGTCACCAGGTAGATGCCGAGGTTCACGCCCCACCGCCCGGCGCCGTCTCGGCGCGCACCTGCTCCGACGCGCTCACCTCCGCTGCGCTGATCGCGTACAGCGCGTCGAGCAGACGGGCAGCGAACGACCCGGGCCCCGCCGTCTCTGCAGCGGCCCGCTCAGCGGCGATCCCGTACACGACATGCGCAGCAGCCACCGCCTCGACCGGTGAGAACTCACCACGGATGGCAGCGAATGCCGCGATCAGCGCACCCAGCGCGCACCCACCGCCGGTGATCTTCGTCAGCGGCAGATCGCCGTTTGAAACCCGGAGGATGCGCTCACCGTCGGTGACCAGATCCACCGGCCCAGACACCGCCACGACTGTGCGCAGGTCTCTCGCCAACCGCATCGCGATCGGTGCGGCCGCCTCGGTCTCATCCGCACTTTCGACGCCCTTGCCACCCGTTCCGGCCCCCGCGAGCGCGAGGATCTCGGAGGCGTTGCCCCGGATCGCGAACGGGTGCTGGGCGGCGAGCTTCTCGGCGAGAGCTGTCCGGATGGGCAGCGACCCGATCGCGACCGGATCGAGCACCCACGGCGTGCCCGCATCGTTCGCCACGGCGACCGCTTCCTCGGACGCCGCACGCTGCTCCGGGATCGGCGTTCCCAGATTCACCAACAGGCCCCCGGCGACACGGGCGAACGGTCCGGCCTCGCCGACGATGTCGACCATCGCCGGTGCCGCGCCGATGGCCAGCAAGGTGTTCGCGGTGAAGTTCGTGACCACCGAGTTAGTGATGCACTGCACCAACGGGGTCTGCGCCCTCAGCTCACCGAGCAGAACCGCGGATGATGAGACAGACATGAACTCTCGCTTTCTTCCACTGCGAAAGAAAGTCGATCACCATGACGGCACGCCGAAAGCGGACACCTGGATCGGTATCTCGAACGCGCTGAAGTCATCCGGACATTCCCTTCGCCAGTACGAACTGGATCAGGTTCGACGGGTGTGATCTCAGCCGCTGGGTGCGGCACCCCGTGTCACTGCCCACTACCCTAACGCATTCGGCCACAACTGGGAGCACTCCCGTGGAACGCTAGGGCCGCCGATGGTCAGGAGCACGGCAGATCCTGGCGGGGGCTGTCGACGGTGATTCGCCGACACTGAACCAGATCGGTGCAGCCCACGGTGTCAGGGACCATATAGAAAGATCAAATACCAACACGGGCAGCCGACCACGGCCCCATCCTGGTACAAAACCATGCGGTCGGCAGGAGCACGGAGACGCTGAGGACTACCAGCCTCTGAGGGGCTCCGGGTGAGATCGGCCGGCGGCATCGGCGCCCTCCACTCCTGCTGCACGGAACCCGCACCTCCGTCAGTACACGAAAAAAGCGGCGGGAGTGAACGCAAGACCTCGGATAAACGTTCCCTCGCAAAGAGCCAGCGACCGATGAGCAGCACAAATCCTCGGTAGACTGGTGTGACGTGACACGGGGTGCTGCACGGGATCTGCGGCTGAGATCACACCCGTCGAACCTGCTCTAGTTCGAACTAGCGAAGGAATGTCCAAGTGAGTGCTTCCACCTCTCCGTCCCGTCCGATCGTCGCGACGATCGCAGCAGTCATCCGTGGCGGCGACGTGCTGCTGGTGCGTCGCGCGAACCCGCCAGATGTCGGGCGGTGGGGCTTCCCTGGGGGGAAAATCGAAACCGGCGAAACAATTCAGCAAGCCGCCCTACGCGAGTTGCATGAGGAAACCGGCGTGCACGGTGAGGCACGCGAGGTGTTCACCGCTGTCGATGCCTTCCATCACGACGACTCCGGCACCCTCCTCCAGCACTTCGTCCTCGTCGCGGTGCGGTGCGACTGGCGAACCGGGGTACCCGTGGCAGCTGATGACGCGCTGGAAGCACGCTGGTTTTCAATCGAAGACCTCGAACACGGAGACCTTGCACTCAGTCTTGATGTGCGCGAAGTTGCCGAGACTGCCTTCCGGCTCGCGCAAAGCTCTTGAACTATCTCAATACGTTTGAATGATACCGAACGACGGAAAGAGGACAACTACTTTTGGAACCGCACGGGGTTCCTGGTAGATGCAGTGCGACACAATGCGGGTTCTGTCAGTTGATCGTTTCGTGACGATCCCAGAAGTCTCGCAGTCGCATAGCGAGAGATTCAGGGCGTTCTTCCGGTACGAAATGCCCGCAGTTCTCGATGATGCCACCTTCAAGTGGCGCGTAGCGTCGGTTGGTACGGATAGTCCACGTACCTGGTACTGGTGCTCGGTGGGAGTGGTACTGGCCCCGAGCGTGTGCTCGGGGCCGGCACCTGTCGTCCTGGCGGCTACTCCCAGTAGCC
>NZ_RHFH01000013.1 GCF_004745075.1 Brevibacterium sp. S111
CTCCCGCCGCGTCCGTTCCTGCCGCCTCGGCGGGGGTGCGGGCAGTCATCATCTCACTTCTTCTCACGCGGGTATCGCATACCCCTCATGCTAGCCCGGGTGGATCGGTTCGGGGCGAGTCGCCGAAGTGCGGGCTGCCGGGCGATACAGTGGCGTAATCACGTCCGTTCAGGCATCCGCTCACGCATCGAAGGAGATCGCAATGACCGCAGACAGCTCCGCAGCAGACACCGGTTCGGCAGGAGAGGTCCAGCTCGACAACGGCGTGTTCCGGGTGACGAAGTGGACGATCAGGCCCGACGGCGTCATTCCGATGCACAGACATGAGTACGAGTACGTCGTGGTGCCGATGGTCACCGACACGATGCTTGTGCGCAACTCCGACGGCACCGAGATCCGCGCCGAGCTCGAGGCCGGCATCTCCTACACCCGCCCCGCCGGCTCCGAACACGAGGTCTCGAATCCCGGAGGCAGCGCCGACGTCGTCTTCGTCGAGATCGAACGCCTCTGAGGCTGCGGTCGCGCGATTTCGAGTTCAGGCTCAGAAAATAGGTCGCAATCGGATACTTCGAAGCGCCAGAAGTATCCGATTGCGACCTACATTTGGCGCAGAGTGTCCGATTGCGACCATTTCTCGGCAGAAAGCGCCCTCAGTCGGGGATGTCCCAGGTGTGGACCGGGGCTCCCGTCGCCTGGTTGGCCAAGTAGGCGTCCATCATCGCCTTCAGTCCCTCGCTGCGCTCGGTCGACCCCGGGGCGCTGCCCGGCGCCAGTCGGTCGAGCATGCGCAGCTGCCAGGTCGCACCGTTGATGCGACTCTCGGCGCGGCCCTCGATGATCGACATGTATTCGTCGATGACGTCATTGTCGATGTTCAGTCGTGACAGACCGCGCCTGGCCTGGGGTGCGAGCACATCGGTGACGAGGTCGGCGACGCCGATGCGCCCGATCTTCGGCCAGGTCACACGTGCCTCGATGCCGTCCTTGGCGCAGGCGAAGAAGTTCTCCTCCGCCTCGGCGAACGACATCCGCGACCACACTGGGCGGTTCTCTCCGACGAGGAATTCGGCGAGTCCGTAGTAGAAAGCGGCGTCGGCCACCATGTCGACCGGGGTCGGACCGGCCGGCAGCAGACGGTTCTCGACTCGGATGTGGGCGCCGTTGTCACCGGAGTTGTAGATCGGCCGGTTCCACCGCCACACCGTACCGTTGTGCAGGTTGAGTTCGAAGAGCTTCGGGGCATCCGCGGCCCGGAACTCGACGAAGTCCTTGATCTCGGGCAGCAGCGGCGGGAAGTAGCGGACGTTCTCCTCGAAGAGGTCGAACACGCTGGTGATCCACCGTTCGCCGAACCACACGCGTGGGCGCACCCCCTGGTTGACCAGCTCGGGAGTGCGGGTGTCGATGGACTGGGAGAATACGGGGATCCGGGATTCGTGCCACAGCTTGCGACCGACGAACAGCGGGGAGTTCGCGCCCATGGCCACCTGCGCCGCGGCGATCGCCTGCGAGGCGTTCCACGCATCGGCGAACCGGTTCGGGGCCACCTGCAGGTGCAGCTGCATCGAAGTGCATGAGGATTCGGGGGCGATATCGGCGAACTCCGCCCTGTACCGTTCGTCCCGGCCGAGTTCGATGCGCACATACTCGCCGCGCGCATCGATGACCGAGTTGCTCAGCGCTTCGTAGCGGTTCTCTTCGGTCATCCACCTCTCGTCGCTGAGGAACTGCGTGGTCAGCGTCGGCAGGGTCCCGATCGACACGATGCTCAGTCCCTCCGCCTCAGCGGCCTTCTGCGCCTTCTCCAGACGGTGGGCGACACCGGCCTCGAGGGTCTTCAGCCCCCGCCCGGCCACCTGCAGCACCGGGTGGTTGAGCTCGAGGTTGAAAGCGCCGATCTCTGACTGATAGTCGTCGTCGAGGCGATCGAGCACGTCCTTGTTGCGCAGGCTCGGCTGGTTCTCACCGTCGACGAGGTTGAGCTCGAGTTCGAGCCCGATCGTGCCCGCCGATTTGAAATCCGCATGACGAAGGTAGGTATCGAAGAGCTCGAGATTCTCTGCAAGCTTCTCCCGATACAGTGTGCGTTCTTCCGGCGTATACCGCTTCGAGCTGACTGCCTCACCCATGGAACTAGCAAACCACAGTCGGCGGGGTTTGTGGGCGGTGATGTGCCTCGGCGTTCAGTCACGATGCGGTCAGGGAGCGGTCACGGCGCAGGTCGACCCCGGTCACACCATCCGGACACCGCCGAAAGCGACAACGGGCTCTCCGTAGAATCGAGCTATGACTTCGACCCCTGCATCCGGATTCCAGCCCACTGAACTCGTCGCTCAGGCGGACCACCGTCTGCCCGACATCCTCGCCGACATCGAACGTGTGATCTCGATTGAGACTCCTTCGAGCGACAAGGAGGCCGTGGCCACCGGGGCACGGGATTTCGCCGCACTGCTGCGCGACCGCCTCGGCGCCGAGGCGGAGCTGCTCGAGGTCGAGGGCACCGCCCACCTGCGGCTGCGTTTCGGCACCGGTCCGGCACGCGTCGTCCTGCTCAACCACCAGGACACAGTGTGGCCGCACGGCACGCTCGAGCGCATCCCCTTCTCCACCGCCGACGGGATTCTGCGGGGGCCCGGCAGCTTCGACATGCTCACCGGGGCGGTCATGAGCGTGCACGCGACCGCGATCCTGCGTGACCTCCTCGGCGAGGGCGCGCTGGAGGGCCTGTCGATCCTCATCACCGGCGATGAGGAGATCGGTTCGCTGACGTCGTCGGAGCTCATCCGCGCCGAGGCGGCCGAAGCACGGGCCGTGTTCGTCATGGAGGCGAGCGCGAATGGTGCGCTCAAACTCGAACGCAAGGGCACGAGCAACTACGTACTGAAGTTCTCGGGCAGGGCCTCGCATGCCGGACTCGAACCGGAGAAGGGGATCAACGCGGGGATGGCCCTGGCCCTGACCCTGCCGCTCGTGGCCGATCTCGCCGACGCTTCAGCCGGGACGACGGTGGTCCCGACCGTGATCAGTGCTGGAACGACGTCGAATACGGTGCCCGCCGAGGCGCGGGTGGACATCGATGTGCGCGCCCGAACCGCGGCAGAACTCGAACGCGTCGATGCGCAGATCCGCGAGTTGGCTGCGAACCCGCAGGTGGACGGCTCGTCGACCGAGGTGCTCGGCGGGATCAACCGGCCGCCGTTCGAACCCGAGCAGTCGGCGGCGCTGTTCGACCGCGCCACCTCTCTGGCGGCCGAGCTCGGGCTTCGCACACCGGAGGGCGTGTCCGTGGGTGGGGCCTCGGATGGGAACTTCACCGCCGGTGACGGCATTCCCACGCTCGATGGTCTCGGTGCCGTCGGCGATGGGGCGCATGCCGAGCATGAGCACGCCGTCATCGACGAGATCGCACCCCGCACCGCACTCCTCGCGGCTCTCATCGCCGATCAGCTCAAGGGCTGAGTCGACGCCGCGCGCACGACTGCGCGAGAGGCCGGCCGACTCTTGTCATGAGTGCCGGTAGGCCCGTGTCGCGGCACCGGCCGGACCTTGTCGCGGGTGCCCGCCGGCCGCGTCCGGGCGATGGGACCGGTGCGTTCAGTCGACGGGGTAACCGGCCGAGCGCATCTGCTCGGGCGACTTCGATGTGAACAGCCAGTCACGCAGCTGCGGGTCCGGCCGGATCGTCTTCCGGGCAAACAGCCGGTCCTCCCCGACGAGGTAGTAGTGGTAGCCGTGCCCGCCGAGGTGGCGCATGAGCTCCCGTGGTTTCGCTCGGTCGTCGAGGACTTCGCAGAGGATGTCCGGGCGCAAGGCGGCGAGGAATTCCTGCCCGTAGGCGAAGACATCGTTCTCACCGCCTTCGACGTCGACCTTCATGGTCACCGTCAAGTCTTCGCCCACGCCCGCCCTGTGCGTCTCCTCGAGCAGATCGGGCAGGAGTGCGTCGAGGGAGGTGAAGCGCACCTCGGCGTCGGAGTCGAAGCTCATGTCGGCGGAGTAGAACGACGGCAGGGCCGATCCCCCGTCACCGAGGGGCACCTTCATCCAGGTGTCGGGACTGCCGACCCCTGTGGGGTGGACGGTGACACGGTCGCTCAGTCCGTTGCGGGCGATGTTCTTCTCCATCCCCGCCACCACTGCGGGGATGATCTCGAAGGCATGGGCGCGGGCCCGCGGATTCGCGGCGAGGACGGCCATCGTGAACACCCCGGTGTAGGCGCCGATGTCGAGGAACGCCTCGGCGTCGGCGCTGAGAGCGACCATGAGGTCAAGAGCAAAGGCGTCTTCGGGTTCGGTGCGTCGGCCGCGCCCCCAGTAGAACTCCTTGGCGATCTCGCAGCGAAAGGGCTCGACGAGGATGAAGTCGGTTCCACCGGCACGTCCGCGCACCTCGGTGAGTTCGATCGGAGCGGGCAGACGGCCGATCTTCACACCTCTGAGCCGCGGCGCGACCGTGCGCAGCAGGGGGTGGAGCATCGGCTGGGCGAGCGCCTTCTTCACGGGCAGTTTGAGCCCGAACCACGATTGTCTGCGCGCGGTGAGCGTCCTCAGGTGGTCTTTCATGACGATGGCCCCCTTGCCGACAGGACGACTTTCGCTCACACTATCAACCGCCGCACCACCGCTCCAGAGCCTGGCATAAGGTGGAGGCGAAGACCCACCCGCAGAGTTGCGCATTAGGAGCCCGGCACATGAAACTCAAGTCAGTCACCCTTCACCAGGTCTCGATTCCGCTCGTGACACCGTTCGAGACCTCGTTCATGCGGGAGACTGAGAAGGACTGCTACCTCGTCGAAGCGGTGTTCGACACGGCCAAGGGTGAGATCACCGGCTGGGGCGAGTCCGTGGCGATGATCTCCCCGCTCTACTCCTCCGAATACGTCGCCGCCGGCATCGACGTCACTCGTCGCTGGTTGGCCCCGCTGCTCTTCGACGTCGAGGACCTCACCGCGGAGACGGTGTCATGGCATCTGCGTCATGTCATCGGTCATCCGATGGCGAAGTCGGCTCTCGAGATGGCTGTCATCGAAGCCCAGCTCAAACTCAACGACCAGTCGTTCAAGGACTACCTCGGCGGGGTCGTCGACTCGGTGCCCTCGGGTGTGTCGGTCGGCATTCAGGATTCCGTCGAGGAGACCGTCGACGTCATCGGCGGCTACCTCGAAGAGGGCTACGCCCGGATCAAGCTGAAGATCAAACCCGGCAAGGACATTGCCCCGGTGGCCGCTGTGCGCAGGGCCTTCGGCGATGACTTCGGATTCCAGGTCGATGCGAACGCCGCCTACACCCTCGTCGATGCCGCCCACCTGCGCCGCCTCGACGAATTCGGGCTCCTGCTCATCGAACAGCCCCTCGGCGAGGCCGACATCCGGCAGCATGCTGAACTGGCGAAGCTCATGGACACCCCGATGTGCCTCGACGAGTCCATCGTCTCCGCCGAGGCGGCCGCCGACGCGATCATGCTCGGAGCCACCTCGGTGATCAACATCAAACCCGGACGGGTCGGCGGGTTCATCGAAGCGAAGAAGATCCATGATCTCGCCGCCGCTCACGGTGTCGCCGTGTGGCACGGCGGAATGGTCGAAACCGGTCTGGGGCGGGCGGCGAACGCGGCCCTGGCCTCTCTGCCGGGCTTCACCCTGCCCGGCGACATCTCCGGTTCGAACCGCTTCTTCCGCGAGGACATCACCGAGGAGATCGTCATGTACGACGGCAAGGTCGACGTCCCCACCGGCGTCGGCTTCGGCGTCTCGATCGACCCGGAAAAGCTCGAACGCTTCCGCACCGATTCAGTGGAGATCCTGCCCGGGCAGTGATTCAAGAGATGTAGCTTCAACGCGGATTGGGGATTCCACACCTCCGCCGGTCGGCAGGCTCATCATGTCGTTGATCGCGTTCATGCAAGAGGTGATCCCGAAGATGATCAACCAGACAACGAAGAGTATCGCGGCCACTTTCACACCGAGGAGGATCTGCCGCCCCAACCGAGACTGCTGCTCGCCGAAAGGCGGGACATTAAGCCGTTCGGGGAGGCCGAATTCAGGGAGATTCATATACTTCCTCTACAGTTCTTCTCGTGCGCGGGCAACTGTTGCGAGCGCATCATCGGCTTGCTGACTCAATCTCATGGCGTTCGCGATCAGAGGCACGATCAATTCTGACTCGACTTTGTCCGCCTGTGAGTCGTTCCAATTGAGCTTGATATCGCGCATCGACTTCCTCAACGTAAGAGCCGTGTCCTCAATCATCACTATCGACGCCTTCGAACCGCATCGGAATCATGTCAGCTCCTGCGTTCACCAAGGCTCGGAGCAGCAGGTGGCCAGACCGAACGGCTCCCGTAATCGGGTTGACGGTGACAGGGTCGGCTGTGATCAGGTCGAACATTGCCTCGTACGAATCTGTGCCGCTCAGCCCCTCACGTGCATCTCGAGCCCTGAAGTTTTCCAAAGACGGATTGCGCCTGAACATCGCGGCCCCTCCCTTGTCCCAGCGCTTGATGAGCATGTCAAAGGCGGCTGTTTCGGACTCGCTCGTTTTGAGTGCTCCTGCGTCTAGGACTTCGAGCAGACTTTGATCAAGCGGTGCGACTTGAATCTGTGAAGTGTCTGGTCTCAACAGGTAGGCGCTCCAGTCGGGCCCGGCATCCGAATCGGTTAAGACACCACCTGACATTGCAGACGGCACTGAAGACACTCCAGTCGAACCCGACCGAAATGCTGAAGACTTCGAAGAAGAACTGCTCAGATAGGCGCCGAGAACTCCCTTGAGAATAGACAGTTTCGTCAAAGCCGCCGTGGCGATGGCCGTCTCAGCGGCTCTCGCGCTGCTGAATGATTGGCGATACTCATCGAGCGCCGAATGAATCCGCCGTCGTGCGTTTTCACTTCGCTCCAACAGCCGACGTGTCTCGCGTTCTCGTTCCTCTGCCTCCCGGAGATTCTCGGACGCGGCGCGAAGCTCGCTCTCCGCTCTCGCCACCCGTGTTCGAGCAAATCCCACAGAATTCCCACTGTAACGCGGGTCCTCATCGAGAGCGTCGGCGAGTTCGCTCTCTGCCGCGGACAACTCGGATTCCGCTGAATATAAACGAGCTTGTGCCTTCACTCGGTCGCCGACAGCGGCATCGAGATCTCTCCGACGACCCGACACTGCTTGATCGGCATCGTGTGCACTTGACTGCAGAGAGCGATCAACATTGCGGGCCGAATAGTCGAATCCGGATCGGAATGCCAGCAAACTCGTCGACAGCGAGCTCAAGGCTCCATGGCTGGAGCTGACTTTCTCAGAACTCATCGCCCAAGGAAGTCCCTGAGTTGCCGGGACTTGGCATCGACTTCGCGAGAATGGTCAAACAGACTCTCGGCCAACTTCTTCAGTCCAAGAGTCGCGTCATGGACATCGTGATCAATGCGGTCTTTGACCCGATCATTCCAGTCGATCGTGCGAAGCGTGTACTCGAGTTCCTTGGCGAGTTTGACGACGTTCTCGCCGTTGCTGCGGAGCCGTCGTGAGAAGGCCTCGAGTTCGGGGGCATTGGCGTGGACACGGTCGCTCATATCGTTTCTCCTAGAGTCAGGGCTTTCGCCACCCAGTCCGTATCGTTCAGTACGTACGGAAGATACTTCTTCGTTTCTCCGGTATCGAGGTCGTAGTAAAGCATCTGTCCTTGGTCAGGACGGACACGAACGGTCGCCGATGTGAGTTGGCCGATGTCTTCGTTCGACATTGCGCCGATGAGCCGAAAGGAGAATTCGTGTTGAACCTTGCGGCTGAGCCTCTTCTCAAGTCCTTGAGCCGTATCCACTGTTGCGACGATATGCACTCCGACTTCTGGCCCTTCAGATGCGATTCTTTCGATCAGCTCGTGCAAGGAGACGCTTGGTTCGTCATCAAAGCTCATCGAAGTGGAAAAGCTGTTGGGGTCGAGGTCACGGGCCTTCTGGAGTCCATAGAGCGTGAGAAGGATGGGGGCGGAGGAGAAGTCCTGTTCTTCTTGCCGTCTGTCGATCTCTGCGGCTACGGATGCTAGCGCGCTTTCGGCATTCTTGCTCGAATACTGCGTTGCGACTCCTTGATCGACGAGCCCGTTGATGACCTGCTGAAGAGCGGGAAGAATGTGAGAGAAGGCGATGATCTCGTGCGTCATGAACGGATTCGACGCCCGCGCAGAAAGCCACAGAGCAGTCAACGTTCCGACAAGCTGGTGCGAGACATTGCGGTCGACGTGAATGATGTTGCTGCCGGCTTCCCGTTTCAGCTCGACGTAGTAGTCGGAGTGGAGTGAGAAAGCGTCTCCGGGACGAAGAACGACAGGCTTGCTTTGGCTCTGCGGATCCTCGGTCGAGCCAGGTGTGAAACGGCCCATTTCGGCCTCTTCCAAGTGGGCTTGCGTACCGCTTTCGAAGATGCGGGGCTTTCGAGTGAATCCTTCATCTTCGGCCTTGGCTCTCATAACGTCCAGCCTGTTTTTCCGGACAGTCGCGTCCTCGTATGCCCCCTTGAAATGAACGTTGGCAGACTCGCGCCCCGACTCGTTATTGAGGATTCCTTCACCTCGCGACGAGATGAGTCGGTGTGCAGGGTTGTGATCGTCCATCACAGTCATCGCATCTTCTGTGGAGCTGGGCAGCAGCACCCTCACGTTGAGCAGTTGGAGGGATTGCTTGTTGATTGCGATCATGCCGCTCAGAGTCTGGGAGCTCAAAACTATATGGATTCCGTGGCTGCGTCCTTGCTTGATGATCTGGTCCAAAGACTTGGCGGCAGCTTGTCCAATCCGGTCATCATCATTGAAGAGCACTTGGAATTCGTCAAAAAACACCACGATTCTCGTCATCTCATGACCGATGGCGCGATAACCGCCGATGTTCTGTACCTTGGTGGCTTTGAAAGTGTCCGCTCGGTGCTTGAGCTCATGCTCAAGTGACTGGAGAACGTTCATTCCCAACTCGCGTTCGCTCTCCACCGCTATGCAAGAAGCATGTGGCAACCCGTGCTCCGCGTAGTCGGCAAATTCAACGCCTTCTTTGAAATCGAGGAGATACAGCTCCAGTTCGTCTGGCCCATACATAGTTGTCAGGCCCGCCAGAACCGTGTGGATCAGCGTCGACTTTCCAGATCCAGGGCGGCCAACGATCAGTGCTCCAGTGAGATTACCTGAATCAAGCCGGAGAGTAGCGACTTCCGTAGCTCCTGACCGGCCGAATGGAGCGACCACATTCTCACTCGTACGGTTCTGCCACCAAGTTTCAGAGTCGCTCAGATCAGGGACCTTCAAATCCGGTCTCAGTTCCGACTTCGTGCCTCCTGCAACTACTTCGCTGAATTTGGAAAATGTCTTTTCGATCGCAGTATCGATGTCGAGGGTCCTGGAGCTCGAACCAATCTTGTCGACGATCTGGTCGATTACAGTGCCTCCATACTCTTCGCCGAGCTCGCTGATCGGATCGTTGCTCAGTTCCGTCAGCCACGCCGAGTCGCCGAGTTGAGAGGCAGAGCCAGGCGCAAAATCCGCGTTTGTGACAGCCATAGAATCCCGTGGCAAATGGCTGATATCGATACGGCGAAAGTCATCTGCGTCCGAATCGGTGTTAGCGGTCACAAGGGTGAATATTCCGCATTTCGGTCCATGCTCGATGATCCTCTGCAGTTGGTGGAGCATGTCGTCGTCGAACAGCTTAGGGAAGTCCTGCACGATCAAGAGCCGGTAAGCCTCGGCAACCTCGCCTGCGTCGTCGTTGTATTCAGCCAAAGAGCGGTATGTCCCACGAAGATACTTCTGCACCACGACTTCGATATGTGCAGTCAACGTATTGAGCAGGTCTTTGATTGACTCAGTATTGCTGCGTACCTTGCCCGAGATGAGCTCCGGATTGTAATCGCCCAATCGAATGAATCGTGAGACAGCGTTTCCCATGCCCAGCGGGTCGATCACACCGACCCTGAGATTCTTCGGAGGAAATGAGCACATAGTTCGAGCGAGGAAGTTCCGAACGACTGCGTCCAACGCTTCTCGGTCAGTCGCCTTTCCCGAATAGGGGTGAAGAACATTGCCCAGTTTCCTGATGTCTTTGAGAAGGGGCACTTGCAAGGAAGTTCTGGTGATCTCCGACAACTCCGGATTGTCATACCGCAGTTGAGCTATGTGTTGAGGGACGACGCTTTCCGGTGGTTCCCATTTCTGCAGCTCCGCATCTTCCCAAGATCCGACTGCTCCAGGACCGACTGACCGGATCACTGTCTGAAAAGATCCGTGGACGTCGTCGACCTCGTTGCTGAGTTCTGCGCCGATAGCCGCCAATTGCGCTCGGTACTTCGAAAGGTTTTCATTTGTGACAGCGTCGAAGTGCCCCATCTCCGAAGCGAGCATCTCCGCGGTTTCGTGTGCCATAGCGATGCAGTGCAATCGGGCACCCTCGAACGATGAAAGGCTGAGCGTGAGACGTCGGCTTACGCCACCGGTGAAAATTCGAGCCAAGTCAAGATTTCGACGGAGCAGGACGATGTCATCCTTCAACTGGTCGATCCTGGAGAAGTCGAAATCGATGCCGCCTTGCCCGCTCTGTCTGTAAGGCACCTCAAGGGGTTGTATGTTTCCGTCCTGATGAAGCTTCGTCAGGACGGACCATGCCCGATCGGATCCCGACAGCCTCTCTTGTAGCCAAAATTTGAGATCTTCGGCGAGCGTCGCGTGCGCATTGAGAACAGATCGTGTACGCGCGGCGGATCCAGACAAGTCGTTCTCGGCGTCGTTCCACTGCGATCGTGCACGTTTCAAGGCGGCCAATTTCCTGCTGGCGTCCGAAGACCCCTTCAAAAAACGATTCTGAAGGCCATCCGCAGCATTTGCGGCCTCGTTCGGAGCAAGTCTCGTGGTGTGCATCGATGGAGTCTCCCGATTGATCAACTACGTCGCCAGTGACTTTGATCCTACAAGTGTTCTGTCTTTTTTCACTATGAATTTCGAGTATGACCCAAAATGACGACCCGCTTCAGCAACGTTTGATGCCCCGGGCCCCTTGCCTACTGCCCGAGACCCACGACTCCGATCATCACCCGCACCAGTGCCACGATGAGGACGGTTCCGGTGAAGTCGAAGGCGACCCAGCCGCGCTCATGCTCGACCAGTTCGGCCTGGCAGCAGAGGCCGACCGCGTAGGCCGGGCTACTGAGAACGCAACCGGGGCCGGGATCTTGCTTCGGGGCCCGGGCGGCGAGTCGAATACGGTCGAGATGACCGAGGCGATCGTTGCTCAGCTCGAAGCCATCAACGCCGAAGAGACCGTGGCAGCCTGAGCAGGCAGTCGAAAGCGGTCCTCGCACCCACAAGACACCGCTGGCAAGGAACCCCGCCTCACTCGTGGGTGTGGATCTCCTCAGCGGCATCCTTCGCGCGGTCGAACTGGAAGGTCGAGTGTTCGATCGCAATCTTGTGGTGCTCGGCCAGGCACTCCTGGAGAGCCTTGAGGATGCGCGGAGCATGTCCGTCGTAGAAGCATTCGTCGGCGAGCACCACATGAGCCGTGAGCACCGGCAGGTTCGAATCGATGCGGGTGACGTGGAGATCGTGGACCTCCTGCACGTGCTCGACCGATTCGAGATGCTCCCGAACCTTGTCCAGGTCGAGTTCCTTCGGAGCGACCTCGAGGAGGATCGACCCGGTCTCTCGGAGGATCGAAAAGGCCCGGGGAACGATGAGGGCCGCGATGACCAGCGCCGCCACCGCGTCGGCGCGCTCCCAGCCGAAGAGCCAGATCGACAGCGCCGCGAGAATGACGGCCACGGACCCGAGCGCATCGGCGATGACTTCCAGGAATGCCGCTTTGAGGTTGAGCGAATTCTCCCTCGAGGAACTGAGGATGGCGATCGAAACGAGATTGCCGACCAGACCGATGGCCCCGAAGAGCAGCAGGCCCGGCCCGGGCACCTCAGGCGGGGCGAAGAATCGGCGGACGCCCTCGATGAGGCTGTAGACGCCGAGGCCCAACAGCAGAGTCGCCTGCGCACCCGCGGCAAGCACTTCGGCACGCTTGAATCCCCAGGTCTTCTGCCCACCGGCCGGTTTGTTGACCAGCGTCGCCGCGAAGAGTGCGATGCCGATGCCGATGAGGTCGACGGCATTGTGGCCGGTGTCGACGAGCAGCGCGAGACTGCCGGTGATGACGGAGCCGATGAGCTGGAAGACGAAGATCGCAGCGACGATGCCGAAAACGATTCCCAGCTGACGCCGCGATCCCGAACCATGCGAATGATCATGAGCCATATGAACCTCCCGACTCAACACATTAACATATGCACATGCGTTTATATACAGTGCCTGCGGTGACGTTGCTCACCCGCACAGAAGGGGCCGGGAACGGCAGCGGGCACCGACCAGATCGTCTGATCGGTGCCCGTGCCGCGTACACCGGGGCCCGCTGAATCAACAACAGGGTCCGCTGAGCCAGTCAGTCCTCGGAACGCGTATCGCCCTCGTCCGAGTCCGGATCCGAGTCCGAGCCCGAATCCGTGTCTGAATCCGAATCCTCTCCGGAGCCGCCGGCCGCTCCACGCTCGTCGAGGCGGCGCTTCGCCTCGTCGATATAGGACTGCACATCGAAGCCGGTCGCCTTCTTCACCTCATCGCCGATCCGGTCGAGGTCGACGCCGCTGTCATCGAGGAACGACTTCGGGTCGAAGCTCGTGCGGTTCGCCCGCGGCCCAGCAGACGCCGGACCGTCCGCGACGACCCCATCGACAACCTCATCTGTTCCCTCGCCCGAGGACGCAGACGAATCGGCCGGTCCTCCGCCCTCGGGCGACGAGGAATCGTCCGATCCTGCCGAACCCGCCCCGCCGGAGCCCTTCGCCTTGGCCACGAGATCGGTGAGGTCGACACCGGTCGTGCCCCGCACCACTTCGAGCACCTGCGCGAGGTTGTTCGACACGGAGTTCGCCAGCTTCGACTCTCCGTCGGTGGACACGATCGAAAGATCCTTGATGTTCGCGTACGGCGCCACGAGCTCGCCGGCCACGGTCGGCAGCACTTCGAGCACCTTCGACAGCACGGCCGCATCGTTGAACTGCTTGTACGCCTCGGCCTGCGCCTGCAGCGCCTCGGCTTCGGCTTCACCGCGCGCCCGGATCGCATCGGCTTCGGCTTCGCCCTCGAGCCGGATCGCCTCGGCGTCCTTCGACCGACGGTGCAGCTCGGCCGCGGCTTCAGCCCGACCCTGCGCCTCGATCTCGTAGGCCCTGGCATCGGCGGTCGCCTGCTGCCGATAGCGCTCGGCATCGGCTGGACGACGCACTTCGGCGTCGAGCTGTTCGGCGCGCAGCTCTGCGGCCTCCTTGGCCACCACGCGATCGCGTTCGAGCAGCTTCTGCTTCTCCGCCGCAGCGGCCAAGGGGCCGGCGTTGTCGGCAGTGGCCTGACGCTGATCGGCTTCTTCCTTCAGAGCGGCACGACGCAGCGCGAGCTGCTGCTGCTGTTCGGCGATCGCCTGGTCGGTCAGCGCCTGCTGCTTCTGCGTCTCTTCGTTCTGCTGCGCTTCCTCAACAGCGGAGGCGCGGCCGGCGTTCGCCTCGGCGATGGCGGCGTTCTTCGCCACCTCGGCGGCCTGCGGACGGCCCCAGTCGCGCAGGTAGCTGCCTTCATCCTCGACCGCCGAGATCTGGAAGGTGTCGATGATGAGGCCCTGGTTGTTCATCGAGTGCGCAGATTCCTCCTGCACCTGAGCGGCGAAGGAGGCCCGGTCCTGGATGATCTGCTCGACCGTGAGCGTGCCGACCACGGCGCGCAGCGTGCCGGAGAGGATCTCTTTCGAATAGTGGTCGATCTGATCCTGCTGGTCGAGGAAGCGCTGCGCGGCCCTGCGCACATCGTCCTCGGTGCCGCCGACCTTGACTTGCGCCACGCCGCGCAGCCGCAGCGCGATGCCGTTGATGGAGATGCCGTCGATCTCGACGGAGATCTGCCGCGAGGACAGCGAGAGGATGAACGCCTTCTGCACGATCGGATAGACGACAGAGCGACCGCCGATGACGATGCGACCGGTGCCCGAAGCGCCCGATGCGTTCCGCCCGGTGATGATGAGCGCCTCGGACGGGGAGGCGATCTTGTAGGAGCGGAGGATCACGAACAGTGCGATCAGAATGACGAGGACGAGGACGCCGATTCCTCCGGCGCCGAGTAGCAGGTCCATCAGTGGGCCTTTCATCGCAGTGGGGTGTGCCGTCGGCCGATCACCGGCCGACCCCACTCATCCTAAGCGAGCCCACCGACACAGAACAGGGCGGACCTGCCGATCATCTGCCCCATTCCCAGGGCGGGCCCGCCACGAGCAGACCCGAGAAGACGACGATGACGAAGACCACGCCGATGCCGATGGCCCACCACGGGTACCGAATGCACCACGAGGTGAGCTTCTCGAACCAGCCGACCGGCGCGCGACCGCGGCGGCCGAGCCCCCACTCGCCCTCGAGGGATCCGGTCTTCTCGACGGATCGCTCGAACGGGATGGTGGCGTAGGGGATGATCGCCGAGCCGAGCCCCGTGGCGATGCGCCGCTTGCTCCACTGCTGCGAGGTTCCGACGCCGATGACGGCGATGACGAAGCAGATGAAGATGAAGCCGTGGATGCCCCCGCCGATCCGCACCCCCACCTCGGTGGTGTGCGTGACGTACTTGAGGATCATGCCGATGATGAGCAGAGACCAGGTGACGGTCTCGGCCACTGCGAAGAATGTGAAGAAACGTTTTGGAGTCACAGAAGTCCATTGTCCCTGGTCGGGTTGGACGTGAGCTGAAGACCGCCGACCGAGCGGATTCGTCTCAGCGGAGCGAACGACCCCGCGGCGGCGAAACGAGCATCCGTACGGCGGCGACCCCACGCCAGCGAGTCGAATGCCCGCAGCTCCGCCGGGTGAATGACCACACGGGTCGGCGACCTCATCGGTCACCGACCCGTGGGTGTGTGATTCTCAGTCGCGGCGACGACGCGAGCCCAGAGTCATCAGGACACCGAGCACGATGAGCGCTCCGGCCGAGATGATCAGCGGCATGGCCTCGTTGCCGGTGCGGGGCAGGTCTCCCCCGCCACCGCCACCGGAGCCGTCTTCGGCGGCGACGACTTCGAAGGATCCGGTCAGCGGCTCGCCCCCGTCGCAGTCGACGGTGACGGCATAGGTGCCGATGTAGCTGTCGACCATCGAGTCATCGAGTCCGCGCACTCCGAAGCGTGCCGTGCTGTCCGCGTCGACCGTCGCGGTCTGCTCGAACTTCTCGATCTTCCCGTTCTGCGGGTCGACGTTCATCGTCGCCGTGGTGTCGGCGGTGCAGCCGGTGGCCGTGACCTGGACTCCCTTGTCACCGACGAAGGCCTCGGCCTCGATCGTCGTCGGATCGATGCTCAGCGCCCGCTCGGCAGGCGTGTCGGTCGGGGTCTGGGTCGGAGGATCGGTCGGATCCGTCGGCGGATCCGTCGGCGGGGTCGTCGGGGCGTCGACGAGCTCGTAGGCCAGCGTGTGCACGGCGAATCCGATCGCCGGAGCGAAGATGTCGATCGACTCCTTGCTCACGTTCTCGATCGTGTCGGTGGGCTGGTGGTAGTTCGTGTCGTGCTTCGCCCCGACCGTGCCGCCGAACATCTCGGCTTCTTCGGCGGTCTTCGTGCCGTCTGCGCCGGAGAACAGGCCGCTGGCAGGAATGCCGTTGTCGATGAACGCCTGGTAGTCCGAGCGTCCGGAGAAATCGGTGCCGACGTTCGGCTGGTCGATGTCCGCGAAGTAGTCGGTGAAGATCTTCTCGAGTTCGGCCGAGCCTTCGGGGACGTTGACGTCGTCGGGAATCGGCACATCGGAGCCGTCGGAGTCGAGGGTGCCGACGATGAAGTTGTCCGAGCCGATCATGTCGAAGTTCATGTACGACTGGATCTTGCCCAGTTCCGCATCGTCGAGGCTCTCGACGTAGTGGGTCGAGCCGACGAGGCCTTCCTCCTCAGCTCCCCACCACCCGAAGCGGATGGCGTTGTCGACGTCGGACGGCTGCTGAGCGAGCGCCTCGGCGCTGGCCAGGAGGGCTGCGGAGCCGGAACCGTTGTCGTTGACTCCGGGGCCCTCTTCGACGCTGTCGAGATGAGCACCGAGCATCTGGACGTTGTCGTGATCGCCCGCCTTGGTCTCGGCGATGACGTTCCAGGTCGTCGAGGTGGTGAACTCGGTCTCCAGGGTGAAGTCCGCGGTCGGGGCCTCGTCTTCGGCGGCCTCTTGGACCTGGGTGAGGACATCGTTGCCGATGTTGAAGCTCGCCCCCACAGTGGGAGCATTGCCCTCCGTGCGCTCGCCGAGGGTGGCGTTGAGCGCATCGTCGGGGTTCTCTTCGTCGTTGTTGTAGAGCAGGACTGCGGCGGCTCCGGCATCGGTGGCGGCCTGGGTCTTCTCCCCGAAGGCGCATTCCCCGCGGACGACGAGCACGAGCGCACCTTCGGCACTGTCGTCGTAGTCGCCGGCCTCACAGCCGAGCTGTCCGCCTGCCAGGTCGCTGTAGTCGTCATCGACCGGCAGCACGATGGGCAGGTCGGTCAGCGGTTCGGTCGTGCCCTCGGTGTACTCGGCGGGTACGACCTCGAGCTCCTCCCCGTCGACGCTGACCGCGACAGTGGGGAACTTCTGCTGATCATGCTGGAAGGCCTGACGAGTGACGTCGAAGGCGCCTGTGGCCTCGAGGGTGTCCTCGACGTATTCCACGGCCTCTTCGTAGCCGGGGGTGCCCAACGCACGGAATCCTTCGTCCGTATGCGAGGTCGAGATGTCGGAGAGCTTCTGCAGATGATCCATCACGGCGTCACCGTTGACGCCCATGTCGGTGTGTTCGGTCGGGCCGGCGGGGCCTGCGGCCAGCGCCGGACTCACCCCGCCCAGAATCAGGCCGGCCGAGGCGGTGATCGCCAGCCAGCTCTTCGTGCGCAACTTCATGGAGTTCCTTTCGCTCCTTCGTCTGTGCCCGAGGAATCGCTGGGGAAGGCGCGCCGGAATCGACCGCTCCGACATGGCTGTCCATATCGGTGGCGGCCTCCACGACTGCGCTTGCGGGGAAGCTCGATTCTGACGTTCCGTCATGACTCGCCGTTGGTAACGAATCACATTCTTCTATAACGAAACGGTGACACAACTCACATTGGGCTTTAATCTAGTCGACATTCGCCGGGTTTAATGTCACGAATTGATAACAACCGGTCACTCGTTGATTTCATGCGCACTGGAGCGCGACCACGCAGCCCGCCGGCACCCGCCTGTACCGAACCCCGCGCGCCGGATTAGACTCGGGCCAGTGACGACCAACGACTCCGTCGGTGGGGCCCAGCAGCCCGCCTCACCTGACAGACGGACCATTCGCCGCTGGCAGCGCTACCTCGCCAACGAACGGCTCGAGGAACGCGTGTACCGCGACCTCGCCGAACGCCGCACGGGCGAAGACCGCGAGATCCTCCTCAGCCTCGCCACCGCCGAATCCCGCCACCAGGAGCACTGGATCACGCTGTTGGGCGAACATGCGGAGAAGCGTCGCTCCGCCGACCTCGTCACCCGCTGCCTCGCCTTCCTCGGCCGGATGTTCGGTTCGGTCTTCGTCCTCGCCTTGGCACAGCAGTCCGAGACGAGCTCTCCCTATGAGGACGACGAGGCGGCTTCGGCGGAGATGGCGGCCGACGAACGCATCCACGCCGAGGTGGTCCGGGCCCTGGCCGCCCGCTCCCGAGCCCGCCTGTCCGGCAACTTCCGTGCCGCCGTCTTCGGCGCCAACGACGGGCTGGTCTCGAACCTCGCGCTCGTCCTCGGCGTCGGCGCGGCCGGCGTGTCGAACACGGTCATCCTGCTCACCGGCGCCTCCGGTCTGCTCGCCGGAGCCCTGTCGATGGGTGCCGGTGAGTACATCTCCGTGCGCTCTCAACGCGAACTCCTCGAAGCCTCGACCCCGGATCCCGAGTCGCGGCACGCTCTGGCCGACCTCAACATCGACGCCAATGAGCTCGCCCTCGTCTTCCGTGCTCGCGGCATGGACGCCCGGGAGGCCGAAGCGCGCGCGAACCGCACGATCGCGGCAGCGAAGAACAAGCGGGCGCCGAAGCTGCCGACCGTCGACTCCGGGGTCGATCGCGACGAACTCGGCACCGGCCTCGGCGCCGCCGTCTCAAGTTTCTGCTTCTTCTCCTCCGGTGCCCTCATCCCGATCCTGCCCTATATCTTCGGCATGTCCGGGCTGCCCGCCGTATTCCTGTCCGCCGGCCTCGTCGGCATCGCCCTGCTGTTCACCGGCGGCATCGTCGGTCTGCTTTCGGGCAAGTCCCCCGGACCGCGCGCGCTGCGTCAGCTCGGAATCGGCTTCGGGGCCGCCGCCATCACCTACATCCTCGGCCTGTTCTTCGGAGGTACCGCATGAGCGATCCGCTCGTCCTCGTCGATCCCACCACCGCGAGTTTCGAATTCGCCGACCTGGCCGCCGCGCAGCTGCCGGTCACCGATCACTCCGCCCATCGCGGGGACGGAATCTTCGAAACCGTCCTCGTCAGCATGGGCGTCGACGGTGCCACCGTCGTCAATCGCGAACGGCACTTCACACGGTTCCGCAGCTCCGCCTCGGCGCTGGAGCTGCCGGATCCCGACGAGGGGCTGTGGGATCGGGTCATCGACGCGATCATCGCCGAGGTGGCCGACGCCGAGCCGGGAATCAGCGAGTTCGGGATCCGCTACGCGATGTCCCGCGGCCAGCAGGGCGCTGACGGACAGTTCCGGCCCCGCGGGTGGGCGTTCCCGGTGCCCGTGGACGACCACATCCGCTCCGCACGGGCGCAGGGCGTCACGGCAGTGAGCCTCGACCGCGGCTTCGACGCGTATATCGGCAGCAAGGCCCCGTGGCTGCTCATCGGGGCGAAGACCCTGTCCTATGCCGTCAACCAGGCAGCCGGCCGCTATGCCGCGGCGCATGGCGCCGAAGAGGCGCTCTTCGTCTCCCATGACGGCATCGTCCTCGAGGGCCCGACCGCGAATCTCATCATCCGCCGAGGCGACCGCCTCCTCACCCCGGACCCCGAAGCGGGTCTGCTCGCCGGTACGACGCAGAGGCTGATCTTCGATCGCGCCGAAGAGGTGGGGCTGCGCGCCGAGTACGCCGATCTGCGCCTCGAAGACGTCAAGACCGCCGATGCGGCGTGGTTCGTCTCGTCGATGCGCACGGCCGTGGCACTGCGCGAACTCGATGGGAATGCGATTCCCGTCGACGAGGAGCTCACCGCGAGGTTCCAAGCGATCGTCCGCGCGGGCTGAAGCCGGCAGTTCGGCGAGGCTCTTCGGCTGAGACTCTCGGCCGACGGTTCGTATGATCCGCGGGTCTCGCCGGTCGGCATTGCGGGTGGGAGGCAAGCAGGGATGCGCTGCCCCGGACCCTCAGGCCCGGGGCAGGGTGTCGGCGGGTGCCGACGAGGGGAGGGTGAAGGCGAGCACGAGCCCGAGGATGCAGACGGTGCAGCTGGCCAACCACAACGGCCAGAAAACACCGGACAGGCCGGGCAGCAGCACCAGCAGGAATCCGAGGCCACCACAGACGAACAGTGCGGTGACGATCCTCGTCTTCCACTTCCTCAGCATCATGCGCCTTTCTCGTCACGATTCGGCACGGACCTTCCCGCGTCCCACCGAATCGTCATCTCAAGCTATCCCGGCCGAGGTCATTCGCACATCCCCCAAAAGTATGAGATGGAGAGACTTTCTGCGATCAGCGCCGTTGTCGCGAGGCGGCGGAGACCCCGAGGCCCTCGAGAAGGAGGGGTTCTGCTTCCGAGAACATCGGTCTCGCGCACCCGAGTCGGTGATGTTGCGCGATCGGGGGACGTGCCGCCTGGCTTCGCCGGCACCGTCCTGCGTTAGTGTTGTCTCGGACGGACTTCGTTCACACGGCGCAGCGTCGCCGTGGGTTTGAGCTTCAAGGAAAGGACACGAGCATGGGAAAGCTCGCTTGGCAGATCATCGGCGTGGGAGCACCCATCGCAGCCGCATTCGTCGCTCGCAAGACCCTGACCGTCGCCTGGGAGAAGTCGACGAAGCGTCCGGCGCCGTCGAACCCCGTCGATGACGAGATCTCGATGTCCGAAGCTCTCGCCTGGACGATCGTCTCCGGTGTCGGTGTGGCCGTGGCACAGCTCGTGGTGCAGCGCATCGCCGCGAACACCGTGCGCAACAACTTCGGCGAGGAGGCCCTGCCGAAGAAGTTCCGCAAGCAGATCGAAGAGAGCTTCGACTGACCCTTCAGCGGTAGATCCGGTCATAGACCTCGGCGAGATCCACCGCATCGATCTGACCGGGCGCTGAAGCCGTGCCCAGCTGCGCGAACGAGGCGCAGCTGCCGAAGTCTGACCCCATGATTCGGCTGGTCCGCCCCAATGGGCCCATCGAGATCCCGAGCACGGGGTGACTCGAGGACGCAGCCGCCTCGGCGGTCGCGTCCAACAGACGCAGCACATCGGCAGGAGTCTGCGGCATCATCGCCACCTTCGCCACATCGGCTCCGGCCTCGGCCATGGTGCGAAATGTCGCGCGCAGCTCTTCAAGCGGGTCGGTGGCCGTGAAGTTGTGGTGGGACGCGACGATGGGCACGCCGTTCTCCTTCGCCGCGGCGATGAGCGCACGCGACTCCGCCCGGTCGATCTCCACATCGATCGCCACGGGCACAGTTGCGTTTCCGGCCCCATCTGCTGCTGCGGAACCGCCGGGGCCCGCCTCCGCTCCGGTCACACCGGTGATGAGACGCCGCAGCACCTCGGCGTAGGCGCCCTCGGTGATCTCGACCAGGCCTCCTTCGAACGCGGTGCGCACGGTGAGAAGTATCGGCAGCCCCGCCGCGGCCGCGTGCGGCAGCAGCCGCAGCACCTCCTCGGTGCGGGTGGCCGCCTCGGCGAAGAGGTCCTCGGGGTGTGCACCGTCACCGATCGCCGCCTCGGCAACAGCCGTCTGCGCGAGCAGGGGATCGATGCGCCATTCGATGGCATCGACGGCGCCCGTCGCCGCGGCCGCAGCGCACTGCGCGGTCAGCTCTTCGGCGTCGACGGCCTGGGTCGGCACGATCACGGCCGGCCGGACGGGATTGCGCACGGCGGGCGATCCTGCGGCAGGATTGAGGAACGGCAGTGGTTTCATGATTCAAGCGTAGGCGTTCACCTCACGCCCGCGGGCAGGAGGACACGAGTGGAGACGATGCGGGAGCACACGATCCGCACACGCGATGGATTTCCGCTCGCGATCCAGGTCAGCGGGCCCGAAGACGGCCCCGCGCTGCTCCTGCTGCAAGGCCAGTCGAACTCGCACGAATGGTGGGCTGAGCTGCGCGAGGACTTCTCCCCGCAGTTCCGCACCATCACCTTCGACTACCGGGGCACCGGCGGCAGCCGGGGTGAACTCGGCGAACTCTCCACCACAAGCTTCGCCGCCGATGCCGCCGAGGTGCTCGACCGCCTCGGTGTCGAGCGCGCCGCCGCCTACGGCACGTCGATGGGCGGGCGGATCGCACAGATGCTGGCCCTGGACTTCCCCGAACGGGTCAGCGCGCTTGTGCTCGGGTGCACGACTCCGGGCGGCCCACATTCGGTCAAGCGCCCCCGCAAGGTCGGACAGTCACTCGCCCGTCTGCGCGGCCAGGAGCACACCCGCTACCTCTTCGATCTCTTCTACACTCCGGCATGGACGGTGCCGTCGGAGTACAGCAAGCTGCTCGGCGATGACACGATGACGCCTGCCGAATCGGCGGCCCACCTGCGCATCAGCGCCGGTCACAATGCCTGGGACCGCTTGCCCGAAATCAGTGCGCCCACGCTCATCGTCCACGGCGACGACGACCGAATGAACCCGGTCGACAACGCGCACATCCTCCACGAGCGGATCGCCGGTTCGCAGATGCTCATCCTCCCCGAAGGCAGGCACGGATTCTTCGAGGAATTCGCCGAGGTGGTCACGCCTGCTGTCGTCCGCTTCCTCAGCGAATCGCTGCCTCGTTCCTGACTTCGCCGCCGGCGAGGCGAAAGAGCAAGCTCCGTTTCACCATCAAGAAATCACATTCGCCAGCAAATCCATTTAGGTCACAACTACCTGCCTCAACTGCCGATTATAACAATCAAGTAACGTCGCACCCTGCGTTTCCCCAGGTCAGAGCACTAGTCAAGGCCGCCACACCGAGTATTGACAATAAAAGATCTACCGAAATTCCTGAACAAAACTACAATGGTGGATCAGATATCCGTGTGCGGTGAGGCGTGTTCGCAATTGAACCAATCGGATCTGCGAGCACCGAACCGTGCAAACGGGGGTGAAGCCTCTCGTTCTTGCGGAGAGCCAAGAATGCAAGGAGGAAGCACATGAGCGTTGTCGTCAAGGCATCACATGTCTACAAAGTCTTTGGCAAGCGGCCGAATGAAGTGATCAAACGGCTCGAAGAAGGGGCCGACCGGAAGGACCTCACGAAGCTCGGCACGGCTGCCGTCATCGATGCGAGCTTCGAAGTCGAGGAAGGCGAGATCTTCGTCGTCATGGGCCTGTCGGGCTCGGGAAAGTCGACGCTGATCCGTACTCTCAACGGACTCTGGGATACGAGCGGGGGGTCCGTCGAAGTGCTCGGCACGGACATTTCGACGGCGGACTCGTCGACCCTGCGGAAGGTCCGCGGCAAACACGTGTCGATGGTGTTCCAGCACTTCGCTCTGCTGCCGCACCGCACGGTGCGTGAGAACGCAGCCTATTCCCTGGAGATCCAGGGAATGCCGAAGAATCAGCGCCTGGAGAAGGCGGAGGAGTGGCTCAAGGCCGTCGGGCTCGACGGCTGGGGCGACAAATATCCGCAACAGCTCTCCGGCGGAATGCAGCAGCGTGTCGGCCTGGCACGCGCACTCGCTGCGGAGACCGACATCCTGCTCATGGATGAGGCGTTCTCCGCACTCGACCCGCTGATCCGCCGCGAGATGCAGGAACAGCTCGTGGAGCTTCAGTCCAAGCTCAACAAGACCATCATCTTCATCACGCACGACCTCAACGAGGCGATGTTCCTCGGCGATCGCATCGCGGTGATGCGTGACGGACGCATCGTCCAGATCGGCACCTCCGAGGAGATCCTGACTCAGCCCGCCGATGACTACATCGCCGAGTTCGTTCAGGACGTCGACCGCACTCGTGTGCTCACAGCCGCCTCGATCATGCGCGAGACCAAGGCCACGATCAGCATCGAAGCGGGCCCTCGTCTGGCGATGCGCACGCTCGAGGACAGCAACTCCTCGGGCCTGCTCGTCCTCGACGACAATCGCACCGTGCTCGGCATGGTCAGCGACCGCAACGTGGTCAGAGCCGCCCGCGAAGGGCAGCAGACGATCGCCGACATCGTGGAGAAGACAGACCTGTTCACGGTTCGTCCCGAGACTCCGATCTCGGAGCTCTTCGCGCCCAGCTCCGCGGCCAAGGTTCCGTTGACCGTCATCGATGAGAATCAGCGACTGCTCGGCATCGTGCCGCGCGTGGCGCTGCTGAACTCGATGGCCGATCCGGGTCCCGCAACCGGGGAGATCCCGCCTGTGCAGGAAGCCTCGGAACCGGTCGTCGTCTCGCCGAGTGCCGCTGAGTCGGACAGCGAAGACGGCGCCGCTTTCACCGACGAACAGGCGACTCCGACGGAAGTGGCGGACGCTTCGGCTGACGTCGAATCCGCCGCCGGCAGTGCGGATGAGGGAACCGGTGCCGCCACACGAGGCGCCACCGACGCTGAAAGGGGTAAGCACTGATGGACTTCATGAATCCGCGCCTTCCGGTCGGTGACTGGGTCAACGACTTCCTCACCTGGTTCATCGGAGCGTTCCAGTGGCTGCTGGACATCATCAATTTCATTCTCAGCGGCCTCTACGAGGTTCTCTATCTCGTCTTCTCCTCGCCGATCTATCTGGTCATGATCATCATCCTGGCCGCGATCGCGTTCTTCGCCGCGGGGTGGAAGGTCGCTCTATTCACCCTCATCGGGTTCTACTTCGTGCGTGCCCTCGACCAATGGGACAACACGATGTCGACCTTGGCTCTTGTCATCGTGGCAGTGCTCGTCGCGCTCATCATTGCGATCCCACTCGGCATCCTCGCTGCCAAGGTGAGTTGGGTCTCGACTGTCGTCAAACCCGTTCTCGACTTCATGCAGTCGATGCCGGCTCTGGCCTACCTGGTCCCGGCCATCCTCATGTTCAGCATCGGCCAGACGCCGGGTGCAGTGGCGACGATCATCTTCGCTCTGCCTCCAGGAGTGCGACTGACGGAACTCGCGATCCGTCAGGTCAACACCGAAGTCGTCGAGGCCGGTCAGGCCTTCGGGGCCAGCTCGGGTCACATTCTTTCGAAGATCCAGATCCCGCTGGCGATGCCGACCATCATGGCGGGTGTCAACCAGGTCATCATGCTGGCCCTGTCGATGGTCGTCCTCGCCGGTATGGTCGGCGCAGGCGGCCTCGGTGGTGCTGTCGTCGGCGGCATTCAGAACGTCGATGTGCCACTGGCCGTCGAAGCCGGTCTGGCCGTCGTGGTCATCGCAATCTTCCTCGATCGCGTCACAGCTGCTCTGGGCAGGAAGACCCCGATCGAGCGAGCTCGCAAGGCCGCGGCCGCCTAATCTTCAACTAACCGAAACGACTACCAAAGGAGAGTCATATGAAAACGTCAGTTCTGACCAAGTTGGGCGGCATCCTCGCCGCCAGCGCGCTTGTCCTCTCGGCATGCGGCGCGTCCAACTCCGGTGGCGAGCCCGCCGGCGGCGGTGACGATGAGACCAATGCCGGCGGACAGGACTGGTCCTCGTGCAAGCCCGGTGAGGGTTCGAAGGACGTCGCCGACACCGAGGACGACGAGAAGAAGGTCTCTCTCGGCATCTTCAGCGGCTGGGACGAGTCGTACGCCACCATCTACCTCTTGAAGAACATTCTCGAGGAAGACGGCTATGAAGTCGACACCAAGGAGCTCGATGCCGGTCCGATGTTCACCGGTGTGGCCAAGGGCGACATCGACTTCTTCACCGACGGCTGGCTGCCGCTGACTCACGAGAGCTACCTCGAACAGTACGGCGACGATCTCGTCGACCACGGCTGCTGGTACGACAATGCGAAGCTGACCATCGCCGTCAACGAGGATTCCCCGGCCAAGTCCATCGGCGATCTCAAGGACATGGGTGACGAGTACAACAACATCCTGTACGGGATCGACGCCGGTGCCGGTCTGACGAAGACCACGAAGGAGAAGGCGATCCCGGAGTACGGGCTCGACAACCTCGACTTCAAGATCTCTTCGACCCCGGCGATGCTCGCGCAGCTGAAGAAGTCGACCGATGCCGATGAGAACATTGCAGTGACTCTGTGGCGTCCGCACTGGGCCTATGACGCCTTCCCGGTCCGCGACCTCGAAGACCCCAAGGGTGCCATGGGCGATGCCGAGCGCATCTTCAGCTTCTCAGGCAAGGAAGCTGCAGATGAGCATCCTTACGTCTCGCAGCTGCTGCAGAACCTCGTTCTCGACGATGACCACCTGGCCAGCCTCGAGAACCTCATGTTCTCCGATGAGCACTACGGAGGCGACGATCATGAGAAGGCTGTCGCTGAATGGCTGAAGGACAACCCGGACTTCGTCGATCAGTTGAAGAAGGGCGAACTCGCCAAGTGATTGCCTGATGACGTTGGCCCGGTCGAGTCTTCGACCGGGCCTTTGTCATAGGCTGGCTGTGGTCTGAGAGACTCGGCCGACCGGAGGACACCAGATGACGAACAGTTCGGCGATCATCGACACCTTCGTCGGTCCCCTCGCTGTGACCGGCGACGGCCGGTCTGTCGTCGGTCTCGAGTGGCTCACCCGCACCGAGGCGACCGTGCCCACCCCCGAACCCGACGATCGACTCCTCGCCGAGGCGGTCGCCCAGCTGCGTGCGTACTTTCACGGCCGTCGGACCGATTTCGATCTGCCCGTCGACTTCGGTGAGGTCTCCGACGTCGCTCGCACGGTGCTCACAACACTGGCCCAGGACGTGCCGGCGGGGGCCACCGTGACCTACGGGCAGCTCGCCGAGGCCAGTGGGACCGGAATCCCCGCGCGTGCCGTCGGCGGCATCATGGGACTGAATCCGATCCCGATCATCGTGCCCTGCCACCGAGTCGTCGCGGGAAGCGGACTCGGCGGCTATTCGGGCGGACTGCCCGGGCACGAACTCGACACGAAACGTCGCCTGCTCGAATTCGAGGATGCGCTGCCGCAGCCGCTGTTCTGACGCGGACCGCACTCACCGGCTGAGCTTCACCCCTCGAACAGCGACTGCCCGACGTATCCTCCCTCCTCGGCTCCGGGCGGGATCGCCCACACCGTCGACCCGATCGGCGTCGTCCATTCGTTGAGCAGATCCACCTCGGCGAGTCGGCGCTGGATCGGCAGGAACTGACGCTCGATGTCGGCTTGGAAGGACGCGAACAGCAGCCCCGAATCCTCTCCGGCACCGGTTTCGTAGTTGAACGTGCGCCGGTGGATCTGCACTTCGGGTCCCAGCCCGTCACGGGCCCGAGCCACATGCGAGGCCTTCGAGATCTTCGTCAGCCCACGCTTGTCGACGGCGGCGAAGTCCGGAACGTCGAACTCGTCGGTTCCCGACAGCGGGGCCCCGGTGTCCAAGGTCCGTCCCGTCGAGAACTCCCGAGCCGGACGGTCGGCCTTGTCCCACGTGTCGAGGTTCATAGCGATGTCGCGCAGCACCAGCGTCGTGCCTCCACGCAGCCATCCGGGCAGGTGCGCGCCGAGGTCGGCCGGAGGCTCTCCCCGTGCCGAGAACACCGGTTCGGTCGTATCGGTTCCGGCACCCCAGATGATCCGCGCGAAGTCCTCGGACCCCGGGCCGGGGTTCGCCGTGCCGTCGAGCTGACCGAAGAGGTTGCGCTGCGTCGTCCCCTCCCCCGCGCTGCCGTAGGCGCGACGGAACCCGTCCCTCTGCCACGTCACCTCTGCAAACGATCGCGAATCCTTGAACAGCATGCGCCGGGCATGGGCCAAGGTCAGCGGGTCGTCGCCGCAGATCTGCAGGAGCAGGTCACCCTTGCAGCGATTCGGGTCGAGGCGATCGATGCCGAACTTCTCCAAGGGCTTCAGCCAGTCCGGGACGTGCTCCTTGCCCGCCAGCGCGACGAGCCCGGGACCGAACCCGAAGGTCACCGTCAGACGGGCCGGATCGGCAGCCAGTTCGGCTTCGGAATCGGCCAGCGGGGCCGTGCCCTGGGTGAGTGCGGCCGCATCCGCGGTGAGCAGACGCAGCCAGCGGACCGCCTCGGCGGCGGTGATCTCCGGTCGCATCGTGAACGCAAGGAAATGCGCATACGCCTGCGGCGGGGTTTCGATGCCGGATTGGTGAGTGCCGTAGAACGGTTCGACCTGTGCCCCGTTCGCTCCGTCCAGGTCTCGCCGAGGCGATCCTCCGCTGTCGTCGGCCGCCGACGACCCAAGACCGGTCCGGCCGAGCCCGAATCCCGCGGTTGCGCCGAGGAGACCGGCACTGCCGGCGGCGGCCGCCGAGGTGATGAGACCTCGGCGGCTGAACCCGGAGGGAGACTGCTCAGTGGTCACCGTGGTCTCCATGATCGGAGTCCTCGTGGTCTCCGTGGTCGCCGTGGTCGCCGTGGTCTCCGTGGTCGCCGTGGTCTCCATGATCGCCGTGGTCGTCGCCGGATTCGGCGCCCTCGGCTTCCCCGGGGGCGTAGTTCTCCTCGGCCCCGGAGTACTCCTTCGCCACTGCTGTGACCTCAATGCTCTGATGATCGGCGGTGACAAGGTCGAGAGTGATCTCCTCGCCGGGTCGGATCGCCTTCTTCAAGCCCATGATCATGATGTGATCGCCGCCGGGTTCGAGGCTGAGGCTCTCCCCGGCCGGAATGTCGAAGCCGCCTTCCTTCTCCTGCATCGACATTCCGCCGGAGCCGTCCTCAGAGGTTTCGTGGAGTTCGACCATCTTTGCGTCCGGGTACTTCGCCTCGATGAGGTTGATGTCGTGATCGGTGTTGTTGCGGACTTCGCCGAAGACCGCGGTCATTCCGTCCTCAGCGGCCTTGACCCAGGCGTCGTCGAGGCTGAGCGCATCGGCGTCGACCTGCGAGGAGGCGGGGCTGTTCGACGCCGAGTCGCTCGCTTCAGGCTGCGAGGAATCGGCGGCCTGGCTGCCGGACTGGCCGCAGCCGGAGAGGCCGATGACGACGGCGATGGGCAGGGCCATAGCCAGGGTGATGTTCTTTCGCATGATGTCTGCACTTTCGTGTTTCGGTGCAGTCGAATACCGCCGCGTACGGGCCGCTGCGTGCACGGTCCGATCGGGGCACCGCTGACGCGCTCGAGCTCGCGGCTGCACGTCCGATTGAGTGTGCGGCCGCTCGTGCAATCGAGTGCGCTGCTGGTCGTGCAGGTGCGGCGAACCGCGGCAGAATCGGGGCGCATCGGTGCCGGGTTGCGGCAGTTCCGGTTCGCAGCGGTGTTGGTTCGCGGGTGTCTTCGACTGCCACCATTCGGTGGGTTGGTGTGACGGCGGTTTTCGCCGTCGCAGTGAGGTGTCAGACGAGGGCAGGAGGGCCGCGGCGATAGTTCGGTCCGACCACGGCCGAAGCGATCGGCTGCGGCAGCCGGAACGCAACGAGCACGGACCGGTAGGGATGGTCGGCCAGAATGCCGGCCGCCTCGGCGAGGGCCCGCAGTGCACCGGCGACCGGACCCAGAGCCAGCTGCAGAATGGTGAGGACGATGTCCTCACCGTGTTTGAGGATCACGGCGGTGATGAGAACCGCGGCGATGTGGGCAAGGATCATCCCGGGCGAAGTGCCGCCGTGCGCATGAGAAGCGGCCGCGGCGGCCGATCCGAGGTCGAGGGTGCCCGGGGCAGGGACGATGTGTCCCGCATGAGCACTCATCGCGGCTCCGGCGGATCCCTCCCCCGCCGAGGCGGGAGGTGCGCCCGCATGGGCTCCGGAGTGTGCGTTCACCGACCAGCTCATCGTCAGGTGCATGAGCACCTGTCCGAGGCCGAGGAGAGCGGTGAGAGTGAGATACCCGAGGCGTCGGCCGGCGAGGATCATCGCCGCCCAGAGCACCAGGACGAACACGACGCCGGTGCCCAGGAGCGAGGCGCTGCCGCCGGCACCGAGGTGCATGAGCAGGGCCAGCAGGGTCGTGATGAGGGCAGCGAAGAGCGCGCGAACGGACTTCGTCCATCCGGTCATGGCTCCTCCTCTGATGCAGCCCCGAGTTCGCCTCTCTGCACCGACATGCGTGTGCCATCGGTGCCTGGACGAAGGTGGAATTCCCAACCCATTCACACATTCTACTCAAAGTAGAAACTTGCGGGCGGCGGGAGCCTCGAATCGGCACCACGGCTCTTCTTCGCAGCGCTGTGACCTCGGATGGCGCTTCATCGACCCCGTGAACATGGGCGCGACGAAAGCTACATCCGCAGCCAGGTGTCGGCGGTCTTCTTGATCATGGCTCCGGCCGACTCGGCGGCATCGGTCCAGGTGACGAGTTCGCCGTGAGGATCGGTGGTGGAATCGGAGAGGACGATGACATCGAAGTTGCACACGAGCGCGGCCATCGCCGAGGCGTACACCGCACCGGGAGCATCGGCATCGGCATCAGCATCGGCGGGAGCATCGGCATCGGTATCGGCGCTGGCGCTGGCGCTGGCGCTGGCGCTGGGAGCTTCCGCGGTGTCGTCGGCGCCGGCGATGATGATCCGGTCGACGGCCATATCGTGCAGACCGGCCGCGAGATCGTCGACACCTTCGAAGACATCGGGACCATTCGAGCGGAGCACCAGATCCTCCTCGTCGGGGACGAAGATGCTCACCTCCTCGTCCGGAGTGTCGGCGAGGCCCTCCTTCGTGGAGGCGAAGATGAGTACACCGCCCACGGCTCGGGTGCGAGTGACGATGTCGCCGAGGGTCTCCATGGCGTCATCACTGGGATAGCTGGCGTCGTCGGTGTCGATGAGGAGCAGGGCATCCATACCCCCAATCGTGCCACGTCCGGGTGACGCATTCGAAGCCGGGACCGGACTGCCGAGTTCGCGACTGCGAAAGCCGCGGCGTGGCGGCAGGGATCTCGGCGGCGGGCCGACGGCGGGTGGGCCGGCGAGTCGAACAGGTGCACTCGGCTGGCCCGGCGGCCGGCACTGCCACCCGCACAGCGGCTGGCAGTACGGCTCGCACAGCGGCCGAGCGGGCGGTAGCCGTGCCGATCACCACAGACAGCGAGCGGGCGATGGCCCCATCGATCACCACTGACAGCAGGCTCAAATTTATAACACAAACTTACCTGCCGTTATCGCCGAACATCTGCGAACATCAGAAGATTGTTCGAAATATTTTTCGATTCTCTATGGCGTTCTCTGAGCGATGAGAGTACACTGGACTTCAACAACAACGATGTTGGTGAACGGAAATCATCCCCATGACCCTCACTCCCGAACGCAGCTCCGATCATTCCGATCGGAATGCCGACAACTCCCCTCAGACCAGCGGTCACCCCCTGCTGGCCGACGAAGAGTGGGCAGATCTCAGTCGCTTCGCTCCGGAAGTCACCTCCGCCATCACCCAGCTGATGAGCCTCAAGGATGAGCTGCGCACCTTCGATCGCCCCATGGGACCGGATCAGGCCATCATGCTCGCCGACGGAGTCGAGGCGATCACACGCATCAATGAAGCGCTGTCGACGCTTGCGCTTTCCGTCTGCGAACGTGTCGGCACCCCCAGTGACTTCGGCGCCAAATCGACGAAATCGCTCATCGAGAATCGGTTCAACCTCACCGGCGCAGAGGCCAATCGCCGGACCGAGATGGCCAAGAACCTCGGCGGACGCGTCGACATGGCCGGACAGGCACTGCCGCCGCTCTACCCTCTCGTCGCGGATGCGCTCCATGCCGGCACCATCTCCGCCGCCCAGGCATCCGTCATCGAAGACTGCATGCGGAAGCTGCCCAACTGGGTCAGCCAAGAGATCCGCACCGATGTCGAGTCGCGCCTGGTCCGCAACGCGCCCAAGGTCCGCCTCAAGGACCTGCGGGAGATCTTCGGCAAGCTCATGGGATACATCGACCCGGACGGCGAGGAGCCGAAAGACTCGACTGACCGCGCTGCGTACTGCATGTCGATGCGCGCCAAGGCCAATGGCGACTGGGAGGTGCGGGGACTGCTCGATCCCGTCACCGGCGGCACCCTCAACGGGCTGCTGACCTCTCGGATTCAGTCCGCCGGTGAAGGCGACAAGACTGCCATCGATGCTCCTGACACTGACGGGGCTGACTCGGCGGCCGGTATCGCAGGTGCTTCGTGTGCTGCCGATGGGCATCTGGCATCCGACACCGAAGGCTTTGAACCCGAGGGAACAGCTGCTCCGCTTCCCGATGAAGAGCTGCTCGAGATCGTCGACGCGGTGCTCTCCGGCGAGCGGTATGACGCCAAGCGCGTACCGGAGCCCAACCTCGCTGCAGTTCGCTCGGCCGGAAATCCGTCCGATACCCCAGGCGTCGGTGTCCGCGAGAACGGCGAGATCGTCGACGTCAGTGCCGAGCAGCCCTCAGCACGGGAATGGATCTATGAGCGATTCGCCGGTTTGGTCTCTACGATCGACAAGCAGCGTACGACCGCGGGAGCGCCGTATGCCCTCGTCGTCACCGCCAAGGCCGAGGATCTGGCCAGCGGCAAGGGGCACGGCACCACAGGCGCTGACAACCCCATTCCCATCGAAGAACTCATGGCTGACGGCCTCAACGGCTCGGTGTTCTTCCATCTCATGAGCGACAAGGCCAAGACCATGCAGGTGGCAACCGAGCAGCGCTTCGCCAATCGGAAACAGCTGTCAGTGATCACCGCTCGCGATCGAGGGTGTACCTTCCCAGGCTGTGACGCTCCTCCCGGTTGGTGCGACGCCAACCATGTGGTGCCCTGGGCACGCGGCGGCAAGACCAAGGTCAACAATCTCGCACTGCTCTGCAGCTATCATCACCACCTGCTCGATCGCTCCGATTGGGACACCTTGATGCTCCTCGACGGACGGCCGGCGTACATTCCGCCCGCCGCAAAAGACCCCTCTCGCACGCCGATCCTCCACGCCCGCTTCATCGCAGACGACATCGTCGACTCTCTGTTCGACGAATAGCTCCCCCAGCTTGCAGGAGACGACTGTGCCCATTTTCCGGGCAGAGCCGAGTACGGCCGTGTTCCCGGCATGGTCTCGCCCAGCCGCCGTCCGAGATCGGTTTGGTCCAGCCGCTGTGCGAGGACGATCGCTTCCAGCAGCCATCAGGGCTCAGCCGAGTTCAACCGCCCATCTGCGAGCCTCGGATGTTCATATCGTCATCGAGCAGCAGAAGGTCCGCCGGCATCCCGATCGCCAGCAGGTTGTTTGCATCGGCACCGCCCACTGCTCGCAGAGGAACGAGGCTCGCGGCCTGCACAGCGTCGAACGGGCTGAGACCCACCTCGGCGACGGCCCGCTGCACGGCCTCGTCCATCGTCAACGTGGACCCTGCGATGGCACCGGGAGAGCCGTCCGAGGTGACCAGGCGAGCTACCGAATCCGTGACCTCGACGGGGAGCGAACCGAGGTGATAATTTCCATCGCGCAGACCGGTTGCCGCCATGGCATCGGTGATGAGCGCGAGGCGCCCGGGCACGAGTTCGTGGAGCATGCGTGCGACCGGAGCCACGACGTGGACACCGTCATTGATGAGTTCGACGGTGACATGCTCGGCCTCGGCCGCGGCAAGAACCGGCCCCGGAGCACGGTGGTGGATGCCCGGCATCGCATTGAACGCGTGAGTGAGGATACTCGCCCCGGCGTCGAACGCCGCAGCGGCCAATTCGAAGTCAGCGGCCGTGTGCCCGATGGCCACACGCACCCCGGCCGCGGTGAACCGGTTGATCGCGTCGAGGGCACCGGGCAGCTCGGGGGCGATGGTGACCTGCGCAAGCGTTCCAGCGGCCGCCTCAAGGAGCGCCTCGACCGCCTCAGGAGTCGGCGACGTGAGCACCTCGGGTGCATGCGCACCCTTGAAATCCGGGGACAGGAAGGGACCTTCGGCATGCAGGCCCGTGACCATGGCCCGATCGCGGACGATCCCGGCCCCGGCACGCAGAGACCGGCACAGCCCGTCGATCGTGTCCGAGACGAATGACAGGGCGAGCCTGCCGGTGCCGTGATCACGATGCACGTCGAGGATCGCGTCGATCGCGTCGGCTCCGTCCTCAGCGCTTGCTCCGTCCTCGGCGCTTGCTTCGTCCTCAGCGCCTGCTCCGTCCTCGGCGCTCGCTCCGCCGGCACCGTGGCAGTGGATATCGACGAACGCGGGAGCCACGAATCCGCCGGCCGCGTCGATGACGTCACCGCTGGCCGAGGCGGCCCTGTCCTTCCAGCCGTCCCCGCGGCCCCGTGCAGTGACCGATCCCTGCGCGATCGCGATCCACGTGTCCGCGGTCTCCTCGGCGAACGTCGCCCGATCGCCGTCGAGGATGCACGCATTGTGGATGACCGCCTCGGCGGGGATCTGCTCGGTCTGTGTCATCGAGGTCCTTCCATCGCTCTGCTCTCGCTCACCCCAGGGTGCGGACCCGGTTCGCGTCGATGCCGAGCACATGCGTGTCGAGGAATGCCAGCACCGTGCGGTACCAGACCTCGGCATTGCCGCGGCCGAGGATCCAGTGCCCCTCATCCGGGTAGTACAGGAATCGGTGCTGTGTGTCGCCGTCGGCGTTGAGCGGAGTCTTCGACTGCGTGAGCAGGTCGAGCCACAGCTCCTGTCCCTGCCCGATCGGCACCCGGTAGTCCTTGTCGCCGTGGATGACGAGCATGGGCACTTCGATCTGATCGGCGAAGAGGTGTGGCGAGTATTCCGCCGACTGTTCGCGCATCGCCTCGTCCCACGAGGAGTTGTCCGTCGTCCGCCCCATCGACGTGGTGTTCCACAGGGAGGCGTGGGTGACGATGCACTTGAACGTGCTTCCCGTGTGTCCGGCGACCCAGTTGGCCATGTAGCCGCCGTAGGAACCTCCGGCCAACGCGACATGTTCGGCGTCGATGTCCGCCCGCGCCCCGGCCGTCTCGGTGAGCGTCATGATGTCGGTGAACGGGGTCCCACCCAGCTGCTGCTGACCGCGATCGATCATCGCCTGACCGTACCCGGTCGAGATCGCCGGATCCGGCAGCAGCACCGCATAGCCGGCAGCGGCGAAGGGCGCAGGGTTCCACCGGTATGTCCATGCGTTCCACGACCCCCACGGGCCGCCGTGGGCGAACACGACGAGCGGGTGCGGCCCCTCGCCCTCCGGCAGAACCAGCCACGCGCGGATCGGGGTGCCGTCCTCGGCCGTGGCTTCCACCTCGGTGAGGGTGCCCTCCTCGTCGAGCGCCGTCGCCGGGTTCGCGAGTTCGCTGATGACCCCGGTAGCAAGATCGATCGAGATCGGCATGGGCGCGACATCGATCGCCGAGGCGGTCGCGACCACCGTGTCCCCGCGCAGTGCGAGACCGGAGAACGAATACTTCTGCTCGACACCGCCGACGAGGCGCCGAGGCTGCGCATCGGCCAGATCGCCGATGAAGACGCTGCCGCGACCGTGATCGTCGGCGGCCGCCGCGATCGTCGAGTCGTCGACCCAGATCGGTGAGAACCAGAAATCGGCGTCCGGCCACACGGGAGCGAATTCGGCCGTCTCGAGGTCGAGGACCATGAGGTCGACGGCGAGGTTTGCCTGCGGAGTCCAGAACTGTTCGCGGCTGACCAGGGCCTTCGTCCCGTCCGGGCTGATGGCTTCGATGCCGAAGCAGTGATCGGCGGCCGGCTTCGTCAGCCGATGCAGCTCGGGCTCACCCTCCAGGTCGACGCGCCAGATCTCACTGGCTTCGAGCTGGCCGGGGATCGGCCTCTCGAGCTGGACGAGGGCGAACCGGGCATCGTCGTCGACGGCCCAGTCGATGAGGCGGCCGGACGGCAGCGACAGGTAGCGGAAGTCCAGGCCCGCCGGAGCGCTGAGCTCATCGGCGACCTCGGGGAAGTCGGCGGCAGCCTCGTCGAGTTTCGCTACCGCCAGGGTCTGCCGGCCCGGCCCCAGATCCTGATTCCACCGCCGGATCGGGAACCCCGTGTGGAGGATGCCGCTGATCTTGGCATCGCTGCGTTCGGCACTGAATTCCTGATGGTCGTTCTCATCGGCGGCCCAGGTGTGGACGGGGAACTCGACGATGAGGGTCTCCCCCTTGATCTCGATCCGGGTGAACCCGCCCTCATGGTCGGCGAGTTTGCGGGCCTCTCCGTTGTCGGGAAGCGCCCACAGGCTCGGGCTCTCGGCGTCCTTGCCGTCCTCGCCCTTGCGTTTGGCGGCGAAGACGATCGTCCCGTTATCGCTCAGAGCGGCCGGGCCGATGGACTGGTCTCCGCGAGTGATGCGGCGGGGCACTTCGCCGCTGATATCGGCGAGGTGGCTGAGGGAGGAGCTGCCCTCGGAGTTGAGGAACGAGTACTGGGCGATGACGCGGCCGCTCTGATTCGTCAGGAGGCCTTGCAGGCGGCGGGCGTCGAGGAGTCGGGTCACTGCGTCGTGGGTCGTCATGGCCTCATCCTAGTTCGCAACTCGGACAAGGGGGCGCTGAAAGGAGAATCGCTTGAGCGCGACCGCCTCTAGCGGAAGGTCGGAGCCGGGACCTTCTGCCCGCCGATCGTCACCGTCGGCAGCATCTTCTTGAAGTCCTCGTCCGCGTTCGCGTGTTCCTTCACAGCGCGCATCTCGATGGAGAGATTCACCAGTCTGCCGTTGATCGTGTATCCGGTCTGCACCCCGTACATGAGTGTGGGCTGGCTGTTGATCGCGAGGATCTCAGACGACCCCAGCTCGCCTTGGAAGCTCCAATACTCGCCGGCGTTGAGGGAACCGGTCGTCTCCGACAGAACCTGGGAGCCCTTGCCGTCGAAGGTGTATTTGCGCTTCGAATCGATGATCGCCTGCGCGCTGCCGCCGAAGTCCTCGGAGCAGTTGATGAGGATGACGTCGGAATCCCGACTGTCGGAACCGCGATGGAACACCCGGAACTTGTCGGTGTCTCCGGCGCCGCCCGTCCAGTCGTCGCCGAGAGCGAAGGAGATGGTCACAGGACAGGAATCGCCGAGCGAGATCGTCTTCTTCGACATCCCCTCGGGGATGCCCGCATCGGTGGGCTTGTCCGTGGGTTCGGGGCCCGGTGTCTTCTGCACGCCCACGCGCACGGGGCCGGCGTCCTTGTCCTCGGTGCGGATCTGCAGGACCGAGCAGCCACTGAGGAGAACGGTCAGCGCGAGCGTCCCGGCTGCCGCGAGGCGCAGCGGTGACACCGAGCTCACGGCTGCTCACCGTTGTCTCGGCGGTACGGCGGCTGCGGTCCGCTGTTCGGCTGCTGGGGCCCGTGGGGTCCACTGTTCGGTTGCTGGGGGCCACTGTTTGCCTGCGGCCCGCTGCTCGACTGTCCGAAATTCTGGGGCCCGCTGTCCGGCTGCTGATACCCCTGCGACCCGGAGTTCGACTGCCCGAAATTCTGGGGCCCGCCGTTCGGCTGCTGGTACCCGTGCGGCCCGGAGTTCGACTGCCCGAAATTCTGGGGTCCGCTGTCCGGCTGGCCGAAGTTCTGCTGGCCCCCGTGCTGCTGGCCCGGCTGGCTGCCGACGGGCGGTCCGCCCTCAGGAAGATTCTGTGCGCCCGGCCCTGACCGCGGCGGCTTGAACTGGGAATGCTGCCCGGAATCGGGTGGGAATCCACCGGAGACGGACTCTCCGGTGGTGCGGTTGACCAAAGCTCCGTCGACCCGTTCGAGGCGACGCTTCGAAGTCCGCCGCGGGGTGCCGAGGATCCGGCCCTGCAGTTCGGCCTCGTTCGGCTGTCTCGGGGGAAGGAACCCGGGAGACCGCCGCGAATCCGCCTGCTGCATCGGCTGCACCGGGTGCGAACCGGCGGCGACCCGATCCATATGCTCCGACATCTGCGGAACCGTGACGGGCGCGGCATCGGCGAGCACCGGCAGGACGATGCGCACCGAGGTGCCCACACCCTCCTGGCTGAACAGCTGCACGGAACCGCCGTGCCGGGTGACGATGGCCCGGACAAGCGAGAGTCCCATCCCCGAACCGGCGACCGCCCGCACCCGGGAACCGCGGGAGAGTTCGTCCCAGACGGCTTCCTGTTCGGCCAGCGGAATGCCGCTGCCGGTGTCGGCGACCTCGACGACGACCCACCGGTGTCCATCGATGATCTGCTCGTTCGCGCGCAGCTCGACGACCTCGGCCTGCGAAGAGTATTTGAGCGCATTGCCCAACAGGTTGAGGATCGCGGTGAGCAGCAGATCCTCCTCCCCGGCGACATCGGGCAGCCGCCACGGAGCACGGGCGACCGTGGCCACGATCATCCGATCCTCGGCGCCGGGCGCGGTCGAGGCGTCCTCGACCGCCTGATGGATGAGCGCGTCGAGGTCGACGCGGGCATATTCGATGATGCGCGTTTCGACATCGGCGAGTTTGCGCAGGTCAGCGAGCAGTCGGGCGACCCTACGGGAGGACACGTCGACCTGTTTGGCGGCGGGCTCGACCTCGGTGAGGGTGCCTCCGTCGCGGACGACTTCGCGGATGCTCGCCGCGGATGTGCGCAGCGCGGTCAAAGGGTTCTTCAGCTCATGGTCGAGGCGGATGAGCATGCGGTTGCGCTTGGTCATCGAGTCCTCTGCCGCGGCCGTCTCGATGGATTCCCGCAGCTGCGCCTCGCGCCTCTTGAGATACCGCCATCCGAACCAGGCGCCGACAGCCAGCCCCGCGAGCACGAGGACGAGCAGGAGCAGGAACAGCCAGACCTGGATCTCGACGACGAGGAAGTTCGTCATAGACGCCTCTGCCCGTCCTCACCGCGGACCTCACCGACGAAGCGGTATCCGCGCCCCTGGACGGTCGCGATCCACCGCGGTTCGGCAGCGTCTTCTCCGAGGACGCGTCGCAGTTCGGCAACGCGCGAATCGACGGCACGGGTACCCACGGCCTCTTCGAACCCCCACAGCACCTCGAGCAGGCGGGAGCGTTCGATGAGTTCGTCCTTGTGTACCATGAGGTATTCGAGCAGGGTGAAGCCCTTCGGGGTGATGACGAGTTCGCGCTGTCCCAGCCAGGCACGCCGCCCCACCCGGTCCACGCGCAGGCCGAAGCTCGAGACGAGTACCGGTGCGGTGGCCAAGGGCGGCCCGTCATTGCGGGTCCGGCGCAGCACCGCCCGGATGCGGGCGACGAGTTCGTGCGGATCGAAGGGTTTGTTGAGGTAGTCGTCGGCGCCCTCTTCCAGCGCCATCGCCCGTTCCACACCCTCACCGACCTGCGTCAGCAGCAGCACCGGGACCCAGTTCTCCTCCTGCCGCAGGCGTCGGAGCACCTGCCGGCCATCGGCTCCGGGCATGAGCACGTCGAGCACGCAGACATCGGGTTTGTGGCGGTGGATCTCGTCGAGTGCCAGCAGGCCGTCACTGGCCGGCAGGACCCGGAATCCGGAACGCTCGAGGAAGGGCACCACCGCACCGAGCACATCCGGCTCGTCGTCGGCAACCAAGACGAGTGGTTGGGGCTCGGTGTGATTGTCAGCCGTCATGGTGCTCAGTTCCGGTTCCTCTCTGGCGTTCCCAGGCAACTTCTCGGGCCTCGGCACGGTCGACCGCCTCGGCGAGTTCATCTCGATACAGCATAGAACGACGCAGGTGTTTGGTGCGATAGCCGGCGCGGCCGACCATATGGGTGGCGACGGGGATCGTCACGAGCTGGAAGGAGATGACGATCGCCAGCGTCGTCACCGTCGCCCAGGTCGGGAACTGGATGGCGACCGCCACGGCCACGAGCATCAGCCCCAGGACCTGGGGCTTCGCACTCGCGTGCATGCGTGAGAGGAGATCCCCGAACCGCACGAGACCGAGCGCCGCAGCCAGGGACAGCACAGCGCCGAGGAGGATGAGCACGGCCGAGATGATGTCAAGAACCATGGGTGCTCCCTTCGCCGCGGCCGGGGGCGGAATCATTGCGGCCAGGGGCGGAATCGTCTCGGCCAGGGGCAGAATCACCGCGGCCCGTGAACATATGCTCGGCGTCGTCGGGTCCGGGATCGGGTCCGGTGCCCTCGCCTTCCCCGCCGGCATCAGCGTGTGCGTCGAAAGTCGGGTCCGAGATCTCGGTGACCTCATCGGAGACCGGGACCGAACCGGGCCCTGGCGCTGCTCTCCGGGCAGCAGCCTCGGCGGAATCGTCGTCCTGAGCATCTTGGGACATGTGCCAATCCGATGCCGAGAAGTCCGACAGCGCTCCCGACTCGGAGCCGGGCGTCATCGAATCGGATTTCGATACGTATCGCGACACGCTCACGGAGCCGACGAAGCCGAGCATCGCGAGCACGATGAGAACGGGCAGCAGATCCGTGCGGTCGGCCAGGGCCATGTACCCGCCGAGTCCGCACATGATCGAGGCGAGCACGACATCGGTGCCGATCATCCGGTCGAGGATCGAGGGGCCGCGGACGATCCGGTAGAGCGCGATGAACACCGAGGCGGCCAACAGCACCGACCCGGCGATGACGAGGAGGTCGAAGACGATCTGACTCATGCGCGTCCTCCCTCGACTTCGCCCAGCGGATCCGGGCGGGCACGCAGTGCCCCGAGGTCGCGGGCCGAACCGAGGGTGCGGATGAGCAGCTCCTCGATGTGGTAGACCTGCGCCTTCGCCTGATGCAGCTTCTCCTCGGAATCGCAGTCGAGGAAGTGCAGGTAGAGGATGCCCATCGCGCGATCACTGTCGATGATGATCGATCCCGGGATGAGGCTGGCGGTGTCGGCGATGAGGGTGAGCACGAGATCGGAGCTCGTGCGCAGATCGCAGGCGATGACCGAACCGGCGCCGACGGCACGGCGACGGAACGCATACCAGGCGACCTCGATCGAGGCGTGGAGGACCGAGTAGAGGAACCACAGGGCGAACACCGCGCCGTGCCAGACGTTGAACCGACCGGAGAGCACGACGGGCGGGAGGTAGAAGATACGGGTGACGAGGAAGGCGAGGACGATCCCGGAGACCACGGTGAGTACGGTGATCGAATCCCACAGCATCAGCCACAGCAGGACCAGCGAGACGAGCAGCACGAACTGCTGGACGATTCCGCGGCCCCGGCTCATCCGTGCCCGGTTCGGACTCATCAGTCGTCACCTCCGAGCACGTTCGTGACATAGTCGATCGGCGTCTGCAGATTCTCGGCGGCGCGGTTCGCCATAACCCACAGGGGTTCGGCCGCGACCGTGAGGATGAGGGAGGCGATGACGACCACCGAGGTGGCCACCACCATAGCAGGGGGCACGCCGATCTGAGACTGCCACTTCTTCCCCGCCAGCAGCGTCTTCTTCCGGTCGGCGAATTCCTCGACGAGGTCCTCGTTGGGCTCTTCCACATCGGCCGGATCACGCCAGAACGCGAGGTTGAAGGTACGGCCGATGACGTAGAGCGTGAGCAGGCTCGTCACGGTGCCCGCGACGATGAGGACGGTGGGCAGCCACGCCTGATCGTCGAATCCGGCGAGGAACAGGGCGACCTTGCCGATGAATCCGGAGAACGGAGGAATGCCCGAGAGATTGAGCGCGGGAATGAAGAAGATGATCGTCAGCACCGGCGAGAGCACCATGAGACCACCCAGGGACCGCGTCGAGGTGGACCCGCCGCGCATTTCCACGAGCCCGATCGCCAGGAACAGCGCGGTCTGGACGATGATGTGGTGGACCGTGTAGTAGATCGCCGCGGACAGACCGACACTGGTGCCCAAGGCCACGCCGAAGAGCATGTAGCCGATGTGGGAGACCAAGGTGAAGGACACGATCCTCTTGATCTCCGACTGCGCGATGGCGCCGAGGATGCCCACGAGCATCGTCAGCCCCGCCGCGATGAGCAGCGGCACCCGCAGCGAGGATTCGGCGAAGAGCAGGGTCTCCGTGCGGATGATCGCATAGATGCCGACCTTCGTCAGCAGACCCGCGAACACTGCGGTCACCGGGGCCGGAGCGGTCGGGTAGGAGTCGGGCAGCCAGAAGGACAGCGGGAAGATCGCGGCCTTGATGCCGAAGCCGAGCAGCAGCATCACGTGGAGGATCATCTGCACATCGGCAGGCAGCTCGGAGAGCCTCTGCGACAGCTGCGCCATGTTCACGGTTCCGCACGCTGCGTAGATGATGCCGATCGCGGCGAGGAAGATCACCGAGGAGACGAGCGAGATGATCACATAGGTGACTCCGGCCCGGATGCGCTCGGCCGTGGCTCCGAGGGTGAGCAGCACATAGGAGGCGACGAGGAACATCTCGAAGCCGACGTAGAGGTTGAACAGGTCCCCGGCGAGGAACGAGTTCGCAATGCCCGCGCACAGCACCAGGTAACTGGGGTTGAACACGGAGATCGGGGTCTCGTTCGAATCGTCGTTGGCGTCCTGGCTCAGCGCGTACACGAGCACGCACAGAGTGACCAGCGAGGACACGATGAGCATGAGGGCGGAGAGCCGGTCGGCCACGAGCACGATGCCCGCCGGCGGCTGCCAACCGCCGATCGCCACGACCTGCGGACCGTGCATGTCGACGCCGAAGAGGATGATCGTGGCGATGACCATGACGGCCACGAGGATCGCGACCGACACGAGGTTCTGCATCCGTGTGTGCTTGGACAGGATGAGGGCGATGCCGGCGCCGAGCAGCGGCAGCAGCACCGGCAGCGGGACGAGGACGGGCAGCAGATCGATCATGGCCGGTCCCCCTTCCCGTGCTCGTCATCCGGCTCCGTGTTCCCGGACTCGTCATCCGGCGCTGTCTCTTCTCGGGCCGCTTCTGCGGCCTCCGCTTCAGCGGCGCTGTGCGCTTGCGTCTGGGACTCCACGACCGCCTCGGCGATGTCATCGGCTTCAGTCGGGGTCTCCGCGTCCTCGATCTCCTCGGCGATCTCCTCCCGCTCTTCGGGAGTGCCGTCGTCATCGAGGTCGACGGCGCCGACGATCGGCGATTCGGCCTCGTCACCGAACTCGGTGTCGTCGTAGTCCGTGCTCGCCTCGGCTTCGGAGTCGATGACCTTCGTGATCGCGACCTGGAGGTCGGTGTCGTCGTCCTGCAGCGAATCGGCGCGCATGAGCCTCCAGGAGCGGTAGATCATCGCCAGCAGGAACGCGGTCACGGCGAAGGTGATGACGATGGCGGTGAGGATGAGCGCCTGCGGCAGCGGATCGGACATGCCCTCGGTCGACAGGTCCTTCCCGTCGGTCAGGGGCGGCGAACCGCGTCCGGCGGTGAGGATGATGAGCAGGTTGACCCCGTTGCCGAGCAGGATGAAGCCGAGCAGGACGCGGGTCAGGGAGCGTTCGAGCATGAGGTAGATGCCGGAGGCGAAGAGGACACCCATGGCCAGGACCATGATGAAGGGCATGCTCATAGGCGGCCTCCTTCCGCACCGTTGTCGACGTCGAGCTCATTGACCCGGTGGATGATCTCGGACACGGCGCGGTGTTCGGCGGTCGATCCCATGTTCTCGGAGAAGTTGACGTTGTCGTGGATGCGGTGGGTGAGCATCGCTTCGTCACGTTCCTGGTGCAGGTCGACCTCGGCTCCGAGCGAGCGGAGGATGTCGAGCATGAGGCCGATGACGATGAGGTAGACGCCGATGTCGAAGAACGTCGACGTGCCGAAGGACAGATGACCCAGCAACGGCAGATCGCCTTCGAGGTAGACGGAGTCGAAGACGGTATCGCCCCACACCCAACCGCCGACGACGGTGAGGATCGCGGTGACGAGACCGGTGCCGAGCATTCCCGAGGGAGTGAAGGGGGCCGCCTCGGCGAGTTCGTACTTGCCTCCGGCGAGGTAGCGCACGACGAGAGCGAGACCGGCGACGAGGCCGCCGGCGAAACCGCCGCCGGGTTCGTTATGGCCGGCGAAGAGGAGGTAGACGGAGAAGACGAAGACGGCGTGGAAGATCAGTCGCGCGGTGACCTCGAGAATGATCGACCGGTTGCGCGGAGCCAGGGTGCGGCCGGCGATGAGCCAGGACACACGTTTCTGGGACAGGTCCTCCCGCCCGGGATGGTGGAGGTCGACGACGTCCTCGGACACGGGTTGGAAGCGGATCCGGCCGGCCGCCTCGGTGCCGTCCTTCTTCCTCTCGAACCGGTGCAGGTGGCCTTCGCGGCCGCGGACGAAGATGAGTCCGGCGACACCGGTTCCCGCCGCCACGAGCACGGAGATCTCACCCATCGTGTCCCAGGCGCGGATGTCGACGAGGGTGACGTTGACGATGTTCTGGCCGTGGCCGAGTTCGTAGGCGAGCTGACCGAAGTCCGTCGAGACCGGGTCGGCCACGCGCACCCCGGCGGCGATGAGGACCACGAGCATCACCGTGATGCCCACGGCACCGCCGATGATCGCCCGCCAGGCGGGAGTGAGACGCCCCGTGGATTCGCCGATCCGGGCCGGCAGACGGCGGAGGACGAGGACGAAGACGACGATCGTGATGGTCTCCACCAGCACCTGGGTCAGGGCCAGGTCGGGGGCGCCGACGAACGCGAAGTACGCGACCATCGCATAGCCGGAGATGCCGGTGACGACGACGGCCGTGAAGCGCTTCTTCGCCCGGGTGGCACCGATCGCGACGACGATGAGGACGGTGGCGACGATGAAGTCGAGAGGGGTGTCGGAGAGGCGGAAGTCGATGTTCCAGGTGTCGTTGGCGATGATGGCCAGGCCCACTCCGGCGACGAGGACGAGGTAGACCACACCCTGGTAGAACGGCAGCGAACCGCGTTGCGTGCGGGCGGTGACCCACAGCGCCAGTGCTTCCATCCAGCTGATGAGCCGCCGGTAGAGCTCGTGGAAATCGATGCCCGAGGGCAGAGTCGACTGCACTCTCGCGAACGGGTGGCGGAGGAAGAACAGGGCCGCGCCGACGGCGACCGTCACGGCGGTGAAGGCGAGCGCCGGTTCGAAGCCGTGCCACAGCGCCAGGTGGTAGTGCCCGTCCTCGGCGGCCACGATCGGCAGCTCGGCGGTCCAGGCGGAGAAGTATCCGTCAAGTAGTCCGGCGCCCGGGCCCAGCGCCAAGGTGAGCGCGGTGAGGATGATCGGGGAGAAGACGAGGCCGAGCTTCTCATCGCGGCGGGCGATGTCGTCGACGCCGGGCTTCGAGGAGAAAGCGCCCCAGACGAAGCGGGCGGAATAGGCGACGGTGAGGATCGAGCCGATCATGATGCCGATGAAGCCGATGACCGAGGCCTTGTCCGGTGAGGACAGGAGGGTCGAGTAGGCGGCTTCCTTGGCGGCGAAGCCGAGCAGCGGGGGCAGTCCCGCCATCGAGGCGGCGGCGATCGTCGCGCACACGGCGACGACGGGGAATGCCTTCCAGCCGCCGGAGAGCTTCGTGAGGTCACGGGTGCCGGCACGGTGGTCGATGATGCCGACGCACAGGAACAGGCAGGACTTGAACAGGGCGTGGGCGATGAGCAGCCCGAGTGCCGCCTTCGTGATGTCCGGAGTGCCGAAGGAGGCCATCGTCGTGAGGAAGCCCAGCTGGGAGACCGTGCCGAAGGCCAGCAGCAGTTTGAGGTCGGTCTGCTTCAGCGCCTGCCAGCCGCCGATGAACATCGTCAGCAGGCCCAGGGTGAGCAGCACTTCGGACCAGCCGGGGATGTTGTTGTAGCCGGGGGCCAGGCGCAGCACGAGGTAGATGCCGGCCTTGACCATGGCCGCAGCGTGCAGGTACGCACTGACCGGGGTGGGGGCGGCCATGGCGCCGGGCAGCCAGAAGTGGAAGGGCATGAGCGCGGACTTCGAGATCGCGCCGATGAGGATGAGGATGATCGCGGAGATGATGACTCCGCCGGTGTCCATGCCCAGCTGTGCCCGGTCGATCAGGGTCGAGATCCGGCCGGTGCCGGTGGCGGTGATGAGTAGGACCATGCCCACGAGCATGGCCAGACCGCCGGCGGTGGTGACGATGAGCGCCTGCAGGGCCGCCTGACGCGAGCGGCGCCGGGACTGGCTGTGTCCGATGAGCAGGTAGGAGAAGACCGTGGTGCCTTCCCAGAACAGGTAGAGCATGAGGAGGTCGTCGGCGATGACGAGTCCGTACATCATGCCTGCGAAGGCCATGAAGATGCCGGCGAACCGGGCCAGTCCGGGTTCGTCGGGCGGGAAGTAGCGGGCGCAGTAGACGAAGACGAGCGCCCCGACTCCGGTGACGAGCAGCGTCATGATCCATGAGAGCACGTCGAGGCGGAACACACCTTCGAGCCCGAGCTCCGGGAGCCAGTTCATGCTTTCGACGAGCGGATGGGCGCCGGGGCCGAAGAGGTCGTGAACTTTCGAGAGGCTCAGCACCAGTCCGGCGAAGGGGACGAGCGCGAGGTAGAAGAAGGCGTTGCGGCCGAGGAGACGAACCAGGGGGTAGGCGATGACAGACGCGCCGAAGAAGGCACCTGTCATGGCTATCACCGGCAGCCACCTCCGTCATATGCCTGTTTGTGAGAAAGGTTCGTGAGTTTATTTTTGCACGGACAGACGAAGTTTCCCCAATTGCGTGCACTCGGCCGAACCCGTTTCTCGCCCGCCCTCGCAGTCATCGGCGAGGTCCTCGGCGCAGTCATCGGCGAGGTCCTTCGCGAGGTCCTCGGGGTAGTCACCGGCGGGGTCCTCGCTCGCACTCCCAGGACGGTCGCAGACGGCGCCGACGGCCCCATCGGGTGCCGTGGCCCCGTCGACGCTCACTCGCGCAGCTGGCGGCTGGTCACGAGGAAACCGTTCTCGTCGACTCCCACCCCATCGCAGCCGACGAGGAGCTCCGCTCCGATCGCGTCGGTCAGTCGGGCCACCTCGGCGCGCATGCTGCGGAATCGACGCCGCGGATTCGGTTGGTGGCGCCGGGACTCGGTGTCCATCCAGTGCACGTGGTATTCGATCTGCGGGGCATCCGTGTGGGCGGCGATGATCGGCGGCACCCACTCGGCCTCCATCACCCGGATCTCGAGGCCGCCGGCGGCCTCATCGATGTCTCCGAGCGGGACGAGCAGGGCGTAGCCGTCGAGGATGACGGGGGCCGAAGGATCGAAGAGCGGGTCGTCGATGTTCGCCTGCGCGAGCACATCTTCGTCGGGGGTGGGCAGCGACTGTTGGAAGGCGTGCGGGGCGTGGCGGCGCACGAACTCCAGGGCCACCTGCGGTTCCAGCCAGTAGGGCGAGTACAGGTAGAGGTCGACCTTCGCCTCGGGGTCGGGGATGATCACTCGCGTCGGCAGTCCGGGCTCGTCGGCCAGGCGGACTCCCGTGTGCAGGCGGGAGGCGATGGCGAGCAGGAGGCTGAGCACCCGCTCCTCCTCCCGGTCGGGCATGCCCTCGGGGAAAGCCGCATGGAGGCCGTCGGCATCGGCGAACCAGTCCGGTGGCGGGGAGGGCTGACGGTCGCGGGGACAGTCGACGACGATCGCGTGGTGGGCCCAGTCGGGGACTTCGAGGGCGGCGGCATCCGCGGGTTCGAGGACCGTGCCGGAGCTGAGCCGCGAATGCCGACTCAGCCTCATCTGTCCGTGTTCGTCGAGCTGCGGGTGCAGGTCCGGCAGCTTGTTGTGGACGAGTGCGAGGACGTCGGAGATCTCGACGGCATCGTCGAGGAGGAGAAGGTGGAAACCCCGCAGATCCACCGAGGTGGGAGTGTCGACCGGCGCGGATGCGCGGTGATCACCGTACCCGGGGCGACCGGTCGAGGGCATCCCGGTCCGGCGCCGAGCCGGGGCGGAGGCTCCGGGCCCCGGCGCCTCAGCCGAGACGGAGGGCGCGGGCCCCGGCGACCCATCCGAGACGGAGCGCGCCGGGCCGGTGTCCGCGGACGCGGCGAGACCGCCCTGGTAGCGCGCGGCGTCGGCACGCTCGCGTTCGGCCCGTTCGGCGGCTTCGCGTTGGCGCCGCAGTTCGCGGCGGGTGATCACATGTCCCTCCGGTAGAAGTTCAGGTGCGAACGGGATGCGGTCGGGCCGCGCTGGCCCTGGTACCGGTTGCCGGTGGCAGCGGAGCCGTAGGGGTTGACGGCAGAGGAGCTGAGGCGGAAGAAGCACAGCTGCCCGATCTTCATACCCGGCCACAGCGTGATCGGCAGGGTTGCGACATTGGACAGTTCCAGGGTGACGTGACCGCTGAATCCGGGGTCGATGAATCCGGCCGTCGAGTGCGTGAGCAGGCCGAGCCGGCCCAGCGAGGACTTCCCTTCGAGCCGTGCCGCGACATCGTCGGGCAGAGTCACGAGTTCGTGCGTGGAGGCGAGGACGAACTCGCCGGGGTGCAGTACGAAGGGCTCTCCCGGTGCAGCCTCGAGGAAGCGGGTGAGTTCGGGCTGTTCGAGGCTCGGATCGATGACCGGATATTTGTGGTTGTCGAAGAGCCGGAAGTACCGGTCGAGGCAAACATCGACACTGGCCGGTTGGATCAGCGAAGGGTCGTAGGGGTCGAGGGCGATGCGGCCGGAGTCGAGCTCGGCGCGGATGTCGCGGTCGGAAAGCAGAGTCACGTATCCGATGGTAGTCGTTCCGGCCCCTTCACGCTCGAGATCCGACGGCTCGCCAGCTCAGAATTTCCCTCCGACTCTGCGCGACACGCCGCACGTAGGTCACAAACCGATAACGATTACTCCAATTTATGCTGGTTTTTCCCCGTGTGTCTCCCCATAGGCGCTGATGAATGCTTTAGAGTTATGAGCTGTACGGACCCGCGCACGATGGTGCCTTCCCCTTCTTAAGCCAAGGAATGCCGGGAGTCCCATCGCCTTTCGTGGGTAGACAACAATCGAAAGGCATTACTGTGAAGACCTCGCGTCTTGTGCTTGCCCCCGCAGTAGCCGTTGCTTTGACAGGTCTTGCTGGCGCCCCGGCGTTCGCAGCGACAGAGTCCACCGCTTCGGTACCTCAGCAACCGCTGTGCGCCCAGGGCGACCAGCAGTCATCGAGCGACTCCGAAGCCGACTCCTCGGTACCCGAAGAGTCGGATCCTCAGGCGACCCTTGCGCACGCGCAGGTCACCCGGGCCGATATCGCGAACAGCAAGAAGGGAATCGGCTTCTCCGGAACCGGATTCACCGCAGATGAGAAGGCCACCGTGACCGTCATCGGCACCGATGGCACCGACTACACCCCACCCAAGAAGCTCACGGTCGACGAGAAGGGTCAGGTGTCCGGCACCTACTTCTTCACCGCGACCGAAGACGCACAGGTGCCTGTCGGCGAATACTCGCTCTACCTCACGGATCTCAAATCGGAGAAGAAGTCGTCGAAGGTGACCTTCGAGGTCGTCGCTTCGGATTCCGATGTCGACGATTCCGACCCGACCGGTGACAACTGCGAATCGGCCACCGGTCCGATCAAGGATCCCAGTGAGACCGACGAGCCGTCGGAGACGAAGACCGACGAGCCCTCCACCGAGGCTCCGGAACCGTCGGAGACGAAGACCGACGAGCCGTCTACCAAGGCTCCGGAACCGTCGGAGACGAAGACCGACGAGCCCACGACCAAGGCGCCGGAACCGACCGAAACCGACAAGACGGATGAGGCTCCGGCCCAGGCCCCGACCGAGACGGACGAGGCCGAGAGCGACGAACCCACGTCCGAGGCTCCGAAGCCGACCGAAACCGACGGCGACGAGTCCTCCGCGGCCCCGAAGGACGAGAAGTCCGAGGACAAGGAATCCGAATCCACCGGACCGGCCAGCCCCGGAACCGAGGAGAAGGAAGCTCCGGCCGCTGCCAAGCAGTCGCTCTCCATCGACCCGACCGAGATCAGCTCCGAGGACTTCCTCGACAAGGGCATCAAGCTCGGCGTCAGCGGAGCGCAGCCCGGCGAGAAGGTCACCATCACGGTCGAGCACGCCCAGGGCAAGGTCGACCGCTACACGATGACCAAGCAGGCCGACTCCGAAGGCAAGGCCACGTTCGGTGTCCAGGCCAAGGTCAAGGCTGTGCTCGGCACCTACAACGTCCGTGCCCAGGCCGAGAGCTTCGATGAGCCTCAGGGCGGAAGCTTCACGGTGCTGACCAACGGCACGGCTGTCGACGAAGGCGGAAGCGACTCGGGCGCTGCCGGCAGCGATCTGCCGCGCACCGGTGCCGAGATGACCGGACTGGCGCTGGGCGTCGGCCTGCTCGCCGTCGGTGCCGCAGCCGTCATCATCACCCGTCGGCGGATGAACGCCTCCGATGATCCAGCGGAGTTCTAAACACAGTTGAACGATGAATTGTCCCTCGCGGGGCTGCAGCTCGACGGACGCGAGATCGATCTAGGACGTCTGCGAGCAGGGACAATGCTCGGACTCATGGGCAGCCCGGACAGCACCACTGCGGTGGTGCTGTCCGCGGCGACCCTGCCCCACGTCGCACCACCGCCACGCTTCCCGACCGGATCCCGGTCGGGTCGTTCGCGTGTGCGCAGCTGGATGAAGAAGTACCTGCGTGAAGCCGATGCCGGATCTGGGGAGGCGGCATCGGCAGCGTCTCAATCCGCTGCACTGACAGCATTCGGTCTGCGTCCGGAGGTCCTGCGCCGCCGGATCACGGATCTCGAAGCGACCGATCGTGCCCGCCTCGCCCTGGCCGCGGCCTGGGCGAGCGGCGCGAAGTGGCTGACGTTCATCGATCCCTTCGCTTCGGTCCCGAGCCACCTGCGCACGGGACTGCGCAACCGCTTCGCCGAACTCGTCGCCCACGAGGGGCGCGGAGTCGTGTTCAGCTCCAATTCGCTCACCGACCACACCATCGCCGAGGCGGGGGTGGCCGATATCGAAAAGGACCAGCTCGTCGCATTCGGATCCCTGGAGCAGATCGTCAGCGAGCCCAGGGGCTCACTGCCTGCCGAGCTCAGCGGAGTCAACGTCTATTCGGGCCTGGCCCGCAAAGGATGGCTGTTCATCGGCCATTCGGCCGTGCGCGCCCGCACCGAACTCGACGGGAAGGTCTTCGTCACCCTCGGGTGGCGTGCCGCCCTCCTGTCACTGGACGAACACGACCCGGCGTTCACCTCGGCGACGGTGTTCGAAGCCATCGTCACCGGATTGCGTGATCGCGGTACCTGCCTGCAGGCGAAGCTCTCGCCGGTCGACACCGAGATGGGGCTCGCCCTCGACGTCGACCTGGCCGACCTCGCCGGTGTGCCGGACCGAAGGCCTGCGGGCACCGATGATGCGGAGGACGCCCCGGACGGGGACGAGGAGCCATCGGCTGCGGGAGACGCGACCGCAGACGGCCGGTCCTCGGCCGGTTTCGGCATCATCCACCCCGGCCTCGGCGCCACGATCACCGAACTGCGTGAAAACGTCAGGGTCGGCACCCACGTCTTCGTCGAGGTCGACACCTCCGCACTGCATGCCTACCCGGTGGAATGAGGCTCGGCAGATAGACTGAGACCTGCTCAGTCCCCGCTCAGTCCCCAATCGAATCAGGAACGACATGCGAACCTCGCGCAGACTTCTGATCTCGGCGCTGACGGTCGTCGTCCTCACGGTCGCCGCCGTTCCTCTCCTCAACTTCACCCTCTACACACCCGCCCGCGCCGCCGAAGCCTATATCGGTGCGCTCGAACAGGGTGACGCGAATCGTGCTTTCTCCTATCTCTCCGCGCCGACTCCGAACTCGACGTTGGCGCTCAGCGATGAGGTGCTTTCGGCGGCCCCCGATCTGCCGCGGGAAGCCGAAGCGAAGACTCTGTCCGTCGACGGCGATCACGCGAAGGTCCGCCTCAGCTTCAACCTCTCCTCGCAGGAGCAGACGATCGATCTGACGATGGTCCGGCTGCCCGCGAGCGCGGGGCTCTTCGACCGGTGGGCCATCGAACAGAAGGAGTGGCCGACGCTGTCACTCAACGTCTCCGGTTCGTCGACGGCGACGATCAACGGCTATGGGGTCAGCACCGGAAAGGTGCCCGTGCTGTTTCCGGCCAGCTACCTCGTCGGCTTCGATGCGACGTATCTGAAGTCGAAGTCCGAACGCGCCGAGGTGACCGCTCCCGGCGACTCTCCCACCGTCACGCTGTCGCCCGAACCGACGGCCAAGCTCGAAGAGACCGTCGAACAGCAGGTCACCGACCATCTCAAGGACTGCATGAAGTCGAAGACCCTCATGCCCTCGGGCTGCGTCTTCGGCTACGACACGGACAACACGATCATCGGCGACATCACCTGGTCACTCGAACGCAGCCCGCAGATCGGCCTGACCTCGTCGGGCAACGACCTCGAACTCACCCCGTCGACGGTCGAGGTGCGGGTCAAGGGCCGCTATCGAGACATCGTCACCGCGGCCGAACACGACCTCGACGAGAAGCTCTCCTTCGTCCTCGGCGGCTCCGTGGTCGTGAAGTCGTCCCGGGTCAGCTACGAGCCGCGCCGCCTCGGTGACGTCTCCGTGGTCTGATGCGTGCGGCGTCGTCTCATGCGGATGGCGTCGTCCGATGCGTACCGCGCTGAGCGCATGCTGCCGAGCGAACGGCACTTGAACCAACGGCGCTGGGCCGAGCGTCTCAGGTGCCGCGCAGATCGAGGTTGAGTTCGTTCGGTGCCGAGTCCGCGAGATCGACCGGAATGCCCCAGTCCTGCTGATAGAGGTGGCAGGCCGCGTGCAGGGGGATCTCTCCCCCGGGCTCGCCGTCACAGGCGGCGGCTCGAGCGGTCACATGGAGCACTCCCCCGTCGAGATCCGGGTTGATGACGATCTCGCGGTTGAGCCCCTCGGCTCCTCCATCGCCGGAGACGATGAGCTCGGGCGGGGTCGCTGAGACCTGCAGGAACGTGGGATCTCCCCACCGGTCGTCGAGCTTCTGCCCCGCGGGCACCGTGAAGCTCACGCTCAGCGACACCGGGCCGGAGGCGATTTCGGTCGACGGTCGCTTCGTCGTCAGCGCCCCCTCGTCGACCGTCTGGGCGTCCTTGGGCAGTCTCACCCTCGTCAGCGCGTGGGAGGCGGACTCGACGACGAGGAGCTCGGCCTCACTCGAGGACTCGGAGCCGCCGTCGGGGTCATCACCTCGGCCGGAGGAGTCGCCGTCGCCGGCTGCTGAGTCGACGACGAGGATGTCCGAGGGTTCACGCAGACCGCGGGCCAGGGTCGTCACTTCCTCGGTGTGCGGGTCGTAGCGGCGGATGGCCCCGTTGTAGGTGTCGGCGATCGCGATGGACCCATCGGGCAGGGCGCGCACTCCCAGCGGATGCTGCAGGCGCGCCTCGGCGGCGGGGCCGTCGCGGAATCCGAAGTCGAAGAGGCCGACTCCCACGAGCGTGGTGACTTCACCGGTGACGGGGTCGAGGCGACGAATCGCCGAAGTCTCGGAATCGGCGATGAGCACCTGACCGTCGGCGTCGAGGTCGAGGCCCGAGGACTGGGCGAACCACGCGGATTCGGCGTCTCCGTCGCTCAGCCCCTCATTCATCGTGCCCGAGAGGATGCGGATCGCTCCGTCCTTCGGATCGAACGACCAGATCGTGTGGTTGCCGGCCATCGCCACGACCACCTCGGCGGTGGAGGGGACGAAGAGGACGTCCCACGGCGACGAGAGCTTCACGTCGAGCCCGGGGCCGTCGTATCGTCCCAGTTCACCGTGTTTGCCGCGGACATTGTCGATGGCGCCGACCATGTGCTGCTGCCCGGTGCCGGCGATGGTCGTCACGGTTTCGGATTCGAGATCGATCCCGCGCAGGGTGTGGTTGACGGTGTCGGCGACGACGATACCGTACCCGACCTCGGCGGCGAGGTCGTCGGGCAGCACGGTGATGCCGCCGGGCTCGCTGAACGACGCCGAAGCGAAGTCGCCGTCCGCGGCCCCGCGCTCTCCCGTGCCGATGCGGCGGATGATCGTGGTGCCGTCGGCATCGTATTCGACGAGGCCGTGGTGGCCGGAGTCAGCGACGAGGAGATGCCCGGAGGGCAGACGAGTGACCTTGCCGGGGTAGAACAGGTCTGTTTCGGGTGCCGGCGGCGGAACGTAGGGGCCGTCACCGGAATGCAGCGTTCCCTTGGCCGAATGCTCGTCGATGAGGCCTTCGATGATCTCGGTGAGCCCAGCGGCGTGGCCCTCTCCGGACATCGTCGCCACGAGGTAGCCCTCAGGGTCGATGACGGCCAGGGTCGGCCAGGCGCGAGCGGTGTAGGCCTGCCAGGTGACGAGGTCCGGGTCATCGAGGACGAGGTGTTCGACCTGGTAGCGTTCCACGGCCTGGTCGACGGCCTCGACGGTGCGTTCGAACTCGAACTTCGGCGAGTGGACGCCGATGATGACGAGTTCCTTCGCGTACTTCTCCTCGAGGGGACGCAACTCGTCGAGGACGTGGAGGCAGTTGATGCAGCAGAAGGTCCAGAAGTCGAGGAGGACGACCTTGCCGCGCAGGTCGGCCAGGGTCAGCTCCTTGCCGCCGGAGTTCATCCATCGGCGCCCGACGAGTTCGGGGGCCCGGACCTTCACGGCGTGCGAGGCGGCGGTCTGCGGAGTGGAGTTCATGCCTCCATCTTCACAGATCCGGCGCCGAGGTGGCAGTCCGGGTGTCACGATGTGACCGGTCAGACGGGCCGGTCAGACGGACAGGTTCCGAGGGACCGGTTCAGACGGACCGGTCAGACACGGACCGGTTCAGACGGGGACGAGGATGGGAGTGTCGATCCCTTCGGCTTCGAGGCGGCGCACGCGCTGGCCGTAGACCGCTTCGACGAGTTCCTCGCTCAGCGCCTGTCCCGGGGGACCATCGGCGACGAGGCGACCGTCGCCGAAGACGAGCACCCGATCGGCGTAGCGCAGAGCGAGGTTGAGATCGTGGAGGACGACGATGACTGCCGCCCCTTCGTCGCGCAGGCGTCTGACCGAGCGCAGGAGTGACTCCTGATGCCTGAGGTCGAGCGCGGCGGTGGGCTCGTCGAGGAAGATGATCGGCGTCGTCTGCACCCTCGTGCGCGCATAGGACACGCGGGCGGCCTCCCCACCGGAGAGCGTGGTGATGTCACGATCCTCGAAGCCGCACAGGTCCGAATCGGCGATCGACTCGGCAACGAGGCGGTCATCGCGGTCGACGTCGACGTCCCAGGGCAGGCGCCCCATGTGGACGGCCTCCTCGACGCTGAAGGCGAAGTTCGCACTGTTGTGCTGAAGCATCACCGAGCGCCTGCGGGCCAGCGGCCCGGACTTCCATGACCTCACCTCCGTGCCGGCGATCTCGACGGTGCCCCGGGTCGGAGCGATGTCGCCGGCCAGAAGGGAGAGCATCGTCGATTTTCCCGCTCCGTTCGGGCCGACGAGCGCGACGACCTCACCGTGGCGGAGACTGAACGAGATCCCGGAGACGAGTTCCCGTCCATCCACGCAGAAGGTGACATCCTGGGCCCGGACGACCGCCTCGGCGGACGTGGTCGCCTGCGGCTGAGGGCCGGAGCCGTGGGCATCGGGGGTGCGGCTGTGTTGAGTCTTCACCATGAGCTCTTCTTCATCCGGACGACGAGGAACAGGAAGAACGGGGCGCCGACGGCCGCGGTGAACAGGCCGATCGGGACCTCCGAGGGCGGGGCGACGACGCGGGAGGCGCAGTCGGCGGCGACGATGAGGATCGCCCCGGCGATCGCGGAGATCGGCAGCAGGCCGCGGTGGCCGGGGCCGACGATGATGCGCACGATGTGCGGAACGACGAGGCCGACGAATCCGATCGCGCCGGCGAAGGCGACTGCGGCACCCGTGAGCAGTGCGGTGGCGATGATGATGATCAGACGGCTGCGTCGGACATTGAGGCCGAGGTGTTGGGCTTCGCGTTCGCCGAGCGTGAGGACATCGAGGGCACGCGAGTTGACCAGGACGATGGCAAGACCGATGAGGAAGATCGGCAGGGTCGCCCAGAAGTGCGGCCAGATCACCTTCGCCAGCGACCCCATCTGCCAGAAGGTCAGCGTCTGGAGCTGCTGGTCGTCGGCGATGAAGGTGAAGAACCCGGTCAGCGCCTGACAGCCCGACCCCACGGCGATGCCGACGAGCAGCATCCGCGAGGTGCCCGTGTTGCGTCCGGGACGCGCCAGCACATAGATGAGTCCGGTGACGGCGAGGCCGGCGAGGAAGGCCCCGATGGGCAGCAGCCAGGTGATGCTGCTGCCCGCGAGCACGATGACGCTCACAGCACCCGCCGAGGCTCCGCCGCTGACCCCGATGATCCCGGGGTCGGCGAGGGGGTTGTTGAACAGGCTCTGCAGCGCCGCGCCCGAGATCGCGAGGGCCGCGCCGACGAGCACTCCCATGAGCACGCGGGGCACGCGCAGCTGCCAGACGACGGAGACGTCGCGCTGGCTGAGGTCGGCACCGTCGACGACACCCAGTTGGGCCCCGACGATGCGCGCGACCTCGGCGAGGGGGATCCGCAGCGGACCGACCGAAGCAGAGACGGCCATGAGCACCGCAAGCACCGCCAGGCCGATGATCACGCAGGTGAGCAGCGGGAGTCGGCGGACGGTGTGGCGCGCCTCGGTGCCCGAGCCGGCCCTGCGGCCTCGCCCAGCGGAGCCGGTCGGGGCCGCAGGATCGACCGAACGCCCGAACGCCGCCGAGGCGCCGGTGGCGTCCGCGTTCTCGGTGGCATCCGGTCCGGCCGGGGCGCCTGCGGTGCCCGGGGCGGCGGTGCGAGTCGGAGCCTTCGGGGTCACGGGAGCTTCGCGACAGCCTCGGCGAGGGCCTGAGCCCCGACTCCGATCTCAGGGCTCGAGTACTTCAGCTGAGCATCGAGCATGACGAAGACCGCGGAGTTCTGGCCTGCAGGAGTCTGATCGAGCGTCGGGAACGCCTTCCACAGGCCGTCCTCGCCGCCCCACTTCTCGTAGTCGGATTCGGCCATGACGATGACATCCGGCGCCGAGGCGACGATGCCCTCATTGCTGAACTCACGGGAGTAGCCGCGCAGCTTCGACTCCGCGCCCACACTCGTGTAGCCGAGGGTCTCGATCATCTCATTGCCCGGAGTCCCAGTGCCGGCGACCGCGTTCTGCCCGCCGGCTCCCGTGGCAGTGACCTCGATGATCGACAGATCCTGCTTGCCCGAGTCCTTCGCGGTCTTCGCGGCATCGGCGAGCTGGTCGTCGACGGTCTTCGCGAGCTCTTCACCCGCCTCATCGGCACCGACGTAGGAGGCCACGGCCTTGAGTTTGTCCGATTGGGACTGCTGATCGTCCATGACCACCGCATCGGTGCCGGCGTCCCGGAACTGACCGGCGACGTCACCGTGGCGCTTCGTGTTGTCGCCGATGAACAGGGCGCCGTCCATCGCCAGCAGGCCTTCGACCCCGGTGCTCTTACTGAACTCGAAGTGCTGCGGGGCATCGATCCCCTCGGGCGCCGCCGAGTTCTCGGGCGCGGCCTCGATGTTGTCGGCCAGGCCCAGCGCGCCGAGCGTCGATGCGACGCCGTCGCCGGCGACGATGATCTTGTCGATGTCCTTGACCTCCACCTCGGTGCCGGTGCCGTCGGTGACCGTGGCAGGCAGTTTCGGTTCCGCCTCGATGCCGGAGAAGTCGCTCGTACCGCCGACCTGGGACCACCCTTCGGGAAGTGGAACCGAAAGTTCGGAACCCGCCGCTTCTGCCGGGGTATCGTCTGCGGCCTCGGATCCGGTGCCGCCGCAGCCGGCGAGTGCCAATGCGCACACGGCGCCGATGATCGAAAGTCCTGTTCTCATTGCTCTCCTCAAGAGGGACGTCGGCCACGGTGTGGACCGGCGCTGTCATGCCCGACGACCGTCCGCCGCGGGCAACGTCATCGTCTGTCGCAGTCAGCGCGCCGTCGGGCAACGATCCGGGTCGGAGATCTCAGCAGCGACCAGGACACCTACATTGGCAAGGCTAACCTAATCGACTAGACTAGCAACGTTGCCAGTCGGCTTGTCCACTCGCCGTCACAGTTGCTCACAATGTGGGCGGCGAGGCGGGGCCGGACAGGCGGACGGATGACCGCCGTCAGAGAGCCGCCGCAGAGAAGGAGAGCTTCGTGCGATTCAGCGAGATTCTCACCGAGTTCTCCACCATCAATGCTGGCCAGAGCGCCGACCTCGGAAGTCGAGAGGCATTGTTCTGGGAGGAGGTCACGCGCTCCGGCACACCTCTCGTCGACGCCTGCGAAGATGACCCCGGTCAGTGCGATGTCACGTTCCTCTACCGCGCAGTCGATCCCACTATCCGCAGTGTGAGACTTTCGGCCAATCGGGTGACCGATAAGCACCGGCAGGATGCCGGCGTGATGACTCCGGTCCCGGGCACCGGGATCTGGGGCGTGACGCTGCGACTGCCGGCCGACCTCCGGTGCTCCTACGGTTTCAGCCCCTCGGCCTCCGAGACTCCCGAGCCTCTGGGTTCTCCGCAACGGCCCGGGCCGGCCGTCCTCGTCGACCCGCTCAACCTCGATCCGCCGCTGACGCGCCCGGACCAGCCGGGACCGGGCGAGGGCTCGTCGGTGTTCTCCGGCCCGCACGCCCCCGACCACGGGACGTGGCTCTTCGACGCGGGACCGGCGCCCATCGATACGGATCGTGATGCGGTGGCGGGCAGCCGCCTCGGCGAAGACTGCGACAGCCGACTCTTCGTGGCGGGCGACCGTGAGATCGGCGATGTCAGCTGCCCCGTGCGAGTGTCTCTGCCGAGCGGCGCTGCCCCGGCCGGTGTCCTCGTGCTCTTCGACGGGCTTCAGTGGTTCGACCATCTCCGGGTGGATCGGGCCGTGGCCGCGGCCGGACTGCCGGACCTCATCATCATCGGCATCGGCACCCGCACGGTGGAACAGCGATCGCACACCCTGGCCGGCAATGACGCGTTTCTGCGCAGCGTGGCCGATGAGCTGGTGCCCGCGATCGAAGCCGAAGCGGCCGCACACGGATGTCCTGTGCCCGAGGACGCCCGCCGAATCATCTGCGGTCAGAGCCTCGGCGGGCTGTCGGCGCTGCTCATGGCCCAGGTCAGCCCCGGCACCTTCGACGCCGTGCTCGCCCATTCTCCGTCGCTGTGGTGGCGTCCCGGCGGGTCGGCGACGCCAGCGGATCTCGCCGAGATGACCGGGGACGACTGGACGGCAGCGCGTTTCCTCGCCTCGGGTTCAGGTGCGAATGTGCATACGGCGAGGGCGGCTGAAGGGGCGGGGCCGGATGCCGCCGCCGGAGTGGGTGCGCGAACAGACGGGTCCGGAGCAGGTTCACGGACGGCCAGGGCCGGGGTGGGCGCTGAGCAGGTCCACCTCGCCGTCGGAGATCGTGAAGGTCCCATGGTCGATCGCGCCCGGCGGATGGCCGAGGTTCTTCACGACCTCGGATGCCGCACCTCGCTGTCGGTCTACTCCGGCGGACACGATTTCGCCTGTTGGCGTGTGGAACTCATCGCCGGTCTGCGCCACGCGTTCGAACCGTCCCCCTCGCGCCCCGCCGATGGTGAGACGCGGGTCGGCTCAAATACTCAGGAGTAGTCGCGAGCACCGAAGATGCTCGAGCCGACGCGCACGATCGTCGCCCCCTCGGAGATCGCGAGCTCGAAGTCACCGCTCATTCCCATCGACAGTTCGGTCGCCTCGGCGGGCATGACACCGGACTCCCGCAGGCGTTCGCTGAGTTCGCGCAGGTCGGAGTAGCTGGGACGGATCACGTCGGGGCTGCTGCCGGGAAGACCGATGGTCATCAGGCCGCGCAGCCGCATCCGGTCGAGCGTCCTCGTCTCGGTGATCAGCGCCTCGGCGTCCTCGGGAGCGACACCGAACTTCGAATCCTCCCGGGAGGTGTTGACCTGAACGAAGTAGTCGAGGGTTTCGTCGAGCACGCCAAGACGATTGTTGATCTTCTCAGCCAAGGGGAGGTTGTCGACGGACTGGATGCAGCTGGCATGCCGCAGCGTGTGGTTGACCTTGTTCCGCTGCAGAGGACCGATGAGGTGGGTCTCGGGGTTGAGGTCAGCGATCGCTTCCGCCTTGCCGGTGATCTCCTGAACCTTGTTCTCCCCGATGAGAGTGAACCCGTGCTCGAGGGCGACTCGGATCTTCTCGGCCGGCTGGGTCTTCGTCGCCAGGAGCACCCGCACCTCATCACCGCTGCGGCCCGCCGATACGGCGGCGGCGCGGGCACGCTCGGCCACCTCGTCGAGGTTGCCGGTGATTCCGGCGATGACGTCCGGGGACAGCGAGGAGGATGAATCAGTCGTACTCATGCCTCCAGTCTTCCACGAGCCGCACGAAGTTTCAGGTCGCCGAGGCGGTGCGGACCCCAGGGTCTCGGCGCTGGTGCCTCGATGCGGACGGCGCTGCCGCCTCGGCGCCGGTTCTTCGGCCTTACTTCGGCAGTCCCTCGGCGTTGGGGTCGATGTTCTTGATCAGGGCCGTGGTGTCGAGGCCGCCGAGATCCTCATCCATGAGCTTCTGCAGCTGTGCGTGGACGAGTGACGCAGCGGGGAGGTCGACGCCCTGAGTCTCGGCGCCGGCAAGAGCCAGGCCGACGTCCTTGTGCATGAGCGCGGTGGCGAAGCCGGGCTTGAAGTCGTTGTTCGCCGCCGACGTCGTCGTCACACCGGGCACCGGGTACCAGGTGCGCAGCGGCCAGGAGTCGCCCGAGGACACCTTCGCGATGTCGTAGAAGACCTTCGGGTCGAGGCCGAAGCGCTCGGCGAGGACAGCGCCCTCGACGACACCCTGCAGGCTGATCGAGAGCATCATGTTGTTGACGATCTTCGCGGCCTGACCGGCGGCGTCGCCACCGGCGTGGAAGATGTTGCCGGCCATCGCCTCGATGAAGGGGCGGGCCTCTTCGACATCGGCGTCGGCGCCGCCGAGCATGAAGGTCAGGGTGCCCGCCTCGGCGCCGGTGACACCACCGGAGACCGGGCCGTCGACGAGACGGAAACCGGCCTTGGCCGCCTCCGCGTGGAGGACGCGTGCGGAGTCGAAGTCGATCGTCGAGGAATCGACGAGGAGGGTCTTCGCATCCGCGTTGGCCAGGACACCGTCGGGCTCGAGGTACGCGGTGCGGGCATGCTCACCCTTGGGCAGCATCGTGAACACGATATCGGCACCGGCGACCGCCTCGGCGATCGAATTCACGGGGTTGACACCGTGCTCCGCGGCTGCAGCCACGGCTCCGGGGACGAGATCGTAACCATTGACGGTGTGACCGGCCTTGACCAGGTTCGCAGTCATCGGGCGGCCCATATTTCCCAGGCCCACCCATCCAATCGTCGACATAATATGCCTCCTCGCATCATGTTCTTCTGGTATGCAGTGTTCCCTCTCACAGTACGCCAGTCGGTCGGCGCACGCCCGGTCCGAACGCTCACCTCTTCCGCACCGGATATGTGCGTACACGCAGATAGAATGGACGGACTATGGCCACCTATGCACCCAGCGGTTCCGGCCAGCAGATCGCCCCCGAGGATCTGCTGACTCTGCTCGCTGTCGCTCGATTGGGGAAGTTCACCGCCGCGGCACACAGCCTCGGCCTCAACCACACGACCGTCTCTCGCCGGATCGCAGCGCTGGAGAAGGCCTACGGCGAACGAGTGCTCGTGGCCTCTCCCGACGGATGGGAGCTCAGCGCGGCCGGACGTCAGCTGCTGCCGATCGCCGAGGACATCGAGGCCGCCCTGGGGCGGATCGACGCGCACACGAGTTCGGCGCTGTCCGGAACGATCCGGTTGGCCTGCCCGCAGGCCTTCGCCCTCGAGTACGCGGTGCCTGCGCTCACCGCGCTCCAGCAGAGCCACCCGGGGCTGCAGATCGAACTCATCACGGCCACCCAACGGGTGCGCCAGTATCGGTCCGGAGTCGACATCGAGATCGTCGTCGGCCGCCCGGACGCACCGCGGTCGATCGCCAAGCACATCCGCGACTATCGGCTCCAGCTCTACGCTTCGCAGGACTACCTCGCCGAGCATGGCCGTCCCCGCAGCCTCGACGAACTGGCCCGGCACCGGATGATCTACTACATCGAGAACTCCCTGCAGGTCGACGACCTCGACGAGGCCGCCGATGCGCTGCCGCGCGGCAACGGATTCTTCCGCTCCACCTCGGTGCACGCACACGTGCTCGCCACGTCCAACGGAGTCGGGATCGGGATTCTGCCGGACTTCCTGGCCCGCCATAACTCTCGGCTGCGGCAGGTGCTGCCCGATCAGTTCTCGAAACGGGTCTCCTATTGGGCCTCGGTCCGCCACGAATCCCTCCGCAATTCCGGAGTCCGCAGCGTCCTAGAAGTCCTCTGACCCCAATTGCTACGTGACGGCGGCCCAGCAACCTCGCGCGAGGTTGCTGGGCCGCCGTCACGTAGCAATTGGGGAGGGTCAGGCGGCGGTCCAGCCTCCGTCGATGCTGTGGGCGCTGCCGTTGATGACGGCGGCGGCATCGCCGGCGAGGAAGAGTGCGATGGCCGCGACCTCCTCGGGCTCGGCGAGCCGGGGCACCGCCGAGTGGCCGAGGAAGACCTGCTCGAGGACTTCCTTCTCACTGATCCCATTCGTCTTCGCCTGGTCGGCGATCTGCCCCTTGACCAGCGGTGTGAGCACATAGCCGGGGTTGATCGCATTGCAGGTCACACCGTGCGGCCCACCCTCGAGGGCGGTGGTCTTCGTCAGCCCCATGAGTCCGTGCTTGGCGGCGACGTAGGCGGACTTGTTCGCCGAGGCCCGCAGGCCGTGGACCGAGGACAGGTTGATGATCCGCCCCCAGCCGCGCCGGTACATCCCCGGCAGCACGGCCTTCGTCAGCACGAAGGGAGCTTCGAGCATGAGGGTGCTGATCAGCCGCCACTCCTCGAGCGGGAACTCCGTGATCGGGTGGATCCGCTGGATGCCCGCATTGTTGACGAGGATGTCGGTGTCGACATCGATCGTCTCCAGCGCCGAGGTGTCGGCCAGGTCGACGGCCCACGCTCGACCGCCGATGCCGGAGGCCACGGTTTCCGCGGCCTCCGCATCGAGATCGGCGACGGTGACCTCGGCTCCGGCCTCGGCGAGGGCCTCGCTGATCGCCTTGCCCAGTCCCGACGCGCCCCCGGTGACGAGTGCGCGTCTGCCTGTGAGTTCAACCATCTGCCTGTCCTTCCTTCGTCGTCGATGTGCCGTGGGGCCGCTGACCCCGGCGGGTCCTGTCTCAGGCGACTCCGCGACGCACCTTGTCCGCGGTGTCGAGCGAGCGCAGGTCGATGCCCTTCGTCTCACGGGTGTAGAGGAGCGCGATGAACGACACGATCGCTGCGGCGAGAAGGTAGAGCGCGATCGGAACCGACGAGCCGAATCCCTTGAGCAGAGCCGTCGCGATGAAGGGTGCGAACGATCCCGCGACGATCGCGGTCACCTGGTAGCCGGTCGAGACGCCGGAGTTGCGCATCCGGGTCGGGAACATCTCCGCCATGATCGCCGGCTGGCCGGCATACATGAGGGCGTGGAAGACCAGGCCCAGGAGCAGGGCGACGAAGATCATCACCGCGTTGCCGGTGTCGTACATCGGGAAGGCGAAGAATCCCCAGGTCGCGGTGAGCACGATGCCCACACCGTAGGGCATCTTCCGCCCGAACCGGTCGGTGGCCGCACCGACGAGCGGAACGAGGACCGCATGGATCGCGTGTGCGCCGAGCAGCAGACCGAGGATCTCGCCCGATTCGATATGCGCTTGGGTCGACAGGTAGGTGATCGAGAAGGTGACGACGAGATAGTAGTGGATGTTCTCCACGAAGCGCAGCCCCATGGCGGCGAAGACCTCACGCGGGTAGCGCTTGAACACGGCCTTGACGCCGTAGTCCACGCCTTCCTCGATCTCTTCGGCCTGGACCTCGTCGAAGATCGGGGCATCGGAGACGCGGGTGCGGATGTAGTAGCCGATGATGACGATGACGGCCGAGAGCCAGAAGGCCACTCGCCATCCCCACGACTCGAACTGAGCCTCGCTGAGGCCGGCATTGAGCGCAAGGAGCACGCCCGTGGCCAACAGGTTGCCCAGCGGGACACCGGACTGCGGGAAGGACGCCCAGAACCCGCGTTCCTTGTTCGGTGAGTGCTCGGCGACGAGCAGGACGGCACCGCCCCACTCACCGCCGACGGCGAAGCCCTGGACGACGCGCAGCAGCACGAGCAGGATCGGGGCCAGGGCGCCGATCGCCGCATAGGTCGGCAGGCAGCCCATGAGGAACGTGGCCACGCCGACGAGGACGATCGAGAGCTGCAGCAGCTTCTTGCGTCCGTATTTGTCCCCGAAGTGGCCGAAGACGATGCCGCCGACGGGACGGGCGATGAAGCCGACCGCATAGGTGGCGAAGCCGGCCAGGATCGGAGTCAGAGGATCATCCGAAGGCGGGAACAGAACGTGGAACACAAGTGTGGCTGCGGTGGCATAGAGGAAGAATTCGTACCATTCGACAACCGTTCCGGCCATCGAGGCGACGACGACCTTGCGCAGCTGTGCGCGGATCGACTTCCTCTCGGTGTTGTTCTGAGAACTCATGACTCTCCTTATTTCCACGATCCGCGTCACCGTTGAATGCGCGAATCGACTTCCACTGGCACCTGTGCCCGACCGGTCCGGTCTTCGCCGACCGCTTCTCTGCGGTTGTCGATGGCGTCGGAGCCCAGGCACATCGGCGCTCGGATATTTCTCATCCAAGCAACAGTGTGCGTCACGTTACAGACTTTTGGACAATCTCCTGGAAGGAATCCGAGAATTTCCGATGCCCATTCGTGCACACCCGATGTGCACCGTCAGCGTCGACGGCAAGTACGTCGATGAACAGCGGCGAGGGCAAGCACTCCGATGAACAGCGGCGAATCGTGCGCTGGGCCGCGCCGCTCACTGCTTCGCCTCGGGGCGACTGAGCTCAACGTCGCCGTTGGCCGATCTGGGCGTCACGTTCGGCCATCGAGGCGAGCATCGCGTTGTACGCGCGCAGCTCGGCGTCATCGGTGCGGTCCTCGTTGCGGTCGATGCGTTTGGCTTCCCTGTCTGAGGACTTCGCCCACTGCAGGGCGACCGTGATCGCGACGAACAGGGTCGGGAACTCGCCGATTCCCCATGCGATGGCCCCGCCGAGCTGTTGGTCATCGATCGCGGTGTAGCCCCATCCGGCGCCGATGTTGCCGAACCAGTCACCGGCGATGAGGACACTCGAACTCATGATCGAGATCCCGAAGAAGGCGTGGAAGGCCATCGTCACCAGCAGCATCACCAGCCGCAGAGGGTACGGCGGACGCTTCACGCCCGGGTCGATGCCGATGAGCGCCTGCCCGAACAGGTACCCGGCACCGAGGAAGTGCGCGATCATCAGTTCGTGCCCGATGTGCGTATCGAGCGCGTAGTACATGATTCCCGAGTAGTAGAAGACCACGAGGGAGCCGGCGAAGTTCACGCTCGCCACGATCGGGTGCGCGAGGAAACGCAGATACGGCGTGTTGACCAGCCACAGCACCCATTCGCGCACACCGACGGAGCCGTCCCGTCGGGCCTTCGTTCCGCGCATGAGCATTGTGATCGGCGCACCGAGGACCATCGGCAGCGGCACCACCATGACGAGCAGCATGTGCTCGATCATGTGCGCAGAGAACTGCACCTCCCCGTAGACGCGGGGCCCTGCGGAGGTGACGTAGACAAGGAAGACCATGCCGATCAGCCAGCTGATCAGGCGCAGCACCGGCCACTTGTCGCCGCGACGGCGGAGGTTGATGAAAGCGATGACGTAGGCGACCGAGGTGCCCACCGCGATCGCGATCCACAGCGGATCGATCGCCCACTGAGTGAAGTAGTGCTCCAGGTTCGGCTTCGGCGGGAGCGGATCGCCGGTGAGGATCTCGGCCGGGGTGGGGTCACCGACCGGTTCCTGCGGCACCGGCGGCTGCGACCGCGCCAGGGCCACGGCCAGTCCCATGGTGGCACCGAAGATGATGAATTCGACGGCGATGAGACGCCAGAATTCCACCGTCGCCGAGGCGGCTGTGCCCAATCGTGCGATGACGAACTGACGGTGCCAGAATCCGATGAGACCCAGCAGAACCGTCGCGAACGCCTTCGCCAGGATGACTTCCCCGTACGGGGTCATGAGGTCGTCGAAGCTGTGCACGCGCAGCAGCGCGTTGACGACGCCGGAGAAGACGACGAGGCCGAAGGCGATGAGCGCGATCGTCGAATACCGTTGGATGACTGCGCGAAGACCATCGGATTTCGCCAGTCCGGCACCGAGGAGGGCGATGACGAAGAGTCCACCGAGCCAGATGGCCGCACCGAGGATGTGCAGACCGAGGCTGTTGACGGCCTGCGTGTGCCCGGACGCCTCAGCCGAGTGGCCCATGAGCGCCAAGGGGATCATCACACCGACGCTGAGCACCCCGGCGGCGGCGATGCCGATATGGGAGCGGGTGCCGAAGCACAGCGTGGAGGCGATGGCGATGAGGACGACGATGAGCACCCACAGCTGCCCGTAGGCGATCTGCGTGACGAAGACGCCGAGCTGGTTCGAGAAGTCGAGGTAGGCCTGCGCACCGACGGTGTCGACGAAGGAGAACACGAGCACGGCGACGGCCGAAAGCGTCCACACGACCGAGGAGAACTCGGCGATGCGCAGAGTCTTCGTCCACAGCGGGTCGAGGGGGGCCTCCTCGGCGGCCTGTTTGTGTCGACGGCGACCGCCTGCTGTGCGCGGGAGGATGAGCACGGCGAACATGAGGGCCCCGACGGTCAGGGACATCGCGATGTTGAAGACGAACTTCGCCGCAGGCAGGCCGAAGCGGACGACGGAGCCGGGGTCGTTGAGCAGCGTGGGGTTCGCGGCTCCGGTGAAGAACAGCGCGGCCACACCGATGATGAGACCGAGGAAGACCACGATGGGGACCGCGGCACGTTGGACGAACCGAGTGATCGGTTCGAAGATTGGAGAACTCACTGCGCGCGGACCGCCCCTTCTGACATGCCTTCAGTTTATCTCTCGATCTTGAGACTCAGCGAACCGGGAGAGTCCTCCGTGGCCGAGATCTTGGGGGAGCCGCCTCGGCGAGGGTGGACGCCGTCGGCACGGGGGCGGATACGCCCACGAAACAGCTGCACCGCCCCTGCGCGGTGACAGCAAATGGCCCGGACCAAACGGTCCGGGCCATTCGACGCAGGTGCGTGGATCACTTCGGGCTGCCGGCGGCACCCTTCAGCTTCGAACCAGCGGACAGCTTGACGGAGTAGCCGGCCTTGATCTGGATCTCTTCACCGGTCTGCGGGTTACGACCCTTGCGAGCGGCACGTTCGGTGCGCTCAACGGAGAGCCAGCCGGGGATGGTGAGCTTTTCGCCCTTGGCAACGACGTCGGAGAAGACATCGAAAACACCATCGAGCACATCCGAGACCTGCTTCTGGGTCAGGCCGGACTTCTCGGCAACTTCTGCAACGAGCTCACTGCGGTTCTTAGCCATAAAAGTGTCCTCCTTAGGACAAGTCGGTCGGTCACCGGTCCGTTTTTCCGATGACGAACTTCCTCGAGATTACCAGCTCGACTTCGTGACGCCGGGCAACTCGCCGTTGTGTGCCATGTTGCGGAAGCGAACTCGGGAGAGTCCGAACTTCCGGAGGTAGCCACGCGGACGGCCATCGACCTGGTCACGGTTGCGAACGCGGACCGGCGAAGCGTCGCGAGGAAGCTTCTGCAGGCCGAGGCGTGCCTCTTCGCGCTGCTCGTCGGTGGAATCGGGGTGGGTCAGCTGACGCTTGAGAGCGGCGCGGCGCTCTGCATAGCGCTCGACGATGACGCGACGCTGCTTGTCGCGGGCGATCTTTGACTTCTTAGCCATGTGCGCTCAGCGCTCCTCTCGGAAATCGACGTGCTTACGGACAACGGGATCGTACTTCTTGAGCACGATGCGGTCCGGGCTGTTGCGGCGGTTCTTACGGGTCACGTAGGTGTACCCGGTGCCGGCGGTCGACTTGAGCTTGATAATGGGACGAATATCCTGGGCCTTCGCCATCAGAGCTTCACTCCCTTAGCAATCAGTTCGTTGACCACGGCGTCGATTCCACGCGCGTCGATGACCTTGATGCCCTTGGCGGACACGGTCAGGGTGACGCTGCGGCGCAGAGACGGAACGTAGTACCGCTTCTTCTGAATATTCGGGTTGAAGCGACGCTTCGTGCGGCGCTTCGAGTGGGACACATTGTGTCCGAAACCGGGGACTGACCCGGTCACTTGGCAGGTTGCTGCCATGTCTCTCCTCCAGTTCACAAGTTACCGACTCTCGAAACAAGCTCAGGCGGGATACCGCTTGCGCGTTCTCCCCGCTCGCTTGCGCCGATGTCGGAAGACATCAACAAATTCTCGCGAATGCCGCCTGGTCGAGCGTGCCCGACCACAGTGGCAGTCGAATCGGCCTCAACCGATTCTGCTCCGACCCGCCTCGAGTGGTGGCCCGATGCGCGACGTCCGCTGTGAAAATTGTGTACGCCAAAACAGGTTTGCCCGTTCGGGCGAGATGTCTCACCAGCGCTGAAGCCGTAGCCTGTGAGAGATGGCCGAAGCTGGAGTGCAGCGGTGGGTGAGCACCATGTTGGTCTTAGCAGATCGGTCATCGACCTCTCCGGTACGACACAACAAGAATCTATCCTACTGAGATCGGACGGCAGAGAGCAAATTCATCCCCGGTGTTCACCTGGGGGTCTTCGTCACTCCGGTCAGGGCTGAATCAGGGCTCACCGTCGGGAGCGCGTGAGGCCCGCCTCCGGGCGCATCGGTGCCTGCGGGGACTTTCCCAGCGGGGGCCAAGCCTACTCGGGGAAAAGCACAGTAGGCTTTCGTCGGCAACGCGTCCTGCCGGCGATCGTGTTGAACGCCTGCTTGACTCGTGCCAAGGTAAGAAGATGATTGCCACCACACCTGGCACTCCGGAGGGCTGATGAGCGACGTTCCACAGAGGCCGCGCATTCGTCCGGCGACCAGCGATGACTGGCAGAAGGATCACAGCGATCCTGCTGGTCAGAACCCGTCGTACGGGAATGAAGCGGGGCGTTTGCCTGCCGATTTCGACAACTCAACCTACTACGAGTATCTCGAACGGCACACCGGGGAACAGTCGATCTCGAAAGCGCACTCCGGCAATGTCTTCGCGCCTGCCGGCCGGTCCCCCTTCGACCGAGACGCGCAGGCCTCGCAGCCTCAGCAATCCGCATATGCAGGCGGTATGCGCGGTGAGGGCTCCGGGCGTGATGCCGGTCTCGCCGCCGGGAACGCTCCGCAGACACCCCCTCCCCCACAGTTTCCGCCGACTGTTCCTCCGCAGGGAGGTTCGAGGCCCCGCAATGGCCTCAAGGCCGCGGGAGTCATCATCGCCCTGGTCCTCGTGCTCGCGCTCGTCGCGTTCTTCGGTATCCGGTGGCTCGCTCCGTCTTCGGGCACCGTGCCCGTCGACGTCGGCAGCGGGGAGCCGTCGACGCCTTCGCCCAGTCCCACCGAGGATCTCGTGCAGCCCTCGCAGACCCCGGAGGAGAAGCTCGACTCCTACACGGAGAAGGGCACGGCGAAGGCCGCTGACCTCGAGGGACAGTGGGTGACTCAGGTCAGCGCAAAGAATGTCGGACTCGAAGCCGACGGGAAGACCTGGACCGCTCCGGACATCCTCAATGAGTACGAAGCCAACAAGGTCAAATATCCCGGAGCGATCCTCATCCACAGCGGCGACTGGGCCTCATACAAAGACGGCAGCTATTGGGTGACGATCATCGGCACCGGCTACAGCGACCCGGAACCGGCCCTCGATCAGTGCCGGTCCTGGGGCCTCGACCGCGACCACTGCCTGGCCAAACGGCTCGTCAAGGACGGCAGTCCGAAGGACAACAGCGCCTACCTGGACGAGTGACGAGACGGCGTCTCCGCCCCTGGGAACCTCACACGATTTGAGCAGCTGAACGGCCGCGCCGGTGCACTCGATGATCTGTGGTCACAGAACCGGGTGAAAACAGCCGATGCGGCGATTCTCACTCGGCTCGGTGACCACAGACGGTTCCGAACGGCGACCGAATGTCTGCCCCTCAGGCGAGCAGGAGGGTCGGGTCCTCCAAGCCGCGGCCGACATCGGCGAGGAACTTCGAGATGATCTCCCCATCGACGACACGATGGTCGGCGCTGACCGAGAGCGTGGTGATCTCACGCGGCACGATCTCGTCGCCGACGACCCACGGCTTCTTCCGAACCTGCCCGAAGGCGAGGATCGCTGCTTCACCCGGGTTGATGATCGGCGTCCCCGCATCGACGCCGAAGACGCCGACGTTCGTGATCGTGATCGTTCCCCCAGCCTGATCGGCCGGCGGCGTCTTGCCCGATCGCGCCAGAGCGGTGAGGGCCTGAATGCCCTGAGCGAGCTCTCCCAGCCCCATGGCCTGCGCGTTCTTGATGTTCGGCACGATGAGTCCGCGCGGGGTGGCCGCAGCGATCCCGAGGTTGACGTACTTCTTCACGACGATGTCATCGCCGTCGAGGCACGAGTTGATCCGCGGGTTGCGACCCACGGCCCAGGCCACGGCCTTGGCCACGATGAGCAGCGGCGAGACCTTGACGTCCTCGCCGAGGAACTTCGAGGACTTCAGCCTGCGGACCATCGCCATCGTCTCGGTGACGTCGACGTCGAGGAACTCGGTGACATGCGGCATTGTGAATGCCGAATCGACCATGGCCTTGGCCATCATCTTCGTCACACCCTTGAACGGGATCCGCTCCTCGAGTTCGCCGGAGGCACTCGCCGAGGCGGCCGCGGGTGTGGTCGCATCCGCCGAAGAGGCAGCGGTCGGGTTGGCCGCGGCATGCACATCCTCGCGCGTCACGTCCCCGTGGGGTCCGGTGGGCACAACCTGTGAGAGGTCGACGCCGAGGTCCTTCGCGAGCTTCCGCACGGGCGGCTTCGCCAGGGGTTTGCCCGGAGACGCGGGTGCCGGCTCCGCCGGTGCTGCCGCCGCCGGAGCTGGCGGAGCGGGTGGGGTCGCCGGAGCTGGCGGAGCGGGTGGGGTCGGCGAGCCTGCCGGAGCGGGTGCCTCGACAGAGGCCGATGCCGGTGCGGGAACAGGTCCGCCCTTGCGGGGACGGCGCTTCGATGATGCCGCTTTGGCGCCGTAGCCGACGAGGGTGGCGCCAGCGTCGGCGTCCTCAGCCGAGGCGGGAGACGCCTCGGCGGAAGCCTCGGTCGCTCCGGCACCGGATGCGGACTCATCGGCTCCTCCGGAGGCGGAGCCCGCCTCGGCGCCGGAATCGGCGTCACCGAAGCGGATGATGGGGGTGCCGACCTCGATGGTCTGCCCCTCTTCGACGAGCAGGGCGCCGACGGTGCCGGCCTGCGGGCTGGGCAGCTCGACGAGTGATTTCGCCGTCTCGATCTCAACGAGGATCTGGTTGACAGTGACGGTGTCGCCGGGGGCGACCTTCCATGCGACGATATCGGCCTCGGTCAGGCCCTCACCGACGTCGGGAAGAGGAAATTCGAATGACATTCTTGACTCTCCTCGAGATCAGTAGGACAGGGCTCGGTCGACACCGTCGAAGATGCGATCGAGATCGGGCAGGTAATGCTCTTCCATCCGCGAGCCGGGATACGGGGTGTGGTATCCGCCGACGCGGATGACCGGGGCTTCGAGGTTGAAGAAGCAGCGTTCGGTGATGCGCGCGGCGATCTCCGAGCCCAGGCCCAGGAAGGTCGGCGCCTCATGGGTCACGACGAGGCGACCGGTCTTCTTCACGGACTTCTCGACCGTGGTGAAGTCGATCGGGCTGAGCCCTCGCAGGTCGATGAGTTCGACGCTCTTGCCTTCGTCGGCGGCCGCAGCGACGACGTCCTGCGCGGTCGGCATGAGAGGTCCGTAGGCGACGAGGGTGACATCGGTGCCTTCGGAGACGACGCGGGCGTCGTTCATGCCCAGACCACCGCGGTCGGTGGTGTCGACGTCCCCGCGCTGCCAGTAGCGGCGCTTGGGTTCGAAGAACATCACCGGATCGTCGCTCTTGATCGCATCCTGGATCATCCAGTACGCGTCGTGGGCGTTCGACGGGGTGATCAGGCGCAGTCCGGCGTGGTGGGCGAAGACGGTCTCCGGGCTCTCCGAATGGTGTTCGGGTGAGCCGATGCCGCCGCCGTAGGGCACGCGGATGACCAATGGCATGCGCTCTTTGCCGAGAGTGCGGTTGTACAGCTTCGCAACCTGGGTGACGATCTGGTCATAGGCCGGGAAGATGAACGCATCGAACTGGATCTCGATGACCGGGCGGTAGCCGCGGATGGCCATGCCGATCGAGGTGCCGACGATGCCGGATTCGGCCAACGGGGCATCGATGACGCGCTGCGGACCGAAGTCCTTCTGCAGGCCCTCGGTGACGCGGAAGACGCCTCCGAGCTTGCCGATGTCCTCACCGATGAGGACGACCTTCGGGTCGTCCTCCATGGCCTTGCGCATTCCGGCGGTGATCGCCTTCGAGAGGGGAAGCTTCTCCATCAGGCCTCACCCGCATCGGCGAACGAGGCCTGATACGCCAAGAATTCTTCGCGTTCCTCGTCGACGAGGGAGTGGGGTTCTGAGGTGACATGGGCGAACATCTCGATGCCGTCGGGGTTCTCCATCGTCATGCAGTTGTGGCGGATGCGGGCGGCCAGGGTGTCGGCTTCGGCGTCCACCTCGGTGAAGAACTCTTCGCTGGTCTCGGTGTGCTTGTCGAGGTAGGCCTTGAGGCGGGTGATCGGGTCACGGTCCTCCCAGATCTCCTCTTCGGCCTTGTCACGGTACTTCGTCGGATCATCGGCCGTGGTATGCGCGCCGCGGCGGTAGGTGAAGGCTTCGATGAGCATCGGGCCGTGACCGGCACGCACGGAATCGAGGCTGGCACGGGCGACGGAGTACATCGCGATGATGTCGTTGCCGTCGACGCGGATACCGGGGACTCCGAAGCCCTCGCCGCGCTTGCACAGAGGTGCGGCGGTCTGGACATGGGTGGGTTCGGAGATGGCCCACTGGTTGTTCTGGCAGAAGAAGAGCACGGGGGCGTGGAAGGCCCCGGCGAAGGTCAGCGCTTCGGAGACATCACCCTGCGAGGTGGCGCCGTCGCCGAAGCAGGCGATGGACACGGTGTCGCGGTCGATGTCGCCCGTGCCGACGTCGCCGTCCATGCTCACACCCATGGCGTAGCCGGTGGCATGCAGGGCCTGCGAACCGATGACGATGGTGTAGGTGTGGAACCGGTGTTCCTGCGGGTCCCAACCGCCGTGGTTCTGACCACGGAAGATGCTCAGCAGGGTTTCGGGTTCGACGCCTCGGGTGTAGGCGAGGCCGTGCTCGCGGTAGGTGGGGAAGACGAAGTCTTGGGGGCGGGCGGCTCGGCCCATGCCGATCTGGGCCGCTTCCTGTCCGAGCAGCGGTGCCCACAGGCCCAACTGTCCCTGACGCTGGAGTGCGGCGCCTTCGGCATCGATGCGGCGCACAAGGACCATGTCCCGGTAGAAGCCGCGCAGATCCTCATCGGTGAGTTCTGCCGCGAAGGCATCGTATTCACCGGATTCGACGCGGTTGCCGTCTTCGGTGAGCATCTGGATCATTCTGGGTTCCGAAGACTGACTGTGGGCAGCGCCGGTTCCCACTGAAATGTTGGAGGTCATTTCAGTTCTCCTTTGTTCGAGGTCCATCTTCACCGGAGGTGACCAGTGGTGGACCGAGTCCGTCGGGCAGGCCCTCGGGTGTGAGAACTCGCCCTCGAGTGATCTGATTCACAGGTGATCCAACGATACCGAATCCACTCACTGCTTGCCACTCTCACCATGTGGTTCGAGTATCAAAAGTGCAGGTCAGGAACAGACTATGGGCAAACTTGAACACATGTGGCTCAGTTTCAAAGCCTGCGACGGACAATTGTCGATCTCCGCAGAGAAGCTTCATCGTCCGACAAACGCACGTCCGAGCACCGAGGCGCCCGCGCCGGCGAGCGCTGCCGCCCGTCTCAAGCGCGCCTGCGAGCGCTGCTGCCCGTCTTCAGCGCGCTCCCAAACGCTGCTGATCGTCTTCAGCGCGCCCCCGAGCACTGCTGATCGTCTTCAGCAGCGCCGGCAGCGGGGCTTCCGAACCGGGACGGCCCGTGAACGAGGTAGGCGAGCTCAGGTGCGCCGGCGCTTGCCCTGATAGTCGCGGGTCTGTTTGAGATCGCCGGTGAAGAACCCTGAATTCTTCGCGGTGAAGCGGTTGAGACTCGGATGTCCTGCCCGCAGCAGCAGCGCGATCGAGGCCGCGTAGGCCGTGGACGAGTGCGCGGCACCGGCCGAGGCGAACATCTCATCGAGTTCGGCATCGGTCTTGTTCGCCAGGCCGGGGGCCTTGCGCAGTTCGTCGGGGTCGTAGTCGACGGTGATCGTCGACCAGTTGTCAGCTGCCGGATTCTCGCCTCCGTCGAGGTCGGGTACAAGGTCCTGTTCGTGTTCGATGGAGAGTACGTCGATGTTGGAGTCGATGGGGAAGTCGGAGACCGGGGCACCGACCGTCATGAGCGCGGTGACGTTGACATCGCCGAGGAACGCCGGGTCCGCAGCCAGCGAACCGGCGGTGATCCCTCCCTGCGAATAGCCGACGAGCATGACCTCCGCTCTCCGGCCGATTCCGGCATCGGCGATGGCCTGCCGCACCATTTCGCGCATCACGGTGTCGTTTCCGGCCATACCCTGGACGTTCGTCGTCAGATCGGTCGTGTTGTCTCCGGACTTCGGCGACCAGTCGGTGGTGGCGGGAACGTAGACGATGTAGCGGACGGTGCCGTCGGGGCCGACGATCTCTTCGATGCGCACCTGCCCGGAGTCCGCACCGAGGTGGCAGTTCGCCTCGCGGATATAGAGGTCTTCGACGTCTCGGGGCGGTTCCGTATGCGGCGGGGTCAGTCCCTTCGCCCTCCACACCTCGACGTCGGAGGGCAGCAGCAGGCCGAACCGGTTGGCCCCGGCGAGCACCCAGATCGTCATCGACTGCGAATCGTGCGGCCAGAAGGCGTGACCGGTTTTCGAATCCAACGCTCCGGGCGGCAGGCCCATGAAGCCGACGACGATGCCCGGCAGCACATGTTCGATGACGGCTCCGGACGCATCGGAGTTCTCGAACACGAGCTTGATCAGGGCTTCCTTCGCCTGTGCTTTGGTCTTGCCGAGGTCGATGCCCCAGTGTCTGACGATGAGGTCATCGAGTCCGGTGGCGTCGAGGATCTTCGCCACCGCGATGACCTGGCCGCCGATGACGAGGGCGACCGGGATGAGGACGGGCAGGCTCATCGCCAGCGCCCGTCCGGCGGCCCAGCCGAGGGCGTCGAGGAGTCCTCCGAAGACTTCGCTGATGCCCTTCTCCGCCTGCCGGTAGGCGAATGCGGCGGCCCGCACGCCGAGCAGTGTGGCTTCGAGTTCGATGAGCACGGCGGCTAACTGCCGGTGGAACGCGGCCCGGCGGGCGTCGAGGTTGAGCGCCGTGATCGGGGCGGGCACCTGGGTGAGCAGGGTCGCGAGGTCGAAGTCGGCGATGCTCCCTTCCACAGCCAGATCGCCGACCTCGCCCATCACGGTCTGCAGTGCGTCTCCGCTGCCCTCGGCGCGCTCGTCGACGGTGATGCGTCCACCGCCGCGGGTGGTCGAGTCGACCATCACCGGAGCCCCATCGTCAGCGTGCGGGTGAGTACGGCGCTCAGCAGCTTCCGTACTGCCGTGTCCCCGGCTTCGACATCGGCGTCGACGGTGACGCGGTCGCCGCGGCGGTCGAGAACCGGGCGGAACCAGGTCCCGCCTCGGCGGTGGAGGAACTCCAACCCGGCGGCTCCTCCCCGACCGGCCCAGCTGAGGGTGAGCACGCAGTCGTGTTCGACGAGTTCGGCGAGGGCTTCGACGACCCGTCCGACCTGGCCCGGACCGATCCGGCGCAGAAGCTGATGGCCGGCGAAGTCCTCAAGGCCTTCGCCCGCCAGTGCCACCACCGCATGGCTGCCACCCGCCCCGAGGCAGAGCGCAAGGTGGACGGTTTCGACGCCCGAGGACAGCACGACGGTGATGCGGGTGCTCGTCTGGTCAAGTTCGGAGGCGAACCCGTGCACCCACGCCGTGAGAACATCGAGCTCCCGCTCCGTCCCGACAGCGCCGTCGCTGCTCCCTCCCGCCGAGGCGGTGCCCGCCTTCGCGTCTCCCGTTGAGAGGGGGTCGCGCGTGCCCTCGCCCGCCGAGGCGGTGCCCGGGCCCGTCTCGGCCGCCGGGTCAAGGTCCGTCACTGCCGCGGGGGCGAGGGGCGGGCCCTCGCCCTTTCGGTGCGGCAGCAGCTCGGGCGGCCACAGTCGCCGCAGCCGATCGGGCAGACGCAGGATCCGCTCGAGGTCGACAAGGATCCACTGTTCAACGGCGCCCGTGGCGGAATCAGCGTTCACAGTTGGATCCGCCCTCCCGCCGAGACGACCTGCAGGTGGAGGTCGTAGGCCTCGGCGAGTTCGTCCGCGCACTCCGCGAGCCGGTCGATCGACGTCGCGCTCGACGTCACCCGGTCCTCGAAGAGGTGCCCGGCCGGCGAGTCCCAACTGTCGATCTGCCGACAGCACTGAGCCACCGAACGCAGCAGATCACCTCGCCGCAGCCATTGGTCGCGATTGCGCGCCAACTCGTCCGTGATCATCCGTGTCTCCTCCCACTCGTCGCATCGGCTCCACGCTCGATCTGCCTGACTGTCTGCCTGACTGTAGGGAGCTCCGAACGGGCCAGGGAACCCCCGCTCGTCGGCTTGGGGACGAGCCTCGAGCACCCACAGGCCTCCGGCGTCGAAGTCACCTCCGGATCCACAGGCGCCCGTGTCCGAGTCACCTCCGCCCGGCGATCTCGCCGCGGGCAGGCGTCCGTTCCAGACGGTCGGGTTCCGCCCCGCGCGGGCGCTCATGAGAAAATAGGGGTATGCCGACTGTTTCCCTTGCCGAAATCTCGCCCGCCATCGCCCTCGGACCGCTTGATGGTCGCTACCGCAAAGACACCGCTGACCTCGTCGATCACCTCTCCGAGGCGGCACTCAACCGCAACCGCATCACCGTTGAGGTCGAGTGGTTCATCCACCTCGCACAGAGCTCCGTGATCGAGGGGGTGCGACGCCTCACCGATGAGGAGGTCGACGGTCTGCGGGACTTCGCCGCCGACTTCGATGCCGAGACCATCGCGACGCTCGCCGCCCACGAGGCCGTGACCGTCCACGACGTCAAGGCCGTCGAATACACAATCAAAGAGGCCCTAGTGAAGATCGGGGCCGAGGATCTCAGCGAACTCGTCCACTTCTGCTGCACCTCCGAAGACATCAACAACCTGTCCTGGGCGCTCGGGATCAAAGGTGCCACCGAACAGGTGTGGCTGCCCCGCGCGAAGGCACTCATCGACGCCCTCGCCGAATCCGCCTCGGCGCTGGCCGATGTTCCGATGCTCGCGCACACCCACGGTCAGCCGGCGACGCCGACGACGATGGGCAAAGAGCTCGCCGTCTTCATCCACCGGCTGCGCCGCCAGTATGAGCGCATCGCTGCCACCGAGTTCCTCGGCAAGATCAACGGCGCCACCGGCACCTATTCGGCGCACCTGGCCGCCGTACCCGGAGCGGACTGGCCGCAGATCGCGCAGACCTTCGTCGAAGACCGTCTCGACCTGAGCTTCAACGCCCTGACCACGCAGATCGAGTCCCACGACTGGGATGCCGAGCTCTTCGCCGACGTCGCCCGGTTCAACCGGATCGCGCACAACCTCGCCACCGATATGTGGACCTACATCTCGATGAACTACTTCAAACAGATCCCCGTGGCGGGGGCGACCGGGTCGTCGACGATGCCGCACAAGGTCAACCCGATCCGCTTCGAGAACGCCGAGGCGAACCTCGAGCTCTCCTGTGCCCTGCTCGATTCGCTCGCCTCCACCCTGGTCACCTCCCGGATGCAGCGCGACCTCACCGACTCGACCTCGCAGCGCAACATCGGCGTCGCCTTCGGCCACTCGGTGCTGGCGCTGAACAACCTCGTCAAGGGCCTCGGCGCCCTCGCCATCAACGAGGAGGCGCTGGCCGCCGATCTCGATGCGAACTGGGAGGTGCTCGGCGAGGCGATCCAGTCGGTGATGCGTGCCGCGGGTCTCCAGGGCGTGCCCGGCATGGAGAATCCGTACGAAACGCTCAAGGAACTCACCCGCGGCAAGCGCATCGACCAGGCCGATCTGCAGGAGTTCGTCGACGGCCTCGGGCTGCCCGAGGACCGCGCCGAGCTGCTCAAGGCGCTGACCCCCGCGACCTACACCGGTGTGGCCGCCCAGCTCGCCGAGTCCGCGGTCTCCGACTGGATGGCCTACAGCGAAGCCTGATTCACGCCGCTGTCACGAGACATCATCGAGGCCGGTTTCCGAATTCGGAAACCGGCCTCGATGCGTCGTTCAGGCTGCGGGGATATCGAAGGTCTTCGTGTACTCGGGGATCTTCTCGTCGGTGCCCATGACCTTGCCGGCTCCGCGTTCGTAGCGGATCGTGTACGTGTCCTTCTTTTTATCGGGGACATAGGCGATCCACCCCGTGTGAGTTCCACCGTCACGGCGGGTGACGTTTTCAAAGGGTTCGTACCCGGCGGCCTCCATCTCGGCCTCGACTCCGGTGGTCTGGTCATAGCGATAGTCGGCACCGCCGTCATTGGAGATCTTGAAGGCTCCGGATTGGATAAGGCCGCTGTACTTCTTTCCCGGAGTGATCTTGACCTCGAGGAGCACAACCTCACCGCCGAGCTCGATCGTGGTGGCCTTCTTGCTGGATTCGAAGTTGCGCACGGCAGAGAGCACCTCGATGTCGTCATCCATCTGCGGGTCCGTGAAGCTCTTCCCGACCGAGACTTCAGCCTGGTTCCCCGACGAGGCCGCCGCACCCGAATCCGACGAGCCGCCATCTGTACCCGAGGTTCCGCTGCCCGTGGTGCCGTCGTCGGTGCCCGTGGTGCCGCTGTCCGACGAACCGCCGTTCGAGGATGCTCCGCTGTCCGAAGAAGCCGAGGATCCCTGATCGGCTGTGTTGTCATCGGTTCCCGACTCCTGGTCGGTATTGCCCGACCCCGGCGGCTGCTGGCCATCGGCCCCGGCCTGTTCACCGGACTGTCCGTCCTGATCGAATGGTGTGACCTGGTCGATGAGCGAACATCCGGAGAAGGCGAGTGTGCAGGTGAGAAGGGCTGCGGCGGTGAGTGTGGCGCGGTTCAGGCGTTTCATGGTGATCCCCTGTTCGGATTCTCGCACCCGGGATCTGTGTGCCCGAATGCCTGTCATGAAACCAACTTATGGGTGCCGCGGCCTCCAGATATGTCCTGCGTGTGGCAGATCGGACACGACTGTCATCAATCGGGCGCACGCGCCCATCCTGGCCCTTCAGACAGAACGAAACATCTGCCCTCCCCTCAGGCGGAACGAAACATCTGCCCTCCCCTCAGGCGGAACGAAACATCTGCCCTGCCCCTTAAGGCGGAACGAAACATCTGCCCTGCCCCTTAAGGCGGAACGAAATATCTGCCCTGCCCCTTAAGGTGGAACGAAATATCTGCCCTGCCCCTTAAGGTGGGGACCGTCCGTCGGCCGGGGATGAGATACCCGCCCCGACTCGTCAAGCGGGGACGAGATGCCTGTCCGCGTCCACCTCGGCGAGGGTCTTCTTTCCCATGCTCCGGGCGAGGATGAGCGTCGGAACGCCGGCCACGACGATGACGACGGTCGCATAGATCGCCGGGGCCAGGGTGACGCCCGTCGACGACATGAGCGCCGTGGCGATGAGCGGGGAGAGTCCGCCGAAGAGGACGGTGGCCACGTTGTAGCCGATCGCCATGCCGGAGAAGCGGCTCGTGCCGGTGAACTGTTCGGGCACCATCGCCGCAGCTACTGCGCTCCACCCGGCCGCCGGGATGGCGAGGAAGGCGGAACCGGCGACCGCGATGCCCGCGGACTGATTGCTCAGCAGCACATAGGCGGGAATCGTCGTGAAGACGAAGACGACCATGAGCGCTGCCAGGGCCGGCTTCCGCCCGAACCTGTCCGAGGCGAGCCCGAAGAACGGGGTGACGATGATGGCGACGACGGCGGCCACGGTGCCCAGGGCCAGGGAGCCGGAGTTCGGGACCTTCGCCACCTCTTCGATATAGGTCGGCACATAGGTGATGTTGAGGAAGTAGCTGACCGAACCGATCGAGGAGATGAGGAAGGCGACGAGGATCGCCCGCGGCTGCTCGAGGACGGCGGTGATGAGCGGGGAGCGTTTGAGCGCGACGTCCTTCGATTCCTTCTCCGCCTGCTGCAGCCGCTTGAAGGTCTCGGTCTCCTCCATCATCGATCGCAGCGGCACCATGAGGATGGCGAGCACCGCGCCGAGGACGAACAGCAGCCGCCAGCCCCAGGAATCCATCGCCTCGGGGCTGAGCGTATTCGCCAGCAGGGCACCGGAGCCCACCGCCAGCAGGGCGCCGACTTCACTGTTGGCCGCAGCCCAGCTCGCCGCCAGTCCCCGTTTGCCCGGTGCCGCCGATTCCATGAGGAAGACCATGATGCCGGTGTATTCGGCGCCGACGGAGAACCCGGACAGGCACCGCAGGGTGACCATGAGGACACCCGCCCAGATGCCGATCGTCTCGTAGTTCGGGATGACGGCGATCCCGAGCATCGAGATCGCCATGAGGACCGCAGAGATGATGAGCGTCGACCGGCGTCCGATCCGATCGCCGAGGTGGCCGAAGACCATCGCACCCAAGGGCCGGAAGAGGAAGCCGGCGGCCCCCACCCCGAGGGTGAGCAGCAGCGAATCCGTCTGATCGCCGAAGAATTCCTTGGTCAGGGTCGTGGCGACATAGAAGAAGATGGAGAAGTCGTACCATTCGACGACGGTGCCGAACGCCGCAACGAACATCGACCGGCGGCGGCCTCTCTCCCGGTCTCGGCTGGCTGCCTCAGAAGGTGTGGCGGGACTGTTCCGATCGGACTCGGTCATGCGCCGAGCGTACCAGTCCACCCGGACGCCGTCCCGGACATCAGCTTTCGACTCGACCGCACCTGAAATCTGTATTACCGATCGGTAGCGAATCGGTGTTCTGCTGATTACGCTGACTCCTATGGACACTCCCCTCCACGAACAGCTGCGCATCCCAGTGCCGAGCCGATACGGCCCGAGCGAGATCGACGGCCACGTCCTCCACCCCGCTGGGACACCGCTGGCGGTGCTGACGATCCACCCCGCCACCGCGACCCCCGAACGCTTCTACTTCTCCTTCGCCGAGGCGGCCGCCGCCCGGGGATTCATCGTGCTCACCTATGGTCTGCGCGGAGTCGGCGACCGAGCCGAGGCTCGGGCGCACCGGCGGGTGCGCATGCGCGACTGGATGGCCGAGGACATGCCCGCCGCGGCACAGTGGGCGGCGACCGCCTTCCCCGATCTGCCCCATGTCGCGATGGGCCACAGCATCGGCGGGCATGCCCTCGTCCAGGGCTACGGCGGTGAGGCGCTGGCCGGCATCGTCACCGTCGCCTCACACCGGGCATCGACACGGGACATCGTGTCGCGCAGCGAGCGGCTGCGCGTGGGACTCGGTCTCGGCGGTCTCGGCACCCTGGCCACCCGGGTGCTCGGGTACATGCCCGGCAGGGCGCTCGGCCTCGGCGAGGACATTCCCCAGGCCGCGCTGTTCGAGTGGACGCGGTGGCTGCGTCTGCCCGAGTACTTCTTCGACGACCCGACACTGGGGGCCGGAGCGCGCGTGGCCCGGTTGGCCACGCCCGTGTTCGCAGTCGGCGCCTCCGATGACCCGTGGGCCGATCCCGCGCAGATCGATGAACTCGTCGATCGTCTGCGACTGGCACCGGTGACTCGCCGCACCTTCACCCCGACCGAGCTCGGCGTCGAGCGCATCGGCCATCACGGCCTCCTCCGCCGGTCACTCGGTCAGGCGGCCTGGCCGGAGATCCTCGACTGGCTCGAAACGGCGGCCAGCGGTCCGCACTGACGGCTCGAACACGGCACGCTCCGCTTCCTGCGACTCGGCCGACCGCTCGATGGACCACCCCATCCCGCCCGACGTCACCGCACTTCAGACGTCACCGCACCCGAATCTTCACCGGGCGTCGAGCCCGAACAGCGAGTCGGTGAAGCGGTTGCCGAACATCGCCTGCGGGTCGAGGCGAGCGCGCAGCTCGCAGAAGTCATCGAACCGCGGGTAGAGTCCGCGCAGATCAGCGGTTGTGCGCGTATGGATCTTGCCCCAGTGCGGTCGTCCCCCGTGGCGGCACAGGATCTGCTCGACGACCCGGAAGTATTCGGCGAAGTCCTCTTTGATGAACCGGTGGACGGCGATGTACATCGACTCGCGTCCCGTCGCCGTCGACAGCGGCACATCATCGGCGGCCGCGCACCGAACCTCGAGGGGGAACGAGATCTGCCACCCTTTGGACTCGATCGTCTCTCGGATCTCCCGGATCGCCTCGGTGCCGGCGGCGAAGGGCAGCGCATACTCCATCTCATTGAATCTCACTCGGCGCGGAGTGACGAACACGTCATAGCCCGGTGCCCGGTACATCCGATCCGCGACCACGGACTGGGCGATGCGGTTGATCGAGGGCACCATGCCCGGCACCTTGGCCCCGAGCTCGACGGCCAGGCGCAGGGCCCCGTTCTCGACGATCTCCTTGTCGAGGAGGGTCGCCCAACGGTTGCGCACCCCCGCCTCGGCGAGATTCCCGGTCCCGGCCGCCCCCGGGTCGACACGGGTGTTCGTCTTCGTCAGCACCGTTTCGGTGTGCGGAAACCAGTAGAACTCGAAGTGGTCGGCACCGCGCATCCGCTCCTCGAGCCCGTCGAGGAGTTCATCGAATCCCGCGACCTTCTCCTCGGCGATGAGATCGAAGGCGGGCACACAGCGGAGTTCGATCTCGGTGATGACTCCGAGCACGCCGAGGCTGACCCGGGCGAGGTCGAAGGTCTCCGGTTCGGCGTCAGCGGAGAGCTCCCGGACCCGCCCGTCGGGCCCCATGAGACTCAGCCCCGTGACGGTGCCGGCGAATCCGGTGAATCCGAGTCCGGTGCCGTGGGTGCTCGTCGAGATCGCCCCGGCCAGGGACTGCGGGTTGACGTCGCCCTGGTTCTCCAGCGCCAGGCCGAAGGGTTCGAGCAGGGCGGGGATGTCCCGCAGCCGGGTTCCCGCCCCGAAGCGCACCCGCCTGCGGGATTCGTCGACGGCGACGATCCCGGACAGCGCATCGAGGTTGACCATGACATCGTTGCCCGCGGCGACGGGCGTGAAGGAATGTCCGGCCCCGACGACGCGCAGCCGCTCCCCCTCTGCGGCCGCGGAGGCGACGATTCCGGACAGTTCGTCCGCCGAGGCGGGACTCGAGTAGGTGTGCGGATGAGCGTGGACATGCCCGGACCAGTTCCGGAACGGCTGCCGGCCCCGACCCGAGCCCCGCGTCGGGGCCCGTCCCGTCTGTCGACCGCGGACGATCTTCGCTGCGCTCACAGCACCAGCCCCTCTCCCCTGTACGTCGCCCATCTGTCGGTGATCCGGCCGTGGGAGACGACGGTGAATTCGTTGAAATGTTCGGCCAGTTCTCCCGCCTTCGCATGACGGAACCAGACGAGGTCGCCGATGCCCACATCGTCGGCACCGGGTCCGGTCAGCGGTGTCTGCACCTCACCGGGACCTTCGAGACTCGAGTATTCGAGCCCGGGCGGCCAGGCGATGGTCGGCAGACGGTCGGGCCCGGGCACGCCGGAGGCGATGAAGCCGCCCTTGAACACCGTCACCCAGCCGGGTGCTGGCCTGCGCACGACGGGGGTGACGAAGAAGGCGGCGGGACGGTGCCGGAAGTGCGTGTAGCCGTCGAAGAGTCCCGGGGAGAAGAGTCCGGAGCCGGCGGCAAGATCGGTCAGCGTGCCCTCGACGGCACTCGATTCGAAGGAACCGGTGCCGCCTCCGTTGACGAATTCGAGGTCGGCGATCTCCCGCACGGCGGCGATGACGGCCGCCCGGCGCTCGGCGAGTTCGGCGATCGAAGCCTTCTGCATGGCGCGGACGACGACCTGTCTGGCCGAGCGTCCGGCGTCGGCGGTGCCGGCGATCTGCCCTTCGTAGAACATCAGCCCGACGAGCTCGAATCCCGGTCGAGCGGCGACCTGCCGGGCCAGGGTCACGGCGGTGTCGACATCGCGGACCGGTGATCGCCTGGCCCCGATATGGATCCGGTCGCCCAACCAGGCCTCGGCCGGACGGAAGGAGGAGTCGACGTCGATGCACACCCGCACCGAGGCAGCGGACGCCTCGGCGACGGATCGTCTCACCTCGTCGATGATGTCGAGGTGGGTCACGGAGTCGATCATCACGGTGATCTGGTCCAGCGCTCCCGCCTCGGCGAACATCCGGGCCAGCGCCTGACGGTCGAGACTCGGATAGCCGATGACGATGTCGCGGACGCCGCGGGAGTGGAGGATGAGCGCCTCGGGCACGGAATAGGAGAGCACCCCGGCGCAGGCGGGATGGGCCAGAGCCCGATCGATGGCCGCGGGCACCCGCAGCGATTTCGTGGCGACCCGGATCGGCAGCCCGCGAGCACGCTCGGCCAAGGCGTCGAGGTTCGCGTCGAAGGCGTCGAGGTCGATCACTGCAGTGGGGTCTCCGGTTCCGTTCAGCGCACGCCGAAGATCACTCGATACCATGACCGGTATTGTATCCCGCAGATGACCCACGTCACATGAGAAGGCAGCCGATGAGATCAGAAACCGCCGTCACAATCTCCAACCAAGCCGCATCTGACCACGTCACAGCGGCTCTGCGTGAGTTCCTCGACACCGATCCGTACGCCGAAGCCTCGGGGTCGGGTGAGCGCGAGCGCGGCGTCGAACCGTTCACGGGTGAGGCCGTCGACCGGTTCGCCCGGAACACCGCCGCCGATGTCGAAGCCGCCTACACCACCGCCCGCATCGCCGCCTCCGCCTGGGCCGCCCAATCCGTCGAACACCGGTCGAAGGTGCTCACGCGCCTGCATGCCTCGCTGCGTCGGCACGAGGATCTGCTGCTCGACATCGTCCAGTTCGAGACCGGCAAGGCTCGCATCCACGCTTATGACGAGGTTCTCGACACCTTCAATGTGCTGCGCCACTACGGGGTGATGGCTGCCCGCTACCTGCGCCCCGAACGTCGGCGCGGGGCGATTCCCGGCCTCACCCGCACCGAGGTCACGCGCACACCGCTGGGCGTGATCGGGTTCATCACGCCGTGGAACTACCCGCTGACCTTGGGGGCGACCGACCTGTTCGCGGCCCTGACCGCCGGCAACGCCGTCGTCCACAAACCCGACTCGACGACCACCCTGACCGCGATCTTCATGCGTCGCCTGGCGATCGCAGCCGGACTGCCTCCCGAGGTGTGGCAGCTCGTGCCCGGCACCGTCGACGCGGTCGGACCCGCGCTGCTCAGCGGCGCCGACGGCCTGTCATTCACCGGTTCGACGGCCGCGGGACGGTCGATTGCCTCCGAAGCGGGACGCCGTCTGCTGCCGACCGCGCTCGAGCTCGGCGGCAAGAACCCCCTGGTCGTGCTCTCGGATGCCGACCTGCCGAAGGCCGTCGAGGGGGCCGTGCGCGGGTCGTTCTCCTCGGCCGGGCAGCTGTGCATCTCGATCGAACGCATCTACGTCCACAAGGACCTCTACCCCGCCTTCTGCGCCCACTTCGCCGAGGCGGCCCGTGCCGTGACCTTGAGCGCCGACTTCGAGTACGGCCCGGGAATGGGGTCCCTGGCCGGGCCGAAGCAGTTCGAGCGGGTCAGCGCCCACGTCGAGCAGGCGCGCAGCGTCGGTGCCGCGGTCATCGCCGGCGGCCACGCGGTGCCCGAACGCGGACCGTACTTCTACGCCCCGACCGTGCTCACCGATGTTCCCCCCGAGGCGGATCTGCATCGTGAGGAGACTTTCGGTCCCGTCGTCGCCGTCTACCCGGTCTCCTCCGACGCCGAGGCGGTCACGGCGGCCAATGACAGCGAATACGGACTCTCGGCCGCCTTGTACTCCCGCTCCCACGGACGCGAGTACGCCCGGCAGCTCCAAGCGGGAATGATCAACGTCAACGAGGTCTACCCGGCCAGCTGGGGGTCCGTCGACGCCCCGGCCGGCGGGGTCAGAGCCTCGGGGCTGGGCCACCGGCATGGAGCCGAAGGCATCCACCAGTTCATGCACACGCACACGATCGCCGAACAGCGGCTGCACCCGATCGCCCCGGCCGGCCCCGTGGATCAGAGGACGTTCGCGAAGGCGATGACCGGTGCGCTCACGGCGATGCGGGCCCTGCGCATGAAGTAGCGGCAGCCGGGGGAGCAGCACCACCGGCGGCGAAGCGACCCGCGCCTCGCCGCTGCGACTTCGGAGCACTCTTCGCCGCCGCGCTCGGCCAGATGTGGTCGCGATCGGACACTTCCCCAAATCCAGGTCGCAATCGGACATTTCTGTCGTCAGAAAATGTCCGATTGCGACCTATGTTTTTGCCCGGTTGTCCGATTGCGACCTATGTTTCGGCCCAAGCTGGCCCGGTAGAGCTCGGTCGGTGCAAACTCAGTTGATGCGGTCGAAGAATTCGTGCGCGACGGGCACGGCCGCCTCGGCGCCGAATCCGCCGTCCTCGACGAGGACCGCCACGGCCAGGTCCCCTTGGAATCCGGCGAACCACGAGTGTGTGCGCGGCGGGGTCTCGTCACCGTATTCGGCGGTGCCGGTCTTGCCGTGAACGGGATCGCCGGGAACGTCCTTGAGCGCGGTGGCGGTGCCGTCGGTGACAGCTTCGCGCATCATGTCCGAGAGCTCCTTCGCCGCGTCCCCATCGAGTGTGGGAGCGTCCTCGGCGGCACCATCTGTGCCCTCGTCGTCCGCGTTCGCATCATCGCGGGCATCGCCGCCGATGAGCTGCGGGGCCACAGTCTCGCCGGCCGTCACCGAGGCGGCCATCGTCGCCACTGCCAGCGGGCTCGCCTGAACCTTGCCCTGGCCGATCATCTGCGCGGCGTGCGTGACCTCGTCGCCGTCGGCCGGCACCGAGGCCATCTTCGCGCCGATGCCCAGGGCTCCCGCACCGGCTGTGTTCTTCCTGAAGTCGTCTGCGTCCTTGCCGGAGCCGCTTTCCTCCGTCCCGACCCCGGGCGTCATGCCGAGCTGGGCGGCCGCGTCCGCCACGTCATCGCCACTGACCTTCTCTCCCGAGGACACGAAGGCGGTGTTGCAGGAGTGGGCGAAATCCTCGGCGAAGGTGACCTTCCCGAGGACCTCATCCTCGGCGTTCTTGAACTTCTTCCCACCGACCGTCACGGTCTGCGGGCAGGCGATATCGTCGCTGAGCTTCACCCCGGATTCGAGGAGCGCGAGTCCCGAGGCGATCTTGAACACCGAACCGGGAGCGTATTGCCCGCTCAGCGCCCGGTCCCAGGCCGCGCCCTTCGGATCGTGGTTGGCCACGGCCAGCACGCGACCGTCACTGGGCCGGATGACGACGACGGCGGTCGGCTTCTTCCCCGTGGCGGCTGCCTTGTCTGCGGCGTTCTGGGTCTTCACATCGAGGGTGGTCTCGACGTCCTCGCCGTCCTTCTGCTCGAAGGCGTGCAGGCTCGTCAGCTTCGTCGTGCCGCCTTTGTCATCGGTCGCATCGCCTTTGGCGAAGACTTCGACGCTGCCGGGGCCGCTGAGTCGGGTGTTGAAGGTCTTCTGCAAACCGGTGCGTCCGACGATGTCTCCGGCGATGACCTCACCGTCGGAACTCTTGATGTCTTCGGCGCTGGCGGGCCCGGCCGAGCCGAGGGTGGCCTGTGCGAATCCGCGGCTTCGCGTGAGCGTCTGACTGTCTTCGGAGAAGAGGACCCCCGGCAGGTCGTGGATGGCGTCCTTGACCCGTGCGTAGTCGTCTTCGCGCAGGGTCACGACGGGGACGAGTCGGTTGCCCTCCGCCTCGTCGACCGCGTCTTCGAGGTCCCCGACGTCGAGGTCGAGGGAGTCGACGTCCTTGTTGAGCGCGTCGACGAGTCTGCCGAGGGTGTCGGGCTCCAAGCGGTTCGGGTGGAGGCCGATATCGACGACCTTCCCTTCCTCCATGAGCACTGCGTCGTCGGCGCCGAGGATCTTTCCTCGTCTGCCCGGGTTCGCGCGCAGTGCGAAGCTGCCGCCACGAGCGAGTTTCGGGTGGATGGACTTCTCGGTGAGGCCCGCCCACCAGAAGAGGCCCTTCTTCTCCAGCGGCAGTTCGGAACTGTACTTCCAGGCCTCACCGTCGAGGTTCGCCCAAGTCCAGTCGAGTCTCGCCACGGTCCGGCCCTCGGATTCGGTGATGTCCTCGACGGTGACCGAGCGCAGATCGACCCGCTTGCCCAAGGATTTCGTGACCCGGTCGAACAGGCCCTGAGCGAGGTCCTTCTCATGCCAGATGTCCGAGGTCAGCTGCCCCTCGGCGAGATCGTGGGCGGCGGCCTGCGCCGCGGTGGACTTGAGCATGGGGAGTCGGAAGATCGCGAAGGCACCAGCACCGAGAAGCAGGATGAGGACAAGGACGGTGGCCAACCAGACCTGCGACTTCTTCGACATGGAACCATCCTCCACCGAGGTGTTCGCGATGTCCATCGCCGGACCCCGAAGCGTCGCGGTCGGCTGATCCCCTCGCCCGCCGCGACGGTGCGGTCAGGTGGCGTCGAAAACGACGGTGTATTCGAGGACGGGGCGGCCGGTCGCCCCGTAGCGGGGACGACGTTCGAGCATGCCCGCGTCGGCCATGGATTCGAGGTAGCGGCGAGCGGTGACACGCGAGACTCCGAGGCCTTCGGCCACCTCGGCGGCGGACTGTCCGGGATTCTCATTCAGCAGGACGCGGACTTCGTCCTGCACCGCATCGGGCACGCCCTTCGCGGTCGCGGCCACGGTGTGGGTGCGCAGTGCCGAGATCGCCTTGTCGACCTCGGTCTGCGTGACTTCGCCGTCATTCGAATCACCGCCGAGGCGGTTGCGGAATGAGGAGTACGCCTCGAGTTTGGATTTGAAGACGGGGAACGTGAAGGGCTTGATGATGTACTGGGCGACCCCGTAGGACAGGGCCTCCTGCACGATCTGCATGTCCCTGGCGGCGGTGACGGCGATGATGTCCACGTCGACACGTTGGCCGCGGATGGCTCGGCAGACCTGGAGCCCGTGGCCGTCGGGCAGGTTCATATCGAGGAGTACGAGGTGGATGCCGGCGGGGTCGAGACCGCAGATCTGTCCGGTCAGAGCGGCCATCGCCTGGGTGGCGTTCTTCGCCACCCCCGCAACGTGATAGCCGTCGAGGCGGTCGACGTACTTCGCGTGGGCACGGGCGGCGACCATCTCGTCCTCGACGACGAGCACACCGATGCTCGACCCTGGGGCAGTTGTATCCGACATGCTGTCAGTCTAGCTTCAGCCGTTTGACAGCGACCCCGATCGTGTTGCAGTCCGGGCACATCGCTGTTCCATGACGGCCACAGGCTCGGGCTCACTCCCGGTCAGGATGAGTGCCTGCGTCCGCTGCGGCCCCCGCCGCGGCCACGGCGCCGAGGCGGTCCGGCAGCCACACCGTGAGCACGGCGCCCTTGAATCGGTCGCAGTCCTCACCCCGGCCCTGCACGTCCACGGCTCCCCCGAGGCGGCGGATCGCCTGCACGACCAGCGAGAGCCCGACTCCGCGGGTGCCCGTCTGCTGACGTCCCTGCCCCTGGTCGGTCTCGACGCCGTCGTGCTTCGTCGACCATCCGCGTTCGAAGATCGCATCGAGGTGCTCCTCGTCGATGCCGGGACCATCGTCGCTGACCTCGATCGTGAACCCTCCGGATCCACCCGAGCCGGACAGTTCGACGTGGACTCGCTTGTCCTCGGGCAGCACGTCCTGCCTGCCCAGCGCGTCGAAGGCATTGTCGATGAGGTTGCCGAGGATCGTCGCGAGATCCCGGTCGTCCCCGCTGAGGCGGCCCGTGAGACCCGCGGTGTCCACCGTCATCTCGATCCCCACCTCGGCGGCTTGGGCGATCTTCGACAGCAGCAGGGCGGACAGGACGGGGTGGTCGAAGGTCATCGACCCGTCTCCGTTGACGCGGTTGAGGTCGTCGAGGTCTTTGGCGGCGAAGTCGATGGCCTCGTCGACGTGCCCGGTCTCGAGCAGGGACACGACCATGTGCAGCCGGTTCGCGTATTCGTGGGTCTGGGCCCGCAGGGAATCGGAGAATGAGCGCACGGAGACGAGTTCGCCGGAGAGTTCGGCCAGCTCCGTGTGGTCGCGCATGGTCACGACCCAGGTGTCGCTGGCCGCCTCGGTGGGCTGCTGATTGACCACGAGCACCCGGTCATCGGTGTAGTGGATCTCGTCGCGGGCCCAGCGGCCGGAAGCGAGCAGGTCATGCAGGGCCTCGGGCAGGTCGACGCCGTTCAAGGGCATCTCCTCCGTCGAGGCGCGGGCCGGGTCGGCATCGTCTGCGGCCGCCGGCAGGCCGAGCAGCTCGCGGGCTTCGGCGTTGATGAGCACGATCCCCCGCAGCCGGTCGACGAGGAGCAGGCCCTCGGAGACCGCTTTGAGTACGGAGGAGTAGAAGTCGAGCATGCTGCGCAGTTCGTCGGCTCCGTAGTCGCCGGTGACCCGGCGCAGCCCGCGGGAGGTCACCCATGACGAGCCGATGCCCAGGAGCAGAGTGAGCACCGCGATGCCGATGAGCCATTTGCCCTGCGCGAGGAAGCCTTCGCGGACCGAGTCGGCGGAGCTGCCGACGATCACAGCCCCGACCACGGTGTCCGGTCCCACGCCGTCGGCGCCGAGGTGTTCGGCATAGACCGGGGTGACGACGTACATGGTGCCGTCGCCGGGCCCGCCGTCGTCGATGAAGCGCACAGTCGTCCGCCCCTTCTCGAGAGACTCCTCGTCGACGGATTGGGCCAGCTGATCGATCGAGTCCTCGGGGATCGTGCCGGAATTCGCCGAGGCGGCCTTCTTCTCCAGCGCCTGCTGTCGGTCAGGAGAGCCCAGGGTCGGCGGGGTGAGGAGGAAGTCGATGGGCACGACGGCGGCGATGTCGAACCCGTATTGGCTGATGACGTTGCCGAGCATCGTCTCGACATCGGCGCGGGACTCCGCGTCGAGGAAGTCGTCGCTGCCGGCCTCACCGGTGCCGACGAGCCCGAGCGACAGCGACATGTTGTCGGCGGCCGAGCGCAGCAGGTCCTGTTCGCGCTTCGTGTTCAGCTGGGAGAGCTGGAGGTAGAGCAGACTCGTCGTGAGCACCATGATGCCCACGAGCATGATCGAGTTCGCGAACATGATCCGTCCGGCCGCGGAAAGGCGGACCCACCGACTCAGACGGCCCACCGGTCCGGTGGTGGCCGTCGTCAGGACGGAGCGCTTCTTTCTGGGCATGGAAACCATTGTGCCACCCGTCTCACCGCCGTCCGGTGGGGCGAAGAAGGCGGAACCGCCTCGCCGAGGCGGCCGTCCGAGTTCGGGCTCAGAGGCGGAGGCTGATCGGTCCGGCCGGGATCGCGGAGCACACGAGCACTTCGTCGGTGTCGACCTGGGCGACCGGTTCGATGGGGTAGAGCACGGAACCGGCGGTCAGGGACACCGCGCAGGTTCCGCAGGATCCACCGCGGCAGGAGCTCGCGGATTGGAACCCGCGGGCTTCCAGGGATTCGAGCAGGGTGCCCTCCTGCGGTTGCCACATGAAGCTCGTGCCGGAATTCTCCAGCGTCACCTCGGCGGGCGGGCAGGCGGCGATGGTCTCGCTCATGCCCGTGTTCGGGGAGGCGAAGGTCTCCTGGTGGACGGCGGGGACTCCCGCTTCGTCGCTTGCCGCGAGCACGGCGGCGGTGAAGTCGCGGGGCCCGCAGACCATGACGTTGTCGCATCCGGCCACCCAGTCGACGAGTTCGCGGTGGCTCGGTCGCCCGGCGGTCGCGGTGTCGCGGTGGTGGGCTTCGACGGGGATCCGACCGCCGGTGGCGCGGTCCTGCAGTCGGTTCCACAGGCACGCGGTGCGGTGGTCGCGGTCGATGTGGAAGAGTTTGATCCGGTCGGTCTCGGGCAGTTCGCCATGCCCCTCAACGCGCAGCAGTCCGAGGCTCGGGGTGATCCCGATTCCGGCGGTGACCAGGGCCGTCGTCCCTCCGAAGACGCGGGAGGCGGTCATGGTTCCGTGCGGACCGGAGGTGAGGATGCGCTCCCCGTCCTCGAGGGAGGCGACCGCGCGGGATCCCCGCCCCTGGGTGCGCACGGCGATGCGCACGATGTCGTCGACGACGTCGGTGATCGTGTACGTGCGCCAGAACGGCGCACCGAGTTCGAGGTGGACGCGCAGGTTCATGCCCGGTTCGTCGAATTCGCGGATCCAGCCGAGATCATCGCGCAGGGAGACCTCGACGATGTCATTGCAGATCTGCTGCTTGCCGACCACCGTCATGAATCGCGGGGTGCGCGCGGTCTTGACGAGTTCGCGCGGGGCCCGGCCCTCGACGCCGATCTCATCGCCGACCGCGACATCGCCGGTGTCGAGGATCTCGCCGTAGACGCCGCAGTGCAGGTGACCGCACGCGGAGTTGAGCAGCCGCGGGACGTTGACGTCGACGGCCTTCGTCACGGGGTTGACCGTCGTCGCCGGGCACCGTTCGATCGACGAGCGGATCGCCAGTCGCACCCCGCCGAGGCGGACGATCGAGCCGATGAGCGCGAACTCCTCGAACGGGGCGAGGCCCTCGACGAGGACGTTGCCGCGGAAGCGCAGCGGATCGAGGTCGAGGCCCTCGATTCCCTCCTCGGTCGCGGAGATCGCCTCCACCGAGGCCGGATTGATGATCGAGATCCCCGACTTCTGCGAGTCGAACATCCCCTGTTCCGCGACCGCCAGAGACCGCGGAAATGTACCCTGAGGGGGTATGCGCTTCGAGAGGAATTCCGCCGAGGCGGCACGGCTGTCCGCGTCGTCCGTGGCGAACGTCGTCGCCTCCCCGGCCGGCGACGTCAGCGTCACGGTCGCGGATTCTTCCGCGCGACCGCCGCCCTCGGAGTCATCGGCGTTCGCGGAATCGCCGGCAGCCTCCTCGGCGAGGGTGGCACTCACGCCCCACTTCTGCAGTTCGGGGTCGTTCTTGAGCACCGTGAAGGCGGAATAGGAGTGCCAGGCGTCATCGGGAACGTCGAGGCTGCCGTTGGTGAACGCGGTGACGCGGTCGCCGCGGATTCCGTGTCCCTTGACCACACGGGCTTCGGTGAGCTCTTCGGCGGGGAATCCCTTGACGGGGAAACGGAACAGTCTGGCAACTCGCATGTCTTCGATTGTAGGACTCCGCCCACCCGGCCGGCACGGGGCGGGGTGGGACGGCGGGGCCGCTTCGGCGAGGGGTGCCGTTGATTTATACCCTATAGGGGTATACGGTGTGAGCATGACTGAGCACCATGGATACACCCCGCAGAAGGACGCTCTCGCGCGGAGGATGAAGCGGATCGAAGGACAGGTCCGCGGCATCGGGAAGATGATCGATGACGACAAGTACTGCATCGACATCCTCACCCAGGTCTCCGCCGCGACAGCCGCGCTGCACGCGGTCTCCATCAACCTCCTCGAAGAGCACATCGCTCACTGCGTGGTCGACGCCGCCTCATCCGGCGACGACGAAGCCGCGCGGAAGAAGGTCGAGGAGGCATCAGCCGCAATCGCCCGACTCATCAAGAGCTGAGCCTCTGGGCCGCGTCCGCTCCTCGGGAGCCGGACGACGCCGAAAGCTGCAGGCTTCGGGCACCATTCACCGCTGATAGGAGAAAAGATGACGACCACGAACATCACCGTCTCGGGCATGACCTGCGGACACTGCGAAGCCGCTGTCAAGGAAGAGCTCGGGGCCCTTGCGGGCGTGAGCGACGTCTCCATCGAACTCAACGCCGGGGGCGATTCCCCGGTCACGATCACCTCGGCGGATGCCCTCGACGATGCGGCGATCCGTGCCGCCGTCGATGAGGCCGGCTACGAGGTGAAGTGATGTCACGCGAGGTCGATCTCGACATCACGGGGATGACCTGCGCATCCTGTTCGGCCCGCATCGAGAAGAAGCTCACCCGCCTCGACGGGGTCACCGCGGAGGTCAACCTGCCGCTGGAGACCGCGCACGTGATCATCGAATCCGAGCTGCGCGACGACGACATCACCGCCGCCGTCGAAAAGGCCGGATACGGTGCCACGGTGCGCTCCCCGTCGGGCGGGTCCGGTCCCGAGATCGTCGATTACGACCCGCGGCACCTGCGGCCGCGATTCTTCGGCTCGCTCGTCCTGGCCGCACCGATCGTGGCGATCTCGATGGTCATGAGCTGGCACTTCGCCGGTTGGCAGTGGGTGGCCGGTCTGCTGGCCCTGCCGGTGGTCACGTGGGGTGCGTGGCCGTTCCACTCGGCGGCGTTCAAGGCCGCCCGCGGAGGGTCGACGACGATGGACACCCTCGTCAGCGTCGGCATCACCGTGGCCAGCCTGTACTCCTATTTCACGCTCGGGCGGGCGGTGGCCGACGGCCACGGCTGGAATGTGCCCGGCGAATACCATGTGTGGTTCGAAGCCGCCGCGGCGATCACGGTGTTCCTGCTCATCGGCAAGCTCACCGAGGATCGGGCGAAGTCCCGGGCCACCGCCGCGCTGAAGGCCCTGCTCGACCTCGGCGCAAAGTCGGCGACGGTGCTGCGCGAGAGGACGGGCGGCACCCGCACCGAGGAACAGGTGCCGATCGACGAACTCGCCGTCGGCGATGTGTTCCTCGCCCGTCCCGGCGAGAAGATCGCCACCGACGGTGAGGTCCTCGCCGGACATTCAGCCATCGACGAGGCGATGCTCAGCGGCGAATCCGTACCGGTCGAGGTCGCGCCCGGCGACAGCGTCACCGGAGCCACGATCAACACCTCGGGGGTACTCGAGGTGCGGGCCACGCGAGTCGGTTCGGACACGACCCTGGCAGCCATGGCCGACCTCGTCAGCCGCGCGCAGACCGGCAAACCGGCCGTGCAGCGTCTGGCGGATCGGATCTCAGCGGTGTTCGTGCCGATCGTCTTCGGCATCGCCGTGCTCACCCTACTCACCTGGGGACTGACCACCGGCGATTGGGCCGCGGGCCTGCACGCCGGGCTCACCGTCCTCATCATCGCCTGTCCCTGCGCCCTGGGCCTGGCCACCCCGACCGCGTTGGCCGTGTCCTCCGGGCGCGGGTCGCAGTTGGGCATCCTCGTCTCCGGCCCCGAAGCGCTCGAGTCCACGCGCGGGATCGATACGGTCGTCCTCGACAAGACCGGAACCCTGACCACCGGCGTGATGAGTCTGGTCGGAACCGACCTGTCGCCGGCGGACTTCGAGGTCCTCGCGCGACTGGAATCGCGCAGCGAGCATCCGATTGCGCGTGCCATCGTCGCTGCCTCACCTGAGGTCGTCGGGGCCTCACCCGAGGCCGTTGATGTCTCATCCGAGGCCGTCGGGGCCTCATCCGAAGCTGCCGGCACGGAGGCGTCCGGCGGGACGGAAACATACAGCGCGACGGATGCGGCCGCCTCGGCGAGCGCGGCAGTCGCGTCCGATGATCCGGTCACGTCCGATGCGGCAGCCACGCCCGGTGCGGCAGCCGCATCCGGTAGCACGGTCACATCCGGTGGTGCAGTCACATCCGGTGGTGCGGTCACGGACTTCGAGAACATTCCCGGCGGCGGCCTGCGGGCCACGATCGACGGCTCCGATGTCCTCGCCGGTCGCCCGGGGCTGCTCCGCGAGCACGGCATCAGCCTCGACTACTCAGCCGAGTCCGTCCCGCGCGGTGCCACGATCGTCGCGCTCGCCATCGACGGTGACTTCCGGGGCCTGAGCTTCGTCTCCGACGTGGCCAAGCCCTCGGCCGCCGATGCCATCGCCGAGCTGCACTCGCTCGGTCTCGACACCGTGCTGCTCACCGGTGACAACGAGCAGGCCGCCCAGGTGGTCGCCGAGTCCCTCGGGATCGACGAGGTGCGCGCCGACGTCCGCCCCGAAGGCAAGGTCGCTGTGGTCGCCGAACTCCAGGAACGGGGCCGAGCCGTGGCGATGGTCGGCGACGGGATCAACGATGCCGCGGCTCTGGCCGGGGCCGACCTCGGCATCGCGATGGGCTCGGGCACCGATGCCGCCATGGCGGCTTCGGACATCACCATGGTCAAATCCGATCCGCGCCAGATCCCGCAGGCGATCCGGCTCTCGCGCAGAACCTTGGGGCTCATCAAGGGCAACCTGTTCTGGGCCTTCGCCTACAATACGGCGGCGATCCCGATCGCGGCCCTCGGTCTGCTCGATCCGATGATCGCCGGTGCCGCGATGGCGTTCTCGTCAGTCTTCGTCGTCCTCAACAGTCTCCGCCTCCTCCGCTTCAAATGATCCCGAGGGGCTGTGCGGCAGGTGGCCGGGCGGCGAGGCGGGCAGCGGGTGGCTGGGCGGGCGGCATCAGTCACCATTAGCGTCACAACCTCCTACCGCACCGGGTGGCGAGTGGCCGGACGCAGGCCTCAGGCGGCATCAGTCACCGTCAGCGTCACAACCTCCTGCAGCACCGGGTGGTTGAGGCGCTGACGGTTCGAGTCGGGAGCAACCGTAGGACAAGCCGCTAACGGTGAGGGATGCTCCCGCCGCAGTCGCCCGACACACGCAGGCTGGTCAGTCGTCCGGCACACGCCGTCGGCTCAGTCGCCCGACACATGCAGACAGGTCGGTCGGTGTCGAAGCCGTGAAGCTTCCAACACCGACCGACCTGTCTGACGTCGAGTTGAGGAGTCCTACTTGAGGACCGGGTAGGACTGATTCTGGTTCTGCGTGTCCTTGCGCATCACCCAGTTGAGGTAGCTCGCGAAGCCGGCGACCACCACGAATGCGGCACCGGCGTAGATGAATGCGTAGCCGAAGGCACGAGGGTCCTGCCAGGATCGGGTGACGATGATCGCGAGGATCAGAGTCGCAATCCCGCAGACGACGCCGACCTTGATCGCGTCCTTATACGACACGGTGCTCGTCGGCTTGCCGCCTGTGGACTTCTTCTTCGGGGTGTTCGTTGGCGCCATGCCCTCTATTCTACCCGCCCGACCTGAGAGTCGACCCCACCCGGAACCGAGGTCATCCCCACGCGACTTCTCGCCCTCACTCCGCTCCCGCCCCGGAGCGGCACCCTCTCGCCCTCACTCCGCTCCCGCCCCGGGGCGGTGGACCGCGACCGCCCTTCCCACCCTCACCGAGGTTGCTTCAAGACACCTTGAACCGTGCGAGAGCAGTCCCACCGCTGGTCATCCCGGCCGGGTCCGACTCGCCTGTCCAGACGATCAGGTGGACTACGAGTTCAGAACAGGCAAAAATAGGCATGTGTCCGTCCCCTCCAGACACGCCTCCGGGGAGGCGTTGCGCCCATTTCACTCCGGCCAGGCCCGGCCTGGTCTCGAGTTCTGCGCGCACACCGGCACATCGAGCGTCACCGGCACCCCTGACATCCCCCACGCCCCGGACATCCCCCACACGAACTCCTCCGGCGCCCCGAACATCGCCGTCACCCCGCGCCCCCGCACCGCCCTTCGCGCCTTCGCCGCCATCATGCTCGTCGCAGTCATGGCGGTCACCCTCACCGCATGCGGGCCCGACCGCGGCCTCAAGGTCTCACCCGAGGGCAATCCCTCCCCGTCCCTCTTCGCCCCCGACAGCGCCGATGCCGGACCGCCGAACAAACCGTTCTCCCTCAAGACGATCCGCAAGACCATCGTCGACGCCTCGGGAGTCGCGGTCACCGGCAGCGCCGCCGAGACGGCGAAGGTCGTCGCCGACTGCGAGGAGTGCTTGAAGTTCTCCACTCCGTTCCACCGCGACGATCAGAAGTTCCAGGTGGTGACGGTGGCGAACCCTCAGCAGCGCGACGAGCTCATCGCGGGCGCGGTCATCAGCAAACACAACGGCAAACCCCGGCTCGAACTCATCGCCACCGGAAATCAGCTCAAACTCAGTCCCGGCAAGAATGGGACACTGGTGGTGCAGGAGGCGATGTTCGCAGACGGGGACGACGCCTGCTGCCCGTCAGGCTGGTCGGTGCAGGTGTTCCGCCTGCACGACGGTAGGTTTGAACCAGGTCAACGCTTCACGCGGCTTAATGGAGAAACGTAATGCATATAGTTCTGGTCGAGGATGACGAGGTCATCCGGGAAACGACCCAGATCGGGCTCGAACGCTTCGATTACACGGTCTCGGCGTTTGCCGACGGCCGCGAGGGGTACGAATTCGTCTCCGCTCACGGTGCCGACGTCCTCCTCCTCGACCTCATGCTGCCGACGATGAACGGCGCCTCCATCTGCCGCGCCGTGCGTGAGCGCTCGACGATCCCGATCATCATCATCTCCGCCCGCTCCGATGCCATCGACATCGTCCAGGCCCTCGAAGCCGGAGCCGATGACTACCTCACCAAACCCTTCGACATGCAGGTCCTCAACGCTCGGATCCGCGCCGTCGTGCGCCGTTTCATCACCACCGGCACAGACCGGTTCGGCTACTCCCCCTCCCCCGAGGCGGACGAACCCGAGGAGACCGTGATCGGTCCCGGCGGCATGGTCACCGGCGACGGCATCCCCGAGGTCCTCGGCGCCAGCCCCGGAATGGACACCCGGGATCGGCTGCGGGCGCAGCTCGAATCCGATGACACCTACCTCGGCGCCGGCGGGAAATTCACCACCGCCCCCGAGGCGGCTGAGGACGCAGAGGCCATCGGCGGTGACGCCGGGGTTCCTCCGCGGCCCAGCGACGCTCCGTCCGTGCAGCCCGGATCGACCGGTGACGACGGGCTGGGCCCGTTCCGGACCCGGCTGGGCTCCCTCGTCCTCGACACCGGCCGCCTGACCGTGGAGATCGACGGCGAGGAGGTCCACCTCACTCCCACCGAGCTGCGCGTCCTCCTGCTGCTGACCGAACAGCCCGAACACGTCTACTCCCGCGAGAAGATCGCGTTCACAGTGTGGGGCTACGAATGGGCCGGCGATTCCCGCGTCGTCGACGTCCACATCCAGCGGCTGAGGAAGAAGATCGGGGCGAGCATGATCGAAACCGTTCGCGGATTCGGCTACCGCTTCGCAGGCTGATCGCATGTCGCTGCGCTGGAAAATCTCTCTGCTCATCGTCGCCTCGGTGATCATCGCCGTCCTGTCCTGTTCGATCGTGCTCCGCCAGTCTGCGGCCCGCGCCGAGGACGACCGGATGCGCTCGACCGTGACCGAGCAGCTGACGAATGCGACGGCCATCTTCTCCGAGACCGGGGTGCTCACCCTCAACGCCCGCATCGATGACCCGCAGCTGCCCAAAGACGCCCGCAGCTCGGCGCTCAAGGGCCAGAGCGTGACGATCCGGTCCGAGGTCGACGGCGAGGAGATCGTGTGGGCGGCCGCCCCCATCGAGGTCGGCTCCTACACCGAAGTGATCTCCGTGCGTGCCTCGACGAAAGACAGCCAGGTGCTCATCGGTCGCATCGACCAGGCGCTGTTGGTGGGCATGATCGGTTCGGCCCTCGTCGTCGGCGGCGTCGGCTCGATCGTCGCCGGCCGCATCTCGCGCAGGCTCACCCTCGGCGCGCAGGCCGCCCGCAAGATCGCCGGCGGTGACACCTCGACCCGCATCGCCGATGTCATCGACGAATCCGATCAGGAGGTGTGGGCCTTCGCCACGGCCGTCGACACCGCGGTGGCCCGGCTGACCGAACGCATCGACTCCGAACAGCGCTTCACCGCCGACCTCGCGCACGAGATGCGCACCCCGCTGACCGGGCTCGTCAATGCCGCGAACCTGCTCGAGGAGGACTCCCGCCCGGCCGAACTGGTCAAGGACCGAGTGCAGCGGATGCAGGTCCTCGTCGAGGATCTCCTCGAGGTCTCCCGACTCGACGCAGGGCGGGCGAACCCCGAGTTCACCCGCGTCGACGTCGATCAGGCGATCCGCTCCCTGCTCGGCACGATGGACGCTTCCGGAGCCCTGGCCGGGCACACGATCGACACCCACCTGGCGGCGCTGAACTCGACGCTGGTCACCGATGTGCGCCGCTTCGAACGCATCATCTCGAACCTGCTCGTCAACGCCATCAAGCACGGCGGCGACCCGATCCGCCTCGAGACCTCCACCCGCAGCATCGTCATCACCGACTCCGGCCCCGGCTATCCGCCCGACATCGTCAACACCGGCCCGACCCGCTTCGTCTCTGCCGGAGGCGGCGGCATGGGCCTCGGCCTCGTCATCGCTCAGGGCCAGGCCCGCCTGCTCGGCATCACGCTGATCTTCAGCAACGATTCCGTCACCGGCGGCGCCCGCACCGAAGCGATCTTCCCCGACGAAGAGGCCCAGGATCGCGCGCTGAGACAGTACATCGACAGCACAGGAGAATAACCTCGCCGAGGCGGCCCTCCCCCGCTTCTGAGCTGCTCACCAGGGATGACGCCCTGTTCCTGCCGGATTTTCGCGCAGTCGCCTCGATCACCATGAGTGCGACTCATCACGAATATATGACAGTTTCTATACATGACCGTTACACTTTTGTGATGTTGTGTTGAAGCGGTCGGATCGGCCGACAGCCTTCGACGAGTCAGCGACACATACGGAGAGTTATGTCAGAGTCACCCTCGAGCGCAGAGGCACCATTGCGTCGACGCGATCTGCACCGGCGGAAGTCCCGGTTCTCACGCGGACGCGCCAGCGCTCGCAGCGTCTCGGCGCCGGCCGACCTGACCGAAACCTCGACGGCAGCGGCGTCGACGCACACGGCCGCCACGACCCCGACGACCGCCGAGCACCGTGCGTCTTCCGCACCCCTGCCCTCACGCCGTGCGGCAATGGCCGCAGAGGCTCAGGCTGCCGGCGTCTCTCCGCGCCGGGCCGCCAGGGCCCGCGAATCCGCTGCAGCACACACGAGCCTCGGCTCGTCCACGACTCCTGCCGCTCGTCGAGTCAGCGCAGGAGCCGCAGAACATCGCGGTTCGGACGGTGTCCTGCTCAAGTCCGTGCGCAGACGGAAGGTGCGGACGGTTTCGACCCTGGCAGCCGTCTCCGTCGCCGGAGCCGCCACTGCGGTGACGATGCTGGTCACCAATCTCAACGGTGGTGCCGAGGTCAAGACCGACCCCACGGCCGCCGGAGAGCCTGCGGCGGTCAGCCCGGAGAAAGTCGATGCCGAGATCCCCGAGTCGAAGGGGAAGTCGTCGGTCGAGATCGGCGCCCCGAGCGCGAAGCAGAAGAACGTCGAAGCCGCTTCCCGCGCCGTCGAGAAGAGCGCTCTGCCCGGCTGCGATGCGAAGCAGAACTTCAACCGATCCGCCGGCAACGGCGAACTGCCCGAGGAATGGCTGTGCGACCTCGGCAAGGAAGACCACCGCCTGCGTGCCGATGCCGCGGTCTCCTTCGCGAAGATGAACGCCGCCTACAAGAAGGACACCGGCAAGGAATTCCAGATCACCGACTCCTACCGCGACATGGCCGGGCAGCTTTCGGTGGCCGGCCGGAAGCCGGGGCTGGCTGCGAAGCCGGGGACATCGCTGCACGGTTGGGGAATCGCCCTCGACCTCGGCGGCGGAGTCGAATCGAAGTCCGGCGCCTGGAGCTGGCTCGTCGAGCACGGTGACGAATACGGTTGGGAGAATCCTGACTGGGCGAAGTCGAGTATGTACGAGCCCTGGCATTGGGAGTACACCCCGGCCCGCCAGTCGATCAAGGACAACTGACCCGCGGCACGAACCCCTGGAAGCGGGCCACCCGGCCCGGCCGGGACGCCCGCCCCTGCGCCCGCGCTTCAGCCGTGACGCGCACCCGGCTCAGCCTCGCAGCAGTGCTCTGCCGTAGCGGCGCCTATAGATCACCTGCGCGAACCTGACGAACGGTTCGCCGAGGCGCCAGATGCCCGCTCCGGCCCGTGAGACCGAGCGCAGCACGAGGAACACCCTGTCATCGGGGGTGCGCACGAGGATGAAGGACTCCTCCCCGGTGACCGGATGACCCGGCTTCGTGCCGTAGGTGAAACCGCACCGATCGGTCGCCTCGAACACATCGAGGACACGGGAGGGCTCGGGCAGCCGGAAAGGGCCCAAGCGGACTCGGATCGTCGGTTCCTGTCCTGCCTCGACCCGCGGCGGCGCACTTCTGCTGTTGCCTGCCCGATCTACACAGCCACCACCGATTCCCCCACTGTCTCCGCACTCACCGACGCCTGCTCTGCCGGCCTCGCGCTCACCGATGTCGATGTCGAAGCCGCTGCGGATCTTGACCTCCCAATGCAGCAGCTCCTCGGCGCAGCGTTCGAAGGTGTCCTTCCCGTGCCCGACGAAGTACGCGGTCTCGAAATGGCGGTAGCCGTCGGGTCGCTCCAGCCACCTCGGTGAGAGGGGATGCGTGAGCGTTTCGGGACGATCGTGTGCGCTTTCGGCCATGCCACCAATCTAACGTGCCCGTACCCGTGCTGGGGTCCGTGCTGGGGTCCGCGCCCGTGCCGGGACCCTTACCCGTGCCCGTGTCCGTGCTCGTGCCCGTGCTGGGGTCCGTCCCCGTGCCCGTGCTCGCACCCGCGCCGGGGCCCTTACCCTTGATCCACCGATGCGGGTAGCTGTTCAAAGCCGCGTGTGAAATGGAAATGCCCCTCCTGAACTGGGAAAATGATGATGTCTAACGTCAACATTCCCGTTCAAGAAAGGGGCACCTCTCAGGTGC
>NZ_RHFH01000014.1 GCF_004745075.1 Brevibacterium sp. S111
CGCCGAGGCGGCCCCCACCACCCCCGCTCCCGCCGCGTCCGTTCCTGCCGCCTCCGCCCGATCGGGGCTCGTCCGCCCCTTCGCTGCGATGGGCATCGTCGCCACGGTCGGACAGATGCAGCGTGCCGGGCGTGACACGATCGCCATGTGCCTGGGCGAACCGACTCAGGGCGCGCCGAGCCCCGTGCTCGCGCGTGCCGCCGAAGTCGCCCGCGACGGCACCGGCCTCGGCTACTCGCCGATCTTCGGCATCCCCGAACTCCGGGAGGCCATCGCCGGTCACTACCGAGACTGGTACGGATTGGACATCGCACCAGAACGCATCGCTGTGACAACCGGGTCCTCGGGCGCTTTCCAGACGACATTCCTCACCTGCTTCGACGTCGGCGATCGAGTGGCTCTGGCCCGGCCCGGCTACGGGGCATACAAGAACATCCTCACCGCGCTCGGCTGCGAGGTCGTCGAACTCGACTGCGGTGCGGACGAGGGATTCCAACCCAGCGTCGAGCTGCTCGCCGCCGCCCACGCCGAGGCTCCGCTCAAGGGCCTCATGCTCGCCTCACCGGCGAATCCGACAGGGACGATGATCGGTGCCGAAGCGCTCGGGAAGCTCATGGACTGGTGCCGCGAGCACGGGGTGCAGGTGATCTCCGACGAGATCTACCACGGCATCACCTACATCGGCACCCGCGGCGAGACCGCCCTGGCCCATGACGACAATGCGATCGTCATCTCCTCGTTCTCCAAGTACTGGGGCATGACCGGGTGGCGTCTGGGCTGGGCGATCCTGCCCGAAGCCCTGATCTCACCCGCGCAGAACGTGACCGGAAACCTTTCGCTGTGTGCCCCGGTGCCAGCCCAGTACGCCGCGGTCGCAGGATTCACCGAAGAATCGTATGCCGAATGCGAGGCCGCCGTGGCCTCTTTCGCCGGTGCCCGCGAGCACGTCCTGAGCGCACGGTCCGACCTCGGCTTCGGTGAGATGGCCCCGCCCGACGGAGCGTTCTACATGTACGCCCGCATCGACGAGATCCTCGACCGGGCCGGTCTCGACACCGCCGGTCAGTGGTGTGGTCAGGTGCTCGAAGCCACCGGCGTCGCGCTGGCCCCGGGAGACGATTTCGACACAGTCAACGGCCCCCGCTCGGTGCGTCTGTCCTTGGCCGTCGGTGCCGAGAGGACCGCCGAGGCCATCGACCGCATCCTCGACTTCATGGGATGAGCTCCGCCGAGGTGAACCGGGGAGCTCAGACCCCCGCCCCACGGGCGCTGCCGACCCTGGGCATCATCATCGCCGCCGTGCTGCTGGGCTCAGCGGGTCTGTTCGTCATCCTCGCCGAGGCGACCGCCCCCACCGCGGCCTTCCTCCGCTGCTGGATCGCCGTCGTCGTCCTCGCGCCGCTGGCCGTCCTCGAGGTCCGCAGGCACGGGAAGGTGCCGCCTAAGGCGCTGCTCATCGCCGGAGTCTCCGGTGCCGCACTGGGACTGGACTACGTCCTCTGGGCCCAAAGCGTGCTCGACGCCGGACTCGGCGTGTCCACCGTGCTCATCAGCGTGCAGGTCATCGTCTTCCCCGCGCTCGTGTGGATCTTCGGAGGAAGCCGGCCCGGATGGCTGTTCATCGGCTGTGTGCCGCTCATGATCATCGGCATGCTGCTCACCGGAGGCGTCTTCGGTGTCGACGGAGCCGCGGCGAATCCGACCAGGGGCGCGATCTTCGGAGTGCTGTCCGGTGTGCTCTACGGCGTCTACATCTTCGGCATCCACCACAGCCGGAAGGTCGCGCCGAAGTTCGTCGTCGCTCCCGTTGAGATCGGCACCATCGCCGCGGGAGTGATGACGGCCGTCGCCGGACTCGCCCTGGGCGGCCTCGACTTCGATCTCGGGTGGGACGGCTGGGCGTGGATGCTCGCGCTCGCCGTCTGCGGCCAGGCTCTGTCGTGGGTGCTGCTGAGCATCTCGAGCCCGTTGGTGCCTGTGCCGACGACCGCGGCGCTCATGCTGCTGCAGCCGCTGTCGGCTGTTGTGCTCGGCTCGCTCATCGCCGGGGAACGGCTGCAGCCGGGGCAATGGGTGGGCGCGGTGCTCGTCGCCGCCATCGTCTGGGTCGTCGGTGGAGGACCGGAAGCGCTGACGAAGAGACGCCGGCGCTGAGCGGAGTTCAGTGCTCGTGCGCCTCGATCGTGTGGGCGATGGCGTCGATGATGATGTGGGCGACGTGGTCGTCCTTGAGCGAATAGTAGGCTTCGCGTCCGATGCGGTTGACGCCGACGAGGTGGAGGCCGCGGAGGAATTTCAGGTGCTGGGAGACCAGCGGCTGGGACAGGCCGGTCGATTCGACGATGTGCGTCACCGTCGCCTCACCGTGGGTGAGGACGAGCAGCATCTTCAGCCGTGAGGGTGTGGCGAGGGCCTTGAACAGGTCGGCGGTTTCGGTGATGGCTTCGAGGTTGTCCTCGGGATTGAGCAGCAGCTGCTCGACCTCGTCGTTGACGGGAACGGAATCGGGAATGGACGCCATGAGTGCAGATTACCGGACAAGCGGCCCGGCCACCCGATATGCGGACCGCGACAGGGCCGACAGGGTCGTACTCGGTGTGAGGGGCGGTGTCAGTCGAGGGCTTCGACGTCGTTCTGCGAACCGAGGAGATCATCGGCCAGAGACTCCCACTGTTCGTAGGCGTCGGGGAGGGCGGAACGCTGCACGGACTGGGCCGCCTCGGTCGGCGACATCATGTGCCAGCCGTCGATCTGGTCGAGTCCGGGGTTCTCGACCTCCGGATTGACGCCGTAGAACGCCTTCGCGGCGTAGACGGGATCGGTGAGCTGTTCGGGTTCGCCCCAGCCCTGGGACGGTCGCTGCTGGAACAGGCCGACGGAATCGCGATCCCCGGCGTCGAGGTTACGCAGCGAGGACTCCTGCAGCGCGGTCATCAGGGCGATGCGGATCGCCTGGTCGTCGAAGTCGGCACCGCGGCCGACGCCGATGATGAGGCGGGCATTGTCGATCTGCTGTTCATTGAGTTGGCCGACGGACGCCATCTGCATCTGCCTGATCTTCGTGGACCCGAACGAAACGGGGGAGTTGACGATGATGACGGCGGCGACGACGAGGGCCATCACTGCCGCTCCGAGCCCAATCAGGGCACCAGTAAGCACGGACCGGCGGCCCTTGCGAGATGATGTCAGACGAGGCATGTATATAACAATAGTGCAACAAACTTAAGGCTGCATGAGTCCAGGCCGAGCTGTTTGTCACAGTGAGGTCACGGTGACGGGCCATTCGGTGGGCGGCGATGCCTGAAGGCGCGGTCGGGTGAGGACCGAAGTCACGAGGAGGAGTCCGGAGCGGTCGCCGTTGCGTCCGGACGCGGACGAGAATACCCGAAATGAGTCTCGAACGCTTGACCTTGACACGATGTGAAGGTCTTCACTGAAGGGACAGGAGGTGGAGACCATGACCGTTCCACACGACAATCGCCGAACACATCAGACCGACGACCGGCTCGTCGAGGCACTGGGCGGTCCGCACTCGCAGCAGCGTCTGCAGGCCGCCATGGAAGCGGGCACCCGCGCCGATCCCGAATACCTCGAGGTCCTCATCGACCGGTGCCGCATCGAACCGGACTTCTTCGTCCGCGACATGCTCACCTGGGCGCTGACCAGGCTGCCGGCAGACGACACCGTCCCGCGCCTCATCGCCGAACTCGACTCCGACAGGCCGCAGGCGATCAGCCAGTCCCTGCACACGCTGTCGAAGATCGGTGACGCCCGCGCGTGGCCGGCCATGGATCCGTCCCGAATCGGTCGCCGTCTCATCGCCCACCCCGACACCGAGGTGGCCCGCAGTGCGTGGCGATCCGCCGTCGCTCTGGTGCCCGGTGAAGACCGACAGGATCTCACATCGGCCCTGGTGACGCAGCTGGGGCGAGGGGATGTCGAGATGCAGAAGAGCCTCAGCCGGGCGATCGTGGCCCTCGGTGAGGATCTCGTGTCAGTGGTCGATGAGAGGCTTCAAGCAGAGGACGACACAGTGCGGGCTCACGCCATGGCGACCCGGGACATGTTCGATGACCCGGATGCCGGCTTCGCCCACGCCTTGGACGCAGCCAAGCGAGTGGTCGCACTGGGGTCCGAGGCTTCGGTCTAGGCCGGTCTCAGGGAAGTGCCGGCCGATCCGGTGTCGTCGAGTGGGGCAAGCTCGACGACACCGGACCGGAGGCTCGGACTCCTTCCTCCGAGGGGTTCCTCCAAGCGAGCACCTCCGAAACGGGTCCTGAACGCGCGCCGAAGCTACGCGGATGAACCTATAGTGACAAACGAAGCGAGGTGGATATGCGCATCGGCGAGGTGGCCAGGCGCTCCGGCGTCAGCGCGCGGATGCTGCGGCACTACGAATCCATCGGTCTGCTCGAGCCCAGTGAGCGGACATCCGCCGGATACCGCGAGTATTCGGATGCCGACATCGGACGGATCTTCCACATCGAGGGCCTGCGCCGACTCGGCATGAGTCTTGCCGAGGTCCGAGAGGTGCTCGACGATCCGAGCTTCGACACGACGCGGCTGCTCGGCGACCTCATCGCCAAGACGCGCGAACGCATCGATGCCGAAGAGCGCCTGCTCGCGCACCTCGAGCGCACCGACCGGCTCGGCCGAACCGATCCCGAGGCGCTGCTGTGGACCATCGATCTCATGCGCTCTCTCGAATCCGCCGATGTCATCCAACGCCACAAGGCCGCCCTGGGCGGAGGGATCGACGGCAGCGTGCCGATCGAAGCGCTCTCCTCGGCCGTCCTCGACGAACCCGCACCCAATGCGGCCGGAGCCATGCGATGGGCCCTCGCTCAGGCAGGTTCCGCCGCCGTTTCGCCGCTCTTGACCGGAGTCGACGATCCGTCCGCCGCTGTGAGGATCCGGGCGATTCGAGCACTCGATGAGATCCGCCGCACGACCGGGCGTGAGGAACTCGGCGAGGAGGCGGTCGAGGAGATCCGTGACGCCCTGCGGTCGCGTCTCGATGATGAGGACGACGAGGTGAGAGGACTCTGCGCCTTCGCGCTGGCCGGACTCGATGACACGGCGGCGATCCCCGAACTGCTGACGATCGCGATGAATGGTCCTCGAGACATCGACGCCGCCGAGGCGCTCGCCGGATTCGTCGTCGCCGGCTCGACGGCTTCCGCCGATATCATGGCCGAGCTGCACCGGGCTGCCCGGTCACATCGGCCGAACGAGCGTTTCCGTGCCCTGCAGGTCCTCATCGAGATCGCCGATGAACCGGTCGGCCAGGTCCAGCCGGACCATGACATGGCGAAGCCGCATCGGAAGCAGGTGACAGAGCTGCTCGCACAGCTGGCCGAGGACGATGATCGACAGGTGGCCGCGACGGCCGCCGCGGAGCTGAGGCGACGGACGGGCCGCCTCGGCGAGGGGAATTCGGGTTCTCCGCATTCCGGCGGGTGAAACCGATTGTCTAAACTGGCACCCATGACTTCGGCAGGAATGAGGGACGGATCGGGCGCTGCAGATGCGCCGAGCGGGCAGAAGAGGCGGCTCAAGCATTCATTCGTCTACCGTCGACACCACTTCACACCCACCGGGGTGCTCGACTACCTGTTCTTCCTCTTCGCCGGTGCGGCATCGACCTGGCTGGCGCTGCTGATTCTGCTCAAGGGATTCAGCCTCGGGTGGTGGCAGGTGCTGACGCTGCTCGTGTTCTGGGCAGTCCTGTCCTATCTCGCTCTGCCCAGGCTGCATCGCATCCTGTCCCAGATCTACGTGCCGAATTACTTCATCGGTCGCACCCGCACCTCCGACGGTCTGCTCGGTGATCCGGTCAACCTCGCCTGGCGCGGTGAGGAGGCGCAGATCCACCACGCGATGCGGGAGGCCGGCTGGATCCTCGCCGACAGCATCACACCCGCATCGACGTGGGAGATCATCCGGTCGACAGTGACGAAGCGCAGCTACCCGCAGGCTCCGGTGTCCCCGTTGCTGCTGTTCGGCAGACGTCAGGATTTCGCCTACCAGCAGGAAGTCGACGGCGATCCGGGTCAGCGTCACCACGTGCGGTTCTGGAAATGCCCGCACGGCTGGCTGCTGCCCGGCGGACACCAAGCCGATTGGCTGGCTGCCGGAACCTACGACAAAGCCGTCGGCATCTCCCTGTTCACTCTCCAGTTCACCCATAAGATCGAAGAGAACACCGACGTCGAACGCGACCACATCGTCGACACTGTCACCGCCGTCAATGACGCGATCTCGGTCGATCGGATCAAGGACTTCTCCACCGGTTACCACTCCCGCAACGGCGGCGGCGACGCGATCATCACCGATGGGCACCTGCCGATCGTCGACGTCGCCGAGGTGGTCGCCGACGACGCCGACCACCCCGAGCGCTTGGAACTGGCCCTCGACGCCACCCGCATCTACTCCGAGTCACGAACCGTGTCCGAGGTGACGAAGACACTGTGGCGGCAGCGACCGCTGCAGACCGTCGTGGGGGCGGCGCTCGTGCTCATCCTCCTGATCTTCCAGGCTTGGGATGTGATCACCACGCTCCTCGACTGGAACGGACTGCGGACTGAAGTCGTCGGCTACAGCTCGGACATCGCCGCACTCAGCGACGACACGGCCACACGCATCGTCGCCGGGGTGCTCATCGGGGTCAGCCTCCTCATCGGGTGTCTGCAGGTCGTCGCCTCGGCGTCGGTGTTCCGCGGCAGCAACCGGGCCAGACTGTGGATCCTCACTCTCTCGACGATCTCCGTGATCGTGTCGATGACGAACTACTTCACGGGGGACCGCGACCTGGCGACGAACATGTATGCGCTGACGACGATCGCCATGCAGGTGGCAGTGCTGCTGGCACTGTCGAGCGACTCCTCCCGGATGTTCACCCGCTTCAGCACGGCCGCACTCCGCGCAGAACGGCAGGACCGAGCCCTCGAGGACTGACGCTGCGGTCCCGTGTATTCTGACCGTGTCCGAACCACTCCGCATCTCACCTCGACGCCGAGGTCGGAACACTCACGAAGGCAGGACTCCATGACCGACCAGATCCCCGATGCCTCCGTCTTCGATTCGATCGACCCGGCACTCAAGGTCGTCACCGCCGAGATCGAAATCTCAGCGCCGGCCGAAGCGGTGTTCGACCTCATCGCCGATCCGCAGCGGCAGCCGGAATGGGACGGCAACGACAACCTCGGTACAGCCGTCGAGGGGCAGCGAGTGCGTGGGACAGGCGGTTCCTTCATCACGACCCTGACCAAAGGCGTCGACCGGGAGAACCACATCGTCGACTTCGAAGAGGGGCGGCTCATCGCCTGGCAGCCCTCCGAGGTCGGGGGAGAGCCTTTCGGACAGAAGTGGGTGTGGCAGATCGAACCGATCGGAGGAGACTCAGTCCTCGTTCGCCATATCTACGACTGGACGAAGCTGCGCGATCCGCAGCGCCTGTCTCGGGCGCAGTCGACGACGGTGGCGAATCTGCTCGCCTCACTCAAGAGGCTCAAACAGCTCGCCGAACGCTGAGCCGCAGCCCGAGTCTCACCATCGAAGACCCGAGCGGCCGGGTCACTTCGGCCAAGCGTCGGCCAAACGCGTGAGCAGTGATGCCAGCTGCGCCCTCTCGTCCTCGGTGAATGCGCTCAGCGCCTGATCGACGTTCTCACGCTGAGCACCGCGGAACCTGTTGGTGATTGCACGACCCTTGTCCGTCAGCGCGATGAGGGTGCGTCTCGCATCATCAGGGTCGGCCTCGCGACGCAGAAATCCGAGCTCGACACCTTGGGACACAAGTCGGGATGCGCGCGGCTGGTCGACGCCGATCGCATCACCGAGAGCGCTGACCCCCAGCGCCGTGCCTGCCTGGACGAGGGAGATGAGCAGACGGATGAGCGCACGCCCGCGACCGTGAGCGGCGAACGGTCCGCCGGGATGACGTTTGCCACCGAAAGGGAAGTCCTCCGGGTGCCGACCGCCCCCGAAACCTCCGCGTTCACCGAAGCCCCCGCGCTCGCCGTGCTCACCGAAACCTCCGAAAGGTCCGAAACCCCGCGGACCGCCGGAGCCGCGCCGCCACTGCAGGCGAGTGAGCGCTTCGGCGATCGCCTGAATGTCATCGTTCGTGCTCATGATTCGATTTTACATGTTACTTGACATGTTCCTCTGTTGCATGTCATTCTGCATGTACATGTCAGATGACAACTAAAGGAGATGACATGACTGCCCACAACGACTTCAACGATGACAATGACGACGTCACCACCCCGCCCGCAGGCGCCGACGCAACAGGTGCGGACCACCAGGAGGGCTCACTGAACACTGGCGAGAACACCGACACCGATGCCTCGGGCCTCGATGCCGATGGTGCCGAGGGGGCGAATCAGGGCGATGCGACGGACAATGACACGGCCGTAACCGGAGACCCCGCGAGCGATGACGATGCCCGCGCAGGTAAGGACGATGACTCCGATGCCGATCTGCCGCAGCTGCTTCGCGAGTTCAGCCACGTGCTGCGCCGCGAGTTCCGCTCAGCCGCTGCCGATTCCGGTTTCGACCCTCGCGACCTCGGGCGCTTGCGGCGAGGCCGCCGCCGCTGGGATGCCGATGAGGTGGTCGCCGACGGCGCCGCCTATCCGGAAGAGCCGGTGACCTATGGCCCGCCGCGCGGCCGGGGCGGATGGGGGCCGTCGAAGAACATCGATCCCGAAGAGCTGCGCCAGCGCTTCCGCGATATGCGCGACGGAGTCGGCGATCGCATCGAAGAGGTGCTCACCTCCGAAGAGTTCGAGAACCTCAAGGCCTCGCTGTCGAAGATCGTTGAGAACTTCGGCCCCGAGGGATGCGGAGACGACTCGGATGGCCACGAAGGACCGCATGACCGCAGACGCCCCCATGATGATGACGGTCACCGAGGCGGTTCTGACCGTCACGAGGCTCACGGACCCCACGGAGGGCGCGGCGATCGTGACGGCCGCCGTTCAGGAGGCCGCGGACGACGCGGGTTCGGCCCCAACTTCGGTCCCGGATTCGGTCCGGGCCGACGAGGATTCGACCCCTTCGGTTGGGCCGATGAGCGCCGCAGCCGCGAGCAGGAGGTCCAGGAGGCCTTCGAGCGGGGATTCGCCGCGGGCTTCGAACAAGGACGCAATTCCTGACCGAGCCGCGCACTCGACGAAGCTCTCGTTGACCCAGCTTCGGCAGTCTCCTCGGTGCTCTCAACGTCTGCTGTGACCAGAAGGGCCGAATTGCTCCGCTCTCCGAGCGCGGAGAGCCGGGGGCCCTTCTGGCAGAGAGTTTCGGTCTGCCCTGGACAACGAGGCCAAATGTCGCGGCGGGGCGCCGAACGTTGCGCTGAAGGCCCGGCTGAAGCTGGAGAGCTGCGAATAGCCGGTCTGTTGAGCCACCGACGTCGCCGGCACCCCGCGCAGCAGAGCCTCGCGGGCAAAGGTCATTCGAGATACTCTGCGCCACGTCGGATAGGGGACTCCGGTTGCGATGCGGACTGAACGGTGGAACTCGCGTCCTGACATGCCGAGCCTGTCTGCCCAGTATGCAGCGGGGAACGGGGCATGCGGGTTTCTCGCCAAGCAGCTGAGCAGTGCGGTGATCGAACTGCTCGTATCAGGTAGGTGAGCAGAAGCCCCGTCGCCAGTGTCGATCGTATGAAGTGCGACATGATCGAAGAGAGAGTTGGCGACAGGGACCCTTGGGCGAAGGGCCGTATAGGTGCTGACGATCCCGTGGAGGAGGGCTGCCTTGGTCTCGGGACGGAAGCGATGGACCTGCAGATGTTTGGTCGTCGCAGGTAAACGACCGGTGGGGCGATAGCCCAGTGGGAGAACGAGTGAGTCCTCTCTCGCCCTGACCTCGTGATGGGTGCTCGCTGGAAGGATGAGTGCCTCGCCACGGTGCAGGACCTTATGTCGGGCATCGACTGTGACGTCGACGGTGCCTCGATACACCCAGATCGCGACATGCGAGCCGTTGACTCTGGGCCAGGTCTGCGTCGGCAACAGGCGCGGAACCGGTGCCGTCCTGCTCTGCTCTCCTCCTTCCCGGGAAACAGGGAGCGTAGGGAATGTGGGTGTTCGGGCATCGTCGGCGCGATCTCGGTCGCTCTGTCGGAGACGGTGCCGCGCTTCTCTCGGGCTCTGATCCATGATTCGTCGGAATGCGCGGGAGAACGCGCTGGGATCAGCGAACCCGACACGGTGGGCAATGTGTTCGACGCTCAGATCCGTGGCCAGCAGATCCAGCGATGCGCAGACGCGCGCCAAGGTGAGCCAGGCGGAGAACGTCATTCCTGTCGCACCTTGGAATCTGCGTTGGAGAGTGCGCGGGCTCAGGCTCAATGAACTCGCCAGTTCGCCGAGAGTGTGAGGAGCGCTCGGATAGGCGAGGAGGAATCGAGCCAGCCGGTTGAGGTCCTCATCGACCGGCATCGGAGGAATCCTCTGGCTCGACTCTGCAGACTCGGCAACTCTCAGCGGGAGCGGGAGTTCGCCGAAATCTTCGACTGGGCGCAGGTAGCCAAGGCCCGCCGCGAAGCGAGACAAGACGATCGGCTCCCATTCGCGGGGGAGGCTGAAATGCTTGATCGTGGGCACCTCGGTGCCGGGGAGCCACGTCGGAACAGCAGTCGACCCGCGTTGAGTATTGGCGGAAACGGTGGCTCCGATTGGGATGAGCACCGCTTCGTCGGCGCCAAGCGACCAATCGCTTCCGTCGATGCGCACATCCGCCTGCCCGTGTACGACCCAGAAGAGCAGCGGTGCAGGCAGGTGTGCGATCTCCATGGCGGCGGCGGGCAGCCCATCGGGATCGAGGATGGCGGGCGAAGAGGTCTGTCGGGACTCTGCTGGCAAGAAGATGTCGCTTTCGGCACGAAACTGATGATGAGGCAACCCTAAGCTATTCGGCAGTCGGCCGAGTTGCCGACCGGCATCGAGACCAGTCGGTGCCCGAAATCTCTGACCGAAGGACAGTCCTCCCATGCTCGTTAGCCGGATTCATGCTGCGCTCGCGTTGACCGTGATCCCCTTGATGATCGCAGCCGCAGGCTGCGCTTCTCCCCAGCCTGACTCTGATGAAACTTCTGCGGGCGGAACGGGCGAATGGCCCCGCACCGTCGAACACGCAGCGGGGTCAACTGAGATCGATACCGAACCGCTGACGATCGTTTCGACCTCCCCGTCGTTGACCGGTTCTCTGCTCGCGATCGACGCACCAGTTACAGCGACAGCGACCGCTCTGCCGAGCACACTCGTCGATGACGTGGGCTTCTTCTCGCAGTGGGCTGACGTAGCACACGAACGCGGTGTGGAGGTGGCCTACGACAATCTCGAACTCGACCTCGATGCCGTCGACGAGTTGCAGCCGGATCTCATCATCGGCTCGGCAAACGCGGCAGATTCTGTCGCCGAAGCCTACGATCAGCTCTCCGATATCGCCCCCACAGTTCTCATCGACTATGGCACGAAGGACTGGCAGGAGGTCACAACGGAACTCGGCAGCGTCGTCGGTCACGAGGATGCCGCGAAGTCAGTGATCGATGACTACAAGAACTGGGTAGACGATCAAGCCGAGAAGATCGAGATTCCTCAGCAGCCGGTGACTGCGCTTGTCTACCTCGGATCCGAGGGTGTCTGGGCCTTTTCCAAAGACACGGCCCAAGGTCGGCTATTCACCAGCCTCGGCATCGACTACGCGGATGTCCCGGAGGACACCGCCACGCTCAAAGACGGAGTCGCTATGGTGAGTCCCGAAAATCTGCCGAAGGCATTCTCCGAGACAAAGTCGATCTTCGTCACTCCTGCCAGTTCCGCTGATGATGAAATCGAGTCCTTCACATCGGACCCGCTGCTGGCGAACATCCCCGCGGTGAAGAGCAAGCAGGTGTTCTCAGCAGGCGATGAATCATTCCGGCTCGACTACTACAGCGCGAAGCGAACAGTCGAACATCTCGTGGAAAGCTTTGGTGCCACGAAATGACGTCTGCGGCGACCCCTGCGACCACGCTGAACAGCAGTCGCACGGAATCCACGGACACAACGGTTGAGCCGGTCAAGGGAATACGGGCGAGTGTGCTCCTGCTCATCTGTGCGTGTGTCATCGTTGTCGCCGCGATACTCGGGGTCGCAGTCGGTTCCCACTACATTGAAATCAGTCGCGTGCTGAGTGCACTGAGCCGACCAGATCTCACCGATCCTGATCATGTCATCATCTGGAATTCGAGGATTCCGCGCTTGGCTCTCGGCATCGCGGTCGGAGCAGCTCTCGCCGTCGCCGGAGTGCTCATGCAAACCGTCACGCGCAACCCCCTGGCCGATGCGGGACTGCTGGGAATCAATGCGGGAGCCTCTGCCTCGGTGGTCGTCGGAATCGCCTATTTCGGAGTGGCGAGCACCCAAGCCACGGTGTGGTGGGCGCTCTTCGGAGCCGGATTCGCTGCAATCGTCGTCTACGCCCTCGGCACGACTCGTGGACGTGCGGCGACTCCAGTGCGGATGGCTCTCGCCGGAGCTGCCTTCGCGATGGCGGTCGGCGCCGTGACGAGCATACTGCTGATCAACAACGAGACGACATTTCTGAAATTCCGCTATTGGGTGGTCGGTACGCTGCAAGGGCGGCAGTTTGACGTCACGCTGTCTGTCGCTCCCTTCATCGTCGTCGGCCTCATGCTCGGGCTGGGACTCATCCGATCACTCGACGTCCTCGCGCTCGGAGACGAAACAGCCAAAGGGCTCGGTGCGCGAGTCGGACTCACCCGTGCGATCGCCGCTCTCGCCGTGATCGTGCTCGCAGGAGCGGCGACGGCGGCTGCAGGACCGATCGGCTTTGTCGGTCTGATGAGCGCTCATATCGTCCGCATCATCGTCGGCCCAACGCATGCGCGCATGGTGCCGTGTGCAATCGTCGTCGGCATCGCCCTCGTGCTCGCCGCCGATGTGGCAGGCCGGGTGATCCTGGCTCCGAGCGAAGTCCAGACCGGCATTTCTCTGGCAATCATCGGCGCTCCCGTCTTCATCTTGGTCGTGCGCAGAGGAGGACTGGGATGAGAGGCTCTCTCACTTCAGCGGCCTCACGTCAGACATATCCAGACTCAGAAACCGCGCACCGCGGCCATATACCAATCGCGCCCACTGGACCGCAGCCCAGTGATTCCGTCAGGAGAGTCTTCGCTCTCAGGATCGGGTCGATATCGGTTCGCATTGACCGTCGAAGCATCGTCGTGGGCTGTCTCCTGCTTGCTGTGGTCATCTGCTTGGCTGTGTTCGGGCTCTATCTGGGCCGTCCGCAGGAGGGGCTCGTCGGGACGGTGAAGGCGATATGGGGTGTCGGCTCCGAGCAGTTGGTGCGCAGCGTTCAGCAGCGACGGCTTCCTCGATTCCTCACCGCTTGCGCGGTCGGTGGGTCTCTCGCCGCTGCGGGGTCTCTGTTCCAATCTCTGACCCGAAATCCGCTCGGTTCGCCCGATGTCATCGGGTTCACCGCCGGAGCGGCGGCCGCGGCGGCCATCCACATCGCATTCTTTACCTCGACTGTCTGGACCACAGGACTGTTCGCCGTGCTGGGAGGGATGGCAGCGGCACTCGGTGTCTACCTGCTGGCTAGAAGATCCTCCCGAACAGGTGGTCTGCGTCTGGTGCTCATGGGCATCGGGACAGCGGCCCTTCTCACGGCGATCACCGACGCAGTGATCGTTCGCGCTGACTTCTCCGATGCCCAGGCTCTGCAGCAATGGACAGCGGGATCCCTCACCGGACGCGGCTGGCCGCACGTCGTGCTGACGTTCGGAACCGCTCTTGCCCTGCTGCCCGCCCTCATTCCCTTGGCTCGTCGCCTGTCGGTGCTCGAACTCGGTGAGGAAGCCGCTGCGTCGCTGGGACTCCGCGTGGAACGGCTGCGTCTGACCACTCTCATCGTCGCCGTCATCTTAGTCGGCACTGCTGTAGCCGCGGCCGGACCGATCGCCTTCATCGCTTTGGCCGCCCCGCAGATCGCTCGCGGCCTGGCGCGCAGCACTCAGGTGGGAATCTTCCTTCCCGGTTTGTGCGGTGCTTTCCTGCTGTCCGGTGCCGACCTGCTGTCCCAGGAACTCGAGATCGGTCTGCAGACGCCTGTCGGCCTCGTCACCAGTGTCCTCGGAGGACTCTATCTCCTCTGGCTGCTGGCGAGACGAATGTGAACTTCCCAGTGAAAGGAACTCCGATGCCATACCAGAATCCCCACACCATGGGTGCAGATCGCATAGAGCAGACGGCGCAGCTGAGGGTCGACAGTCTGCGCCTGGGCTACGGGGTGCGCGACGTCGTCATCGATCTCTCGGCGAACATTCCGCACAGAGGATTCACCGTGATCATCGGCCCCAACGGCTGTGGGAAGTCGACCCTGCTCAAGGGGATCGGTCGTCTCATCCCCTGGAAGAGCGGTGTGGTCACCCTGGGCGGAGCCAGCATTGCGAAGATGCCGCCTCGGCGCCTGGCTCGTCAGATTGCTCTGTTGCCCCAGTCGACGGGTGCGCCCGACGGCGTCAGCGTGTTCGATCTCGTGGCGCGCGGGCGGTTCCCCTACCAGTCTCTGCTGCGGCAGTGGTCGAACGACGACGGAGTGGCCGTCGAATCGGCGCTGGATTCAGTGGGAATGACCTCGCTGCGGGCCGCTCCTCTCGGAGAACTCTCGGGCGGTCAGCGCCAACGCGCGTGGATCGCCATGGCGCTGGCCCAGGAGACACCCATCATGCTCCTCGACGAACCGACCACCTACCTCGACATCGCGCATCAGCTCGAAGTGCTCGACCTGTGTGCACATCTCAATCAGCAAGGGCGGACCCTCATCGCGGTGCTGCATGACCTCAACCTCGCGGCCCGCTACGCCACACAGATTCTGGCCATGCGAGACGGTCGTCTCCGGGCCGCCGGCGCGCCCACAGACGTGCTCACCCCCGATCTCCTCGCTGAGGTATTCGATCTTCAGGCACTGGTTCACACCGATCCCGAAACTGGCCGGCCCCTCATCATTCCGCGACGACGCAGCGATTCGCAACAGGACGAAGGCACTTCTGACCACCCGTTGACGCACCCTGTCCATCAACAACGCACCCTGACCATCAGCGAAAGGAACTGAAATGGCACATGAAACGAGCACACGAACACTCACCGATGATGCCCGGCGAGCCTCGGCGAACAACAGAAGCGAAGAGGCCGCGCTGCGCGGAACGGACCACGATCGCAATCTTCACGACACGAGGGCGACCATCACTCGGTTGGAGTACCCGTCCGAGCACCTGCTGCGATTCACGGCTCGTCTGGAGTCCGGAGCGGATGACCCTGCGTGGGCGAGCCCGAACGTGACTATCAGAATGGAGCTCGGAGAGGACTTCGACGATGCTTCGCGGATCTACACGATCCGTGAATTCTCGGCCGCTTCCGCTGAAATCGTCGTCGATGTCGTGCTGCACGGCGAGTCGAGTCCCATGATGCGCTGGGCACGGAATGCGCGTATCGGCACGGTGATCGCCTTCCGCGGGCCGAGGCAACACTTCATCGTGCCTGAGGCCAAGGGGCGGAGAGCGGCGCTCTTTCTCGATTCGACCGCGATCCCGGCACTCTTTGCGATGGTCAAGCATTGGCCGACAGGGGTGCAGGGCACAGCGGTCATCGAATCGGATGACGAGGTGGCTGTGGCCGAACTCAAATGCCCACCGGGCCTCGAAGTCCTCACCGTAGTGCCGGGATCAGCGACCGGGCTCTCCGCGCATGCACGGATGCTCGAATCACCTGAGGAGCACGTGGTCTGGGCCGCCGGGGAACGCGATGCAATGCGCGAGATCAGAAAGCACTTCCGGAAGGAAGTCGGACTGGAGAAGGACGACGTCGCCGTCTTCGGCTATTGGAAGCGTGGAGTGACGAACACGGAGATCGACTCACAACGGCTTCACGCCTACAAGGAACTCCTCTCCGCCGGTGGCAACCTTGATGATCTCGACGATTCGGAGATCAGTATCTGACCGAGTTGCTCACCCGCCCCAGGCGAACCACCCGCCCGGGTGGCTCACCCGCGAGCGAGCACGCCTTCGAGGTCGTCGAGCACTGCGCGGTCCTCGATCGTCGACGGCACCGCCGGATTCTCGGCGCCGTCGGCGATCTCGCGCATGGTCTTGCGCAGGATCTTGCCCGACCGGGTCTTCGGCAGGCCCGGGACGATGTCGACACGCTTGAACGCGGCCACAGGACCGATCTCCTTGCGGACCAACGCCACGAGTTCGTCGATGACCGTGGCCGGATCGGCCTCCTCGGCGGAGTCGCCGAGCACGACGAGAGCGCGCGGAATCTGCCCCTTGACCTCATCATTGACGCCGATGACGGCGGCCTCGGCCACGGCCGGGTGAGAGGCGACGACTGCTTCGATGATGCCCGTCGACAGTCGGTGTCCAGCGACATTGATGACGTCATCGGTGCGCCCCATGACGTAGACGTATCCGTCCTCGTCGAGGTAACCGGAATCGCCGGTGAGGTAGTAGCCGTCGAAGGCGGCGAGGTAGGAGGAGATGAACCGGTCGTCGTCTCCCCACACCGTGGCCATGGTGCCCGGAGGCAGCGGCAGCTTGATGACGATGAGCCCCTCTTCCCCTGCGGCCACGGGCTGGCCGCTCGGGTCGAGGATGGCGACCTGGTAACCGGGTACAGGCTTCGTCGGGGAGCCGGGTTTGAGCGGGAACCGGGTGAGTCCCAGCGGATTCGCCGCAATCGGCCAGCCGGTCTCCGTCTGCCACCAGTTGTCGACGACGGGGATGTCGCGTCCGGTCGCCTCGGCGAGGGTCTTCGTCGTCCATTCGTAGGTGTCGGGGTCGAGCCGCTCACCGGCGAGGAATTCCGCACGCAGACTGGACAGATCGTACTTCTTCATCAGATCCCCGTTCGGGTCCTCCTTGCGCACCACGCGCATGGCCGTCGGGGCGGTGAAGTGAACGTTGACCTCGTGCTGCTCGATGGCGCGGAAGAAGGCGCCGGCGTCCGGGGTGCCCACGGGCTTGCCCTCATAGAGCACCGAGGTGACGCCCGCCAGCAGCGGTGCGTAGACGATGTAGGTGTGTCCGACGACCCAGCCGACGTCCGAAGCGGTGAACATTGTGTCACCGGGGTGGAGGTCGAAGAGCGCGGGCATCGAGAACGCACCGGCCACGGCGTAGCCGCCGGAGTCGCGGACGATGCCCTTGGGTTTGCCGGTGGTGCCGGAGGTGTAGAGGACGTAGAGCTCGTCGGTGGCCCTGACGGTGACCGGGGCGATGCCCTCCGGTGTCCGGTCGAGCAGGGTCGCATAGTCGAAATCGGTCTCGCCGAGTTCGCAGCGGTGCTCTTCGCGCTGGACGATGACCGTGAACTCCGGCGTGGACTTCGCGATGTCGATGGCTTCGTCGAGCATCGGCTTGTATTCGAGCACACGGTTCTTCTCGACTCCGCAGGAGGTGGAGATGACGGCCTTCGGGGCGGTGTCGTCGATGCGCACGGCCAGTTCGTTCGGGGCGAACCCGCCGAAGACGACCGAGTGGATCGCGCCGATGCGGGCGCACGCGAGCATGGCCACGGCCGCCTCGGGGATCATCGGCATATAGATGATGACACGGTCGCCCTTGGTCACGCCCTTATCGGACAGGGCTCGGGCGAAGCGGGAGACTTCGTCGAGCAGCTCGGCGTAGGTGATGCTGCGGATGGTGTCGGTGACCGGCGAGTCGTAGATGATGGCAGCCTGGTCGCCGCGGCCGGCTTCGACGTGGCGGTCGATGGCGTTGAAGCAGACATTGAGTTCGCCGTCGGGGAACCAGCGGTAGATCGGAGCATGCGAATCGTCGACGGCGCGCGTCGGTTCGGTGACCCAGTCGATGAGGCTCGTGGCCTGTTCGAGCCAGTAGTCTTCGGGGTCGGAGGCGATGCGGCCCACGACATCGTCGTAGCTGGGGGCGGGGTTCTGCGGGTGCGTTTCCATGACCCCATTGTGACCTATGGAACAGCTCTGCATTGAGGCGGGGGTCACATTTTTCGGGCCGGGGAGCATTGATCGAGCAGGGGCGACGCGGGCGATCGGTCGGCGGGAAAGTCGACCCATTCGTCTGCATATGGGCCGGGACAGGGCACAATGGGGATATGAGATTCCTGGTTGCATTGATCCTCGGCCTGGCAGTCATGTTCGGACTCAACGCCATCTTCGACTTCTTCTCGATGGCGCGACCGTGGGGTTCGGTCATCATGGGCGTCATCGTCGGCGTCACCATGCTCATCTTCCTCCTCGTCTGGGAAGCCGTCCGGCCGACCAAGCCGAAGGACGAAGCTGCGAAGCCGCAGAGAAGCGAAGAGGAACGTGCCCAGGCGCGGGCCGAGCGACGTGCGCGTCTGGCCGCCGAAGCGGGGGTGAGCCTCGAGGGCGTCGAAGGTGCCCTGCCGGGGTCGTCCGCGACGACCGGTGAGAACGTCGATGCCGCCAGCACCGAGGCGGTCGGCGCGGCTGACAGCGAATCCGCGGACACGGAGGCGACGGACACCGAGGCGACCGATGCTCCTGGAATCGGCGATGACGATGCTGCTGAAGACGCGGAGTCGGTCGAAGATGCGGCGGCCGGTGATGCCGCTGACGAATCGACGGACCCCGTTGAGAAATCGTCGATCGAAAGCTCGGGAGAAGACGACGAGACGGACTCTTCTCGACCGGCGCCGCCCATGCCCCCGTCGTATCCTGCACGGCCGACTGTCGCCCCGCAGACCGGCGGGGCAGAACACGCCGATGCACAGGCACAAGCCGGCGCACAGACACACACCGGCACACAGGCCGATTCGGCTGAGTCAACGACGACGAAAGCGGGCGACATTCCGCCTGCACCGCTGCTGCCTCCCGTGGCGACGGCTTCGGGCGATGCGGGAACATCTGCCGACAGACCAGCCGACACCGTTGCTGAAGAGGCTGGCGACAAACCAGCCGACACGGCAGAAGGCGACGACGCAGAGTCGGCGGCGGACAGGACTCTCGAAACGAACATCGACGATCCGGCGACTCTCGATCCCGAAGACTTCGACGAATCCGCCGGCGGGTCCTCTCTCGAATCGCCTCCCACCGGTGAACCCGGAATGTCCGTCGACGCACTCGAAGGCAAGGAACCGGAAGAGACCGCAGAGACAGGAGACGCAGCAGACGATTCCGCCGACGGGGCCGACGACTCACAGTCGCCTCAGCGCAATGACGTCTCGGCCGACGAGAACAACCAGTACCGACTCTGAGGCGTCGGAGCCCCTGGCACTTTCTCCGCACAGCCTCGAACGGCTCCATTGCTGTGCAAAACCAGTGGGCCTATGATCGGGACTAGGCGTTCTGCAGAGCACCGGGGGACGAACCCCAACGTTTGAACCCGGTGACCGTTTTCGGGCGGGGTGATAGCAATGACGGTCGCCAAGTACGTCGAGTCGTATCGGCAACTCAGCGAGACTGTCCATGACGCCGGTCTGATGAATCGGCACCGAAGCTTCTATCTCAGCCGGATCGTCGCCTGGCTGGTGGTTCTGGCCGGTCTGCTCGCAGCCGTCATCGTCTTCGGAGCCACCTGGTTCCAACTCATCACTGCCGGGCTGATCGGGATGGTCATGGCTCAGCTCGGCTTCCTCTCACATGAAGCCGCCCATCGCGAGATCTTCGCCTCGAGGGGATGGAACGAGTGGACATCGCGCATCATCGCGGGATTGTTCATGGGGCTGAGCTTCAGCTGGTGGATGGCCAAACACAACACGCATCACGCCTATCCGAATCAGGAGGGCGTCGACCCCGACATCGACTCCAATCTCATTGCGATGACCCCCAACGCCGCGGGCCGTCGCCGAGGGATCGGAGCCTTTCTCGCCAGTCACCAGGGTGCGTTCTTCGTCCCCCTGCTGTTCTTGGAGGGGGCAAACCTTCACTACGCATCGCTGAAGACTCTGTACTCGTCCCCGAACGTTCCTCACCGCATCACCGAGATCGTACTGATCGCGATCCGGCACGGAGCCTACCTCGCGCTTCTCTTCGTTGTGCTGCCCTTCGGTATGGCGTGCGCGTTCTTCGGGGTGCAGGTCGGCTTCTTCGGGATCCTCCTCGGTGGGGCCTTCGCCCTCAACCACATCGGGATGCCCACCGTCGAGAAGGGAATCCACATCGACTTCCTGCGCAGGCAGGTGGTCATGTCCAGGAACATCAAGGACGGGCCGGTGGCACGATTCTTCCTCGGCGGTCTGCAGTTCCAGATCGAACATCACCTGTTCCCGGCCGCACCGCGCACCAGCCTCCCGAAGATGCAGACGATCGTCCGAGAGCACTGCGCCCGCTACGACATCCCGTACACGGAGAGGACGCTGACCGAGGCAGCGGCCACGGTCGTCGCCTATCTCAGCCAGGTCGGCGTGAGAGGACAGGATCCCTACACCTGTCCGCTCGTGCGACGATACCGAGGGTGACGTCCATGCCTGATACTCACACCGATGTGCCGCATCCACCACTCAGGAGCGAACCGATGAAGATCACACTGCATTCGAGCATGTGCGTGGCGTCCGGCAACTGCGGATTCGTCGCGCCCGAAGTCTTTTCGAACCCAGACGAGAATGAGGGATTCGCGAAGCTCAACGACACGTCACCTCCCGAATCGCAGCGGGAGGCCGTCCGGGCAGCAGAGTACCTGTGCCCGTCGAAGGCGATCCAGCTCGACGAGCATCAGATCCCTCCGCGCTGATCAGGGTCGGTAGTGCTGTGCCAACTTCTCCAGCCCCTCTTCGACGCTGACTCGGGGAGTCCAACCGAGGACTTCCTGCGTCCGCCGCTGGTCGAACCAGTGCGCGGTCGACAGCTGCTCGGCGAGGAACCGGGTCAAGGGCGGTTCGTCATCGTGTTCGCCGAGCTCCCACACCTTCTCGACCAGCGAACCGGCCGCCAGGGCCGGGGCGACCGGGATGCGCAGCTTCGGCTCCGCGGCGCCGCCGGCGATGGCAATGCGTGACATCAGCTCGCCGATCGGACGCGGCTGACCGTTCGTCACCACCAGAGACTCACCATGCGTGGTGTCGACCGCGGACACGGCGGCGACGATCGCCTCGACCGCATTGTCGACGAACAGGGTGTCGACGAGCGCCGCCCCCGATCCGAGCACCGGCATCCGGCCGGCACGGGCCCGGTCGATGACCCGCTCGGTCAGCTGTGTGTCACCCGGACCCCACATGAGGTGCGGGCGCAGGACGAGCACCCGGAAATCAGCGGAGTCCGCACCCAGAGCGATGCGTTCACCGGCCCCCTTCGTCCGCGCGTACTCTCCGCTGGCGAATTCCGGAGACGCCGGTCCGGCCCCATCGCCGATGATCGAATCACCCGTATGCGCCACCGACGGCGAGGAGATGTGGACCAGACGCGGCACACCGGCCGCTCGAGCCGCGTCGACGAGCGTGCGGGTGCCGCCGATGTTCACGGCCTCGAAGTCCTTGGGGTCGCCCATCATCGAAACCTTCGCGGCCAAATGCACGACCGCCTCGGCGCCGGTGACCGCCTCCTCGACCTTCTGGGCATCGGTCACCGAACCCAGCACATCCGCAGCCCCGGCGACTCCGGACGGGCGACGCTGCAGAGTCGTCACCGTATGACCCGCGGACACGAGCGCGCGGGCGACGGACGAACCGAGCAGCCCGGAGGCTCCGGTGACGGTGATTCTCACTTCAGCTCCTCATGATCGGGGACGAGTCCGGTTCGGACATGACCTCTGCTCGCGAACCGGTCCAGTTTCGACAGCTCCTAGACCCTGCCGCGCACCGGCCCACCGGCCAGGACGCTGTCCGCCCACGCCGCGAGGCGGGAACGGTCGATCTTCGAATTGTGGCGGATGTCGGTGGGGAACTCGGGCGCGACAAGCACCGCGGTCAGGTCCTGACCGCTGACGTCGAGCACCTGCTCGCGCAGACGCGCGGTCAGCTCCAAGGGCGCCAATCCCGGTGCCAACGCGGTGCCTTCGGCATCGAGCACGGCGACGAGCGCCTGCGTGCCGTCTGGGCCGATTCCGACGACGGCGCTGCGGCTGACCTCGGCGTCGGTGTCGATGAGTGCCTCGAGACCGCCGGGCCCCACGGGCCCGCGCGGAGTCGTCACAACGTGCTGCAGGCGGCCTTCGAGCCAGACGCGGCCGGCTTCGTCGATGTGGCCGATGTCGTTCGTCCGATGCCAGGTCAGACCGTGCAGGTCATCACGGGCCGAATCGGCGGTAGTGCGCCAGAGATTGTCATAGCCGGACTTGATATGGGCGGCGCTGACGACGAATTCGCCCAGCCGATTACGGGCAGCATCACCTTCGAGAAGCTCTTCGGCGGAGTCGCCGGTCGCGTCGATGGGCGCCAGAGCGAGTTCGACGCCGTCGATGGGCGAGCCCACGCACACTCCGAGCCCGCCGGTCGCATCGGCTTCGGCCACCCCGGACCGGTCGATGTCGGTGAGCAGAAGCCCCTCGGTCATGCCGTAGGGCGAATGGATGGAGGCGTTGGGGAACACCTCGGCGATGGCGTCCATGAGCTCGAGCGGCACGGGGGCCCCGGCCGAGAGCACGAGTTCGACCCGAGCGCAGGCGGCCTTCTGCTCATCGTCGAGCGCCGAGGCGGTCGCGGCGACGTTCGTGTACGCAGCGGGAGAGGCGAAGACCATGGTCGCGCGCCCGGCGATGATCGCATCGGCGATCGCGCTGGCCGTGAGCGTCTTCGGCTTCGTCACGGACATGTCCGGAGTCACCGAGGTGGCCCCGATGGCCGGTCCCAGCAGAGCGAAGGGCGGGAAGCCGGCGACCAGTCCCGTGCCCTCTCGGACATCGAAGGCCCGGGTCAGCACGGCTGCCAGTGCCGAGATGTCCGCATGCGTATAGCGAACTCCCTTGGCCGGGCCGGTCGAACCGGAGGTGAAGAGGATCGCAGCATCGTCGTGTGGTGCCGGGGTCGGCAGCTCCGCGCGGTGCGGGGTCTTCGACAGCGCAGTCAGGCTCGTCTCGGTCTTGAACAGGCGGGAGCGGACGGGGCCGAGCGGGGTGACCGAGATTCGTCTGCCGGGCCATCCGAAGGCGCGGGCCAGGGCGAGGCCGGGCAGTTCGCCGATGATCCACTGCGGATCCGCCGAGGTGACCGCCCGGGTCATTCCCTTCGGGCCGAGGCCGGCGTCGGCGACGACGGCGACGGCACCGATCTTCAGGCAGGCGTAGAGCGCGGCGGTGAGGTTGTTGCCGGGCGCGACGAGCATTGACACCCGGTCGCCCGGCTTCACCCCGAGGTCGAGCAGTCCACCCGCGATCGACGTCGTCACATGCCACAGATGCCGCCAGGTGATCTGCTGTGCGGGGTTCTGCGCGAAGTCCACCGAGGCGATCGCCTCGTCATCGCGGCGAGAATCGAGGATCGCCGTGACCGCCCGGATCGGCGCGGGGTCTGTTCCGGGCGCGGAGTCCGCTTCGGCAGTGGAGCCCGGCCCGGAGGCGGAGACGGAATTCTTCGCCGCGGAAGCGGTGTCGAACTGGGCGCCGAGCCAGTCGAGGACGAGACCGGCGACATCGTGATCTTCGCTCACGAGGTGGGAGGCGGTCTCGAAACGGTGCACATCGGCCTGCGGCAGACGTTGTCGCAGGTCTCGCAGGTAGCGCTCGAGGAACACGGGGTCCTTCGGGCCCCACACGAGCAGCGCGGGTTTGTCGAAGGCGGCGATGTCCTTCCCGATGCGCTGGAGTTCGGGGTCCGAAGGGTGGTTCCCATCGACGGGGATGTCGGCGACGAAGTTGCCGATCGCCCACCGGTCCTCCGCGTTCGCGTACGGGGCCGCGAAGGCGGCTCTGGTCTCGGCATCGAGATCGCCGAGACTCAGCGTCACCCGCAGGAACCAGTCGGTGAGCACCGTGGCCGTGGGCAGCATGGGCCCGGCCAGGGTGGCGCGCAGCGGCGCGGGGACAGGGGAGTCTTCGGGCTGGTGAACGGCCGTGTTGAGGCTGATCGCCGCCGATACGAGATCCGTGTTGCGCGCGGCCCAGCCCAGCGAGAGCACGCCGCCCCAGTCGTGGCCGATCGTCACGATCGGGTGGTCGCTGGAACCGCCGTTCGGTGCGGCACTGTCGGCCACCTCGGCGAGCAGGGTCGTGACGACGGCATCGAAATCGGTGATGCGATCGGAGATCCGGCGCAGCTGAGCGGATTTCGGGGTCGGCATCTCGGAATGGTCGAGCCGTTCGGAGAAGCCCATCTCGAGCTGGTCGGGGGCGATGAGTCGCCAGGCCCGGCCACCGGAGCGGGCGGCGTCGACGGTGGCGCGTGCCAACCGTCGCCACAGGTAGGACCAGGTCGGGTTGCCGTGGAGGGCGAGGATGGTGCCCGCTGGCTCCACACCGGCCGCGCGCAGGGCGGGCAGGGTGTCGAGCACGTGGAACGCATGCGTCCCGTCGGAGGTCGGTGCCTCGACGATTCGGGACCAGGCGGGGTCCCACTCGGGCAGCTGCGGGGGAGTCGTGGCCGGCCGTGCAGGATATTTCATGGACTCTTCTACCACTCGATTTCGGTCATGGCGGTGTTGAGGCCGGAGCCGACACCCATGCACAGGATGCGGTCGCCGGGGTGGAGGTTCGCGGCCTCACGGGCCAGTGTGATGGGCAGGGAGGCGGGGCCGACGTTTCCCAGTTCCGGGTAGGACACGGGGATCCGGTCGGGGTCGAGGTTCGCGGCCTTCGTGATCGAGTTCGTGTGCACATCGGAGACCTGGTGCATGACGTAGCGATCCATCTCCCGCCAGTCCCAGCCGGCCTCGTAGGCTTCCTCCCAGGCAGCCACGACGAGTTCCATCCCGCCGGAGAGCAGCCCTTTGGTGTCGGTGAACATGCCGTTGTGGTCGCCGACGCACAATGCGTGATGCTCGGTGGCGGCACGAGTGATCCCGCCGAGGACGCGATGGCCCTCCGGATGTTTGTCGGCCGGTCCGAGGACGGCGGCCGCGGCACCGGAGCCCAGGGTCAGGGACGCGAATTCGTTGAGGTATTCCTCGCGGGTGATCTCCGGGCGGTTGAGGCGGCGCAGCGTCGCCTCCTGCACGCGGGAGGCGTCTTCGCCGGCGACGACGAGGGCGTATTCGATCTGGCCCGCGTCGATCATGTTCGCGGCCAGGGTCATGCCGTTGACGAAGCCGAGGCAGGCGTTGGCGATGTCGAAGTTCATCGCTTGTGGGCCGAGGCCGATGCCGGCGTGGACGCCGACGGCCACAGACGGCTCCAGATGTTCGCGGGTGACCGAGGTGTTGACCATGAGGCCGATGGCTTCGGCCGGGACATCCGCGTCGACGAGGGCCTTCTTCCCGGCGGCGATCGCGCCGTCGGCGAACTGGTGGGGTTCGTCCCAGTTCCGTCGTGCGTAGACGCCGGCGACCCGCTGGAGGAGGCCCTGCGGAAGGTTGAGAGAGGACAGGGTATCGGCGAGGCGCTCGTCGAATTCCTCAGAGGTCACTTCGTTCGGGGCCAGCGTCTCGGTCAGGCCGAGCAGGGCCACGTTCGAGTGCCGAAATGTTGCGTTGCCGTTCGCCAATTGAGGTACTCATCCCTTTTCGGGTCGTTCGTCGGTGTCGATCTGGACCGCAGAGACGCGCGCGTGGCGCGACACGACGGGGGGAATTCCTGGACTATCTTACCGCTCAGTTTCTGAGATGTTCATCAGCGCGTGAACCAGGTGAAACCGTCGTAGAGCATTCCAGTGGCGGCGAGGACGGCGATGATCGCAAGAACAATCGAGGTCACAGTGTGTGAGACCTTCGATGTCTGGAAGCGCACGGCGCGTGAATAGGACATCGGCCGGTCGGTGACGAAATGCCCGAACTGGGCGAAGATCCGCCAGTCCATGACGTCGACGAGCGACTTCGCCGCGAGGGTGAAGACGATGATGCAGCCGATGCCCATGAACAGCAGGAACACGAAGCCTAAGAACCCGAAGTCCTTGAAGAAGGTGACGACCCGGTCGCCGATGGCGACGGCGAAGGCGGAGAAGCCTTCGCTGAACGGCAGCGCTTCGAAGGAGTCGGTGATCGTGCCGAGACTGACATTGTCGCGTTCGGTCCGCACGGAGCCGATGTACATGAAGATCGAGGCGGCGAGTGCCACGATGAGGTTGATGATCGAGATCGTCGCATTGTCCGGCCAGAAGTCGAGGTTCTTCAGCGTGTAGGTCGCTGACAGTGCCACACAGATGATGGCTCCGGTGAGCGCGCCGATGGTCGCCGGCAACAGGAGGTTGTTGAAGAATACGAACGCGACGACGGCGATGAGCGCGGCCCCGAAGATGTAGGTGAACACGGCGAGGGTGTCACCGTTCGCGGCCGTGGCGGCCCGCCGGTTCGCTTCGACCATCTGCCCCGAGTACTGGATGTTGCTCGCAAGCTCGGACTTCGCGGCCCGCGGCAGGTCGGCATCCCGGGCGTCGTCATAGCCATTGCCGTAGCCGTCGCCGTAGCCGTGGGCGCTGTTGGGCAGCACACGGGTCGCGTCATCGCCGCTCCACGGGCGGGTGGGCAGGTTGTCGCCGCCCTGGCCGTAGCCACCTGGGGTGCCCGGTCGACCTGACTGGGGCCGTGGCTGCCATCGTCCGAGCTTCGCACCGATCATGTAGATGACGAAGACGACGAGAGCTGCGAGGACTCCGATGGAGATTCCGGCGCCGAGCTCGTTCATAAGGGTGACTTCCTGGGAATGGACAACGGTGGTCGTCCTGTCAGTGTATGGACTCTTGACGCTTCGAGCACGTTCTGCCGGTGGACGAATAGGGGCCGGAGTCGGGCAGAGGAGACCTCGACTGGGCAATCGGCGGTTCCTGGGTAGGCTGGGAGCAGGACTCGGACCCTCAGGTCTGCCGGCCCTGCCCACCGACGTTCGAAGGAGACACGCGATGACCAACGCCCAGGCTTTCACCTCCGAGGCCCTGCCCCTGGACGAGCAGGTCGTCCTCGTCACCGGAGCCGGGCGCGGCCTGGGTTCGGCGATCGCGAAGGCCTTCGCGATCGAGGGGGCCGCCCTCGTCATCAACTACCGGTACTCGGCAGAGACCGCTGAGGAACTCGCCGAGGCGGTCCGTGCCCGCGGCGGACGTGCCGAGGCCATCGCGGCTGATGTCACCGATTCGCGTGCCGTCGACGCGATGTTCCGCACCGCGGCCGCGGAGTTCGGTGCGCCGGTGTCCACGGTGGTCAACAATGCGCTCGCGGACTTCTCCTTCAACGGAGATGAGCGCCAGCCTGCCGATGAGATCGACTACTCGGATTTCGCCGACCAGTTCCGCGGTTCTGTGGAGGGTGCGGTCAACACGGTCCAGGCCGCGATGTCCGGTTTTCGGCATATCGGGTCCGGGCGAGTCATCAACATCGGGACGAACCTGTTCCAGGACCCGGTCGTTCCCTATCACGACTACACGGCGGGCAAAGCGGCTCTGCTGTCGCTGACGAGGACGTTTGCCAAGGACCTCGGTCCGGCCGGGGTGCGGGTGAACATGGTCTCCGGAGGGCTGCTTCGCACCACCGACGCCTCTTCGGCGACGCCGGAGGAGGTCTTCGATCAGATCGCCGCCGCCAGCGCTCTGCGGCGGGTGACCACTCCGGAGGACTTCGCCTCGGCGGTGGTGTTCTTCGCCTCGCCGGCCTCCCGCGCGGTGACGGGGCAGAATCTCATCGTCGACAACGGCCTCGTCATGGTCTGAACCTGACGACGTCTCACATCGAACGATGGGGCCCCGGGCCGGATGACCCGGGGCCCTCGTGTCTGGGCCGCTGTTGCTGAGACGACTCGGGTGGTGGGTCTCAGACCTGTTCGAGGAAGGTCAGGGCCCGCTCGTAGAGCAGCTCGGCGTTGGTCTCCCGGTGGTCCGCGGTCGTCGGGTCGCTGAACAGATGCGAATCACCGGGGTAGAGGAAGTATTCGGCTTGAGCTCCGGCTCGAGTCGCCGACTCGAGGAGGGTCTCGATCGTGCCGGGGCTGCGCCACGAGTCGTCGACGGAGAAATGGGCTTGGACCGGCACCTGCTCCTGCCAGCGGGTCGGCTTCGGGAAGCCGCCGCCGTGGAAGAGCATGGCCCCGCGTGCACGCGGATCGTTCTTGCCCATCTGCTGAGCGAGTGCGGCTCCCAGCGAGAACCCGCCGAAGACGATCTCATCGCCGAGGTCGACGCAGGCGTCCTTCGCTCGGTCCACGAGCGTGGAGAATCCGACTTCCTGGGAGAACGCGACGCCCTCCTCGGCGTCGGTGAAGGTCTTGCCTGCGTAGACGTCGGGCGTGTGGACGGCGTGGCCGGCCAGGATGAACCGTTCGGCGAATGCATCCATGCCGGATGTGCGACCGAGTGCCGAGTGGAACAGGACGAGCGTGGTCATAGAGTCTCCTCTCGGCCGGTCAGCGGCTGTGACCGTGGGGGATGGTGAAGGTGTCGGCGCGTGCGGTCGCCCAGTCGTCGGCCCATTCCGTGGGAGGATCCTCGAGGAGCTCGCCGGGTTTGAGCCAGTCGTAGAGGCGGGCATAGGACCAGGAGTCGGAGGCGGAGACGTTGCGGCGCAGCATGGTCGGCTCCAACTCGTCCGGGCCGGAGGCACCCATCGATGCCATGAGGCGCACCGCCTCGGCGACGACCCCATCGTGGTAGTTGCGTACGCGTTCGGCCTTGGTGGGTACGTCGATGGCGCGCGCTCGCCGCGGATCCTGTGTGGCCACGCCGACCGGGCATCTGCCGGTGTGGCAGACCTGCGCCTGGATGCAGCCGATGGCCATCATCATCGCGCGTGCGGAGTTCGTGAAGTCCGCACCCTGGATGAGACGTTTGACGATGTCGGTGCCGGTGGCGATCTTCCCCGAGGCGCCGATCTTGATCTTCGTGCGCAGACCGGCACCGACGAGCGCGTTGTGCACGATCATCAGCCCCTGCGTCAGCGGCAGTCCCACATTGTCCTCGAATTCCAACGGTGCCGCACCGGTGCCGCCTTCGGAACCGTCGACGATGATGAAGTCCGGCAGGATCTCGGTCTCGACCATGGCCTTGACGATCGAGAGGAATTCCGTGCGCGATCCGATGCAGAGTTTGAATCCGGCGGGCTTCCCGCCCGAGAGTGTGCGCATCCTCTGGATGAATTCAAGCAGCTCGATCGGGGTCGAGAACTCACTGTGTCCGGGCGGGCTGATGCAGGTCTTGCCGACGGGGATGCCGCGGATCGCCGCGATCTCCTCGGTGACCTTCCGTCCGGGAAGCACACCGCCGATGCCCGGTTTCGCTCCCTGCGAGAGTTTGAGCGAGACCATCTTCACCTGCGGGTCCTTCGACTTCTCGGCGAAGATCTCCGGGTCGAACTTCCCGTCGGGGGTGCGGGTGCCGAAGTAGGCGGTGCCGAGCTCCCAGATGAGGTCGCCGCCGTGTTCGCGGTGGTACGGCGAGATCGACCCCTCGCCGGTGTCGTGAGCGAACCCGCCGAGGGCCGCTCCCTTGTTCAGGGCCCGTACGGCGTTGTTGCTCAGCGAGCCGAAGCTCATCGCCGAGACGTTGAGCAGTGAGATGTCATAGGGCTGGGTGCAGTCCTCGCCGCCGATGTGCACGCGGGGCGGACGCGGCGGGTTGGGGATCGGCATGGCCGAGTGCATGAGCGCCTCATAGCCGGTCCGGTTGACGTCGCGTTCGGTGCCGAAGGCGTGCTCGGAGTGCGTGCCCTTGGAGCGTTCGTAGATGGTGGTGCGGGTGTCGCGGTTGAACGGCCGACCGTCCCAGTTGCGTTCGATGAAGTACTGCTGGATCTCCGGCCGGATCGATTCCAGCAGGAATCGGGCATGTCCGGCGATGGGGTAGTTGCGCAGGATCGAATGCTTCTTCTGAGTCAGATCCCATGCGGCGAGGGCGCCGAGTCCGATCGCCGAGGCGGTCGCCGCCAGCCCGGCGACCTGCTTGCCTGCCGACTCGCCGCTGACCAACCGGACAATGGGGAATTGCCGTTTCATTGTGCCTCCTTGAACTGTCCTGGCTTCGAGCCTAGACCCAGGAGACTGAGTTTTCAGGAAAGGCTGACCTGAGAAGATTCAGAGCAGTCCGGCAAACAGCGATCCGACGAGCGCATCGAGCTGCAGCGAATAGGCGACGATGATCGTCAGCCCGGTGGCGATCCACGCGATCTCCTTGCTGTGGTCGAAACCGCGCAGCGGTGCCCGACCGTACCGGAGGCCGCCGGCCAAGACGATGACGAGATCGATGATCCACCAGATCCCCAACCCGCCGAGGCTGAGCGCCTTGAGCACGCCCGTTGAGTACCGACCGGTGTAGAACCGGTCCAGTCCGAGGAAGCCGAAGAGCAGAGACAGCAGCCAGGTGAGGACGAACGACCGGTTGCCGGAATCGTCGGCAGCCTCGTCGATGCCGACCGGAGCCAGCGGAGGGAGGGGAGTGGCGGGAGAGATCGCGGGAATCTCGGTGGTCGCGGACATCGCTGTGGACTCCCATCCTGTGCTCGCCGGTGCCGGGTCCGATGCTGTCGACGCCGGGGACCCGACGTCGTCGAAGGTATGGCTCCAGCCTAGGGAACCGAGCGGCGCCTCGGCGATGGGGTTATCCCCCTTTGCGGACTGGGCCGCTGACCGGAAGCGTTTGGGGTCGCGGTCCCCGCAGGCATAGCGTTGGTCTCATGAGCACAGGTGAGCCGAGTCCGACGAGCACTCGGCGAACCGTCGTCGCGGTCTTCCTGGCCGGAGTCTCCGTCTTCCTCGTCCTCTACGAGACCCAGGGGCTGCTGCCGGCCATCCGCGAGGCCTACGGCATCGACGGACCGACGGCGAGTCTGACGGTCTCGGCGACGAACGTGGCGATGGCCGTCTTCCTCATCCCGTTCTCGATGCTCGCTCCGCGCATCGGCCATGCCCGTCAGATCGGCGCAGGCGTGATCGTCGCAGCGATCCTCGCCCTCGTCCTGCCGTTCACACCGACTCCCGAGCTGCTCATCGCCGTCCGCTTCCTCCAGGGGCTGGCGATCGCCTCGGTGCCGGCAACGGCGATGGCCTACCTCTCCCTGCGGCTGCCGTCTGCGGCCCTGCCCGGTGCGATCGGGGTCTACATCGCCGGCAACACGATCGGCGGACTGTGTTCGCGACTGCTCACCGGTCTGGCCTCCGAACTGCTCGGCTGGCACGGCGGGCTCGCCTTCACCGCCGCGATCTCCCTGATCTTCGGCCTCATCGTCGTCTGGCTGCTGCGCCACGACCTCTTCGCAACCGCCCGGAGCAGGGCCGTCCTCGACACCGAGTCGACCGTCGACGAGGCGGCCGACCCCGACCCTGCACCCACCGCTGACGACCCCGTACCCACGACTGAGGGCGACGGTGCCCCGCGGCCGCCTCGGCGAGTGATCCCGCTCAGCGGGGGACTGTGGCGGATCTACCTCACCGGTTTCCTGTGCATGATCGTCTTCGGCGGGTCGTTCACGATGCTCGGCACCCGGCTGCAGCAGGACCCGTGGCGGCTGAGCGAGGGCGCGGTCGCCCTGTTCTTCCTCATCTACCTCGTCGGCACCGTCGTCACCACGTACTACGGCCGCCTGGCCACGAAGTTCCCACGCCAGCACATCACTCTGGCCGGGATGCTCATCGCGCTCGCCGGGGCCGGGGCCACCCTCGTCGACTCGCTCGCGAGCATCATCATCGGCATGTCGCTGCTCACCGCCGGCTTCTTCCTCGGGCACACCGGCGCCTCGGCAGCGGCCAGTGCGGCCCGGCCCGGAGTGGACTCGACCCGTTCGGCGGCCATCTACCTCACCGTCTACTACCTCGGTACGAGTCTCGGAGCATGGCTGTCGGCGGTCCTCTTCGTCGACTTCGCCTGGCCCGGCGTCGTCGCGATGTGCGCGGCCTCCCTCATCGCGGTCCTGGTCTTGACGCTGACCGGAGCTCCGATAGGGTTCAAGAAACGCCGCTGATCGGTCGTTCAGGGCCGCCGGAATCCCCGCCGGGCCCACGGCGACCGGCCGGTGCCATGCCGATGCCGGACCGATGAGTGCCGGCCCTGCCTTCGAAAGGTCCTCCCATGCTCGAGACCACGCATTCGACCGTTGTCTGCTCGATCGCCGACGGCGTCGCCCACGTCGAGATCGACCGCGCCGAGAAGCTCAATTCGCTCACCCGTGAGGTCTTCGAAGACCTCGTCGAGGTGGGACTGGCGCTGCGAGACTCCGCCGAGGTCAAGGCCGTGGTCCTGTCCGGTCGGGGACGCGCGTTCAGCGCTGGCCTCGACTTCACCGAACTCACCCGGATCGCCGAGGAGGGGACCGCGACCCGTTCGACCGCCGAGGAGGAATCCGACAGCCGGGCCGAGGGCACGGGCTCCGGGTCCTCCGCCGTCCACATCGGCGAACGCCTCGGCTCCGCCCGGGCGCTGGCGCAGAAGGCCGTGCACATCTGGTCGCTCGTCGAGGTGCCCGTCATCGCCGCGGTCCGCGGACCTGCTCTCGGCGGCGGCCTGCAAATCGCCCTCGGTGCGGACATCCGGGTGGCCGGGCCCGATGCGAAGCTCTCGCTCATGGAACTCAATTGGGGCATCATCCCCGATATGTGCGGCACCCAGCTGCTGCCACGACTCGTCGGCCCCGGTCAGGCGAAGAAGCTCATCGCCACCGCGGACACGATCGGTGCCGAGGAGGCCCTGCGCATCGGCCTCGTCGAAGAACTCGTCGACGACCCGATCGCCCGCGCCCGAGAATTGGCCGCACAGATCGCCGGACAGTCACGCTCAGCGCTCGTGTGGGCGAAGCGCCTCGTCGACCTGTCCTATGATTCCGAACTCAGCGTCGGCCTCGACACCGAACAGGAGGCGCTGGCACAGCTGCTGGGCACCGAGGAGCAGAAACAGGTTGTGGCGACCCGGCTGGCGGCGATGAAGGCGCGCGCGAAACGCTGACCTCAGGACCCGCGGATCGAAGGGAACTCCGGGCGGACGGGATCGATGGTCCGCTCGGCTCCGAGCGCCTCGACGACGGAGGCGAAGGACGAGAGCTGCCGCAGCAGAACGAACGTCGGACGCATGAGCTTGAGCCGGCCCGCAGCCTCGTCGGCGAGGATGCCGCTGACCGAACGCCATTCGCTCGTGTGCGCCTCCGTCGTCTGGTGCTGGGCAGCGTCGAGCTCCGGGGCGGCGATCGTATAGAAATAGGTATCGAACCGTTTGGGGCGGCCCAGCGGGGTCACCCAGTTGGCCCAGGGGACGAGCCCGGCCGGATCGAGCACAGCACCGGTCTCCTCTTCGACCTCACGCACCGCGGCGGCGAGCAGGACCCGCCACCCCTCAGCCTCCTCGGCGATGGTCGAGCGTGACCAGGCGGACGTGTGCACGATCGGGTCGGCGACCGTGATCGTCGAGGCGGTCTGCGCATCGATCGGGTCGACGCGGCCGCCGGGGAAGACGACGACACCGGCGGCGAAGTCCATCGTCGAGACCCGGTGCTGAATGAAGACTTCGAGACCCTCGGCGCCGTCGCGGAGCATGAGTACGCTCACGGCGGGCCTGACGGGCACCGACTCCGCGTTGATGACGTCGGGGCCGCGGCTGGCGCTGTCGGCCACATCCGAACGGTCGGAGCCCTCAGGACTGATGTCTCGAATCACGGTCAGCACCTTCGCTTTCGCCACTTGTCATTGTCTTCCAGTATGCCCGCGCACCCTCGCCGAGGCGGAACCGGGGTCGCGGACGCCGGAGCCCTGCTCGGGTAGGACCGGGGCCGGGCGGCACAGTGCAACCGAGGGGCGCGGACGGATGATGTCCGTGGTCAGAGGGGATGTGCCGGTGTGGCCGCAGACTCGGCACGATACGATAGTGCACAATGCGAATTCCTCAACCTGAGGTGAAAGACCCCACCGGTGACGAACAAGGGCGGGGCTGAACAGGCGATATATGAGCAGTTTCGGGATCTATCCGCTCTTCAACATCAATTCGGCCTGGCCGAATTGGGTGATCATCACCCTTCTGCTGATCGATCTCCTCATCCGCATCATTGCGCTCGGATGGATTCCGCACAACCGCCGGCCCTCGGTGGCACTGGGCTGGCTGCTCGCGATCTTCCTCATCCCGTATGTCGGCGTCGCGGCGTTCCTGCTGCTCGGCTCGGCGAAGCTGCCGAAGCGGCGGCGGGACAAGCAGTCGCAGATGAATGCCCTCATCCGTGACCAGATCCGGAATCGGCCGATCCTCGGGCAGAAGGACCACATGCCCGAACCGCTGAGCACCGCAGCGCAGCTCAACTTCGACCTCGGTGCCCTGCCGATGACCCACGGCAACGACTTCGAGCTCCACGTCGACAATCACGCCTGCATGGAGGCGATGGCCGACGCCGTCGACGAAGCGACGCGATTCGTGCACTTCGAGTTCTACATCGTCGCCATCGACGACACGACGAGGCGGCTGCTCGATTCCCTGCTGGCCGCGCATGCGCGGGGGGTGCGGGTGCGCATCCTCATCGACCATGTCGGCTCGTTGGGGTATCCGGGGTATTCGGAGCTCGTCAAGAGGCTTGACTCCTCGGGCGTCAGCTGGCGTCGAGCCCTGCCGATTCGACCGTGGCGGGGCGAGTACCAGCGGCCCGATCTGCGCAATCACCGCAAGATCCTCGTCGTCGACGGGGATCTTGCGTTCACCGGTTCGCAGAACATCATCGACCGCTCCTACAACAAGGCGCGCAACCGGCGGAAGGGCTTCCGCTGGAAGGATCTCTCGCTCGAGTGCCGCGGCCCGGTCGTCGAAGAGCTCGATGCCGTGTTCATCACCGACTGGTATTCGGAGACCGACGAGATCGTCGACGAACCCGACAGCTTCGACCTCGATGCCCCCGACTCCGGCGGCATCCAGGCTCAGGTCGTGCCCTCGGGACCGGGATTCGAGGATGAGAACAATCTGCGACTGTTCAACCACCTCATCTACAACGCGAATCGCAGCGTCGTCGTGTGCTCACCGTATTTCGTGCCCGACGAGTCGCTGCTGCACGCACTGACCACCGAGGCGCGCTCGGGTGTCGAGGTGCGCCTCTACGTCGGTGAGACGAGCGACCACTGGCTGACCCACAAAGCGCAGCAGTCCTACTATGACGAACTCGTTCGGGCCGGGGTGCGGATCTTCATGTACCACGCGCCGACGGTGCTGCACTCGAAGTTCCTCATCATCGACGACGAAGTCTCGATCATCGGTTCCTCGAACATGGACGAACGGTCCTTTGCGATGAACCTCGAGGTCACGATGTTCATCGTCAATCGTGAGTTCACACAGCGCATGTACGAGCTCGAGGCCGAACGCTACGCCCCGAACTCCGTCGAACTCGACTCCGAGGAATGGGCGAGCCGGTCACTGCTGGAGAAGTACGTCGAGAACGTGGCCCGACTGACGAGCTCCCTGCTGTGAACGAAGCCGGCTACCGTGCCGCTGCTCAGTCGTCGTCGGCGACTCCGGCGGGGCCCTCGTCGTCGAGGTGACGCTCGGGATCGGCCACTGTGTCCTTGGCCTTCGGCGACGGCGTGTGCTTCGGCGAAGCGGTGGTGCTCTTCGCGGCGGTGTCCTGCGCGGACGAGCCGTCCTCGTCACCGTCGAATTCGGAGACGAGCGTGCTCGTCGACGCCACGGCATTGACCTTGTCGGCCGCGGTCTGGACGGCGTCGGCGACGGCCGGTGACTTCTCACGCAGCGACTGGTTGGCCCTGTCGACGGTGTCCTGGACTCGCGGATCGGTCCACAGATCCTGGGCCTGGGCCTTCAGCCGTTCATAGCTCTGGCGTCCGGTGCGCGATCCGAGAATGAATCCGACTCCGAGACCGGCCAGGAGAATCAATCTCTTCTTCATGGTCATGCTCCTCTTCGCAGTTTGCCGACACTGTCTGCCGCACTGCTGTGCGGCACAGATCCGAGCCTCTCGGTGATCAGCGCATGGGCGCTGTGTCCTGTCCCACCAGCTTATACCGTGCAGTGCCCGGTGGGGTATGGATTGCGCAGCCGATGCCCCGAGCGTCGAAGATCAGCCGACGGTGGGCTGCTGCTGAGTGATGCAGTGGATGCCGCCGCCGCGGGCGTAGAGTTCGCGGGCATCGACCCCGACGACCTTGCGACCCGGGTACACCCGCTCGAGCACAGCGGCCGCCTCGGCGTCCATCGGATCATCGAAGGTGCAGGCGATGACCCCGCCGTTGGTGACGAGATGATTGACATAGGAGTAGTCGACCCACCCCTCCTCGTCGCGCAGCACCTCGGGTGCGGGGATCGGCACCACTTCGAAGGGCACACCATCGGCGGTGGTCTCGGCGGAGAACTGTGCGATGAGCGCACGACTGAATTCGTAGTCCGGGTGCTTCGGATCGCGCTGATCGTGGACGAGGACGACGCCGGGACTGGGCATCGTGGCGACGATGTCGACGTGCCCGCGGGTGCCGAAGGTCTGGTTGTCGCGGTGCAGCCCGCGATCGAGCCAGATGACCTTCTTCGCCCCGATCGTGGCCGCGAATTCGGCCTCGACATCGGCTTCGGTCAGTCCCGGGTTCCGACCCGGGTCGAGCTGCACACTGCGGGTAGCCAGCACCGTGCCCTTCCCGTCGACGTGGAACCCACCGCCTTCGTTGCGCAGCGATGAGGACACCACCGGGGTGCCGGCCAGATCCGCGACGAACTCGCCGATGTGCTCGTCGTGATCCCAGCTCGCCCACTCCTGCGCGCCCCACCCGTTGAATACCCAGTCCACCGCGCGCAGCCGGCCCTCGTCGTCGACGACGAAGCTCGGCCCGATATCACGCATCCACGCATCGTCGAGTGCGGCGTTGACGATCGTGATCGGGTGCGTGATCCCCTCGCCGAGGTGGCGCCTGGCACGCTCGGTCTGTGCACTGGTCACGACCACCGTCACCGGGGTGAACTCGCTGGTGGCCCGGGCAACGGCGGCCCAGGTGGCGCGGGCGGCTTCGGCGTCGGCCTCCGTGTCGCCGAGAGCGTAGCCGGAGGATGGGAACGCCATCCAGACCCGGTCCTGGGCGGAGGTCTCCGCGGGCATGTGCAACGTCATCGTTCGTCCCTTCGCTGATGTCCGGTCGAGCACGGTCGGGCGGGCGACCCGGTCCTTCGGGGCTCCGCGCCGCAGCCGTGGAATCTGCCGCTTGGTCGTGATCGGCGATCGTACCGCTGATTCTAGCCAGATCGTCGCCGAGGCGGCCGACGGATACCGTTGCCCGCCCGGAACGGTATCCGCAGCTCTCCCGACCTGGCCTCCGCCGCTCTCCTGCCTCCGGTCCTGCCGCGCCTCGGCCTCTCCCGACAACCGGCGACCCCGTCGGGTGGGCCGGGCGACTCGGTCCGTATAGTCTGCCTGAGGACAGGAAAGTCGGTCGTGCCAAGGGAGGCAGCAGGTGGAAACAGCAGGAGTCCAAGAACCTTTCGGGCGGCAGGGGAGCGGACCTCTGGCCGGGACGGTCGTGGCGGACTTCTCCCGCGTCCTGGCCGGACCCTACGCGACGATGATGCTCGCCGATCTCGGGGCCACGGTCATCAAGGTCGAGGGCAGGACCGGCGATGATACGCGTCACTGGGCGCCGCCTCGGCGAGGGGACGATGCGACGTACTTCCTCACGGCGAACCGGAACAAGCACTCGGTCGTCCTCGATTTCAAGGATCCCGAGGATCTCGAATTCGCACAGCAGCTGGCCGCCGCCTCCGACGTCCTCGTCGAGAACTTCAAGGCCGGGGGGCTGGCGAAGTACGGACTCGACTACGAGACGGTGAGCGCGGTGAACCCGGGCATCGTCTACGCCTCGGTGACCGGTTTCGGTCGTGACAATCCGCTGCCGGGCTACGACCTGCTCATCCAAGGGCTGTCCGGGTTCATGTCGGTGACCGGCTCGGAGGAGTCGGGCCCGGTCAAGGCCGGTGTCGCTGTCGTCGACGTCATCACCGGACTCCATACGACGGTGGGCATCCTCGCCGCACTCGCCCACCGCAAGGACACCGGCATCGGCCAGCTGGTCGAGACGAACCTGCTGTCCTCGGCGCTGTCGGGCCTGGCGAACCAAACCTCGGCGTATGTCGCCGGCGGCGTCGTGCCGCAGGCGATGGGCAACCAGCATCCGAGTCTCTACCCGTACCAGCCGATGCCCACGGCCGAGGGGCAGATCATCATCGCCTGCGGCAACGACAACCAGTTCGCCCGCCTCGCCGAGGTGCTCGGCCACCCCGAATGGGCCAGCGACGAACGGTTCGCGAACTTCGCCGATCGCAACGTCCACCGCGAGGAACTCGAACCCGAACTCATCGCCGCACTCAGTGAGAAGACGAACCAGGAATGGTTCGACATCCTCACCGAGGCGGGGCTGCCCTGCGCGCCGATCAACTCGATCGCTCAGGGTGTGGACCTGGCATCGACGCTGGGACTTCAACCCGTCGCCGAGGCGGGCGAAGGGGATCGTGTCATCCCCACCGTGGCCAACCCGATCCGGTTGTCCGAGACCCCGGCCAGCTACGAATTGGCGCCGCCGACGCTCGGCGAGTCGACCGAGGCGGTCAAGGACTGGCTGCGTTCGCTGCAGTAGGCAGGCATCATCGGCGGCCGTGATCGGGCACGGACCGGGGAAAAGTCCCTTGCCGCTGAAGTACCCTAGTCACTGTGTGCTGTCACCGCGGATGTCTGGGCGCCGTCCCGACTCCCGGTGCCGCCGGAAGTGTTCGCTGAGAGATTCGGAACCGAGATGGACAACAAGCCGACCGAGGCAGCGCCTCGGCGACGATCGGCGGTGAAACGGACCCTGATGGTGATCGCGATGGTGATCACGGGATTCCACCTCTTCGCCAGCTTTCTGTGGATCGCCCCTGCTTCGACGATGCGGGAGGTGATTCCCGGCGATCTGCTCACGAAGTACATGATTCCGATGTGGGGGCAGTCATGGAGCGTGTTCGCGCCCGAGCCGATCAATGGTGACTACTACTTCGACGTGCGTGCGGTGATCAAGACGGACAGCGGCGAGGAGATCACCCAGTGGGTCAGGGCCACCGACGTCGAGCTCGACCACTCCACGTACAAGCTGTTCCCGCCGCGTTCGGCCGGACTCGGCATCGGTGTGGCCTCGGATATCAAGGGCTCCTGGGAGGATCTGCCCGATGACCAGAAGGCGATCGTCAAGCTCGACTACTTCAAGGGCGATGATTCGGTCGATCGACTGACGACGAAGCTCAAGGAATACGACGACCCGAAGAACACGATCCCGGACTACCTCGAGAGCGAGCACACGGCCACGGCCTATGCGACCCAGGTGGCGAAGGCGATCTGGGGCGATGATGTCCAACGCGTCCAATACCAGGCGGCCCGGCAGAACGTCGTGCCCTTCGCCGACCGCAACTCCAAGAGTGCCGAACGTCCGAAGATCCAGCCGGTTCCCGTGGGCTGGCGTGCACTCGTCGTCGAGGAGCATCAGTCCCAGCAGGAGTTCACGAAGTACTTCTGCTCCTCCGACAAAGTGAGGTGCGTCAGTGAACAGTGACGACACGACCCCGCACGAGGGGGACGACATGACATCGACGAGGAGCGGAACGGGCACCGCGACCGAGGTCGGGCACTCCGGTCCGGCCGCCTCGGCGAAGGGAGACGAAGAGTCGCAGGAGAGCATCGGCAGCGCCGGACTCGTCCCGTTGACGACCCTGGTGCGCGCAAAGCTCGCGCACGGCTGGAACTGGCTCGAGGAGATGCTCACCGGTCGCTATCACGCGACCTACGGGCTCGCGGTGACGCGGATCCTCATCGGGTTGACCGGGCTCGGACTCATCCTCACGAACTTCAATGCGCGGCACTACGCCTTCGGCGTGGGGGCTGCATGGAACGGTGAGATCGCCGAACCGAAGAGCGACTTCCCGAGCATCTGGCTCTTCTCCCTCTACCACCGGGCGGTGACGACGCCGCCGCTGTTCACCGCTCTGACGATCGGGCTGGCGCTGCTGGCCATCGTCATCATCCTCGGGTGGCGCACACGGATCGTCCTGCCCTTCTACCTCGTGCTGTGGGTGAGCTTCATCGAGCTCAACGACGGTGCCGGCGACCAGGGCGACAACGCCTACCGCATGTTCATGATCGCGCTCCTCTTCGCCGACACCACCCGGCGGTGGTCGCTCGATGCCAGGCGCCGGGCCCGGAATCCGGAGTTCCCGGAGTCCGACGGCGGGCCGTGGCGGTGGGCGCTCATCATGGCCAATAACCTCGCCATCGTCGTCCTCGCATTCCAGGTGTGCGCGATCTACATGTCCGGCGGCCTGTACAAGGCCGGCGGCACCGCTTGGCAGCACGGATTCGCCGTGTACAACCCGCTGCACACGCAGCAGTTCGGCACTTGGCCGGTGCTGTCGGATCTGATGACGGCGTGGGGGCCGATGGTCGTGGCGATCTCGTGGGGATCGATCCTCTTCCAGTGCGCTTTCCCGTTCATGCTGTTCAACCGCTACACCCGCATCGTCGCGCTGCTCGGCATCCTCTCCTTCCACCTCGGCATCGCGCTGCTCATGGGCCTGCCGTGGTTCTCGCTGACGATGATCGCCGTCGACGCGATCTTCATCCGCGACCGCAGCTTCGCCAAGGTCAGCGCCTATCTGCGGCACTGGTGGGCCTCCTCGGCGCCACGGGCCAACGGAGCGAAGGCTGCTGGGGCTGGCGGTGCGAAGGCTGGGGCGAAGGCCGCTGGAGCCAAGTCCTCCGAAGCCGGCGGTGCGAAGGCCAGCGGAGCGAAGGCAGCTGGGACGAAGGCCGCCGAAGCGAATGCTGCCGCGTCCTCGAAGTCGGGGTCCTCAGCCGGTAAGAAGTAGCACGTTCGCGGCCCTCTTTCGCTGCGCAGCCGACGGAGCAGACGCAGGGGCGTTTCACGTTCAGTGCGGCGGGTTTCACAAAAGGTGCATGGGCGCATCACTTTTGGTGCGAGTGCGCGTCACAAAAGGTGCGGTGCATCAGTTCCGAATCCTTTTGTGTTGCAGGGTGGTTCTCCCGACCGTTGTGTGGCAGGGAACGCCGTTGTGGAGCAGGGGGCGGCCGTGCCCGGCCGGTTCGGCTGCAGGGGCGGGCGCCCACGCACGCTGCGGCTGCAGGGGCGGCCCTGCCGACCGGTGCGGCTGCAGGGGCGGCACCCCCGACCGGTGGGTTGCAGGGTGGTTCTCTCCCGCACGCACGCAGGCTGCGGCTGTTACCGCTTGGGGCGCAGCTCCAGGCCCTTGGCCTCGGGATCCTCGGGCAGGTCGACCACGACGGTATCTCCGTCTTGGATGTCACCGGCCAGCAGAGCGCGGGCCAGCTTGTCGCCAATCTCGCGCTGGACCAACCTGCGCAGCGGACGGGCGCCGAATGCCGGGTCGTAGCCTTCGAGGGCCAACCAGTCCTCCGCGCCCTGAGTGACCTCGAGGGAGATCCGACGGTCGCCGAGCCGCTTGGACATGTGTTCGATCTGCAGATCGACGATCGAGGCGAGCTCGGACTGGCCGAGGGCATCGAAGAGCACGATGTCGTCAAGCCGGTTGAGGAACTCGGGCTTGAACGTCGCATGCACGACGTCGAGGACCTTGCTGCGCTGCTCCTCATTCGACAGCGAGTTGTCGACGAGGAACTGCGAACCGAGGTTCGAGGTCAGGATGAGAATCGTGTTCCGGAAATCGACCGTGCGTCCCTGACCATCGGTGAGCCGACCGTCGTCGAGGACCTGCAGCAGGATGTCGAAGACGGAGGGGTGCGCCTTCTCGACCTCGTCGAGCAGGACCACGGAGTACGGGCGACGGCGGACCGCCTCGGTGAGTTGGCCGCCCTCGTCGTAGCCGACGTAGCCCGGAGGAGCTCCGACGAGGCGGGACACGGTGTGCTTCTCACCGTATTCGCTCATATCGATCCTGATCAGAGCCTTCTCATCGTCGAAGAGGAAGTCCGCCAGCGACTTCGCCAGTTCCGTCTTGCCCACACCGGTGGGTCCGAGGAACAGGAACGAACCGGTCGGACGATCCGGGTCGGCGACACCGGCCCTCGAACGGCGGATGGCATCGGAGACCGCGGCCACGGCATCCTTCTGCCCGATGAGACGCTGACCGAGGACGTTCTCCGCCCCGAGCAGCTTCTCGATCTCGCCCTGGAGCAGGCGTCCGGCGGGGATGCCCGTCCAGGAGGAGACCACCTCGGCGATGTCATTGCCTGAGACCTTGTCGGAGACCATCGGGTCCGAGTTCTGCCCGGCTTCGGCTTCCGCTTCGGCGGCTTCGGCCTCGGCGATCTCCTTCTGCACAGCGGGAATCTCCCCGTAGAGCAGACGAGACGCGGTCTCGAGGTCCGTGTCGCGCTGAGCCTTGTCGGCAGCGGAGCGCAGTTCGTCGAGCTTCGTCTTCAGCTCACCGACCCGGTTGAGGCCGGCCCGCTGGGATTCCCAGGTCGCTTCGAGTCCGCGCAGCTCCTCCTCCTTGTCGGCGAGATCGGCGCGCAGGGCGTTGAGCCGTTCGACGGACGCGGAGTCGGTCTCCTTCGACAGGGCCATGTCCTCCATCTTCAGGCGGTCGACGGCGCGCCGGAGCTCATCGATCTCGACGGGAGCCGAGTCGATCTCCATCCGCAGCCGGGATGCCGCCTCGTCGAGGAGGTCGATGGCCTTGTCCGGCAGTCGCCGACCGGTGATGTACCGGTTCGACATCGTTGCCGCGGCGACCAGGGCGCCGTCGTTGATCGAGACCTTGTGGTGGGCTTCGTAGCGCTCCTTGAGTCCGCGGAGGATCGCAATCGTGTCCTCGACACTGGGCTCGCCGACGAAGACCTGCTGGAACCTCCGCTCGAGGGCGGGGTCCTTCTCGATGTTCTCGCGGTACTCATCGAGCGTCGTGGCGCCGATCATCCGCAGCTCACCGCGGGCGAGCATCGGTTTGAGCATATTGCCCGCATCCATCGAGGAATCCCCGCCGGCCCCGGCACCGACGATCGTGTGGAGTTCGTCGATGAAGGTGATGATCCGCCCGTCGGCGTTCTTGATCTCCTCGAGCACGGCCTTGAACCGCTCCTCGAACTCGCCGCGGTACTTCGCGCCGGCGACCATCGCGGAGAGGTCGAGGCTGATGAGCGTCTTGTCGCGCAGCGACTCGGGCACGTCTCCGGCCACGATCCGCTGGGCCAGGCCCTCGACGACGGACGTTTTGCCGACGCCGGGCTCACCGATGAGGACGGGGTTGTTCTTCGTCCTGCGGGAGAGCACCTGAACGACGCGACGCACTTCCTTGTCGCGGCCGATCACCGGATCGAGTTTGCCCTCGCGGGCGACGGCGGTGAGATCGATGCCGAACTTCTCCAGCGACTGCATGGTCTCCTCGGGGTTCTCCGAGGTGACCTTTTTGCCGGCGCGCAGTTCGGGCAGAGCTGCGAGCAGCGCGTCCCGGCCGGCACCATTGGAGCGCAGGGCATCGCCGGTGCCGTCCTGGCCGGCAGCGGCGGCGAGCAGCAGGTGCTCGGTGGAGACGAACTGATCGCCGAGTGCGGTCATCTCCTCCTGCGCGAGATTCATCATCTCGAGCCCGGTCCGAGACAGGCTCGGCTGGCTGACTGAAGAACCGCTGACCGTGGGGAAGCCGCCGATCACGGCTTCGATGGCGGTGAGCACTCGCCGCGGGTCGGCGCCGACCTTGGTCAGCAGGGTGGCCGCGAGAGAATCGGGCTGGGACAGGAGGGCGGCGACGAGGTGCGCCGGTTCGACCTGGTTGTTGTGCCGGGCGACGACGTCGTTGACCGCAGTCTGCAGCGCCTCCCGGGATTTGGTTGTCATCTGTGCGTCCATGCGCAACTCCTTCGTGAAATCGTGTGCTGATCACAGCTCTCGAATGGGACAACACCAACAAAGTTGAGTCTATTCCACTCAACCTTGGATTTCAGCCGAGAATCTCGCCGAGGCGGCCCGCCGTCCCGTATCGCCGACACCAACGCGTCCGGCTCAGTTCGCGAGCACGGACTGGAGGTCGAAGCGGCGCAGGACCTTGTCAGCGATCTCCGGATCCGTGCCGCGTTCACGTCGGGCGGCGAGCACCTCGGCGCGGGCGGTCTGCATCGCCCTCTTCTGCACCTGCAGCATCTGCTCACGGTGTTCCTTGAACGCGGTCACCTGCTCGGAGTTCGCCTGGTCATCGGTGGTTCCGCTGAGCTGGTCGTGGAGGAGCTTGAACCTGGCCCGCAGCGGTTCGACCACCTCGTCGGGCAGGCTGTCGTCGTTCCTGATCTCGCGCATCGCCGCCTTGTAGGCGCGCATCGCGATCGCCTTCGTGGCCTGATGCTCCTTCTCCGCCTCGTCGTCGATGCCCAGGCCCGCCACCGCCGCGGGGAAGGTCAGTCCCGCCAGAACGAGGGTGACGAGCAGGACGATGGCCGCAGCGACGACGATGTAGGACCGGCCCGGAAACGGCATCCCGGATTGCGTGGTCGCGGGAATCGACAGGGCCAGAGCCACCGTGGCCAGACCGCGCATCCCGCCCCAGGTCATCAGGGTGGCATCGCGGACGTTCAGCGGAGCGGCATCGGGGTCGACCTCCCGGCGCTTGCGCTCGATGAGAGTGCCCAGGAGCAGCCAGATGAAGCGGACGGCGATGACGATGACGGCGATGAGCCCGCCGATGAGCAGCGCCCGCCCGAGATCGGCATGCTCGGATTCGATGATGAGACGCAGATCGAGTCCGATGAGGCCGAAGGCGATGCCGGTGATGAGCATCTCGAGGACCTGCCAGGTCGAGTTCTGGGTGACGCGTGCCGCGGAGTTGCCTTCCGTGTCGCGGCGACGGACCTCGAGTGCGGCGACGACGACGGCGATGACGCCGCTGGCGTGGAGGTGCTCGGCGACGAGGTAGACGCCGAAGGGCAGGACGAGCATCAGTGAGGAACGGGCGACCGTGTGGTCGATCTTCTCCATCACCCACCACGCCGCGAACGACAGGACCAGACCGACGGCGACCGCGACGGTGGCGGAGACGATGAACGACACAGCCAGATCTGCGTAGTCGACCTCGGTGCCGGCCAGCACCGCGGCCATCGCGGTCTGGAAGATGACCAGCGACGCCGCGTCGTTGAACAGTCCCTCGCTCTGCAGGGTCGACATGATGCGGCGCGGAATCGACACGGTGCCGGCGACCGCGTCGACGGCGACGGGGTCCGGTGGGGCGAGCATCGCGCCGAGGGCGATGGCCGCGGCGATCGTGATGCCGGGGATGAGGAGGACGGCGGAGCCTGCGACGGCGGCCACGGTCACCCCGACCAGGGCGACGGACATGCCGAGGATCGTGCGCCACCGGATCGCGAACAGTGCCCACGACGTCTTCTGCGCCGCGGCGAAGAGCAGGGGCGGCAGGAACAGGGGGAGCACGAGTTCGGGGTCGATGCCCACCTCGGCGAAGGTGGGGATGAAGGCACCGGCGATGCCGATGAGGACCATGAGCGCCGGCCACGGAAGTCTGAGTCTCTGCCCCAATCCGACCACCACCGAGGTAGCTGCTCCGAATCCGATGATCATCAGCAAAGTGGTCATGATGGTCCCTCTCGACTCCGCTGGACCCGCACCGGGAAGGCCGCGCGGACGGGGATGAGCGAAAACGGTCGACCAGATTCCGCGCTGCGAGCCTGACCTTTGGCAGAATATGGCTATGTCCGAGTCAATTGTATTCGCGCCGCTCGACGACGGAGTCGCGTCCGTGACGATCAACCGGTCGGCCACACGCAACGCTTTGTCCCTCGAGGTGATGGAAGCCCTCATCGACACCCTCGCCGAGGTGGGCCGCCGCACCGATGTGCGCGCAGTCATCGTCGGCTCCGCCGGTCACGTCTTCAGCTCCGGTCATGATCTCAAGGAGATCCGTGGGGCGGATCTTGAAGCGCAGCAGGAGATCTTCGACGCCTGTTCTCGTCTCATGCAGCTCATCCAGACCATTCCGCAGCCGGTCATCGCACAGGTTCAAGGGGTGGCGACGGCGGCCGGATGCCAGCTCGTGGCCGCCTGCGACCTGGCGGTCGCCGCGGAGTCGGCACGGTTTGCGACTCCGGGAGTGAAGATCGGCCTGTTCTGTTCGACGCCGATGGTCGCCCTCTCCCGCGCGGTGCCGGCGAAGCAGGCGATGCGAATGCTGCTGACCGGTGATTTCGTCTCCGCCGAGGATGCGCTGGCCTTCGGTCTCGTCTCCGACGTCGTCGCCGATGACGACCTCGAGACCGCCACGGCGGATCTCGCTCGGAAAGTGGCGTCCGCCTCGTCGGCTACAGTTGCCATAGGCAAGGCCGCGTTCTACGAGCAGCGTGAACTGCCTGTGGCCGAGGCGTATGCGCGGATGTCACAGGTGATGGCACACAATGCTGTCGGCACCGATGCTCAGGAAGGGATCGACGCCTTCCTGAGCAAGCGCGAGCCGCGGTGGCAGCACCGCGGATGAGCGCCCGCGATGTCGCGAGAACTTCGACAGTGTCAGGATGTGCCGCAGTGAGGCACGGATGAGAAGGGAATCAACGTGGCGGTGATAGTGACCGGAGCCAGCGGCTTCATCGGCGGTGCCATCGCGCGTGCTCTCGCGGAGAGGGACGAGACCGTCTACGCTCTGGGCCGGAGAGACCCGGACATCCCCGGAGTGAACTTCCAGCAGTGGGACATCACCGAGCCGGCCCCTTCGGCGGTGACGTCCCTGGCGGGGAAGGTCACTTCGGTCTTCCACTGCGCCGGGATCGCCTCGGTGAGCGCTGATGATGACGCACTCTATGAGGTGCGGGTGACGGGTACGCGCAACGTCCTCGACGCCTTCCCGAAGGCCCGCATCGTCCACCTGTCGTCGACGACGGTGTACCCGCCGAGCGAACTCCACACCGAACTGTGGGAGGAAGCCGGGCCGAAAGATCCCGGCGAGTTCTCCGACGCCTACTCGCGCACCCATGCCCTGGCCGAACAGCTCGTCGCTCGGATCCGACCCGATGCCGCGATCCTCCGACCTGCGGCCGTCTATGGCCCGGGCGAGACGATGCTCATGCCGTTCCTCGCCCACATGGCGAAGAAGGGGGTGCTGCGTCTGCCCGGAGGCGGTCGGCAGAAACTCACCCTGACCCATGTCGACAATGTCGTGCGGGCCGCGCTCGCCTGCCTCGATGTGCCCTCGGCGGCGGGTCCGTTCAATATCGGGGACCCGACCCCGTACCGGCTCAAGGACGCCGTGGCCACTCACTTTGCGCGGATGGGCTACGACCAGGTCGTCATCGAAGGGGTGGCGAAGGACAAGGCGCTGGTCATGGCGAAGCTCGGACTCCGGATCAAGGGGATGTTCAAGCGCGGAGATCGTGCGAAGCTCTTCCTCGTCGAATACCTGCAGTCCGATCGGACCTATAACCTCTCACGGCAGCAGAGGGTGCTCGGGATCTCGACCACCCAGCACCTCATCCCCTCCCGGTTCCAGTAGGCCCGTCTCAGCGTTTCAGCCCGTGCTGGGCGGCGACGATCTTCGATATCAGCGAACGCGGCAGCACACGTTTGAGCAGGAACGGCAGCGGGGCCCGGCTGCCGACGGCGTAGAACTCCCGCGGCCTGGGCGAGATGATCGCGTCGACGATCGTGGCCGCGACTGTCTCGGCCGAGATGCCGCCTCGTTCATTGGCATCGAGCCGCTCGAGCATCGTCGTGACATCCGCCGTATAGGGCGAGCCCTCTTCGAGGTACTTCGTCCGGCGCAGCCCGATGCCCGTGGCGATCGACCCGGGCTCGACGGTGCTCACCCACACCCCGAACGGTGAGAGTTCCTGCCGGGCTGCCGTGGCGAATCCGCGCAGAGCGGCCTTCGACGCCGAATAGGAGCTGCGGTGAGCCAGCGGAAAACTCGCGAGCATCGACCCGACCATGATGATGCGGCCCGTTCGTCGTTTGCGCATTCCGGGCAGAACGAGCTGACTCAGCCTTACGGGCCCGAACACATTCGTGCGGAACAGGCGTTCGACGGCATCGGCGGGCAGCTCTTCGAACGGACCGGACTGACTCTCGCCGGCATTGTTGACGAGCACATCGATGCTCTCGCGCATGCCGATCGCATCGAGATCCTCGGCCAGCCGGTCCGGCCCCTCGGGGTCGGCGAGGTCGAGCGGCAGGTATCGGACCCCGGGGATGGTGTCGGTCGGTTTGAGCCGATCCGGGCTGCGGCTCGTCGTGAGGACGGTGCAGCCCTTGGCCGCGAGTGCTTCGACGACGGCTCTGCCGATACCCGAGGTGCCGCCGGTGACGAGGACGGTGAGGTCCGGTCGCGCACTGCCCGTCATGCTCGCTCTCCCCCTGGCAGCGCGGAATCGCCGTCCCCACGTCCTGATGCGTCATGCCCTCGTCCGGATGCGCCGGCACCGGTCTGGTTCGCGACCGCACGTCCGGCCCGCAGCCCCGAGAAGATGCACCCGCCGAGGAACGTGCCTTCGAGTGCGTTGTAGCCGTGCATTCCGCCGCCCCCGAATCCGGTGACCTCACCGGCTGCGAACAGCCCCGGAATCGGTGTGCCGCCTCCGGCAGTGCCGCCGGCAGCGCCGATGACCTGACCGTCGAGGTTCGTCTCCACCCCGCCGAGGGTCTTGCGCGAGAGCAGACTCAGCCGCACCGCGATGAGCGGCCCGTGCTCGGGATCGAGGATTTCGTGCGGCTTGACCGCGCGCACGACCTTGTCCCCCAGATAGGCGCGGGCGTTGTGGATCGCCTGCACCTGCGCATCCTTCGAGAACGGGTGCGCGGTCTGGCGGTCCCGTTGCCGGATCTGCTCGACGAGGTGGTCGTGATCGATGACCGGCCCGCGGGAGCGTGCATTCATCCGGGCGACGAGTTCCTCGGTCGAATCGGCGACGACGAAGTCGGAACCGTACTTCTTGAACGCCTCGATCGGCGCGGGAGCATCGGAGGAGCGCACACGGTCGAGCGTGATCCGGATGTCCTTCTCCGTGATGTCCGGGTTCTGCTCCGAACCCGAGAGCGCGAATTCCTTGCGGATGATCGACTCGTTGAGGACGAACCACGAATAGTCGTACCCCGTGTCGAGGATTGTGCGCATCGTCCGGTTCGTGTCGAAACCGGGATAGTTCGGGGCTGGGAACCGGTTGCCTTCGGCATCGAACCACATCGACGAGGGGCCGGGAATGATCCGGATCCCATGCCCGGGCCAGATCGGATTCCAGTTCTCGATGCCCTCCGTGTACGCCCAGATCCGGTCCCGATTGATCAGGCTCGCCCCGGCATCCTCGGCGATCTGGAGCATCCGTCCGTCCACGTGAGCGGGCACACCGGCGAGCATCGTGTCGGGGAACTCGCCGAGGCGGTCGACCGGCCAGTACTTCTTCATGAGGTCGAAATTGTGGCCGATCCCGCCGGTGGTGACGATGACGGCGGGAGCACGGAGTTCGAAGTCCGCGACCTCCTCGCGGTTCGACTCCACCCCGCGAGCCGTGTGGCTGGGCGCGAGCGTGCGACCGCGGACACCGACGACGGTGCCGGATTCGGTGAGGAGCTCATCGACGCGGTGTCGGAACCCGAACTCGACGAGCCCGGCCGTCTCGGCGGCTTCGACGGGTTCGCGGAAGACGCGGACCACCTCGGGGCCGGTGCCCCAGGTGAGGTGGAAGCGGGGGACGGAGTTGCCGTGTTCGGCGGCTCCGGAGCCGCCGCGTTCGGCCCAGCCGACGATCGGAGTCAGGCGCAGGCCGAGGTCACGCAGGTACTGTCGCTTCTCTCCTGCCGCGAATTCGAGGTAAGCCTCGGCCCACTGTCTGGGCCAGTGGTCCTCCTCGCGGTCGAATCCCGCCGAGGTGGCCCAGTCGGCGCGGGCGAGTTCGAGCGAGTCGTGCACGCGCAGTCGACGCTGTTCGGGAGAGTCGATGAGGAAGAGCCCGCCGAGTGACCAGAACGCCTGCCCGCCGAGGTTGGCGCGATTCTCCTGGTCGAGGATGACGACGCGTTTGCCGGCTCGGGTGAGTTCATGGGCGGCGACGAGACCGGCGAGTCCGGCGCCGACGATGATCGCATCGGGGGATGGGTGGCCGTTTGTGCTCATCGTCGACTCCTCTGTCGTCTCCGTCGGCCGAACCGACGTTCAGTGGGTTCAGATTGCCAAAAACAGGCCGGATTCTGGCAATCTGCGCACACTTACCTTTCAGTAGGAATCAGTATCGCAGACTCAGCCGCCCAGGGTGCGCTCCAACCAGTCGGCTGCCGCGGCGAAGGACTCCTCGGAGGTCGTCGGGTCGATCGGCACGAGGACTCCGTCGGAACTCGGGTAGCTGCCGAGGAAGGCGAGTTTGAGCGCGGACCGATGAACGCCCTGCAGCGCCTCGGCCACCCGCGCCTCGTGGATGTGCCCGAGCAGGTCGATCGAGAACTGGTAGAGACCCAGCCCGTCGCCGGTCGGTCGGGATTCGATGCGCGACATGTTCACACCGCGGCTGGAGAACTGTTCGAGCAGTTCGAGCAGCGAACCGGCCCGGTCCGATCGCAGAGCCGCGACGATGGTGGTCTTGTCCGCCCCGGTCGGTGCGGGAATGGCACCGGGACGGGTGACGACGACGAAACGGGTGACGGCGTCCTTGCGGTCGCCGATGTCCTCGGCGAGGACGTCGAGCCCGTAGCGCTGCGCGGCCAGGGCGGGACACACGGCGGCCACATGGTCACCGGCGTCGTTGGCCAGGTCGCGGGCGGCAGCGGCCGTCGACGAGGTCGGCAGGTAGACGGCATCGGGGAAGTGTTCGGACATGTACGCGCGCACCTGTGCCTCACCGTGCGGGTGGGAGCCGAAGGACGTGACCTCCTCGGCGGCGGTCCCCGGCTTCACGGCCAGGACGAAGCGGACGGGCACGACCACCTCGGCGATGATCTGGAGCCGACCGTGCTCGGTCAGGGCATCGATCGTGGCCGGCACCCCGCCTTCGACGGAGTTCTCGATCGGAACGACTGCGGCATCGCAGTCGCCTTCGATGACGGAATCGAGAGCGGCGGCGGCATTGCGCATCGGCTGTGCCGAGGCCGTCGCGCGCAGATTCCGGGAGTCGAGGAAGCTCAGCAGAGCCGCCTCGGTGAACGTGGCCTCGGGGCCGAGGTAGGCGAAACGGGCCAGACTCACTTGCCGGTCTCCTTCTGCTGGTGGCTCCGCTTGGCGCGGATGCGGCGGACGAGGATGGCGCGGGCGACATCGCGGTATTGGGCGGCGCGGTGCAGCTGCGCCTTGAGGTCGCGACCGGTGACGCGGTGGTGGAGGTCGCATTCGACCTCTTCCACGCGCAGGCCGCCGTTGACGACGTCGATGGTCATGGCCGTTTCGACACCCCATCCGGCGGCGAACGGCAGGGCCGTGTCAAAGGCCTCCCGGGACAGGCAGCGCATGCCTGACAGGGGCTGAGTGGCCTCGAAGCCGCTGAGTTCGGCGATGCCCTTCTTCGCGAGCCCGACGACGAATCCGAAGCCCCCGCCCTTGCGCTTCTGCGCCGGCAGGATCGCGATCGTCATGTCCGCTTCGCCCGCGAGCACGGGTGCGGCCAGGGGAGCGGTGTTGACGGCGGAGTCCTCGAGGTCGCCGTCGATGAACAGCAGCGCCCGATGCTTCGGCTCGAGACCCGGGTCGGCGTCGGAGATCTCCCGGTTGCGCAGCGCGAACGCCCCGGTCATCATGGCCGCGGCCTTGCCCTTGTTCTTCGGGTGGGTGATCACCTCGGCGCCGGCCCGACGGGCCACGGTCCCCGTGTCATCGCTCGATCCGTCGTCGACGACGAGGACGATGTCGACCCCGGGAATCTGCTTGGCCGCGGTCACCGTGGCGGCGATGCGCTCGGATTCGTTCATCGCCGGGACGATGGCGGCGACCGCCTCGGGGGCGGGGTGCGGGTGTGCGCTCATGCGGGTGCTCCTGTCCGACACCGGCGCCGAGGCGGGGCCGGGCACGGTCGGATCCGTGCCCGGCCTGCCCGGCCGGGTGGCGGATGTCAGTGGATGGTCAGCTGGCGGGACACGATTCCGGAGCGGACGCGACGGGCCTCCGTGCTCATCGGCTCGGTCGTGTTCAGCGCCTCGTCCATGGCCTTGCCGAAGGCGGCGATGGGCTCTTCGACATCGTCGGGACGGGTGCCGAACTCGAGCTCCCAGACGGGGATGATGATCCCGTGGGCGCGGAAGTAGCCGAGGAAGGAGCCGATGCCGCCGAGGTCGTTGCCGTTCTCGGCCTGCAGGCGGGCCATCGCATCGACGACGCGATCCTCGCCCTCGGAACGGGCCCAGCGGACATAGGTGCGTCCGGACATCTCGGTCCAGTAGGCGGAGTCGACCGAGGCGAGCTTCTCGGTCGGGGCGACCGAGTCGTTGGCCTGCTGCAGGGCGGCACCGACCTCGGGGTCGGTCTCGGCCTCGGGCAGCGCCCAGTAGTCGAAGGATTCGAGCACGCGGACGTCGAACGGGTGAGAGGTGTCGAGGATGTCCTGCAGGCGCGGACCCGCACCGGGTTCGGTCGTCGCTTCGATCGAGGTGCCGGGCTCCGCCTCGACGGCGGCGAGGATGCCGCGGGCAACATCGCGGGAGGCGTCGGTCGAGGACACCGGCACCTGCATGCCGGCCATGATCTCACCGTCATCACGACGCCAGGCCTGCCAGGCGGCGGGCAGGAGCGAGGCGATCGTCACCTCATGGCCGCCGTATTCCTCGGTGAGCTTCGCGGTCGCGGTCGCCGCGGGCACGAGTTCACGCAGGCAGATGATGTCGGCTTCGAACGGCAGGTCCGCAAACGGACGTGCGACGAAAGCCGTGGCCTGCGCCCTCGCGAGGCGTTTGGCGATGAGTTCTTCCTTGGAGCGCTTCGACTTCTTTCCCATGGGACGCAAGTCTAGTCGGTGCGCCGTGAGTGCGCCGGGAGGGTCCGGCGCCGCGCCGCTCCGCTCAGCGGTCGCGGGCGACGGGAATGAAGTATCGAGTGTTGTTGGACTCGTCCATACGCACCTGCAGCTTGTCACCGGGGTGCGGGAAGGCTGAGCGTTCGGGGTTGTCGGGAGTCAGCCCGAGCGTCTCGAGCTGGATGATGCCGTGCCGGCCGACTTCATCTGCGGCGAGGACGTAGGAGTGGTTGAGTTCGCGGATCGTGACCTCGATGGCCGGCTCGGTCGGTTCGTCCGTTTCGGCGAAGGTGCGTGGTGGGGCGGAATTGCCCATGCCCAGGTACGCTCCGACGTCATCGGCGATAAAACCGGCCACGGAATCCGCCTGGGCCATGAGACCGGCGAGGATGACGGACAGTCTCTCCTGCTGGGCGTCGGACTTCAGGGCCTGCCCGGGTTTGAACAGGTGCTCCTCGGCGAGGACGCACCACGCGTCCTGCAGGATCGTGCGCAGCTGCAGTTCGACGAGGACGGAGGGCTCGGAGTCGAACGGGACTTCGACGATGAGGTGGCGACCGCGGTATCCGGAGGGTTTCGGAGTCGCGGAGTAGTCGCGCACCTCGGCGATGGAGAGGTTCGCGTCGTCGTTCGCCTCGGTGAGCAGGTCCCACAGGGCGAGCTGTTCGCGTTCGGTGCGGCAGACGACGCGAGCGCCGACGACGTCGATGACCTGGTTTTCGACTTCGACGGATTCGTGGATCTCGTCATTGGCGTCGGCGAGTTTGCGTCGCAGCTTCTCACCCGTGCGCATCCGGTCCTTGATCCGACCGTCGACGACGCGCACTCGGTCGCCGGAGAGCAGAGAGGAGGAGGCGCGGACGGACTCGACCCAGTCGTTGACCGTCTCCAGGGCGGCCCTCCAGGTGGACTCACGCCGGTCGTAGGCTTCGTCGACCAGTTCGCGGACAGTTGCTGACATCATCGTCACCTTCCTAGCTCCTGGTTCAACTTCACCAGAAGACCGGGGAGATGTCTATGGCTGTGCCGCTAATGTTGCTCAGGCGGGGCCAAGGGGTGAGACGGACGACCGGGAGGCGGTTCAGAGGTCGTAGTCGACGATGACCGGTGCGTGGTCGGACGCGCCCTTGCCCTTGCGCTCTTCGCGGTCGATCTCGCCGGCTGAGGCGGTCGCGGCCAGCGACTGTGAGGCGAGCTGGAAGTCGATGCGCATGCCCTGCTTCTTCGGGAAACGCAGCTTCTGGTAATCCCAGAACGTGTAGACGCCGGGTCCGGGAGTGAACTGGCGGGTGACCTCGCTCAGGCCGGCTCCGAGGAGGTCGTCGAAGGCTCTGCGCTCGGCATCCGACACGTGCGTGGCGCCGTCGAATTCGGCCATGTCCCACACGTCCTCGTCGAGCGGGGCGACGTTGAAGTCACCGCAGAGGACGAGTCTCTTCTCCGGTTCGTCTGCCAGCTGGGCGGCGATGTCGCTCGTCAGCGCCCGGTACCACTCGAGTTTGTAGTCGTAGTGCGGGTGATCGAGTTCGCGGCCGTTGGGCACATAGAGGGAGTAGACGCGCACCCCGTTGCAGGTGGCGGCCAGGGCGCGAGCCTCGACGACGGGTTCGTCCGCACCGAAGGCCGGAATGTCCGCAAAGCCGATCTCCGTGTCGGTGAGTCCGACGCGGGAGGCGATGGCCACGCCGTTCCACTGGTTGAGGCCATGGAAGCTCACTTCATAGCCGCGCTCGGTGAACAGTTCCTCGGGGAACTGGGCATCCTTGCACTTGAGCTCCTGGATGGCCAGGACATCGACATCCGAACGATCCAGCCAGGCCCCGATGCGATCGTGGCGGGCGCGGATCGAGTTCACATTCCACGTAGCGATTCTCACCCTCCCACCCTAAGCGGTCGGCCCCGGAGGAGAAAGCGCACCCGGCCCCCGGCAACGTGATCGCAGGTCGCCCGCCGGAGGGGGCGGCGATTGCCGGGCCCCTGCGCCGACCGCACGGCCGCGAGTCGATAAGCTGGTGCCATGCCTGACGCTCCCAACGATCATCTCGGCCACGACGGCGCCGCGTACCCCGACTCCTACTATGTGCGTCTGTCCGAGGACCGCTTCGTCTCGACCCTGCACAGTCAGGGCGCATGGCAGCCCGGCGAGCAGCACCTCGCGCCCGCCTCGGGGATCGTCCTCGCCGAGATCGAACGCCGCCTGCCCAGCGACAAGATGGTCTCGCGGGTGACCTTCGACGTCCTCGGCGTCATCCACTCTGGTGAGTTCACCATCGACGTCGAGGTCATCCGCCCCGGCCGGACCATCGAACTCGTCGAAGCCCGGATGCGCCATGGTGAGCGCACGAGCATCATCGCTCGCGCCTGGCGACTGCTGGCTTCCGACACCGAGGCGGTCGCCGGTGACGAATGGCAGCCGCTGCCCGCCGTGTCCGAGATGCCCCAGGCCCCGTTCACCAACCGCTGGGGCGGCGGCTACATCGCGTCCCTCGAAGGCAGACAGGGAGCCGACGCCCACCCCGGCTATGCCCAGTCGTGGGTGCGCAGCCCCTACCCGCTCGTCGACGGCGAGACCGACCCTCCGACCGCGGCCTTCGTCAAGTACGTCGACACCGCCAACGGCCTGGCCGTGCGTGAGGACCCGAAGACGACCTTCTTCCCCAATGTCGACCTCTCCATCCACCTCACCCGGGAGCCCGAAGCCGGGTGGGTCGGCTTCGATACGCAGGTGACGTTCGGCCCGACCGGACTCGGCCAGACCACGAGCGTGCTCAGCGACACCGACGGCCCCATCGGCACCGCCGTGCAGTCCCTGACAGTGCGCAGAGGCCGCGGAGCGGTATGACCGACAGGGCCCCGCAGGCACCGCGAACCGCATCGTCGCAAGCCGGTGACGATGCCGCTTCGCGGCGGGGCCGGATGCCTCGACCGCGTGCTCTCATCACCGGGGCGAGTTCCGGTCTGGGGCGCGGCTATGCGCGGGCCCTGGCCGGCGATGGCTATGATCTCGTGCTCGTCGCCCGTGACGAACGGCGACTGCGGGAACTGTCCGATCAGCTGGGTGCCGCTCACGCGATCAACGCCGAGGTGGTCGCCGCCGACCTGGCGAGGAGGGACGGAATCGACGCAGTCGCCGAGGTCATCGACACGCAGCAGATCGATGTCCTCATCAACAACGCCGGCTACGGACTGCGCGGATCGCTGTTGGAGTCCGACATCGCCGCACTCAATGATCAGGATCAGGTGCTCACCGGTGCCGTGAGAGAACTGTCGCTGCTCGCGGCACGGAGGATGCGGGCCCGCGGCCGCGGCGGCATCGTCACCGTCTCCTCCCTGGCGGCGGTGACGACGATGGGCCAGTACGCCGCGTCGAAAGCCTCAACGCTCGTGTTCACCGAGGCGCTCGCTGGGGAGCTGCGGAACAGTCCGGTGACGGTCACCGCCGTTCTGCCCGGGTTCATCCGGACAGAATTCCACGAACGCCTCGGTGTCGCCCGTCCCGGTCCCGGTCTGCTCTGGCTGAGCGTCGACCAGGTCGTGCGGGAGTCGCTGCGTGATGCTCGTGCGGGCAAGGTCGTCTCGGTCCCCGGGCGCGGTTATCGGCTGGCCGGTCTCGTTGCTCCGCTGGTGCCGCGTCCGCTCATGAGGTGGGGATCGAACGGTTTCGCCTTCGCCCGTCGTGACGGTCGCTGAACGATCGACGACGCCACGTCCTGCTTCGCGGGAGAGCCGTCTCGAGGTGTGGCCCATCAGCAATTTTCGTCCGCCCAGCGAAGTGCGGTTGAAAAGTGAACTACCTCGAACTGAGCCTGTGACCAGGGGTTCTATTCTGCCATCTTCTGTGCTATAGATTCGCGGGCGAGATGAGACAAGTGGTGAGATTCTTTACAAGCGGTGCGAAAGTGTGGTCAAATTATGGTGTTCGCCCGGTGGGGATCGGGTGAACATAACGGACGTATGGGGATGCGTCCGGGTACTCGAGGGGAGTGCTGCGAGGACCCCGGGATGTCGCGATTGAGCGCCCCGGGGTCTTTGTCATTCATCACGCTTCGCGGAGGGGCTTTGCCACTCACAACTCCTCGCAGAGGGTCTTTGTCGTCCACAACGCTTCGCGGAGTTCATGCTGCCGACCGCCGAACTTGCGGTCACTATCGGATTTTTCACCGAAATGTAGGTCGCAAACGGACATTTCTGAGCCCGGAAAGTATCCGATTGCGACCTGCATTTCGGGGCAGCGGCTACACACTGACGGTGCGTTGGCGGCGGGAACGCGTGCGGGCGATGCCGACTTCGACCGCCACGGCCCGCAGCGGGGCGCCCAGTGCCAGGGAGGCATTGCCCGCGACACGGTCGGCCACCTCGGCGATGAGCGCATCGATGTCCGCGCGTTCATCGGCGTCGATGTGGACGAGCAGCTCCGGACTGCGGGCGGTCCCGCGCAGGATCACCTGTGCGTCGACGACCCCGTCGGTGGACTCGAGATCGTCAGCGACCGCCTCGGCGATGACCTCCGCGTTCATCGTCGTCAGTCCCGTCCGGGCGTCGGCCTGCATCCGGAAGGGCTTCGCGAAGTCCTTCCTGGGAACCTGCACGGCCAGCCAACGCAAGGCGATGACGGCGAGGACGACCGCGACGACGAGGGCAATCACCGCCGAATACGGCAGGGCGAGCACTGCTGTCGCCGGGTCGAGACTCGCGTCAGCCTGCAGCGAAGGCAGGAAAGCGGCGGCGAAACCGAATCCGATGGCGAGCACGGCCAGTCCGAGGAGCAGGGCGATGAGGCCGACGATGATGAGCCCCGTGCGGTTCGCGGCGGCGGCCGTGCGTCTCATGACTGACTCCTTCGTGCCTGGACCTTCACTGTGGGTGCGCGGTCGAACGAGATCGCATCGAAGCGCTGCCGCACGGCGGCCTCGACCTCGGCGCGGATCGGTTCGTGATCGCGGATCGGGGTGGAGAACGTGACGATCGTCGAGGTGGCGTTCGAGGAGGCCTTGACTCCGCTGACGCCGTCGACCTCGTCGGCAGCGGCGGCCGCGATCTGCGACAGCGACGAGGTGGGCACGGCGACCTCGAGATCACCGATGTGGTCGGGCGTGTTTGCCTTCACCCCGGTGATCCGACGCGCCCCCGGCGAGACACCGAGGAGGAGTGCGATGAGCCCGAGCAGCGCAACGATGAGGCCGGTGCCGATGACGACTCCCGAGCTCCAGTGCAATGCGGAGAGCCCGCCGAGACCAGAAGACGGATCCGCGGAGGTTGCTCCGTACCCGGCTGCCGTCCCGAACAGCGGCGCATCCACGGTGCCGGAGGTCACGATGGCGGCGACCGCGAACCAGCCGAGCCCCACGGCCACGAGCAGCACCAGCAGCGCGACGACCACGGCGGGGCCGATGCGTGATGGCCGCTTGCGCAGGAGACGAGAGCTCATTGTAGGGTCCTCTTTCCTCGATCCGTGCCGACAGCGGCCGGTCGCAGCCACCGCACGGCGATGTCGACCTGGCGGACGGTGACGCCGGTGAGACGTTCGACTTCGGTGCTCAGCGTGGTGCGCACCCGCTCAGTCGCCTCGGCGATGGGGGTGGGATAGCTCAGCCCCACGTCGACGGCGAGAGTGCAGCTGCGTCCGGACAGGGTGACGTCCACGGCAGGGCGGGTCTCCAGGCTCGAGTTCGCGCCGATGCCGAAGAGGCCCGCGCTCGTGCCGCCGACGCCGGGCAGGTCTTTGAGGATCTGCCCGGCGGTGCGTTCGACGACCTTGTCCGCGATCGTCAGACCGCCTCGGCGAGGGGCCGGAGCCGTGGTCGTGTCAGGAGTCGACGACACGGCCCTACCTCCGGGTGGTCGAACGCGAACTCAGCGCGGACAGGTCGAGGCGTCCGTCGAGGACGAGGCCGACGGCGAGGCCGAGACCGCCGCAGATCGCGACGACGAGGAAGGCGAGGAAACCGCCGAAGTAGGCGACGATTCCCAAGGTCAGTCCGACGAGGAGTCCGATGAGTGTTTTCGACATGGCGTTCCTTCTGCGAAGGTGGTGCTGCGGATGGGGTCAGCTGAGTTCGGGAGAGTCCTTGGCCGGCGTCTCCTCGTCGTCCTCCGGCAGGTGGACGTCGGTGACGTCGATGTTGACCTCGACGACCTGGAGCCCGGTGCCGGTCTCGACGGCGCGGATGACGTTGCGGCGGATCGCCTCGGCGACCTCGACGATGGAGGTGCCGTACTCGACGACGATGGTGAGGTCGATGGCGGTCTGCTTCTCACCCTTCTCCACGGACACGCCGCCGGAGACGTTCGTCTGCGAGCCGGGGATGCGGTCGGTGAGGGTGTCGAAGGCTCGGCGTGCGGCGGTGCCCATGCCGTGGACGCCGGGAACCTCACGTGCGGCGATGCCGGTGAGTTTGGCGACGACGTTCTCGGCGATGGAGGTCGTGCCCATGTCGGTCACGAGAGGGCTGCGCACGGAATCCTCGGCCGGGATCTGGCTGGTCGAGGCGTTCTGCTTGTTCTCTGACATTTCTTCGGGTCCCTTCGGTCGGGTGGTGTCTTCGAGAGGTGCTGACATAGGTACAGACGCAGATGGTGGGAGATCCTCACGCAGATTTCGCAAAGAATTCTCAGAGGCTCGGCGAGCGGCACGGTGAGAGGCTCGGCGAATCCGGCTGATGGCGCTCGCCGAGTCCGGTTGTTTCGCCCTGTTCCGGCCCGGCGGGTTCCTCGCTCGCCGACCGATCGGCATCTCACCGCGAGTGCCTTACGATGAGGGTATGACCAGGGGAGACAGTCGCTTCGACATCGTCACCTTGGTGGTGCGTGCCCGAGAAGGCGACATCGCCTCCTTCGAAGCGCTCGTCGACGAATACGAGCGGAAGCTGCTGCGTTTCGCCCTGCGCACGCTCGGTGACCGGCAGGATGCCGAGGACGTCGTTCAGGACACGCTCGTGCAGGCGTGGAAGTCCCTCGATGCCCTCGCCGAGCCCGCGGCCTTCGGCACATGGATCTACCGGATGGCGTCGAACCGCTGCACCGATGTGCTGCGACGCCGTTCGGCCCGGCCCGCCGACGCTTCGGACCCCGAGGACTTGGGGCACCATTCGGACGGTGCGGCCTCGGTCGAGAGATCAGTCGAAGCACGCACCGCACTCGAGCATTTCACCGAAATCCTCCAGACGCTGTCCTCGGAACAGCGTGTAACGTGGGTGCTCCATCAGATGGAGGGTCTCAGCTATTCCGAGGTCGCTGCGACCCTGGGAATCAGCGAAGGCAGCGTACGCGGTCGCATCCACCGCGCCCGAGTCGCCATCGCCGAGGGGATGGAAGGTTGGGTATGAGCGACGAGACCGCCGATGCGGCAACGGGAGAGACCGATGCCCGCCTGCGCGCTGTCATCGACGAATATATGGGAGCCTTCGAGCCCGACCCCGAGGACTCGGCAGGGCTGCGCGAGCGGATCCTCCGACTCGTCCGCGACGATGCGGTGCTCGCACCCTCGACGAGGCTGCTGAGCGAACGCGGCAACCCCTTCCGGATCACGACGGCCACGGTCCGCGAGATCGTCCGCGCGGCCGTCGACGCCGTGGACGGCATCCGCGCCCGCAGTGTCACCGTGACTCCGAGCGGCGAACCGGAGGGAAGCACGGCCGATGTGGGCCTGACCGTGGCCATGCGGGCCGGGGTCGAATTCGTCCCCGCCGCGGAGGAGGTCCGGCGCGCCATCGCCCGTGACCTCGACGCGGAGCTGGGGATCCCGGCGAACCGGATCGACATCACCGCCGAAGACGTCTTCGTCAGCGAAGATGCCGACACAGATGCAGCCGGCAGCCGCGCTGCCGGCAGCGAGGAGGCCGCAGATGACTGAGCCGAGGACGAGCGCAGGCAAGACGGCCGAGGCGCAGGCGAGTGCGGGCCCGTCGACCGGTGCGGGCGCACAGGAGAACGGAGAGCGCGTGGTCTCGACACAGCTGACCGAGTCGGTCACGGGAATCGGTGGAGTCACCGGTCTGGCGCCCGGACTGCGCGACATGGTCGCCACCGCTGCCGCACGAGTGATGCGCAGGCCCGCAGGAGGGCCGCCTTGCGTCGATGTCGCCCGCTCGGACGACGGTTGGAGTGTCCGCGTCGACGCTCACCTCGACGACAGTCGGTCCGTGTCCGAGATCGTCGACGAACTCTTCGCCGTCATCGCAGTCGACCTCCGGGCCCTCATCGACGGACCCGTCGGGGACATCGACATCGACGTTCGCGTCGTCAGCCGCGGTCGCTGAGGCCCGCCAGCCGGACCGCCTGCCCGCCGCGGACCGCCCGCTGACCCTCCGGTCGGACGGCAGACAGGATCACGGCCCAGAAGAAGTTGAGCAGCCCAGTTCGACACTGGGCTGCTCAACTTCTTCTGGGCCGTTTCTGCGTGCGGCTGCCGGGCGCTGTGGCTGCGACTGTCCGGGAGCCGGCGCTGCAGCTGTCCGGAGCGGACTCAGGCGGACTTGGCCTTCGACCGTCCGGTGATGAGACCCCAGACGATGAGCACGATCAGCGAACCGCCGATGGCACACAGCCAAGTCGACAGCGAGAAGAACTTGTCCATCTCCGCGCCGAAGATCGCGCCGCCGAGCCAACCGCCGAGCATGGCGCCGATGACGCCGAGGATGAGCGTGGCGATGATGCCGCCGCCCTGCTTACCGGGCAGAATCGCCTTGGCGATGGCTCCGGCGATGAGTCCGAGGATGAGATATGCGATGAAACCCATGTTGCTCACGTCCCTTCTGAGGCACTTGACCGGCTGGGTTGCACGGTTCAGTCTCAACTGTACAACCGGGGCCCGTCAAGAGTGCCAACCTGCGTTGATTCTTTATGACATCGGTACAGACGCAGTCGGGGCCGAATCCTCACGCAGAACCGGGGCCGAATCCTCACGCAGAAACGGGCAGCGATCTTCCGCAGCCGGGCCGCCGGACCGTGATCGCTGGGACGGCGCTGAATGGTCGCCGATGGCCTGCACATTAGACTGGAGACCATGACCGACAGCGCTGACACTCGCCGACAACTGCTCGACCTCATCGACGAACTTGCCGTGGTCCGCGGCAGAGTGACTCTCTCCTCCGGCAGAGAGGCCGACTACTACCTCGATCTGCGGAGGGTCACGCTCGACCACCGCTCTGCCCCGCTCATCGGAGATGTCGTCCTCGATCTGCTCGAATCCGCAGGACTGCTCGAGAAGATCGACGCCGTCGGCGGACTGACCATGGGCGCCGACCCCGTCGGCACCGCGGTCATGCACCGCTCCGTGGTCCGCGGCACCCCGGTCGATTCCTTCGTCGTCCGCAAGGAGGCGAAGAAGCACGGCATGTCCCGCCAGGTCGAAGGCCCCGACGTCAAGGGCAAGCGCGTCATCGCCGTCGAAGACACGTCGACGACGGGCGGATCCGTGCTCACCGCGGTCGAGGCACTCCGGGAAGCCGGCGCCGAGGTGGTCGCCGTGGCCGTGGTCATGGACCGTGACACCGGCGCCAAGGAACGGGTCGAAGCCACCGGCATCCCGTACCTCACCGCGCTGACGACCGCGGATCTCGGACTCGACTGAGGGCCGCCTCGGCGAGGTGGGGTTCGCACTCCTCCTCGGCGCAGTTGCGGTCCGCCGATCACGACCTGGGACTCGACTGGCAATTCAGTCGAAATCGAGGACGTGGTTTGAAACATGTCTCTCATTTCAACACGATAGATGAGACACTCCCTTAGTATCGCCTGATGTAACAGTAAGGATGACGCGTGCTCACACTGAAAGAGGTTTCCCTGCGCAAGGGAAAGCGGACATATCTGGACGAGGTGAGTTTGACCGCCGAGGCGGGCCGGATCACCGCGATCGTGGGAACCCGGTCGGCTGGCCGGACCGAGTTGGTGCGCGTCATCATGGGTCTCATCGCCGCCGACGAGGGCACCGTCGAACTCGAGGACTTCGAACTCGACTTCGGTGACCGCCAGAACTTCGGCTACCTGCCCGCAGAGCGCGGCGGCTACCCGAACATGCGCGTCATCGATCAGATCGTCTACCTCGCCCGCCTGCACGGAATCACTCTGGGCGCGGCCGAACGCAATGCGCTGACTCTGCTGTCGCACCTCGACCTCGCCGACCGCGGCTACGCCCCGCTGAAGAATCTCTCCGGCGCCGAGATCGCCCGCGTCGACATCGCCGCCACTCTCGCGGCCGACCCGGACGTCGTCGTGCTCGACGATGCCTTCGCCGGCCTCGATGCGGCCTCGCTGCGTCTGGTCATGTCGCTGCTGCGGGCGCACGCCTCCTCGGGCGTGCCCGTCATCCTCGCCACCGACGATTGGGAGGCCGCACAGACCTTCGCCGATGACGTCATCGTCCTCGGTCAGGGCAAGGTCACCGCGTCCGGCAGCGTGGAGAAGCTGCTCGGCGATCCGCGCTACCGCGTCGAGACCACCGACACCGAGGCGGCAGAGTCCGCTTTGGCGTCCCGGACCGGAATCAGCGATGTGAGCGTCTCCCGTGGTGAGGGCTCGGTCGTGAGCTTCCGCGCAGATGACGCGAAGACCGCCGCCGCGGCAGTGGCGGAGCTCAAGAGTGTGAAGAACTTCGAAAGTGTCCGCCCGACACTGGCCGAGCAGTACAAGGAGGCTCTGTAATGGCGCGCAAGGACAAAGGTGCGAACGACGAGTCCCCGGAACCGCTCGTGTCGAAGGGCACAGCCGGCGACGGCATCGACGACCTCGGTGTCCCTCTCGATGACGACATCGAAGTGACCGAGGACGACACCGTCGAGAACGGCTCCGCCGAGCCCGATGAGGTTCCCGCTGAGCCCGACGACGACACTGTCGCGAACGGCTCCGCCGAGCCCGACGACGTTCCCGTCGAACTCGCCGAGGACGGTCCCGACCCCGACGAACTGCCGGAGACCGGACTCGTCTCTGAATTCGTCGATGTCGGCAACCGCCAAGCCGCATGGCTCGTGTCGAACCGGGAGTCGACCACGGCGATGCGCAGCCCCTATTTCCTCGTCACGGCGGGCGTGATCATCCTCGGCGTGCTCGCCGCGATCATCACCGGCATCGTCGCTGACGCGCAGAAGGATTCGGGCACGCCGACCATGGCGATGGTCGGGGTGGGCGAACAGGCCCAGATGTACGAACAGCAGCTGGGGGTGAAGATCACCGACGCCAAGGATGCGTCCGCGGCGGAGAAGCTCGTGCGCGAAGGCAAGGTCGATGCGGCGTTCATCCAGGACCCCACCGGTCAGGCCCAGCCGACGATCATCGCTCTTGACGAGCAGCCCGAAGCGCTGCTGGAGAAGCTCGCCCCGAAGACCGAGGCGACTCTGCTGAAGACCCCGGCGGTCGAGGGCACGGTGGCCACACCGCTGCTGTGGGGCATGGTTGCGTTCGCGCTCCTCGTCATCGCGACGTTGGGCACCTCCCTGTATCAGAACCTGCGGCTGGAGAAGCGGAATCGGATCACGGAGATCATCGCGGCCACGGTTCCGCCGCGCGCCTCCGCTTCGGGACGGATCACGGGCATGCTGTCCCTGGTCATCGTCCACATCGTTGTGGCAGCGGTCATCGTCGAACTCGGCCTCTCGCTGTCGGGCAAGACCTCGCTGGCCTTCGCCATGCTGCCGGGTCTGGGCTGGTTCGCACTCACCCTGCTGCTCACCGCGTGGTCGGTCTTCGCCCTCCTGGTCTGGGCCTCGACCGTCGTCGGATCGAAGGCGCGCACGACCTTCGTCTCGATTGTCGGCGTCATCACCGTCGCCGGGTTCTTCGCTCCGGTCATCCTCGGTCCGACGGGCATGACCGCGAAGGTCCTGTCCTGGACTCCCTTCACCTCGCCGCTGGGCATCGCCGGTCGTTTCTTCGCAGGCCAGGCCGAGTGGTGGGAGGGCCTCATCGCCGCCGGCATCGCCCTGCTGCTCGCGGTCATCGTCCACGCGCTGGCCTCGGGTGCCTATGTGCGTTCGGTCCTCAGCGGAGGCGGACGCGGAGGCCGGACCGTGAAGATGAGCAAGCGCGCGCAGAAGGTCGGCGCCGGATCGGTGTCCGCGAAGAAGGACGACGCGGAGGCGTCGGACGATGCCAAGTCGGACGATGCGGACGACGCGCAGCCCGCAGCCGCCTCGGCGAAGGAATCCGCTGAGAGCGGATCAGCCGCAGGCGAGGACGCGAAGTCGGCGGATGAGCCCCGCGACGAGAAGTGACCGAGAACGCTGAACCGCAGGTGGGGGTCGGTCCTTGGACCGGCCCCTGGCCTGTGGAAGAGCGCTTCGACCCCGAGCTTCTGCGCGAAGGCGACCGGCGCAATGTCGTCGACAAATACCGGTACTGGAAGCACGATGCGATCGTGGCCGACCTCGACGCCGCTCGGCACGACTTCCATGTCGGAGTCGAGAACTGGCAGCACGACCTCAACATCGGTTCGGTGGTGCGCACCGCGAACGCCTTCAACGCCGCAGCGGTGCACATCGTCGGCAGACGCCGGTGGAACCGGCGGGGCGCGATGGTCACCGACAAGTACCAACACGTCATCCACCATCCGAGCGTCGACGACCTGCTGAGCTGGTGCGCCGAGAACGACGTGCCCCTGCTGGGCATCGACAACTTCCCGGATTCTGTTCCGCTCGAGACCTACGACCTGCCCCGACGGTGCCTGCTCCTGTTCGGTCAGGAAGGACCGGGGCTGAGCGAGGAAGCGCACCAGGCGAGCCGAGACGTGCTCTCCATCGCCCAATACGGGTCGACGAGGTCGATGAATGCCGCGGCCGCCGCCGCGATCACCATGCACTCGTGGGTGCGCCGCCACGTCTTCGACCAGCCCGTGGGCTGATCCGACGAGCCTCCTGGCCGACGAATCGCCGGGGGCTTCGGGGGAGAATGCAGAAGCGCCGAGGTGACACGGAAGATTCCGTGTCACCTCGGCGCTTCACTGTTCCGACCGCGTCGGACTTCGCCGCGGTGCGGATCAGCGGAGGTCGGCGGCGTGGGGTTCGATCAGCCCGCCGAGTTCGGCGAGTTCAGCCGTCAGCGAGTCCGCATCGTCGAAGGTGCGGGTCATGACCGTCAGGCGCTTGGCGTAGTGACCGATGGGGTATTCCATGGTCATGCCGATGCCGCCGTGCATCTGGATCGACTCCTGGCTGATGTTGCGCGCAGCCTGGTCGACGACGATCTTCGCGGCGATGACATCGCGGTGGCGGTCCTTCTCGGCACCGGGAACTTCGGAGGTCACGGCCAGGCGCGAATACAGAGCCATACTGCGTGCGTACTCGAGCTCGGCGTAGAGGTCCGCAGCCCGGTGCTGCAGCGCCTGGTTCGCACCGATGGGCGCGCCGAACTGCTCACGGGTCTTCAGGTACTCGGCGGTCATCGTCATGGAGGCCTCGAGCGCACCGACGGCTTCGGCCATGATCGCGGCATTGCCCAGGTCGATGACCTCGGACAGGACCGCGTTGGCGTCGGCAGCGTCGAGACGCTGTGCCGCGACGTTGTCGAGCTTGAGGTTCGCGGTTCCGAGTCCATCGGCCTGGCGGTGGGCGACCCGGCTGAGACCCTCGGCGTCGGCGGCGACGAGGTAGAGGCCGAGTTCACCGTTCTGCGTGGCGGTGACGATGAAGTGATCGGCGACGTCTCCACCGAGGACGCTGATCTTCTCACCGGTGAGGGTGACGCTGCCGTCGGCTCCGGAGACCTGAGTCTGCGGGGTGTCGACGGCGTAGCGCTGTCCCGGTTCGAGGGCGGCGAGAGCGAGGAAGGTCTGGCCTTCGGCCACGCCGGGCAGGATTGCCTGCTTCTGGTCTTCGCTGCCTCCGAGGAGGACCGCGTTCGCGCCGAGGACCGCGGTGGCCAGGTACGGTTCGAGCACGAGAGAGCGACCGAACGCCTCGGCGACCACGGCCACCTCGTTGAAGGTCATGTCCGCGCCGCCGTAGGACTCCGGGATGGCGAGTCCGAGCAGACCCATCTCGGCGAAAGCCTGCCACTTCTCGCGGGAGATGCCCTCTTCGCTGCGAAGGATCTCTTCGCGCGTGGCGGTGTCGTACTCGCTGCGCAGGTACTTGTGCAGAGTGCTGGCGAGTTCTTGCTGAATGTCGTTGAGTTCAAGATCCATTGTTGTCCTCTTTGAGAAATCGTATGAGCGTCGGTACCTCAGAGACCGAGCAGTGCCTTCGAGATGATTCCGCGCTGCACCTCGGACGAACCGCCGTAGATGGTGACCTTGCGGGTGTTGAAGTAGGTGGGCAGGGCGTCGACCGCGGCGCTGGGCAGATCGGACAGGCCCTGTCCCTGCACACGGTCGGAGACGAAGTCGAGACCCTGCGGGCCGAGCACATCGACGAGGAGTTCGGAGATGTCCTCCTGCAGCTGCGAGCCCTTGAGCTTGAGGACAGACGAACGCGGGTCCGGCTTATCGGAACCGGCGGCCTGAGTGGAGAGGATCCGCAGCTGGGTCATCTCGAGCGCGGTGAGTTCGGTTTCGATCTTCGTCAGGCGGGCGGAGAACAGGGGATCCTCGAGCAGAGTGCCCCGAGCGGTCTTCGTCACCGCGGCATAGGCCTTGGCGCGTGCGAGGTTGACCTTGGAGGCGCCGATGCGGGCGATCCCGGTGCGCTCGTTGCCGAGCAGGAACTTCGCGTAGGTCCAGCCCTTGTTCTCTTCGCCGACGAGGTTCTCGACCGGGACCTCGACATTGTCGAAGAAGACCTCGTTGACCTCGTGACCGCCGTCGATGAGCTGGATCGGACGGACCGTGACTCCGGGGGTCTTCATATCGATGAGCAGGAAGGAGATGCCGGCCTGCTTCTTGACATCCGGGTCGGTGCGGACGAGGTTGAACATCCAGTCGCCGTACTGGCCCAGAGTCGTCCAGGTCTTCTGGCCGTTGACGATGTACTTGTCGCCGTCGCGCACGGCCGAGGTCTTGAGCGAAGCGAGATCGGAACCGGCGTTGGGCTCGGAGAATCCCTGCGACCACCAGATGTCGATGTTCGCGGTGGCGGGAAGGAAGCGCTCCTTGAGCTCTTGGCTGCCGAAGGTCGCGATGACGGGACCGACCATGGAGACGTTGAACGGCAGCGGCTGCGGAACGCAGGCCAGCTGCATCTCTTCGAGCCAGATGTGGCGCTGCACCGGAGTCCAGTCCTGACCGCCCCATTCGACGGGCCAGTTCGGCACCGCGTAGCCGTGCTTGTTCAGGATCTGCTGCGAGGTGACCATGTCGTCCTTGGTCAGCTCCTGGCCGGTGGCGACCTTGAAGCGCAGCTCCTCGGGAATCTCCGTGCGATAGAACTGACGCATCTTCTGCGCGAACTCGCGCTCCTCTGCATTCAGCAAGGTGTCCATGAAAACTCCTGATTGATCGTTCGGTAACTTAATCCCAATAGTACGTTTCGGTGTTCAGGCTCACAAGTGGGTGAAGGCTCCAGTCGCCGAGGATCTGCGGAATCGGAGCCTGCGATGCCGCGATGCTGACCAGAAGGCGCTCGGCAGCCTGACAAAGGCCCTCCCGGTGGTGCGTTTTGCCTGGTATCTGCACTGTTAAGGCGCAATATGTCTGAAGTATTACCATTTCGTGATATTCGGTCACTGCGAATGTTACGTTTTCTTAACAGTAATGTGCTGGATCTAGGACCAGTAATGAAGCAGTTCTAGTATCGGAAGGACCGGCGCGATCAACCAGATCGACGAGCTGCTGGCCCGCGCCTGACGCCAAACCCATTGGCCGCGGCTGGCACCGCACTCGATGCGTCAACGGTTGGTAAGTTCTCATCGAAGTTCGTTCTTGGATCGAGGAGAACTTACCAACCGTTGGCCCCTTTTGGGAGGGGGAGTCCCGTACCTCAGCTCCTCGTCGCCTCAGCTCTCGGCCTGCGCTTGCATCGCCTTCCGTGGGGCATCGGGCCTTACTGGGATGATGAGGAGCAGGCCGATGAACAGCACGATGAGAATGCCCAGGGTTCCGGCCCGCTGGAAGCCGAAGATCGAGATCGAGACCGCGAACATGGCCGGGCCCAGGAAGCTCACGGCCCGACCAGTCGTGGCGTAGAGGCCGAAGTTCTCTCCGGCTCGTTCGGGCGGAGTGATCCTGGCCAGGAATGATCGGCTCGAGGCTTGCACCGGGCCGACGCAGAAGCTGAGCACGAGAGCACAGACCCAGAACACGGCTGCGGTATCGCTGAAGAGGATCGGCAGTCCGCCGATGAGGATGATGATGAGCCCGGCGATGATGACGGGCTTGGGTCCGAGCTTGTCATCGAAGACTCCGGCGATCATCGCTCCTGCGCCGGCGGCGACATTGGCGGCTACACCCAAGATGATGATCTCCGAGGCGGAGAAGCCGTAGCTGCCTGCCGCGAGGACTCCTGCGAAGGCGAAGATCGCGGCCAGACCATCACGGAACACTGCCGAGGCGATGAAGAAGCGCAGCGTCTGGTGCTCCTCCTTCCACATCCGCACGAGGCGGCGGACGAGCGCGGCATAGTCGGCGATGAACGCCTTGACCGGATGCCCCTGTGCGGGGCTGGAGGCCTTGGCACTCGGCGCGGTGAGCAGCACCGGCAGAGCGAAGATCGCGAACCAGACCGCGGAGAGGGCGGCGACGACGCGGAATCTCATTCCGCCCTCATCACCAGCACCGAAGAGCCCGACCTCGGGCTGGATGACGAGTACGAGGAGGATGACGAGGAGGACGAGGCCGCCGGCGTAGCCCATGCCCCAGCCGAAACCGGAGACCTTCCCGACGTTGTCAGGTTGGGTGATGCGGACCATGATGCCGTTGTAGGACACCTCGGCGAACTCGAAGAACACACTGCCCATGGCGATGAGGAGCAGACCCAGCCACAGATACTCGGGGGAGTCGCGGACGAAGAAGAGGCCGAACATCGTGAGGATGACGATCCCGGTGTGGACGCCCAGCCATAGCTTGTGCCGTCCCCCGGCGTCGGCCCTGGTGCCCACGGCCGGTGCCACGAGAGCGATGATGAGCCCGGCTGCGGCTGTCGACCAGCCGAGTGCCGACGAGCCCGCCTCCTCGGTGGCCGCCACGCTCTTCGTCAGATAGGGGGCGAAGACGAAGGTGATGATGACGGCATTGAAGGACGCCGAGCCCCAATCCCAGAGGGCCCAGCCGAGTATTTTCGAACGTGACCCAGCAGCCGGCCTCGGATTCGTCTCCATGACGCCACTGTACTGAATTATCGTCGGTGCCCCCCGCAGCTGACTTCGCCTGCGCCAGCCGCGCCAGCCGACGCTGAACGGGTCAGCCGCGCACGACTACGTGGGCTCCTCGATTGCCTATGCAGTGAGTTCTCCGATAAGTTCTCAGCGAATTACTTGATAGTGCCGATGTGGTGCGGCAGAGTGGGTAGACGATTATGTCCACTTGTACGTCCACTTGAATCGAAAGGCCCTATGACTACCTCCGACGAGAACGGGAACGGCAGGGCGGAGGAAACGACCGCCTCGGCGCCGGTAGATGATGCCCGCCGCCCACATATGCTCATCGAAGACCCCGAACCGATCAGGCTGCATCTGCCGCGCGATGTTTCAATCACCGATGACGACAGCGACGCAGAGATCACCGCCAAACTGCGTGCTCAAGGTGTGCGCATCGGCAAAGGGATGGTGGCTCCGGCCGTCTTCTGGCCTTCCCTGATCGCCATTCTGGGTGTGGCGCTGCTCGCGATCTTTCTGCCCGATGGCACCAGCAAGGTCCTGACAGGCATCAACGATTGGATCGTGGCCGACCTCGGTTGGTACTACATGCTCGTCGTCGGTGGATTCGTCATCTTCTCCATCGTGATCGGATTCTCGAAGTTCGGGAAGATCACGCTCGGCCGTGACGGGGAGAAGCCCGAATTCGGAGTCTTCTCCTGGTTCGCCATGCTCTTCGCCGCTGGTATGGGCATCGGCCTGGTCTTCTACGGTGTGGGTGAACCACTGACTTATGCCACCTCCGGCCCCAAGCCTGGCTGGGACGGCAGCGAAGCAGACATCTCCAAACTGGGTATGGCGCAGACCTTCATGCACTGGGGACTGCATCCCTGGGCAATCTACGCCGTGATCGGCTTGGCGCTGGCCTACGCGATCCACCGCCGTGGACGTCCTGTTTCGATCCGCTGGGCGCTGGAACCGCTGCTCGGTCACCGCGTCAAGGGATGGATGGGCGATGTCGTCGACATCCTCGCCATCTTCGGCACTGTCTTCGGCATTGCAACCTCCCTGGGGCTCGGCGTGCAGCAGATCTCGTCCGGGCTCCAAGCGATCGGGCTGGTCGACAAGGTCGACAATATGTTCCTCGTCATCCTCATCGTCGTCATCACATTCCTGGCCACCCTGTCCGTGATCTCGGGCGTGGGTGCAGGAATCAAATGGCTGTCGAACATCAACCTGTCGATGGCGGGCCTTCTGCTCATCGCCGTGCTGCTGCTCGGCCCCACCCTGTTCCTGTTCCAGAACCTCGTCGAGTCACTTGGCGTCTACCTCGCGAACTTCTTCAACATGACCTTCGACGTTGGTGCCTACACCGGCGAAGAGGGCGCAACATGGGCATCAAGCTGGACAATCTTCTACTGGGGCTGGTGGATCTCCTGGGCCCCGTTCGTCGGAGTGTTCATCGCCCGCATCTCGCGGGGTCGCACGGTCCGGGAGTTCATCGCCGGCGTCCTCTTGGTGCCGACAGTGGTCGGATTCATCTGGTTCGCCGCACTCGGCGGCACGGGAATCTACCGACAGCTCTTCGGTGAGGGCGGACTGGTTGATCCGGAAGACGGAGTCGTGGCGGAGAAGGTGCTCTTCGACGTGCTCGGCTCCCTGCCGATGGGCAGCATTCTCTCTGTGATTGCCATCATCCTCGTGGCGATCTTCTTCATCACCTCCTCGGACTCCGGCTCGCTGGTCGTCGACATGCTGGCGTCGGGCGGACATCCGAATCCTCCGGTGTGGTCGCGTGTTCTGTGGGCGGCGCTCGAGGGAGCTCTGGCGATCGGACTGCTCCTGGCAGGCGGTCTCGGTGCTCTGCAGGCCGCCTCTCTGGCGACGGCGCTGCCGTTCAGCATCATCCTGATTTTCATAGCGATCTCGATGGTGCGAGCGTTCCAGATCGAGGCAACCAGGGCTCGGGAGATCGAGACCGGTCAGCGTTTCCACGAGGTCGGTGAACACATTGCCGATGACTTCGACGAATACCTCGGCGACAAGGTCGATGCACGCATCGACTATCGGCTGTCACGGACCAAGGGTGTGCTGAATAGGGCACCCAAGGAGGAGAGGAAGCCCAAGGGCTCCCGATAGGGCTCGCGGTAGGAGCCAGCCTTCCGTAGGCATCTGTCTGCGGAAGGACCCGTCGAAGCAGCAGAGGCGACCAGGTGATTGATCCTGGTCGCCTCTGCTGTCTGTGCTCGTGCAGGCCGCATGTTCGCGGAGAAGCGAGAATTCCCTGTACACGGCGGGGACCGCTTCTGTCGCCTGCCGGAGACCGAGTAGTCTGGGAGCAACCGAAAGCGCACCGAATCCACCGACCTAGGAGCCCATATGCCCATTGCAAGCCCCGAAGTGTATGCCGAGATGATCGACCGTGCGAAGACTCAGGGCTTCGCGTATCCGGCGATCAACTGCACCTCCTCGCAGACGATCAATGCGGCCATCCGCGGGTTCGCCGAGGCCGGGTCCGACGGCATCGTGCAGATCTCCACGGGCGGCGCCGAGTACATCTCCGGTCCGACGATCAAGGACCGTGTGCGCGGCGCGATCGCGTTCTCCGTCTTCGCCGCCGAGGTGGCCAAGAGCTACGACGTCAACATCGCCCTGCACACCGATCACGCCCCGAGGCAGGCCGTCGAAGAGTGGGTCAAGCCCCTGCTCGCGGCCTCGACCGAGCGGGTGAAGAACGGCGGCGAGCCCTACTTCCAGTCGCATATGTGGGACGGTTCGGCGGTTCCGCTCGATGAGAACCTCGTCCTCGCCGAGGAGCTGCTCGAGCTCTCGGCTGCTGCGCATTCGATCCTCGAGATCGAGGTCGGCGTCGTCGGCGGCGAAGAGGACGGCGTCGAGAACGAGATCAACGACAAGCTCTACACGACCGTTGATGACGGCCTGGCCACCGCACGTGCCCTCGGCACCGGCGAGAAGGGCCGCTACCTCACGGCTCTGACCTTCGGCAACGTCCACGGCGTGTACAAGCCCGGCAACGTCAAGCTGCGTCCCGAGCTCCTCGGTGAGATCCAGGAGAAGGTTGGGGCAGAAGTCGGCAAGAAGTCCCCGTTCGACCTCGTCTTCCACGGCGGCTCGGGATCGAGTGAAGAGGAGATCGCCGAGGCGGTCCGCCACGGAGTCGTGAAGATGAACATCGACACCGACACCCAGTACGCCTTCACACGCCCGGTCGTCGAGCACATGCTGCGCAACTACGACGGCGTGCTCAAGATCGACGGCGAAGTCGGCGACAAGAAACTCTACGACCCGCGCTCCTACGGCAAAGCGGCGGAGGCGAACATGGCCGATCGCATCGTCGAGGCATGCCAGAACCTCGGCTCCGCAGGAACCAGCCTGAAATAGGCAGCACGCGCCGCAGCCCTGTCGCAACTTTGGAGTAGCTGCGGCGGTGCGGCGCAACAACCGCGCGGTACGACGAGAGGTCCGGGACGCCATTGTCCCGGACCTCTCGTCTATTCAATTGTGTCTACTCAGTTGTGCCTGGCAGCGGTGATCAGCCTTCCGAGACTTTCTCTCCCGCCGCCACCTTGGCGATGCGCGTATCCCAGAAGTCAGCGTTCCTGATGTTGAGCGCCTTGGGATCGAACACCGGATCCAGCCCCTGTTTCCTCTGACGTTCGAAGTCCCGAAGGAGCTTGAACGCAGGACCCTGCAGGATGAGGATCGCGATGATGTTGAGCCATGCCATGAGACCCACACCGATGTCGCCGAGTGCCCAGGCACTGCCGGAGGCCGACATCGCACCGACGGCGACTGCGACGAGGATGAGTACCTGCAGAACGCGCTTGCCGATGGTCAGCGCCAGGGGGTTCTTGATCCGACCCAGCAGGTAGACCAAGTTGGTCTCGGCCATGTAGTAGTAGGCGACCATGGTCGTCAGGGCGAAGAGGAAGATCGAGATCGCGATGAAGGATCCGCCGAAGCCGGAGAGCATCGAGTCGAGACCGGCCTGCGGCCATTTCTCGCCCGGTGTGGCGGCGATGGCCTCGGCCATCTGGCCGCGCCCGGTGCCGATGATCGTCTCTCCGTCGGCGTCGAAGACCTTGTACATGCCCGTGGAGAGGATCATGAACGCGGTGGCCGAACACACGAAGAGCGTGTCGATGTAGACGGAGCCGGCCTGGACGAGCCCCTGCTTGCTCGGGTGGGAGACCTCGGCGGCCGACGCCGCGTGCGGTCCGGTTCCCTGACCGGCCTCGTTCGAGTAGATGCCGCGCTGGACACCCCACTGCACGGCCATGCCGATGATGCCGCCGAAGGCAGCCTCTGGTCCTGCGTCGATGCCGAAGGCTGAGGTGAAGACGAGCTGGAAGACCGGGATGATCTGATCGGCGTTGACCAGGGTCACCGCAATGGCGGCGATGATGTAGATGACGGCCATGAAGGGCACCGCCAGCGAAGCGAAGTGCGCGATGCGCTTGATGCCGCCGATGACGATGAAGCCCATGATGATGACCAGTGCGATCGCTGTCACCCAGGTGGGCAGGCTCCACGCGTTCTCCACGGCTCCCGAGATCGCATTGGCCTGGATGCCCGGCAGCATGAAGCTCATGGCGATGACCGTGACGGCCGCAAAGACCATGCCGTAGACCTTGAACAGGCCACGGGCCTTGGTGTGACGGTAGGCCTTCTCGATGTAGAAGGCAGGACCGCCGCGGTATTCGCCGGTGCGGGGGTCCTGCTCCTTGAACACCTGGCCAAGAGTTGATTCGACGTAGGAGGTCGAGGCGCCGAGGAGCGCGGAGATCCACATCCACACGATGGCACCTGGTCCGCCGAAGCCGATGGCGGTGGCAACGCCGGCGATGTTGCCGACTCCGACTCGACCGGCCAGCGATATCGATAGGGCCTGGAACGAGGAGACTCCTTCATCGGAGCTCTTGCCGCGGAACATCTGGGTGAAGATCGCTTTGATCTGTCGGATCTGGACTGCGCGAGAGCGGATGGTGAAGTAGACACCGGCACCGAGGCACAGGTAGACGAGGGCAGAGGACCAGATGATGCCGTTGAGCCATTCGAGGACTGCGGACATGCTTCTCCTATCAGGGAGGCAAAAAGTGGAAACGAACATTCGGCGGGACCCGGCAGTGAGCCCGATCGAGCATTTTCATGGGCAATCAGCGACGAAAACGTGAGTTTTCTCTGTGATTGACCTCATAAGTCAAACGGATTGTGACCCGCGACGCAAATCCAGTGGTGTCGGCCCGGAAAATCAGCTCGGGCGCGGTCTTCTGAGCGGTCACCGCGAGGTTTCAAAGTGATGACAGAGTGGGCGGAGTCATACTATTCAGTTCACTATTTGGGACGGCGGCCGTAAGATGTGGTGCGGATCTCTCCGAGCAAAGACGACACGGAGAGCACTTTGGATGACAAGGAACACAATGAAACGTCGAACTGGTGCAAAGGCAGTGGCCATCGCCGCTGCCGGCGCTTTGCTACTCTCGGCATGCTCGACCTCGACCACCGGCAACGACGGTGAAGAGGGCGGTGGCTCCCTCACAGTGGGAACCACAGACAAGGTTGTCGCTCTCGACCCGGCCGGTGCCTATGACAACGGAAGCTCGCTCGTCGAGCAGCAGGTCTATCCGTTCATCCTGGCCTACAAGCCGGGAACCGCGGACCTCAATCCCTCCATCGCAGAATCGGCGGACTTCAGTGAGCCGACGAAGTACGAGGTCAAGCTCAAGGACGGGCTGAAGTATGCGAACGGAAACGAACTCACCTCCTCGGACGTGAAGTTCTCCTTCGATCGACAGCTGAAGATTCAGGATCCGAACGGACCGTCGTCCCTCCTCGGCGGCCTGGAATCAGTTGAGACTCCGGATGACTCCACGGTCATCTTCAACCTCAAGCGCAAGAACGACCAGACCTTCCCAGGTGTGCTGGCCAGTGCCGCAGGACCGATCGTCGACGAGGACGTCTTCGAGGCGGACAAGATCACTGAGAACCAGGACATCGTCGACGGCAAGGCCTTTGCCGGTCCCTACACGATCGACGGATTCAAGTTCAACGAACTCATCACCTACAAAGCCAACCCCGACTACAAGGGCTTCATCGAGCCGGCGAAGACCGAGACCGTGCAGATGAAGTACTACTCGGACGCCAACAACATGAAGCTCGACGTCCAGGAGAACACGATCGACGTGGCCTGGCGTTCGCTCTCGGCCACCGACGTCGAAGACCTCGGCAAGAACGAGGACCTCAAGGTGCACAAGGGTGTGAGATTCAGCGATAAGTGGCGGTACCTTTGCAACACTATTTGGCGGTCAGCAGGTACTGACCGGCCGAGCCTGAGGAACGCCTCGATGGCGCACATGGCAAGCCGACCGTTGAGCGGTGTAGAGCTGCGTCCTACTTTGCCCGCGACACACCGTACATTTTGAACGGGTCGGCCTATGCGGCGATGTTTGGGTAAAGTCTCAGGCACACGAGCAGCTCACCGAAATTCGAATGAGGGAGTTTTCATCGGCTCTGTTCCAGCTTTGCCCGGCGAATCAATTCGAGAGCTGTACGCAGTGCTTCGACCCGGTTTGTCATCAGCGTCGTCCTCGACGGGCTGAGCTTCGAGCCTCGAAGAACGCTTTCGCATTTGCTCAGGAGTGAACAAAGTTCATTCTCTGCAGTGTCCAAAGTAGCGATGTCCATGCAATCGATCATTGCATAGACAGTCGGAGACGATGCGCATTCCGCACAAATGCGCACCGATAACAGGCTGTCTGGGGGCTAGGTATTAGGCTGCCGAACTCCAAAACATTGTTGAGCTCTGAATTCTTCGAAGCGGCGCGCCAGTTGGAGACCCACGGTCTGTCACGGCCCACGCATTCTGCAAGGATGGTGCTTTCGTGGATGCTTTGCTGCCCCCAGCGGGTGTACCGTCGGTTCATGGTGCGCATAGGAGCGATAGTCCTGAATGTGTCTGACTCTGGCCGGGCAGCGGAGTTCTGGAGCGACGCCTTGGGTTACCAACGCGAAGACAATCCTGACTTCCTAAAGCCGTGCAATGGCGACGGACCACGGCTGCATCTCGATGATACGGACCGCACCCACCTCGATCTCTGGACAGCAGACAAAACCGAGCAGCTCGCTGAAGTCAAGCGTCTTGAGTCGCTCGGCGCCACGTTTGTCGAATGGGAATATCCCGACGACGCAGACTTCGTAGTACTTGCAGACCCAGATGGCAACCTATTCTGCGTGATCAATGCCGATGCCTGATCGTCCGGGCCCAGCATGGCACTTCTCTTCACCTGTTCTAGCCGCCCTATAGTATGAACCTCTACCGGCCGCAACATCGCCGGTCTGGAATTTTCAAACCGCGGATTTGTCGGCACATCCTTCAGGGCTATGAATTCGCATGTTTAGAACAGTCAGTGGCGGGGCCATTTCACACTGTCATAACCTACTTATACTTCTTATGATCCGGTAGACGTAGAGCTACGTGCGTCTGCTGAACTGGGTCCAGATCGTAAACAAGGCGTTGTAATTTGTTACTTGTGATCATCTTCGAGATTGATCAGAAGCGCGCAGAAAAGCCGCCATCGGCTTGTAGTAGCTGACCACTGATCCACCGGCCCTCAGCCGACAGCAGAAACGAGGTCACAGCGGCAATGTCTTGTGGTGTACCGAGCCGACCCAGTGGATGGTAGGTGCCCAGCTCAGTCTCCGTCTCTTCGTCCATCCACCCTGTGTCAATAGGGCCAGGATTGATGACGTTCGCAGAAATCTTTCGTGGACCAAGCTCGCGGGCTGCCGAGATGACGATGCGGTCTAGTGCCCCTTTTGAGGCCCCGTAAGGGAGGTTGCCCGTCGTGTGATCGCTTGTGAAAGCGACGACTGCACCTCCAGTGTCTTCCGCCTGTCGGGCAAACGCTGCGATCAGGAGGAGAGAGGCGCGGGCGTTGACGGCAGTGTGATGATCGAAACTTTCAGCAGTGGTGTCGAGTATCCCGGATTCTTCGCCATGCGCGTGGCTCAGAACCAGCCCTTCAATCGGGCCGTGCTCGGCCGATACGCGGGTGATGAGCTCGTCTGGTGCCTCGGGATCAGAGAGGTCGCAGGGATAGTCGGCTGAGATGAGGTCACTAGTGCACACGTTCCACCCATCCAGACGGAGGCGCGAAGTAATTCCAGCGGCGATACTGTTTGGTCTGGCAGCGCCAGTGATGAGGACGGTCGGCATGTTCAAACTCTATCGAATGACCATCACTTGGCTGATGGTGTCAGTCACCGATGACGAGGATACTCGCGGCTGCCTCGACGACATCGTCGGTGATGGTCTCGAGTTGATTGATCCTCATGACTCGACTGACCTGGGGGAAGAGGCGTTCGAGCAAACGAAAGTTGCCTCGCGTGATTCTTTCGATAGCGACGACGGCCTGGGCGTCGGTGAAATCGTCCATGTCGAGTGTTGATCCCAGACGTTTCCATTGTCGTTCGAGGACGAAGAGAAGTTCGTCGCGGCCAAGTGAACGGTAGTTGTGGGAGAACCCGAGGCGTGAGTACAGCTGTGGGTAATGCCGGAAACGTTGATCGATTCCGGGCATCCCGATGAAGATGATTGCGAGCTCGTGCCGGTCGTGTTCGTCGCGCAGGAGCTCCAGTGCCGTTGGTGTTAGTCGTTCGGCCTCGTCGATGATGACCAGCTCGACCAGTTTCGCCACGTTTCCGACGTGGACGCCAGTGACTTTCCCAATCGTGCGTAAATGCTCGTCGATGCAGAACCCGACTCGGGTTTGAAGGTGACCGATATCATTCATGATCTGCTTATGACGAGGCAAAACCTCCGGGGTATAGAAGACTGTACGGGACCGATGGGCGGTGGCCTGGACTTTCGTATCAGCTGCAGACCGCGGACCCCATTCATCGATGAAGGTGCCGACTTCATCCCAGTGGGCGTACCGGCGAGCCGAAAGTGTCTTGCCGACACCTGCCTCGCCGTGGCAGATCCCGATCGTTTTCTCTTTGCGTACTGCCGTGGCGAACTCTTTGAAGCGGCGGTGTTCCTTCGTGATGATGAAGTCTCGTGCCATTACTCGTCCTCTTCATAGGTGCGCAGCTTCGACCGCCGACCCGCGGTCTGGCTACTTCTTTGGGGTTCTTCCCGATTCGCAACCCTGGGGATGCGCTCGTTCATGTCTTTGCGTAACTGTCGGCGGCGGGCTCGGCGGGCTGATTCGACTTCTCGGAGGCTGAGCCTCTGGTTCGGGTTCGTCTGATCGACGGCCACGCAGATGAGGGTGTCGCGTTCGTAGACGCGGATCTCTGAAATGTCGCGGGGATCGTAGCGGATCGTCACTGGTTTTCCCACGAGTGGGGCAAGCGTGGGTGAGAGATAGCGTTGACCTTGGAAATGGATACCATCGCGGCGGACGGTGCGGTGTTTGGGCACGGTCAGCAACAGTCCGTTGAGTTCGGCCAGTGTCTTGGGCATTCGCGGGAGCCACCCTTGACCGGTCCAGGCTGATTTGGGGCTGGTGTTGATTTCTCGGTGCGGGCGTTCGTTGTATGTCGAGATGAAGTCACCGATCGCCTGATCCAGGGCGGGCAGGTCCATTGAAGGCGTCGGCTTCTTCTCGGGGCCTCCGGTGTATCCGGGCAGGGTGGAGAGGAGTTCGGTGTTGAGGGTGCCGAAGAAGCGCTCGATCTTGCCGCGGCCTTGCGGACGGGCGATGGTTGAGTAGACGATCCGGATTTTCAACGCGATGGCAGTGTATTCGAGGTGGTGACTGGTGAAGTCGCTGCCGTGGTCGACGTGGAGGACGTCGGGGATGCCGCACATTGCCCAGGCGGGGTCATCTTTGCGCCAGATCGCTTGCCGGAGTGCTAACGCAGTATTCATTGCTGAGGGTGCTCCGGTGAAGACCATGTAGCCGCAGATTGCTCGGGAGCAGTCATCGATGATTGTCGTCAGCCACGGGCGTTCCGGGCGTCCACTGGCATCGGTGATGAGGATGTCGAGTTCCGTGTGATCGGCTTGCCAGGTGTCATTGGGGCGCTCGGCGGTGTGCCGGTAGATGAGTTCGTACTGGTCCCTGTACGCGACAGGACCGTCGAGGGCGAGAGTCACCATCGCCGGATCCAAGCTTTCTAGGATGGAGCGGACCGTCCCGTAGCTGGGTGCCGCCTCGCCGATTCGTTGGGCTTCTTTAACCGTGAGCCGGTGGAGATTAGCGATGCTCGGGCGTGGCCGGGTGAGGCCGAGTCGTTCGATGAACGCTTTGAGTTCAGGATGGGTACGTCTGGAACCAGTATCCTGTCGGGTCTGTGGTTCGAGAGCGGCGATGCCACCGGTCTTGTAGTGCTGGTGCCAGCGTTGCAAGGTGCGCAAGCCGAGGCCGGTGTCTTGGGCCAGAGTTGTCAGAGCGATGTCGTCTTCGACGTGGAGCCGAAGGATTCGCCACTTCTCTGGCCCGTCCATTTCACACCGGCTTAGTCAGTGTGTCGTGAGTGCCGGCTGCTTGACGGTGGCGGTACAAGGTTGCTCTCGACCAGCCCACCAAGCGTGCTGCGTCTACAGCGGTGCGTCCCTTGGCGCGGGCGTCTTCAGCGATAGAGAGCTTCTGGGCGATGTCGTCCGGGTTCACCGGTGGCCGCCCGAACTTGGTGCCGTTCTGCTTGGCTGCGGCAATGCCGGCGTTGACGCGTTCGGTGATGAGTTCACGTTCATACTCGGCCAGAGTGGCGAGCATTCCCAACATCATCCGACCCGATGAAGTCTCGGGATCGATGTTGTCTGAGACGGATCGGACCTTCACTCCCCGGTCGCGGAGATGGTTCACGGTTGCCAGAACGTCGAGGAGTGATCGGCCGAGGCGGTCGATTCGCCACACGACGACTGTGTCGCCGTCTTCGGCATATTCGAGCAGCCGCCTCATTCCAGGTCGCTGTTTCGCCGTCTTACTCCCAGAGGTCACATCTGAGAACACATCTCGTTTCTGGACTCCCGCACCGACGAGTGCGTCGAGTTGGAGCTGCGCATCTTGGCCGGCAGTACTGATTCGTGTGTAACCCAGAAGCCTCATGAATTAAGAATGGCTCATAAATCCCAAGAAGTCACGGCTGTGAGACATTATGCGACGAGACGAGTTAGCAAGACAGATCGCACCCCGTGAGTACGCGACTGAACTGACGTCCCGCTGAAATGGACCTGACGTCTCATAAATCTAAACAATTTCGAGACGCATTCGGGCCGGCTTGAGGGGACGTGCCATCTAACTGCCCGGATCTGGGCTGTCATTTTCTCTACGCTCAGAATGCTTAACGCGCCTCCGCGCTAACCAAGGACCAGTGAACCACCACAAGATCACGATCGACACTACGACGACGAGCCAGTAGATCAACCAAAACGCACCGTTGAGTCCGACAACTCCAATACCGGCAACTAGCAAAGCTGCGGAGATTCCAGACGCAGCTAAGCAGCGGTACCAGATTTTCAACTGTTGCGCAGGCGAGGAAGTATCTGCCTCGGCCGGTAGCTGAGCTCCGTGCTTTCGAGCGAATTTAGCGTCAATGATTCTCACAACTGAATGTCCAAACATCAGAGTGAACCCGATGTAGATCGCAGAGATACCGTGGACGAAATTGGACCTTCCGCCGTGACTGAGGTCGATGTAGGTAAGGGTGAGCAGCGCGAGGTCGATGAGTGGAGTCGCATACAGAAAAACTGCACCAAGGCGCGGCATCGACAGGGCATATCGAGCGAGCAGGCCGCTGAGAAGAAAGACCCAGAACGCCACCTCAGCGACGATGATGGCGACGAGGATCATGATTCATGGTAACAACATGGCGTTCCGCCTCCGGCAGTGACGAGACCAGTCGCCTCTTGATGAGAGAGCGCTGCACAGGGTTGACCGCCAGTGAACGGTGTAAGAAGACCGCCACTTACCGCTGAAACTCACAGCACAAGGGCCCCGGCGGCGAGATCCGCTACATCGTCTTCAACATGGACACGATGCCCTTCGGTGCCAAGACCGACAATGCGGATGAGAAGAAGTCCCTGGCCGTGCGTCAGGCTATGGCCGACTCGGTGGATCGTCAGGCAATCGCCTCCCAGGTCTACAAAGACACCTTCACTCCTCTGTACTCGCATGTTCCCGATGGACTGCCGGGCGCCGACGAGCCGTTGAAGTCGGAGTACGGTGACGGTCAGGGCGGAGCCGATGTCGACAAGGCCAAGAAAGCCCTCAAGGATGCCGGCGTCAAGACCCCGGTCACGCTCAACCTGCAGTACAACCCCGACCACTACGGTCCCTCCTCGGGCGACGAATACGCTCTGGTCAAGGATCAGCTGGACAAGACCGGGCTGTTCAAGGTCAACCTGCAGTCGACCGAATGGGTGCAGTACAGCAAGGACCGCACCGACGACGCCTACCCCATGTACCAGCTCGGCTGGTTCCCGGACTACTCGGATGCCGACAACTACCTGGTGCCGTTCTTCTATGACACCGACGAGACACCGAGCTTCCTGGCCAATCACTACCGGGATAAGACGATGAACAAGGAACTGAACGCTCAGTCCTCCATCGACGACAAGGGCAAGCGCGCAGACGCGCTGAAGAAGATTCAGGGTCAGTTGGCCGAAGAGCTGCCGACCCTGCCGCTGCTTCAGGGCAACCAGATCGCGGTCTCGGGCAAGGACGTCAAGGGCGTCGATGACACCCTTGACCCCGCGTTCCAGTTCCGGTTGGCGCTGCTGAGCAAGTGAGAGCGCGAACCACACACGTCGCCAACGACGTGAGAGTGCGCATGGCTACGCCGCGACGATCCATGACCTGATCGTCATTCGAGGTGCAGGTGAGCCGCCCGGCCCGCCTGCACCTCGTGGTGCGTTCGCATGGCATCCCAGCATGCCTGCGACCGCAACCCAGCGTGCCCGCAGCCGCATCCAGCGTGCCCGCGAACGCATTCAGCGTGTCTGCAACCGCATCCAGCGTGCCCGCACTCTGTGGCACCGAACAAGAACCACGTCGGCACTCGAGCTTTCTGAGCGTCGACGCCAGCAATGAAGGAACACATGTCTGCAGCCATCAGCGAACCAGGGGCAGAAGCCGCCGAGACCTCGGTCGCGGTGAAGAAGCCCTCGGGGGGCGGATTGGGACGCTACGTCGTCATCCGATTCCTCCTCATCATTCCCACCATCTTCATCCTCACCACTCTGGTCTTCTTCCTCATGCGCATCACCGGTGATCCGATCACCGCATCTCTGGGTGGACGCCTGACCAAGAGCCAGTTGGCCGAACGCATCCATGCCGCCGGCTACGACCGGCCGCTCCTCGTCCAGTACTTCGAATACATGGGCAATCTGCTCAAGGGCGACTTCGGCACCACGGTCTCAGACGGCCAACCCGTGTCGAGCATTCTGCTCAACTACGGCACCGCGACCATCGAGCTCGTCTTCTACGCCCTCATCGTCGCGTTCATCCTCGGCATCCCGCTGGGCATGCTCGCTGCCTACCACAGGGACAAGGCCCCCGACGCCGCGCTGCGCATCCTCGCGATCCTCGGCTACGCGACTCCCGTGTTCTTCGCGGGCATGATCCTCAAGCTGGTCTTCGGCGTCTTCCTGCCCATCCTGCCCGTGGCGGGTCGCGGCACCACCGAGACCGAATACATCATGTCGGGCGTGGTTGGGCCCACCCGGTTCTACATCATCGATGCGATCCGCATCGGCAACTTCGAGGTTCTCGGCGATGTGCTCGCCCACGCGGTCCTGCCCGCGATCGCCCTCGGCGTGCTCACGGCGGGAGTCTTCCTCCGCCTCGTGCGCACGAACCTCATCGGCACCCTGGGCCAGCAGTACATCGACTCCGGCCGGTCCCGCGGCATCTCCGAATACCGCCTGGTCACCAAACACGCCTACCGTCCCGCGCTGATCCCGATCATCACGGTCATGGGCATGCAGATCGCGCTCATGCTCGCCGGCGCCGTGCTCACGGAGACGACATTCGAATGGAAGGGGCTCGGCTTCAAACTCGCCGAATATCTCACCGCCCGTGACTTCGTGGCCGTCCAGGGAATCGTGGTCTTCCTCGCCATCATCGTGGCGCTGACCAACTTCCTCGTCGACGTCATCGCCGCCTTCATCGACCCCCGAGTGAGGTACTGATGTCCACTCCAGACAGCAAAGCCAAGAAGTCCTGGTTCTCCCGCCTCCCGATCGTCTCCCATCTTCGTCAGTCAGTGGGTCTGCAGCGAGGGATGCTCATCACGGGTCTCATCCTGTGCGGCATCGTCCTCATCTGCGCGATCTTCGCACCGCTGATCGCCCCCTACGGGTTCAACCAGCTGGGCACCTCCGAGGGCAACTTCGGATCGAAGCTGCCACCTGGCGGGACCCACATCTGGGGAACGACCGTCGGCGGCTACGACGTCTTCTCCCGTGTGGTCTGGGGAGCCCAGACCGCGGTGGCCGTCATCATCGTGGCCGTGATCATGTCACTCTTCGCCGGCGTGATCCTGGGACTCGTCTCGGGCTACCTCGGCGGTTGGCTCGACCGCATCCTCGTTGTCATCGCCGACGCGGTCTATGCCTTCCCGACCCTGCTGCTGGCGCTGGTCATGTCGATTGCGATCTCCGGCGGTCAGTCGAGTGCCTGGGGCGGCATCGCCGCGGCCGCGTTCTCGATCACCGTGGTCTTCATTCCGCAGTACTTCCGCGTCGTCCGCGCAGAGACCCTGCGCCTGAAGGCAGAGCCCTTCGTCGAATCGGCGATCGTGCTCGGTGCTTCGAAGACCCGGATCATCTCAAAGCACATCTTCCGGAATGCCACCCGTACTCTGCCGCTGATCTTCACCCTCAACTCCTCCGAGGCGATTCTGACTCTGGCCGGACTCGGGTTCCTGGGCTTCGGAATCGAACCCACCTCGGCGTCGGAATGGGGCTATGACCTCAACAAGGCACTGCCCGACGTGACCAGCGGCGTGTGGTGGACCTCGGTCTTCCCAGGCTTGGCGATCGTGCTGACCGTTTTGGGCATCACCCTCGTCGGCGAGTCGATGAACGACCTCAACGACCCGCGTCTGCGGGTGCGTCGCAAAGCCAAGGGCGCCAAGACAGCGAAGGCCGCGAAGGCCGGCTCATCGTCGAGCATCAATGAGACCGCGGAGGCCAAGTGATGAATGAGAACGTGAAAGACAACAGCACCGACGGCTCGGACAGCGCGGCCGGCTCGGACAGCACAGCCAGTCGGGCGAAGAGCATCCTCGACATCGACGGGCTCGACGTCACCTTCTCCACCGACGGCGGCGACGTCCACGCGGTGAAGAACGTGACCCTGTCGGTCACCCCAGGGGAGGTGCTGGCCATCGTGGGCGAATCCGGCTCCGGCAAGACCGTGACGGCACGCAGCATCCTCGGACTCCTGCCCGAAACCGCACAGCGGTCGGGCGCCGTCATCGTCTCCGGCAAGGACGTGCTCAGCGTCTCCGGGGAGCAGCTGCGCAAGCTGCGCGGAACCGATGTGTCGATGGTCTTCCAGGAACCCTCGACGGCGCTCAACCCCGTCTACACCGTGGGGTGGCAGATCGCCGAGGGCCTGCGGGCCCACCACAAACGTGCGAGCAAGGCCGAGCTCAAGGCCAAGGTCATCGCCGCGATGGAGCAGGTCGGGATTCCCGATGCGCAGAACCGCTTCGACTACTATCCGCATCAGTTCTCCGGTGGGCAGAAGCAGCGCATCGTCATCGCCATGGCGCTGGCGCTGGGCGCCGAACTCATCGTCGCCGACGAGCCGACGACGGCTCTCGACGTCACCGTCCAGGCCGAGATCCTCGACCTGCTGCGGGACCTGCGCGATGAGACAGGGACCGCGATCGTGCTCATCACCCACAACATGGGTGTCGTCGCCGACCTCGCCGATCGGGTGGCCGTGATGTATCGCGGTGACCTCGTCGAGGTGTCCTCGGTCAAGCAGCTCTTCAGTGACCCGAAGGAGCAGTACACGCGTGACCTCCTCGGCGCTGTTCCTCGCCTGGGATCGACGGTTGCCGGCAGCCGCAAGGCCGCTGCCGCCGAAGAGCGGGCCGGTGGCTCGAGCGCGACGGCAGGTGGCGACGGGAAGGCCACAGCCACCTCGGCGGGGGAGGGGCCTGACTCCGGCACGCCACGAGACGAACGAGAATCCATCGTCGTGGCGCGAAACCTCGACATCGTCTACCCGGGAGGGTTCGGGCGATCGGACTTCCAGGCGGTGTCCTCGGTCAGCTTCGACATCAAGGCCGGCGAGGTCTACGGACTGGTCGGCGAATCCGGCTCGGGCAAGACCACAATCGGGCGTGCCATCGCCGGCCTGACCAGGGCCAGCGGAGGCAGCCTCAAGGTGCTCGACCACGAGATGGTCGGGTTCAAGGAGAAGGCGTTCTCCCCTATCAGGCGCCGGATCGGGTTCGTCTTCCAAGACCCGGCGGCCTCCTTCAACCCGCACCTGACGATCGGTGAGTGTGTGGCGGAGCCGTTCGCCATCCACAAGCGAGACATGACGGCTAAGGACCGTGAGAAGAGAGTCCTCGAACTCCTCGACTCGGTGCAGCTGCCCAGCGCCTACGCTGCCAGGTACCCGCACGAGCTCTCAGGCGGCCAGCGTCAGAGAGCCTCCCTGGCACGCGGACTGGCCCTCGACCCGGAACTGCTCATCGCTGATGAACCGACCTCGGCGCTGGACGTGTCGGTGCAGGCCAAGGTGCTCGAGCTGTTCGTCGAACTGCAGAACAGGTTCGACTTCGCGGCCCTGTTCATCAGCCACGACCTGGCCGTCGTCGATATGCTCTCCGACCGCATCGGCGTGCTCTTCCACGGTGAACTGTTGGAAGAGGGCACGGGCGAGAAGGTGCTGGGGTCGCCGAGCAACGACTACACCAAGCGGCTTATCGCATCGCTGCCCGTGCCTGACCCGGATGAGCAGGCAAAGCGCCGCGAACTGGCCCGCAGCCTGCGCACCACCGTCGGCTGAGCAGGCCGCTGGTCGAGCGGGGCCGCGGTCGGCTCTGGAGACAAAAGATACCCGAAGGGACTAGCGCGTGTCCTGTAAGTGTTCGTGCCAGCGGCGTGGCTGCTATTCATCGGACCTGATTTCTGCTCACCTGGGCACATGGTTGGACGCGGAGAACTCACGGACAAAGCCTGGGAGGCCATCGCCCCACTGCTGCCGACCAATGGCAAGGGCCGCAGGTGGCGTGATCACCGGCAGGTGGTCAACGGAATCCTGTGGAAGCTACGCACCGGAGCCCCTTGGCGAGACGTCCCCGACCGGTACGGACCGTGGAAGACCTGCCACGAACGGTTGAGGATCTGGACCATGGACGGCACCTGGGCAAAGATCCTCGACGAAGCCGTCGTCAAGGACGACGCCACCGGCGACCTCGAGTGGGTACTGTCAGTGGACTCGACCTCCGTTCGGGCGCACCAGCATGCAGCTGGTGCCCGGAAAAAGGGGGCTGCACTGATCCGGTCGAGGCCCTCGCTGTGGCCGGAGAATGCCTCGGCCGATCCCGCGGAGGACTGACCTCGAAGATCCACCTGGCCGTCGATGGAGCGGGCATACCGCTGAGCATCATCCTCACCGAGGGCCAAGTCGGAGACAACCCTCAGCTGCTGCCGTTGCTGGAGCAGATCAGTGTTCGCCGCCCCGGCCCGGGCCGGCCACGCACCATCCCGGAAGCAGTGCTGGCCGATAAGGCGTATTCGCACCCGTCAACCAGAGCCGCGATGCGGGCGAAGAAGGTGCGGTTCACTTGTCCGGAGCGGTCTGATCAGATCGGCCGTCGTCAGGCGAAAGGACCCGCCGGTGGGCGCCCACCGGCCTTCGATCGGGAAGAATACAAACGCCGGAACCTGGTTGAGCGGTGCTTCAACCGGTTCAAACAGTTCCGTGACTTGGCGACTCGCTATGCCAAACGTGCCGCCTACTACACCAGTGAGATCATCATCGCCAGCCTCGTCCTCCGCCTCAGGTGACACTTACAGGACACGCGTTAGAAGCGAGGGACTGGGCCTCGTCGGACGATTAAGGGCCGAAGTACGACAGCCAATTTTCGATGCAAAGCGAGCTTGACGATGCCCGAGACTCGGGCAGGATGGGCGACCGTCGATCGTTTCCCTATTCACCGTGGGCGGGTGGAGCTGTTCGACCACACGGTTGTTTTCCCGATGGTTCGCAAACTCACTACGAAACCCGGGGCTTGACAGTTGGTTTGAGAAGTCGATAATTGATGCGTTACGGAGCGTGATTTGAACCCTGTCTACGACGGGATCGTTGGCGACGGATTCGGAATGCACTCAAGTGCACTGGGCTGACCTATCACGGTGACGCGGAAGCATTGGGAGCAGTTGAAGCTCGCTCCAGCATCTCACCCACGATGATTGACTGATTGATCTGGCGTGCTCGTGAATCTTCTCGCACGAGGCAGTCAATGAGGTCGACAGCGGCCAACGCAAGTTGGGACGGTCGCATGTCGATAGCGGTGATTCCTTCCGACCGAGTCTGTTCCGAATCTGAAAGTGCAGCAACAAGGACGTCCTCGGGTACGCGAACCCCTGCCTCAATGAGGGCAGAGCATAGCCCTGCGGCATGTCGGCCAGTCAGACAGAAGACTGCCTCCGGCATTCTCGACTTGATGAGCTGTCTCGCGATTCGGCGACCGCCCTGTTGGCCTTCGGCCTCGCTGACTCTTTCAACGCGCGCAGTGGCTCCAGTGGAGTTCTGCCATTGTTCGAGAGCTCTGATTGCATCAAGGTTCCAGGCATTGTCGTCGGTACCGGTGACAAGGACGAGGTCGGATGCTCCACGGGCGTGCAACAGGTCGAGGAGCCTGGTGGCGTTGCCGAAATCGTCTGTCGAAACCCACTGACCAGAAGCTGTCGATTCCGGCACCCGACCGACAGTGACGACCGGTATGTCCTTCCCCTCGAGTTTCTTCAGAGTCGGGTCATCGACTGTTGGATCGGTGATGATGAATCCGTCCAGTGATCTCGCAAGTGGCGACCACTCGACGTGAGCCGCATCGGGGACCAACATGAGGCCCAGTCCGCGATCGGCCGCGGCATGCGCGGCTGAGCCCGAGAAACGAGTGAAGAAATCGACGCCCTGCGGCCGGTAATCGCCGAGCTCGTCGAGTGGTCGGATGATCAACCCGACCGCGCCCATCGGCTTGTCGCGCATAGCACGTGCAAGAACATCGGCTTCGTAGCCGAGCTCAACCGCAACGGCTCGGACGCGTTCGCGTGTCTTGTCACTCAACGACCCCTTGCCATTGAGTGCATGGGAAACTGCCGTAATCGATACTCCTGCTTTCGCAGCGACCTCGCGAATAGTGACTCTGCCCCGTCGCCGGACCATCTGCGCACCTGTCTCTTTGCAGCTTGACTGTTCTTCTTACGACGATTGTTGCATAAAACGTTTTACTTGTGTACTGTCGCTGACCAAGTGATAAAGATGACCATTGCGATGGAGCAATATTGAGAGGGTGCAATGCCGCAACCGAATTTGATCACGACGACACTCACCGCTTGTCTGCTGGCAACGATTCTGGTGGGATGCACAGTACAAGCTGGCTCCGATGGCCAGGAAGAAGCTGCCGACGGCTTGCTCAGTTCTGTGGACAAGGCCTTCGACGGCTCAGGGGCAGTCTCGATAGCGCTTGATGCCGATGCCCAAGAAGCACAAGGCCTTGACCCGCAGTCCGCAGCTACTGCACGATCATGGTCGATCTACGGTCTCGTCTACGAAACTCTGGTTACCGTCGACAAGGACATGAAGATTGCGCCCGGGCTTGCTACTTCCTGGCACCAACCCGACGACATGACATACCAATTTTCTCTCGACGACAGCGCCGAGTTTTCTAATGGGCGGTCTGTTACTGTCGACGACGTTGTCGAGAGCCTCAAGCGTTTAACCTTGATCCACCGATTCGGTTGATTCTTGGCCGTTCGTTCGGGTTCGAGTGCGAACATGACGTGAGGGCAGGAAGTAGTGTCCCGGTCTCTCACCGGTCTCTTCCACAAATGTTTCCCAAGGTCTCCTCCAGACCCTGCGGCCTCGTGCTCGAGCAGGAGCGGATCGGTCAGGACAATACTGTCCTTGGTGGGCTCAACGCTGCTTGCCAGAGTCGTGCGAAGTCCGTCGCCCACGGCCACTTCGTGGGCAGGTGCAGGATCAGCTTCCTGGCCCGGTGAGCAATCCGGGCCGGGATGCTGATGATGCGTGTGCGCAGCGTCTGGGCGCGTACTTTGCTCATCCTGCCACCGATGAGTCCGGCCGCAGCCCGCATCAGGTTGTGCGTGATCGCTGCGATCGCGACCCAGGCGGCGTTGGCGTTGAACACTCCGGAGGGCATATGCGCCAGCGCCCCGTTCTTCAACTCCGCATTGATCTGCTCGATGATCGCGTGCTTGCGGTGCATCTGGTCAGCAGCGACAGTGTCGAAACGATCCCGGTCGATGGTGGTGAAGAACGCGTGGTACCGGTACAAGTCGAACAAGGGGTCCTGTCCGGCAGTGCGTTTGGTCTCGTTGAGCTC
>NZ_RHFH01000015.1 GCF_004745075.1 Brevibacterium sp. S111
ACCTGAGAGGTGCCCCTTTCTTGGCCGGGAATGTTGACTTAGAACATCACCATTTTCCCAGCTCAGGAGGGGCATTTCCATTCCACGAACGGCTTGATCCGGCTACTTACATCGGTGGATCAAGGTTAAGTAGCCCTACCATCCGTCAGGATAGAAGGGGTCGCTGGCCTGAGGATCCCGGCATGATTTAGTCCCCCAGTCACCATGATCAGGGGGGTGTAGTCACCGGGGTTCGAAGGCACCAGGGAAATCGCTGATAGGGGCCAGAACCACTGGCAGAACACATGCCTTGAGCCCGACCGTAACGTGGATGCCGAACCTTGGAGCCACACCTAACATCACCGGCCAGCCGAACCACAACCAATATCCGATCACATGAGTCGAAGAAGATGAGTGACATGATCACCAACCACGCTGACATCGACGTATTCATCGGCATCGATGTCGGCAAACACAACCACCACGCCGTCGCCCTCAACCGCGACGGAAAACAACTGTTGTCGAAGGCGCTGCCGCAGAACGAAACGAAACTGAAGGCCCTGATCACCCGACTGCGTAAGCACGGGCAGTTGCTCGTCGTCGTTGACCAGCCCGCCACGATCGGGGCCCTGCCGGTGGCGGTGGCTCAAGCCGAGGCAATCCCGGTTGCCTACCTGCCGGGGTTGGCGATGCGTCGCATCGCCGACTTACACCCCGGTGAGGCGAAGACCGATGCCAGGGATGCCGCGATCATCGCCGAGGCCGCCCGGACCATGCCCCACACTCTGCGGGGCATCCGGATTGCCGATGAGAACGTCGCCGAACTGTCGATGCTGTGCGGCTACGACGATGACCTGGCCAAGCAGGCCACGGCGACATCGAATCGGATCCGCGGCCTGCTGACCCAGATCCACCCCGGATTAGAGACCGCCATCGGCCCGCACCTGGACCACCCAGCGATGCTGGCGCTATTGGCGAAGTACCCGACGCCCAAGGCCCTGCGGCACGCCGGCAAACACCGAGTCGAGACTCTCCTGCGCAAGCAGGCACCGCGGGCCTGGAAACGGTGGGCGGCAGCGATCTTCACCGCCTTAGACGGGCAGACGGTCGTGGTGTCGGGCACCGACGCGGCCGGGCTCGTGCTGCCGCAGTTGGCAACTTCATTGGCGAAGACACGCACGTCACGGGACGAAGTGCTGGTCCGCATCGAGGAGCTGGTCCAGGCGCATCCGCTTTTCGGGCTCCTGACGTCGATGCCGGCAGTCGGCGTCAGGACGACGGCGAGGATCCTGACCGAGGTGGTGGGTAAGGACTTCGAGTCTGCCGGACACCTCGCCTCCTATGCCGGCCTGGCACCAGTGACCTGGCGGTCAGGGACATCGATCCGGGGAGACCACTCGTCGCGGCGGGGGAACAAGATCCTCAAACGAGCCCTGTTTTTGTCGGCCTTCGCGGCGTTGAAGGACCCATTGTCGAGGGCGTATTACGACAAGAAACGTGCCGAGCATAAGAAGCACAATCAGGCGTTGATCGCGTTGGCTCGCCGTCGTTGCAACGTCCTGTACGCGATGCTTCGCGACGGTGCCTACTTCCACGCACCCGAGGCGGCGACCGCCGCCTGAACCGACCGGTCACGAAGTGCCTGACCAGTTCGGGAGACGGTTCCCGGACAGATCACCCCTGCCCCTCGACCCCGACCGAATTTTCTAGAGAAACCTGACCTTTGCCCCTTGACGAAAAACATAGGGGCACCCCCCGGCGGAAGGCAGCGAACCTATCCCGTGGTCGAGTCCCATCGCTGGATCTGGGCGTGGTTCGGTGATTCGGAACTGGCCGAGACGACACCCGTCCCCGACACCCACTGGATGGACGACCCCGACTGGGACCGGGTCACTCATACCCGGCTCATGGGTTGCAATTCCGGTCTGCTGCACGACAATCTGCTCGACCTCACACACGAGTCCTTCCTCCACACCTCGACGATTGGCGATGACGCCGTGTTCGAGAACGGAGTGACCATCGAAGTCGAGGATAACATCGTAAGTGTCGACCGATTCATGCCCGGATGCTATCCTTCCCCGCTGTTTGCGAAGGTTACCAACGCCGAGGTGGTCGATCGCTGGCATACGACCGAATTCCAACTGCCGTCGGTCCACGTCATCCACGCCGGCGTGGTTGAACCGGGCGGGCGGCGTGAAGACGGGTATCGGTTCGAAGTCCTCAACGCCATCACTCCCGCCAAGCAGGGCCAAGCATGGTACTTCTACGCGTTCTGCCGAAATTTCGAGGTTGGCAACGAGGAGATGAACGAGGTGCTGACGGAGAGCCAAGGAACCGTGTTGGACGAGGACGCGTGGGCTCTCGAACACCAATAGGCCAGCCGTGATTCTTCTGATGACGAGATCGACGACGTCCTCATCGCTCAGGACGCCGGCGTCGCCATGGCTCGCCGGGTGATGAACCACCTCCTCACTGCTGAACGTGAAGCCATCGCCCAGTCGGATCCTCCGCTGTCCCGGACAGAACAGGGACCGGGCTCGGCTCAGCCCCGGGTGCGTGCGCTGTGATGGTCATCCTGCGCTCCGGTGCAATCGCGAAGGAAGTCGAACCGTCGGGCCGGGTGAAGATCGCAGCCGCGCCCGACAACGGTCGAGCCAATGAACCCTGGCAATGGCGGCTGACCATCGGCGACAGCCCGTCGGGCGAATCGAACCTCAACGGACAGAACCTCAGACTCAGCAATCCGGGCTCCAGGGGAGAGAAAGTCCTCGAACTCGTGTGTGAGAAGAACCTCGTCACCGGGGCCATGAAGCTGGAGACTCTCAGCTCGCAGAGTGATCTCGAACGCGCGGACGGGGAGCTGATGGTCATCTACATGCACTCGGGCGAACTCGCCTTTGACCAGCATCGGCTCGGAGCCGGTGACGCGGCGATCATCTCGGGCAGCGAGCACTTCACCGTGCGAGCAGAACCGGTTGCCGAGCAGGCCGATTTCGCGCTTGTCCGCCTCGGTTCGGCCACGGACACTGGATTGGTGTGGATCCCATGACCAAGCGGGTCTACACGGCAGGAGTCTATGCCGAACGCGACATGATGCTCACCGTCCGAGCCAGAGAAATCATCGCCGAGGGGGTTCTGCGCTTGGAATTTGTCCGCTCTGACGGTGGACCGATGCCGCCATGGGAACCGGGTGCTCACATCGAGATCGATGTGGCTGATATCGGGATCCGCCACTATTCCCTCATCGGTGATCCCCGAGACCGAAGCAGGTGGCAGGTCGCAGTTCGTCTCAACGACCTGTCCACGGCCGAAGCTTCCCTGCACCTGCATCGGAACTCGGAGATTGGAGACGAATTCCACGTCATCGCCCCGCGGAACAACTTCTCCTTCGCGGCTCCGACGAAAGACCAGACACTGCATTTCATTGCCGGTGGAATCGGGATCACACCATTGCTGTCGATGATCGAAGCAGCCGAAGAAGCAGGGGCGGACTGGAAGCTCACCTACCTCGGCAGGACCCTCGAGTCCATGCCCTTTCGGGACCGCCTCGGCGAGTTCGGTGATCGTGTCCGGATCATTCCCAGTGCGGATCGTCCGGCCGGGCTCATCGAGTCCTTTCTCGACACGGCCTCCCCGCAAGGGCGAGTCTACGTCTGCGGTCCCGAAACCCTCATCGATGAGGTCGGGGAGCACAGCGCCCGTCGAGGGCTGACGCACCGCAGCGAGCTCTTCGTCCACTCAGGCGGCAACGGGCTGCGTGAGGACGACGGGCCCTTCGACCTCGTCTGCGCTTCCAGCGGCGTCACGGTCGAGGTCGGCGGCTCGGAGACGATCATCATGGCCTTGGAACGCCACGGGATCAGACCCCGGACCTCCTGCGAGATGGGGGTGTGCGGAACTTGTGAGACCGGAGTGATCCGCGGGGCTCCCGACCACCGTGATTCCCTCCTCAGCGAGGACGAACGAGAGCGAGGTGAATCGATGATGATCTGCGTCGGCCGTGCCCTCAGCGACGAACTGGTCGTCGACCTCTGAACCGTATCCGTCCCATATCCGTTTCGGCACGTTGTCGAACAGATAGTCCCCGGCAATCGACACATTTCACCACAAAGGAGTCGTGACATGTCACTGCGAACCTGGCTCATCGGCGGTCTGATCCTCTATTTCGTCGTCCTCTTGCTCGTCGCCTTCGTCAACAACCGGAACAAGGACCGGCGAGCCTACTTCCTCAACTCGAACAAGACGCCCTATTGGATCCTGGCCACGGCTTTCGTGGCGGCGTGGTTCGGCGGGAACTCAGCACTCATCTCCGTCGATGAGTCATTCACCCAAGGCTTCGGCGGATGGTGGGTGCTCGGGGGCCCGACAGTCGTCGCGGTCATCGTGATGTATTTTTTTGCCCGTCCGATTCGCAGGCTGGGTCTGCTCACCCAGAACGGTATCGTCACGAAGCGCTACAACCAGACGGCAGGCAACATCCTCTCGGTGCTGTTCATTCTCTTCTTCATCACGTGGGCCGCCTCGCAGATGGTTGCGGTCGGGAACTTCCTCGCGCCTTTCATCGACACCTCTTACCTCGTCGCCGTTGTGATTGCAGTGGTCATCTCACTCGTGTATTCGGCACTCGGCGGGTTCAAAGGCGTGGTGATGACCGAGATGATCCAGTTCTTCCTGCTCACTGCTGGGCTGCTGGTGACGATGGTCGTGGCTATCGGCAACTCCGGCGGCCTCGAGGCGATCACTCACTCACCAGCAGCCAGCCAGTCCTCGAACTATTTCAATATCATCACCTCGTTCCCAGCTAACCTGGCCTACATCGTCGGCTTCTCTCTGGTGTTCATCATTGACGGTTCAATCTGGCAACGCTTGTCGGCAAGTCGAAATCCGAACGAGGCCCGTAAGGCGACCGGGCTTGCTCTCATCATCTTCATCCCTCTCTTCGCCTTCGTCTCGATCACCGGCGTGGCTGCCGCGGGGATGTTCGACACGCTTCCTGAGAATGGAATCGTCACCACGATCATCACTGATCATCTTCCCGCAGGCCTCGGCGCGGTCGTCTTCGTCGGGGTGGCCGCAGCGATCATGTCCACTATGTGCACGGCCCTCCACGCGGCTGCGCTGTATATGTCGGAACTCTACGAGAAGTACGTCCAGCCCGACTTGAGCAACAAAGGCAGCGTGCGAGTGGGTGTAGTGACGACGATCATCGCCTGCGGACTCGGCTTCGTCGTTGCCATCCGACTGCAGGACGCGCTCGCTGTGCTCTCGATCGCCAGCAACATCCTGGCCGCCGGTGCTTTCGTCCCAGTCATCGGTGGCTTCGTGTGGCGACGTGCCACCTCGTCAGGAGCAATCGCCTGCATGATCGGCGGTGGCGGATTCGTGCTGTACGACTACCTGGGACGGTTGGGAATGCCCCTCCCCACGTTCTGGCAAGAGGAGAGCACAGCTATCATCCTCGGCGTAGTGATCGGACTTGTCCTCTATATCAGCGTATCCCTCATCTCTGCGCCGCAGACTGACAAGCATGAAGCTTTCATCAGGAGCGCAGGACTCAACGTTGAATCAGGCCCGCCGGAAGTGGCGGAGCCGGTGGACGAATGAGGTGGTGCGGCCGAAATGTCTCCCGGCACCTCTCCGAGGCTATCGGTGCGGGCCGCCGTTCATCGATTGCGCAGCCATGCTGCGTTGGCGAGGAATTCGGCGACATCATCGATTGACGAATCGGCAAAAGAGGCACGCGGAGAGTGGTTCGTCTCCGTCGCATCGCCTTCCGGTTCGGCACCGATGAGAGCAAACGTTCCGGGCACTTCTGCAAGTACGTGAGAGAAGTCTTCGGAGCCCGACAGAGGTTCGGTCATCTTTTCGAACCGGTCGGCACCGAAGACTGTTTCTATGACCTGCTCGGCGTAGCCGGCCTCGGCCGGATTATTGACGGTCACGGGATAATCTGGCATGACCTCGATCTCAGCGCTCAAGCCGTAAGCCTCGGCCGTGGAACGGGCCAGCTGCTGCACGGCTTCGAGCAGACGCACCTTGACGTCGGGGGAGAAGCTGCGTAGCGAGATTCGCATCTCCGCCGACTCCGGAATGATGACCGAATCATTGCCGGCCTGCAGTGAGCCGAGGGTGGCGACGACGGGCTCGAACGGTCCGAACTTCCTGGCAACCACGGTATTGAGCCCCATACCGATCTCACAGGCCACGGGCACGGGGTCGAGGGTGCGGTGCGGCACCGACCCGTGGCCGCCCATACCCTGTACGACGATGCGGACCTCGTCGCAACCAGCCATCACGGTGCCCGAACGCAGACCCCAGACGCGGGGCTCGAGCATGCCGGAGAAGACATGGGTGCCGAAGGCTGCAGTGACCGGCTTGTCAGCTGCGTCGAGCAAGCCGTCTTCGAGCATCCACTTCGCACCCACAAAGGCCTCTTCGGCCGGTTGAAACATGAACATGACGTCGACGGTGAGTTCGCTGCGCCGAGTGTGGAGCAGATGGGCAGCTCCGATCAGTCCGGCCGTGTGCACATCGTGACCGCAGGCATGCATCCTTCCAGGCTCCTGGGAGATGTAGTCGATGTCGACCTTCTCCTCCACAGGCAGACCATCCATATCGGCCCGCAGTAGGATCACTGGCGTCTGCGGGCCGGAGTTCGGTGCCCGCAGTATGGCGATGATCGAAGATTGGCGCTCGCCGGTGCTGATCTCGAGCCCGTCGAGGTCGGCAAGGGCCTTGAGCACCTGAGCCTGGGTGCGCGGCAGGTTCGTCCCGATCTCAGGATGGCGGTGGAGGTCGTGGCGGATCGTGCGCACGAAGCTCTGAAGCTCCGGGGTGATGGTCAGCGGTGCGGTCATGTTGGTGTGTTCCTCTGCGTGTGTGGTTAAGGGATGAGGTCTGGTGGCTTCCGGGCTGTGTGAGTCGGGGCTAGCGCCCGCAGTGTCAGTGCGTGGGCTGGCCGGCGCTACAGCGTGCTCACCAGCACCGAGGCGACGACGACCGAGCCGGTCGTCACAGTCGTGAAGCCGCCGATGAGCATCGGCGGGAAGATGTGGCTCAGCAGCGCCTCACGTTCGGCTTCGTTGCGGGCGACGCCTTCGGCGACTTCCTGGCAGATGATGAAGTCTCCGGGGAAGCCGAACAGTGCGGTCAGCGCTACAGGAGTCGCCAGATTCCGGTCGAGTCCGAGCATCCTGGCCGTGACCAGACCGCCCAGAGCGATGCCGAGAGGGCCGAGGATCAAGATGACCAGAGTGGGCACAAGAGCGCTGATGAGGTTGGCCGGGGTGATGGAGCCCACGGCCACGATGACGACAAGGGTCACAGTCACCGTGGCGAAGCCGAAGCTGCCGGCCTGATCGAGCGATCGGCTGGGCAGAACTCGGAACGCCCGCAGGGCGAAACCGAGGACGAGGCACCACAGTGAGTAGCTGACACCTGTCAGCTCCCCGATCCACATTGCCGCCAGCGTGCCTGTCAGCAGAAGCAGGAGGACGACTGCGGGGGAGTAGAGACGCATCGGCAGCAGGGGCGCCGGTCCCTCGTCTTCTGTGGCGGTGGCATTGCCTCCGTTGTCGGCGTAACCGATGCCGCGCGCACCGTCGGCATCAGTCCCTGCGCCACCCGTGCCGGCCGCTCTGGCTGCGGCATCGACGATCAGCTGCGTCCGGGACGACTCCGCACTCCGTCGGGCCACCCAAGTCTTCGCGTAACGACGCAGGAAGACGATGGCGATCGGCAAGCCGATGATCTGCTGCAGTGCAAGGATGAGTGCCGGAATCGGCACCAGCGCACTCTGGCCTATTTCGGTCAGTCTATTCGTTGAAATGAGTGTGGCAATGAACCCGCCGGCAACAGGGCCCGCGCCCGCCACAGAAGCGTCATAACCGATGATCAGAGAGCCAACACCGACGACGAGCACCACTGCTCCGATCATTCCGGCCAGTGCTACGAGCACGTATTTGTACTGGATCTTTAGCGTGGACATCGGCATCATCGTTCCCAGGTGCATGATGAGTACTCCAGTCAGCAGGTTCCCGGCTGCGATGAGTATGTGGTCATTGACCGCATCCTGGCTGAGCAGCCCGGACCATACGGCTATCAGGTACAGACCCATGCTGATGAGCAGAGACGGTATGCGAGCGCGGGTGAGATTCGCGATGATCTCCCCGACCGCCATGCACAGCAGGAGGCCGAGGGCGAGAATGATTGGTGCGTACAAGACACGTCCTTGTGTGAAAGTCGGAGCGGACGCCTCATCCTCCGGCGGTGTGATCTCGGTCAACAAATCCGATTCTCAGTCGCTGAGAATCTATATCTCGGTTCGAGGTCTGGCAGCCCGATTTTGCTCCACCGCCCAGCACGACCGTAAGGTGTGCCCAATGTCCGATTCGCGGACGAGCAGACGCCTCTGTCGTGGCTCATCTATGATCAGCAGATGGCGGTCCAGTCCCGCCCCCGGAAGCAAGGGTGCGAGGAGTTCGGGATGATTGAGGACACGGGTTCTGGCCGGGACACCGCCCTGGTGCGCGGTCTGCGAGTCCTCAGCTGTGTAGCCGAGTCCGGTGAGATGAGCGCGAAGATGCTCGCCGATGAACTCGGTCTGCCGCTGTCGACGACCTATCGTTACCTCAAAGTGTTGCGCGAATTCTCTTTCGTTGAGGAGTTTGACGGACGTTATCTGCCCAGTTCTCGGCTCAGCTCATGGTCCGGAGGCAATGCCACTCGTTCGCATCTGCTCGAAGTCGGCCACCGTTTTCTTCGTCGGCTCAGCGCGTCCACGGGGCGGACCTCCGTCCTGGCTGTCCGGGAGGGGCGCAACGCCATGTGCCTGCGGCAGTTCGCGCCCGACGAGGACGCCGATATCGCCTTCCGAACTTACGAGCTCTTGCCGCTCGACCGGGGCGCCGGCCAACGAGTGCTGTTGGCGCATGCGCCCGGGCAGGTCATCGCCGAGGTGGTCGCCGAGTCTGACTACCCCGAGGAGAAGCTCCTCAACTCGCTCCGACTGATCCGCAGCAGCGGATTCGCTTACTCCCAATCCGAGCTGCGAGCCGGTGCGAATGCACTGTCGTGCCCGGTCGCGGTTCGCGGCGAGGTCCTGTGCTCGTTGACTCTCGCAGGTCATTCCGACCGCTTCGGCAATGCCACGGCGGCGTCCCTCAAGCCGATGCTGACCAGGGCTGCCGATGAGTTGCAGACGGCGCTGAGCGAAGTGTGCTGAGTGAAGCGGGCCGATCCCGCCAAGGCCCGTTCCCGCGAGATGAGAATCGGATTCGCCCGGTGCCAGCAGAGTGCCTAGTCTGCTGGGGAGCCTACCGTCTCGGCGACGACGACTGGGGGTGAGACAGCGATTCGGTTCGCCCGCGAGAGAGCAACGGAGGTCATTCATGGTGAGCACATCGACGCATCCGAGCGTCCAGAAAGCCAATCCCTGCACCCCGACTGAGAATGCCCTGGACATCCCCTTCCTCGACGAAGATCCATACTCGCTGGACAATCTCTCGAATCCATATCCATTCATGAGCCGACTGCGAGCCGCCGGTCCTGCTGCCTGGCTGAGTCAGTACAGGGTGCCCGCTTTCGGCCGTGATGCCGAGGTGCGTGAGATTCTCGAGGATTACCGCACTTTCATCTCCGAGGCGGGCGTCGGCAGCGTCAACATCCACCACAACCCGCCTCTCCGCAAACCCGGGATCCTCGAAGTCGACCCGCCGCTGCACACACGGATGCGTTCGGCGATGGACGGCGTCATCACGCCCCGACGGCTGAGACCGCGGCGAAAGGACTTCGCCACCTACGCAAAGACCGTCATCGATGAGATCCTGTCGACAGGGGGCGGGGACTTTGATGCCGCGCGCCTGGCCGAACAGTATGTGCTGCGCGTTTTCGGCGACGCGGTCGGCATTCCTCGCGAAGGCCGAGCCGCGAATCTTCTGGTTCAGGGGGCGGCGAACTTCGCAACTTTCGGACCGCAGAACGAGATTGCCAAACGCTGGATCGATGAGTCCGAAGGAACTTATGACTGGGTACTGGCAAACTGTGCTCGTGAGGTCCTCGACCCTTCCGGAATGGGCGCACAGCTGTGGGAGTTCGCCGACTCGGGAGAGATCACCCCGGAAGAGGCGACGCTGCTGGTCAGAGCTCTCCTGTCGGCCGGGCTGGACACGACGATCTTTGCGATCACCAACACGCTCAATACCCTGGCCCGGCACCCCGAACAGTACGCGAAGATCCACGCCGATCCGCGGTTGGTGCGGTTCGCGATCGACGAATCCTTCCGGCTCGAAAGCCCGTTCTATGCGTTTTATCGAACCACGTCGAAGGACACGGTCCTGTCCGGAGTCGAGATCCCCGCCGAGACGAAAGTGCTCGTCTTCCCCGGCAGCGCAAACAGGGACGAAACCCGATGGGGAGACGACGCCGACGTCTATCGGTTCGACAGGGACTCGAGCGGGCACCTGACATTCGGGATGGGCATCCACCAGTGTGTCGGCCAGCCGATCTCGCGAATGGAGATGGACGCCTTCCTATCCGCCTTCGTCACCCGTATCGCGAGACTCGAACCGACCGGCCCGACCGAGCCCCTCGTCCATACCACGCTGCAGAGTTATGCGACGGTGCCGTTGAGAGCGCATGCGGCCTGACGCCTAATCGTCAGTTGAAGGACAGAAGCTCGAACAGCTGACTGCGATGATCCACCACCACAACAGCCACGCACGGAGACCAGTGCGACTCGAACGAGAGGACTCGATGTGATCGATACCGCCGCAGCCTGCAGCCGCGAGGAGTACCCCGGAGAGGAACTCGTCCTCGGACTTGAACCTGCCACGCTGGAGCAGCTCATCGACGTGGCGCGGTTCCGCCGGCGAATTCGCCTGGCCCCGGAAGTCGAACGCCATTGTGCAAGGTCACGTGAATGGCTCGACGATGTCATCGCCCGCATGCGCGCCGGTGAGCCCGTCGAAGCGATCTACTCCGTCAACACCGGGTTCGGCTCTCTGGCCGGACGTCAGGCTTTCCCCTCGGCCGATGATGCCGCCGAGCTCTCCCGGCGACTCATCCTCGCCGATGCTTCCGGTGTCGGCCGAATCGTCGATGAAGAAGTCGTGCGTGCCACGATGTTCATCCGCGTCGTCTCCCTCACCCAAGGCTATTCGGCGATCCAATGGGCACTCGTCGAAGGGCTTGTGGCCATGCTCAACGCCGATGTGTGGCCGGCCGTTCCCGAATACGGATCGCTCGGCGCCTCCGGAGATCTCATTCCGCTGGCGCATATCGCGCTCGTGCTCACGACCGCTCCAGATGGCAGCGCCGAACAGGAGAACTCCGGAGAGGCGATCCTCCACGGCCGCGTCGTGGCCGGACATGAAGCCATGGCTGCCGCCGGGCTCACCCGCATCCCCGTCGGAGCCAAAGACGGACTCGCCCTGCTCAACGGCACCTCGTTCTCACTCGCCCAGACCGCGCTCGCCGCCTGGGATGTGCAGGGTGCCCTCCACACCGCCGAGGTGACCGCCTGCCTGTCGATCGAAGCTCTGCTGGGATTCGGCGACGCCTTCATCGCCGAACTCCACGAAGCACGTGGACATAAGGGGCAGATTGAGGTCGCTGAGCGGATGCGCGGATACCTGCACGATTCGCAGCTGACGACGGGCGATCGGGACAATGACCCGCAGCGCCAACCGCCGCAGGACGCCTATTCTCTGCGGTGCGTGCCGCAGGTGTTCGGGCCGATCGCCGACACTCTCGATTTCGCCTTCGGGATCATCGAGCGGGAGATCAACGCGGCAACAGACAATCCTTTGGTCTTCCCGGATCTCGATCGCGACCTCAAGGCCGTCTCGGGCGGGAACTTCCACGCCGAGTACGTCGCCTTCGCCGCCGACTTCCTCTCGATCGCGGCCACCGAGATCGGCAACATCACCGAACGGCGGATCTTCCGCCTCGACGACGGCACCCTCAATCGGGGTCTGCCGGATATGCTCGTCGACTCCGACCAGGTCGGGCTCGACTGCGGATTCATGCTCCCGCAGTATCTGGCCGCCGCCCTCGTCTCCGACTGCAAGACGCTGGCCCATCCCGATTCTGTCGACTCGATCCCCACCTCGGCGAATCAGGAGGACCACGTGTCGATGGCGAACAACGCCGGCCGGCACCTGCGACAGATCGTGGCCAACACCGAGGTGGTCGTCGGCGTCGAACTGCTCATGTCGGTGCAGGCCCTCGAACTGCGCCTCCAGGCCGGTCGGCCCGACGGCAGCGCCGTGTCCGCAGCCGACCTGTCGACGACGGCACAGAAGGTGTCGGCGATGCTGCGGTCGACGTCCGACGAACAGGGAAAGACGATTGCCCACCTCACGCGTGACGTCGTCCTCTATCCGCAGGTGCGCACAGCGGCATCACTGGTCAAACAGCGTGCGGTCCTCTCTGCCGCCCGCGGCTGACACACAAAGTGCCCGGTGACGGCTGCGAATCGCGGCCGTCACCGGGCACTGCTCTGTGCTGAGATCTGGTTTGCCGTCTCAGAGGTCCAAGGCGATGCGTTTGCCGCAGGCGCGGGAGACGCAGATCATCATCGTCTCCTGTGCCGCGTGCTCCGCGTCCGACAGCACCGAATCTCGATGGTCGGCCCGCCCGTCGAGGATGACGGTCTCACAGGTGCCGCAGGTGCCCTTCTGACACGAACTCAAGGTCCGCACACCGGCCCGTTTGAGAGCGTCGATGATCGTGCACCCGGCCGGCACATCGATCTCGGAACCGTCTGCGAGTTCGACGACGAAATCCTCGTCGGCGACCCCGGTCTCGCCCGCCGCGACCCCGGTCTCGCCCGCGACTCCGCCGCCGTCGTCGGCGGCCGTTCGCGCACCCGAATCCCTCGCCGAGGCGGTCCCGCCGACACGCGACCCAGGCCGTGCCGGGGCGCTCGCCTCCCTGTCATCGTCGAAGTTCTCACTGACCACTGAAATGCTCGGATGCTGTGCGAAACCGACTTCGAGGGCCCGCATCAGCGGCACGGGACCGCACGTGTACACGGTAGTCGGGTCCTTCCTCGAGGAAGCCCATGCCTCCGCGGCGCACACGACATTCGGACGACCGGCCGCCTCGGTGATGTGGATCGTCACCTTTTCTGGTCCATATTCTTCGACGAGGTCATCCGCGAAGGCCATCGATTCCTGCCGACGTCCGACGTAGAGCAGATGCCAGTCACGGCCGGCGACGTCGGCTGCGGCGATCATCGCGGTCAGCGGGGTGATGCCGATGCCACCGGCGACGAAGTACGCGGGGCCGGTGCCGGCGAAGCCGAAGGTGTCGCGGGGGCCGCGAATGAGCAGGGACGAACACGAGGGGAGATTCTCGTGCAGCCAGGCAGATCCGCCGCGACCGTGGCGCTCCCGCAGTACCGCGACTCGCAGCGAATCGGTCGGACCGGCCAGAAGCGAGTAGTGGCGGATCGCCGGCCCCTCGGGCAGGGGCACTGCCACCTCGATATGGGCACCGGGACAGGGCGCCGCCTCGGTGGGGGAGAGGTCGATTCCGAGCACCTCGGAGGTGAGGGTCCGGACGCCGTCGACGGGGACGGGACGGAATCCCTGACGAATGAGCATGTCGAGGTCGATGCCGTCGAAGTCGCCGATCGCGGGACTGCCGTGCATGGTCACCGTCATTGGTCCTCCAAGCTTCAGGGCCCTCAGCGCTTCGTTCGGGCCGGGTAGGTGCCACCAGTGTGGGCGGGGTGAGGAGAGACCCGCGATCCGCATTCTCAGTCGCTGGGAATCGCAGTTGTCGCCTTCGGCAGCTCAGCAGAAAAGTGGTCGTCAACCGTCAGCGGCGAATGCGGTGCAGCGAAAGAGCTGCCACATCTTCGCTCACGGTCACGGCTCTCTGCGGAAGGAAACAACGGTGTCTCCCTTTTGGCTCATCGGCGCGCTCGCCGCCTACTTTCTCATCCTCCTCGGTGTCTCCCTGTACAAGAGGCGCACCGCTACAGAAACCGACTACTTCCTCGGTGGGAACACGATGCCCGCCTGGATGCTGGCCATGGCATTCGTTGCCACCTGGTACGGCGGCAACTCGGCCCTCATCTCCGTCGACGAGGCGAACACCCAAGGCATGGGGTCATGGTGGGTGCTCGGCGGCCCGACCGTCATCGCCGTCATCGCCCTCTTCTTCCTCGGGCCGATCATCCGCCGGGCGGGTCTGCTGTCCCAGGACGGAATCATGACCTCGCGGTACAACAAGACGGCCGGGACAGTGCTCTCCGTCGTCACTGCGATCTACCTCATCGTGTGGGGTGCCAGTCAGATGGTGGCCCTGGGCCTGTTCTTCATGGTGTTCTTCGAGATCAGCTTCGCCTGGGGCGTGGCCGTGGCCATCGCGTTCTCGCTGGCGTATGCGATGATCGGCGGGTTCCGGGCCGTCGTGCTCACCGAGACGGCACAGTTCGGATTCTTCATGCTCGGGCTCATCGTCACATTCGTCGGAGCCGTCATCGTCTCCGGCGGCCCGGACGCGATCATCCAGACGATCGAGACCAAACGCGATGCGGCATTCCTCAACCTGTGGGAGGGCTTCGGTCCGAACCTCGGGTACGTCATCGCCTTCGGTCTGGCATTCACCATCGACCCCGCCGCCTGGCAGCGCCTGCAGGCGACGAAGTCGCCGAAGGAGGCGCGGAACGTCACCGTGCATGCGATGGTCTACTTCCTGCCGCTGTACTTCCTCGTCGTCTTCGCCGGCATCGCTTCGATCGCAGCGTTCGACGAACCTCCGGAGCAGGGGCTCGTCGCCACGCTGGCCACCAGCCATTTCCTGCCGATCTTCGGTGTCATCGTCTTCATCGGCATAGCAGCAGCGATCATGTCGACGGTCTGCACGACCCTCAACCTGTCCTCGCTCTACCTCACCGAGCTCACGACGAAAGCTCTGCGCCGCGACGTCGAGGAGAAGCAGAAGGTGTGGATCGCTCGCGCTGCGACCCTGGCGGCTGCGATCATCGGGTTCGTCGTCGCCGTGCAGCTGCCGAGCGCGCTGACGCTGCTTGCGCTCGCATCCGAAATGTTGGCTGCCGGAGTCTTCTTCCCTCTCGTCCTCGGCTTCTTCTGGCGGCGTGCGAACTCCGCTGGAGCAATCGCCTCGATCATCGGCGGAGGCGGATTCATCCTCTACGGGTTCCTCATCGAACTCGGCGTAGCCCTGCCTTCGTTCTGGGGAGAAGGCTCGGTGACAAGGGTGCTCATCGGTTTGGCCATCAGCTTCGTCCTCTATGTGGGCGTGTCATTGTCGACTCCTGCCGAATTTTCGAAGGCAGATGAGTTCGTCGGGAGGAGCCGTGGTGATTCTGCAGGAACAGCTACCGGCTCGATTCTCGACGACGCTGGAAAGGGCAACAACGCAGTGAGCTGACAAGCGTAGACAACGACCTGTCGCAGTAGGCCTACCGGAGTAGTTCCAATTCGGGTCGTCTGAAAGGGGTCGCTCGGCGACCATCTGCGGCGTACGGTTGATTCATGGCGCATCCGCAGATGTTCGATGACGACGATCCGATGCTCGAGCGGGTCCGCGCGATCGCGCTCAGCCTGCCCGAGGCGGCCGAGAAGATCTCCCACGGCAGACCGGCCTTCTTCACGAAGAAGATCTTCGCCCACTACGGCGGCACCGAGAAGCTCGCATCGGGGGAGATGGTGCAGCACCCGCAGGCACTGCTCGCCCTGCTCGACCCCATGGACGCCGAGGTGGTGCTCGAGCGTGCGGATTCCTTCGTTCCGATGTACCTCGGTCCTTCCGGCTGGGTCGGTCTCGAAATCGTCGACCTCGACGACGTGGAGATCCGAGAACTGCTTGTCGATTCCTATCGGAGCACCGCCTCGGCGACGTTGATCAAGGCCCTTGACGCTCAGGAATGAGCGCTCAATGTTCCCGCTCGGCGATCAGTCTCGAACGGTCCACAGAAGCTGCTGGTCAGCTTCGACCCGTGGGCGCCGCACCCTCTCAACGATGAGCACGATCAGCCCCACCGCTGCGACGATCACTCCACCGACGAACCCATAGAAGGGGGACCCGTGCTGCACCACCGAGAACTCCTGACCAGTGACGGAGTCCCCGCTGCAGGTCAGGCTCGGCGGCAGGTAACTGGCGGTGACCGAGAACCCCAGCACATCGTTGCCGCCGACGGATCCCGGGCAGATCCCGAAGCCGTCCGATTTCGAGTACCACTGCAGGTACTGGCCGAGCATCATCAACGGCAGAACGAAGACCCCGACCGCGACCAGAAGTAGGGCCCAGCGGCCCACGGCACCGTCGGTGCGCCCCGACCGCGTCGCACCGATCAGCCTGGTTACCGCGAACGCCAGCAGCACACCGAGGAGCGCCGCGACGCTCAGCGCGGCGAGCCCGGCCGAGGTGGCGAACATCGCCGAGGTGACCCCCGAGTGTTCAATCATCGTCGTGCCGCCGTCATAGGTCGAGGCCTGGCAGACGAATCCGAACGGTGATCGGTCGACGACTTCAATTGCGCCGGGGTCGACTCCGAAACTGTCCGTCAGATCGGGACAGGCTTCAACGCCGACGCGTGAGCGGGCGACGGCGGACGAGATCCACGATGTCACCCATTGGGCGAGGTGGAGAAGCAATGCGATCCCCATGGACACGCACGGCAGCAGAAACGCCATCTGCCATCGTGAGAGGCGACGAACATGGCGAAGGAATCCCCGCTCCACAGCTCGTGCTGTTGTCTCCATATCTCTACGCTAGCCCAAGACGGGTTGTCGGAAGTCCGTTCCGGGTGTCTCCTGCGGGTGGATCCATCTCGAATTCGGCGTCGATATCGCGGTGGATCCACCCGCAGGAGACACAATCCGGTCATAACCACCCTGGTCAGCGCCACCTCGGCGGACATAGGGTGGAACCATGGCCAACTCCTTTGAATACACCGTCCCAGCCATCATCCCCAACCTCGACCTCAATGACGGGCGTGCGATCCCGCAGCTCGGGCTCGGCATCTACGCGATGAAGGGTGAGGAAGGCATCGACGCAATCGATGCGGGCATCGACAATGGCTACCGCCTCCTCGACACCGCGGTGAACTACGAGAACGAGCGCGAGGTCGGGCAGGCCATCGTGAACAACGGCATCCCACGCGAGGAACTGTTCGTCACGAGCAAGATCCCCGGCCGCCACCACGGCTTCGACGAGGCGATCGCCAGCACTGAGGAATCGCTGGCCCGCCTGGGTCTCGACTACCTCGACCTCCACCTCATCCACTGGCCCAACCCCAGCGTCGGCAAGTACGTCGAGACCTGGGAGGGCCTCATCGAACTGCGCAGACGCGGTCTGGTGAAGTCCATCGGCGTCTCGAACTTCACCGCCGAAATGCTCACCGAGCTCGTCGAGAAGACCGGCGTCACCCCGGCCGTCAACCAGGTCGAGCTCCACCCGTACTTCCCGCAGACCGAGCTTGTGGATTTCCACAAGTCGATCGGCGTGCAGACCGAGAGTTGGTCCCCGCTCTACCGTGACCAGGGGCTTTTCGATGAAGCCCCCATCGCCGAGGCGGCCGCCGCCCACGGCGTGACCCCGGCCCAGGTTGTCTTGCGCTGGCATATCGAGATCGGCAGCATCCCGATTCCGAAATCCGCGAACTTCGAACGTCAGCGTTCCAACGCCGACGTCTTCGAATTCGAGCTCACCCCCGCCGAGGTGGCGGCGATCTCCGGACTCGAGCGCGGTCGCATGAAGGACCGGGATCCGCTCACCCACGAAGAGATGTGAGGGTCGGTCGGCTCTCGGGGAGGCAAGCGGTGACCCGGGAACCGGCGACCCCGGACGACCGGAGGCCGTTGTGCTGGGTACGGAGTGTTGGTCAGCCGCAGTCGTGTCACCGGAGGATGGAAGACTGGTGGCATGGATCGAGCCATGACCGTTGTCCCGAGGGACGAGCTGAAGAGTTTCGCTGACCCCGGTACCTTCGCGCGCGGCAGCGACTACGCACGGAGGGGCAACGTGCTGCGGATCGTCTGGCACGAATTCGACCAACAGCTCGTCGCCGATGTTGCCGGCACCACCGGGCTGTATGAAACCACGATCACCTTCGACGACTTCGACGATGACGGGCCCGGCGAGATCATCGACACCGCCTGCACCTGCCCGGTCGGCTACGACTGCAAACACTGTGTCGCCGTGCTTCTCGTCAACAACCAGCAGATGCTCGAACAGCGGACCTCCGCGATGTTGGACGCCGACTCGGGACTCTCACCTGGTGCAGATGAAGCGGAACCGATCTGGGGATTCGACCCGTCCGACAGCGGAGCGATCTTCGGCAGCGGACGACCACCAGCTAGACCTCCCCAGAAACCGGAATGGCGCCAGCGTTTCGACCGCATCGTCGAAGTCACTCGCCGAGCGACGACGCAACCCGAGACTCTGGCGCTCGGCTTCGAACTCCACCGTCCCCCGCAGCGCAGCTACTTCAACCGAGGACCCTCACGGCTCAAGGTCGCCGAGATCCCCGACGAACCCGACATCCAGCTGCACCTCCGACCGCTCGTGCCCGGGGCGAAGAACAACTGGATCAAAGGCCAAGCCGGATGGCATTGGTTCACCTCACGACTGAACGCCTCCCGCTTCGACGTCGAGCAGTTCGAATGGTTCTACCGACTGGTCACCCTCGACGACGGGTTCGGCCGGTACGGCTCTGCGTCATCGGCGACGATCCGACTCGACGACTTCGGCTCACCTTTCCTCTGGGAACTGCTCGGCCGGGCCGCCGACCTCGACATCCCTCTCGTCAGCGCCGACAAGCAGATCGACATCCGGCTGGGCCGGAAGGCCGAACTCCATCTCGACGTCACCCGCGATGACAACGCCCTCGTCCTCAGATCCGCGGTTGTCATCGACGACCGAACGGTGCCGGCCCACGATGTGCGACCGATCGGTCTCGACGGAGTGTACAGCGTGGACATGGTTGGGAAGACGAAGGCCGCGATCACCCTCGCGCCGCTGACCGAGCCGATGACCGAGGCGCAGCGGACAGTGCTTGAGAGTGCCGTGACGACCCGGATCCCCGCCGAGGCGCACGACGACTTCTTCGACCGCATCCTCCCGCTCCTGCGCACACCGACCGACCGGCGCGGCCGCGCCCGTGACGGTCGCGCCCGTGATGGCGGAAATCCGGGCACAAGCGCGAGTGGCAATGTCGGCCTTGCGAACAGCGGCCCTGCGAACAGCGGAAACGCCGGCACACTCAGTGGCGAGCGCATCATCAGCAGCGACGGATCAGTCGACCTCCCCGTCGAGAGGTCCCCGCACCTCAACCTGCACATCGCCTACGAGATTTCAGGCAAGTCCAATCGCAGCCGCCGGACCACGAAGACATCCACCACGAAGACCCCTTCCCCGGACATGCGCCTGAACTGGTCCTGGATCTATTATTCTCCGCAGCGGACATGCCCCCTCGTGCCTCATCACAGCGAGTTGGCCAATACGCAAGGAGGTCGTGATCAGAAGTTCGAACACGCAGTGCTCCGACGGCTGCGCGCCATCGACCCCGACGCCGCGCGCACCGAGTCACGCACCCTGACCGGCATCGACGCCGCCACGTACAGCACACGAGTGCTGCCCCGCATCCAGGATCTCGACGACGTCACCGTCACCTTCGCAGATGCCGATAACGCCCCTGACTTCCGCGAACTCGAGGAGACTCCGCAGGTGAGCCTCCGTACTTCGGCCACCGATGACTCGGACTGGTTCGACCTCGGCATCGACGTCACCGTCGACGGCCACGAGATCCCTTTCGTCGACCTGTTCACGGCACTCGCGCAGGAGCAGTCCCACCTCATCCTCGATGACGGTTCGTTCTTCTCCCTCGAGAATCCCGTCTTCGACCGACTGCGCGAACTCCTCGCCGAGGCGAATGCCCTCGACGGTTTCTCACCGGAGAACCCGCAGATCAGCCGCTACCAGACGGCCCTGTACGACGAACTCGAGGACCTCGCCGACGATGTTGCCGACGATCCCCGATGGTCCGAACTCATGGACGGGCTGAGGGACCTCGATGCCGTCGCCGAGGTGGCCGTGCCCGAGACCGTGAACGCGCAGCTGCGGCCCTACCAGGTGGAGGGCTTCCGATGGTTGGCATTTCTCCGTGAACATCACCTCGGCGGGATCCTCGCCGACGATATGGGCTTGGGCAAAACCCTGCAGACGCTCGCCCTCATCGACTACGACCGGATCGAGCGCGAAGCTCAGCCCACAGCCGAACCCACGGTCGAACACGTGGATGAGCACGCGGCGGAGACGCGGGTTCCGTTTCTCGTGGTCGCCCCCACCTCGGTGGTGGCCAATTGGATGCTCGAGGCCCGCAAGTTCACTCCGCACCTGACCGTGACCGCGGTGGGGGAGACTGCGAAGAAGCGCAAACGCCCAGTCGCCGAGGCGGTCGCAGGCGCCGATATCGTCGTCACCTCGTACGCGGTGATGCGTCTCGACATCGACGAATTCGCCGGTCTCGATTGGGCGGGCGTCATCTTCGACGAAGCCCAATTCATGAAGAACCATCAGGCGAAGACGCACCGGGCAGCGAGGCGGCTCGACGCCCCGTTCCGGTTGGCGATCACGGGTACGCCGATGGAGAACTCGCTCACCGATGTGTGGTCGCTGATCGCAATCACCTCGCCGGGGCTGTTCCCGAACGCGAAGCGCTTCCGGGAACACTACGTTCGCCCGATCGAATCAGGCGAAGATCCGAGCCGCATGGATCGTCTGCGGTCGCGGCTGCGGCCATTCATGCTTCGGCGAACGAAGGACCTCGTCGCAGCGGATCTGCCGGAGAAGCAGGAGCAGGTGCTCACAGTCGAACTCGAGCCGGCGCATCGGCGTCTTTATGACACGGTGCTGCAGCGCGAACGCAAACAGGTGCTCGGGCTCCTCGGCGACTTCGAGAAGAACCGGTTCGCGATCTTCCGGTCGCTGACCCTGCTGCGGATGCTCGCGCTCGCCCCTGGGATCGTGGCCGACTACGCGGACTCCGGGATCGCCTCGAGCAAGCTCGGTGCGCTGATGAGCCATCTTCGCGAGGTCCGCGACGAGGGTCACCGGGCTCTCGTGTTCAGCCAGTTCACGAGCTATCTGGGTGCGGTTGCGACCGAACTCGAGGACAACGGGATCGACTACGTCTACCTCGACGGGTCCACGAAGGATCGGACGAAGGTCATCGAAGCCTTTCGTGAGGGCAGCGCCCCCGTGTTCCTCATCAGTCTCAAGGCCGGCGGGTTCGGACTCACCCTCACCGAGGCGGACTACGTTTTCCTGCTCGACCCGTGGTGGAACCCGGCGGCGGAGTCCCAAGCCGTCGATCGGTCGCACCGGATCGGGCAGACCCGACAGGTCATGGTCTACCGGCTCGTCGCCGAGAATACGATCGAAGAGAAGGTGCTGGCGCTGCAGACGAAGAAGGCCGACCTGTTCACCGCGCTCATGGACGAGGGCAGCGCGTTCAGTGAGGTGATCTCGGCCGCGGACATCAAGGGCCTGCTGGAGGGGTGAGCGGTCTTCGATCTGTCGGAGAGGCAGATTCAAAGACATCCTTGAGCGCCATCCGGCTGGGGCGAGGCAGCGGTTCCTGGTCGTCGCGCCCTTTCGTCTCGAAGCTCTGCAGCAGATAGGCGATGAGCCGCCTTGAGAGATCGTGGGCGTGCTCGGGCGGAGCCGCACTGACACCGCTGTTGGCGAAGAAGATGAGCAGCAGGTCGCTGGGGTCGAAGTCGCGGCGCAGTCGGCCGGCATCCTGGGCCCGGCAGACGAGTTTCGCAAACGTCGCTTCCGCGTGATTGCTCTTCTCGTTCACTCCCGAGTCCTCGGTGATCGTCGTGATGAAGGCCTCGGTGAAACCGCGATCCTCGACCTGCATCCGGCCGAGCTCGTCGACGAATCTGCAGAAGCCATGCCACGGATCCGGGTCGGCCGCGGCATCGTCGAGGATAGATTCGCAATGAGTGATCTGAGTCGAGAACACCTCGTCGATGAGTGACCTGCGATCTGGGAACCGGCGGAACAGGGTGGCCGCGCCGACCCCTGCACGCCTGGCGATCGCTGCCATGGGGGCATCGATGCCTCGGTCCGCAAAGAGCTGCCTGGCCGCGGCGACGATACGAGCCCGGTTCTGGGCGGCATCAGCACGCAGCCTCGGACGTGCGGGGGCGAAGCCATCAGGTTCTTGCGCCTCGATCTGAGTCGACTCCGCCATTTCTTCTCTCACTTCCGCCGGATTCGGAATGCCGCGATGGTTCCTCTGCTTAGCCTATACGTAAGTGGAAACTGCATTCCACATACTGTGGAGCGGCGCGATGCGCCGAAAGGTGCAGAAGTGAGAGACGCCGGAAGGCGCAGAGGAGAGTCGCAGAGATGAAGATTTTGATGTTCGGCCGCGGGGTCATTTCGACGCTGTATGGATGGGCCCTGGACAAGGCGGGGAACGACGTCGACTTCTACGTTCGACCCGGGCGCGCCGTCGACTTCGGTCAGTCGGTCGATCTGGACATCAGAGACGGCAGGAAGAAGTCGTTGAAGGGGGCACCGGTGACAGGACCGTGGCCCATCAAGCTGCGTGAGGACCTCGAGGCTGATCACGACTACGACCTCATCATCGTCAGCGTCAACCACGACCAGCTGGAGACCGTAGTCGACTACCTCAGTACACGGGTCGGCAGAGCCACTGTGCTCATCTTCAACAATATCTGGGCCGAACCCGCAGCTGCGATACGGTCGCTGCCCCGCGATCACGTCGTGTGGGGCTTCCCCGGCGGCGGAGGCGGATTCTCGGGCAATACTCTGCGCGGCGGATTTATGAGGACCGTCTTCTTCGGCGATATCGACGGGTCGAGCCACACCATCCGGCACCGTGAAGTCACCGAGCTCTTTGAAGCCGCCGGATTCTCGGCTTCGCACGTGGCGGATTTCCGGAGCTGGCTGTGGTTCCACTTCATCCTCGATGCCGCCATCATGATCGGATGGCTGCGCATGGGAAGCTTCGACGCTCTCGTCCGATCCCGGCTGGCTCTGCGCGAAGTCGTCCGACTCATCCGTGAGATGATCCCCGTGCTCACGGCGAAGGGAGGCGCCGCACGGCTCGGTGCGGGTGCGGTGAAATATGTTCCTGCAGGCGTCCTCGCGCTTGTGTCGGGGAAGCTGTTGGCCGGTGACTCCATCTCCGCTGTCATCATGAGGCAGGCCCAGGACGCCGGTCACATCGACTACGAGGCGAAGGCCGTCTACCCGCGAGATGTCCTCGCCGATGCCCGGCGTCTGGGTGTCTCGGTTCCCAAGCTCGAAGAGAACGAACCGGCTTTCAAATAGATCCTGACGACTGCGCACCGGCCGATCGGGCCCGGCGGGCGTCGAGGCGAGGGCGCGACGGACGAACGGACCCGTCGCGCGGTCAGGTCGACTCGCTATCGACTCGGAACCTCGACGAGGTTGCCCTTGATTTTGCTGAGGAAGCTCGCCCCCAGCGGAGTCAGGTCCAGCAGCTTGCGCTTCGCCCCGGTCCGCGGCGCATCGGCGGCTGTGCTCTGCAGGAACCCTGAATCCTGCAATCGTTTGATCGTGCGGTAGAGACCGCGCTCGGTGATCTGCCAGCCGGTGGCGGCGGTGACCGCCTCGGCGACGGTGGAGATCTCGGCCGGCTGATGCTCGGCAACGAGCGACAGAGTGATCGGGGTGAGCATCGACTTCTTGTAGGTCTCGACCCAGGACTCGACGCGGTGGTCGAGCCACTCCCGCTCTTCCGGGGTGAGTGCGGCCGAGCTGCCGTTCGCCCCAGCTGTGATGTCGATTGCCTCGTTCGTGGTGCCGCGAGACTCTGCCGCCATCCTCAGTCCTCCCAGCCGCGGCCGAGGACTGAGCCGAGGAGGTGGACCAGCAGTCCAAGCCCCCACAGGGAGCTCATCACGATGGTGGCCCCGAACCAGGAGCTCTCGAGCAGATTGCGAGCCGCGTCTCCGGCGCCGTCGACTTCGAAGCCTAGGAACATCGCCCGGAAGATCGCGTGCAGATTGAAGGAGGTGGTGACGGTGACGAACGCGATGACATGCGCGATGACGACACCGAAGCGGACGCGTTTGAGCACGGTCAGTTTCCGCCACAGCCACACCACGATTCCGAGGGCGACAAGCGCGGTGAGGATTCCAGCGAGGATCGTGATCTCGCCGCCGGTGGCCGCAATGACGATCTGAACGATGGCCATGGCGAGCACGAGGCCGAGCGTGTACGGGAGGAGAAGCGCACGGGCGTTGGCTGGCGATGACGTCTGCGGGGCCGTAGTCATATTGGTACTGTACCTATGGTTCACTTCCTGTTGCAAGGGCCGATTTCGCACGATCTCTCGGGCAGGGCCCACCTATGTGAGAATGTCACCGTGGAGATCGAAGTCAGGCACCGGCGCGCTCTGCGCGGCACCCTCGCCGCAGCATTCGCGACCTTTGTCGCACTGACGTCGCACATCCTCGGCGGGGGATCCTTTCCGACCGCGATGGGTGTCATCGTCCCGCTGGCGCTGTCGATCCTCGTCTGTGTCCTCCTGTCCGGGCGCCACTTGTCGCTGCCGCGGCTGACGGTCTCGGTCGGAATCAGCCAAACGCTCTTCCACCTTCTGTTCTCCCTCTTCACTCCGCACGGTTCCGCATCGCTGAACGCGACGGCACGCTCCGACAACGGTCTCGCCGCGCTCCTCGGCTCGCACTCTCACCACTCGCCGGCGCACGGAGTCCACCACACGGCGATGCACTCGACGCCCGGCGGCTTGGTGCAGATGACTCATGATTCCGCAGTCATGCCTGCCATGGACGGTTCTGTGGGTGCAGCAGCCCAGATGCATTCGCACTCGTCGCCCGCGATGCTGCTGGCCCATTGCGTTGCCGGGATCGTGACGATCGCGATGATCTACTGGGCTGAGCGACTGCCGGTCATGCTCGGCGAGTTCGCCCGCCTCATCATCCGAGCGGTCATCCCGCGTCTCGTCACCATCAGGGCGCAGATCGAGAAGCCGCGGTCGCTGATCGGCTTCGAGCCCGAACTGCCTCGCAGCCTCGGTGTGTGCCGATCCCCGGTGTTGCGGCGAGGGCCACCGCAGCCTGCTTTCTGACACTCATCACATCCGCGCATCGGCTCTCGTGAGTCGGTGCGATCACTGCTGACCGTATCTGGTCGTCGACCGCGACTGCGTGTAGTGTGCGACGACTGCCGACCGCAACTGCCCGTCGACAGCATCTGCTCGGCGAGGGCATCAGGCCGACCCGATCCGGTTCAGCGCACCTGAGAGAAAGCATCATTATGACCACACCTTCATCAACCGTGCCCGAAAGTTCGGGCTCGGAACCGACCCTCCACCGTGACGACCCCGACCGCTCCGACAGGCCCGTTCCGTGGTTAGGCCCGCTTCTGCGCCGTCTCCACTTCTACGCGGGGATCCTCATCGGTCCGTTCATCCTCATCGCCGCGCTCACCGGGGCGGCCTACGCGATCAGTCCGACGCTCGAGAAGCTGGTCTATGCCGACCAGCTCAGCGTCCCCGCCGCCGACGATCCGCTGCCACTGGCCGACCAGATCGAGGCCGCGAACACCGTGATCGCAGGCAGCGATTCGACGCTGTCCGCCGTGCGACCGGCACCCGAGCCGGGCGACACCACGCGGGTGATGTATTCCGATCCCAGCCTCGGCGAGAGCGAATCCCGGGCGATCTTCGTCGACCCCGCCACCGCCGAGGTGGTCGGTGACCTCACCGTCTACGGAACCTCGGGTGCCCTGCCGCTGCGGACGTGGATCGATCAGATGCACCGGAGCCTCCACCTCGGCGACGTCGGACGGATCTACAGCGAACTCGCCGCCTCATGGTTGGGAATCGTCGCCGCGGCAGGTCTCGTGCTCTGGATCCTCCGGGCTCGCAAAACGAAGAAGCCCGCCGCGATGCTGCGGCCGAGCCGGAAGCACAAGGGGCTGAGGCGCACGTTCTCCTGGCATGCCTCGGTGGGCGTCTGGGCGGCGATCGGGATGCTCTTCCTCTCGGCCACCGGGATCACCTGGTCGCAGTTCGGCGGGGAGAACGTGACGAAGCTGCGCGCTGCGCTGAGCTGGGAGACCCCGGCGGTATCGACGGAACTCGGCGGTCATAGCGACGCGGAAGACGCAGCGGGTGCAGCGAGCGCCGGTGCGCATGCGCATCATGGAACCTCCGCCGAGGCGGCCGACCCTGCCGCTGCTCGTTCCGTCATCGATCCGGCCGACTTCGACATGATGCTGTCGATGGCGCGCGGAGTCGGTATCGACTCCGGGGAGGTAGAGATCCTGCCGCCCGAGGCAGACGGATCAGCGTGGGTGGTGCAGGAGATCCAGCGCAGCTGGCCTACTCAGGTCGATGCGGTCGCCTTCGACCCCGAGACGATGGAGGCCACTGACCGTGTCGACTTCTCCGATTACGGGGCAGCGGCGAAGCTCGCCCGCTGGGGTGTCGACCTGCACATGGGCACACTGTTCGGACTGGCCAACCAGATTGTCCTCTTCGCCCTGGCCCTCGGCATCGCATCGATGGTCGTCTGGGGATATGTCATGTGGTGGCAGAGGCGGCCGAAGCGGAATCCGGCGAAGAGGTTCGGGCGCGCACCCGCACGTGGTGTGCTGAATTGGGTTCCGTGGTGGGGGATGGCTGCGGTCGGTGTTGCCGCGATCGTGACCGGCCTGTTCCTGCCGCTGGTGGGCATCAGCCTCGTCGTTATCCTCGTCTTCGACGTAGCGCTGGGGATGAGGGCACGTCGTCGTGAGCGGCGGCCAATGATGGGTTAACGCTCACTGCACCCGGGCGAAGTGTGGAAGCACCACATTAGGGACAAGCCGCCATCACATTAGGTGCGGGTCGACATCACATTCTGGACAGGTCATCAGGACGCGAACCGATGACCTGTCCAAAATGGGTTCGGTCGGGGGCAGTGTTCGGCCGGATCGAAATCGAGGTGCGAACGGGTTTTGGCACTCGGGTCGATGTCGGCGTAGAGGATCGTCTCCTCTTCGCAGACTGGTCCGGCCAGCACCTCACCGGTGGGCGCGATGATGACGCTGCCGCTGCGGATAGCGGTCCAGCCGTAGGGCAGTTCTTCGTCGAAGGGGTGGTGGTCGGGGCGCTCGCCTTGAGTGGACGAGCGCCCCGGCTGCTTGAAGTCATCAGCTCCAGTGCGCAGCCGACCGAGTCCGCATACTGTCGCGGAACTGTCCCGTTGACTTCTCCAGCAACTCTCCGGTGCCCCAATCGAGCACGACGCCGTACTGGCGGATGACGTCGTGGACGGTGATCTCACCATCGCGGTAACGGCGGGCCACCTCGGCGGGGTCGGCCTCCAGCCAGGACGCACGTTCGGACCGGATTCGTGCCCGTTCCTTCTCTGTCGCGGCTTCGTCGATCTCGTATTCGTCGACCTCGGCATCGATCTCCCGGATGACGACGCCGTAGTCCTTGGCGGCGCGGTCGATGGAGACGTAGCCGTCGATGACGTCCTCGAGGACCTCAGCAGTGGTCCGGTCGAGCGGGTCCCCGAAGCCGCCGCCTCCGGCGCTGGGGCGTTCGAACGTATCACCGGGGCTGATGGCGACGTTCGAGAACGTGGCACCCAAGTAGCGCGGGTTCTCTGACGAAGGATTGAGCCAGACTCCGTGCGGGATGGACGGCAGTCCGCCATTGATGCCCCACGTCGTCGACCGCCCGCGGTCGCAGCAGTAGCTCATCACCGCACCGGTCGCATCGGTGAGGATGCCGCCTTTATTCACTCCACATCCTCCTCGGAACCTGCCCGGCCCGCCGGAATCGATGTTGATCGAGTGCTGAGTCGTGACTACCGGGGTCAGGCGCTCCTGTCCCTCGACCGGTTGGACGGCGAGTCCGGTGCCGAATACCGGCGACGTCGCCGAAGATCCGTCCTTCGTCGACCGGCCGCCCCATCCGCCTGCCATCCAGTCATACCACATGAAGTACGGGCTCGACTCGGTCCTGGCATCATGCCCGCCGACGAGCAGATACTCGAGGTTGAATGCACACGCCATGGCGCGTTCGGGCATGATGTGGGACCACAGTTCGAAGATCGCGTTCATGACCTTCTCGTACGGGCCCGAACAGAACCCGGTCACTGCATGCGGCCAGCCGGCGTTGACGACGGTGCCCTCCTCGCCGATCTCTGCGGTCACCGCCTGGTAGAACCCGGAGTTGAGCGGAACCTCGGGGAAAAACGTCTTCGTGCCGGCGTAGATCGCCGAGAACGTCGTCCCGTAGCCGGAGTTGAGGAACGTGGAGACCGCCTCGGCGGATCCCGTGAGGTCGTAGTGGATACCTGTCCCGTCGAGCGTGAGCTTCACCCGGATCGGAGCCAGCCCCTCGCCCTTAGCCGGATCGCCGTCGAGGAAGTCAACGGTCTCCCACTCGCCCTTCGGCAGATCGCCGAGGCTGGCGAGCACGGTGCGGCAGACATAGTCCTGCGTCTCCTGCATCGCATCGAGGACCGTGTCCTTCGAATATTTGTCGACGAGGCGGAGCACTTCGCGTTCGCATACGGCTGTGGCCTCTGCCTGCGCATTGAGGTCGCCGAGGGCTTGGTCCGGCGCGCGAGTGTTCGACACGAGCAGCTGTGCAACATCGTGAAGGAACCGTCCTTTGTGCCAGACCCGCAGCGGCGTGATGCGCAGCCCCTCACCGAAGTGCTCACTGGCAGAGACATCGAACGAGCCCGGGACGGACCCGCCGATATCGGCCCAGTGGCCTTTGTTCTGCGCGAAACCGATGATCTCGTCATCAGCGAAGATCGGACGAATGAAGCTGACGTCGTTGAAGTGGGTGCCGCCTCGATAGGGGTCGTTGATGAGGAATACGTCACCGGGGCTGATGTCGTCGCCGAACTCCTCCATGACGGCCTTGCACTGGAAGTGCAGAGTGCCGACGTGGACGGCGATGTCGGCACTGCCCTGCATGACAGTGTTTCCATGGCGGTCGCACAAGGCAGAGGAGAAGTCACGGGAATAGATGACGAACGAATAGCAGGTCCGCAGGATCTGCTCGCTCATGAGGTCGACGCTGGTGGCGAACGCGTTCTTGAGAACCTCGAAGGTCACCGGGTCGAGAGTGGATGTGGATTGCTGCGTTGTGGTGGTCATGGTCGTCTCCTCACAGGCCGTTCTGTGTCGAATCGTCGGCAGCTGACGCCAGCGCCGGCTCCTCTGCCTCAGTGGTCAATGCGATGCGGATGTTGAACCACTCGTCGATCACTGCCGAAGAATTCGGCGGGATCACAGTGGTCGAGTCGATCTGATTGAGAATCGCCGGTCCGATGAACGCTGCCCCCGACGGCAGGTTCTCGCGCTGGTAGACCGGAGTCGAATACCACTGACCGTCGAAGAACACGTCGCGCGTCTCGATCGGCTCTCCTGGATCTTGGCTGCTGACAGGCGTCGGTTTGAAAGCCGGCTTCGGTGTCTTTCCGAGCGCCTTGAGGTGCAGCTGGTAGATCTCCACAGGGGTATCGTCCTGGCGGAAGGCGTACTGCTTTTCGTGCTCTTCATGGAAGAGCTGGACTGCTTCGTTCAGTGCGTTCGGCCCCGACCCCATCCGCACCTGCAGTGATCGCCATTGCCGTGATAACGCATCGATATGCCTCGTTCGAGCACGGCGTCCTCCTCGGAGACCTTCTCGTGGCGAAGACGTTCTCGCCCTTCGAGCTCGAGTTCGCGAAAGTGCTGTTCGACCGATTCGGCATCTGCGGAGGCCGCGACGCCGGTGAACATCTGCGACAGGTCGTGCTGAATGTCGACGAGCAGACATCCCAGGGCCGAGGTGACTCCGGGGCTCGGGGGAACTATGACCGAGGGGATATTGAGCTCGCGGGCCACATCGGCCCCGTGCAGGGCGCCGGCTCCTCCGAACGCGATGAGTGCGAAATCGCGCGGATCGAGTCCGCGTCGGATGGACACGAGACGGACAGCATCGGCCATATTCGCATTGGCCACCTTGACGATGGATTCGGCCGCAGTGTCGACGTCGAGACCGAGCGGGTCTGCGATCTTCTCCTTGATCGCGGCTCGAGAGCTGCCGCGGTCCAAGGTCATCTCGCCATCGGCGAGGTCGGTGCCCAGGCGATTGAGCCAGAGGTTCGCGTCGGTGTTCGTCGGTTCTTGGCCGCCGCGGCGATAGCAGACGGGGCCGGGGTCGGCTCCCGCTGACTGAGGACCGTTTCGCAGCGACCCTGCGATGTCGATATGAGCCAGCGAGCCGCCACCTGCGCCGATGGTGAGCACCTCGATGCTGGGGAAGACAATCGGGTGACCGTATTCGACCTCCCATTCGTTCGTCTCTCGGAGCTCGCCGTCTGCGATCAGTGAGATGTCCGTCGACGTGCCGCCCATATCGAGACCGACAGCGTTTTCGTAGCCGCACTGCTCAGCGACGTGTTGAGCGGCGATCGCACCTGCGGCGATCCCCGAGGCGGCCAGGCGGACAGGAAACTTCTTGACGAGCTCCGCAGTCATGGACCCGCCACCTGAATGGAGCAGCAGAAGCTCGCCCGAATACCCGTCAGCAGTCAGGTTGCTGTCGAGCAGTTCGACATAGCCTGAAACCAGGGGCCCGAGCACGGCGTTGGCCACAGTCGTGTTGAATCGGTTGTGTTCGAAGATCTCCGGCAGCACCTCGGCCGACGTCGAGATGCTGGCGTCGGGCAACTCCTCAGCGAGGATCTCGCGCATCCGGATTTCGTTCGCGGCGTTCGCATACGAGTTGACGAAGCAGACCGCGACGGTGGTCGCGCCGCGCTTCCTCAGCAGGCGTCCGAGATTCTGGGCCTCGTCTTCGTCGAGTTCGGTGACGATATTGCCGGCATAGTCGACGCGTTCGGTGACTTCGAAACGGTCGCGGCGTCGAATATAGGGCCCGGAGACGTCCGAATAGGCGTCCCACAGATCATCTTTCGTGCCATCACGGATCTCGATGACATCGCGGAAGCCCTTGGTCGTCACCATCGCCGATTTGGGGAATCTACGAGTTATGAGCGCATTGGTTGCAACGGTGGTTCCGTGCGAGAAGAGTTCAACCTGGCTGAGGTCGACGTCTGCCCGCTTCACTCCGTTGAGGACGGCCTCCATCGGGTTCTCAGGGGTCGAGGGCACTTTCGTCACCCTCATCTTCTGGGTGGATTCGTCGAAAACGCAGATGTCGGTGAATGTTCCGCCGACGTCGACTGCGACGCGTAGATCTGGCACGGTCATCTCCTTTGATTGTGATGTTCTCCATAGCCTGGCCCTCGACATTTGAGCGGGTCAATGGAGCAGGTGAAGGATGAAAAGATAAGATTTGTGAAAATCACAAAGGGTGGCCATCGTTGCAGATGGCTGGCCCGCTGGTGACTCGGCACCTGCGACGGCGAGGAGGGACGCAGATGATTCCGAACCGAATTCCGCTGACTCGAGAGGAAGTCTTCGACGAGCTGATGAGTGGTCTGAATTCCTCCGACCCTCTGGAATCGACGCTTCTGCGCGCGGCAAGACTCAGCAAGGGCGCGGGGCTGGTGGTCAATGAGCTCGGAGAGGTCATTCGATCTGTCGGTACGGCGCCGACTCATCTCATTTCTCAGTGGGTGCAAGGTGAAGCTGTCACAGATGCCGACCATGCGCGGGGAGCCGAGCCGAAGTCGGGAACCATCGGACGCTGGCACGTCTGTGCTCAGGCGGTTCGTCTGCGAAGCCGCAACCACGTCATCGTCATCGCCGTGCACGATGATGAAACTGCGGAGACGAAGAACAGTGCCGCCGGCGGCCTGATCCTCGATGTCATGACCAAGCTCCTACGGGCTTTCGAAGGCTTCGAGTCGTTTTCGATCAGCAATCGGCGAGAGGAATCGTTCCGAGTGCTGCGGGACCTCGAAGCCGGGGTCTCACCGGGACGAGAACCGGCGATCTGGCGGCTTCTCGAAAGCTTCGGCTTCGTCGCCTACGAGCCGATCCGCGCAGTGCGAATTCGGCTCGACGTATCCGATACGGAGGCGGCTCGAACGTCGCTGCCTCCAGGCGGCGGGCTCGTCATCAGGGAGACCGGGAACGGAACATCGTCGATCGAACAGACAGCGGTGTGCTCGGGGGATTTCGATGTCGAAAGTCGCCTGGATGCTCCCGGCCTCCTCGGCGCCGGAGTGTCCGGCCTCTTCACGTCGCTGAGTCAGGTGCCCGAGATGCTGCAGACTGCGAATGTGGCTCTTGAATCAGTGAGCGAGCCGATATTCGCGTTCGTCGACCGAATGCGCCCGATCGAATGGGCCGCGGCACGGATGAGTGCGCGTTTCGACCGCCGTCTCGTCGCTGGCTTCATCGCACCGATCATGACCGGGCCCGAAGCGTCCACCACTCTGCGCACGTACGTCGACAGTGGCGGCAGGATCGCGGAGTCCGCTGCTCGGCTGCACGTCCACGAGAATACTGTGCGTTACCGGCTCGGGCAGATCGAGAAAGCCTTGGGCGCACGGCTCACCGATCCCCGGATCGCTGCAGAGGTCGTCCTCGCACTGCAATGCCTCGATACGGTCGAATAGGCGGAGCCTGACGGCCGGCCCCGACACTTCCCCAGGGTCGGCCTGACCGTGCCTCTGAGGTAAGCTCACAGACGTTTCGAAGAGGAGAGTCGACCATGGCAGACGAGTCAGCACCGGCAACCGCGTTGGCGAAGGACCGCTCACGCGTGCTCGGCGGGACCTATCGGACCTTCTACTCCGAACCGCTCACCGTCGCCTCCGCCCGCGGCTGCACGATCACCGATGTCAACGGCGAGGACTACCTCGACGCCTACAACAATGTGCCGGTCCTCGGCCATTCCTCTCCGGCGGTGCGCTCTGCCGTGGCTGCGGAACTCGGCCGCGCGAACTCGCACACGCGCTACCTCGACGAGGGGGTCATCGACTATGCGCGGCGCCTCGTCGACCGTTTTCCCGCACCCCTCGAAGCTGTCGTCTTCGCCTGCAGCGGCTCCGAGGCCAACGACCTCGCATTGCGCCTCGCCGCCCACAACACAGGCCGCGACGGTCTCATCGTCACGCGCCATGCCTACCACGGGACCACCTCGGCGGTTGCCGCTATCTCCCCGAGCCTCGTCGGCACGGAGGTCGGTGACCACGTCGAACCGATCGACCTGCCCGCCTGGGACGCCGCCGACTTCGACGACCAGCTCGCCGAGGCGATCGCCGAAGCCGCCCGGCGACTCAGGGCACGCGGGCATCCCCTCGGGGCCTTCATCCTCGACTCGACCGTGACCAGCGACGGGATCCTCGAACCCCGCTCTCTCGCCGCCACCGCTCGAGCTGTGCGCGACCACGGGGGACTCTGGATCGCCGACGAGGTGCAGTCCGGCTTCGGTCGTACGGGCGCCGATTGGGGCTTCCAGCGTCTCGACGTCCTCCCCGACCTCGTCACCTTGGGCAAGCCGATGGGCAACGGGCTGCCGATCTCTGCGGTGCTCGGGCCGCGGCAGATCTTTGACGACTTCGGTGCCGAGCAGCGCTACTTCAACACCTTCGCGGGCACCGCCGTTCCCATCGCCGCCGCCGAGGTGGTGCTCACCGCCCTCGAATCCGGTGACCTGACCGCACGGGCACAAGAAGGCGGTCGACTGCTCGAGAATCTGCTCATCGACGCGATCGAGGCTTCGAACACGCCCGCGCTGGTGCGCCGCAGCGGACTCATGGTCGGCATCGACTTCGAGACCGGGAACATCACCGCCGAGGCGGCGGCCGAGCGGGCGAAGGCCATGGTCGAGCGCCTGTATGCCGAGCGGATACTCGTGAGCACGACCGGACGGGCGGGCACGGTGCTCAAGATCCGGCCCCCGCTGGTCATCACCGACGACGAACTGCGCGAGCTAGCCGACGGGTTCACCCGCGTACTTGCCCGAGGCGAAGCGGAAGCCGCGAATGCAGGCGAATGAGCCCGTGCCCTCGACCGAGGAGACGCTGCCGCCCGATCTCGCAGTGATCATGTCCGAGCTCAGCGACCTCTATGGGGTGCAGGTGGAGCAGCCGAAGCTGTTCAAGGGGGAGTTCGACGTCAACGTTCGGTTCGTCGATCCCACTCACGGGATGCTGCTGGCGAAGGTGAGTCCGGGCAGCCTCGGCGAGGGGATGCTTCGCTGGCAGGAGGCGGTACTCGAGGCTGCGGCGGCGAGTCGGGAGGTGACGTTCCGGACCCCGAGAATCCTGCCGGCACCCGACGGGCGCGGGCACGTGCGCATCGGCACGCGCCTCGTGCGGGTGGTCACGTGGATTCCCGGGCGGCTGTGGAACGAGAATCCGAGAGCCGGCGGTGCCGGGGCCGAGCTGCTGCATTCGCTCGGACAGACCTCGGCACGACTGACTCTGGCGCTGGAAGCAGTCGAGATGCCGACGGACGTGCCGGGGCACGACTGGATGATCGAGCGTGGCCCTCTCGTCGTCGGACGTGCACTCGACCGACTTGAGCGAGGAAGCGGAGAGCGAGACGAGGCAGAGCTGGAAGGGCGCGTGTCTGTCGTCCGGCGCATCACCGATCATTTCGCCGAGCGCGTGCTCCCGCGGCTCAGTGCCCTCCCGCGGGCGGTCATCCACCACGACTTGCACGACGCGAACGTCGTCCTCGACGAGGCCGGGACGGCCGTGGCCGGAGTGATCGACTTCAATGACGCCGTGTGCGCCCCGCGGATCTCCGACCTCGCGATCTCAGGAGCGTACGCGATGCTGCGCCGCAGCGATCCCGAGGCCGCGTTCCGCGCCGTCGTCGACGGGTATCGCAGAGTGCTCGAACCCGACCCGGCGGAACTCGAGGTCGTCGGCGAGATGGCACTGATGAGGCTGTGCATGAACTGGGCGCAATGGCGGGCACGCGCCGTCGATGCCGTCGACAGCGAGTACGCTCTGCAGCGATCCGCGCACACCTGGCCCCTCATCGCCCACCTCGCCGAGGCGGGGACTCCTCACTGAGGCAGGAGCACTTCGCCGGGACTGTGGGGCCACCTTGTCGAAACCGGAGGCTGTCTGCGAACGCCCCGGAGCCTTCAGCCGTCGAGCGAATCCTGCACTGTCGCGGTTCTTGCCCTGACGTCGTCGATCTCGGTTCCCGACACCACGCATGCCAGGCCCCGATGACGGCGAGTTGTGAAGACAGTGACGGCAGAGACGGCGACAAGGAGGAAGAGGAGCAGCCCGGAGAGCGGGAACGCCCATTGGGACAGCAGCATGTATCCGCCGATGCCGAAGAGGAACCGCAGGGTCCGACCGACCGCCACGGGGTGGCGGACCTGCACAGCCGCGATGAGGACGAGGCGCTCGCCGATTGTCACACCTCTGCTGAGCACCGAGAACAGCTGAGCGGCGAAGGGCAGGATGAAGCCGATGAGCGCCACGATCGGGCCCGGCTCAGTGAGCGCGCCGTCATCGAGGACGGCGGCGGTGACTCCGAAGACGAGGGAGACGGTCCAGCTGAACAGCACCCAGATGAGCAGATCACAGAGGATGCCGGTGAGCCGACGGGTCACCGTGATCGGGCGTGGCGCGTCGACCTCCTGCAGGCCCTCCCTCCTGCGCAGGAGGAGCAGGCTTGCGAGAGAGCCGAGGACCGCGCCGAGGGTATTCATCATGAGATCGTCGACGTCGAAGACCCGGTAGGCGCAGGAGTAGATTCCCCAGATACCGGTGATCTGTGTGAACTCGATGAGCGCCGAGGCGGCCAGCCCCGTCATCGTCGCCACGATGATGCCTCGTCCGGCGAGCTGCCTGACGAACCAACCGAGTGGAACGAAGAGGATGACGTTGAGCGCAACCTGCAGGACCGCCGGGTTGGTCATCAGAGCTCGGACACTGCCAGTGTTGAAGCTGAGGATGTCGGCGATGAACTGGAAGGGTCGCAGCTGCACTGCCGCACAGGTGATTTCATCGGCCGGAGGGACCGGCAGCAGCGTGTACGTCCACAATGCCATCGCGTAGATGGCGGCGGCGAGCCAGACGAGCGTGTGTCCGAAGGTGAGCCCGCCTCGGCGGCGATAGCTGATCGCGACGAACGGTACAAAGGCGAGGACCGCGATGCCGCAGCCGACGAGGACGGCCACGAAAGCGGGAATGACGAAGGAACTCATTCCCTCAACTCTACGTGTTCGTCCCGGTCAACGGTGCCCGCTGTCGGCGCCGGAAGACCCACCATGTGATTCCGCTTCTACCTCTCCGTCTCTGTGGTCCGGCCCTCCGCGTAGGCTGAGGTCATGCCGCACTTTCTGCTGACCCGCACCCCGCAGCCGCCACGTCCCGACAACGATCGGGACGCGCAACGCTCTGTCAGCAAGGCCACCACCGGTGTCGGCGACCCAGTCCGCGGGCGCAAGCCACTCATCGCCCTCTTCGCCGTCCTCCTCGTCGCCTGGGTCGGCATCTCCGGTGTCGGAGGCCCGTACTTCGGCAAGATCTCCGAAGTGGCCACGAACGACCGCTCGTCGTTCCTCCCCGAATCCGCGGAATCCACCCGTGCCCAGGACCAGATCGAGAAGTTCAGCGACCTGGACTACGTACCTGCCATCGTCGTGCTCGAGAACCGTGATGGAGTCACCGACGACGATCGGGCCCGACTCGATGAGCTGACGAAGACGCTCGAAGACGACGACCTGCTGGCCGCCGATCCCTCACCGGCCATCCCGTCCGATGATGGTGAGGCCCTCCAACTCATCCTCCCGGTCTCACAGGCGACGACGGCCGATGACGTCGAATCCATCCGAGCCGCGGTCGGGAAGGTCTTCCCGACCGCGACTGCCGCCGATATGACCCCAGGTCAGACCAGCAATCTCCCGACAACCGTGGCAGACGTCCACGTCACCGGTCCGGCGGGATTCTCCGCCGACCTCTCCGAAGCCTTCGCCGGCATCGACGGCATCCTCCTGCTCGTCGCGCTCATCGCCGTCTTCGTCATTCTCATCATCGTCTACCGGTCCCCGCTGCTGCCCGTCATCGTCCTCTTCACTTCGGTCGCCGCGCTCGCCGCCTCGATCTTCATCGTCTGGCATCTCGCCGATGCCGGTATCCTCCTGATCAACGGGCAGGTCCAAGGCATTCTCTTCATCCTCGTTGTCGGCGCCACCACGGACTACTCCCTCCTCGTCGTCGCCCGGTTCCGCGACGCACTCCTCCACGAGTCCGACCGAGTCAGAGCCGGTCTGAGCGCCGTCAAGGGAGTTCTCGAACCGATCGCGGCCTCCGGCGGCACCGTCATCGCTGGGCTCCTCGTCCTCCTGCTCACCGATCTTGCCTCAACCAGAGCGCTCGGCCCCGTCGCCGCGATCGGCATCGTCGTGGCGATGCTCGCGGCCTTGACCTTCCTGCCCGCCGCACTGATGATCATCGGCCGAGCCGTGTTCTGGCCCTTCCTTCCGCGCCCCCAGGCCGAAACGGCGAAGCCCAAACGCGGGATCTGGGCCCGCATCGCCGAGGCGGTTGCCGACCATCCGCGCCGCATCTGGGTCACGCTCGTCATCATCCTCGCCATCCCGCTGCTCGCCCTCCCGCAGTTCAAGGCCGAGGGAGTCCCACAGTCCGACTTCGTCCTCGGCGACTCCGAAGCCCGCGACGGCCAGGACATCCTGGCCGATCACTTCCCCGGCGGCTCCGGGTCCCCGGCACAGATCGTCGTGGCGAAAGATGAGCTCAGCGATGCCGCGAAGGCGGTCGGCCGCCTCGGCGGGGTCGAATCGATGACCGTCGTCGCGAACGATTCCCCGAGCGGGACGCTGTCCATCGGCAAGGACGGCGAGCTCGAACAACCGCGCGGTCGCCCGGGAGCCGGCGGCTCGGACGTGTCCGGGCAGTCGGGGGAGTCGCAGCCGACCCCGACCGAGGTCGACGGCAAGGTCCTGCTGGAGGCGACCCTGACCGCCGTCGCGGATTCGGACGAGGCCGAATCGACGGTCACCGAGATCCGCGATGCCGTGCACGACATCGACGCGCACGCCCTCGTCGGCGGGGAATCCGCGGTCGACCTCGACACGAACACCACCGCCGAGGCGGACCGGACCTTGGCCATCCCGCTCATCCTCGTCGTCATCACGGTCATCCTCATCCTGCTGCTGCGGTCCCTGCTGGCCCCGCTGCTGCTCGTGGTGCTCACCGTGCTGTCCTTCGGCACTGCGCTGGGCGTCTCCGCGCTCGTGTTCAACGATGCCATCGGGTTCTCCGGTGCCGATCCCTCGGTGCCGCTCTATGCGTTCGTCTTCCTCGTCGCGCTCGGCATCGACTACAACATCTTCCTCATGTCGCGGGTGCGGGAGGAATCGCTGCATCTGGGAACCCGGGCCGGCGTGCTCAAGGGGCTCGTCTCCACGGGCGGGGTGATCACCTCGGCGGGCATCGTGCTGGCCGCGACCTTTGCCGCGCTCGCCGTCATCCCGGTGATGTTCCTCTTCCAGCTCGCTTTCATCGTCACCTTCGGCGTTCTCCTCGACGCGATCCTCGTCAGATCGCTCGTGGTGCCCGCGCTCGTCCACGACCTCGGTCGCAGCGTGTGGTGGCCGTGGCGGAAGCGGATTCCGCTCGACTGAGCAGCGCTCCAGCGGCAGCATCGCAATTGCGGCGGCGGACAGAGCGGCAGTCTGATGATGAAGTTCTGGGCGGAGGCGGCTTCGTCGCCCGGGCTGTCGACGCATCGGGGAAACGGATTGGTCACAATCGATCTTGCAGGCGGCCTGACTATGGCAAGGGCTATGGCGATCCTCTAGGGTGCAGTACGTAGGTATTGCTCACGCAATTGTCACCTGATTTTCAGGATTCGAAGGAGAACACAATGACGCGCACTCTTCGCCGACCCCGCACTCTCGCAGCAGCCGCAGGAATCGCGGCCGTGACTCTGTTGGCTTCCGCTTGCGGCGGAGGCGGAGGAGGAGGTGAGAGCGGAGAGGGCGGTGAGCAGAGCGCCGACTTCATCACGATCGCCACCGGCGGTTCCTCAGGCGTGTATTACCAGGTCGGTGCCACGATGTCGGAAATCCTCGCCGACGAACTGGGCGCGGATACCTCGGTACAGTCGACGGGCGCCTCGGTGGAGAACCTCACCCTCATCCAGGACGGCGGTGCGGAGCTCGCGTTCACCCAGGGCGATGCAGTCGACCAGGCCCTGGCCGGGGAAGGTGCGTTCGAGGGCAAACAGATCGATTCCCTGCCGGTCGTCGCGAATCTCTACGACCAGTACGTCCAGCTTGTCACAGTCGAGGGGTCGGGCATCGAGTCCATTGAGGACATCAAGGGCAAGTCGATCTCCGTCGGCGATCAGAACTCCGGCGTCGAGCTCAACGCTCGGACCGTCGTCGACGCCTACGGCCTCAGCTACGACGACTTCAGCGCCGACTACCTGCCCTACGCCGAGGCGGTCGACCAAATGCGCAACGGACAGCTCGACGCTGCATTCGTCACCAGCGGTCTGCCGAACTCTGCGGTCACCGACCTCGCGACCAGCGACGACGTCAAGGTCGTCCCATTCACCGGCGACGGACGGGAGAAGCTGCTGTCCGAATACGACTACTTCGGCGAAGGCGAGGTCCCAGCCGGGACCTACGGCGACAGTGAAGCCGCGCAGACCCTGACGATCCCCAACCTCCTTGTGGTCAGCCCCTCGCTCAGCGAGGACGCCGTCTATGACATCACGAAGACCCTGTTCGACAACATCGACAAGGTCCAGAGCTCGCACAGCGCGGCGAAGGACATCACCGTGGACAACGCGCAGGACGTGCCCGTGAGCGAACTCGCCCCCGGCGCGAAGAAGTACTTCGACGAACAGGGCTGAGCCATTTCGAGCCTGACCCGCCGGGCGGCTCTTACGCTCGCCACCACGGTGGGGCTGGGCATCGCCGTTCCGACGTCGATGTCCGGTCCCGCACCGAGGCGGCTGGTCATCCGACAGCAGGAACCGGGTGACCAGGTGTATCGGTCGGTGCCCATCGACGGCGACGACGAGGTGGCGATGACGTGGATGCACTCGGTCGACAAGACCCCCTGGTGGGAGTACTACCGGGCCGACGGCGACGAGCTCGTCCTCGACTGCACCGAACTGTCGCTGATGGGTGCGGGTACCCCGTTCGAGGCCCCGCAGACCGAGCTCGACGGCGACATGGTCCGGCTCTGCGGCCTCGATGAGCGCTTTCCCGCAGTGCGCTGGATCCACTCACACCGCGTCCACCACCGGATCTACTTCAACGGCGAACTCCTGCTGCCGACCCGGGCGATCGGCCACCATGTCCGCGCCGAGATGATCCTGATCGGAGACTGAATACTATGACGAACTCATTGCCCACCGATGCTCCGCCCCCGGAGTCGATCGAAACGGTGGAGAAGTACGATCGCGAATCGCGCACACGCGACATCTGGTCAACGAAGTGGGCGCTGCCGCTGACCGTATTCGCTGTCGGCCTCTCCCTCTACCAGATCTACTACGCCCTCTTCGGAGGGCCGCCGACCCTGGTTCATCGCGGCATCCACGTCGGCGCGATCCTCGTCCTCTGCTTCGCGGTTCAGCGCTTCCGCCTCCGCGAGACGCGATCGACCCCGCCGTGGTTCGATTGGCTGTGCATCGCCGGCTCCATCGCCATCGCCGTCTACCTCGCCGTGGTCTTCGATCGCCTGACCGTCAGCGGCGGCCGATTCGAGACCATCGACGTCGTCTTCTCCGTCATCTGTCTCGTCCTCGTCCTCGAGGCCGCTCGACGGGTCACCGGTCTGATCCTGCCGATCCTCGCCGTGCTCTTCATCGTCTACGACTATTACGGCCGGTCGATGCCCGGACTCTTCCGACACCGCGGCTACGACCTCGACCGGATCGTGACCTTCATGTACGAGTCGACCGAAGGTATCTTCTCCACAGCCATCGGTGTGTCCTCGACCTACATCTTCCTGTTCATCCTCTTCGGCGCCATTCTGCAGAAATCGGGGATGGGCCAGTTCTTCAACGACATCGCGTTGGCCCTCGCCGGCCAGGCGCGCGGGGGCCCGGCCAAGGTCGCGGTGCTCGCCTCCGGATTCCTCGGGTCGATCAACGGCTCGGCGATCGCCAATGTCGTCACCACCGGGGCCTTCACGATTCCGATGATGAAACGGGTGGGGTACCAGCGCAACTTCGCCGGTGCTGTCGAGTCGGCAGCCTCGGTGGGTGGTCAGATCATGCCACCGATCATGGGCGCTGCGGCTTTCATCATGGCCGAGACTCTCGGAATTCCGTACACGCAGATCGTCCTCGTCGCCATCATTCCGGCCGTCCTGTACTACCTCGGCATTCTCATCCAGGTGCACCTGCGTGCCACGAGTCAGGGACTGCGCGGCATCAGCCGGGAGAACCTGCCGGCAGTGATGGACGTGATCAAGGAACGGGGGCACCTGCTGCTTCCGCTGCTGTTCCTGCTCTACATGCTCTTCTTCTCCGGGACGACGATCCTCTTCGCGGCCGTGACGACGATCTTTGTCACGATCGCCGCGGCGATGGTGCGCAAGAGCACTCGGATGTCGCTGCTCGACATCGTCCACGCCCTGCGCGACGGGGCGCTGACCGCAGTGTCCGTGGCGGTGGCCTGTGCATGTGTGGGCATCATCGTCGGCGTCGCCACTCAGACCGGTTTCGGCGTCAAACTGGCGGGGACTATCGTCACCATCGGTGGTGGTCTCCTCCTGCCGACGCTGCTGATGACCGCCGTCGCCTGCATCATCCTGGGCATGGGGCTGCCGTCGATCCCGGCCTACATCATCGTTGCCACGATGGCCGCGCCCGCCCTCGTCCAGCTCGACGTGGCGCCCCTGGCTGCGCATCTCTTCGTCTTCTACTTCGGGCTCTTCGCCAATATCACCCCGCCAGTGGCCCTGGCGGCTTTCGCGGCGGCCGGCCTCTCGGGCGGCAGTCCGATGCGGACCGGTTTCGTCGCGATGCGTCTGGCACTCGGCGGGCTCATCGTGCCCTTCGTCTTCGTCTATCAACCCGAGCTGCTCATGCTTGACGGCACCGCGGCGGACACGGTGAGGGCCGCAGTCATTCTGCTCATCGGGGTCGCGCTGCTCGCGGTCGCTGCCGAAGGGCACCTGTTCGTTCCGCTGCCGATCTGGCTGCGCATCGTACTGGCGCTCGGAGCGATCGGTCTGGTCACTCCCGACTATGTGCTCGACCTCATCGGCGCAGTCGCGGCACTCGCCGCAATCGGCGTGGCGATGTTCATGGCCAGACGTCAGGGGAGGCTGCATCTGCGGGAGATCTGAACCGACCGCTGGGCCGAGCGCCGCTTCGCCGTTCGGTGCAGGCGTTTCGCCTGCGAGGTCAGCTTCAGGCGCAGGAGGCAATACGATACCCCCGGCCGGTGATGAAGGGTCGTGGGGAGACCGCTTTCATCCGTGATCGCCGGGGGTACGTAGGGGATACTTCGGTACTTCGACGAGGGGATCGTCGACGTGGCCTGTTAACTCAGGGCCAGGTACAACATTGAACTACGATTTTGTTGACGGTGCAACAAAAGTGCCGGCCGACACATCGGATGGCAGTTCGTGAGGGAGAGACAGGCAGATGGAAGAGACGACTCCCGTCAGCAGCATGATCAGGCAGAACGGCCCGATCAAGATCGCGGCCTGGCGGCTGATGATGGAGAAGTATCAGGACTTTATGACGCGGTTCGAACACGAGTTCCGGACCCGCCATGGGCTCAGCGCCAATCAATTCGATGTGCTCATCAATGCGTCGACCTCGGCGCAGGTCAGGCAGCGCGACCTGTTGCGCAGTCTGGTGATGAGCCGCAGTGCGCTCAGCCGTCTGCTCGGCAAACTCGAGGGGCGCGGGCTCGTGACCCAGGCAGCCGACCCGGAAGACCACCGCGGGGTACTCGTCGCCCTCACCGAGGCGGGGCAGAAGCTCTGCGCCGAGGCGGCTGAGTCGAACGGTGAGATCATCATCTCCGCCTTCTCCGGTCTCACGGACGCCGAGGCGGAGGAGATCTTCCAGCTCGTGTCCAAGATCTGCCCGGTGGGGTAGCTGACTCACAAAGCTCAGCCAGCGGTCAAGGGGGCCTGCCGCCGCCCCTCCCCGCGCCTGTCGAAGACGGCTAGGCTGAGGCCATGAGCAACGTTGAGACCCGTCCCGAGCAGGTAGTCTGCAAGGCCGGGGGACTGCCCGGGCCCTCCTGCGACCAGCAGGGACGTTCCCCAGTCGAGATCATCACCTCCCGCGACGTGCCGCTGGGTGGGCCCCGCGCGATGACCGTGCGGCGGACCCTCCCGCAGCGCCAGCGTTCTCTCATCGGCCCGTGGTGCTTCGTCGACCACTACGGCCCGGCGGACGTCTCCGTCACCGGCGGAATGGACGTCGCACCCCACCCGCACACCGGATTGCAGACCGTCAGCTGGTTGTTCCAAGGCGCCATCCAACACATCGATTCCGGCGGAAACGCGGGCCTCGTCCTGCCCGGCGAAGTCAACCTCATGACCGCAGGCGCCGGCATCTGCCATTCCGAAGTCTCGACCGACGACACGACGACCCTGCACGGCGTCCAACTGTGGCTGGCTCTGCCCGATGCCACCCGACACCAGCCCGAACGCGAATTCGAGCATTTCGAACCCGAGCCGGTGTCGCTAGACGGCGGGGAGATGCTCGTCTTCCTCGGGAAACTCTGGGGAACGGAGTCTCCGGTGCACACGCACACCCCGCTGGTCGGCGTCGAGATACGCCTCGATCCGGGCGCAACCATCGACCTGCCCGTAGATCCGCGGTTCGAGCACGGCCTCCTCGTCGATTCCGGTGATATTGCGCTGGAGAACGTCGATCTGCCGGTCGCGGCGATCGGCTATACGGGCATCGGCGTCGAGGAGCTGCGCATCGCCAATCGCAGCGACGAACCCGGCCGGCTCATCCTCATCGGCGGTGAACCGTTCACCGAAGAGATCGTCATGTGGTGGAATTTCCTCGGCCGCACCCACGAGGAGGTCGCGGCCTACCGTGAGGAATGGCAGGCCGAAGGCGATCGCTTCGGCGCCGTCGAGGGATACGTCGGCAAGGGTGGACCCGGTCAGAACGCCGATGGCATGGGCAGGCTCCCCGCGCCGAGGATGCCCGACGTGACGATCAAAGCGCGGAGGAATCCGCCCCCGCAGGTCCAGAAATAAGGAGCGTTAACCATGTCGAAGACATTCGAAGACAAGACCGGGGCCGAGGTCACGGTCTCGCTGAACGAATCAGCGCAGGCCTATGAGATCACCGTGGCGGACGGGACAGTCGCCGGGAGCGCGTTCTTCCTGCCCGGACCCGACGCGGAGACCGAGCGCATCTTCCATCACACCGTTGTCGACGAGCAGTTCGGCGGTCGTGGGTTATCGAAGATCCTCGTCGCCGAGGCACTCGAGGACTCACGCGAACGCGGAGTGACCGTCGTGCCCGTCTGCCCGCTCTTCGTCAAGAAGCTGCAGGAAACCGGCGATGATTATGCGGCTCAAGGCGGTAAGTTCCGCAATGCGACGGGCGCCGATATCGACATCGTCAAGCGACAGGCGTGAGTGAGGGTATGAGCAACGCAAGTCGACCATTCATCGACAAGATCCACCCCGAGAACTACAAGGCGCTGGCCCAGGCGGCCGCGAGTTCGCGGAAGGCGTCGCGCGAAGCGGGTCTTGATGACGCGCTCATCGAGCTCGTGAACACGCGGGTCTCGCAGATCAATGGCTGCCGCACCTGCCTGAGCATCCATGCCCCGGCGGCCAGGAAAGCCGGCGTCTCCCAGCTCAAGCTCGATGTGCTGCCGAGTTGGTATGAGGCCGAGATCTTCACTGATCAGGAGTTCGCGGCGCTGACCCTGGCCGAGTCGTTGACCGTGCTTGACAAGACGGAGGATCGCGATGCGATCGCCGCTGAGGTGGCGCAATTCCTGACGACCGAGCAGATCTCTGCGATCGAATGGTCGACGATCCTCATCAACGCGTTCAACCGCATCTCGATCGCCAGCGATCACCCGGTGTTCGGAGCAAAGCAGGACTGAGCCCAGGCGGCCTTCGGGGCGAAGCGAGGTTGACTCCTCGCAGGCGCAGTGGGATGTGCCGCCTCGGCGGTGTCAGTTGATGATCTCTTTGTCATCGTCCTCGCGGATGGCCGCCAGCCTCTCGCGCCACATTCGCAGGTCCTGCTCGCTCAGGCGCTTCCAGTCGGTGACCTCGCGGACGATGCGCAGGGGTTCGGTGCTGCGAAAGGAACGGGTGGGGTTGCCGGGGAACTTCTTGTCCGTGACGTTCGGGTCGTCGTCGTAGTCACCGAGGGGTTCAACCTCGTAGACGTGCGGCTGTCCGCCGTTGAGGGCGGCCACCTCGGCGGCCAATCCTGCACCGTCGGGCAGGGCCGTGAAGTAGATGTGATTCAGCGTCACTTCGGGTCGGTAGTTCGAAGCGAAGCCTGCGGTCAGCAGGTCGCCGGGTGCGAGTTCGGCACGGGTGCCGTGGAAGAAGGGTCCTTCATCGAGTGCTGCAGCCATGGCGTCGAATATACGCTCGAAGACTGCGAATCGGCCTCGGATTCGGCGACTAGAATGGGCCTTGAGCGGGCGGTGAAGTGCGCCGCGACATGGTTTGAAGCAGGGGCGCTTCCCGGGTGTTGAGACTTCGGTCCCGCGATTCGATAACTTCGGCGATACTCTCCTGAGCGAACGATGCCCCGAGACAACGGTTCCGGCGGCGCCGTCGACGTACCCACGTGAAGGAGCCCACCCCGCCAATGTCCGCCGAAACGACGACGCAGACGAAGAACGCCGCCTCGGCGCCGACATCACTGACCGGACGACTGCGGCTCATCGGTCCGGGGATCGTTCTGGCGTTGGCCAGCGTCGGGGCCTCGGACATGATCACGACGATGAACTCCGGCGCCGAATACGGTCTGGCGCTCATCTGGGTGTTCACCGTCGGGATCATCCTCAAATTCGTCCTCTCCGAGGCAGTATCCCGGCTGCAGATGAGCGGTGACCGGTCTTTGATCTCCCACCTCACCCGGTTCGGCGGACGGACGTTCCCGGTGCTGTTCCTCATCGCAGAGCTGCTTGTCGGACTGTTCTTCGGGGCCGGTGTCATCGCGGTGACGACGACGATCCTGCAGGCGATCTTCCCCGTCCTGCCGTTCTGGCCGACCGCGATCGTCGTGCTCCTCTCCGCCGCGGTGCTTGTCGGCATCGGCCGGTACGGGATCGTGGAAAAGGCGATGATGGGCTTCGGAATCATCATGTTCTTCGGCATCCTCGCCCTGGCGATCTCCGTGTTCCAAGGCCAGGACGCGCAGGAGGTCGCCGCGGCGACGATCGTGCCGACGTTCCCGAACACCTCGATCATCACGGTGATGTCGCTCATCGGCGGAGTCGGGGGAGCGACCGGCATCCTCGCCTACTCGTTCTGGATCCGTGAGAAGGCATGGCGGACCCCCGACTGGAAGCCCGTCGTCCGGCTCGACCTGTTCATCAGCTACGGACTCGTCTTCGTCTTCGCCGTGGCGATGAGCGCCGTGGGTGCCTTCATCCTCTACGGGCAGGGCTTCACGATTTCGGACAATGATGCGCTGTTCGCGATCGCCGATGACCTGGTGGGTCGGATCGGTGAGACCGGCCGGCTCGTGTTCCTCATCAGCTTCCTCGCCGTGGTGTATACGAGCGTGCTCGGCGGGTTCTCCGGAATCGCCTACGTCACCGCCGACTGCCTGCGCGTGCTGCGCCGCTACCCGCACCAGGACGAACCGGCCAATGAGATGTCGGCGAAGTCGATCGAATTCCGCGGCGTCCTCGTCTACCTCTCGATCGCAACGTTGGTCATCATGAGCCTCGGCAAACCCGTCACCCTCGTGCTCGTCTACGCAGCGATCAGCGCGTTCATTCTGCCGGTGCTCGCCCTGGCGCTGCTCGTCATCCTCAATCGCTCATCCGTGCCGGCTCAGCTGCGCAACACGAAGTGGTCGAACGTGCTGCTGGCCGTGTGCTTGGCCCTGTTCGGGTTCCTCGCCGCCCTGCAGGTCAAGGAGTCGGTGATGGGACTTATTGGTTGAGGTCTTTGAAGTATCGGGCGACCGGCCAGCGTTCGAATCCGGCTGACTCGTATGCCGACCGTGCTGGGGCATGACCCCGATCATCACCGGTCTCGACCATGACCATGTTCATTCCGGCACGCCTGATGCGCTCGAACGAATACTCAAGGAGTGCATTGCCGACGCCCTGCCGCTGGAATCGTGGATCAACCGCGAGCACGTAGACTTCGCCCATGCGGTCCTCCGGATGCAGGCGAGTGCAGACCCATCCCGCCGGTTCCTCGGCCACCAGAGCGACATCGATCTGCTGCGGTTCGCCGTCGAGCGTCTGCGCGAGATCGTCATACTGACGTTCCCGCCAACCTCGCGGGTAGAACGATTCGTAGACGAAGCCCGGAACGTCGGTCTCAAGCAGCGGGAAGACCGGCTCCCATGCGCGAATCGACAGATCCAGCAGTGCGTCACGATGCGACGGCTGGTACGCGACGATCTGCGGTGTGGCATCCATGAACACAGTGTCGCAGACGGGAGGCGATCATGTGCCGGAATGGTGGTGACTGCTAGCGCTTCGTGATCCAAACGGCGCGCTCGCTGCTGAAGCTGAACAATTCGTCGCTGATCAGTGCGTACTTTCCTTTTTCGCCAGTATCGGCAAAGCACAGATTTCCGTCGGCACTACCTCCGGGGGCAATATCTCCGTAACTGAGGGGATCCTCGCCAGAGAGGGTCGTGTCTTTCATGTCTCCGGATGGATACTGAAGCTTCCAGTCGATAGCGTTGTACGAAACTTCTGAGTCGCCGTCATTCTTGATTGTGACTTTCGAGCACAGCTGGGCGCCGAAAGTATCATTGACGGTCCGTAACTCTTCAGCCGTGACCTTGACGCCGCGGGTGCTGATTTCTTCGCCTGGTTTGCCGACGATGTCGTCTTCAGTCTGTCCCGGAAATTGGTCAGTCTTCGGTTCCATTTCTTGAACGTCTTCGGCCGGCTCCGCTGCTGGTTGTGCTGCTGACTGCGTGTCCTTTTGATCTGAACCAAGTGATCCGATGAAAGCACCGGTTGTAATGCTGGAAGCCAGGGCTAGGAGGACTGCGAGAACTGAAGCGACGAGGCCGAAGATTGACGCTACTTTATTCGTTGCAACCCGCTTGGACACCCTGACGATTCCGAGTATTCCGAAGATCCCACCAATGATGCCCAGTGGTATTGCAGTGAAAAGCGATACGAATGGGATGAACCCGAGTACGAGCGCAACGATCCCTAAAACGAGTGCTGTTGTGCCGAATCCGTTCTTCGGTTGGGGACGCAATTGGGCATACTGAACGGGCTGATAGTAGGTCAAGGGCAGGGTTCCTTCGAGTCCAAATTGTTGCAGGGAGATATATGACTCGATAGTAGGCACAGCAGGACTAGTGTCTTGACCAATATTGAGTACGTTTCAATAACGTTTTTCCAGGTCACGCAGTGCACCTGGTGTGCTCACCTGCCCCCGGGGTGTTCTGTTCAGCTGAGGTTCGACGAGGCGTCGCCGCGATTAAACTCGGCAGCCTGTCAACCGTGCCCGTGCCCTGGACAATATGAGGGCCCTTTCCTGCCTCACTCGCGGCCGGAACTGATCCATTTCGGATTGTCGACGATGTTGCGGCCGCCCTCGACGAGCGTGCGGATCTCATCGAGTCGTTGCATATCGGCAGGCTCGAGCCGCAGATCGAGCGCGCCGAGGTTCTCCAGACTGCGTTCGGGTTTGCGGGAGCCTGGGATCGGAACTGCGTTGACTCCCATCTTTGCCGCCCGGTGAAAAAGCCAGCCCAACGCCACCTGAGCGTTGGTCGCGTTGTGACGGTCGGCCACCGCGGCGACGATGGAGACGATCCGTTGGTTGGCCTCCCACGCATCACCCATGCGCGCGGTCCCGCCGCGGACGTCACCGGCCACCTGGTCCTTCGTCAGGGTGCCGGTGAGGAATCCGCGTCCCAGCGGACTGTACGGGACGAATCCGACCCCGAGTTCCGCGCAGGCAGGCACGACGTGGTCTTCGACATCGCGTGACCACAGGCTCCATTCGGACTGGACCGCGCTGATCGGGTGGATCGCATGGGCACGACGCAGCTCGTCCGCGGTGACCTCGGACAGGCCGATGTGCGCGACCTTGCCGGCCGTGATCAGCTCGGCCATCGCCCCGACCGTGTCCTCGATGGGAACGTCGGAATCCGGCCGATGCAGATAGTAGAGATCGATGGAATCCACGCCGAGGCGGCGCAGCGAAGCATCGCACGCTTCGTGTGCGTACTCGGGCCGTCCATCCGTTCGTTTCGTCGATCCGTCGGAGAGCGTGCGCAGCCCGGTGATTCCGAATTTCGTGGCGAGCTGGACGTCATCGCGGCGCTTGGCCAGGAACGGGGCGAGCATCTCCTCGTTCGTTCCGGCCGGACCGGTGGTGCCGTCGCGGGGTTCGCCGTAGACGTCGGCAGTGTCGAGCAGGGTGATGCCGGCATCGACGACTTCACCGAGTGTGGCGCGGGCATCGTCGTCGGTCGTGCCACCGTAGACGTGGGACAGTGCCATGCAGCCGAAGCCGATGGGGGAGACCTCGAACTCGCCGAGGAGGCTGGTCGTAGTGGTCATGGGTGGTGTCCTTTCGGAGAGTGCGAGGTGTCGTCGGGAGCGCCGCCGTAGACGGCGATCTTGTACTCGGTGGCGGTCAATGCTCGTTCGAGGTCGTGGATCTGCTCGATGATCCGCTGCCGTTGGTCGCGCATGATCTGCAGGCGTTCAGGTGTGGTCGACTCGCCCTGGTTGACGAGTTCGACATAGCGGGTGAGTTCGCGGATTCCCATACCGGATGACCGCATGCGCACGAGGAAGTCGAGCCGGTCGACGGCTCTCTGGTCGAAGACGCGATGGCCCGAGGTTGAGCGTCCCACCTGGATGAGTCCCATGTGTTCGTAGTAGCGGGCAGTGTGTGCCGTGATGCCGAGGCGATTGCAGACCTCGCCGATGGAAAGGGGTGCATCGGTGGGTCGCGGAGGAGTCTCGACAGCAGGGGCAGCGTCAGTCATAGCGTCAACGCTAGAACTTCGAGTGCACTCTAAGTCAAGGGTTCTTCGAAGATTGTGCAATTGAACGGACCGGCTATGTTCGGCAGTGAATAGTTGAACGTAATTGTTGATGGATATAGCAATAAATGAGCTATATTGATAATGTTTGATTGACTAATGGTGAGAGCTCGCCGACGAGACAGACCGCATAGTCGCACCGTCTCGGAACGGAGGCGCCGACTGCGGGGATTGGTGGTCGGGCAATCGCCCCGTGCACCGCCTTCACGTGGTGCCCTCAATGATCGAGGAGACAGCAGTCCGCATGGCAGTGAGCAATGAAGAGCAGATGATGATCGACCTGGTCGCCGAATTCATCGACGAGCAGGTCAAACCCAGCGTCAACAAGGTCGAGCACGCCGATGAATACCCCGAAGCGTGGATCCAGACGATGAAGGACATGGGCATCTACGGGCTCGCCATCGATGAACCGTGGGGGATGGGCAAGGTCTCGACCGAGGCCTATGCGCTCATCACGCAGGAACTCGCTCGCGGGTGGATGTCCCTGGCAGGGGCGATGGGCGGGCACACCGTCGTCGCGAAGCTCCTCCAGGAATACGGTACGCAGGAACAGAAGGAGAGGTACCTGCCGCGGATGGCCACGGGTGAGCTGCGCGCGACGATGGCGCTGACCGAACCCGGCGGCGGATCCGATCTGCAGGCGATGCGCACAACAGCTGCCAAGGACGGTGACGACTACGTCATCAACGGCGCGAAGACGTGGATCACGAACGCCCGGAAATCCGACCTCATCGCTTTGCTGTGCAAGACCGACCCCGAGGCGGAACCCCGTCACAAGGGCATCTCGATCATCCTCGTGGAGAAGGGGGAGGGGTTTACCGTCTCCCAGGATCTGTCGAAGCTCGGTTACAAGGGCGTTGAGACGTGCGAGCTGTCCTTCGACGGTCTTCGGCAGCCGCAGTCGCAGCTGCTGGGTGAGGCCGAGGGTGTCGGGTTCAAGCAGATGATGAAGGGCCTCGAGATCGGCCGCATCCAGGTCGCGTCCCGGTCGCTCGGTGTTGCGCAGGCTGCGCTCGATGATGCGGTGAAGTATTCGCAGGAGCGTGAGTCGATGGGCAAGCCGATCTGGAAGCACCAGTCGGTGGGCAACAAGCTCGCGACGATGGCGACGAAGCTCGAGGCCGCCCGGCAGCTCGTCCTCCACGCCGCTCGCACCTATGATTCGGGTGCGCGTGTGGACATGGAGGCAGGAATGGCGAAGCTCTATGCCTCGGAGATGGCCGCCGAGGTGGCCCTCGATGCCATCCGCGTCCATGGCGGTTACGGATACTCCACCGAATACGACGTCGAACGCTACTACCGCGATGCTCCGCTGATGATCGTCGGCGAAGGCACGAACGAGATCCAGATGAACGTCATCGCCAAGCAGCTCATCGGTCGGAACAAGGCCTGAGGCTCGTGGGCGGCACCCACACCTGTCGTACCCACACGATTCGCCTCTAGCCACCTGGCCACGAATCCAACCCGAGGGAAGAACATGACCCACAAACCCCGTCCGCGTCCGGACACTCCGCACATGATGACCGAGGAGCGCCTCGAAATTCAGGCGCTCGCCCGCGAGTTCGCTCGCGATGTCGTTCTGCCGATTGCCAATGAGCTCGACCCGGTCGAGGGGCAGTTCCCGGATTCGATGGTCAAGCAGATGGCGGAGATGGGGTTCTTCGGCATCCTCATCCCCGAGGAATACGGGGGACTGGGGCTTGGTGTGTTCGAGTACTGCCTCGTGGCTGAGGAACTCTCCCGTGCTTGGATGTCGGTGGCCGGCCTGTTGGCTCGCGGCAACGGCATGGGTGGTGGGTTCTCTCCTGAGCAGGAGGCCCGTCTGCTGCCGAAGGTCGCCAGTGGTGAGTACCTCGGGGCCTTCGCCCTGTCTGAGGCCGAGGCCGGGTCGGATGTGGCGAATTTGCGGTGCAAGGCCGAACGCAATGCCGATGGTGATTGGGTCATCAACGGGACGAAGATGTGGTGCACGTATGCCGATCAGGCCGACTACATCGTCCTCTTCGCCCGCACCTCGGTCGAGGAGAAGCGACATCGGGGGATCTCGGTGTTCCTCGTCGAGAAGGAACGCGGCACCTTCCCCGAGGGGATCTCCGGGGCGCCGGCGAAGAAGATCGGGTACCACGGGTGGAAGACGTGGGAGCTGTCGTTCGACAACTTCGTCCTGCCTGCCGATGCTCTGCTCGGTGAGGAAGGACGCGGGTTCTACCAGGCGGTGTCCGGCCTCGAGGTCGGGCGTGCGCACACGGCGGCGCGGTCGATCGGTCTGGCGCAGGCGGCGCTCGAGGACTCGGTGAAGTATCTCAAGGAACGCGAACAGTTCGGGCATCCGTTGGCTGATTTCCAGCATCTGCGGTTCAAGGTCGCGGACATGGCCGCTCAGATCGAGGCGTGCCGGCAACTGATGTACCACGTGTGCACGGAGATCGATTCGGGTCGTCGCTGTGACAAGGAAGCGGCGATGGTGAAGTACCTGGCCGGAGAGATGAGTGAGAAGGTCACCTCGGAGGCGCTGCAGATCCATGGTGGTGCCGGGTACACGAAGGACTTCGCCGTCGAGCGCCACTGGAGGGATGCGCGGTTGACGAAGATCTTCGAAGGGTCGTCGGAGATCCAGATGCGCATCATCTCCGACGAACTCCTCGGCCGCTGAATTACTACCCGACGGCCTCCCAGCAACCTGGCGCGAGGTTGCTAGGCGCCCCTCAGGGAGCAATTGGGGTGGGCTGATGGGCGGCACACCACCACTACCGTAAGGAATATGACAGAGATGAGCGACACCCCGAATCTCCAGGACTGGGTCGGTCGGACAACGACCGCCACCGAGGTGGCCGACGGTCAGCGAGCATCCCGCCTGTCCTCCCTGCTCGGTCACGACAGCGTTGACACGCGCGCTGATGCGACAACTGCGCCAGTGGCGACACCCCTGTTCCCGCTCGGGCATTGGCTGCACTTCTCCGAGGACGATGTGCCGATGAGCGATCTCGGAGCCGACGGGCATGCGGCCTTGGGTGGGTTCATGCCCCCGGTGCCGTTGCCGAGGCGGATGTGGGCCGGCAGTGATCTGACCTTCCACACCCCGATCCACCCGGGCCAGAAGTTGGAGCGGACGACGACGATCGAATCAATTGCAGAGAAGACCGGCGGCACCGGGCCGCTGTGCTTCGTCACGCTAAAGCACGAGGTCACCGCCGATGGGGTCTTGGCGACGACGGATCGGCACACGATCGTCTACCGGGAAGCCACCTCGGCACCCGAGGGTTCAGCAGCACGCCCGCCCCGAGCAGATTCACCCGTCCCGGACGGCTGGGAGTGGTCGGAGTCCGTCCGCTCGAACGAGGTCATGCTCTTCCGATATTCGGCGCTGACGTTCAACTCTCATCGCATCCACTACGATCACCCCTACGTCACCGAAGTGGAGGGGTATCCGGGATTGGTCACGCATGGTCCGTTGACGGCGACCCTGTTGTTGGATGCGTTCATCACCAGGCATCCCGGAGAAGCCGTAACCGGGTACCGGTTCACCGCGAAGTCCCCACTGTTCTGCAACGAGCAGATCCACCTCGTCGGCCGTGAGACCGAAGCTGGCACCCATGAACTCCAGGCCATTGCTCCCGGTGGGAAGACTGCAATCGCTGCGACCGTGACCACCGCCTGACACCCTTCGCCGAGGTGGCCGACCCCTGATCGACACACTCTGGCTTCTGTTTTCGATTGATTGGATGAGACACCATGCCTGATACTCGCCCCGCACCGTTGACCGGACTGAAGATCGTGGAGATCTCTGCGTTCGTTGCCGCTCCTTTGGGCGGGATGACGTTGGCCCAGTTGGGTGCTGATGTCATTCGCATCGACCCGATCGGTGGCAATATCGATGCCAACCGGTGGCCGATCGCCGAGGATGGCACGAGCATTTATTGGGCGAGTCTGAACAAGGGGAAGCGTTCGGTCACTCTCGACCTCAAATCCGAGGAAGGCCAGAAGATCGCCACGCAGCTCATCGCGGAAGCGGGAACTCTGATCACGAACCTGCCCGCCCGCGGATGGCTGAGCTACGAGAATCTTGTCCAGCACCGTGAGGATCTCGTCATGCTGCGCCTGGGTGGGTGGCATGACGGGTCCCCGGCCGTGGACTACACGGTCAATGCCGCCAGTGGCTTCCCGGTCATCACCGGTGATGACGAGCGTCCGATCAACAACGCGATCCCCGCCTGGGATGTCGCCGCCGGACTCTACATCGCCAACGGGATCATGGCCGCAGAGCTCGACCGCCGCGACTCCGGGAAGGGGCAGGAGATCAACCTGGCGTTGTCGGATGTCATGCTCGCCACCGTCGGCAACCTCGGGTATATCGCCGAGGTGCAGGCGACCGGGAAGACGCGCGGACCGTTGGGCAATGGCCTCTACGGGGCGTATGGGCAGTCGTTTGAGTGCTCGGACGGTCGGCAAGTCATGGTCGCGGTGATCTCGAACAAACACTGGCGAGGCCTCGGCAAGGCAACCGGGTTGAGCGACAAGCTCGACATGATCGGCCCCCTGCTCGATGTCGACCTGACCACCGAAGGTGGCCGGTTCCAGGCACGCGAAGCCGTTGATGCGGTGGTGCGCCCCTGGTTCACAATCCACACCTCGGCGGAAGCCGAAGAAGCACTCAAAGCTGCCGGTGTCCTCGCCGGTGGGTTCCAGACGTTCGAAGAACTTGTCACCAACGACCCCCGTTGTTCGGTCGAGAATCCGCTGCTGACAGAGATCGACCAGCCCTGTGTCGGGCGGGTCCTCGCCCCGCGCGTGCCGCTGCAGTTCGGGGCCACTCCCGTCGCCGATGCCCGGCCTGCACCACAGCTGGGCGGCGACACCGAAGAAGTACTCGCCGAAATGCCCAGCCGCGACGCTGCCGCCGAATCCCACTGACCATCGGCGACCCCGTTCGCCGCCACAACCTCTGCGCACTACAGCCAGACTTGTCGCGATTGGAACAGCTGGCACCCATACAGTTCTCACCCCACCTCGGCGCGCAGGCCCCGCCCCGCATAGGAATCGCGCACCAGCTCGGAGTCCCGGACGAGGAACTCACCGTCGACCAGCAGATGCCTCACCCCCTCCGAGGTGCGGGTGCTGTCGAGATAGGTGGCCCGGTCGCGCAGTTCGGCGGGATCGATGACGACGATGTCGGCGTCGTCTCCGATTCCGATGCGTCCCTTCCGGCGCAGCGCCGGCACCGAACTCTCCAACACCTGGGCAGGCAGCAGACTGCAGCGGCGGAAGGCCTCCGACCACGTCCACACCCCGTGATCGATAACCATCATGCGCAGCGACCGAGCGTAGGTGCCCGCTGTGCGCGGATGGGTCCTGCCTCCCGGAGGCAGCGGCCACGCACGGGTATCGGTGGAACCGTCGGGCCAGGTCACATGCATTGCGTCGGAGGCGACGATGCTGTCGGGGAAGGCCAGAGAACTCGCCAGAAGCTCCCGATCCCCGGCATCGTCGTCATCGAGGAACTCGACGATGCACGAAGCCCCCGGATCCGCATCGCGGACATGACGCAGATGGGCCTCATCGCGGATACGCTCACCGGTGGCGACGAGAACGATGTTGCTCGGGGTCAGATCCCAGGCCGGCAGCCGTTCGGGTGCGAGGAACGCAGCACCGATCCCCGTGCTGCCTGCCCCATAGGGATAAGCCTCGACGCTGAGCTTCGCTCCGCCCTCCTGCGCCCGATCGATCGTCGACAGCACCCGATCGATGTGCCGACGCGAGGTGCTGTTGACATGGCAGTGGTGGGTCTGACCGCCGAATTCCATCGCGGCCCGCGCCGCCTCCTCGGTGCCGTCGAACGGAGTCGTCGGATCGGACTCGACGATCTCACGCACATGGGTGAACGTCGGCACCCCGGCCCTGGCCGCGAGTTCATTCACCGCCAGGTACTCCCGCGGATCCGTCCGCGGTGCGTACCCCTGAAGAATGCCGATACCCAGCGCTCCGGCCTCCAACTCCGTCTCCAGCAACCCGAGCCACTGGGAAAGCTGAACGGGGCTGGAATCTGCCTGCCAGTGCGGATCGGCGAGCATGGACAGACCGCTGACTAGGTCCGCATCGAAGTGCAGCCCGGACAGCACCGCCGCACGCGCCATGCCCCACGATGCTGAGAAACCGTAGTGCAGCGGACGTCCTTCCTGCGCCGCCCGCGTGTACGCACGGTCGACCGGGAGCAGTCCCGCTTCGAGCTCGAGCGCGGTGGTCACACCGTCCATGGCCTGCAGCCTCTGCCCGGCGATGGAATTGACATGCGAGTGCAGATCGATGAAACCGGGCCCGATGATGAGACCGGACGCATCGACGATCTCGGCGTCATCGTGTGCCAGGGCCGGCCCCACCTCGGCGATCCGACCGTCCCTGATGAGGACATCGCTGATCTCATCGACCCCGCTGGCCGGGTCGACGTACCGTCCTCCGGTGAAGAGAATCGTCGGTTTCATGCGTCGTCCCCCGATACGGGAGCGTCGGCCGACTCCGTGTCCGTCGAGTCCGGCCGGGCCTCGGCCCGCGGTAGGCAGCGGATGCCTACGTACGCGACGTCCCTGCCATCCACCTCGGCGAATGCCATCGGCATCCACGCGCTGCGGGCATCGGGCCGGCCGAGGACGAAGGCCTCGTTACCGGACGGATGCAGATCCATCGTCTGCACCGGTGCCTCGTCACCTTCGCCCAGGGAGCTACGGATGCGAGCCCTATAGGTGCCGTCGTCGGTCCGCAGCACCGTGAGTGCAGTGCTCGCATCGGCATAATCGCCGAGGCGGCTCTCGGGTATCGCGACCGCCGGTCGATCCGACCGGGGCCGGGTCGCCGGAGGGGCGTCGATTCCGGCGAAGGTGCGAGCGAAGGCACCGTAGATCTCAGCGGCCGCATGCGCTGCGACACCCCCGTTGCAGAAGACGACGAAGGCCAGGCCGGACGCCGGCAGGACCTGGAACCAGGCGTTGTTGCCGATCGTGGTGCCCCCGTGCCACTGCAGCTTCTGGCCCTCCCACTCATCGATCATCCAGCCCAGCCCCCACTGAGGCGCGGTGGATGCTGCCTGTTCGATGAGGGTGTGCCGCGGTTCGGACATGAGCCGAAGGGAGTCTTCGCTGAGGATCGGCACCCCCGTGCTCGTCCGTCCCGAACGTAGGACGGCGGCACCGAAGCCGAGCAGATCGTCCGCGCTGCAGGTCACCAGTCCTGCGGGTCCCATGGAGCGAGTAATCTGGGAGACCGGTGCAGGCATCCAGGTGTCGGTGCCGGGAATCGCGACGTGACCGTGCTGGTGACGGTGGGACATGATGTCCTCGGCCAGGGTGAACATGTGCTCGTTGCCCAGGCGCTGACAGATCCGGGTGTTCAAGGCCCGATCCCAGGTCACCTCGTCGAGGACCTCGATGATGCGTCCGGCGATGACGAAGCCGGAGTTGCAGTAGGAGAATCCGGTGCCCGGGCTGAATAGTGACTTCGCCTCGGACAATGTGGCCACGTACTTCTCGACGCAGTCGTCTCCGCGGCCGGTGTCGGTGAAGAGGTCACCGTCGAGACCCGAAGTGTGGGCGAGCAGATGCTCCACGGTGAGTTCGGCAGGATCGAGCTCAGCGAAGCTCAGGTCGGGAAGGATCTCCGAGACCGGAGTGTCCAGACTCAGCTTCCCTTCGTCGACGAGCTGCATGATCATCGTCGAGGTGAGGAGTTTGGTGATCGACCCGATCTGGCACAGCGTGGTCCGGTCAGTGCCGACCTCGGTGCGCAGGTTTGAGATTCCGGTGGCGGCAACGAACCGTTGCTCCGCATCGGAGACGGGATCGACGTGCAGAACGCCGGCCACGATGCCGGGCACCTCGTGCCGGCGGGCGACATCGGCCAGAAGGCCCTCCCATCGTGTGGGGTCGAAGAGCTGTGGGTCGGTTCGGGCTGTCATGTGCTGCTCCTTTGCGTCGTTCTCAGTCTGCTGTCGGGGTCTCATTCGACAAGGGTGATGCCGTTGACGTTCGTCCATCCTTGACCGAGGGAGTTCTTGACGCCTTGGCCGAAGGTGATGTCAGGGCGCACGGCGAAGGGAACATAGTCCGCTGACTGGTACATGGCGGCCTCTGCCTTCTCCCAGCTGCCGCAGGCCTCCTTGCCGGTGACCTGCGACGCCTCCTCGGCGCGGGCATCGAAGTCCGGGTTGCTGATGCCGGCGTAGTTCGAGCCCTTCGGGGGCACGGGCCCGGAGACGAAGGTGGCGAGCACATTGGGCACCGAGTAGTTCGACGCCAACCAGATGACGTCGAAGTCCTCGGCGGCTCCGGGGGAATTGATCTTCTCGAGGAACGCCCCGGCGTCCGTACCGTGATGCTTGACGCCGACACCGATCTTCGACCATTGTTCGGCCATGAGCTCAGCTGTCGAGGAGGTCTCGGGCCAGCGCGTGTACCACCCGAAGTCCAAGGTCAACGGCTGTCCGTCCTTGCTGCGCTTGCCGTCCGAACCCTTCTTCCAACCCGCCGCGTCGAGCCGGGACTCGGCATCGGCGAGGTCGTTCGACGGCAGGTTCGGCGTGGCCGCATCGTAGGTGCAGATCGTCGGATTGAGCACCGCGAGCCTCTCGGCGCGCTTTCCCTGGCCCGCCGTCTGGACTTGCATGAGCGCATCGAGATCGAGTGCCTCGGTGAGGGCGATGCGCACATCCTCATCGGCCGTCGGCGCATCCTTGGCCTGGCTGTAGGCGAATCCGCCGGTGATGAGGTCGTCCTGATAGAACGGCTCGAGGGTGGAGGCGACACGTTCCTCGTCGGGCCCCTGCACGGCTGCGATGTTGAGCTCCCCGGACAGGAGCTGATTGGCGCGGGTGCTCGGATTGTCGACGATGCTGATGTCGACCTCCTTGGGCACGCCGGGCGTCTCCCCGGTCGGTGCGCCCTCCGGTCCCCAACTGTAGTCGTCTCGACGCTCGAAGGTGTAGTGATCTCCCGGCACCGCCTTTTTGAGCGAGTACATGCCGGTGCCGTTCGTGGCGGACTCGACGCTCGTGGGATCGTCCAGAGCGCCCTGACAGTAGATTGGCTGGATCCCCATCTGAGGCAGCAGGAACGAATTGGGGGACTTCGTCGTCACGGTCACGGTCCTCGCCGCAGCATCGTCGTCGATGGTGGCATCGGCCGGGACGACGAGACCTTTGAAGCTCGACGCGTTCTCTGGATCGAGGATCCACCGGTAGTTGTTCGCCACGGTCTCCGCCGTCAGCTCGGACCCGTCCTCGCACGTGATGCCCTCCCGAATGGTGAAGCTCAGCGAGGTCGGGGTCGCCTCCCATTTCTCCGCCAGCCATCCCTGCGGTTCGCCGCTGTCATCGAAGTAGACCGGCGACTCATACGCCCACGGGTAGACATAGCTGAGAGTCGCAGAGGTGTTGACGTGCCGGAACAGGTTGCCCGGGTCTTCGTTGATGGCGACCTTGAGGGTGCCGTCGATGACAGGCTCGCCGTCCCCGCTCGAGGTTCCCGCTCCGCCGCCTCCGCCACAGGCGCTGAGGGTGAGTGCGGAGAGCCCGGCAACGGCGGCCAGTATTCGTTTCTTCATGGTGTCCTCTTCATCGAGTGAGTGGGCGAACTGAGCGCAGGTCGGCCACCGCCGCAGCTGCGAGGTCGGTGATGGCATCGTCGAACCGGGGGCCGATCGAGCGGGGTGACGGGGTCCGCAGGAATACGGCGACGGCGTATCTGCCGCCGTCGGGGAACTCGACGACTCCGGCCTCGTTGCGGATGTAGGGTAGGGTGCCCGTCTTTCCGCTTACGGTCACCTCGTCGGAGAAGCCTCGGCGCAGGCGGTGCGACCATACCTGCAGACCGAGGATCCGCCTCGCCTCCGCGCACGCCGAAGCGGGCAGCCCTTCGTCTCTCCACAGAGCCGCGAGCAGCGTCGTCGTCTCGGCCGGAGTCGAACGGTTCGTCCGCCCCGGGTCCAGCGTCCTCGTCTTCAGCCAGTGCGCTCCGGCGTCCGCGGAGTCGTAAGCCACCGGCGGGTCCAGGTCTGCCAGGTCAGCGGCCGCTGTGTCGAAGAGGTGCCGGCAGTCGCCTTCGATCACGGTGGAAGTCAGACCGAGCTCCCGCATCCTCGCGTTCACGCGGGCGCGGCCGAGGATGTCCATCACCACATCGGTGGCTCGATTGTCCGAGACGGTCATCATCGACAGGCACAGATCCCGGAAGGACACGGAGACGGCATCGCTGAAGACAGCGAGTCCGGTCGAGCCCTCCACGGGAAAGTCCTCCGGGCCCAGCACGATTCGGCGCTCGGCGGGGACCTCGCCCGTGCTCATGCGGATGCAGGCTTCGACGAGCACCGGCAGTTTGAACACGCTGGCCGTGACCACGGGCTCGTCTTCCCTGACTCCCACCGCGGCGCTGTCCGGTTCGCGGAGCCGTCGGTCGAGGTCACGGGCATGGACGAAACAGGTGATGCCGAGCTCATCTTCGAGCCGTTCGATCGCTGTGTCGAGGATCATACCCTCATCTTCCTCAACCGCACCGGGGCTCGGCTTCGGAGTTCAGGACAAAGTTGCGGGACCCGCTTCGTCCGAGTCGACAGCGGGACAGGTCGTCGGCGGAGTGGGTTTGTCGGTCCCGACAACATCGCGGGTGAACCCTGCGCCGATCCTCCGATGTGCCCGCCCGTGTGCACGGGACAAGCTTGGGACAAAGGTTCCACCGGTGAAAGGACACAATATGACTCGTCTGGCGCCTCCGCGGTCCTTCGTGCTTGAAGCCGAGCACATGGCCGATACGCGCTGCGCAGACCTCGGACTCGACATCCGAGAAGTCCATGCCCCTGAGGATCTGCACACCGTGTCCCAGGTCCTCTCACGGATCTGGGGGACTCCGGACTCGCCAATCATCGATCATGCGGTGCTCACCGCCATGACCCATGCCGGCAATCCGGTGTTCCTGGCTCGCCACGGCACCGAGGCGGTCGGAGCCGCAGTGGGATTCTGCGGTCCAGCCGGATCGCCGTTCCACTCCCATATCGTCGGCTTCCTCCCGGACTCCGCGGGGCGCGGGTTCGGCCATGCCATCAAACTGCGGCAGCGGGCGTGGTGCCTGGAGAACGGAATCGTGGAGATGACCTGGACCTATGACCCCCTGGTGTGCCGCAACGCTCATTTCAACATCTCACGGCTCGGAGCGGTCCCGATCGACTACCTCCCTGACTTCTACGGCCAGATGACCGATTCGATCAACGCGGGTGAACTCTCGGACCGCATGCTCATCCTCTGGGATCTCACCTGCGATCCCACCGCCCGATCGTGGGAGACGGGCGACGACGCCACCCCGGCGGTCGAGGACAGGGGAGGGGCACCGACGCCCTATGCCCCGCCAGTCGTCGGAACCGATTCCCTCGGCGTCGCCGTGCCCTGGGACATCGAAGCCCTGCGGCGCGAGGACCCGGTGCGGGCCCACACCTGGCGGCTGGCCACGAGAGAGGCGTTCACCGATCTACTCGGCAATGGCTGGCGGATCACCGGGTTCTCCCGCCGCAGCCCCCACGATGGGCAGTATGTCCTGCGCCGCCCCTGACCACTCACCACTGACACTGCCTGACGGAAGGACCATGATGAGACTGAAGCACCTATCTATCCACCACCTCGAACTGCCCCTGGTTTCGCCATTCACCACCTCGTTCATGACCCAGACCCATAAGCGCTGCTTCCTCATCGAAGCGCAGGTGGAAACCACGGACGGAGCACTCGTCACAGGCTGGGGTGAAAACGTGGCACTGGACCGTCCGTTCTACTCGGCCGAACACCTCGACGGTGCCGCCGAGGTGGTCACCCGGTGGCTGGCCCCGGCGCTCGCCGCCCGCGAAGATCTCAACCCGGAACGCGTCTCGGGCCTGCTGTCCCATGTCATCGGTCAGCCCATGGCGAAGGCGTCGCTGGAGATGGCGATCCTCGATGCCGCACTGAGAGCGCAGGGCAGATCTTTCCACGACTATCTGGGGGCGGTGCGGACCTCGGTGCCGTCCGGTGTCTCCGTCGGCATCCAGGACTCCACAGGCGACACCGTCCGGGCGATCGGCGGATACATCGACGAAGGCTACGCCCGGATCAAACTGAAGATCCGACCCGGCGCCGACATCGCTCCAGTGGCGGCCGTGCGCGAAGAGTTTGGCGACGATCTGCTCTTCCAGGTGGACGCGAATGCTGCGTACACGCTGGCCGATGCCACCACCTTGGCCAAGCTCGACGACTACGGCCTCCTTCTTATCGAACAGCCCCTGGGCGAAGCCGATCTGCGGCAGCACTCCCAGCTGCGGTCATCGCTGCGCACGCCCATCTGCCTCGACGAATCCATCGACTCCCCGGAAGCCGCCGCGGATGCCATCGCCTTGCGAGCCGTCGACATCATCAACATCAAACCCGGCCGGGTGGGTGGATACCTCGCCGCGCGGAAGATCCACGATCTCGCCGTGGCCAACGGCATCGCGGTGTGGTGCGGGGGAATGCTCGAAACCGGGTTGGGTCGAGCCGCGAATGCTGCGCTCGCCGCCCTCGACGGCTTCACCCTGCCCGGTGACATCTCGGGTTCGGACCGGTTCTTCGCCGAGGACATCACGACCACGACGATTCGGATGCACGACGGCATCGTCGACGTCCCGCGCGGCCCCGGCATGGGCGTCGACATCGATCGTGCGAAGGTGGAGAAGTACCGGACTCGTCTGCAGGAGGTGGCGCTGCCGTGACCGCACCCGATCTCGACATTCTTCACCGGCTCACCGACCCGCATTCGGCGCTCATCCTTCCCGGAGGCGAGAGCGTCCTCTTCGTCGCCGCACGCCACCCTCTGGACGAGCCGAGTGAATCTCAGCTGCGTGTGGCACCGCTGTCCGGCGGCGGTCCCTCACGGACACTCACGAGCGGGCACACCGACACGGCGCCTGCGCTGTCTCCCGACGGGATGACAGTCGCGTTCCTCAGAGCGAATTCCGGCGCCTCTGATCTCTGCCTCATGCCGATCGACGGCGGCGACGTCACCGTCCATACCTCCGGCGTGGCGGCGCTCGGAGCCCCTGTGTTCTCCCCGGACGGAACGACGATAGCGCTGAGCTGTCTGGTCGACGAGGCCTCGGAGAGTCCACGGCCTCCGCTCGTGGTCGATGGTGAGCCGGAGTACAAGGTCGACGGCCCGGGGTGGGTCGGTACGGCCCGCAGTCGGATCCGGCTCCTGGGCGTCGACGGAGAAAACAGCACGGACATCCTCACCGACGGCAACAGCACCGATCCGATGTGGTCACCGGACGGACGCAGGCTCGCATTCGTGCGCACCCGCACATGCACCTCGGCGGGAGTGCCTGCCCAGGAGATCGGAATCGTCGACACCGACGATGCGGCCGGGACCCTGCGTTTTCCCTGGGCTGCGGACTCTCTGGCCGGCCCCCTGGTCTGGACGCCCGACGGCGCCTCTGTGATCGCGATCGGTCAGACGGTGAAGGGCATCGAACTGCCACGGCTGGTGCGCCTGGACCTCGAGACCCGGACGGTCACGATGCTTAACGAGGATCTCGACCTCGGCGTGATGGGCGGCGGTCCCGGATATCCCGGGGGCGCTCCCGTCTTCGGTTCGGGTTCTCGACTGTATTTCTGTGTCCGAGAAGAGGGGCGGACCGTTCTCGTCTCGATGGACCTCGAGGAGACGAATGACGGTGGTGGGGGAGCGGCGATGCTCCGCCATCCGATCTCTGACACCGCGGTCATCAGCGGGCTCGATGTAGTCGGTGCGACTGCGGTGATGCGCATCAGTGATGCCGACCGCCCGGGTGAGCTCATCGCACTCGACCTCGCAGCGGGCGACGTCCGCTCGGTGACTTGCTTCTGGGACGAGGACGTGCCTGAGGCGACGTTCCTTCGGCCGCGGAGCATGAGGTTTCCCATCTCCGACGGTCTCGAGGTCCACGGATGGCTGCTGCGCGCCGAGGCGACTGAGGGCCCCGCTCCCACTCTGCTCGACATCCACGGCGGACCGCATAACGCTTGGACGGGTGTTGCCGACTCCGCGCACCTCTATCATCAGGTGCTCGCAGCAGAGGGATGGAACATCCTCACCCTCAACCCCCGGTCCTCGGACGGTTACGGCTCCCGATTCCTCCGTGCCGCCGAGGGAGCCTGGGGAGAAGCCGATGAGAAGGACTTCCTCGAGCCCCTCGACGCCCTCATCGCCGACGGCATCGTCGACGCCGAACGGGTCGCCGTGACCGGCTACAGCTATGGCGGGTTCATGACCTGCTGGCTGAGTTCGAGGCATCCAGAACGGTTCACTGCTGCCGTGCCCGGAGGGCTGATCTGCGATCTGGACCTGTTTGCCGCCACCAGCGATATGGGTACGCACCTATGCGAGGTGGAATTCGGAGGGCAGGCCTTCGATCACCTCTCACCGATCCACCGGGTGGATCGGGTCACGATACCCACCCTCGTCCTGCACGGACAGGACGATCAGCGCTGTCCGCTTGATCAGGCCGAGCTGTGGTATTCGAGGCTGCGTGGCAACGACGTCGACACGAGGCTCGTCATCTATCCGCAGGGCTCGCACGTGTTCATTCTCAACGGACCGGTCACATACCGGCGAGACTTCAACCAGCAGATCATCGACTGGGTGAGGACCCATACGCCTGCCGGGTGAGCTGCGTGCAGTGTGAGGCGACTGCCATTGCTGCCTGCCGTGTGAGCTGCGCCCCGGTTCAGAGGGAGGGCACGGCGGCGATGAGGTCGCGCGTGTACTCCTGATCGGGTGATTCCATGATCCTGAGGGTCTCGCCCACCTCTACCAGGCGCCCTCCCCGCATCACCGCGACCCGTTCGCAGACGGCACGGACGACGGCGAGATTGTGGCTGATGAAGAGGACCGAGAACCCGAGGTCGCGCTGCAGCTCCCGCAGCAGGTTGAGCACCGTGCCCTGAACGGAGACATCGAGCGCCGAGGTGATCTCATCGGCCAGGATGACCTCCGGCTCAGCCGCGATGGCCCGGGCCACAGCCACCCGCTGCCTCTGCCCGCCTGAGAGCTCGGCAGGCAGACTCGCAGCGCGCTCGCCCGGCAGGGACACGGAGTCAAGGAGCTCACCGACCCGGGCGGCACGCGCCTGCCGGGAGGGACAGGGTTCGCCTTCCCTCCGATACGCCGACACGAGCGCCTCGTCGAGGGATTCTCCGATGGTCCGACGGGGGTCGAAGCAGGACTGAGGATCCTGGAAGATCATCTGAATCCTCCTGCGTTCCCTCAGGTCTGTCCCCGTCGCACGGGAGATCACGGTATCGCCGAGGCGGATGCTCCCGGCAGCCGGTTCGACCAGTCCGACAGCGGCTCTGGCCAGCGTCGACTTTCCCGACCCCGATTCTCCGACGAGGCCGAGGACCTCTCCGGGTTCCAGGCGCAGGCTGACCGAATCGACGGCCGTGAACGTCTGCGCTCCGCGACCGTAGCTGATGCTCACGGTCTCGAAGCTGAGTGCTCTGGTCATGGTGCCTCCTTCTCGACGAGAGCCGATGCCTCGGCGAGGAAATCCGCGCCGTCCGGGATCGACGCGAGAGGCGCCTCCCGGGGCGTCGACATGGTCGGAACCGTTGCCAGGAGGGCTCGCGTGTAGGGATGGTCGGCACGGCCGGCACGCAAATCCTCTGCGGAGACGTTCTCCACCAGATGCCCCCGGTACATGACGAGGACGCGCGTGCACAGCGAGGTGACGACGGCGATGTCGTGGGAGACGAAGACGATCGACGTCCCCACCTCTGTGTTGATCCGGCGCAGGAGTGCGAGGATCTCCGCCTGCACCGTGACGTCGAGGGCCGTGGTCGGCTCATCGGCGAGGATGAGGGACGGCATGCCCATGAGCCCGGCAGCGATCATCGCGCGCTGACGCATACCGCCGGAGAACTCGTGCGGATACTGCCCGAAGCGACGGCGAGCCTCGGGAATGCGCACGTCCTCCAACCGACCGATGGCGCGATCCCGGGCCTGGGCTCGGTTCAGCCCGAGGTGCAGCCGGCCGGTCTCGGCCACCTGCGCGCCGACGTGCAGGGCGGGGTTGAGCGAGGACATCGGATCCTGGAACACCATGGCCAGCTTCTCACCGAAATGCCGGTCCAGCCGTCTCGGGTGCCCGTCCGCCCGCAGGGTGAGGTCCTCCCCGTCGAAATGGGCGGCATCGGCGCTCACATGCAGCGGGGATTCGATGAGGCCGGCAAGGGACATTAGGGTCAGGCTCTTGCCGGAACCGGACTCGCCGACGATGCCGACGATCTCTCCGCGGCCGATATCGAAGGACACTCCTCTGACGAGGTCGTTCGGCTCGCCCTTGGGCCCGGGCGCGCTCACCCGCAGATTGCGCACGGAGCACACCGCGGTCTCAGGGTGGGAACTTGTCCCCTTGCCGTGGCGGGGAGAGGCGGTGCTCGCGCCGGGCGTGTCTGCACTGACACCTGCGGTGTCGGTGACAGGGGCGGAGGCTGCGGTTGGATCGGCTGCTCCGCGCGCCCTCAGGCGACGGTGGAATCTGGCGATGACCGAGCCGTGGCTTCCGGTGCCGAGAGCGACCCCCAGGACTTCGCCGAGGAGGACGAAGGTGAGCCCTGCGAGGATGATCGCCACGCCCGGAACCAGGGCAGCTGCGGGGTTGACGAACATGCGGCTCATGCCTTCGCTGAGCATTCGTCCCCAATCGTACTGGGGCACTTGGATGCCCAAGCCCAGGAACGACAGACCCGCGAACGAGACCAGGGCGTTGCCCGCGGTAACTGCGGCATTGACGATGAGCGGGTCGCGGACATTGGGCAGGACATGCCGGAGCACCGTCTTCCAGACCGGGACGCCGAGCACATGGGCCGCGGAGATGAAGTCACGCCCCCAGACAGAGGCGGCGAGGTTATGGGTGAGTCGCCCGTACGACGGAACCATAGCAAGCGCGATCGCCAGAGTCGCTGCGAGTCCGCTCTGTCCGAGAATGACCGAGAAGGAGATGGCCAGCAGCAGCCCTGGGAAGGCGACGCCGATGTTGATGCCCGCGACGATCCACCGCCCGATTCTGCCTCCGAGGATGAGAGGGAGCAGCCCGACGATGATTCCCGCGCAGACGCCGACCGCGGTGGCGGCCAGGGCCATCGTCACGGACAGGCGAGCGGCGACGAGGGTGCGCAGGAGGATGTCGCGGCCGCTGCCGTCGGTGCCGAACGGATGCTCGGGACTCGTGCCCTGAGCGATCGCGGTTGTGTCCGTGGCTGCGGCAGAAGAGCCCCAGAGGAGAGGGCCGAAGACGACGAGGAAGAGCAGAGCCGTGCAGGCGAGAACTGCGAGTGCTCCCAGCGGTGTGCGCAGAGCGGCCAGAAGCCTGCGGGAAGTGGTCATGATGCGTCCAAGGTGGTGCGAGGATCGAGGAGGATGAGAGCCACGTCGACGACGAGGTTGATGAGTAGAACGACGAGCCCGTAGAAGATGACGATCGCCTGGATGAGCGGATAGTCCTTGCCCTGGATGGAGTCGACGATGACCCCGCCCAGACCCGGCCAGGCGAAGATGGACTCAACGAGCACGGTTCCGGCGATCATCCCGCCCAGGAGCAGGCCGGAGATCGTCAGGGTCGAGGTGAGGAGATTCGGCAGGACGTGTCTGGCGTACAGGCGGACCGGTGACATCCGCTTCGAGCGTGCGGTTCGGATGTAGTCCTGGCGCAGAACCGTCAGGGTCTCGGCGCGGACGATCCTGGTCAGGGCCGCGCACGGCCCGATCGCCAGAGCGATCACCGGCAGCACATAGGACGCGGGACCCGTGCGCCCGGCTACGGGCAGAAGCTCGACGCTGACGGCGAAGAGGTAGACGAGGATGATGCCGGCCAGGAACTCCGGAATCACGGCGACGACAGCGGTGACGGAGGTGAAGCCGACCTCGGTGCCGTACCGGCGGCCCGAGCGGGTGAGTGCGCCGAACATCAGCCCGAGGCACACGGCCGAGACGAGTGCGATGGCCACGGCGATGAAGGCGAGTTCGAGCGTCGCCGGTGCTCGTCCGGTGATGACGTCGATGACCGGGATGCGCAGACTGATCGAATCACCGAGGTCCCCGGCGAGGAGACCTCTCCAGAACACCAGGTATTGGATGACGAGCGGTTTGTCGAGCCCGAGTTCGATTCGTCTGGCCTCGACGGCTTCGGGGGGAGCGGACTCTCCCGCCGAGGCTCGAGCCGGGTCGCCGGGAATGAGTTGGACGAGCAGGAACGAGATCGTGACCAGAACGAACAAGGAGATGAGGATGTAACCGAATCTGCGCAGCAGATACGTCGTCATCGGATGGGTGACGAGAGACGAAGCGCGTGTCGGCCGCGCCGGATCGGGAGCCGAACGTATGGGCGTCGGTGATTGTCCTGCCACTCCACCCTCCTCGCTGAGTCGGTGAGAACCTCCAGACATGAGTATTCCAAGGTGATCGTTGTCGCCACTTCGTCGAATCGCCCAGCGATGTTTCGCTGAGTTTGTCCGAGTGGCCAATGGATGGGGGGCACCGTGGGAGCACGTGGGGCCGATGGGAGGATTTCGCTACAGCGTGTAGCCCTACCGAGTCTTGGACTGCGCATAGGGTCGGGAAAACAATGTCTTCTATTGAATCGTATGTCAGAGCCCGTCTAGTCTTTGACGCAACATGATGTAGTGAAAGCAGGTACGTGTTGGCTCGTCCGAAAGACCCTTCCCTGGAGAAGCGACTGTTGGAGTCTGGGTGGGACATCCTCGCAGAAGGCGGCTTCGATGCGCTGTCAATGTCCGAGGTCGCCACACGAGCCGGTGCCCACCGGTCCGATGTCTATCGTCGCTGGACGACAAAGACACAGCTGGTCGCCGAGGTCCTCGCGGCCCATCTGCCTTCCGTGAAGTCGTGTGACACCGGCGATCTGCGCGAGGATCTCCGCCACTTCCTCGACGATCTCTCGAGAAGCTGGCGCGCACCGTGGACGGAAGGCCTCGTCGGATTCCTCGCCGAGCTGCCCAAGGACCCCGAAGCCGAGGTCACATTCCTGAACATGGCGAAACATCGCTCGCAGCCACTCACCGAGGCCGTGACCCGGGCCCTGCGACGAGGCGAAATCACAGAACTGCCCGATCTGGCCCTGCTGCAGGGGCTGGCGGAGGGGCCGCTCATGCACAAACGGCTCATCGGCAGGCAGGCCATGACTCCGAGCGAGCTCGATCTGCTCGCGGACACCATCACGGCCGTGGCGACTCAGGGAAGCCCGACGCGATGACTGAGCTGCATGAGCTGAGCGCCGGTGCCCAACTGGACGCGCTGCGGCGCCGGAAGGTGAGCTCATATGAGCTGACGCGGCACTACCTTGAGCGCATCGAGCGACTGGACGGTCGCCTCGGAGCCTTCACGACCGTCTGTACCGAGGTAGCTCTGACCGAGGCGGCTCGGGCAGACGCGCGGCTGGCGGCGGGTGAGGGTGATCGCCTGACGGGACTGCCGTTGGCGATCAAGGATCTCTTCGCCACAGCCGGAGTGCGCACCACGTTCGGCACTCGAGCCCTTTCGGACACTGTTCCGCCGACCGATGACTCGACTGTTGCCAGGCTGCGATCCGCGGGTGTGGTGCTTCTCGGGAAGACGAGTGCCCCGGAGTTCGGTGCCGCGTGCTTCACCGACGGAAAGCTGACCGGCCGGCCGAGCGTGACACCGTACGACCTCGGACGCTATGCGAGCGGATCATCGAGCGGTGCCGCCGGTGCCGTTGCGGCTCGTCTGCTCCCGCTGGCCCACGGCAGTGACAGTGCCGGGTCGATCCGCACCCCCGCCGCCACCTGCAACCTCGTGGGCCTCAAACCCAGCAGAGGCCTCATCAGCACCGCACCACGCTCGACGTTCTTCGCCTCAGGCACAGAGGGGCCGATCGCGCGCACAGTCGACGATCTGGTGATCGGGCTCGAGGCGATGGCGCATTCCCAGCCGGGTGATCTCTACGGTTGGTCGCATTCGACCCCCATCGCCGAGGCGGTCAGACAGGGGGCGAGCCGGCGGCTGAGGATCGCGATGTGGACCGAGAGCGGAGTCTCATCCGCGTCGACGGATCCCGAGATCGTCGCGGCCGCTCACCGTACGGCCGCGGTCCTGCGCGAAGCCGGCCATGACGTCGTCGAGATCGCCATCCCGGCGGGATTCGATGAGGAGCTGATCCGGTCCTTCACAGTGACGTTCGCAGCGGCGGTGTCGGCTGTAGTGGAGCAGGCAGTGCCGGAGCGGCGTCGAGCGACACTGACGGATTTCACCCAGTACCTCGTCGCCTGCGGGAAGCGTCTCTCTGCTGTGGACCTGGCCCTGGCCCAAGCGAGGCAGGCGGCTTATGCGAGCTCGTTCCTGGCCGCTCTGAACGAGTTCGATGCGGCATTGACGCCGACGACGACGGCGCCCCCGGTGCCGATCGGGCATTTCACCGCCGACGGCGCTGACGGAGTGCTCGGCCGGATGCTCGAGTGGTCCTGCCACACACCGTGGGCGAATCTCACGGGTCAGCCGGCCGTTTCGGTGCCGGCGGGCTTCACGCACAGCGGCCTGCCGATGGGAGTGCAGATTGTCGGTCGGCATCAGGAGGACGCGGCGGTTGTGGCGGTGGCGAAGCAGCTTGAAGACGTGCAGAGATGGGATGAGATCGTCCTGCCCGAACTACAGGGACGTGGTGGTGACGCAGTGCCTGAGGCGAACCTGAAGGAGAAAACGGAATGATACGAGGCAATCGACCGACCGGCCGTTCGCTCGACCCCGGAAGCGGTCTCGACGAGGAGTTCGTCAGCATGGACGGCGGCCGACGCATTCGCGTCGTACGAGCGGGAACCGGGGACGGCCCCCTGGTAGTCTTCGAGGCCGGCATGGGCTCGGCCGCTTCACAGTGGAATCACATTCAGCGCGAACTCAGTTCGCGATACCGGACCCTCGCGTATGATCGAGCCGGCGTCGGAGGCAGTGATGCTGCTGACTCGCGACCGACCCTGGAGCGCATGGTCGATGATCTCACTCAGGTGCTCGATGCTCTCGGCGAGACCGGTCCGGTGCTGCTCGTCGGCCACAGCTGGGGAGGCCCGATAGTCCGAGTCTTCGCCAGCCTGCACCGCGGTCGAACTGCCGGTCTCGTCCTCATCGATGCGACCTCGGCGACCGTGGTGTCCGGTGCGATGGCGGTGCTCAACGTTGCGGCGTTTGGGGTCAACTCCCTCCTGTTCGGGCTGGGGCGTACGCAGGCATTCAAGCGTGGTCTGCTGCCCGAAGGAGAGTCCCCGGAGATCGCGGCCGCCGACATGGACATCATGTGGCGGGACCTGACCGCACCGCGAATCGCACGAGCGGGACGACGCGAAGCCCAGGAGATCACGTCATCGCTGCCCCTGCTGCGGCACCTCGAACGTCAGGGTGGCCCAGCAGTTCCCGCGGTCGTGCTGCAGGGCAGCCGGCGGCACGGCACGTGGGAGGCGCGCATGAGAGACCGCCAGAACGCTGCGGCCGAGGAGTTCGCGGTCGCGATGCCCGACGCCCGCCTGAGGCTCATCCCCGGTGCCGGCCATGCGATGACTCATGAACAGCCGAATGCAGTCGTCGCCTCGGTCGACGAGGTGATCGAGCGGATCTCCGGTCGATGAGTCAGACGACGACCGAGACTGAACTCGGCTGGTCAGCGACGGATCACGCACTAGGATGGACCGATGGTGCCTGATCTCTCCGCACAGTCGCGTCGCACCCAGGCCTCGCCAGTGTCTCTGCCAACGCGTGGGCCCCTGCCGCGACTGTCGTCCCAGCTCACTCTCGAACGGGTTCTCGACGACCTCGGCTCGACTCTGCTCAACCCGCTCACTGTCATCGATGACCCGCATCAGACGGTGACCGGGGTGGTAGCCTTCGATCCTCACGATGATCAGGTCATCCCGGCCGGAGCGATCGTCCTGGGCATCGGCCTGTCCGATGCGATCGACGTTCAACGATGTCTGCGGAGCATGGGCACAGCGGGTGCGCATGTGCTCATCGGTCGCGGGCCGCGTGACCTGATGGAGACCATGTCGCTCGCCGCACGCGGATACGGCATCACCGTGTTCACCCTGGTGCCCGGTGCATCCTGGACGCAGCTGAGCAACCTCATCAATTCTCTGCTCGTCGACCCGCGCGGGGTCGATGACACCGAAACCATTGACGGCCTCCCCGGTGGGGACCTCTTCGCCGTGGCCAATGCCATCGGTTCGCTGCTGGATGCCCCGATCACGATCGAGGACCGCAATTCGCGGGTGCTCGCATTCTCCTCGGGCCAGGACACTGCTGACGGGCCGCGCATCGAGACGATCCTCGACCGTCAGGTGCCAGTCGAGTACACCCGCAGGCTGCAGTCGGCAGGGTTCTTCACGAAGCTGTACTCGTCGACCGAGCCGGTGTCGATCAGGCTCGATGTCGACGGAGTCGACGTCAAGAATCGGGCGGCGATCGCCGTCCGTGCCGGCGGAGAGATCCTCGGCTCGATCTGGGCGGCGCTGCCCGATGAGATGGATGAGGAGCTGGCACGAGTTCTTCGGGACATGGCCAAGATCGCGGCACTCCACATGCTCAGGCTGCGAGCAGGTGACGGCTTGGACCGTCGTCTTCGAGCGGATCTGCTGGCCACAGCCCTCGACGGTGGTGACGGCGCCGAGTACGCCATCAGGAGGCTGGGCATTGAATCCTCCCATATCGCGGTCTTCGCTCTCGGTGTGGATCAGGAGGAGACCTCGCAGCTGGACGAGGCCATCGAGACGCAGCGGATCGTCGACGCCATCAACGTCTATCTCGCGGCGGTGCGTCCGCAGGCCAGTGCGGCGAGGCTGGGTGACACCATCTTCGGGATGCTGCCGATCCAATCGGTTGACGACGGTGAGGAGCAGGCAAGGAGATTCGTCAGCGACCTTGTGGTCCGGGCCGGTACACGCGTGCGGGTCTGCGGCGGGGTCGGACCGATCGTCACGGACTCCCGGGACCTCCTCAGCGCGAGAGAAGGTGCACGTCGAGCCCTGCGCGTGTGCCTTGATCGGAAAGATCGTGGTACCTCGGTGGCTGTACTGTCGCAGGTCTATGTCGACTCCCTGTTGCTGGACCTGCGGGATCAAGTGTCGCTGCGGCGGGACCAGCTGTCCGGGCCGGTCCACAGGCTGCACGACTACGATCTCGACAACGGCACCGACTTCGTGCTCACCCTCGACACGTGGCTGGCGTGCATGGGCGACGTCAGCCGAGCAGCTGATCTTCTCCATGTGCATGCGAACACTCTGCGCTATCGTCTGCGACGTCTGGCCGAGATCGCTGATCTGGATCTCGAGGATGCGGATGCGCGGTTCGCCGCGCAGCTGCTGCTGCGCATCGACCCGCGGCTGACTGCAGGGTATGCGGAGAGGTCAGCTGAGCGAGCTGGGCCAGGTCGCTCGCCAACGACCTAAGCCCGCAATGTCGCCAGTCTCTCCCTTGAGTGCCTGAACGATCTGATCCACGTCGATCGACCGCGGACCCGAAAGGTCGATGCCCGCTAAGAAACTCTTCAGCTCGGATTCGTTGGAGGCGATTGTTTTGTTTTCTGCCCGTCCGAGGCGGTTCACCTGGGCGCCGGGGTAGGAATAGAAGGCACACGTATCGATCCAATTTACCGGGTCTTGAACTCGCGAGTTCAACAGCTCGCGTAGTCGACGGGCATGATTCCGAACCTGTCTGTGTGGACTCTTGCGTACCTGCATGGCAATTCGCCGCTCACGCCACTTTGCATTGGCCGAATCGAACATTGGGGAGTCGGGATCCCAGATGTGCAGGAAACTTAGAGGTTGCGCGGATAGGGAGTCATCTCCAGTCATAGCCCTTGACGGACCTGTTAGCCCACCGATAGATTCCACCCATCTGTAGCAGTCGCTTGAGGACAATGACGGCGTTCGCCAGACTCGCCCACGCGTGTTGGACTCGATCGACCCGATCGAGGACCACCTGCAAGAGCCTGAACCCGCGAGGATGCCAGGAATTCCTCCGCTCGATCGTCCACCATCGGGTGTAATTGATCTCGATAAAGGTCCCCTTCGGAGAGATCTTCGACTCGCATCCGAACTCGGACAACAGGTTCCGGGTGACCTGCGAATCGCATCCGGAATCAAGATCGATGCGAATGCGCTCGGGCAGGAAGAACTCGAACCGGGACAGACACTCCACAGTCGACCGCAGCAACGGGGAATCGTGGCGATTGGCACCCGCTAGAAGAACGCCGATCGGCAGGCCGTGGCCATCGACGAGCACGGACCGTTTCTGTCCGGACTTCCCCCGATCGGTCGGGTTCGGTCCGGTGTTGTCACCACCGCAGGGAGCCTTCACACAGCAGCCATCAACGCTCAGGTGAGTCAGGTCCAGGCCGATGACGTGATCGAAGGCCTCGACCACGATCTGCTCCAGGCGAGCGAACACACCGTGGGCGATCCATTCATCGCGGCGGCATCGCAACGTTGTCGCTGAGACCAAGCCGTCAGCGTGTTTGGTGTAGGCGCCGCCGAGGACGAGTCGGGTGACGAACTTGTCGAAGATGATCCGATCGGCCACCCGTCGCCGGTGGCATCCGAGGGGGTGGTCGTCGTTGATCATGGGCAGAAGAGACGTGAATTGGCTCCAGAGAGGGTCGATGACTGAAGATGGAAGTGCTGGCACGGGCAAGCTGTCCTGATGTCTTCGATTGTGATGTTTGCACTTCCATCGAAGCTGACGCTTCTCCGTGTCAGTCTGTTACGACACGCCGGGTGCAGGATACGCACACTCCCCACCTATCCGCGCAATCTCTAAGCAACGTCGTTCATAGTTGCGTTCCGGAACTGCTCGTATTTGTGCTCAAGCAAGTCTCTCTCGGGGCGCTGCCGTCGACTCTTGGGGACCGTCATCAAGCTATTGCCGTGGAGTTCTTGAAGGCCGTGTTTAAGCATCGGGCCATCGATCTCTTCCAACAGATCATGACGAATCTCGACGACGTAGTCCGGACGGATTCCAAGGAAATACCGGTCGAATGCTGCATGGTGAATTTTGCACATCGCCAGTCCGTTGACGACTGATGCGACGCCGCGCTCATCGTTATCGGGCACGATGTGAGCGGCATCTAGAAGACTGGGGTGAGCCAACATGCAGACAGTGCATCTGTTCTCGTAGGCAGATAGCACCATGGATCGGAAAACGGGCTGGTGTACTCGTGCTTTTGCCATTCTATTGAGATAGCGTCGAGCGACTGTTTCGTGTACAGAATCGCTGAGCTCAAATGCTGCCTGCGCATCCTCAGCGGCGACAAACACGAATTGTTGGTGCTCAGGTTCCTCATCAACGATGAAAACTGGAGCAATGGCTTGGTAGCGTGGGGGCTCTTTTGCGATTCCGCGAAACCAGATCAGTGGGAGGTGGTTATTCAGGGCCTCCCGGAGTCCAACATTTTCGGGGTGGTTGGGATCTGTGCCTCGCCACTTGTACCTAAATCGACCGTCAATGCCGGTCGAATCTTCGTAAGGAGGCGTTTCACCCGGTGCCGTGTACGACGTGCGAAAAGATAGTGCGGCCGTGTAGCTGCTTGGCTTCCAAATGCCTTGTACCGGTGCAATCAAGCGTGTTTCACTCTTCGCAAAGTGGAAGTCGCGGAGATCCTCACGAGTGAGTGGATCTCGCCCGCTGTCAGTTCTAATCTCTAGCCAGTCGATCGCAGCTTCGCGCAATCCGTCGGGTTCACCGCTGGGCATCTTTGCTCCTGTCTGAGTAGCTTTCATGTGTTGCTGCGCGGGTAGTGAGTTTTTCCACAGTTGGCAAATCCGCCCTCGCCCAATTGAGAGTGGAGAGCTGTTCTCGAGTGCACCACTTCATCGAGTCGTGATCGGTGCTGGAGCTTGGAAGCGTGGTTACGTCGACCTGGTAGCAGGCCAGATCGATGCGTTTGTCGCCGCTCTGGGTGGTGGCTCGCGTGACGAGATCGCGGACCTTTGCATCGTGTATGTCGAGTTCTTCGGATATTTCTCGGGACAACGCTTGCTGAGGAGTTTCGCCCGGTTCTACTTTTCCGCCGGGAAATTCCCACTTGCCACCTTCGGCCTTGTCTGGGTGGCGCCGGCAAGCGAGAATCCTGCCTTGGTGCTCAATCACAGCGCCGACGACTCGGATGACTTTCACCATGTTCTTAGGTTATGTCAACGGTCAACGAATGTCGTTCCTGATCAGGATTGCATTATCGGAGTTAACTACCCGGCGACTCGCGGCAGGGTCAATTGAGACGAAGAACCTCCCACGCGAACGTGGCCACCCAATGTGACGACATGTACTCGTCAGAGACCGCTGCCTTGAGGCCCCGTGTCATCAACGCATCGACGCGGGTGAGCATGCCCCTGGCGTGAGCCGCGAGGTCGTTGTTACCCGTCTTCTCCGCAATGGCTTCGAGCTTCGCTGCTAATCGCATTACCGACGCTGCGACCGACAGGCCCAGTCCGTAGAGATGGCTCTGCTGGCCGTCAGTCGGGTCGAGGACCGTGATCGGGGTGAGTGCCGGCGACTCCGGATCGAGTTCTGACAGGAATGCCGGCAGCCATATCGCCAGCTCGTCCTCGGTGAGTACCTCGGCCATGAGGTCCGCCTCGCATAAACCGGGGGAGAGAAAGTCGTGTCCGCTGCGCTCTTGACGGAAATTCCACGCGGCATCCTCGGCGAAGAATCGACGAGCCGCACCGGCAATGACATCGACGACGTCATGACGCTCCTGCAAACGAGCGCCGATGAGGATCCTGCGCAGCCCGAATGCCGTGTTCGAGTGCACCCCATGGCGAACCGGCTCGGCGACCTTCGGCAACCACGCGGACACGAGATCGAAGACAGCGTCCGCGAGGACCTGCGTGTTCTTCCCCAACTCCCGTAGCACCGCGACATCACTGGCATTGAGTACCCGATTGAGCTCAACCGCCCATGCCCAGCCATAGGGTCGCTCCCACGAGGGATTGTCGCGGAGGAAGGCCGCCTCGGCGAGCATGTTCGTTTCGCTCAGATGCTCGGCCAGGATCTCGAGAGCCTCAGCGGTCCAACTCGAATTCCGTCCCTCCTCGGTCTCCAAAAGGGATGCGAGCAGATAGTGCATGTGCACGCTCGAGTGCCAGTCGAAGGAATTCGCGAAGGCAGGATTCTTCTCGGCCGCGGGCACGATATCGGCCAGACTCCGAGCCAGATGATGGGCGGCGTACGGATAGTCACGGGTGATGTTGCTCAGGGCCACCTCGGCGAAGGGGTGGACGAAATCTTCTGGCTGCGGCATGGGATTCCTCATCGGCTCGGGGTCCCCACTTTACGCGGACTATTCTCGACCGAACGTCGAACCGCAGTCGGAGGCCAGCGAACCCCGACGTTAGGCTGGAAGTACGTCGGGGCCGGCCCGACGACTTACGCATGAAAGCAGGCAGGTGAGCCATGACGCGATCTCCCGAGGTCTTCGGCAAAACCGTCGACGAGCACACTCGGTGCGTCCACTTCGCCACCGAACTCGACATCATCGCCATCCGTTTCGCCTGCTGCGACCGCTACTATCCGTGCCACCTCTGCCACTCCGAAACCGCCGACCACCCGTCCGAGCAATGGCCCCGCGACCGCTGGGACCAGAAAGTTATCCTCTGCGGAGCGTGCTGGAGCGAAATGAGCATCGAGACCTATAAGGCGACAGACTCCTGCCCCGAATGCGCCGCCCCATTCAATCCACGCTGTGCGGCACATTCGGATCTCTACTTCGCCCGTCGATAAAGAATCCGGCTCAGTGAAGGAACTGCATCACCACGATCATCGCGGCCATTCCCCAACAGTCGAGGGAGACGAGCGGGCGCTTTCGGGCGATGTCATGGATAGCGCAGACCACCAGACACACCGCGAGGGCGACGACGGCGACCGTGAGAAATGTGCTGATGAGCGACATGTCTCCGGCATGGTGCCCGCCGTGGCCGCCGTGGCCGCCGGTATGTGCTGCACTGCCCATGTGCGCAGCGTGGTTGAGGACCTGCCACGCCATCACCGGATAGGCCATGGCGCACAGGACCGCCGCCGAGGGCCCCAGGTGAGGCACCCGTGACCACGACTTGCCGGGTGCGGTGCCGGTGGACCGAGCGCAATCATCGCTCTCGATCTCAGGCTGGCCGCCAGCGCCACTCATGACGAGTGTGGGGGACCGCCTCGGCGCGGGAATCCTTGATCCTGTCCGCAGGAACACGGCCAGGCAGAGCCCGACGATGAGCAGCGCCCCCGACCAGACCACCGCGGGGACGAATGCCGTGTAGGCCAAGTCGGCCATCGCGGCAATCATCACGGTCGCGGCGACCACGGCCGCTCGCCCCTTCGAGGCGACGGCGCCGATCAGGCACAGGACCCCCGCGGCGACCATGAGGAGAGAGGCAAGGCTGCTCATCGTCGTATCCTGTCAGTCACACTCGCAGGAGTGCCCGCCGGACTCGGTGCCGCAGTGGGCCGACTTCGGCCGGGGCACGTCGAGTGCGGGATTCTCGTCGAAGAAGCCATAGGGTTTCATCGTGAAACCGAGGCGGTCGACGGGCATGATCGGCCAGTCCTCCGGTCGGGGGAAGTGCGTCATCGCGAACGCCGCCCACACGACGATGTCATCGCCGTCGACCGGGCGCTGCTGCTCGACCCACTGCGTGATCGTCCCATTGCCCGGGTTCTGGTTCGGATACGTCCCCGAGGGGAAACGCTCGTCCGCATCGAAGCGCGTCAGCCACATGTGCTTCGATCCGAATCCTGCTCGCTTCGAGATCGACGAGCCCTCGGCGGCCATCATCGTCGGTTCGTCGGGCACGTGCAGTTCATAGCCGACCGGGAACCCGTGACGATTCTGCTTCTCCGGATTGACGATGTGCCAGACTCTGCCCGCCTCACCATTCGCGGTGCGTCCGCCCTCTGCGGTGAGACGGGTGAGCTTCTTGGTGAAGGCATTACCATAGGGGTTGTCCTCACCGAAGGGCACGCGCACGGCCTCCTGCTCGTCGACGGCGTTGGCGATGCCATCGACCTGCATGTCGAGCCGGGCGCAGAACATGTGCTGGTGGAACGGCATGCCAAGGCCCTCATCGCCCAACGGTGACGACCAGCGCTGCCGCTGAGCCTCGTCGCCGTAGGCAGCCGTGTAGACGATGCCGGTGGCCTTGCACTCGAGTTCGATCGTGCCGTCGAGGTAGAGGTACCAGTAGAAGCCGTAGTCGTAGTTGCCGACGGTGATGAAGAAGGAGATGACGAGGCGGCGGTTGCGGCGCACATCGACGGCGCCGGTGAATTCGTCGGTGTGCTTGAACAGGATCCCGGCATCCTCTTCGTGGATGCAGATGGCGTTCGTGATCGTGTGCGCATGCCCCTGATCATCGGCGAGCACCGCGTCCGAGTAGTGGATCTCGCCGAGGCAGTCGCAGCCCAGTTCGAGTGAGTTCGTGTTCTTGCCCATCGAGTACTCGCCGGCGTCGAAGTAGTTCTGCCAGAAGCGCACCGGGCTGGGGTCGCCGTAGGGCACGACCATCTCCGCCACCGAGGCGCGGTAGACGATGGGGCGGCGCTCGCCCTCGTCATCGAAGCTGATCTGATGGAGGACCAGCCCTTCGACCGGATCGAAGCCGAGTCGGACCTGCCACTTCTCCCAATCGAGGACATCCCCGTTCAGGGTGAAGCTCGCGCCCTCGGGCTGGGTGATCTCGATCGGCTTCTGTGTCGTCCGCGGCTTGGGAAGCCAGGAATCGAGATGGTAGTCGAAGCGCTCCTGGGGCACGGGCACGATGTCGGTATCGACGACCTCGACGACCTCACCGGTGTTGAGGTCGAGATAGGCCACGAGCCCCTCGAGCGGGTGCGCCCACGCATTGTCCTGCGGGTCCAACTGGATGAACGTCGAACCGCGTACGAGGCGGCGGCCGGCCTCGCCGGGAATGTCGAAGCATCCGGCGGAGAGCGCGCAGATGCGCACGGTCTCGACATCGGTGATGCCGCGAGCTGCGACGGCCGCCCGCCACGTCGCGTCGTTGCGGATCATCTGCTCGGCTTCTTCGTACTCGGTCATCGTGATCGGGGCTTGCCCCTCGGCCGCGACATCGAGCACACGGGCGAAGAGGACCTTGCGCTCGGTCAGCGAGACGAGGAGCTCCGCCTGCTCCCCGGTGTCGCGATCGATGATGAGCGAGCGCACGCGGCGGTCGAGGTCGGTGGCACCTGCGATGACCTCGCGCTTATCCGGTTCGACGAGGCTGACGAGAGCGAACAGCGTCTGTTCGCTCACGTGGCCGGCATCGACGATGATGGCCCGGTTGAGCTCGATCTCCTCACCGGTCAGGCGGTCGAGGGGATGTGCAGTCGAAGTGCCGACGGTGGTCGTTGTCGGTGCAGTCATGGTCTTCACATGCCTTTCTGTGTATCGAGTTTGCTGTCGAGAGCGGGGTCGAGGTCGTCGAGCAGATCCCGAGGATCGGCGGGTGTGGGGCGGAAGACGCGGACCCGGTGCCCGCGGACGTATCCGATCAGGGCCAGCGCGGCGAGGGCGCCGAGGGTGCCGAGAGTGAGGGCCGTGAACGGTCCCTGATCGACGCCCCATTCGTCGAGGAAGTTGTATTCCTGTCCGAAGAGCCGATCGAGGGTGCCGGGGAAGATCGCGACCCAGGATCCGAGCAGGATCCAGAGGAAGGCGACGCCGCCGAGGATGGTGAACCCGACATTGCCGACGGGCACCCGGAAGGGGCGTTCGATGCCGGGATGCTTCCAGCGCAACTTGATGGCCGCGGGAATGATGAGCAAATAGCTGAGCAGGAAAGTCGAGATGGAGATCGAGAGGACGACCCCGAACAGTGCACCGGCGTCACCGCTGAGCTGCATGGCCGCGATGAGGAACACCGTGGCGACGGTGCCCGAGAGCAGATTGACGTTGACCGGGGTACCCAGTGTGCGCGAGATCTTGCCGAAGAAGCCTCCGAAGAACGCACCGTCGGCCGCGGTCAGTGCCTGCATCCGATCGCTCATGATCATCCACGCCGCGCCTTGAGAGGCGAGGATGATGACGAACATCAGCGCCGCGAGCACGACCATGATGTCAGCGGCGGGCCCATAGACAGTGAATACCGTCTGCACGGCGTCGAGGAGACCACCGATGCCGGTGATCGTCTCGGTCGGCAACACGAGCAGCATGGCGAGGACCGGCAGGAGATAGCAGAGTGCGGAGATGAATCCAGAACGTGCGATCGCGACCGGGATGTCCTTCTTCGGGTTCTTCATTTCGTCCGAGGCGCTGTTCGAGGCCTCGAACCCGAGGTAGGAGAAGAGCAGGAGCGGCACAAGCCCGAGGAAACCGCCGAGGCTGGGGCTGAAGTCCGAGAGGTGGAGAGGCTGAACTCCGTGCTGGGCGGCGTAGATGATCGTGGTGAAGAGGAAGAAAGCGATGAAGATGACCTTGAGCACGCCGCCGAGCGTGGGCAGCCACTTCGCCTTCGCCAGCGACAGAATCGCCGCGATCACCGTGATCCAGATGAAGACGATCTTGAAGATCCAGTCGCCGATCGACCCGGCCTCGAGCGGGCTGATGAACTGGTTCCATGTGCCGGTGGCGAGGAACGCCATCGAACCGCCGACCCATACGGGCTGGGTGACCCAGCTGAGGATCGAGGCGATCGCGCCGAACGGCCGGCCGAAGGCCTGGCGGACCCAGATATAGGCTCCGCCCTCACCGACGAAGGTGCTGCCGGTCTCGGCGAAGACGAGCGCGTAGGGCACGAGGAAGGAGATCGCGAGAACAAGAGTCCATGTGAAGGTCTCTGCGCCGAAACCTGCGGTCTCGGCGAGGACTTCAATGCTCAATACTGCCGACATGACGATGAGCACGATGTCGAATCGGCCGAGCGTCTTCTTCAGATGCTGCTTCTGTTCGTCCGCGTATGCGGTCGTGCGTTCAAGGGAAGACACCATCCACCTCCTTGTGAGTGGGCGTCCGATAGAGTTCTTTGAGTTACACCGTAAAGAATTGCACGGGCGGCCGCCGATTGACAGAGGTACGGCCATACCGATCCGCGTTTGCCTGCATCACTTCAGGAGATAATGGGGCCATGGCACGACCGAAGAATCAGGCGGGACGCCGTGCACAGCTGGTGCAGGCGGCGAAACAGGCGATCGCGCAGCGCGGACTCAACGGGCTGCGAACCATCGACGTGGCCGCGCACTCAGAGCTGGGTGCCGGGTCGGTGGCGTACTACTACCCCGACCTCGGAGACCTCGTGCGAGAAGTGCATGAGAACGCGGTGTCGCGGTTCTACTGGAACCGTCTCGACCACGGGATCGCAAGTGAGACCCCGGAGGCCAAGCTGGCCAGAATCATCCGCAGCGGCATCCCGCGCTCCCGCGACGACGTCGACTTCCAAGTGCTCAATGAGCTGCATACCCACGCGTACAGGGACGCATTCCACGCAGGGCTCATGGCGGAGATGTACCGACTCGAAGTCTCACTCTATGCCGCGGCCCTCAACGAGGGCGTCGAGGAGGGCGTATTCACGATGACACTGCCTGTGGGGACGGCCGCGAGTAACCTCGTGGCTCTCGAAGACGCCTACGGACTGCACTTCATGGGCGGAACACCGCTCGACGCTGATGACATCTTCCGACTCATCGCGGCTAACGCCGAAGTGCTGACCGGGTGCCGGCTGGTGGAGGCGACATTAGGGTGACTGGATTGCACCTCATTTCTGCGCAGTCCAACCTCCTGTGAATGCAGTTCGGCGCCAGCTCGTGACGGAGCTGGCGCCGAGAACCGCATTGCGGTTGGCAGTTGCGCTTAACCTTGATCCACCGATGCGGGTAGCTGTTCAAAGCCGCGTGTGAAATGGAAATGCCCCTCCTGAACTGGGAAAATGATGATGTCTAACGTCAACATTCCCGTTCAAGAAAGGGGCACCTCTCAGGTGC
>NZ_RHFH01000016.1 GCF_004745075.1 Brevibacterium sp. S111
GGGCCGAGAGGAGACGAATCTTCTCTACGGGACGGGATTCAGCGTCGAGGATGGCAATGGGATCCAGAAGGGCTGGGGCGGCAGAACCCGGTGAGAACCAGCATCGACACGCCCTGCCCATACACACTTTTTGGCCTATAACCCGCGAAACGCGCGAACCCCTTGCGGATGAAGTCGGCGGGCACAGAAAAAGGCACCCTCATTCTGAGAGTGCCTTGATCGTGAGGATCGGGGTCATTCGCCGCGCTGGCGCTTTTCCCACCGGTCTTCGAGTCGGCTCATGAAACCGGCATTGCCCTTCTCGCTGGTCTTCGCTCCGGCGGTCCGGCCCTCCGTCTGCGTCGTGTGGACGTGACCGGGACGGCTGAACGCCCAGTACATGCCCGCGACCATGAGACCGAATCCGACGACGCCGAGGGCGATCCACCAGGTCGAGTCCGACACCAGCGTGATCGCGAGGATCGTCGCTGCGAGTCCGGCCAGAGTGACGAGGATGCCGAGGACGAAGCGCTTAGCGGAGAATCCCGGGCCCGTTGCCGCGGCTTGGGTTTCCGAGATATTGCGTGCAAAACGAGGGTCTTCACTGCGCAGCTGCTTCTCCAGTTGATCCAACAGCTGCTGTTCGTGATCGGAGAGTGGCATCTCGAACCCCCGTTTCCCTACTCAAGTCTTTGACTCAATCATAGTCTCTGAGCACCGAAAAAACATCTCGGGGGCCGCTGATCGCCCGGATTCCCACTGGGTCTTCAGACTATGGTCCAGCTCACCGTCTGTCAGGGCTCCTGCCGCTTGCGCAGAAGTGAGGCCTGAGAGATCGCCTCGGTCCCGAAACGCCGCCTCACCTCGTCCAGGGCCACCTCCGCTTCTCGGCCCGAATGCTCCGGTTCATCCAAGGTGGCCTGCCGTCCCGTGACGGCGAAGTCGATGAGGCCGGCCGCTCGCACCCCGAGCAGTCTGACTCCCTGCGTCCGCTGCTCGCGCAGCTTGCGCATCGCCGGCCGCAGCGCCTCGTACATCTCTCGCGCCAGATCGCTCGGAGCCGAGAGCGTGACCGACCGCGACAGAGTGGTGAAGTCGCCGAGGCGGTATTTCAGCCCCAGGGTCGTCGCGACCTTCCCCTCGGCCCGGACGCGGTAGGCGACCTTGTCAGCCAGTCGCAGCAGCTCATGTTCGAGCACGTCGAGGTCCCAGATGTCCTCACCGAAGGTGTTCTCCGCGCTGATCGAATGCTCTTTGGCCTGCCGGTCGAATCCGCCGGAGTCCTGACCGTGAGCGGCCCGCCACAGCTGATGGCCGTGAGCGCCGAAGACGCGTCCGGCCCACGCCTCGTCGACGGCCGCGAGGTCGCCGATGAGCCGAATACCGTAGCGGGAGAAGCCCTGCTGCGTCTTCTCCCCCACCCCGGGCAGGGCTTCGATGGGCATCGGGTCGAGGAACTCCTGGGTCTTCGCCACCGGAACGAGCAGCTGCCCGTTGGGCTTCGCTCGGGTCGAAGCGAGCTTCGCCACGACCTGGCTGCCGGCGATGCCCACCGAGGCACTCAGGCCCGTGCGCTGCCTGATCTGCTCCCGCAGCCGCGTGGTGATCTCCACGGGCGAGCCGAGGCGGCGCACCGCACCGGAGACGTCGACGTAGGCTTCGTCGACGCTGACCTGTCGGACATCGGGGGTCACCTCGGCGACGAGGTCGAAGACCTGGCGGGAGAAGGAGGAATACAGGCCGTGCGAAGGCGGGATCACCTCGGCGAAGGGGCACAGATTCATCGCCCGGGACATCGGCATCGCCGCGTGAACACCGAACTCTCGGGCCTCATAGCTGGCGGAGACGACGACGCCGCGGCCGCTGCGACCGCCGACGATGACGGGGCGACCGATGAGCTGCGGACGGCTGAGCAGCTCCACGGAGACGAAGAACGAATCCATGTCGAGATGGAGCATCGTGGCACCGACGTCGTCGGTGCCCAGTCGACTGAGGTCACCTCCGGATCGCGCCAGCTGCTTCCGACTCATCGCCTGCCCCTCGCGTCAGTTCCTTTCGGCTCCGCCGAACAGTCCAGGTACTCTTGAATCATGGTATCGCGCACCGCTGTCATGACACTGCCCATCGCCGCCGCTCTTGCCCTTGCGGGCTGCTCCGGAGCCGATGAGGGCACGACCGACTCGACCCCGACGAGCGAACAGACCTCTTCTGCACAGGCGACTCCGTCGGACTCCGAGACGGCATCGGCCGAAGCCTCGGAGGAAGCGACCGGTCAGGATCCCGACACCTCGAACGACGTCAAGGATCTGCCCGACTACGTCAAGCCCTACCCGAAGTCGAAGGTCCTCTCGGCCTCGATCGTCAAGGCGCACAACGACAAGGACACGAAGCAGCCCGAACAGGTCAGCCTCGTCGTCGCTGCGAAGGCCGAGGCCAAGGACATCTTCAAGTTCTACGACGAGGAGCTCGGAAAGGCCGACTTCGAACCGCTCGGCGACGAGGTGAAGACGAAGAGCGCCCGCGTGCAGAATTTCAAGCACAAGGACAACGACAGCGTCCTCGTCGTCACCGTTGCCGACGACTCCGCCGACAAGGCGCAGTCGATCGTCACCGTCGGCGGAAACATCGTTTCATGACCGACGACCAGTCAGTGACGCGGGACGAGACCCCTGAGTCGGGTCTGCCTGCGTCGGCAGCTTCCGGCCCGTCGGCATCCGCTCGTGCCGGACAGCCGGCACCGACTTCATCCCGCCCGTCCCCACTCGTCGCCGCGCTCGATTCGCCGCATAGCATCGCTGCCGCGGTGTCCGCTCAGCTCGAGAGCTTCCTGGCCGAGAAGGCTGCGGAGTTCGAGTCCATCTCCCCCGATGCGGACGCGATCGGCGAATCGCTCATCGCGTTCACCCGCGGCGGCAAACGGATCCGCCCCGTCCTCCTGTGGTGGGGCTTCCAGCTCGCCGGAGGAGTCGTCGGCGACGCTGCTTCGGAAGGCAGCAGTGCCGCGGAAGGCGGCGCCGAGGTGGCCACGGGCTTGGCACAGGCCGCCGGGTCGCTCGAGCTGCTGCATGCGGCGGCGCTCATCCACGATGATCTCATCGACAACTCGGACACCCGTCGCGGCGAGCCCGCACTGCACCGACAGTTCGAGGCCCGCCACAGGAAGTCCGGTCTGCACGGCGACGGTGCCTCGTTCGGCGTCTCCGCGTCGATCGTCATCGGCGATATCTGCCTGGCACTGAGCGAAGAGCTGTTCGAACGTGCGCAGGAGACGTTGGGCAGCACCCGGATGGTCCGGGAGCTGCGCGGAACCGTCCGCCGGGACGTCATGGTCGGTCAGTACCTCGATGTCCTCGCCGAGGTGATCCCCCTCGATGACGCTCGCATCGCCGATCGTGCGTGGGAGGTCCTGAGCTTCAAGTCGGCGAAGTATTCGGTCGAGCAGCCGCTGCTCCTCGGCGCGGCACTGGCCGGGGCCGAAGAGGATCTGCTCGCCGAGATCTCCGATTTCGGCCTGCCTCTCGGTCAGGCGTTCCAGCTGCGCGACGATGTGCTCGGCATCGCCGGTGACCCGCAGGCCACGGGCAAACCCGCCGGTGACGACATCAGGGAGGGCAAGCGGACGGTGCTCATCGCCGAAACCGCGACCCGGATCTCCCCGGCTCAGTTCGAGGTCCTCGCCGCGCGCCTGGGCGATCCAGACCTCTCCGATGCCGACGTCGCCGAATGTGTGGAGATGATCACCGCGTCAGGCGGCCTCGGTGCCGTCGAAGAGTTCATCGCCGCTCAGCACGCGAAGGCCGCAGCGATCGTCGATGCCTGGGCGGCTGCGGGGGAAGCGGACTCGACCGACTCGACCGCCCCGCTTTCTGCGGGGACAGCGGAAGTGTCGGCCGCCTCGGCGAGTATCCGCATCGGTTCTGCCGCGCAGGACCGACTCCGGGAATTCGCGAAGGCGCTGAGCTACCGCACCAGCTGAACTGCCTGAGAACGCGAGGGCATGATCTTGAGAATGCGGGGGTCCGGGCTCTTCAGAAGGCGAGGGCCTGGGCGCGGCGGCGCACTTCCTTGCGGTTGCCCACGCGCAGCAGGTCGATGGGACGACCGGGCAGGGAATCGTCCGGGGTGAAGAGCCACACGATGGCTTCTTCGTCGTCGAATCCGGCGTCGGTCAGGGTGTTCAGAGTGCCCTTGAGCGATTTGACCACCTCACCGTCGATGAAGAAGGCCAGCGGAACCTGCAGCACCTTCGGCTTGCCGATTTTGATTCCGCAGATGGCGCCGTCTTCGAGCAAGCGGCGCACCTGGGAGATGCCGAGTCCGGTGAGTTCTGCGATGTCGGGCAGCGGGGCCCAGTCCTGGACGAGTTCTTCGGTATTCACGTGCCCAAGCGTAGCAATATTCGGCAGAAACACCCCGCCATGCGGAGCCGAATGCTCGGGTCGGCGGCGGCCACTCGTTAGGCTGGGGACCGTAGCTTCCCCATTCAACAGTCAATAGGTGACAGATGACACGACCGCGACGGCATCAGCAGGTGCCCATCACCGCAGCTCCTGACATCCGTGCCGCCTCGAAGGTGAATTCGACCGGGCCGATCCCAGGAGCCGAACGCGTCGACCCCGAAAACGACTCCCCTGCCGAGGCTGCCCCCTCCGCCCAGCCCGCCGACGACGACCCGGCCGCCCCGGCAGATCCCACCGGCGAAGCGGGTACTGCTGCCGACCTGCCTCACCCCACCGGCAACGAAGATTCCGCCTCCGACGAAGAGGCGGGGACCGCCTCGGCGAGTTCCGCGAACTCGAACGCCGATTCGACCACAGCGGATTCGACCGACACGGGCCCGGCCTCAGGGAATCCCGCCCCGACGATGGGTCCGCAATGGATCTCCGGTACGGCCGGTGCGACCGTTCCGGTCACCCACGGCGGACGCACCTACAAATGCAAGCAGGGCGACACCCTCTACGGTGTCGCGAGCAAGCACGGCGTCTCGGTGCCGGCTCTGGCCGAACTCAACCGCATCTCCCCGCGGCAGAACCTCCACCAGGGCCAGGTGCTGTCCCTGCCGGAGAAGAACGATCTGCCCGATGACGATCCTTCGCACGTCGTCGCCCCCGGCGAGACCCTGCAGGGCATCGCCGCACGGCACGGGATCTCCCCGGCGACCCTGCGCCGTGCCAATGCCATGGGCGATGACTCCTACCTCAAGGTCGGCGAACTGCTACTGCTGCGGCCCTCGACGGCTCGTCCGCGCCGCACCGCTCCCGAACCCCCGCAGGACATCCCCCGTGTCGCGGCCAGTGCGCAGGTGCAGGGCATCCGCCCGGCGGTTCTGCGGGCGGCGCGACTGAACAAGTACACCCTGCTGCACCGTCGCCATCCTGCGCCGGCGCAGGCGAGGCTCATCGTCGCCTCGATCGCCGAGGAACTCGGTGCCGATCCTGCGCTCATGCTGGCCGTCGCCGCTCAGGAGTCCGGTTTCCAGCACACGACGGTCTCGGCCGGCAACGCCATCGGCATCATGCAGGTCACACCGCGTTCGGGCCGTTGGGCCAGTGACATCGTCGGGCGCGGACTCGATCTGCTCGACATCGAAGACAACATCGTCGCCGGCACCGTCATCCTCGGCTGGCTCATCGAAACCGCCGAATCCGAGAACGAAGCCTTGGCCGGCTACTACCAGGATCTGCGCTCCGTCCGCGCCGACGGGCTGCTCGCGGAGACGAAGGCCTTCGTGCGCACCGTGCAGATGCAGCGTCAGAGAATGCAGGAGGCTCTGTGACCGCCCGCCGAGATCCCCTCATCGGCACGGTCCTCAACGACCGTTACCGCATCGACGCCAAGGTCGCCCGCGGCGGCATGGCGATGGTCTACCGCGGCACCGATCTGCGCCTCGACCGCGAAATCGCGATCAAGGTCATGCACGAGCACCTCATCTCCGATGAGACGTTCGTCGAACGCTTCCGCCGTGAGGCCATCAACGCCGGTCGGCTCACCCACCCGAACCTCGTGGCCATCCACGATCAGGCCCGCGACGGCGACATCGTCTACCTCGTCATGGAGTATCTGCCCTCGGTGACGCTGCGCCGTGAACTCAAGCACCGCGGCACGTTCACACCCCGGCAGGCCATCGTCGTCCTCGACGCGATCCTCGCCGCCCTCGAGGCTGTGCATTCGACCGGCATCATCCACCGTGATCTCAAACCCGACAATGTGCTGTTGGGCACCGACGGTCAGGTCAAACTCGCCGACTTCGGTCTGGCCCGGGCGGTGACGACGGCGACGACGACGAAGACGCTCATCGGCACCGTCGGCTATGTCGCCCCTGAGCTCGTCACGCGTGCCGGAGCCGACTCCCGCACCGACCTGTACACGGTCGGCATCATGTTCTACGAGATGCTCACCGGCGCTCAGCCTTACACCGACGACGTGCCGATCCAGGTCGCGTACCGTCATGTCCACGACACGGTGCCGCCGCCCTCGGAGGTCGTGCCGCGTCTGAGCCCCCGCTTGGATGCGCTCGTGCTGTGGGCGACGTCGAAGGACCCCGAGGATCGTCCCGCCGATGCCGCTCAGTTCCGTCTGGCTCTGGCCGAGGCGCGAGCGGAGATGAGCGAGGCCGAACTCGATCTCGGCGATCCGGAGGTCGCCGCCGGCGAACACTCCCCCGTGCTCACCGCCAGCATCGACCTCGGCGAGGAGGTCCCGAAGGAGAAGCGCTCCCGCACCGACGAGATCCCGTATCTCGAGGGTGAGGATGAGGACGAGAACGACACCGGCGCCGAGGCGGCCGGGGTCGGAATCGCGTCTGCGGCAGCCGGCATCGGCGGCGTCACCGCCGCAGTCGCGTCCGGCTCCGGGGACGAAACGCACGCAGACGAGGCCTCCGAAGACGAGACGCACGAAGACGAACAGTCCCGAGCAGACGACGATCGGTCGCCTGCCGCAGCGCCTGCTGCAGGCAGTGCTGCGACAGGCGCCTCCGGCGGTGCTGCGAGCGGTGCCGCAGTCGCAGCATCCGCGGGAACCGCCGCGACCGCGGCGTCCCCCGGCCGTCGCCGCCGTCGTCGCGTGCTCACCGCGCTCGTCGCCGTCGTCGCGGTGCTCGCGCTCGTGGCATGGCTGGTCATCGCGAACCTTCCGGAACCGACGTCGATCGTGCCCGGTCAGCTGGCTGGCAAGCAGGTGGACGAAGTCACCTCGCAGTTGGAGGACAACGATCTCAAGGCCGAGCCGAAGGAAGTCTTCGACGACACCGTGCCCGCCGGGGTCGTCATCGGCACCGAGCCCGTCAGCGGCTCCGAGCTCGCACCGGACTCGTCCGTCACGGTCGTTGTGTCCAAGGGCGAGGAGATGTTCGCCGTTCCCAAGCTGGAGGGCCTGAGCCGCTCCGACGCCGAGGCGGCGCTGAAGAAGGCGAAGCTCACGGTCGGCAAGGTCGAGGAGAAGTACAGCGACACGGTCGCGAAGGATGCCGTCATCTCTGCGTCGCAGAAGCCCGGGAAGAAGCTGTCGAAGGGCGAGAAGATCGATCTGGTCATCTCCAAGGGCGTTGCTCCGATCCCGGTGCCCAATGTCGAGGGACTGACCTTCGACGCCGCCTATGCCACCTTGGCCAAGCGCGGCTTCCGTGTCGGCAAGGACGAAGTGTTCTCCGATGACGTGCCCAAGGGCAAGGTCGTGTCGCAGTTCCCGAAGAGCACCGAGTCGAAGCCTGCGAACACGCTCATCATCGTCCGTGTCTCCAAGGGCAAGGAGAAGAAGGAAGAGTCCAAGGACGACAAAAAGGACGAGAAGAAGGACGAGAAGTCCAAAGACGACAAGAAGGACAGCTCGAAGGACAAGTAGAGCCGGCGCGACGAGTCTGATCGGGCAGCCTCTGTCGGACTCGCTCGGATCGAACCGTGCAGCTCTGGTCTCGGCATCGGGCTCCCGATCACCTCAGCAGAATGCCGGTGGCCCCGCAGATGATCTGCGGGGCCACCGGCATTGTCACTCTTCGACCGGAACGGATCGATCAGTGTCTGCGAGTGAGGTATTCGGCGACCTGGAAGGCCATCTCGAGCGACTGATCGTGATTGAGCCGCGGATCGACGAGGGTTTCGTAGCGGCGGCGAAGACCTTCGTCATCGATCTCGGTGGCGCCGCCCATGATCTCGGTGACGTCGTCGCCTGTGAGCTCGATGTGCAGTCCGCCGGGGATCGTGCCCGCATCGCGGTGCGCATTGAAGAAGCCTTCGACCTCGGCCATGACGTCCTCGAAGCGACGAGTCTTGTACCCCGTGTTCGAGGTGATGGTGTTCCCGTGCATCGGATCGCACACCCAGGTCACGTGCGGCAGCTGGTCACCGATTCCGGCGAGCAGCGCGGGCAGTGATTCGCCGATCTGACCGGCACCCATGCGAGTGACGAAGGTCAGACGACCGGGCTCGGCATCCGGGTCGAGCTTCTCGGCCAGGGCCAGAGCATCATCGGCCGTGGCCGTGGGGCCGAGCTTGACGCCGATGGGGTTGCGGACCTTGGACAGGAAGTCGACGTGTGCGCCGTCGACCTCACGAGTGCGTTCGCCGATCCACAGGAAGTGCCCGGATACGTCGTAGGCTTCGCCCGTCCGGGAGTCGATGCGAGTCAGCGCGCGTTCGTATTCGAGGAGGAGCGCCTCGTGGGCGGCATAGAACTCGGTGGTCTTGAGCGCGTCGAAGTCGGCTCCGCAGGCATCCATGAAGCGAATGGCGCGGTCGATCTCGGCGGCCGTCTGCTCGTAGCGCTGGTAGCCGGGATTCGAGGCGAGGAATCCCCGATTCCAATCGTGGACGAACCGCAGGTCGGCGAATCCGCCCTGCGTGAAGGCGCGAATGAGGTTCAGCGTCGACGCGGACACGTGGTAGGCCTTGAGCAGTCGTTCCGGGTCGTGGCGTCGGGATTCTTCGGTGAATTCGTAGCCGTTGACGATGTCGCCGCGGAACGACGGCAGGGTCACTCCATCTCGGGTCTCCATATCCGCTGAGCGGGGCTTCGCGAACTGGCCGGCCATGCGTCCGATCTTCACCACGGGCATCGATCCGCCATAGGTGAGCACGGCTGCCATCTGCAGCACAGTCTGGACCCGGGCTCGGATCTTGTCCGCTTGGGCTCCGTCGAAGGATTCGGCGCAGTCGCCGCCGGCGAGGACGAAAGCCTCCCCACGCGAAGCCGCGGCGATACGCTGCTTGAGCACATCGGCTTCTCCGGCGAAGACGAGCGGAGGAGAGGTGCGCAGGTCTGTGAGCACCTCGTCGAGCGCGGCACTGTCGAGATAGGTCGGCTGCTGCTTCGGATCCATTTCGCGCCAGTCATCGAGACCGCGCAGATTGTCATTGCCGGCAGCGGCGATTTCTCTGTTGGACAGGACCGGATCGGTGTGGAGGCTCAATGTTTCACTTTCATGGGTTTTCGGAGCCGGTTTCGAAGTCCTCGGCCGAAACGTTGTCGAGGAAGTCTCTGAACTGTGCGACTTCCTCTTCATCGGCTTCGGGGGCTTCGATTCCGGATTCTTCAAGCAATTGGGATTCGACGTAGACGGGGCAATCGGCGGTCAACGCCAGTGTCACCGCGTCCGAGGGACGTGCGGAGATCGACTTCCCGTCATTCGTGTGCAGTTCCGCCAGGAAGATCTGACCGTCTTTGCCGGTGATCGTGACGTCTGTCAGCTCTGCCTCGTACTTGGTGAGCACGTCGAGCAGCAGAGCATGCGCCATCGGACGCGGCGGAGTCAGACCCCGTTGCGCGATCGACAGAGCATTGGCCTCGATCGCACCGACCCAGATCGGCAGATAGTACGCGGGCTCGCTGGCTTTGAGCAGGAGGATCGGTTGATTGGCGGGCATTTCGATGCGGACGCCGACAACCTCGACTTCAACTTTTGACATTATCCCCCGGTCAGGAGCGCGGACGCTGCTGGAAGATCATTCGGAACTTACCGATCTGCACATCGGCTCCGTTCTGCAGTTCGATGGAGTCGATGAGTTGCCGGCCCACATACGTACCGTTGAGCGAACCGGTGTCCCGCAGTGTGAAGCCGCTGGGAGTCCGGATGAACTCGGCATGCTTACGCGAGACGGTGACGTCATCGAGGAAGATGTCCGCGTTCGGACTGCGTCCCACGGTCACCACATCGGTGTCGAGCAGAATCTGTGAGCCCGAGTCCGGTCCCGACACGACGACGAGGAGAGCATCGGCGTCCTGCAGACCTTCGAGGTCGGGCACCGGCTGGATCTCACCGGTATGCGGATCGAGGATGCCCTGGAACTGCTGGCTGCCCGAATCGCTCATCTGGTCGCGTTGTCCTCCGGCCGGAGCCCCCTGAGGCTGGCCAGACTGCGGTTGGCCCGATTGGGGTTGGCCGGACTGCGGCTGGCCGTAATTGCCAGGTTGGGGCTGGTTGCCCGGTTGGGGCTGGTTGCCCTGCGGCTGGCTGGGATCGTACTGACCGGCGCCGTTGTAACCGTATTGCTGCTGGCCCTGGCTCCCCTGGGGCTGGCTACCCTGCGGCTGGCCGGACTGCGGCTGTCCATAGCCCTGCTGAGGATACTGGTTCTGCGGCGGCTGATACTGCGGCTGTCCCTGACTGCCCTGGCCGTTGTTCGCATAGGGCTGGTTGGCCGGCTGGGAGGCCCCGAAGTTCTGGGCGTTGCCATAGTTCTGGCCACCCTGCGGGGTGCCGCCGAAGTTCTGACCGCTTTGTGGAGTGCCGCCGTACTGCTGTTGTCCGTTGCTGTACTGCTGGCTGGCCTGTGGAGTGCCCCCGTACTGCTGACCACCTTGTGGGGTGCCGGCGTACTGCTGACCATTGCCGGCCTGCTGGCCGTTGCCGTACTGCGGTGCCTGCGGGGCGCCGTCGGCAGGCTGCTGCCCGAAGGGAGGGGTGTTCGGCTGACCGTTCGGGTCGACCTGCTGATTCACGCGGGTCGCCGAGTCGTCGCCGCTGCCGGCGCCGAACGGAAACTTCTTCGACTGCGGCACCTGACCGTTGTCGTACCAGGGCTGCGAGGGGGTCGGACGATTCTGATCGTTATTCTGCGACATTATGCCTCCTCGCTCTGAATGAGCTCTTTGTATTGCTCGCTGTCCATCAGCGATTCGACCTGCTCAGGTTCGCTGAGTTCGACAAGGTACATCCACCCGTCTTCGAAGGGCGATGAATTGACGATCTCCGGTGAGTCGTCGAGCGACTCGTTGACCTCGGTGACGGTCCCGGAAACTGGGGAGATGAGGTCTGAGACGCTCTTCGTGCTTTCGACTTCGCCGCAGGACTCACCAGCAGCGATCGAATCACCGACGGCAGGCAGATCGACATAGACGACATCGCCCAGCTGCTCCTGTGCGAAATCAGTGATACCCACACGGACAACCGCATTGTCCTCCGTAGTCGCAATCCACTCATGGTCGCGCGAGTACCGCAAAGACACTGGATAATCCAGATCTGCCATGTCGACTCCTCTAGTTTGTCGGTGTACCAAGCATAGCCGCCTGGTCCACTTTCATAACAATCACGAAACGGAAATGTTACCGAGTCACCGAAACTGGCGACGCCAGCCCCTGGTTCTTCGGTATCCACCTGGGATGATACCTGCTTTTCGAAGGTCACGGAACGTGGTTTTGGCAGTTGGCCCCTGATCGGTATAAGCTGGTTCTCGTTGCCCACGAGGGAGTACGGTAACGGGCTATGGCGCAGCTTGGTAGCGCGCTTCACTGGGGGTGAAGAGGTCGTGGGTTCAAATCCCGCTAGCCCGACGCTCGAATGTGTCGCGGCATCGTTCACTCGATGACGCGGCACATTTTTTCTTTTCCCGCCCGTCTCCTGGCTTTCTGCGGCATCCAATCTGTCGCAAAGCAGCTTTATTCGACTCCGCGCTTCTCACCCACCACTTTTCGTACACCTCATCAGTTTCGAACCCGATGGGATGTACGAAATGTGACAGACGGGCGCACCAAACCTGGTCGGCACGGCAGGCGGGCGCAGCCAACCGGTCGATCCTGCCGCGAATCGTGTGGCCTGTGCGGTCGAGGTCGAAGCTCAGTTTCGGCCGGCCCCGGGTACGTCGAGCCTGCGGGCGAAGACGACGGTGAGCACGCCGACGAGGACGAGCAGCCCGAGGCCCCAGCGCAGTCCTGCCTCGGTGGCGATGACGCCGACCAGCGGACTCGTGCCGAGGTAGCCGACACGCATCAGCCAGTTCACCAACGTCACTCCCCCGGCCCGTCCTACACCGGGCAACCGTGCAGCCGCCCCGAGGGCGCCGGGCACGAGCGTCGCCGAACCGTAGCCGAGCAGTACCATCCCGATGAGCAGCATGACCGGCTCCTGCGCGAACACTGCGCCGATCCCGCCGATGCCGATGAGTCCGCCGCCGATCCGGGCAATCCGTCCGGCACCGAACCGCGTCACCAGGACGTCCCCGCTGAACCGGCCGAGGCACTGGCTGCCGATGACGATGCTGAAGGCGATACCCGCCGAGGCGGCCGGAACGTTCGCGAACTCGACGGCGGCCAGTCCCGCCCAGTTGTTCGCGATGTCTTCCACCGCGGCCCCGCAGATCGCGACGATCGCCAACGGCAATGCTGCGAGAAGGACCGCGCGCTTCGATCGGCCGGCCCGTGACGACGCCTCCGACCACGATTCCTCCGACGACCCGTCCGACTCCTTTCCCCTGCCGGCTTCGCCCCTGGCAGCATCTCGCGCACCGGAGTCTTCCCGCGAATCATCGCCCACGGGTCCGTCGGCATCCGAATCGATCACTCGCCGAGGCGACGCGGCGTCGCGGATGAGCCGGCGTCCGATCATTGTGAGGACCACCGCGATGAGGGCGACGACCGCCAACCACGCCCGCATGTCCGCGCCCGAGCTCGCCGCGGCCGTGGCGGCGGCGCCGCTGAGCAGTCCGCCGAGGCTCCACAGCGCGTGCATCGAGGACAGGATCGTGCGTTCGAGCTTCTCCTGCACAGCGATGCCGACGACGTTCTGGGCAACATCGACGATCGCGTCACAGCAGCCCAGCAGCAACAGGCACAGTGCCATCATCACGCCGTTGACCGACCACGCGGTCGCGGCAGCGGCCGCACCGAGGAACACCGTCCCGCCGATCACGACCCGGTGAGCTCCGAAGCGGGCGATGAGCGCGGCCGGCAGCGCTGAGGACAGCAGCGAGCCCACCGCGAAGCAGGCGACGACGAGTCCGAACTGCCAGGAGCTCAGTCCCAGCCGTTCGACGAGGAGCGGATACCAGGTCAGAAGCCCGGCGAAGACGGCCCCGTTCCCAGCGAAGTAGAGGCCGACGCCGGCGGCTGCCCGCGGACCGGGTCCGTGCCCGCCGCCTACCGGCACACCGGACCCGCCAATCGACGCACCTGCCTCACCTCGCCGAGGCTCATGAGCCGGAGGAGACCTTCGCCCCGCGCAGGTCGCGTCCGGCCTGCCCGAGGATGAGCAGTCCGAGGAGCACGCCCAGCAGAGGCAGCCAGATGCCGTCCGTCATGAAGATGAGCACCATCGAAGCGAGGATCGGCACGAGGCGGCGCAGCGACCACCAGACGTAGCCGCCGAAGCTCGGCATGGCCACATTCGCAGAGTCGGCCACGGACTTGACCATGAAGTTCGGTCCATTGCCGATGTAGGTCACGGCTCCGCCCATGACTGCGCCGAGGGAGACCGCGATGAGCAGGGTCTCGGCGACGCCGGCGACCTGCGGTTCGCCGGGAACCTGAGAGGCCATCTCGAAGAAGGTGACATAGGTCGGCGCATTGTCGAGCACCGAGGACAGCCCGCCGGTGAAGACGAACAGCGAGATCTCGTTGAGCGGTATCTTGTGCGCGACCTGGCTGAGGTACTGCAGCGCCGGCATCATCGTGAGGAAGATGCCGATGAAGAGGGCACCGACTTCGAGGATCGGCGTCCAGGTGAACTTGTTGAGGTTGAATCTTGCGCCCCGGTCGCCGACGAGGAACGACGTGACCGCCGAGCCGAGCATGACGAGCTCGCGCCAGGGCACATAGTCGGCGAACGTCGCGTGCCCGGTTTCGACCGCGTGCATGTCGACCGAGGGGATGAAGGCGACGGCGAGGATGATGATCGCCAGGAAGATCAGACCGCTGGCCCCGCGCAGACCGAGTTTGGTCACGTACTCGGCGTCCTTCGCCAGAGCCTCCTCCGGCTCTCGCGCATACATCTTCGTGTCGAGGGCGAAGTAGCTGATGAGCAGCAAGACGTTGACGAACAGCCAGTACGGCCACAGTCCGAAGGTCCATTCGAACGGCACACCGCGCAGCATGCCGAGGAACAGCGGCGGATCGCCCAGCGGCGTGAGCAGACCGCCGCAGTTCGCGACGATGAAGATCGTATAGATGACCGTGTGGGTCCGGTGTCTGCGGTCCTGGTTCGTGTTGAGGATCGGTCGGATGAGCAGCATCGCCGCACCCGTGGTGCCGATGAAGGAGGCGAGCACACCACCGACGGCGAGGAAGATCGTGTTGTTCCTCGGCGTCGCTTTGATGTCGCCGACGAGGAAGATTCCGCCCGAAGCGACGAACAGACTGCCGATGAGCACGATGAACTGGAAATATTCGAGGAGCGCATCGATGACGGTGGTCGCCTCTCCGCCGATGAGGAACCAGACCGCGATCGGCACGCCGAGGACGAGCGCGACGATGAGTTTGACGAGGTTGCGATCCCAGATCTTCTCAGTAGCCGGGATCAAGGGGAGCACCGCGATGCACCCGAGCAGCAGAACGAACGGAATGATGCTCCACCAGGCCACGACCATCCGCGGACCCTCCTTCTCTTACTGTCGACGAGCGCTCTCGTCCTGTCGACGCTGACAGAGCACCACTCTACTGAACCACGAGACAGGTTCCATCCTCGACTTGCCAGGTGGACGGAAACCTCCCGAGGCCGCTCACCACGGCGATTGCCGGACACGCGCACCTCGCCGAGGCGGCCCACCGTAACCGGGTAAGTACACGACAGCTTCACCGAGGCAGCCCACTCTGACCGTGTCAGTCCGACACATCACCGAGGGGGCCCACTGTGACAGCGTCAGTGCACTACTCCGCGCTGAGGGTGCCCACTCTGACTGCGTCAGACCGACACGTCACTGAGGGTGCCCACACGCCGGTGCGCAACCCGGCACGGGGGCTCAGGCGCCGGTGGGTTCGGTATTCGACGGGTTCGGCCCCGCGTCCGAGCGGGTTCCGGCGGCCGCCTCGGTGGGTTCGGTCGGCTTCTTCAGTCCGATGACCAGACCAATGATGGCCAGGGCGAAGCACACGGCGAGCCCGACGGTGAGGCCGGGAGCTGCCTGATATCCGGCGGCAAGCGCTTTGAAGCCGATGAGTCCGACCGTCGAGTAGATCGTCGCCCACATCGCTCCGCCGACGGCGAGCGCCGGAAGGTACCGCCGGTAGCTCATTCCCGTCGTCCCCGCTGCGAGGTTGAGCACGGTCTGCACACCGATCATGAGGAAGCTCACCGCGATCACCGGAGCGCCGAAGCGTTCGATCATGCCTTCGGCCTTCCGGTACTTCGATCCGGACATGATCTTGTCGACGCGTTCGATCTTGCGGATTCCGGTGCGTGCCAGACGCCCGAGCAGGAAGGTGCCGCCGGCACGGCAGATGATGATGCCGAACATGATCAGCCAGGTGACGGCGATCGGGAATGACCAGTCGAGGGGGTTCATCGGTGGGCGCGTTCCTCCTGCTCGGCATCGACGATTCGGCTCCACCCATCATACCCCTGTTAAGTTAGGTTCCCCTCACCAGACGATCGGTGGAGACCGATCTCACGCGTCGAGGCCGCTGGACCGACAAGCCCCAGACCGCTCAGTGCCCGCTCACCCAGCACCGGACCGCCGGGCAGACAGTCGACCACGGTTCAGACGAGCACGCCTTCGAGGTAGACGGCATTGACCCGGCTCTCGATCCCGCGGACATCGTCCGTGCGCAGATCCCCCTCCACGACGACGAGATCGGCCAGCCCGCCTTCGCCGAGGTGACCCACCCGATCATCGTCGAGCACACGAGCCGCCACCGAGGTCCCGGCGCAGAGGGCTTCGACGGTCGAGAGTCCCACCTCGGCGAGCAGGCTGATCTCTTCGAGGTTCTGCCCGTGTGGGCCGACTCCGGCGTCGGTGCCCAGCGCGATCGGCGCCCCGGCCTCATGGGCGCGGGCGATCGAGTTCTGGTGCGTTTCGACGACACGGTGGGCTTTGTCGACGACGGTGGTGGGCAGGCTCGCCCCCGCCTCGGCGGCCTTGATCACTGCCTGCGGGGCCTGCAGGGTCGGGACGAGGTAGGTGCCGTGTTCGAGCATGAGGTCGATGGCTTCGTCGTCGAGGTAGATTCCGTGTTCGATCGATCGGACACCCGCACGCACGGCGGACTTGATTCCCGGCGCGCCCTGGGCATGGGACATGACATGGGCGCCTTGGGCGGCCGCCTCGGCGACGATGACTGCGATCTCGGCTTCGGTGAACTGAGAGTGGCGAGGATCGTCCCGCGGCGAGAGCACCCCACCGGTGGAACAGATCTTGATGTGGTCGGCACCTGCCCGCAGCAGTTCGCGCGTCTTCTTCTGCACGCCTTCGAGCCCGTCGGCGACGCCGGAGGGTCGGCCGGGGTGGGGGCCGAGAAACGGCGATTCGGTTCCGGAGACGAGGTGGAAGTCTCCGTGGCCGCCGGTCTGGGACATGATGTTGACCGCGATCGTCAGCCGCGGCCCACGCACCACGCCTGTCTCCACGGCGACTTTCGCCCCGAGGTCGGTGCCGCCGGCGTCGCGGACCGTGGTCACCCCGCCCTTGAGCGTGGACTCCATATGGGCGACGGAGTTGTAGAACTGCAGCGAGAACGGATCGTGGAAGTTCGAGGACGAGGCCGCCCCCGAGCTCGTCAAGTGGACGTGGCAGTCGATGATTCCCGGGATGATCGTCTGGCCCGTGCAGTCGACGAAGTCATCTGAGGCGTTGTGCGATCCCTGGCCGCCCTCCGTCACCGAGGCGACCCGCCCTCCGTCGAGGACGACGTCCCGGGTGCCGGGCAGGAATCGGGTGCCGTCGAAGACCGTGGCGTGGGACAGAACTGTGACCATGGGCGTGCTCCTCATCATTGAAAACCAACTGGTCGGCCGTGTGCAGCCGATCCTTCACATCTATCACGGACTCCCCCGCCCGTACACAGTGAAGCAGTGAGGCCGTGAAGCTGTGAGGTAGCGAGACCGTGAAGCAGTAAGGCCGTGGGGCGGTGAGGCAGCCAGGAAGCGAGGCAGTGAGACTGTGAGACTGTGAGGCCGTGAGTGATGTTGGCGGTCAGACTCGCACGCGACTGTCTGACACGTCGGGACCACGCTCCGGGCCCGACGTGTAGGGTCAGTCCGTCTTGAGTCGTCGGACGAGGACGTCGGAGCCCCCATTCCGACCGACCGAGACGAAGCCCCGGTCGGTGTAGAGCTTCGCTGCGCCGTTGCCGTCTTCGACGGCGAGGCTCACTGCGGGGTATCCGCTCATCCGCACGAGCGCACACACGGTGTCGACGAGGGCGCCGCCGATCCCCTGCCCTTGGTATTCGGGGAGGACTGCGACGGAGAGCTCGGGGATGTCAGCGGCGACCCAGCCGTACCCGGTGAAGGGCGCAGCATCGTCGGCCGGTGTCAGATCGGCGGACGCCGTCTCGGCACCTTCCCCCTCTGCTTCCGCGGCGGCGGTGTCAGCGGTCTCGTCCTCCACGCTTCCACCGTCAGCCTCGCCCGCACCGTCAGCCTCACCCGCACCGTCGGCAGCCCCTGTGCCCTCAGCCTCACCCGCACCGGCCGTACTCTCAGCTTCTCCCGCTGCGTCGGTCACGATCTCGCTGGGGACCACCTCGGCGCCGGATTTCCCCAGAGCCGCCGCGAAGTCCCCGCCCACACGTTCGTCGACCTTGCCGACGACGTCGGCGATATCGGCCAAGCGCACCCAAGCGAGCCCGACGATCGGCGAGTCGGTGTCCGCCTCGGCGTGGGCGGCCACGGCGATGTCACCGTCGCGTCCCCAATCGCGGTAGTAGAAGACGGCGTCGCTGCGGTAGCGGAGCTCGTCGATCTCGATGCGCGGCTGGTCCATGGACCAGTTGAAGCACAGGTCGAGGAAGGGCAGGAAGATTTCGTCGTCGGCCCCAGCCGGCAGCGGACGGATCCGTCCGCGCAGCCAGGAGGACCCAGCCTCGGCGGGGGTGGTCTGCGGGTCCTGAGCTTCGTTCTTCCCAGCGGTCATGAGATTCCTTTCTCAACGGCGCGATCGATCCACGCCCGGTTGCGGACTCGCCAACCCAAGGTCACGGCGCGCAGGCCGACGAATCCGATGCAGAATGCGGCCCAGAGTCCCGGCGCGCCCGGCCACAGTGCGACGATCGGAACGAGCAGGATCGCATACCCGACCACAGCGACCAATTGTGCCAGAGCGAGGTAGCGCGCGTCCTCGGCTCCCATGAGAACGCCGTCGAGGACGAAGACGTACCCGGCGATCGGCATGCTCACCGCCAGCACCGGCAGCAGTGCGGTCAGTTCGGTGACCACCTCGGCGTCAGAGGCGAAGGCCCGCGGGATGATGCCGGAGCCGGCGAACAGGATGACGCCGACGACGAGGCCGAAGACGATTCCCCACAGGCACAGTCGCCGGTTGATCGCGGCGACTGCCTCGGCGTTCCTCGCCCCCAGCTCGAGCCCGATCATCGCCTGGCCTGCGATGGCAAGCGAATCGAGGGCGAGAGCGAGAGCGAAGAAGATGCTCTGGGCGACCTGGATCGCGGCGAGTTCCGTGGTGCCCATCGATGTGGCGATGAACACGAGGATGATGAGTGCGGCACGCAGCGAGATGTTGCGGACGAGCAGCCAGCCGGAGGTCTTCGCCGAGGTGAACACGCCCGACCAGTCGGGGCGGACGGTGGCGTGGAGACGCTTGGCCGCACGCACGGAGATGACGATGTAGACGGTGCACATCCCGGCCTGCGCGATGACTGTGCCCATCGCAGAACCCGCCACACCCATATCGAGCCCGTAGATGAACAGCGCGTTGAGGCCGATGTTCGCCACACATCCGACGGCCGCGACGATCAGCGGGGTCTTCGTGTCCTGCAGCCCGCGCAGGAGTCCGGTGGCGGCGATGACGGTGAGCATGAACGGCAGACCCCACCAGGAGATCGCCAGGTAGGAATGCGCCCCCGAGGTGATCGCCGGCCCCGGATCGAAAGCTGCGATCGCGGTGTCCAACAGGGGCAGTCCGATGATGATGAGCAGCACCGAAGTGCACAGGGCGAGCCAGATTCCGTCGAAGCCGGCCGTGATCGCTCCCGCCCGGTCCCCCGATCCCATCCGTTTGGCGACGCGCGGGGTCGTGGCATAGGCGAGGAAGATCATCAGACCGAGGACCGTCTGCAGAATCGTCGAGGCAATCGCCAGTGATCCCAAAGCACCCGCGCCGAGGTGGCCGACCATAGCCGTGTCCGTGAGCAGAAAAATCGGTTCGGCGATCAGGGCTCCGAGTGCGGGGAGGGCCAAACGGAGAATGTTCTTGTCGATCGCTGCCACAGGTCGATTCTAACGAATCGCCCTCGCCGAGAGCCCAAGTGAGCAGTGGAGTGACCGCTGTGTCGGGAATGCAGGTCGGGTGGACGCAGGGTCGGGGACACTGACCGGGCAGCCGTCGGACCGAGCGCAGAGCCTGCTCGGAATCTCGTGTCAGTGGCGAACGATACTGTGGGATGACAAACAACGGAGAGATGAATGGATTTGCAGTCAAGCTATTTGGACGGACTGTTTGTGACTGGCTGTTCTATTTGTAATCAGATAGTAATATTCATCTCTATCTCCTGATCGTATAATTGAGGTAGGGACTTTCCCGACGCTCGACTTCCACAGAGACGTGGAGAGAGGCAGCACCGATGAAGACCATCGGCAACAACGACAGCTCGACATCGATCCTGCCTGCTGCTCCCCCTGCCGACGCGGACGCTCAACTCCTGGCTGAGCACCGCCGGACGCATGGTCGTCGGCTCGAGATCGCCGAAGACAGCGACCTCATTGACTTGCTCCGTGCCTACACCGAAAGCAGTCTCGCTCAGTTCAATTCCCTCATCGCCACCAGCCGAGCGGTCGTCCAAGACGTGGCCTATGTCCTCGGCCTCAAGGCAGGAAAGCCTGACTCTGTCTACGAGTTCGCCCCTTTCACGGAGACCGTCACACGCCACTGCGGTGCCGTGCCCGGGACATCCGCTGGCTGCGCGGAAAGCGCCGCGGAGGATGCTCACGGCAACAGGGCCCTTGCAGGCGGTGGCTCCCCGACCGGCGAGGAGGCGAGCGCACCAGCCGTCGAGGAGTCTTCGTCTCCATCAGCGTCCCCATCGGTTGCGGCGGAACGCTCCCGTGCGTCGGCGCCTTCCGCCGACGCCGGCCGGCGCTCGTTCACGGGTCAGCTCACGGCCGCTGAGACTCTCGCCTGGACGACGGCATTGGCTCAGGTCGAAGCGGAGACCGGCACGAAGTTCGGCACAGGACGAGGACGGAAGAAGAACCGCGCCGCGGGCCGGCACCTGCGTCGTGTGCGCATGTTGGCTCAACAGCTGCTCGACAGCCCCGAACCCCTGCCCGACTTCCCCGGCTTCGACCCGAAGCTCACGTTCTTCACGTGGCTGCGCGGCAACATCGAGATGACGGAGGCCGGCGTGTACTCCAGCCTGCTCGGAGCCACGACGAGCAATTCGCTTCGCCATATGACCTCGGCGATGACATTTGCGCACGGACTGCCGAAGTTCCTGCGCCGCTGCCTCGACGGCGATTTCACCATCGAACACGTCGACTGTGTGACCCGCGCGTGCCGCGATCTCCATTTCGAGCATTTCCCCGCGATCGACAACTTTCTGGCCAGGCGGCGCGCCGATATCACGATCGAGACGTTCAAGCGTTCACTCGCACTCAAGATTGCGGCAACCCAGCCGCCCGACGACACCCTCGAAAGCGTCGCCCTGCGCCGTCGCGTCGACTATTCCGCCGGTGACGACGGAACCGCCTACCTCACCCTGACCGGGCCCGCGCCCGAACTCCAGGCCTGCTACCGGAGACTGGATGCATTCGCGCGTGCCGTCTATAAGAGCAACACCAGTGCCTTCTCCGGCCAGCTGAAGGACGGAGACTGCTTCGATGACGACCGATCGATCTCGGCGCTCATGTTCGACATCCTCACCCGGACGAGACCGCAGATGAAGCTGCGCATCATCAGCACCAACGGGGTTGACGGCAAGTCGACGAATACGGACTTCCCACTCGACGGGCTCCTCTCCGGGATCGACGGCGTCCCTCTGCGTGAGGGCGAGTCTCTGCTCGACCTCATCGAGCGCGTCTTCGATGACATGGACGCCAACGGATACTCCCACCAGACACAGGCGGAGTCCGCCAGAGCCCAGGATGACCCCGTCGCGAGTCGGCCAGAGACCGCCGACCTTTCACAGATCACCCCAGCCCATCGTGCCTTTGAGTCACAGCTCCTCGAAGCCATTCTCAGCAGCCGCACCACCCCGAGCGACAGCACCGGCCCAGCGGCCAACAAACCCGTCGGAGAGGAACTGACCGGCGCTCTCGCTTCCCTCATCGGATCACGCGCCAGCGGGGCACGACCCGCTGGCGAAGACACAGGCGAAGCAGTCGTCGGTTCTCCCGACGCGTTCGGACTGCCGATCCGTCACGAAGGAGCCCGTCGAATCAGCTTCGAGTTCCTCCTGGACATGCCGACGAACGAGTACTGGCTGTCGAATCAGGCACGGACCTTCATCACCGTGCCCATGCTGACCCTGCTCAGCCAGCTCCAAGAGCAATGCGACGGAGACCACGTCGATGCTCACGCCGGCGAGGCCGCTGCTCCCCCACCCTCAGGAGCACCACCAACGTCCGAGCCACCGCCCGAGGGCGCACCACCTGTATCCGAGCCACCACCCACTGGCGCACCATCAACATTCGACCCACCGCCGACCGACTCATCACCAACATTCGAGCTACCGCCCTCCGACGCACCATTGACTTCGGACGAGGTGTGCAATCTCGCTGGAACACTGCCGGACGGATCCCCGATCCCTGCCGATATGGCACGCAGGGTCGCCGGGTACTCCACCACCTGGACTCGCCTGCTCACCGACCCGGCGACCGGCACTCCCGTCGACGCGAAGGCGACGACTTACGCAATCCCCAACAGCATTCGAAGAACACTGGTCGCACAGTTCGTGACCTGCACGTTCCCCGGATGCACTCGGCCCGCCGAGACAACAGAGATCGACCACATCGACCCCTTCAACCACTCTGATCCGAGTCAGGGAGGACTCACCCGGTTCGGGAATCTCCACTGCCTGTGCAAGGTCCACCACCAGCAGAAGACCGACGGAAAGTACGACGTCAGGATGACCGAACCCGGTCATCTGGAATATGTGTTCCGTCGGGGCGCCACCGTTGAAGTCGTCGTTCCAGACAATCCCCTCAACGTTGAGCACGCGCGCCTGTTCCTCGAACGCTTCGGCCGCGGCATGCCCCGAACGAACAAGCCACCCGATCAGGAGAAGCAGCCAGCTCCCGGCGGGAAGTCGCCGTCGTCCAACGAGAAGTCATCGTCAGCGCACGACAAGTCATCGTCGTCGCACGAGAAGCCATTGCCTTCGCCCGATTGCGGTTCTCTGCCGACCCCCGGTGAACGGCGGAGGGCATCGGCTTGCCCCGAGCCGGCTGCCGCCGACGGACAGCCCGGATGGAGAGAAGCCGATCCCCACTCCATTACGAGCTTCCAACCTTCTGCCCCAACCGATCCTGCCGAACGTCGGAGGGGAAGTGAGTCCCCGACCGAACATAGGGCGGGAAGCGAGTCCGGCGACGAGTCCGCCGTTCTCCGCGACTGGTTCTGGGACTCCGGAGAACCACCGCCGTTCTGATACACGGCCACGAGTCCGTACGACACAAGCCGGTGGCATCTGGATCAATCTCAATCCAGATGCCACCGGCTTGTCAGTCCCTCAAACAGTCGACGCTTCAGACTCTCAGCCCTCCAGCGCGTCAACCTTTCAATACATCAGCGCATCATCGGTGCGGCGGACCGCTGTCACATCAGGAAGTCCGGGCAGCGAACCATCGTCACATCAGCGAGTCCGCGCAGCGAACGGCCATTGCATCAGCACAACAACACCTCGGGCCACCAGCGCACAGGGACTTCACCACTTGGGAGCATCAGCTCCTCAGCGGCCCAAGGTTCGAGCACCTCGGCGGATGAAACGTCGTACGAGATCAGCAGACTTCGAACAGTCCGGCTGCACCCTGGCCGCCGCCGATGCACATCGTGACGACGACGTACTTGGCGCCGCGACGACGTCCCTCGATGAGAGCGTGCCCGACGAGACGGGCACCCGTCATGCCATAGGGGTGACCGACGGAGATGCCGCCGCCATCGACGTTGTACTTCTCCGGGTCGATGCCGAGACGATCGCGGCAATACAGCGCCTGCACAGCGAATGCCTCGTTGAGCTCCCACAGATCGATGTCATCGATAGACAGACCGTGCGTCTTCAGCAGCTTCGGGATCGCGAAGACCGGGCCGATGCCCATTTCGTCCGGCGCGCAACCGGCCACAGCCATACCGCGGTAGATACCCATCGGCTCGAGTCCGCGCCGACTTGCCTCCTCGCTGGACATGACCACCGAGGCTGAAGCACCATCGGAGAGCTGAGAGGCGTTTCCGGCCGTGATACTCGGAACCTTCGATGCCACACCGGGTTCGAGCACCGGATTGAGACCGGCCAGGCTCTCCAGCGTCGTCGAAGGACGATTGCCCTCGTCGGCTGTGAGGAGGACCTCCTGTCGCGAAGTCTCCTTCGTCTCCTTATCGACAACGACTTTCGTCGTCGGCAGAGGCACGATCTCTTCGTCGAAACGGCCGGCTTCCTGACCGGCAGCAGTGCGCTGCTGCGAGGACAGCGAATACTCGTCCTGAGCTTCACGGCTGACGCCGTAGCGCTCAGCAACCACCTCGGCGGTGGCCAGCATCGGGTAGTAGATGCCGGGAACATTCTCTTCGAGCCACGGATCCTTCGCCCTGAACATGTTCATCTTGTCGTTCTGGACCAACGACACCGATTCCACGCCACCGCCCACGACGATCTCCTGACCATCGAAGAGCACCTGCTTCGCAGCAGTGGCGATGCCCATCAGACCCGACGAGCACTGCCGATCGATCGACATCCCCGGGACCGTCACGGGCAGACCCGCGCGCAACGCTGCCTGGCGGGCCACGTTCGTGCTCTGGCTGCCCTGCTGGAGCGCGGCGCCGAAGACGACGTCCTCGACCTCACCGCCTTCCAGACCTGCCCGCTCAACGGCATGCTTGATCGCATGTCCGGCAAGCTCCTGGGCCTGAGTGTCGTTGAATGCACCGCGGTAGGCCTTGCCGATCGGCGTGCGCGCGGTCGAGACTATGACTGCTTCTCTCATGGATCTAACCTTTCGAAGATGTCGAACATCGCGTCATGAGTTCATGGATGGTGCTGGCCTGCGAGAACTGCTGCCCGCCAGCAGGCACTGACGTGCGGGATCCGCTTCCCGCAAACAGGTGCTCACGGTCAGTCCTTCGGCCCACCGGCAACGTAGATGACCTGACCGGAGACGAATCCGGCGCCTTCTGAGGCGAGGAACGATGCCGTGTGGGCGATGTCCTCGGGCTTGCCGGAGCGCGCAACCGGGATGCCTTCGACAGAGGCCTTGACGAAGTCGTCGAAGTCCATGCCCACGCGCTCGGCCGTGGCCTTCGTCATGTCGGTTTCGATGAAGCCGGGGGCGATGGCATTCGCGGTGACGCCGAACTTGCCGAGCTCGATGGCCCAGGTCTTCGTGATGCCCTGGATTCCGGCCTTCGCGGCCGAGTAGTTCGTCTGCCCGCGGTTGCCCTGCGCCGAAGTCGACGACATCGAGATGATGCGCCCGAACTTCTCTTCGACCATGTACGACTGGACGGCCTTGGCCATGAGGAAAGCTCCGCCGAGGTGGACGGAGAGGACCTTGTTGAACTCCTCATACGACATCTTGAACAGCAGGTTGTCGCGCAGGATCCCGGCGTTGTTGACCAGAACGGTGGGCGCACCGAGGGTGTCAGCGACCTGCTTGACGGCTGCGTTGACCGAGTCCTCGTCGGAGACATCGGCTTCGAGCCCGAGGGCTTCCCCTCCGTCGGCCTTGATTGCTGCGACGGTGTCGTCTGTCGGCCCCATGTCGAGGACGGCGACCTTGAGTCCGTCGGCGCCGAGCCGCTTGGCGATTGCCGCGCCGATGCCGCGTCCGCCTCCGGTGACGATAGCTGTACGAGTCATATTCGTGCTCCTCAGAATAGTGGTCTCAGATATCAATGTCGTATCGCGCGATCACGAGCTGTCACCCTCCGCTGCAGTGCCGATGTGACCGGGGTCTCTTGCGCAACCGCTTTCACTCTAGACCATTTCTCGTCGCTGAACGATTGATTGCTCAAAGTGTGGGCATATCAGCGCGATAGCAGAGCCGCACAGGCGGCGCGAGCGCCCCGGATTCGGCTCCGCACCACGCCTCACCTCGCCTTTTACGGAAACAAGGCGACGAATCTGATTGATTATCGAACGTTCAAAAATCTCGTCGAAAATCATTGACTTCGCCGGATTGTTTTGGGAAGGTTCAAATCAGTCGCTGTCGATCTCATCTCGACGGCGCCTTCCGAGAACCGTCACAGAAGACACCTCGGACACTGTGTGGAGCGTCCTCACTCCGGGAGCTTTTCAAAGGAGAAAAGATGCACTCTGTCTCGCGAAACCGCAGTCGAAGACTATTGGCCGCCGCAGTCGTGGGCGCATTCGCATTGTCGCTGAGCGCCTGTGGAGGTGGAGGTTCGGGAGAAGGCGACACAGTCGTCATCGGCTACACCGGACCGCTCAGCGGTGGAGGCGCAGCATACGGAGAGAACGTCCAGATCGGCCTCGAAATGGCCATCGACGACCTCAACTCCGACGGAGTCGAAGTCGACGGCAAGCCCGTCACTCTGGAGCTGAAGGCCCTCGACGACAAATACGCACCAGCCACGGCGGCAAGCAATGCCCAGCGCCTGGCCGATCAGGACAAAGCACCGGTCGTCGTCTCCCCCAACGCCGGTGCGATCAAAGCGATCCAGCAGATCAACAGCGGCAGATCGAACTTCCTCATCTCCGCGTACACCTCGGATCCGGCGATCGTGCAATCGGACAATCCATTGACGATGATGATCCCTCCGAACTTCGAGTCCTACGCCGATGAGTTCACCGAAACCGCCATGGAACATGGCGGGAAGAAGCTCACACTGCTGGGAACGCAGAGCGAATACGGTCAGCAGTGGACCGAGTCGATCACCGAATCGTGGAGCGCCGCCGGCGGAGAGATCGGCAAGGACAACAGCATCGACTACGCCACGGTCTCCGACTTCGCCGGACCCGTCTCCAAGGCACTGGCAGAGAAGCCCGATGCGATCTTCGTCGGCGGACCCTCTCAGCCGACCGCTCTGATCATGGAGGAAGCACGCAAGCAGGGCTTCAAGGGCAGCTTCCTCGTCATGGATCAGGCCAAACTCGACGAGATGGCGACCGTGACGAAGCTCGACAATCTCAAGAACTCCGTCGGAGTCCTGCCTGTCGCCGAATACGAAGACCCGGGCACAGAGGACTTCCTCAAGAAGTTCGCCGACAAAGCCGGGGACAAGAAGGTGGCCACCAGCGAAACGGCGCTGAACTACCAAGGCATCGCCATCATCGCCAAGGCGATGGAAGTCTCGGGCAGCACCGACGATCCGGAGAAGATTCGCGAAGCCATCACGGACGCGCTTCCGGAAGTCGACGACCGGTACAAGGTCAACGGGTTCCCTGAGGAGATCACCGACGAAGGGCATCTGGTCAACCCGAACCTCGAGGCGACCTTCCTGGATGACGACGGCAAGTACACGAAGATCCCGATCGAACAGGTCTCGGACAACAAGTAACTTCCGTCTGCGGCACGACAGTGGGTGAGGCGCCACGACGGCGCCTCACCCGAGCCGCCCTCATGCCTGCAGAGGACCAGAATCATCATGACTCTCTTCATCCAACAACTCTTCAACGGCCTCGCACTCGGCGGTGTCTACTGTCTGGCTGCGATCGGTCTGACCCTGGTGTTCGGCGTCCTGCGCATTCCGAACCTGGCGCATGGTTCGCTGTACATGCTCGGCGCCTACATCACGTACTTCTTCCTCACGACCATCGGCGTCCCCTACATCGCGGCGATCGGAATGGCCGCGATCATCCTCTTCGTCCTCGGCGTCGGTCTCGAACGTCTGGTCTTCCACCCGCTTCGGAACTCTCCGCACACTCACCACATGATCGCGGCCGTCGGTGCGATGTTCTTCTTCCAAGCCCTCGCACAAGCGATCTGGGGCGCGGATTTCCGCCGGATGGACACACCGATCACCGGCGAACTGCGAGTCCTCGGCGCCGAGATCTCCGCCCAGCGCATCGTCATCATCATCACTGCGGTGATCGTGTTGGCCCTGCTGGCCTGGTTCATCAAACGCTCCATCCACGGACAGACGATCGAAGCGATCGAACAGGATCGCATCGGCGCCTCCCTGGTCGGAATCAACCCGTCCATGGTGTCGATGCTGACTTTGGGGCTCTCGGCCCTCCTGGCCACGATCGCGGCAGGACTGGTCGCACCGATCAACCTGCTCTCCCCCACGATGGGCGATGCCCTCAACCTCAAGGTCTTCGCCATCATCATCCTCGGCGGGCTCGGGTCCCTGCCCGGTGCGATCCTCGGCGGTTTCGTCCTGGCGATCGCCGAGACGATGACCGCCACCTATGTGTCCTCGGCATTCGGTGACACCGTGGCCTTCATCGTTCTCGTGGCCGTGTTGGCCATCAAACCCAATGGACTCTTCACGAAGGCGGTGCAGCGATGAACGCATTGAAGAACCCGAGAATCATCGGCACATTCGCCCTCGTCGTCCTCATCGCTGCGGCTCCGCTCTTCTTCGCACACGAGAACTACGCCATGCGAGTCATCACCGTCGGAATGTGCGCGGCGATCGCGGTCTACGGACTCAACATCATCCTCGGCTTCACGGGACAGCTGTCCCTGGCGCAGGGCGGCTTCTTCGGAATCGGCGCCTACGGCGTCGGACTGCTCACCACCGACTACGACTGGTCGTTCTGGTCTGCTTTCGCCGTCTCCGTGATCGGCACCGCCGTCATCGGATACCTGTGCGGGCTCATCGCACTGCGCACGAAAGACGAATACTTCGCCATCTTCACCATGGCCATCGGCTTCATCATCTTCCTGGTCATCAGCCGGTGGGAATCTGTCACCCATGCGCACTCGGGAGTCAACAATGTGAAGTTCCCCGAAGGAGGCGGCCTCGTCGACTTCGGTTCGCCGGTGGCAATGTTCTACCTCGTCTTCGTCATCCTGCTCATCTGCGTCTACATCACCTACGCAGTTCGCCGCTCGAGTGTGGGCCGGACCCTGCTCACGATCAGAACCAGCGAAGACCTCGCCGACGCCATCGGAGTGCGAGTCGGCTTCAGCAAGCAGCTGGCCTTCGCCGCCTCCGCGGTCTTCGGCGGCATCGGCGGCGGCCTGTACGCCACCGTCGTCGGCTTCATCGGCCCGGATTCCGCGTCCCTGGACAAGACCTTCGAATTCCTCATGTTCATCCTCGTCGGAGGCATGGGTACGGTCGCAGGACCGCTCTTGGGCAGCATGATCGTGACATTCCTGTTCGAGCTGTTCCAGGACTTCCAGGCCTACCGCTTCATCGTCTTGGGACCGATCATCGTCGCACTCGTGATCTTCGCACCCAGGGGAATCATCGGCTACCTCGGCGGGTTCGTCGACAAACGCAATCGTCGACGGCGAGTTGCCGCCGCCCGCCGAAGCGCGGAAGCCGCTGAGTCAGCGAACCGAGGTGGCCCGTCCGGACACGACGACGCGGCAGATTCCCATGTCACCCGTTCCGGCGGCCCGGCCGCTCCCGAGGAGAAGAAATGACCCTGTTGGAAATACGTGGCCTCGGCAAACGCTTCGGCGGACTCGATGCGGTCAAGGACGTGGACCTGGACGTCGAAGAGGGACGGATCACCGCGGTGATCGGCCCCAACGGTGCCGGCAAATCGACCCTGTTCAACCTCGTTCACGGCTTCTACCGGCCGACGTCCGGCAGCATCCGCTTCAAGGACGAGGACATCACCCACTCCTCGCCGCACAATACGGTGGCCGGAGGAATCGCACGCACCTTTCAGACCACGAACCTGTTCGATGACAGCACCCTGTTGGAAAACGTGCTGGCAGGTCGGATCGTGCGTTCGAAGTCCACCATCTTCGACGCTGTCTTCCACACTCCGCGGCACCGCCGGGAGTCTCGGATCAATGAAGACCGTGCCATGGAGGCTCTCGAGTACTGCGGGGTGGCGGAATACCGGCACGATCTGGCCTCCAATGTTCCGCAAGAGGTGCAGAAGCGCACCGCCGTCGCCATGGCCTTGGCGACCGAACCGGAGCTGATTCTCCTTGATGAGCCCGCCGGCGGCATCCCCGAGGAGGAGACCGCGGACTTCGGCAACCTCATCCGTTCGCTGCCCCAGCGTGGGGTCTCGGTCCTCCTCGTCGAACACAAGATGACGATGATCATGGATCTCGCGGACACGATCCTCGTCCTCGACCACGGGCAGAAGCTCGCCTTCGGCGTGCCTTCCGAGATCCAGTCGAATCCGGACGTCATCCATGCGTATCTCGGTTCGACGCCCCAGGATCCGACGGACCAGAAGGAGAAGTGATGCTCACACTCGACAATGTCAGCACCGGCTACGATGCCACCGACGTCCTCCACGGCGTGAGCATCACCGCGCGGGCGGGCGAACTCACCGTCATCCTCGGCGCGAACGGTTCGGGAAAGACCACGCTGTTCAGAACCATCAGCGGACTCATGCGCGTGCGGACGGGAACGATCGACTACGAGGGCCGGAAACTCCACCGAGCCCGCGCCAACGCCATCGTCAAGTCCGGAATCGCACACTGCCCCGAGGGACGTCATCTGTTCGGGAAGATGTCGGTGGAGAAGAACCTGCGGCTGGGGTCGTACCCGCACAGGAACAGTTCCCGCACCGAGGAGATCTATGCGGAGGTTCTCGACCTGTTCCCGATCCTCAAGGAGAAGGCGAAGCAGCCGGCCGGCTCGCTGTCGGGCGGACAGCAGCAGATGGTGGCGATCGGTCGGGCGCTGATGTCGGATCCGAGCCTGCTGATCCTCGACGAACCGTCAATGGGTCTGGCACCGATCGTCGTCGAACAGGTCCTCGAATCCGTCGCACAGATCAATCGCAACGGCATCGGCGTCCTGCTCAGCGAGCAGAATGCGAAGGCGTCGCTGGCGATCGCCCATCGCGGCTATGTCCTCGCTGAAGGTCGGATCGTGCTCGCCGATGATGCCTCTCGGCTGCTTGACAATCCGGACGTCCAGGCAGCCTATCTGGGTCTCTGACGCGCTCCGAGACGCAGCTGATGCCTCGCCGAGGCGCAACCACCACCTCGGCGAGGCATCATCCGTTCTGATTGTCGGTCGGTTATGCGTGCAGGTGCACGCGTTCGTCATTCCTCGAGGAAGCGGGAGACGTCTCCGGCTCCGACGCGGGCGACCTCGGGGAACCGGCCGGTGAAGTCGATGACCGAGGTCGGCACGACTCCGGGCACGCCGGATTCGATGACGATGTCGACGTCGTTGCCCAGTTGGTCCACGACATCCTCGGCGTGGGTGAGCGGATCCTCATCGCCGGGCAGCAGCAGAGTCGACGACAGGATCGGCTCGCCCATCGCTTCGACGAGAGCCAGCGCGGTGACATTCTGCGGAATCCGCGCCCCGACCGAATGCTTCTTCGGATGCATCATCCGCCGCGGCACTTCCTTCGTCGCCTTCATGATGAAGGTGAACGGCCCCGGCGTCATTGATTTGATCGCCCGGAAATCCGAGTTGTCGACGATGACGAACTGTCCCAGTTGGGCGAAATCATGGCACATGAGCGTGAAGTGGTGCTTCGAGCCCAGCTGCCGGATGCGGGTGATCCGCTCGATGCCGTCCTTGTTGTCCAGGGCGCAGCCCAGCGCGTAGCAGGAGTCCGTGGGGTAGGCGATGAGCCCACCATTTCTCAGGGACTCGGCGGCCTTCTCGATCAGTCGGTCCTGTGGGTTCTCCGGATGGATATTCAGTAGTGTCGCCATACTTCATGCTAACCACTCAGGCTTCGGAGGGCGAGGGGGCCGCGCCCTTTCGCGCCGATCCCGTCACCGGATTTCCCGTCCCCGTGTCCGCGTCGGAGGCCAGGAGGATGTTCACCCACCTCGCCCGCGGGTCCGCGTCGACGAGCAGCGCCTTGAGCAGCAGGGTCGCCGGCAGCGCCAACAAGGCTCCGAGCCACCCGAGGATCCACACCCAGAACAGCAGGGAGAGGAACGACACGAGCGGGGTCACGCCGACGGATTCTCCTGTGAACTTCGGCTGGATGATCGCCTGGATGACGAAGTTGAGCACACTGTAGGCCACGATCACCCACACCGCCGACTGCCAGCCGCTGTCAACGAGCGCGAGCAGAGCCGGCGGGACGAGGCCGATGACGAAGCCGATGTTCGGAATGTAGTTCGTGAGGAACGCGAGCACGCCCCACACCCAGATGAGTGGAACATCAATGATCGCCAAGGCGACGACATCGAGGAAGGCGACGATGAGACCGAAGATCGTGGCGACCACCCAGTAGCGACGGACTCCGCGGGCGAAGTCGCCCAACGAGGCCGACAGGGAGGGTTTGATGTCCAACAGCATCGTCATCCGTTTGTCGATGCCCATCGAATCCATCGCCACGAAGAAGACCGACATGATCACCGTCGTGAGCAGACCCGCGACCGAGGACACGTTCGTCAGCAGCGGGTAGATGGCATCGAGCACGGAGCGCACGTCGAAGGCCTTGAGCTGCTGCTGGATCACCGAGGAGGTCACCCCGATGTCCGAGAGCAGCGCCAGTGCGTTCTGGTACGAGTGGGCGAGTTCGTTGCTGTAGCTGGGGATGAGGATGACGAGCTCGGCCACCGACCACGCTGTGAGCCCGAAGAAGGCGAGGATCATGCACAGCACGAGGACCACAGAAATGGATGCGCCGATCGCGCGCGGCACCTTGAACCGGGTGAGGAGCCGTTGCACGGGGTAGACGACGATGTAGAAGTTGAGGGCGAGGAACACCGGAGCCACGATGTCCTGCAGACCGCGGAAGAACATGAGAGCGTAGGCCAGCCCCGCCATGGTCACCGCGATCATGAGCGCGCGTGCCGGTGGGCGCGAGTGCCAGGGCCGGGGGCCGACGTCGGCGCCCGAGTCGTCGAAGCCAGGGCCCGATTCGTCGACGCCGACTCCCGAGCCGTCGAGGTGGGCGCCCAAGTCGTCGACACCTGCGTTTGATTCGTCGATGCCGGCAGCCGAATCCTCGATCACCGAGGCGGCGCGACCGGAGTCGTCCCCCGTCGTTTCCGAGTCGGCAGCCGAAGCGGCGTCCGTGGCCTGTTCAGACTGCGACTCCGCGGACGGAGCGGACGGGCCAGTCGGAGCGGACGGGCCAGTCGGAGCGGACGGGCCAGGCGGAGCGGACGGGCCGGGCTCAGCAGGGCGTGCCGAGGCACCGGCCGCACCGGCTGCCGCATCGTCGTGTGCGGTCGAATCCTCGGACCGCTCGCCCTCGTTCACTCAGCGTCTCCGCCGCTTCTCGCGGATGCGCATCGACACCTCGATCGGGGTGCCCTTGAACCCGAAGGTCTCACGCAGACGGCGAATGATGAATCGACGGTAGCCGGGGTCGAGGAATCCGGTGGTGAAGAGCACGAACTTCGGCGGACGCGACTGCGCCTGAGTGCCGAAGAGGATGCGCGGCTGCTTGCCGCCGCGCACGGGATGCGGGTTCGCAGCGACGAGCTCACCGAGGAAGGCATTGAGCCGACCCGTCGGAATGCGGGTGTCCCAGCCCTCGAGTGCTGCCTCCATCGCGGGGACGAGCTTCTCCGCATGCCGACCGGTCTTCGCGGAGATGTTCACCCGCGGAGCCCACGCCACATGCCCGAGGTCCCGTTCGATCTCCCGTTCGAGGTAGTAGCGGCGTTCGTCATCGAGCAGATCCCACTTGTTGAACGCGAGCACCACGGCACGGCCGGCTTCGACTGCGGTGGTCACGATGCGCACGTCCTGCTCGCTCAGAGGCTCCTGAACCTCGAGGAGGACGAGGGCCACCTCGGCGCGTTCCAGCGCGGTCTGCGTCCGCAGCGCAGCATAGAAGTCAGCGCCGCTGGCCTGATGGGCACGACGACGGATGCCGGCGGTGTCGACGAAACGCCACTGCTTCCCGCCGAGCTCGATGAGCTCATCGACGGGGTCACGCGTGGTGCCGGCGACATTGTCCACGAGCACACGATCGGTGCCGATGAGCTGGTTGAGCAGGGAGGACTTGCCGACATTCGGACGCCCGACGAGCGCGATGCGACGCGGTCCGCCCTCTTCGATACGGGCGTCGACGGCCGAGACCTCGGGCAGAATCGTCAGAACCTCGTCGAGCAGGTCAGCGACTCCGCGACCGTGCAGAGCCGATACCGTCCACGGCTGGCCCAGGCCCAGGCCCCACAGTTCGGCGGCCATCAGTTCGCCGCGCTCGTCATCGACCTTGTTCGCGGCGAGGATGACAGGCTTCTTCTTCCGCCGCAGCATCTTCACGATCATCTCATCGGTCGAGGTCGGACCGGTCGTCGCATCGACGACGAGGACGACGGCATCGGCCATGTCCACGGCGATCTCGGACTGGATGGCGATCCGCGAAGCCATGCCCTTCGAGTCCTGGTCCCACCCGCCGGTGTCGACGAGGGTGAATTCCTTCGTGTTCCACTCCGCGCGGTAGCTCACCCGGTCACGGGTGACTCCGGGAACGTCTTCGACGACGGCTTCGCGACGACCGAGGATGCGGTTGACCAGCGTCGACTTGCCGACATTGGGTCGGCCGACGACGGCGAGCACGGGAGCGGCACCGAGGGCCTCCTCTTCCTCGTCCTCGAAACCGTAGGCGTGCAGCAGCGCCCGGTCTTCGTCCTCGAGCTCATAGCTTTCGAGTCCGGCTTCGAGCGCGGTCGCCCGCTGCTCGGCTTCCTCGTCGCTGATGCTCTCAACACGGTCGACGAGGTCCTCGTCGGGTGTCTCATGGAATTCGGGTTCGCTCATTGTGAGTCCTTCACCAGCTGCAGCACCGTCTCGACCACCTGATCGAAATCGATGTCGCTGGTATCGAGTGTGTACACTCCGTCGGCGGCTTCGAGGAAGCTCGTCGTGGCGGAGTCCTTCGCGTCACGGCCTGTGACGAGATCCTGGGTGGCGGCGACCGCCTCGGCGTCGGCGTTTCCGTGGACTTCCTTCGCTCGGCGGGCCACGCGGACCTCATCGCGAGCGGTCATGAGGATGCGCACCTCGGCGTCGGTGGCGACGACGGTGGTGATGTCGCGGCCTTCGACGACGATGCCCTCGGGGGCGGCGGCGATGTACGCCCGCTGCATGTCGATGAGCTCCTCACGTGCGTCGATGACGCCGGAGACGGTCTGCACATTCGCGGACACGTCCTCACCGCGGATGTCCTCGGTGACGTCGATGTCGTCGACGGAGACGAAGAATTCGTCGGGGCTCAGCGAGATCTCCAGATCGGCGCCTCGCACCTGTTCGAGCACGTCGACGGGGTCGGTGACTCCGCGGTTGAGGCACAGCCACGCCATCGCCCGGTACATCGCACCGGTGTCGAGGTACTGGTAGCCCAGCCTGCGCGCCACCTCCTTGGCGGTGCTCGACTTCCCCACTCCGGACGGTCCGTCAATGGCTATGACGCTCATGCAGTTCCTTCTTTCTCGATGGCGGATTCGGGGATCTGCCATCCCTTCGACAGCAATCCGATCTCCAGCTCCTGCTGGATGGCCGGGACCACGGACACGTCGACCATGCCGAGTTTCCGACCGGAGGCGTGATCCATCCGGAAGTCTTCGACGTTGACGCCGAGGTCGCCGATGTCCTTGAACAGTCGGGCCAGGGCTCCGGGCGTGTCCGGAACCAGGATCGTGACAACAGCATAGGTGGTCGGCGGCTGCCCGTGCTTGCCGGGAATCCGGTCGTGTCCCTCATTGCCCAGCGCGATCGCCTTCGCAAGCTGTCCGGTCGCCCCGGGGCCGAGTTCGAGAGCACCGATGACTTCGTCGAGCTCGGTCCGCAGGTCGACGAGCACGGACCGGACTTCCTCGGCGTTGCCGGTCAGTATCTGCGTCCACAGGCCCGGATCCGATGCGGCGATGCGCGTGACATCGCGCAGACCCTGCCCCGCCAGCGCGATCTCCTCGAGAGGTGCGTGCCGCAGCTGGGAGGCGACGAGGGAGGAGACGATCTGCGGCACATGCGAGACCTTCGCGACCGCGGCATCGTGGATGCGCGGGTCGAGGTGGAGCACCGAGGCGCCCGTGTCCTCGGCCATGGCGATGACCTCGCCGAGGCGGGAGCCCGGTGTGTCCTCGTCCGAGCAGATCACCCAGGGCCGGGCCGTGAAGAGGTCCGACTGTGCGGCGATCGCCCCGGACTTCTCCCGCCCGGCCATCGGATGGCAACCGATGTACCGGTCGAGCTGCGCGGCTGTGACCAGGGTCTTCACCGACTCGAGGAGGCGGGTCTTGACGCTGGCGACATCAGTGACAGTCGCGTTCGGGTAGGTCTCCAGCGCAGTGGCGATGACGCGGGCGGCGACGTCGGGCGGGGTCGCCACGACGACGATGTCCGGGGGTATGGGAGCCGAAGTCGTGACCGTGGGAGCCGGTGCCGTGGGTGCTGAAGCCGTGACCGTGGAAGCCGATGCCGCTGCCGTGGGTGCAGACGAGCCGGCCGCCTGGGCGCTCGGCTCGGTGCCGGAGCCGGCAGTGCGGACGGTGCTGGAGTCGGCAGTGCGGTCGGCGCCGGAGTCGGTCGTGGCATCGGTGCTCGGGTCGGCGCTGGAAGCGGCGTCGAGGAGACGTCCGGCACCGAGGTCCGCAGCGAGCTGCTGAGCCGTCGGCGAGGTGTCTTCCAGGGTCACCTGATGGCCCTTTGCGCTCAGCGCCAAGCCCAGGCTGGCACCGAGCAGGCCGGTGCCGATGATGTGGACTCTCACAATCCGACGGCCTCGAAGAGGGAGCCGACCTCATCGGAGCGCAGCGGACGGATCTTGCCCTGCTTCTGCTCGTCGAGGACGACCGGTCCGAAGCGCAGACGTACGAGTCGTTCCACGGGGTGGCCGATCTCTTCGAGCAGGCGGCGCACGATCCGATTGCGGCCGGAGTGGAGGGTGAGTTCGACGACGGACTTGCCGGGGGTCGAGTCGACGAGTTTGAAGTCGTCGACCTTGACGAAGCCGTCTTCGAGGTCGATTCCGGCCTTGAGGATGGCGCCGGCGTCCTTGGCCAGCTGGCCCTTGACCTTCGCCAGGTAGGTCTTCGGAACCTCGTAGCGCGGATGGGCCAGACGGTTGCTCAGCTCTCCGTCGTTGGTGAGCAGGATGAGCCCCTCGGTCTCGGTGTCGAGACGACCGACGTGGAAGAGCCGTTCGGTGTTGTTGCGCACGTAGTCGGCCAGGCAGGGGCGACCTTCGGGGTCGCTCATCGTCGATACGACGCCGGCCGGCTTGTTGAGCACGAGGTAGACCTTCTTGGTCTGTGTCGAAATTCTCACTGTGTCCACGTACACGGACTGCGTTTGGGGGTCGATCCGGGTGCCCAGCTCGGTCACGATCTGCCCATCGACTTCAACGCGTCCGTCGACGATGAGCTGCTCGCAGGCCCGACGTGAGCCCAGGCCCGCCTCGGCGAGCACCTTCTGCAGCCTCACACCGTCGCTGACATGGGCATCCGATGTCTGGCCGGTGCCGGAACCGCCCTTGTTCGAGGACTTCGCGGCGGTCGATGCACGCTGTTTTCGGCTCGGTCGGTTCTGGCGCCCGCCAGGGGCGCGTGGATCACGGTAGGGACTCATATACCCATTCTCTCAAATCAATCGTCAAGTCGTGACATCTCGGCGCCCGGGGCTGCGATATCGGCCCCGGTGGCAGGCATATCGTCATCGGCATCGAGGTCGCCGTCGATCTCGGCCAGCACCTCATCGTCATCGGAGCCGAGTTCGGCGACGTCGGCGTCCTCGGGCAGGTAGGGGGCGATGTCCGGCAGGTCGTCGATCGCGTTCATGCCCATCGTGTCGAGGAACTGCGGAGTCGTGGCATAGAGCAGCGCCGAGGTGGACGCTTCCTTCCCGGCTTCGACGATGAGTCCGCGCAGCAGCAGGGTGCGGATGACACCGTCGACGCTGACTCCGCGGATCGCGGCGATGCGGGGTCGGGAGATCGGCTGCCGATAAGCGATGACGGCGAGGGTCTCGAGCGCGGCCTGGGACAGCTTCGCGCTCTGCCCGGCGGTGAGGAAGCCCTTGACGACTTCGTGGTAGTCACCGCGGGAGAAGATGCGGAAGCCTCCGGCGACGTGGCGGATCTCGAAACCGCGCTGCCGGTGGTCCGCATCGCCGTCGTAGTCGGCTTTGAGTGTGGTGATCGCTTCGACAACGGTGTCCACGTCGAGGCCGAGAGAGGTGGCGAGCTCCTCGGCGGACACGGCCGAGTCGGTGATCATGAGCACGGCTTCGATGCCGGCAAGGATCTCGTCATCGATCATGATTGCGCGTCTCCCCCAGCAGCGTCAGTGCCCTCATTGTCCTCGTCGTCATCTCCCCCATCATCGCCAGCGCCCCCGTCGCCCTCGCTGTCGCCTCCCCCATCATCGCCAACGCCCTCGTCGTTGTCGGACGTCGACGGGTCGCCGCCTGCTGAGTCGTCGCCGCTTTCGTCGCCGCTTTCGTCTCCGCTCCAGTCGCCCTCGGTGCGCAGGTCGACGCCGTCTTCGCTCATTTCGGTGCGGTGGATGAGCAGCCGCCCCAGCGGTTCGGGCTGGTCGAAATCGCAGAGTCCGACCTTGAACAGTTCGAGCAGTGCGAGGAATCGGGCGACGACGACCAGGGTGTTCTCCGCGGTCTCGAGCAGTTCGGCGAAGTCGAGCTCTCCGGCGCGCAGCAGGGAGAGGATGTGGCCGCGCTGCTCGGAGACGCTGACCAGCGGCAGGTGGATGTGGTCGACGGCGACACTCGGCGGTGTGTGGTCGCGTTGGAGCACGGTGGCGAAGATCCCGGCCAGCTCACCGGGGCCGATGTTTATCTCCAGCGGCGGCAGCACGTCCTGGAACTCGGCTTCGAGGACGACGTCGCGGGGCGCGCGGATCGATCCGGCGGCCATCGCCTCGGCGAGGTAGCCGGACACGGACTTGTACGCCTTGTACTGGAGCAAGCGGGCGAAGAGCAGGTCGCGGGCCTCGAGCAGTTCGAGGTCGAGGACTTCCTCGCCCACTTCGTGCGGAAGCAGCCTCGCGGTCTTGAGGTCGAGCAGGGTGGCCGCGACGAGGAGGAACTGGGAGATCTCGGCGAGGTTCGCCTTGTCCTTGAGCTCGGTGGTGTAGGAGATGAACTCGTCGGTGACCTCGGCCAGGGCGATCTCCGTGACGTCGAGACGTCGTTTCGAGATCAGCCCGAGCAGCAGATCGAAGGGCCCGGAGAAGTTCTCGAGTTCGACCTGGAACCCTTCAACGGCCGTGCCCGTGTCATCCGCAGTTCCGACACCGTCGTCGGTGCGGGCTGCGGGATCGTGCGTGCCCTGTTGGATGGTCTCGCTCAGGGTGCGCCTCCGCGGGCGATGAGTTCGCGTGCCAGTCGCCGATAGGCTTCGGACCCGGCATGTTTGGGGGCGAAGCTCGTGATCGGTTCGGCGGCCACGGAGGCATCGGGGAACTTCACGGTGCGATTGATGACGGTCCCGAAGACCTTGTCGCCGAAGGCCTCGGTTACCCGCGACATGACTTCCTTCGAGTGCAGGGTCCGCGAGTCGAACATCGTCGCGAGGATCCCATCGACTTCGAGCGAGGGGTTGAGCCGGTCCTGGACCTTCTCGATCGTCTCCACCAGCAGAGCGACGCCGCGGAGGGCGAAGAACTCGGTCTCGAGCGGGATGATCACACCATGGGCGGCGGTGAGGGCGTTGACGGTGAGCAGACCGAGCGAGGGCTGGCAGTCGATGAGGATGACATCGTATTCGTCGGCGACCTTCGACAGCGCCCGCGCAAGCACCTGCTCACGGGCGACCTCGCCGACGAGCTGGACTTCGGCGGCGGAGAGGTCGATGTTGGCCGGGAGGATGTCGATGTCCTCGAAGTCCGTGCCCACGATGACCTCGTGCGGGTCCAGACGCGGATTCATCAGCAGGTTGTACACGCTGATGTCGAGGTCATAGGGGTTGAGGCCCAGGCCGACGGACAGGGCACCCTGCGGGTCGAAGTCGACGAGCAGCATCTTCCGGCCGTATGCGGCCAGAGCCGCGCCGAGGTTGATCGACGAGGTCGTCTTCCCGACCCCGCCCTTCTGATTGACCATGGCGATGATGCGGGCGGGTCCATGCGAAGCCAAGGGGGCCGGCTCCGGAAATTCCTCGGGCTCGGCTGCTGCGGTCTTCTGCTGGGGGATATCCAACGCCTCTTGCGTATTCATCACTCGGATGGCCACCTTTCGTTGCTCTTCGTCCAACCCTACCGCGCCCTGGGGTGCGAGGTCGCGTACACTTCCCGCAGTGTCTCTTCAGAAACTTTCGTATAGATCTGCGTCGTCGTCACCGAGGCGTGCCCGAGCAGCTCCTGAACGACACGGATGTCGGCCCCACCCTCGAGCAGATGGGTGGCGAAGGAGTGCCGGAACGTGTGCGGAGAGACTTCCGCGTCGATCCGTGCCGCCTCGGCCGCGTCTTTGACGATCTGCCATGCGGAGACCCGCGAGAGCCGGGTTCCGCGGGCGTTGAGGAACAGCGCCCCGGCCGGCGACGAGGTCTTCGCCTTCGCCGCCATCCCCGGCCGCACGCGCGACACCCACGCCCCCAGTGCCGTTGCCGCGTGCGATCCGAAGGGAACGATCCGCTCCTTCCCGCCCTTGCCGTAGAGACGGACCAGCCCGGAGTCGAGGTCGACGTCATCGAGGTCGACGCCGACCGCTTCGGAGATGCGCGCTCCCGTGGCGTAGAGGAGCTCGAGCAGGGCCGCGGCCCGGATCTGGACGGGCTCCTCCCCCGCCGTCGTGGCAAGCATCCCCTCGATCTCGTCGAGCGAGAGCGCCTTGGGCAGGCGCAGCCCTTCCTGCGGCGGACTGACCTCGGAAGCCGGGTCCGTGGGGGCGAGATTCTCCGCCAGTGCGAAGGTGTGGAAGCGCCGGACTGCGACGAGGGCCCGTGCCCGCGACCGCGGAGCGAGCCCCGTGTCGAGCAGGTGCAGACCATAGGCTTCGACGGTGGACCGTTCCACCTCGCCGAGGCGGCCGATCCCCTCACCGCTCAGCCAGGTTCCGTATCGGGCGAGGTCACGAGCATAGGCGTCGATGGAATTGCGGGACAGGCCGCGTTCGAAGCGCAGGGAATTGAGGTAGGACTCGAACCCTCGACGCAGTTCTGCGGAGAGGTCGTCGGGCAGCAGTTCGGCGCCGTGCCGAGCCACGAGGAATCAGGCCTCGTCGGTGCGATCGGAACCGGTTGGTCCGTCCCCCGCGGTCGCGCTGCCTGTCGGCGCGTTTCGCCCGGCCACGTTCCCTGTCGGCGCGCTTCCCGCGACCACGTTCTCTGTCGGCTCGCTTCTCGTCTCGACCTCGGCACCGCGACCGAAATCCGGGCGTCCGTCGACGAGGGGCCGCGGTGAGTCGACGGCGCGCAGTTGAACCGGCTGTCCGGCCGCTTCGGCGCGCAGCACTCTGTCGACCTGGAAGATCGCCAACTGGGCGATCGCATTCGTGACCCGTCCTTCGGCCACAGCGTCGAGCGCCTCGTCGACGCTGACCCAGCGGAAGCGGAACCCTGCCTCCTCCTCGTCGCGTTCATGCCGGTCGGCCTCGGGCACGAACGCCAGGTCACGGGCGAGGTAGAGCCGCATCGTCTCGGAGCTGCCGCCCGGTGTCAGGCAGGAGTCGCTGAGAACCTCCCAGCGTTCGGCCGTGAGGTCGGCTTCTTCGACGAGTTCCCGCTTGGCCGCGTCGACCGGGTCTTCTCCGGCAACGTCGAGCAGGCCCGCGGGGACCTCCCACAGACGGGACCGCACCGGGTGCCGGTACTGCTGGACGAGGAGCATCCGCTGCTGGTCGTCGACGACGGCGATCCCCACGGCACCGGTATGGGCCATGAGGTCGCGGACGAGTCCGGAGGCTTCGGGCAGGTCGAAGCTCTCGCGTCGGATGTCCCAGACCGCACCGCGGTAGACGACCTCGGATCCGGAGATCGACGGAGTGTACGGCTCATCCTGCAGGGTGCTCATCGTCTGCCTTCCTCTTCATCGACGGTGGTGCAACGGCGAATGCCGCCGGCGTGTCCGCCGACGGCATTCGCTGACAACAGTGGTCACAGTGCTCACTGACGCGCCAGCGCCGCGGCCACGAGCCCCGCGAACAGCGGGTGCGGCGCGGTCGGACGCGACTTCAGCTCGGGGTGGGCCTGTGTCGAGACATAGAACGGGTGGGTCTCGGCGGACAGTTCGACGAACTCGACGAGCTCACCGTTGGGTGAGGTGCCGGAGAACTCCAGTCCCGCCTCGGCGAGCTGATCCCGGTAAGTGTTGTTGACCTCGTAGCGGTGGCGGTGCCGTTCGCTGATCGTCGTCGCACCGTAGACACCGGCGACGACGCTGCCCTCGGCGAGGTTCGCTTCGTAGGTGCCCAACCGCATGGTCCCGCCCAGGTCTCCTTCGCCTTCGACGATGGAGAGCTGCTCGGCCATGGTCGCGATGACCGGGACCGTGGTCTCCGGGTCGAACTCGGACGACGACGCCGCCTCGATGCCGGCGACATTGCGGGCGTACTCGATGACCATGCACTGCAGTCCCAGGCACAGACCCAGGGTCGGGATCTGGTGGGTGCGGGTGTACTCGAGTGCGCCGAGTTTGCCTTCGATGCCGCGGATGCCGAAGCCGCCGGGCACGCAGATCGCGTCGAGTCCGGCCAGCGCCTTCTCGGCTCCGGCTTCGGTTTCGCAGTCATCGGAGGCGATCCAGCGGATCTTGACCTTCGCGTCGTTGGCGAAGCCGCCGTGACGCAGCGCCTCGGTCACCGACAGGTAGGCATCGGGCAGATCGATGTACTTGCCGACGATGCCGATCGTGACCTCGCTCGAGGGGTTGTGCACACGCTCGAGCACCCAGTCCCACTTCGTCCAGTCGACATCGCGGAAGGGCAGGTTGAGGCTGCGGATGACGAACACGTCGAGACCGCCGTCGTGGAGGACCTTCGGGATGTCGTAGATGCTCGGGGCGTCGACGCAGGAGACGACGGCGTCGGTTTCGACGTCGCAGGCCCCGGCGATCTTCGCCCGGATCGAGTCCGGCAGCTCGCGGTCGGAGCGCAGCACGATCGCATCGGGCTGGATGCCGATCGAGCGCAGGGTCGCCACCGAATGCTGCGTCGGCTTCGTCTTCAGTTCGCCCGAGGGCCCGAGGTAGGGCACGAGGGAGACGTGGATGAAGAAGACGTTGTCCCGTCCGATGTCGTGGCGGACCTGGCGGGCGGCCTCGAGGAAGGGCTGAGATTCGATATCGCCGACGGTGCCGCCGATCTCGGTGATGATGACGTCGGGGCGATCCGCCTCGGGGCGTTCGGCCTGCGCACGCATGCGCGCCTTGATCTCGTCGGTGATGTGCGGGATGACCTGGACCGTGTCGCCGAGGTACGCGCCGCGGCGCTCCTTGGCGATGACCGAGGAGTAGACCTGGCCGGTCGTGACGTTCGCGGCGCCGTCGAGGTTGTTGTCGAGGAAACGCTCGTAGTGGCCGATGTCGAGATCGGTCTCGGCCCCGTCCTCGGTGACGAAGACCTCACCGTGCTGGAAGGGATTCATCGTGCCGGGATCCACATTGAGGTAGGGATCCAGCTTCTGCATGGCCACGGTGAGGCCGCGCTGAGTGAGCAGATGACCGAGGCTCGATGCCGTCAGTCCCTTTCCCAACGAAGAGGCGACGCCTCCCGTGACGAAGATGTGCTTTGCCGTATGAGTGCCACCTGGGCCAGTTCGATTCACCACGGGATTTGATTCTATCAAAGTCCGGCTCACGAATCCGCGGCGGCGTCGGCCTCGGCGTACAGGTCGAGCAGCGTAGCGGAGATCGCGGCGCCGTTGCTGACGTCGATGACCCGCTTCTTCGCGGCTACGGCGGAGGTGCCGCGTCCGGCCGGGTCGTCGAGAAGATGATTGATCTCACGCAGCAGACCGTCCGTGTCGTCGGCGTCGACGCTCTTCGCGGCCTCTCCCCAGATGCCGGCGCGGCGTTCGCTGCCGATGAACACGGCAGGCTTCGACAGCTGCATGAGGTCTTCGTGGGACAGACCGGTCATCGTCTCGCTGGCGATGACGACATCGGCGGCCGCGGCCACATCGACGAGGTCGCCGGCAGGGGCGACGATGACGCCGCGGTCGGAGAATTCGCGGGACACCGTCGACCGGTCCTTGCCGGTGCCGGTGAGGACGAAGACGACGTTGCGGTCGGGGCGTCGGCTGTTGATCTGGACGGCGGCGTCGAGCACGGTCGCCAGCGCCGTGTGATCGCGCAGGGCGATGGGGCTGGCGACCACCCAGGTGCCTTCCTTGACTCCGAGTTCGCGTCGGACATCGGCGCGCGGGGTGCGCACCGTGAGATCGACGTCGATGTCCGGGTGGACGAGCTCGGCGCGTTCGACGATCGGGACCCGCCCGCTGTAGTAGTCGACGACAGGTTCGGTCGTGCCGAGGACGGCGGTGGCGGTGCGGCCGACGATCTCGGCGCCGGTCTTCTCGATGACGTTCGCGGAGTCGAAGGACTCGATCGTGGCGACGACTTTCGGATGCAGGCGGGCGGGCAGGCCGGTGAAGGCGAGCCCGGCGAGCGTCGCCGCGTGCAGTCCGTGCGCGTGGACGATGTCCACGTGCTGGTAGTACTTGTGCAGGGTGAAGGCGGTGTTCGGGTCGGCCATGGAGAAGCGTCGGCGCGCCGCGAGTTCGATCTCGCGGAATTCGTCGGCCAGCTCCTCGGGAACTCCGAAGGTGCCCAGCAGCGACCGGTGTGCGGCGACGGCGACTTTGAAGCCCGCACGGAGGTGACCGAGCACGGCGAGCTTCGCCACTTCGACGACTGGGCCGGTGGTCTCGGCGAGCACGTGCAGAATCCTCGTGTCTGCGCTCAGTGGGTTGACCTCGCCGGATTCGCTCATTTCCTCATCCTCTACTTTCGATCGACGCTGCTTCTAGCCTACCTGGGCAGACACGAGTTCCGTGTATATGCCTGCGAGTTCTTCGGCGACTTCCCTTTCACCGGGAAGCTCGGCTCCGCGGGCTCGTGCCCGTGCCCCGAGCTCGGCGCATCGGGCGGGGTCTCCGGCGAGTTCGGCGACGGCGGCGGCGAAGGCCCGATCATCGTCATCGGGGACAAGGACACCTGCGTCGCCGACGAGTTCGGTGCTGCCGCCGGTTGCGGTCGCCACGATCGCCTTGCCGGAGATGAGCGCTTCCTGGAGCACGAGCGCGCGGGCCTCCCACACGCTCGTGAGCACGTAGATGTCCGCGGCTGCGGCGAGTTCGGCGACGTCGCTGCGTGCGCCGAGGAAATGCAGAGGGGGAATCGCCGAGGCGGCGCTGAGCTCAGCGTACTGTGCCCGGACTTCGCGGAGCACCGTTTCGTCGGCGGCGCCGGCGATGAGCACGACGAGGGCCGGATCGCCCGCGTCCTGTTTCGTGCGCGAGGCGTCCTGTCCCGTGCGTGCCGCGTCCGCTGTCCGGGTCGGGTTCGTGCTGCCCGTCGTGTCGCCGAGGCGGCCGAGCCCGCGCACGAGCATCGGGTAGTTCTTCTGCGGTGCGACCCTGCCCACGGCGAGGACGATGACCGCGCCCTCGTCGAAGCCGTAGGTGCTTGCCAGCTGGGCGCGGGTGGCGGCGGCCGCCTCGGCGCTCACCGGTGTCACCTCGGGTGCGGCGGCGGGCACGAACCGGGCATCGCGGGCACCGAGTTCCTGGGCGCGTTCGACGAGGTCGGTGCTGGCACCGAGAACGAGGTCGGCGCCGCGGGCGAGCATCGTCTCCACGCGGGTTTCGACCTTCCCGCGCAGTCCCTGGCCGCTGGCCCGATTGTGGAGGCTGAGGACGAATCGGGGACGGGAGCGCAGGGTACGCAGCGTCAGCTGGGTGATGAGTCCGGCGCGGAACCCGTGGGCGTGGACGATCTGCGCGTCGAAGCTGCGCAGCAGACCGCGCTGCCGCCGGATCAGGGCGGCGTCGGCGGGTCCGATTCCGGTGCCGAGTTCGAGCACGGCGAAGCGGACTCCCGGCAGCAGGGAGAAGCCGAAGTGCTCATCGGTCGCGGCGGGGCCGATGACGCCGATCTCATGACCGGCCGCACCGAGGTCGCGGGCCAGTGCCTTGACGTGAGTGCCGACTCCCCCGGTGGAGGTGCCGATGACGAAGACGATCCTCATGATTCTTCCTCCCTGTCCGTTCCAGTGCCCTGCGGTGCCGTCGCTTCGCCGGCGCCCGTGTCCTTCCGGTCGGCGAGCAGTCTGCGCACCTCGCCCAGGAATCCGCGGTCGATGATGAGCACGATGAGCGCGAAGACCACGCAGCCGAGCAGTGCGGAGACGGTGCCGGCGAGCACGGCCGATCCCGCGGAATTGTCGAGCAGTCCCCCGAGCCACTGCGAGGTCACGACTCCCGCGGTTCCGGCGACGGCGGCGGCACCGAGGGTGAGCAGTCCGCGGCGGCCGACCAGCGCGAGGCCGGTGGGGCCGAGGACGCGGCGGATGGACGTGAGCAGGAATCCTCCGGCGACGCTCATGCCCAAGACGTAGCCGCAGCAGATGGCGATGAGCGTCAGCCCCGGATCCCCGTTCGCATTCGTCACGAGGATGGCCGCGATCATGCCGACGATGACGAGGAGCCACCCGGTCGTCGTCGCCGCAGCCGAATGGCGGGACCGTTCGAGGGCGTAGAACACGCGGGTGCCCCAGGCGACGAAACACCAGCCGGGAACGGCCAGTGCCATGACCATGATCGCCTGTGCCATCGAGTCGAAGGGCGCCGACGAGCTCTTCTCCGCGTCGATGGCGATGAAGAAGGTCTGCAGCGGTCCGGCCGCGGAGAGGAGGATGACGGCGCCGAGGCCGCCGATGGCGACGATGAGCGCGGTCGTCGTCGATGTCACGGCCCGCAGTCGCACCCGGGCTTCGGTACGGTGCGTGTCGGTCGCCTCGGGGTCGGTGGATCGTCCCACCCAGGTGGACAGGGTCGGGAACATCACGGTCGCCACGGTCACGGCGAGCACCGCATACGGCAGCAGGTAGACGGCGTTGATGTAGCTGAAGAGGACGAACGTGCCTTCTCCGCCCGAATGGTTCGACAGGGTCAGGGTCGCGAGCACGGCGCCCTGCTGCGCGAGCAGAGCCGACATCCCGGCCCCGGCCAGTCGCAGCGCCCGGTGGGCGACCCCGGGCGGGAAGGAGAAGGTGGGACGCAGTCTCAGCCCGGTCGAGGCCATCGGCAGCGCCAGAGGCAGGGCGAGGGCGGCCACGCCGATGGTTGTGCCCCAGCCGAGCCAGCCGAGGTGGGACTGCCAGGTGTCGTCGTTGCCGCCGACCATGCGGTAGGCGATGTAGCTGCCGATGACGACGAGGCTGGACAGCAGCGGGGCGAACGCCGGCCAGAGGAACTTCCGGTGGGCTTGGAGCACGCCGGTGAGCACGGCGCCGATCCCGTAGAGGACGAGCTGCGGGGCGAACATGAGCAGCAGCTGCACGGTCGCCTGCACTCCGGTGTCGCTGGTCCGCGCATCGACGAGGACGTTCGCGATGGGCGCGGCGAAGACGGCGAGCAGGATCGACAGCGGCAGGGTCACCGAGACGGCCCAGGTCAGCAGTCCGGAGGCGATCCGCCCGGCCGTCGCGCGGTCCGATCGGGCCAGCGGGATCGCGAGCAGCGGGATGACGGCCCCGGCCAGGGCGCCTCCGGCGACGACCTCGAAGAGGATGTTCGGCACCTGGTTGGCGCTCTGGTAGGCGGTGCCGACGGTGCCGGCGCCGACGGTCGCGGAGAAGACCAACCAGCGGAGGAAACCGACCAGCCGGGTCAGCAGGGTGATGATCGATACGAGCAGCGCCGTGGAGGCGAGGACTCGAACGAGCTTGCTCACACGCCCTCGCGGCCGAAGGCGTCGATCTCCCGCAGTCCGGGGGTGGACTCGATGACGGAGGTGAACGACACCTTCTCACTTGCCAGGGTGAGTCCGGCGAGGACGGCGAGGACGAGACGGCGGCGTCCCGGGCTCGCGGTTTCGGCGAGGATCACGCCGATGGCCGCGCCCAGCGCGTTCGCGCCGGTGTCCCCGAGCATGACCTCACCGGCCAAGTCTTCGGGCCAGGCCGCTGCCGTGGCGCCGGCGATCGCGGCCGACGGCGACCAGGACACGCGACGTTCGTGGTCGGTCAGCGCCAGGGTGAGCGCCCCTGTCTTGAGTGCGCGACCGGGTCGGAGGTCGAGGAGGTTGAACAGGTTCGCCGATCCGGCGATGACGCCCCCGGTGACGACGATGTCCGCGGCAGCGGCGTACCAGGCGCGGTCGTTCTTCCGAGCACCGAGTCCGGTGCCGAGGGCGGATCCGAGGCTGTCTGCGAGTCCGCGGGCCCCGGGCCGAGGTGCCCCGCTGCGCAGGATCGTCGCGGCCGCGATCGCGGCGAGCGGAATTCCGGTGATCTTGAGCGCTCCGGTCGTGATCTCGCCGCGGGCGAGTGCGCTCAGGTGTCCGCGCAGTCCCTTGGAAGATCCGGATTCGCAGAAGTCGTCGACGGCGCCGAGGCCGCCCGCCGCGGCCGTGGCCAGCAGGGTCGCGGCTCGCTGCCGGGGGTCTTCGATGAGCAGTCCGCCGGCGAGCAGTCCAGCGGTGACGGCGGGGCCTTCGATGAGCGAGACCTCGCGGCCGGCGTGGTTGGTGCGCACCACGTCCCGCTGGGTGCGCAGCCGAGACCTGAGCACGGCCTTCGTCGCCGCGTATCCGGCGAGTCCGGCGACGGCGGTGCTGACGATGGAGCGGATCATTTCGCCTCTTCCTTCTTCGTCTCGTCCGTCTTCGCGGGCAGGATCCCTTCCGCGTCTTCGGCGAATCCGTAGTGTCCGTGGGTGCCGGCTTCACCGGCGGCCAGCGCCCGAACGGCGATGACGGGGCCGGCGCCGAGGCCGAGTCCGTCGACGGTGCTGGCCCGCGACTTCTCGGTCCGCAGCACGTTGACGAGTCCGTTCTGGGATGATCCGGCGTCGCCGGCGACGACGACCGAGGTGGCTTCGGCGGTGAGTGCGGTGACGAAGTCGGTCACCAGGGTGCGGGTGGCCTTGTCATCGGTGGCTTGCGGGCTCGGCTTCGTCTCCTCGGCCAGAGTCGAATTCTCATCGTCGACGACGATGAACAGCGAGGTCGTCTTGTGATCGGTGTCGGTGCGCAGACGGTCGGCGTCGACGAAGGCGTCGTAGAGCTGCGAGGACTTCTTCTCCGCGGCGTCGCGGTCGGCGGGATCTTCGAGCATCGAGGCATCTCCGGTGAGCGCGATGACCAGTGCCGCGCGGATCGCCGTCGAATCGTCCTTCGGCAGCTTCGGCACGATCTTGCGCAGCTGTTCGAGGAACGCAGAGGAGTCCTCGAGACTGAGCGTGGTCGGGACGAAGGAGACGTCGCCGGCGATCGTGCCGTCGGCTTCCTTGACCCTGTTGCTCACCTCTTCGACCTGCTCGGGGTCGGCCTCGGGTCCGGCGATGATGCTCACATCCTGGCCCTTGAGGGTGCCTTTGATGAGTTCGGGAGCCGCTGCGGTGACGAAATCGTTCTGTTTGTCGATGTTGCCCTTGGCCGCATCGAGGTTCGCTCGCAGAGTGTCTCGGTCGCTGCGCAGCGCGTCGACCTGGCTCTGCAGGGATTCCCCGATCGGTTCCTTGAGCGGCCCCGCGCCGAGGACGATGCCCACGGCGAGCGCGAGGAACACCGAGACGAGGGAGACGAGGTGGTAGCGGAAATCAATCACGGGTCAGTCCTTGGATGAAGCCGGCGGATTCTGTCGAGGCCGCGGGGTCCCCGCCGAAGAGGGAGCCGATCCAGCCGAAGAGGCCGTCGAGTTGGGCGCCGATGAGGCCGAGGAAGGTCTGCCCGGCCGAGGTTGCGGTCATCGCCACGCCGAGGGCGACGAGTCCGGCGATGATGAGCACGGCCAGCTGCAGGCTGGAGATGCGCTGCCGGTAGAGGAGGGAGACTCCCTTGGCGTCGATGAGCTTCGATCCCACTCGCAGGCGGGTGATGAACGTCGAGGCCATGCCCTTGCGGCCTTTGTCGAGGAACTCCATGACGGTGTCGTGGGTGCCCACGGCGACGATGAGTTCGGCGCCTTTGTCATCGGCGAGCAGCATCGCGATGTCTTCGCTCGTGCCGGAGGCGGCGAAGGCCACACATTCGACGCCGAGTGATTCGACGCGTTCGGTGCCCGGCGCGTTGCCGTCACGGTAGGCGTGGACGACGATCTCGGCTCCGGAGGTCAGCGCGGTGTCGGACACGGAGTCCATGTCGCCGACGATCATGTCGGGGCGGTAACCGGCTTCGATGATCGCATCGGCACCGCCGTCGACGCCGACGAGCAGCGGCCGGTATTCGCGGATGTAGGAGGACAGCATCGCCAGGTCCTCCTTGTAGTGGTATCCGCGGACGACGATGAGCACATGTCGGTCGGTGAACTGCGTCTTCACTTCGGGCACGACGAGTTCGGCCGAGAGCAGGTCGGAGTCCTTGCGGATGTATTCGATCGTGTTGTCGATGAAGTCCACGAGCACGGAGTTCATTCCGGCTTCGGCCATGTGCATGTCGTCGGCGATCGTCTCGTGCGTCTGCAGAACTCCGGTGGCCACCTCGGTGTCGCCTGCAAAGACGGTGCCGCCCTCGGTGGAGATCTCGGCGTTCTCGTCGACTGCGTCGAAGATCTCTGCTCCGGTGGCGTCGATGAGGGGGATGCCGGCGTCGACGATGATGCCCGGGCCGAGGTTCGGATACCGGCCGGAGATCGATTTGTCGGCGTTGATCACCGCGGCCGGTCGGCAGGCGACGAGGGCCTCGGCGGAGATCCGGTCGATGTCGGAGTGTTTGATGACCGCGATATCGCCTGCTTCGAGGCGTTTGGTGAGGTCTTTCGTGCGTCGGTCCAGGCGGGCAGGGGCGGGACCGGACCGGGTCGGTGCGGCGGGAACGTCGCGATGTCTACGCACTCTCATGGTCCGGCCATTGTCTCATGTGGTCCTCGCACCGGCGTCCTTGACCTGCCGCGCATTGTCGAGGAGTTCGGCCGCATGGGCCTTCGCCGAGTCGGAGTCGTCCATTCCGGCCAGCATGCGGGAGAGTTCGACGACGCGGTCTTCGTCGCTGAGTTCCTGCACGCCCGAGCGCACGGTCTCGGCGTCATCGTCTTTGACGATGGTCACGTGCGTGTCGGCCCACGCCGCGACCTGCGGCAGGTGGGTGACGACGATGACCTGGGCGTTTCGGGCGAGCTTCGCCAGTCTGCGGCCGATCTCCACGGCCGCCTTGCCGCCGACGCCGGCATCGACTTCGTCGAAGACGTAGGTGGGAATGGATTCGCTGGCCGCGCGGACGACTTCGATGGCGAGCATGACGCGGGAGAGTTCACCGCCGGAGGCGATCTTGCCGATGTCGTCGGGGGTCGAGGATGCGTGCGCGGCGAAGGTCAGCCGCACCTCGTCGGCACCGTGGCTGGTCGGTTCCCGGGGCGTGAGCTCGAAGTCGACGCTCGCCTTCGGCATCGACAGTGCCGCGAGCTCTTCGCTCACGGCCTGGGAGAATTCCTGCGCGGTGGCGGTGCGGATCTCAGACAGCGCCGCGGCGGCTTCTTCCATCTCGGTCCGCGCTTGGTCGAGTTCGGCGTCGAGGCCGTCGAGGTCGCGGTCTTCGGTTTCGAGTTCGGTGAGTTCGGCCGCGGACCGGGTTTCGAAGTCGAGGACTTCGGCCACGTTCTGGCCGTAGGGGGCCAGGGTGCCGAGTTCGGCGCGGCGGGCTTCGGTCTCTTCCAGTGAGGTCTCGCCGAGTTCGTCGAAGCCTGAGAGGTAGGAGGACAGTTCCGCGGCGGAGTCCGACAGGCGCAGCACCGCGTCGCCGAGGGCTTCGCGGATCGTGGTCAGTTCTCGGTCGGAGGATTCGACGTCGCTGATCGCGGCGATGGCCTGATGGACGAGGTCGACGGCGGCTCCGGCGTCGTCGGCTTCGGAGCCGAGCAGCAGGTCGTGGGCAGCGCCGACGGCGCGGGTGATCTCGGCTGCGGCGCCGAGCTTCGCGGCCTGGGCGGTCAGCGTCTCATCCTCGCCGGGTTCGGGGCGCACGGCGTCGATGGCTTCGAGGCAGCCGCGCAGCCACAGGATGCGTTCGCGGCGGGCCGCGGTGGAGTCTTTGATCCGCAAGACCCGGGCTTCGGTCTCTTTCCAGGACTCGAACGCGGCACGGTAGCGGGCGGCCACCTCGGCGAGTCTCTGCCCTCCGGCGGCGTCGAGGAGCTGTCTCTGCTGGGCGGTGCCTTTGAGTCGCAGCTGTTCGGATTGGCCGTGGAGGGTGATGAGGTCGGAGGAGATGTCGGTGAGCACGGAGATCGGCACGGTGCGTCCGCCCGCGGTGGCCCGGGCGCGGCCCTTGAGCGCGACGGTGCGGGAGATGATCGCTTCGTCCTCGGCGCTGCCGCCGGCTTCTTCGATGCGCTCACGCACGGTCTCGGCGACATCGGTGAAGATGCCTTCGACTTCGGCTTTCTCCGCGCCCTTGCGGACGACTCCGGAGCCGACCTTGCGGCCCATGAGCAGGGACAGGGCGGAGACGAACATCGTCTTGCCGGCGCCGGTCTCACCGGTGACGACGGTGAAGCCGGTGTCGAGTTCGACCTCGGCTTCGGCGATCACGCCGAGGTGGGAGATGCGCAGTTCGGAGATCAATCAGGCCTCCTTGATCGGGCCCCGCCACCCGGAGACGGGCAGGCGGAACTTCGCGACGAGTCGGTCGGTGAAGGGTCCGGTGTGCAGGCGGGCGAGTCGGATCGGCGACTTCGAACGGGTGGCCTCGACGCGGGCACCCGACGGCAGTTCGAGGGCACGGCGGCCGTCGCACCACAGCACCGCGGAGAAGTCGGGGTTCGTCGGGGAGATCTCCACACCGAGGCGGGAGTTCGGGTTGACTACGAGCGGTTCGGCGAAGAGGGCGTGGGCGGAGATCGGGACGAGGATGAGCGCTTCGACCTCGGGCCACACGATGGGGCCGCCGGCGGAGAAGGAGTAGGCGGTCGAGCCGGTGGGGGTGGCGAGGATGACGCCGTCGCAGCCGAAGGAGGACACGGGGCGGGCGTCGACGCCGAGGACGACATCGACCATCCGCGACTTCGAGGTCTTCTCCACCGTCGCCTCGTTGAGCGCCCAGGCGTTGAAGATGTTCTCCCCTTCGTGCCAGACGGACACGTCGAGGGCGAGGCGCTCTTCGACGAGGTAGTCGCGTTGGGAGGCACGGTGAACCGCCTCGGCGAGGTCTTCTCTTTCGCTTTCGGCGAGGAAGCCGACGTGGCCCAGGTTGACGCCCATGAGGGGTACGCCGGAGCCGTGGAAGCGTTCGGCGGCGCGGAGGATGGTGCCGTCGCCGCCGAGGACGATGACGAGTTCGCAGGCGTTCTTCCACTCCCCCAGCTCGGAGGCATCGATGATGACGCAGTGGTCGAGGATGTCGGCTTCGGCGATCGTTTCGGTGCCCAGGGCCGCGGCTTGGCGGGCGCGGATGCCGACGATCTCGTCGTCGAGGACGACGGGGGTGATGCCGTCGTCGAGGAGAGCTTTGAATACGCTGACGGCGGCCACGGCCGACTCTTCACGTTGGGGGTGCAGCAGCACCATGATGTGTCTGGTCACGACTCTCCTCTCATGATCTTGTCCAGGTGGGCGGGGATGGTTGCTTCGTCGAGCCTATCGGACTCATCCGGGGCGCGGCCGGGTCGAACACGCAGGAAGTACTCCCTGTTCCCGCTGGGTCCCGGCAAGGGTGAGGCCGCGATGTCGCTCACGCGTGCGGCGTGTTCGCCGACGGCGGTCACGACGGAGTCGATCGCACGGCGGCGGTGGGCCGCGGACGTGACGACGCCGTGCTTGTCGAGGCAGGAGCGGGCGAGTTCGAATTGGGGTTTGACCATGAGCAGCAGCTGCCCGGTCGATGCCGTGGCGGCCAGCAGCGGTTCGAGGAGCAGGCGCAGGGAGATGAAGGAGACGTCGGCGACGACAAGGTCGACGCTCGGTACGTCGGAGTTCGAGAGTTCGCGCAGGTTGAGGCCTTCGCGGACGTGGACGCGCGGGTCCTCGCGCAGCATGGGGGCGAGCTGGTCATGGCCGACGTCGACCGCCCAGACCTCGGCGACGCCGTGCTGGAGGAGGACTTGGGTGAAACCGCCGGTGGATGCGCCCGCGTCCAGGGCGGTGAGGTCGCTGAGCCTGGTCGTGAGTGCGAAGGCGTCGAGGGCGCCGAGGAGTTTGTGGGCGCTGCGGGCGACCCAGGGGTCGGGTTCGGTGACGGTGAGGTCATCGGCTTCGGCCACCTCATGGGAGGCCTTGGTGATGGTGCGGCCGTTGACGCCGACGCGGCCGGCGGCGATTTCGCGGGCCGCGCGGGAGCGGGAGTGCAGCAGTCCGCGGTCGACGAGTGCCCGGTCGAGCCTGCTCACAAGGAGCCCACCTGGGAGTCGAGTTCGTCGAGCAGGACACCGAGGCGCTCATGGCGCTGCGCGGCGGGGGCGTCCTTGGTCTCGGCGAGGTGCGCACGCCAGCCGTCGACGGGCACGTCCCCGCTCAGCGAAGCCGGAGTCGGGGTCGGGGTCGGGGTCGGTGTCGGTTGGGCCTGCGGTGGAGAGTCCTGTTGGTCCTGCGGTGGAGAGTCCTGTTGGTCCTGCGGTAGAGGGGTCGGTCGCGGTGATTCGGTCACTGGTCCTCCTCAACATCGTTGCGAATCCCGGAGGTGTCGGCGGTGTCGGGACAGTCGCCGATCGTGCGCGGCAGCTGCTCTTCGGTCAGCACCGCCTCGGCGTCGGTGTCGCCCGCGTCGATGGCGTCCCAGGCACGGTGCAGGGCGGATTCGATCTGCGTGCATTCGCTGCGGTCGGCGCCGGTGATGAGGGCTTCGAGGCCGCGCAGACTCGGCAGGATGAAGGTCGGTCGGCGTTCGGGTGCTGCGCGGAGTGCATCGTGGATGTCGTGGATTCCGGTGAGCACGAGCGCGGTGTCGAAGCCGGCAGCACGTCCGCCTTCGATGTCCGTGTTCAGTCGGTCACCGACCATCAGCGGTCGTCTGGCGCCGAGGCGGCTGGCTGCGAATTCCATCATGTGCGGGGCGGGTTTGCCGACGATGACGGGTTCGGTGTCGGTGAGTCGGGACATGAGTTCGACGAATGCTCCGTTGCCGGGGACCTTGCCGGATTCGGTGATGAGGGAGAAGTCGGGGTTGCTCGCCCACCATTCGGCTCCCGAACGGATGGTCGCGCAGGCGCGCACGATCGTCTCGTAGTCGATGTTCGGGTCGAGTCCTTGCGCGATGGCCACGGGCCGGGCTTCCGGGGAGTCCGTGATCTCGAGTCCGGCGTCTTCGAGCGCGATGCGCAGTCCGGTCGTGCCGACGAGGTGGACACGGGCGCCGGTCCCGAACCGCTGCGCGAGGCGTTCGGCGAGCACCTGCGCCGAGGTGGTCACTTCGTCGTCGGAGGCGTCGATACCCAGCCCGGTGATCTTCTCCGCGGTCGCTTCGGCGGTGCGTGTGGCGTTGTTGGTCACGTAGTTGACGGGAATCTGCTGGGAATGGAGCCAGTTGATGCCGTCAGCGGCTCCGTCGATCGCGTGGGTGCCGTGGTAGACGACGCCGTCGAGGTCGAACAGGACACAGTCGATGGGCACGCCCGTGGTCTCAGGCGTGGAACCGTGCGACGTCTGTGCCTGTTCGGCGGGGAGTGTCACTGGTCTCCGTCGGCCTCGGCGGTCTCGGTGTCGGTCCCGGCGTCGGCGGTGTCGGTGGTAACGGTGTCACCTTCCGTGCCGGCGTCGGCTTCTGCCTCGGCGAGGATCTCGTCGAGTTCGGATTCGATCTCCTCGTCGGTGACCTTGACGGATTTCAGTTCCTTCGCCGAGACGTGCGTCTTCGACGAGGGGGTCTGGTCGGCAGGTGCTGCTGACTCGGCGGACGCACCTTCTCCGGCTTCGGACTCTGCGACTTCGGGCTTGCGGTCGTCGGTCTCGCTGCCGGCTTCGGTGGACGGTTCCTCTGCGGCCTCGGACTTGCGGTCGTCAGTCTCGCCGCCGGTCTCGGCGGACGCGTCGCCTGCGGCCTCGGGCTCGTCTTCGATCTCGTCGACGGTTTCGATCTCGACACCGGCGTTGAGGTCCGGCTCCTCGTCGCCGAAGAGTGTGCCGGTCGCCTTGGCCGTGCGGCGGGAGAGCTCTTCGTACTTGTCGGCGAGTTCGGGCTCGCCGTCGATGCGCAGCACTTCGGCGTAGGCGGCCATGAGACGGACCAGTGCGCCGCTGGGCTTCTGGGTGAAGTCCTCGGCTTCGATGAGTCGACGTGCGCCGGCGATGTCTCCGAGGTCGGACTTCGCTCCGGCAGCGACGATGACGAGTTCGGTGCGAGCATCGTTGTCGAGGTCGAGCTCTTCGGACTGCTTCAGCAGCTCGATGGCCTTCTCCGGCTTGCCGCGGCCGCGTTCGCCATCGGCGATGAGCGCGATGTTGTCATTCGACCCGGAGATGCGGCGGTGGGTGCGCAGTTCGCGCACGGCCTCGTCGTATTTCTCGACGTAGTAGGCAGCGATGCCGAGGGCCTCACGGACGACGGCGACGCGGCCGGCGCGAGCCATGGCGGCCTTCGCGTGTTCGTGGGCGCGGTCGGCATCGAGGTCGAGCAGCCCGCCCGCGGCGACGAGATGTTTGGCGACCATGATCGCGTTCTCTTTGTCGAGGGAACGCAGCTGAGCGAAGATCTCTTTGTCGAGCTCGCGGCCGGTGACGCCTTCGGGGATCTCGGGTTCTTGGACGCGCGGGCGGCGGGCGCGCTGCTCGCGTGCGTATTCGCCGGTATCGGTCTTGCGCGACGCACGGCGGTCGTTGTCATTGCGGCCGTATCCTCCGCGGCCCCGGCGGTCGTCATCACGACGGTTGCCCTGGTAGCCACCGCGACGGTCATCATCACGACGATTCCCCTGGTAGCCACCGCGACGGTCATCATCACGACGGTCACGGTTGTAACCGCCCCTACGGTCATCGTCATTGCGACGATTGCCCTGGTACCCGCCTCGGCGATCGTCATCACGACGGTTCCCTTGGTACCCGCCACGACGATCGTCATCACGACGGTCACGGTTGAAACCGCCCCTACGGTCATCATCGTTGCGACGATTGCCCTGGTACCCGCCTCGGCGATCGTCGTCACGACGGTTTCCCTGGTACCCACCGCGACGATCGTCATCACGGCGGTTGCCCTGATACCCACCACGGCGGTCATCTCGGCGATCGGAATGGCGTGGCCCGCGGCCGTCCCGGTTGTCCGGTCGGCGGTTGCGATTGTTGTCGCGATCTGCGCCGCGACCGCCTTCTGCGCGGCGGTTGTCCTGGCTGTCTCGCGAATCCCCTTGGGCCACGATTCTCCCTATGAAGTCTTTTCAATGTTCCGCTCCATTCTAGTGCACTCACCGCCGAGTCGCCCTGTGTGCGGGGACACGTCAGACTCCGCCGCGAGCTCTCCTCTCACCCGTCGACTCCCAGGTCACCGCGTCAGCCCTCTGTTAGAATCAAGGCGAATCCAGTCGAACGGCCAGCACAAGTCGAATCGGTTCGGCGGCAGCGGCAGTCCGCGTCGCCTCGGCACCAGGGGATGAATGACAGCGGACGTGGAAGATCATTGCGCGGATGACAGCCGTCTGCGTGTCTCCACGAGCAGAAATTCTGCAGCTATCCGCCTCCCCGCCCCGGTTTTCCTCGGTCCCCTGCCTTCTCTGCAGCACGCATACGCGATGGACAATCCCAACTGCGCTTGTGATCAGCATCATCGGATTGCGCATTCGGCCCCGTGCTTCGCCTATTGTTGTGCCCGGACGCATTCTTATGCCCGAACGCATCTGGGGCGAAGCTCTCGAACCGGGTTGCCCCGCAGGTCAGACGGCAGCTTCGCAAACGCAAGGCTCCTCAGTGACGCCGCATGCTCTGCTCGTGAAACCGATGGTTCGACCCCTCAGATCACACAGTCGTTCACCCGCTAGAAAAAGGAGAAATCGTGCCAAACACACTCTTCATCGACGGACAGTGGGTTTCAGCCGTCAACGGTGGAACCCGCAAGATCCACAATCCGGCCGACGGCAGCTTCGTCGCCGAGGTGGACGAAGCCAGCCCCGCCGACACCGAGCTGGCGATCAAGGCCGCTCGCCGTGCCTTCGACTCCGGCGTCTGGTCCTCCGTCCCCGCCAGCGAACGCGGCGACATGCTCCTGAAGTTCGCGGCCGTGCTGCGTGAGCGCAAGGACGAATTCGCCAAGGCCGAATCCCTGGACACCGGCAAGCGCTTCGTCGAATCGCAGATCGACATGGACGACATCGCGAACTGCTTCGACTACTTCGGCAAGCTCGCCGCAAACGATGCCGGTCGCGTCGTCGACGCGGGAACCGACACGGTCGCTTCGAAGATCGTGCACGAGCCCGTGGGTGTCTGCGCCCTCATCACCCCGTGGAACTACCCACTGCTGCAGGCCGCGTGGAAGATCGCCCCGGCCATCGCCGCCGGCAACACCTTCATCCTCAAGCCCGCCGAACTCACCCCGCACACCGCGATCCTCACCATGCAGGTCTTCGAGGAACTCGGCCTTCCGGCCGGTGTCGGCAACCTCATCCTCGGTGCCGGTGCCGATGCGGGAGCTCCCCTGTCCACGCACGAGGACATCGACATGGTCTCCTTCACCGGCGGCGTGGTCACCGGTCGTCTGCTCGCGAAGAACGCCTCGGCGACGATCAAGAAGATCGCCCTCGAGCTCGGCGGCAAGAACCCGAACGTCGTCTTCGCCGATGCCGACTTCGACGCCGCCCTGGACAATGCGCTCAATGCGGCCTTCGTCCACTCCGGCCAGGTGTGCTCCGCCGGTGCCCGGCTCATCGTCGAGGAATCCATCGCCGAGGAGTTCGTCAACCGCCTCGTCGAGCGTGCCGAGCAGATCCGACTCGGCGGTCCCTTCGACGACAACGCTGAGACCGGTCCGCTGATCTCCGCGGCCCACCGCGACAAGGTCGCCGCCTACGTCGAGAAGGGTGTGGCCGAGGGTGCTCGTCTGCGCTGCGGCGGCAAGTTCGGTGAGGGTGAACTCGCCGACGGCTTCTACTACCTGCCGACCGTGCTCGACCAGGTCAAGCGCGGCATGTCCGTGGTCGAGGATGAGGCCTTCGGTCCCGTCGTCACCGTCGAGACCTTCTCCACCGTCGACGAGGCGGTCGAGATCGCCAACGACACCTACTACGGACTCGCCGGCGCCGTGTGGAGCCAGGACGCGGGCAAGACCCAACTGGTCGCTCAGCGCCTGCGCCACGGCACCATCTGGATCAACGACTTCCACCCCTACCTGCCGCAGGCCGAATGGGGCGGCTTCAAGCAGTCCGGCTTCGGTCGCGAGCTCGGCCCCACCGGTCTGGCCGAATACCAGGAAGCCAAGCACATCTACCAGAACCTCGAACCCGCTGTCACCGGATGGTTCCCCGACCACACGAAGTGACCCTGGGATCACAGACGAATACGCAGAATAAGGAGAGATGGACAGTGGAAACCACTCATAGCTTTGATTATGTTGTCGTGGGAGGCGGCTCGGCCGGAGCCGCAGTCGCCGCCCGCCTGAGCGAGGATCCCCAGGTCACCGTCGGACTGCTCGAAGCGGGTCCGACCGATGTCGGTGAGGACGTCGTCCTCCAGCTCAACCGCTGGATGGAGCTCCTCGAATCCGGCTTCGACTGGGACTACCCCATCGAAGAGCAGGAGAACGGCAACTCGCACATGCGCCACGCGCGGGCGAAGGTTCTCGGCGGCTGCTCCTCGCACAACTCCTGCATCGCCTTCTGGGCCCCTCGCGAGGATCTCGACGAGTGGGAGAACACGTACGGCGCCACCGGCTGGGGATCGAAGGACACCTTCGGCCTGTACAAGAAGCTCGAGAACAACGAGCTGCCCGGTGACCACCACGGACACGACGGTCCCGTGCGTCTGATGAACGTACCCCCGGTCGACCCCTGCGGCGTCGCTCTCCTCGACGCCTGCGAGCAGGCCGGGATCCCGCGTGTGCAGTTCAACGACGGCGAGACCATCGTCAACGGTGCGAACTTCTTCCAGGTCAACCGCAAGGACGACGGCACCCGTTCGTCCTCCTCGGTGTCCTACCTGCACCCGATCCTCGACCGTGAGAACCTCACGATCCTCACCGGCACGCAGGCCCGCGAGCTCGAGTTCGATGACGCCGACAACTGCACCGGCGTGCACGTGGTCAACAACGCCTTCGGCAACACGAAGCGCATCGAGGCGAAGAAGGAAGTCATCGTCTCCGGCGGTGCCATCAACACCCCGCAGCTGCTCATGCTCTCGGGCATCGGCCCCAAGGACCACCTCGCCGAGGTGGGCATCGACGTTCGCGTCGACTCACCGGGAGTCGGCGAGCACCTTGCCGACCATCCGGAAGCCGTCATCGCTTGGGATGCGAAGAAGCCGATGGTCGAGGATTCGACCCAGTGGTGGGAGATCGGCATCTTCACCCCCACCGAAGAGGGTCTCGACCGTCCGGACCTGATGATGCACTACGGTTCGGTGCCCTTCGACATGCACACTCTGCGGCAGGGGTACCCGACCTCGGAGAACACGTTCTGTCTGACTCCGAACGTCACTCACGCGAAGTCCCGCGGAACCGTGCGTCTGCGCTCGAAGGACTACCGCGACAAGCCGAAGGTCGATCCCCGCTACTTCACGGACCCGGAAGGCCATGACATGCGCGTGGCTGTCGCCGGGATCAAGAAGGCCCGTGAGATCGTCTCCCAGGACGCGATGTCCGAGTGGGCCGGCGAAGAGCTGTTCCCGGGCAAGGACGTCGTCACCGACGAGCAGATCGCCGATTACGTCTCACGCACGCACAACACGGTCTACCACCCGGTCGGCACCACCCGGATGGGACCGGTCGATGACGAGATGTCGCCGCTCGATCCCCAGCTCAAGGTCAAGGGCGTCAACCGTCTGCGCGTCGTCGATGCCTCGGCGATGCCGGAGATCACCACGGTCAACCCGAACATCACGGTGATGATGATGGGTGAGAAGTGCGCGGAGATGATCAAGAACGGTCAGTGACCGATAGATGGAACGGTCTGTGACTGTCAGACAGACCGGTCTGTGACCGATCGATGAAGGGGCCGCTGCGAATGGCAGCGGCCCCTTCGTCATGCTCGGACCGAGTGATGCTCGGATCCAGTCGTACTCGGACCGGGTCATGCTCGGACCCGCAGGGTATCCGGGGATCGGAATCCGGAGCGGGTCTACCCGTCGTCGCCCTTGCCCGACGTTCGGCGACTGCCGGTTCGGCTGGCGAGGGTGCCTCCGCGTTTGACTTTGTGACCGTGCGAATCGATGTAGGGGTCACGGAACTCCGGTGCCGGTTCGACGGCTTGAGGTCTCGTGACGACGTCCTCGTCGCTGTCATACTCGTGGCCGAATTCGTCGTCACCGCCCTCACGACGTTCGACCTCTTCGGGCGGCAGCACCTTCTTCCAGCGGCGCATCCGCACCCTGGGCAGCACGCCGGCGTCCTCGCGCAGCGCCCGCATCAGAGCGTAGATCTGGAAGTAGGCGATGATGAAGAACGGCAGACCGACGAGGATGATCGTCGATTGCAGGGCTTCGAGACCGCCGGAGCCGGAGAATACCAGCAGAGTCGCCGTGACGACGGCGACGGCGAGGGCCCAGAAGATCCTCTGCGGCAGCGGGTTGAAGTCCTCATGCCCGTTGTTCATCGTGTCGACGACGAGTGCCGCAGAGTCCACCGAGGTGACGAAGAAGATGATGACGAGGACGATCGCGATGACCGAGACGGGGCCTGCCAGTGGGTAGTGGTCGAGGAACGCGAAGAGCGCACCGGGAATGTCGCCTTGGTCGACGACCCGGTCGACCAGTCCCCCGCCCTTGTTGAACTCGATGTCGAACGAGGCGTAGCCGAAGATGCCGAACCACAGGATCGAGAACGCTGCGGGAATGGCGAGCACGCCGATGACGAACTGTCGGATCGTGCGTCCGCGGGAGATGCGGGCGATGAAGATCCCGACGAACGGTGACCAGGTGATCGTCCAGGCCCAGTAGAAGACGGTCCAGGTGTTCTGCCAGCCGGTATTCGCGAACGTATCGTTCCACAGCGCCAATTCGGGCAGCTGCTGGATGTAGGTGCCGAAGGATTCGAAGAGGCCCTTGGCCATGAACAGGGTCGGGCCGAAGACGGCGATGAAGACCAGCAGCAGCACCGCCATGACGATGTTGAGGTTCGACAGCACCTTGATGCCCTTGTCGAGGCCGAGCGAAACGGAGATCGTCGCCAGACCGCAGACCACGCCGATGATGATCAGCTGCCACAGGGCGTTTTCGGGAATGCCGAGGACTTGTGCCAGACCGCCGTTGATCTGGAGGGTGCCGAGTCCGATCGATACGGCGATGCCGAAGACCGTGCCGATGATGGCGACGACGTCGATCGTCTTGCCGATCGGTCCGTGGATCTTCTCGCCGAGGATGGGCTGGAAGATCGAGCTCACTCGCGGAGGCAGGTTGCGCTTGTGGATGAAGTACGCGAAGCACAGCGCGGGGAGGGTGAAGATCGTCCACGTGTGCAGGGTGAAGTGGTAGTAGGTGAAGTTCATGGCGTCGACCGCAGCCGCGGGCGTGCCGGCTTCGATGCCCAGCGATGCTCGCGGTGGATCGCCGAAGTGGCTCACAGGTTCGGCGACGCCCCAGAACATGAGGATCGAACCGATGCCGGCGGCGAAGAGCATAGCGAACCAGGCACCGTTCGAGTGCTCCGGTGGTTCATCGTCCGGGCCGAGCTTCGCTCTGCCATACCGTGAGGCGGCGATGTAGATGAGAAAACCGAGGAACACTGTGACGCCGAGGATGTAGAACCATCCGAGGTTCGTCAGCAGCCAGTCGGATGCGACGGAGACTCCGGCATCGAGCTGGTCCGTGAAGAAGATCGTTCCGACGACGAAGATGATGATCACGGCAGCCGAGGAGAAGAAGATGGCCGGATTGGTGCGGAGTCTCAATGCATCGTGGAGTCTGTCAAGCATGCGTGCATCCTTCCTGAGTACCAAGCGGGTGAGCGGTGTCTCACCCACACTACAGAAGTGTCCGAGTTTTCATGCAAAGTCCGTTGTCACAAAGCGATATCGACTCTGCTCCTCGGCCTGTCGATTCCACTTCTCGGTCCGTCGGCCCATCCGCGGCAGGCCCAGAAACGACGAACGGAGCCCCGGTCAACATGACCGGAGCTCCGTTTCGAAAGCCGCAGGCGGCAGACGCCTCAGTGCCTGGGAGGCTCGTCCTCACCGCGCGGATCGAGTTCCTCGCCGAGGCGACGGTCACCGGCTGTCCCGGTGTGGCCGTCGGTTCGAGGCTGGCCTTCGACAGGAGGCTGGCCCTCGGTGCGGTAGTCGCCTTCGGGACGCACCCGATCGCCTTCAGGATGGGGACGGCCATCGGGTTCACGAGTGTCTGCAGGCTCGCCCCGGTCTCCCCGATGGTGGCCGGCACCGGGCGCAGGGGCGGCGGGGTCGTGGTTCTCGCCGGGAAGAGGGCCCTTGCCCCGATGCGGAGGCGTATCGGGGTCCAGCTCGTCGGCATGCTGCAGTGACCGCTCGTGAGCGAGTCGTTCTTCGCGCACGAGCTGTTCGCGCTTCGCGGCATCCGAGTCGAGCTGTTCCGCCTCGGCCGCCTGACGGTCTGCGTCGGCCGCACGCGCGTCGGCGTCGGCTTTGGCCATTTTGGCTTCTGCCCGACGCTTCTCCATTTCAGCTTCATGAGCGCGGACTTCGTGTTCAGAATCCGCTGCCTGCTGTCGCAGCTGCGCGGCTTCTTCACGCTGTCGTTCACGCTTCACTGCAGCGGCCTTGCGGCTGACTGCGATGAGGATCCCCACGATGATCAGGATCACGACGATGGCGACAACAATCCAGATGATGGTTGACACGTTCATGCGGTTTCTCCTTTGCTGTCTCTTCGGATGTCGCTGATGAGTTGCATCCGACCCAGCGGACCGCTTCATCCTCGCACGCTGTTGGCGGTCATGGAAAACTGCCCATAGGCGGACAGTAGAAATGCCCGTTCCTGGCCACAAGAACTGCCCAGTGGCGGCCACGATTTCTGCCCATCCGAGCATGTAGAACCTCTCATTGAGACACGACCCCGAACCACTTCCGGGAGATGATGACGGTGTCTAATCGATCAACATCCACCACGAGA
>NZ_RHFH01000017.1 GCF_004745075.1 Brevibacterium sp. S111
CCGGGTGGTCACGACTGGACACAACGAGTCGATGGGCAGAAATCGTGGCCACCAGCGGGCAGTTTTATTGGCCACCAGTGGGCAATTCTCGTGGCCGTCTATGGGCAGTTCCTACTGACCGTTGACACTCCATAACCACAATCAATCAAGTACACAGCTTCGCCGATGACGAGAGCAGTCGAGATTCCCGCGCGTACGCTCTGTCCTTGATAACGCCACCAGCGTGGTCCGCCCGCGGTTCCCAACGTGATGATGTGCGGACTGTTTGCCTTGGTCATGGGTCGGCGTTGCTCCTCAAGCGGTTCGATAGGACATCTGGTTCCCAGTGTGGTCTACGCCATTAATTTTGTAGAATCAATACTTGTGAAGTACTACATAGGCGGAATTGATGGGTGAGCTCACGCTTCGTCAACTCGAATATTTCGTCGCTGTCGTCGACGCCGGTTCGGTGACCGCAGCGTCGAAGAAGGTCAACGTCACTCAGGCAACGGTGTCGATGGCGATTGCACAACTGGAAAGCCGCCTTGGCACGGATCTGCTCATCCGACAACAGTCCAAAGGGGTCGTACCGACCCGCGCCGGAAGAGAACTGTCAGCGCGTGCACGCCACGTCGTTGCGATGACAGCCGAGATAGAACAGGTGGCAGCAACCGGAACTTCGGAGATCTCAGGGGTGCTCGAAATCGGGTGCGTGTCTTCCCTTTCCCCTCAAGTCGTGCCGCCATTAGCCGCACACTTCGAAAGGCACTACCCTCAAGTGACCTTCAACTACCGAGAAGGCTCCGCCGGAGACCTCCAGCAGGCGCTCATCGACGGCGCTCTCGATATGGCATTCGTATTCTCCCGGCAGACTCTCGAAGCGGTCCATTCTCACGACATCACAGAAGCAATCTTGAAGATCATGCTTCCGGCTGAGCACCCTCTATGCAGTAGGAAATCGATCTCATTCAGCGAGGTGGCCCACGAGTCCGCAATCCTGATCGATCTGCCTCCCAGCCGTGACAGATCGATCGAGTTCATGCGAAATGCTGGAGTGGAACCCCGCATCAGATGGACTAGCACCAACCTGGCAACGGTGATGGCTCTGGTCGCGAACGGACTGGGATATTCTCTCCGCTACGCACTCCCCGGCGAGACCAGCGCACCGGGACCTGGTGTCATTGAGATTCCGGCCGCAGATACGGTGCCGAGGAACGCGATTAGTGCTGTCTTGCCGAGAGGAGCCCACACATCACGGAAGGTTGACGAAGCGATTCGGTTCTTGAGCGACCACTTTTCTGAGGCCGCACAAGCTGGCGTTGATGGACACTGAGCATCAGGCAAGCTTCCTGGCGCTCATTGTGGCCGAGCACAGGCGACCATTCCTCAAAGCCAGTGGCCATCTCGTTCGTTTTCGCCGGCCGCGCTGACAGCATCCTTCTACCGCGATGCTTCATTTCGGTTAAATAACTCCACTCACCCCACGTTTACCCATCTTTTTCAGCGGAACCCCACGGAAACTCATGGCAACTAAGCGAACCTCAGAAGCATCGCGTTCCTCGATTTCTCGGGGCAGAAGCCACCCCACGGAAACTCGCGAAAACTATGACTCCACATCGATTCAGTGTGGGTTCGAGTCCCACTGGGGGACGATTCTTTGTCGGTGTCGAGTGCCGACCGAGATCGCCGATTTCCGCCGTTTGCGGCATGATCGTCTTATGTCGTTCCTTCTTCTCAGCCCCGGTCAGGCACCCCAGCCGATCGCCTCCGTCGACGATGATCTCGCCCGTACGCAGCACGGACCCGCCGTCATCATCACCGCCACCGAGTCGGCCTCCCCCGCTTCGGCAGACGGCTCCACCACTGCCGACTTCCCGTCGCAGGGTCGCCCGTTCGCCTTCCGTGAGACCGGTGGAGACTGGACGGAGATCGGCTTCGAAGCCGCCGATCATTGGGTGCAGATGGGCCCGGACCTACGCAGCCGCCTCGTCGAGGATCATCTTGCGACGCTCGACGTCGCCGAGTTCAAACAGGCGACGAACGGCGGCAGCGCCTCGATCATCACGAACAACTGGGTCTACTCAGGCCAGCCGCGGGTCTATCGTGTCGCCGGAGAGCTGCGTGATTTCGTCACCGTGCTCGGGGAATTCTCCCGCGCCTGATCCCTATTGCTGTTCCTCCGCGGTACGACTGTGACGGTATCCACCACACGACTGGTCGAGATGCGACCCATCGATTCTGCCGAAGCGCCCGGGCCCGCGGCCGGTTGACCGTCTGGCTCCGGTCACCGGAACGCTCGCATGCCTTCGGACACCTGTGGCTCGTCATGGCGGTCCCGGTTCTCGACGATCTCCGCGACGTTGGCCTCTGCCCACTCCCGGAGCGCTGCCACAGGATCCTGCAGCGATCGTCCGAGGCCGGTGAGCGAGTATTCCACCCGCGGCGGAACCTCGGCGAAGACCTCCCGGACCACGAGACCATCGGCGACAAGCGACCGCAGGGTCGAGGTCAGCACCTTCGGGGTGATCCCGCCGATGGCCAGACGGATCTCGTTGAAGCGCTTCGGACCGGAATCGAGAATGTCGACGATAAGCACCGTCCACTTGTCTCCGACGCGGTCAAGAACCACTCGAGTCGGGCATTCGGGGTCGAAGGCATCGCCTTCCCAGCGAACTTTCACACTCATAGCTCCATAGTATCCTTGAGGTACTCGCTATCCAAAAGATACCTTAGGAAAGTCAGATTACGACATCCACCGTGCACCGCAGTCGCGCCGCACGAAGAACGAAGGGACTCTTATGAAGATCGCACTCTTTGGAGCATCGGGAATGATCGGCTCTCGCGTCGTCGCGGAGGCGGCCTCCCGCGGGATCGAGGTCACCGCCATCACTCGGTCCGGCGCCGAGGTGGCCGGAGCGGCCCGCTCAATCACCGGTGATATGGCCAATGCGGAGCTCGGAGCACGGATGGCCGCCGACCACGATGTCATCGTCTCCACCACGGGCCCCAGCCGCACCGGCGGTGACCACCAAGAATGGCTTAACGCGCTGTCGACTCTGGCCAAGGCCACCGGCGACGCTCGACTCTTCGTCGTCGGCGGTGCCGGTTCGCTGTTCGCCGGGGACACGATGCTCAAAGACACGGAGGGCTTCCCTCCCGCGTACAAGGCTGAGGCCGAAACCGGCACGAAGGCCCTCGAGCTTCTGCGTGCCGCGAATCCGTCCCCGTGGACGCTCATCTCCCCCGCCCCGGAAATCGCTCCGGGTGAGCGCACCGGTTCCTACAACGTCGAGCTCGAGGTGCCTGCGGGCGACTCGATCTCGGCCGAGGACTTCGCTGTCGCAATGGTCGATGAGATCGCCGATCCCAAGCACATCGACGCCCGCTTCACCGTCGCGAACTGAGCAGGACGAACTCGCAGCAGAGTCTGCAGATATGACTGACGCCGGGGATGCACTCATGCATCCCCGGCGTCGGTCGTCTCATCAGGGCCTGTCACCGGATGGCACCGGTTGCAGTGGATCAGGCCTTGGCAGGTTCCTTGGGTTCCTTCTTCGGAGCCGGCTTCGAGTTAGCGGCCTCGACGAAGTTCTTGCGCGGAACATCAAGGTCGGCCAACGGCATGGCATCGCGGCCGAGCACGGCGTTGAGGAACCAGTTGCCGAAGACCTTGACCTTGCGGTCCAGGGTCGGAATGGCGTAGCCGTGGTAAGCACGGTGCATCAGCCAAGCGAGAAGTCCGCGGGCCTCGAAGTCGCCCATCTGCGACACGCCCTTGTACAGACCCAGACCAGCCACCGAGCCGATCGTCTTGTGGAAGTACTGCTTGAACTCCGTTTCTCCCCGCAGAGCGGCGAGCACGTTGGCGGCGAGCACCGGAGCCTGACGCGAAGCGTGCTGGGCGTTGGGCACACAGAAGCCTGCCACTCCGCCTCCGGAGAGGTCGGGCACAGCGGCGTTGTCGCCTGCTGCCCAAGCGCCCTCGACCACTCCGTCGTCGCCCTCGACACGCAGATCGGCGCGGACGGTGACATTGCCGCGTTCGTTGATCGGCAGGTCGGAATCGACGAGCAGCGGATTGGCCTTGACGCCGGCGGACCACACGATGGTGTCGGCGTCGAATTCCTCGCCGTTGGAGAGCTTGATGTGCTTATCGGTGCAGTCCTGGAGGAAGGTCTCGAGGTAGACGTCGATTCCACGCTCACGCATGTGCTCGACAACCCACCGGGCCTGTGCTTCGCCGACCTCGGGCATGACGCGGTCGACGGCCTCGACGAGGACGAAGCGGACATCGGCTTCGGTCAGCGTCTCATACTGGGCGATGGCCGAACGGACGAGGTCTTCGAGCTCCGTGAGCGCCTCGATGCCGGCGAATCCGCCGCCGACGAAGACGAAGGTCAGAGCCTTGCGGCGCTCCTCGTCGTCTTCCATCAGCGAAGCGTCTGCAAGGCGGGAGAGGAAGTGGTCGCGCAGGGCGACGGCTTCTTCGATGCGCTTGAGCGCAATCGCGTTCTCCTTCAGACCGGGAATCGGCAGCGCGCGAGCGACCGAACCGGCGGCGAGGATGATGTGATCGTAGTCGAGTTCGAATGCCTCATCGTTGTCGGGCTCGATGGTGGCGAACTTCTCGGCGTGGTTGATCGAGGTGACCTTCGCGGTGATGACCTCTGCACCCGGCAGGTTGCGGCGCAGCGGCACAACGGCGTGACGGGGCTCAATCGAACCGGCTGCCACCTCGGGGAGGAACGGCAGATAGGTCATGTACGGGTTGGGGTCGACCACGGTGACGGTGGCTTCGCCCCGACCGAGGTTCTTCAGCAGGTTCTGGGCGGTGGTCAGGCCGAGGTAGCCGCCACCGACGACGAGGATTCGTGGACGCAGTTTCGAGTTTCTGATGAGTGCCATATTCCCATGCTAGACCCTTGTGAAAACTTTCACTAATTGTTTCTCCGTAGGCTCAGAACGCCCCAGATCAGAGCCGTTCCACCGGCCTGATTCACCGGCGGCGACGAGCGAAGGAAACGGTTGAGGCGACGAGGAGGACAAGCGTGGCCAGGGCGCCGACGCCGAGGACGGCGAAGCCGAAGATCGGTGTCGACTGCGAGGCCGCGATGTCTGTGGGAGCAACGGCTCGCGGGCTCTCGCTCTCGTCCGGAGCGGCAGTCTCGGTCTCCTTCGCCTTCGCCTCGCCACGACGATGCATCTTCACCCAGTCCGCCAGTTCTGTCTCTGCGGAGACGATCTTGCCCGGGACTTTCGCCTTGACCGCCGCCTGCGGGTTGAGCCTGCCCCAACCGACGGTCGGATCGGGTTTGTCCTCCGTGCTCACTGCCTTGTGACCGGCGACCGGCTTCGCGCTCGACTGCAGCTTTGCGCGAACTTCATCGGCGGTGAGCTTCGGGTTGTCGGAGCGGATGAGCGCAGCCGCTCCGGAGACGATCGGTGAGGCGAACGAGCACCCCTGCCCTTCGGCGTACCCGCCGCTGTAGTACGGGATCGGGATGTCCTTGGCCGGCCCCATGAGGTCGACGGCCGTGCCCGGTGCAGTGGAGTCGTCGAGCACGCGTCCGTTCTTGTCCAATCCCCCGACACCGATGACTCCCGGGACTGTCGATGGCGACCAGGCCTGAGTTGCGCCCTGTGAGGCGTTGCCGACGCAGGCCACGATGAGAACGTCTTTCTTATAGGCGTAGGCGAAGGCGTCATCCCAACTCTCCGGCCAGCCCGGATCGTCCCATCCCAAGGACATGTTGATGACTTTGGCTCCGGAGTCGACGGACCAGCGGAGGGCTTTTTCGGCCTGTTCACGAGTCGATCCTGATTCCTTCGGGCGGTCAGGGCCCAGCCACATCGAGGCGGAGAGGATCTTCGCATCGGGGGCGACTCCGGTCGGTCCGGCTCCGGTTCCCTGGCCGGCGATGACTCCGGCGACGGCAGTGCCGTGGTGAATGGTGGTCTTGCCGCCGATAGGGGTCTTTCCGTCTTTTCCCAGTCCGCTGAAGTCCTTCGCTGAGGTCACGACCCCTCCGAGATCCTCATGGTCGGTGTTCACGCCCGAGTCGATGACAGCGACCTTGACACCTTTGCCGGTGGACTTCTTCCAGACCTTGTCGATGCCGTAGTCCTTGATGAACCATTGACCGGGCCCCGCCTTCGGCGCGGCCATGACCGGCTGGGTGGTGCCGACGATGAGGCCGAGGACGAGGACGGTGGCGGCGAAGAGTCTGGCGGTGGCCCTCACGAGCTCGTCAGCGCCAGGTCGAGCGCGGTTCCGTCGAGGATGTCAGTCTCCGAGATACGGATGTCCAGTGTCCCGCCTGCAGCGGTGACCGCCTGGTCGAAGCGGGCGGTGATGCGGGCGAACAGCAGGGAGCCGGCACCGATGACATCGACGCGTCCCGGATGCATGTACGGCAGTTCGGTACGGGCTTCGCGGTCCATGGCGAGGAGTCTGCGGGATTCGGCCTCGATGTCGGCGACGCTGATATGGGCGCCGTGGATGCGGTCTCGCTGGTAGCTGTCGAGTCCGAGCACGCCGGCGGTTATGGTCGTGACGGTGCCGGCAACGCCGATGAAGGTGCGCGGGGCCGAGAAGTCGACCGTCTGCGCGGCCCGATCGAGCTGGGCGTCGATATCAGCGATCGCCGCACGGGTCTGATCCTCGCCGGGAGTCTCCACGGGCATGTGGCGTTCGGTCAGACGCACGGATCCGATGTCCATACTCACCGCCGCCTCGACGTCGCCCTGGCCGAGGACGAGTTCGGTCGATCCGCCGCCGAGGTCCATGACGACGAAGGGCCCCTCTGCGGCCTCGAGATCCGCGGTGGCGCCGAGGAAGGACAGTCGTGCCTCCTCTTCGCCGGTGATGACGTCGGGGACGATGCCGAGGATCGAGAAGATGCCGGCGAAGAACTCATCGCGATTCTTCACATCGCGGCTGGCCGAGGTCGCCACGAATCTCAGCCTCTCCACCTGGTACTCCACGGCCACCTCGGCGAATTCCTTCGCCGCAGCGAAGGCGCGCTCCAGAGCTTCGGGAGCGAATTCGCCGGTGGCATCGACACCTTGGCCCAGCCGCACGATCCGGGTCTCGCGGCGAAGATCGGTGAGGGTGCCGTCGGCGACATCCGCGATGAGCAGGCGCAGAGAATTCGTCCCGCAGTCGAAGGCAGCAACTCGCATGGTCGGATCCTAGTCAGTCGGTTCGGTGGCGGCAATCGCCTCGGCGGTGTCAGTCGGAGCAGTCGCCTGCGCGGACGGTTCGGCAGCGTCCGAGGGGTCGGACGATCCGGCACCTGTGGCGGCGGGCTCGGGATCCGGTGCGGCGATCGGGGGCACATCGTTCATGAAGGACAGTGCACGGTCACCGATCGGGTTGACTCCGGGCCCGGCGGAGAGCGAATGGCCGACGAGGGCGTGGAGGCACTTGACGCGGGTGGGCATTCCCCCGGCCGAATAGTTCTTGATCTCCTCGACTTCGGCCAGTCCGGCTGCAGCCCCGATCTCGGAGCGGACGGCCAGGTAGGCCCGGTGGGCGGCGGCGTAGGCAGCGGCGAGCTCTTCGTCCTCGCCGACCTCGGTCGTCCATTCGGCCATGATCCCGGAGGCCTCCAGGCGCGAGCACTCGGCGACATAGGCGGGATGGGTGAGGTAGAAGGTCGTCGGGAACGGGGTGCCGTCCTCGAGCCTGGGGGCCGTGGCGACGACGAGAGGTTCACCGGCGGTGCTGCGAGCTGCGATGCCGACGACTCCGCGGGGAATGCGCCCGAGCTGGTCGTGAAGGGTTGCGAAATCCGCCTCGGTGCACTCTGTGATCATCAGCTCTTCTCCACGGTATTGCCGGTCTCCTGAATGGACTCCAGCAACTCAAGGTACCAGGCCTGCTTGGCAACCGGTCGATCTGCCTCGGAATCCTCCTCGACGGCATCCTGGTTGGTCACGATGACCGCGTTCTTGCCCTTCTCCACGTAGTACTGGTCTTCGCGCGCTTTGCGCTTGATGTAGTCGGGATCCTTGAGGTTCTTGTTCTTCTCGTCGAGGCTCTTGACCTCGGATTTCGTTGTTTCGATCTCGTTGTTCAGAGCGGCGATCTGCTGGGCCTGCTTGAGTGCGGAATTCAGCGGAGACAGGAATGCGAAGAGGACGATGGCGATGACGAGGAGGAACATTCCCGTGCGCCAGGACATGCGGCGGCTGCGCGCTTCGGCGCTGGCGTCGGCTTCGACGACGGGTTTCGACCGTCGACGAGGGGCGGCCTTACCTGGAGCCGACTTCGGGGCACTGCGTCTGGGCTTGCTCGGGACCATGCTTCTTTCCTCTGCGACTGGGGATCGGGGAAGGGTGTCGCAACATCTCCAAGTGTGCCGTGTCCGCTCACTTCGCGCGAGGATTTGGGCCCCGTGGCGTGTTCGATTCCGCACCCTGCCCGCTGACCCGGCCCGGCGCGCGTTGTCCCGTCCAGCACCGGAAGCGTCACGTTCTCCCGCTCGCGGCGCCTCCTACAGTCAGTGAGGCATCCAACACCGGAACCGATGCCACGCACCGGTCCGGCAGGATGTTCTGTGACTACCGGTGACTGATACCGCGTGACCACCACCGCGCGACCACGCGAAAGCACCACCCACTCCACACCCACACCCTTGAATTCACGCGCCTGTATCAACAGTGTTATCCACATATCAACAGCCCTCCATTGCACTTTGCTGCCGTTTCATGCAATTTGAGTGCATGTACAAACTCATCGGCACAGAAGAACTCAACAGACTCGGTTTCAGCCACAGTGATATCAGACGTGCCCGCACCTGCTGTCTGCGGCGGCTGTCGAGAGGCGTCTATCTCGTCAAACATGTCTGCGATCAAAAGGCCCATCAGCCGCTGTGGGCCAGCATCCATGAGAAGGTCCACAAGACCTTCGTCGAACACGGCGATATCCGCGATCAGGTCGAGGACCTCAACGCCTCGGTGATGGCGCGGCACAACCAGCAGTCCGATCTTCGCACCGATGCCTCGAAGCCGAATCCGCCGCCCGAGGTCTTCTCTCACATCTCCGCAGCCCTCATCCACAACCTCCCGGTCGCCTACCCAGTCACCCACCAGGTCGAAGTCGTCCGCCCCGGCACCAACCGGCGGTTCAAGAGCATCCACGTTCGCGGGAATCTCATTCCGCCCAACCACCGTGCCGTCACCGGCTGCGGCGCTGAGGTCACCACGCTCGAGCGCACCCTCATCGATGTCGCCCGCAGCTACAACCTCGACATCTCCGTGGCCATGCTCGACGATGCGCTGCACCGTGGACTGACCACGAAAGACCAGATCCGCACTGTCCTCGCCCAGTGCCTGGAGAAGCGCAATATCAGCAAGGTGAAGCTGGCGATCGAGCTCGCTGATTCCCGCCGCGAATCCCCCGCCGAGGCGATTGCCGCGGTCCGCTTCTTCCAGCACGGCATCACGGGACTGGAACCGCAGATCACCTTCCGCACCGAGAATCTGCGCCGTGACATCCGTGTCGACTTCCGCCACAGCCAGGCGCGTCTCATCGTCGAGATCGACGGCATCGGCAAGCTCTATCTGGGCTCGGGAGTCCCGCGAACGGAACTCGAAGAGGAGCGCCGCCGCGAGCAGTGGCTTCGCGATCGAGGCTGGCGGGTGATCAGGATCAGCTGGAAGGAGCTGTTTCGGGAGACGAAATTCGAGGAGATCCTTCGGGCGATCCGCCGCTCACAGCCACAGACGGCATGATCACCCACCGTTCGCGCTAGCTCCTCCCGGTGCACCGGTGCAACGTGTCGCCAGCTGGAGGGAGTGCGGCCGGCGGTGCCACGCGACGGCAACGGTGAGGGATGCCCCGAACCAACGCACCGAGATGGTCTCGCCCGTCCTCAACGAGGCAGTCTCGCCCTCCCTCAGCCGTCCGCGCCGAGATGGTCTCGCCCGTCCGCACCAGAGCAACCCCGTCTGCACGCACCGAGGCGGGGCCGGACGACCGCTGATCGTCCGGCCCCGCCTCGGGGAGTTCCTCAGGAACCTGTGTCCCGTGATTGCCGGGTTCGCTCAGGCTTCGAAGCGCGGAAAGGCTCCGCGACCGGCGTAGCGTGCCGCATCGCCGAGCTGCTCTTCGATGCGCAGCAGCTGGTTGTACTTCGCAACGCGTTCGGACCGGGCCGGGGCACCGGCCTTGATCTGACCGGCGTTCGTGGCCACAGCCAGATCGGCGATCGTCGTGTCCTCGGTCTCGCCCGAACGGTGCGAGATCATCGTCGTGTACCCGTGCGTCTGCGCCAGGGACACAGCGTCGAGGGTTTCGGTGAGGGTGCCGATCTGGTTGACCTTGACCAGCAGCGAGTTCGCGGTGGCGCTGTCGATTCCGCGCTGCAGGCGCTCCGGGTTGGTCACGAACAGGTCGTCGCCGACGAGCTGGACCTTCGCACCGATCGCTTCGGTCAGGGTCGCCCAGCCCTCCCAGTCGTTCTCGTCGAGGGGGTCCTCGATGGACACGAGCGGGTACTTCGCGAGCAGCTCCTCGTAGTAGGCGGCCATCTCTTCGGCCGTCTTCTTGCCGCCTTCGAATTCGTAGACTCCATCGTTGTAGAACTCCGAGGAGGCCACGTCGAGGGCGACGGCGATGTCCCGTCCGGGACGGTGTCCGGCGAGGTCGATGGCTTCGAGGATGAGGTCGAGTGCCGCGGCGTTCGAGTCGAGGTTCGGGGCGAACCCGCCCTCATCGCCGAGTCCGGTCGACAGACCGCGTTCCTTGAGCACGCCCTTGAGCGCGTGGTAGACCTCGACGCTCCACTGCAGCGCTTCGTGGAAGCTTGCGGCACCGATCGGGGCGATCATGAATTCCTGGATGTCGACGTTCGAGTCCGCGTGTGACCCGCCGTTGAGGATGTTCATCATCGGCACGGGCATGACGTGTGCGTTCGGGCCACCGAGGTAGCGGTAGAGGGGCAGGTCCGCCGAAACCGCTGCCGCCCGAGCCACGGCCAGCGAGGTTCCGAGCATCGCATTCGCGCCGATGCGGGACTTGTTGTCGGTGCCGTCGAGCTCGATGAGCGCATGGTCGACCAGTCGCTGATCGTCGCTCTCGAGCCCGGCGATGACTTCGTGGATCTCGTCGACGACGGCGTCGACGGCCTGGGTGACTCCCTTGCCCAGGTAGCGTTCGGGATCTCCGTCGCGCAGTTCGACGGCTTCGAACTCTCCCGTGGAGGCGCCGGACGGGACTCCGGCACGACCGACGGACTCGTCGGCCAACAGCACTTCCACCTCAACGGTGGGGTTTCCCCGGGAATCCAGGATTTCGCGGGCATTTGCGGCAACGATCTCAGCCACTGAGTACTCCTTAGCTTTTGGTTTCACATGGGGAACATGTGCCTGCAGGACAGCTTAATGCAACGCACGACGGGGCTCACTCTCTGTTCGTCGCATGACACTGGCCGGCCCCGCCGCGGCGCCGACTGTCCGCGATCGTTCAGGCCTCGGCTGCGGGTTCGAGCAGACACTCGCGCAGCCGCTGCGGGGTGGACGGGTCCATTCCGTGGGTGAGCAGATACGCTTCCACTGCCCCGCCGGTGCCGATCCCGCCGGCGCCTGCTCTGTTGGCAGCGATCCTGCCGGTGTCGGAGCCTTTTCCTGCGCCGCCGACTCCGATTCCATTCGCCGAGGCGGCCCCGTAGTCGGTCTCGATCCTATCGATGACCTCGTGCATGAGTTCGGGAGGGGCGGCCGTGGCGGTCGCGGCGAGGTTTCCGGAGATGCCGGCATCAGCGAAGTTCTTCGTGATCGAGTCGAGGAACCCGCCGGAGAGGTGAGTGGAGGTGATCGCGTATTCGTCGATGATCGCTTCCCTGCCCACGCCGAGGAGGTCGAGCAGGAACGCTCCGACCACACCGGTGCGGTCCTTGCCCGCAGAGCAGTGGAAGACGACACCTGTTCCGCAGTGATCGGCGACGGTGTCGACGACCGCGGCCAGCCGGTGCCCGAAATGAGTGATCATGAGGTCGTAGATGCGCTCGAGCGAGCGATCGCTGAGATCCATTCCCGTCGCCTCGGCGGCGGCCCTCATCTCCTCGACGCTCATCGGTCGACTGGGGAAGAAATGATCCTCGAAGACAGGAAGTTCGATGTGGGCGACCTCGAGCCCGTCGAGGGTGTCGGGCAGCTTCGAACGCTCACCGATGTCCCGCATGTCGACGACGGCACCGATGCCGAGTTCGCGCATATCGGCGCGTGACCGGTCGGTCAGCCGTGCCAGGCCGTCGGCTCGAAACACCTTCCCGAGTCGCACCGCATTATCCCCGGACTGCGTGCGAGCGCCGCCGAGGTCACGGAAGTTGAAGGTGCCCTCGATCTCGAGACGCTCCAGACTCATCGATTTCCGTCCTCTCTGCGCCGCGCGGTCTTCTCTTCCGCTTTGATCCGGCGGTATTCGCGTTCCACATCTTCCAAAGCGGCCATCTCTTCCCCGGCGTCTTCGCCGAAGGCCAGCGGGTGGCGGCGGATGAGCTTCTCCTCGAGACCGTCGATGATGGTCCCGAGGCTGTGCCCGTATTCGTGTCCGCCGCTCTCGTCGAGCAGAGCGGAGTGGAACAGCACCTGGTAGAACACGTCGCCGAGCTCCTCGACCACTGCCGCACGGTGGGCCGATGTCGGTGCAGCGGTGAAGTCCTCGAGAGCTTCTATGAGCTCCTCGGTCTCTTCGCGAGCGTATTTCTCAAGGCTGCGGTGGTCCTGTCGGCTCGACCAAGGGCACCGTCTGCGCAGGGTCGCCATCGCCGCCACCACGTGCCGAGTTGAGGTGTCCTCTTCGGCTGCGGGCTCATCCACGCGCTGTCCTCCTGCCGACGCGAAAGGCCCCCCACCACCGAGGCAGTGGGGGCCGTTGCGATGGTCACTTCGAGAATTTGTCCTTGACCGATGCGCCGAGATCCTTGACGGATTCGCCGACGTCCTTGGCCTTGGCCTTGAGCTGATCGGTTGCGCCTTCGGCCTTGAGTTCGTCGTCACCGGTGACGTCTCCGATGGATTCCTTGGCACGTCCGCCGAGGTCTTCGGCCTTGTTCTCGAACTTGTCGTCAACGCCCATGGCGATTCTCCTTCGTCGAATGGTGTATCGCTTACTGCGGAGTGCTCCGCTCTTCGCACTCTACGCCACCGCTGCCGCTGGTGAGCGGAAGCTTGGAGAACAGTCGGGGAATTCTCACGTGTTCTCGACCGTCTCCTGGGTGGCCTCGGACTCGACGACGGGCAGGATCGCGTCGAGGAACTGATGGGCCCAGCGCAGGATGTCAGAATCGGTCATCTCCTTCGCATCGAACCCGGTTCCGGCCATCGGTTTGGGCACGAGGACGGAGCGCAACGCCGGTTTGAGCAGCGCCTTCGGGTACAGGCGTTTGAGCCTGACCACCTGCGAGCCGGCGAGTTCGACCGGGCCGAAGCGGATGAAGTTGCCCTGCGCGACGATGTCGCTGACGCCGGAGGCGCGGGCACGGATGCGCAGCCTGGCGACGTCGGCGAGCACACCGACCGGTGCCGGATAGGGGCCGTAGCGGTCGACGAGTTCATCGAGGACTTCCTGGAGTTCGTCTTCGTTCGCTGCCGCCGCCAGCTTCCGGTACGCCTCGAGGCGCAGCCGTTCGTGGTCGACGTACTCGGCCGGCAGGTGCGCGTCGACGGGCAGTTCGAGGCGCATATCGGCCTCGGGTTCGGTCTCCTCACCGCGGAACTTCGCGACGGCTTCGCCGACGAGTCGGACGTAGAGGTCGAACCCGACGCCTTCGATGTGACCGGACTGCTGACCCCCGAGGAGGTTGCCGGCACCGCGGATCTCCAGGTCCTTCATCGCCACCTGCATGCCGGCACCCAGTTCGGTGTGCGCAGCCAGCGTCGTCAGTCGGTCGTGGGCGGTTTCGGTCAGCTGGGTGTCCGGCGGGTAGAGGAAATAGGCATAGGCGCGTTCCCGGCCGCGACCGACTCGCCCGCGCAGCTGGTGGAGCTGGGAGAGCCCGTAGCGGTCGGCGTTGTCGATGATGAGTGTATTCGCATTGGCGATGTCGATGCCGGTCTCGACGATCGTCGTGCACACGAGCACGTCGTACTTCTTCTCCCAGAAGTCGACGATGACCTGCTCGAGTCGGGTTTCGTTCATCTTGCCGTGGGCGATGGCGATCCGGGCCTCGGGCACCATCTCGGCGATATGCCCGGCCACGGCCTCGATGTCTCGGACCCGGTTGTGGATGTAGAAGACCTGACCTTCGCGCATGAGCTCACGGCGGATCGCGGCCCTGATCTGCTTGTCCTCGCGCCTGCCCACATAGGTCAGGACCGGGTGCCTCTCCTCCGGAGGCGTGGCCAGGGTCGACATCTCGCGGATGCCGGTGACGGCCATCTCCAGGGTGCGGGGAATCGGTGTCGCGGACATTGCGAGCACGTCGACATTGGTCCGCAGGGCCTTGAGCGTCTCCTTGTGCTCGACACCGAAGCGCTGCTCCTCATCGATGATGACCAGTCCGAGGTCCTTGAATCGCACCTCGCCGCTGAGCAGCCGGTGGGTGCCGATGACGAGGTCGAGTTTGCCTGCACCCAAGTCCTCTTTGACCTTCTCCGACTCCTGCTTCGACTGGAACCGGGAGAGCGCGCCGATCGTGACGGGGAATCCCGAATACCGTTCGGCGAAGGTCTCATAGTGCTGTTGGACAAGCAGCGTGGTCGGCACAAGCACCGCGACCTGCTTGCCCTCCTGGATCGCTTTGAACGCGGCACGAACCGCGATCTCCGTCTTTCCATAGCCCACGTCGCCGCAGATCAGACGGTCCATCGGCACCGTCTTCTCCATGTCCGATTTGACCTCATCGATGGTCGTGAGCTGGTCGGCGGTCTCGACATAGTGGAAGGCGTCTTCGAGTTCGCGCTGCCATGGTGTGTCGGGCCCATAGGAGTGACCGACTGTGGCCTGCCGAGCCGAGTAGAGCCGGATGAGTTCGCCTGCGATCTCCTTGACTGCCTTGCGCGCCTTGGCCTTCGTCGTCTGCCAGTCCGCCCCGCCCATCTTGTTGAGGCTCGGGCTCTCGCCGCCGACATAGCGGGTGACCTGATCGAGCGCGTCGCTGGGGACGTAGAGACGGTCACCGGGCTGGCCGCGTTTGGCTGGAGCATATTCGATGATGAGGTACTCGCGGGTGTGCTTGTTCGCACCGCGTCCGGTCGTCCGCTGTGTCATCTCGACGAAGCGTCCCACACCGTGCTGGTCGTGGACGACGTAGTCGCCGGGGGCCAGATTGAGCGGGTCCACCTGGTTGCGCCGACGTCGGGTGGGCAGCCGCCGCATGTCCCTCGTCGAGGTGGCCGCCGCCCGCCCGAGCACATCGGCTTCGGTGAGAACGGCGAGTTTGAGATCGTCGAAGACGAATCCGCCGAACGAGGCAGCCGTCGTCACAGTCACGAGCGCTTCGGGCAGGTCCGTGGGATCGTCGACGAAGGTGGCGGGCACTCCGGCTTCGGAGAAGACTTCGACCATCCGGTGGCCCGGTCCCGGTCCTTCGGTGAGGACAAGGATCCGCCACTTGTCATGGATGAGGTCCCTGACATCGGCGAGGATCGCTTCGACGTCACCGGCATAGCCCTTGGGGATACGGGCCGGGACGGCGAAGATGTTCTCCTCCGGGTCGGCGAGCTCCTCATCATGGGCGAAACCCCCGAGCTCCCACCAGGCCAGCCCGATGAGGCGAGCGCCCTCTGCCATTTCGGCGACGGTGCGGAAGCTCGCCGCGGACAGGTCGATCGGGGACTCTCCCCCGGCGGCGGCTCCGGCCCACGCGGCTTCGAGGAATTCGTTCGTCGTCTCCACGAGGTCTGCGGCGCGGGCTTCGACTCGCTCGGGTTCGGTGATGATGATCTTCGACTCCGCAGGCAGCAGCGCGATGATCGGCTCCATCCCGTCGGCGAGGACGGCGGACAGCGATTCCATGCCTTCGACGGCGACTCCGCCGGCGATCCTCTCAAGCATGTCCGCAGCACCGGGCACATCCTCGGCGAGTTTCGCCGCGCGTTCGCGCACCGAATCGGTCAGGAGCAGCTCCCGGCACGGCGGTGCGGACAGGGTCAGCGGTTCCTCCCCTTCGGCGGCGGGGATGGAGCGTTGGTCGCTGACGGAGAATTCGCGGATCTCATCGACCTCGTCGCCGAAGAACTCCACGCGCAGCGCCCGCTCAGCGGTGGCCGGGAAGATGTCGACGATGCCGCCGCGCACGGCGAATTCGCCCCGTCGCGAGACCATGTCGACGCGAGAGTAGGCGAGTTCCGTCAGTCGTGCGGCGAGGTCGTCGATCTCGGATTCGTCGCCGACGGCGAGCTCGGCCGGCGCGATGTCCCCCAGCCCCTTCGCCACGGGCTGGAGGAATGCGCGCACGGGCGCAAGGATGAAACTCAGCTCTCGACCCGGGCTGGGGTGGGCCAGGCGGCGGAGCACCTCGAGGCGTTGGCCGACGGTGTCCGAGCGTGGGGACAGCTTTTCGTGCGGCAGCGTCTCCCAGCTGGGGAAGATCGCGATGGAGGAGGCTGGCACCCAGTCGGCGAGCGCTTGGGCGAGGTCTTCGGCCTCACGGGTCGTGGCGGTGACGATGAGCTGCGGCGCCGAGGCTGCTCCCGCGGCGCCGACCGTCCGACGCAGGATCGACGGCCACAGTCCCTTGATCGCATCAATCCTGCCCCCACCCGAGTCCGGGTCGTTGAAGGCGGCGACGAGTCCGTTGACGGCGGGGTTCTGGCGGGTGAGATCAAGTCCGTTGAGCACCCGAACAGTCTAGGCCACGCACCTGACACGGCCCATCCGGTGTCTGCGCTCACGACCGGTGTCCCGGACAGAGGACCTGTGCGTCCCCGGTGCGAGGACAAGGTTCCCGCGCCCGCGCCGTAGGGGCGCTCGAGGCGGGCGGACAGCGGCGGAATTCATCGAAACGTGTGAGGATGAGTACATGGCCAAGTTGAGAACCGTCCTGGCAGGACTGGCCGCGACCGCGCTCCTGCTCACGGGCTGCACCGGCGATGCCGACGACGACATCGCAGTCGCCGAACGATGGGACTTCCACTCCCGTCCCGATCTCGCCCCTCCGAAAGTCGAGATCGACTCGGCAGCGTTCCCCACCGACGATGGGGACCTGTCGACCCTCCTCGCGCCGAAGGGCCAGACGAAGACCGACGAGAAGTCGTGGGTCGGCGGACTCATCCTCGATGCCGCCGGCGACCCGCTGTGGATCCGTGAGGGCGGCGATGCGCTGTGGGACCTGCGGGTACAGGAGTATCGTGGAGAACCGGTTCTCACTTGGTGGGAGGGTCTGGCGGAGACTCCGCACACCGCCGGCGAGGTCGTCATCCTCGACGCCTCGTACCAGGAGATCGCCCGCGTGGGCATGGGCGGCGAACTGCCCCAGGACACCTCGGATCTGCACGAGACGACGATCACCGATGACGACACCATGTTCCTCCTCTCCTACGTCAAGACCCAGACCGATCTCAGCTCCGTCGGCGGAGGCGCCGACGGCTGGGTGTGGGAGGGCATCGTCCAGGAGGTCGACATCGCCACCGGCGAGCCCCTCTTCGAATGGCACTCCCTCGACGCCGTTCCCGTCGACCAGTCCGAAGCCGAACTCAAGGACGGCGAAGGCACGAAGGACGAACCCTTCGACTACATCCACCTCAACTCCGTGGACGAGGACGACGACGGTGAGTCCCTCCTCGTGTCCGCCCGCAATACGCATGCGATCTACCAGCTCGACCGGAAGACGGCGGATCTCAACTGGGTCCTCGGCGGCAAAGCTTCGGACTTCGAGATGGGTCAGGGGGCGACGTTCGCCTGGCAGCACGATGCCCGCCGCCGCTCCGATGGGACGCTGACGCTCTTCGACAACCATGCCGCGCCCCGCCTCGGCGACACTCGCGGGCTGCGTCTCGACGTCGATGAGAAGAAGAAGCGCGCCGAGGTGGTCACCGAGTATCCCGCCCCCGACGACCGCTCGTCGGGCAGTCAGGGGAACCTGCAGGAACTCGACAACGGCAATGTCGTCGTCGGATGGGGTTCTGAACCCTATGTCTCGGAGTTCACGAAGGACGGGAAGCTGCTCACCGACCTCACCTTCGTCGGCGGGTCGAACTACCGCGCGTACCGCTCCGATTGGCATGCCCAGCCGGTCGCCCCGCCGACGGCCACGAAGACCGAACCGCAGCCCGATGTCACCCGCATCCACATGAGCTGGAACGGCGCCACCGAGGTGGAGTCGTGGCGGGTGCTCAGCGGAGATGACGACGACCATCTCAGCGAGAACACGGTCGTCGAACGCACCGGGTTCGAAACCGCCGCGGATATCACCCCGAACGGGTCGAAGATCATCGTCGAAGCCCTCGACGACGATGGCAAGACGCTCGCGTCGGCGCGAGTGGCACCGCGAGTGCACTGAAGTCAGACTCCGTCACCGGGAACATGTCGAGGCGATAACGGGCCTAACGGAACGGTCACGATTGCACCAGAGCCCCGGTTTTTCGGGGTTCTCCAATCTTCATCACTCACAATTGGGTTATGAGCTCCGACCACTCCCCTCGTTTCACCCCCGAAGAATCCCGCATGCTCTTCGGCTCCGAATCCGCCGGTTCCGGATCCCCTCACCCCAGCCGCTCCGCGAACCCGCCGGTGGCCCACCTGACCACCAGCGTCGACCGCAATCATCACTTCTCGAGGTTCGTCCCGGTCCTCGTCCTGCTGGCGGCGATGTGGGTCGTCGAGATCGTCGATGCTCTCCTCCCCCTCGACCTCGATGCCTTCAGCCTGCAGTCGTGGAATCCGCTCTCGCTCTACGGGCTGGTCACCTCACCGCTGCTGCACTCGGGATTCGGCCACCTCATGGCCAATACGTTCCCGTTCCTCGTCCTCGGCATCGTCATCGCGTTCGAAGGTTCGCGCCGATTCTGGCAGGTCACCGCGATCACCGCGCTCGCTTCGGGTCTCGGCGCCTGGCTGACCACCTGGCCGGGTCAGCACATCATCGGCGCCTCGGGAATTGTCTTCGGCTTCTTCGGATACCTCGCGGTGCGCACCTGGTTCACCGATGACGTGCTGCGCAAGATCGTCTACTTTGCGATCGGGCTCTTCATCTTCGTCACCTACGGGGCCTCGATGATCTTCGGCATGCTGCCGCAGACCAATGACATCTCCTGGCAGGGTCACCTCTTCGGATTCGCCGGCGGCATCTTCGCCGCGTGGCTGCTTCACCGCCGGCGCCAGGACGGCCGACACAGCCGCTGACCGCTGCGTGCTCTCGCGTTCAGGTCCCGGCCGCCTCGGGCAGGGCCGTTCGGCACCGTCGGGCGGAGGTGACTGTTCGCTCGGTGCTGCGTTCAGCGGGAGTGGAACTTCTGCTGCACGGCGTCCAAACCGTCATTGATGAGAGCTTCGACGGCGTCGGCGAGGTCGGAGACGAAGATCGGCAGTGTGGTCCGTTCGTCTTTGGAGAACGGACGCAGCACATGATCGGCGGTGTCCTGCCGGCCGGGAGGCCGTCCGACTCCGGCCCGTACCCGCAGATAGTCCTTCGTCCCCAGCACCGAGGTCATCGAACGCAGGCCGTTGTGGCCGCCTTCTCCCCCACCCCGTTTGGCTCTGATCGCGTCGAAGGGAAGGTCCACATCGTCATGAACGGCGATGATCCGTTCGGTGGCGATGCCGTAGAAATCGGCCAGCTGCCTGACCGGCCCGCCGGATTCGTTCATGTATCCGGTCGAAGTTCCCAGCACCACACGGGGCCCGGGCACTCCCGGCACGCGGCCGGTGGGCAGGCGGCCGGTGCCGACATTGGATCTCAGCTTCGTCCGGGTGAGGCCCGTGCCGATACGTGAAGCGAGTTCGGCAATGACCATCTGTCCGATGTTGTGACGGGTCGCTTCGTATTTGGGGCCGGGATTGCCCAGCCCGAAGACCAACCAGGCTTCGTTCGTCATTGCCGTCCTTCGTCTGTCTGTTCTCCGCCGATCCGGCGCAAGCCTACCCCGTGAGGCACTTGTGGCGTGCACGCGGGTCGGTGCTGGTCCAAGCGCGTCAGGGCTGGCCGCCTGCCCGAGAGTCAGGGGGTGTCACTGTGCGCGATTGCCGTCGGCGATGGCCCGGGGCTGAGACGAATTCGGTGGGCCGCCTTGTAGGCGACCCACCGAATCGAGTGTTCAGTCTGCACTCACCTCAGCACCGAGGTGCCGTGGTGTGAAAAGATCACTCCTCCTCGGAGGAGCCTTCTGCACTTGCGGACTCTTCGGTCGACTCTTCGCCGGTCGACTCTTCGGCAGCCTCGTCCTCTGCGTCCGACTCGGTGTCCATCTCAGCCTCTTCCGAGACGTTGACGATGAGCAGCTCTTCGTCGGCGATGAGTTCGACGCCGGCGGGCAGCTCGACCTGACCGGCGAGGACGTGCTCGCCTGCAGGACGGCCGTCGACGGAGATCTCGATGAGTTCGGGCAGACGGGTCGCATCGGCCTTGACGGCGATGGTCGACTCCTCCTGCGAGACCATGGTTCCGGGTGCGGCCTCTCCGATGATGTGGACGGGCACGTCGACCTCGATCTTCTCACCGCGCTTGACGATGATGAGATCGAGGTGCTCGATCTCGCGACGGACGGGTTCGATCTGCACATCGCGGGCGATGGCGAGGACGTTCTTGGATCCGTCGGTGCTTTCGATCTCGAGCAGCGCGTTGGCGTGCTTGAGTGCCAGCATGGTGGCGTGGCCCTCGAGCGAGATGTGCACGGGATCGCCGCCGTGTCCGTAGACGACCGCGGGGATACGTCCGGCGCGGCGGATGCGGCGCGCTGCGCCCTTGCCGAACTCGTTGCGAGCTTCGGCCAGAAGTTTGAAGTCAGCCATTTTCTCTCCTTCGTGGTGAACTTATCTTCGAGCACCACGGCGAAACAGCCTGGATCCGCTGCAAATCTCGAGAAACCGGTCCTCAGGGATTCGTGGGATGCCGACCGCGTCGATCACGGAGACGAGATCCGTCTCCCTCGCCGAGGCAACCTGATCATTCTACGGCACTGTCCGCGACGGCACCAAGTCGGCTGTTCACGGCATCGGCACAGGCGTCGATTCCCACCTCGGTGAGCAGGATGTCGTAGTGATTCGTGCCTTGGACGTCGATGACGCTCATGTGCGGCCACTTCCGCGCATAGTCGGCGGTGAGTTCGGGCGGGTAGAGGCCCGGTTCCGCCGCGACGAGATCCCGTTCGGCGAAGAGGAAGACGACCTCGGCCTGGGCCCGGTCGTCGCCCATGATCGTTTCGAGTGCACTCTGGTATGCCGACCCGGTGTACATATCGGCCGAATCGGCCTGCATCGCTTCGATCGACGTCGACGGTTGGAAGGAATCGTCGTCCTTGGCCGCAAGGTCGTAGACGAAGCTCTCGGTGGCTACCGTGTCGAGTCCGTCGACGAAGGCCGGATGTGCGGCGAAGAACGCCAGGTACTCCTCGATGGAGCCGAAGCTCATCGACAGACGCTCGGCGGCAGGCCCGAGCACGGCGGCGATGAGATCGTCGGTGTCGAGGTCTTCGTCATTGAGGTCATCGACCGGCGCTCCGCCGCTGGGCTGCCCCTCGGGCAGGGGAAGTCCCCCGTCGATGAGGACGGGGCCGCGGAAGCGGTCGGCCGCCTCGGTGCCGGCAGCGGTGCTCTTGGTGGTTCCGGCAAGAGTCATCGCAACGAACCCGCCCATCGAATGTCCGACGAGCGTCACGGAGCCGTCCGGGGCGAAGGCATCGATGGCGGCGCGGACGTCGGCGGCATGGACGGCCATTCCGTAGGGGCCGGGCAGGGTCCGGGAATCGGCACGTCCGCGCAGGTCAGGGCCGATGACGCGGACCCCAGGCAGGGCGGAGACGAGCCCGGCGAAGAAGAGATGATTCGAGGTGATCCCGTGGATGACGCAGACGGTGGGCACGTGCCCGGGACCGGCAGCGACCGGCTCCCACACCCCCACGGACAGCTGCCCGCCTTCCACGTCCACGCGGTAACGGTTGTAATCGTGTGACGACATCGTCGCGGATCCCTTCGCTTTGGCGTTGCTACCAGTGTAGATCGTCCGGGGCGCGGAAACGATGGGCCTGGGTCGGCACGAAGACCACGGGCCATCGCGGCAGCGGAGACCACGGGCGCGAAGGACACGGGTCATTGCGGCTGCGGAGACGAAGGAACCCCGAGCCGGTGACGACTCGGGGTTCCTGTGCGCGTCGCGGGATTCGCGGCGAGCGGATTCGGTCGGTCTCAGACCTCGAAGAGGCTGGTGACCGATCCGTCTTCGAAGACCTCGTGCACGGCCCGGGCGATGAGCGGGGCGATCGAGAGCACGGTGAGCTTGTCGAAGATCTTGTCTTCGCTCAGCGGCAGCGTGTTGGTGACGATGACCTCTTCGGCCACGGAGTTCGACAGACGTTCGACGGCGGGGCCGGAGAACACGGCGTGGGTGGACACGACGATGACGCCCTTCGCGCCGGCGGCCATGCAGGCGTCGGCGGCCTGGACGATGGTGCCGCCGGTGTCGATCATGTCGTCGACGAGCACGCAGGTGCGGCCTTCGACCTCTCCGACGACACGGTTGGCCTTCGTCTCGTTCGGGCGGGTGATGTCGCGGGTCTTGTGGATGAACGCCAGCGGCACGCCGCCGAGCGAGTTCGACCAGTTCTCCGCGACCTTGATGCGTCCGGCATCGGGCGAGACGACAGCAAGCTCACCGGGGTACTTGTCCTTGACGTAGCCGGCGAGGATCGGCATTGCGATGAGGTGGTCGACGGGGCCGTCGAAGTAGCCCTGGATCTGCGCGGTGTGCAGGTCGACGGCGATGATGCGGTCGGCACCGGCGGTCTTGTACAGGTCGGCCACGAGGCGGGCGGAGATCGGTTCGCGTCCGCGGTGCTTCTTGTCCTGCCGAGCGTACGGGAAGAACGGTGCGATGACGGTGATCCGCTTGGCCGAGGCGCGCTTGAGGGCATCGACCATAATCAGCTGCTCCATCAGCCATTCGTTGATGGGAGCGCAGTGCGACTGCAGGACGAAGACGTCGCTGCCGCGCACGGACTCGGAATAGCGGACGTAGATCTCACCGTTCGCGAAGTTGTAGATGTCGGTGGGGAGGAGTTCGGTCCCCAGGTTCTCCGCGACTTGTTCGGCGAGTTCGGGGTTCGCCCGACCGCTGACCAGGACGAGCTTCTTATCGCCCGTCGTCGTTATCTCATTCACTAATCCGTTCCCCTTCGGATGCGTTTTCGGCCGCCTGCGCTGCAGGTGTGCCGGGACGGTTTGTCTGGACCCAGCCCTCCAGGTTGCGCTGTGGGGCCACCGAGATGGCCAACGCTCCTGCAGGGACATCCTTGCGCACCGTCGTGCTTGCACCCGAATAGGCGCCGTCGCCCACGGTGACAGGGGCGACGTACATATTGTCCGAGCCCATGCGTGCATGCTTGCCGATGACGGTGCGGTGCTTGTTGACGCCGTCATAGTTGACGAACACCGAGGCGGCGCCGATGTTCGTGCCTTCCCCGATCTCGGCGTCGCCGACGTAGGAGAGGTGGGGGATCTTGGCGTCCTTGCCGATTTCGGCGTTCTTCGTCTCCACGAAGGTGCCGATCTTTCCGGATTCGCCGAGCTTGGTCCCCGGACGCAGGTAGGCGAAGGGTCCGACGTTGGCGCCGGCACCGATGACGGCGAGCTCCCCGTGGGTGCGCACGACGTGTGCTCCCGATCCCACCTCGGTGTCCTTGAGCGTGGTGTCGGGGCCGACGACGGCGTCGGCGCCGATGTCCGTGGCACCGAGCAGCTGGGTGCCCGGCAGGATCGTCGCGTCGGCGGCGATCGAGACGTCGACGTCGATCCACGTGGTGTCGGGGTCGATGATGGACACGCCTGCACGCATGAACTTCTCGCACTGGCGGCGGTTGAGCTCCTTGCCCAGGTTCGCCAGCTGCACGCGGTCATTGGCTCCCTCGACCTGCCACAGATCGTCGGTGGCGGTGGCGGCGACGGACAGTCCGGACTGGCGGGAGTGGCCGATGACGTCGGTGAGGTACTTCTCGCCTTGGGCGTTGTCGGTCGTCAGCGAGGCCAGCCCCTCCTTCAGCGCAGCGGCGTCGAAGGCGTAGATGCCGGAGTTGATCTCACGGATGGAGCGCTCGTCATCGTCCGCGTCCTTCTGCTCGACGATGCGCAGCAGAGAGCCGTTGGCATCACGGACGATGCGTCCGTAGCCATTGGGGTCGTCCACCTCGGCGGACAGGACGGTCACGGCGTTGGCCGCGGATTCGTGGATCTCGACGAGACCGTTGATCGTCTCGGTCGTCAGCAGCGGCACATCGCCGTAGGTGACGACGACGGTGCCGGTGAGGTCTTCGGGCAGCTGGGTGAGCGCACATTCGGTGGCGCGGCCGGTGCCGGGCACTTCGTCCTGGTCGGCGATGAGCAGGGTGCGCTGGGAGGTCACCGGCAGGGAGTCGAGGTGAGCGACGAGCTGGTCGCGTTCGTGTCGGACGACGACGATGAGATGTTCCGGCGACGTTCCGGCGGCAGCGGAGACAGCATGGTGGAGCAGGGAGCGCCCGCCGATGGGATGCATCACCTTCGGAAGAGCCGACTTCATTCGGGTTCCCTGGCCCGCAGCCAGTACGATGACGGCGGTCGGACGAGTCTGCGACATTGTTGAATCCTTCGCATGTCGGTTGGGGCCAGCTCCGCCCATAGGATTCGAACCTATACTGCACGGCTCCAAAGGCCGGCGTGCTGCCATTACACCAGGGCGGAACAGCGTGCACCAGTTCAGGGGCCCGCGCTCACGAGACACCATCATGCCACTACGATTAACTCTATGGAAATTCTACGCGAGATTCTTCTGACCCTGCATCTGGTCGGAATGGCGATCATTGTCGGCGGTTATTTCACCGTCATCCGCTCCCCCAGAGTGCTTCCCGGAATGCTGCACGCCTCCTATCTTCAGCTCATCACCGGGCTTCTGCTCATGGGCCTGGCCGAGATGGGCGACGGCAGCGTCAACCACATGAAGATCGGCATCAAGCTGGTCGTGGCGATCCTCGTCACGGTCTTCGCCTTCATCGGCAACAAGAAGCAGAAGGCCTTCGCCGCGGCCGCCCCGGCCGAGGGCGCAACGGCGACGGCGGTGAAGAACCCCTCGGCGACGATGGCGCATCTGACGTTCGCATTCGCGATCATCAACGTCATCGTGGCAGTCTTCATCCACTGACCCACCCCTCTTGCTACCTGACGGCGGCGCAGCAACTTCGCGCGAGGTTGCTGCGTGTGTTGTCTCACTACCTTGCTTACGACCTGTCTCAATACGTTGCTGACACTATGTCTCATCACGTTGCTGACATCATGAAGCACACTTCGGGTCATGCCCGAACCACTTTCACTGACCACCCGCCGCGCGATCATCGACTTCGACCCCAACGCACCTGACTCGATGACGATCACCGAGTTCTGCCGCCACCACGGCATCACTCGAACCTCGTTCTACGCCATCCGCAAACGCTATAAAGCAGAAGGACTGCTGGCCCTCCACCCCCACTCATCTGCGCCGAAGAACACCGTACGAATCTATGACCAGACAACCACCGATCTCGTCCTCAAGATCCGCACCGAACTCGAATCCACCGGATGGGACGCCGGACCGAAATCGATCTGGTTCCACGGAGTCGATACCGGTCAACTCACCGACCCCATCCCGTCGGTGGCCACGATCGGACGGATCCTCTCCGACGCTGGACGTGTGAAGAAGAACCCGAAGAAACGCCCCCGATCATCACTGATCCGGTTCGTACGAGCCAATGCCATGGAGATGTGGCAACTTGATGCTTTCGAATACAAACTCGCAGGCAGCAAGACCATGATCACGGTGTATCAGCTCCTCGATGACTCCACCCGCTTCGATGTCGGCACACAAGCCTTCCACGGCGTGGAAAACAGCACCCATGCGATCAAGACCATCTCCGATGCCTTCGCAGACTGCGGGGTGCCCCAAGAGATGCTGACCGATAACGGCAACGCCTTCAATGGCAATCGTCAGGGCTGGGTCGTGAGAACCCAGCTTTTCCTCGCCGACTATGGGTGCCGAGGAATCTCCGGCATGCCCGGGCACCCGCAAACCCAGGGAAAGAACGAACGCGGCCACCAGACACTGCTGAAGGTCCTTGACGCCAACCATCCCCGCAGTCTTGAACAAGCACGCAGGGTGATCGTGGCCTTCCGCGACCGCTACAACTATCGACGCCGCCATCAGGCACTGCCAGGGGACATGACTCCCCACAAAGCATGGGAAGCAGCAAACCACGCCCCTTCGGACGGCACACCGATCCCGCATGCTGAGGTCGAAGCGATCGCACGTCAATATGCTCAACGGCGACGAGTTCTGGCCGAGTTGAACCAGCCACACCTCGATGACGACAGTGTCGCCGGCGAGCCCGTCCCATCAGTCGACGATTCAGTGCCAGACCGTGTCGTGATCTCTCCTGGCAATCCACAGATCTATTTCCAAGCCGTCGGACTCGGAGTCCCGAGATCATTGGTCGGGGTCTATCAATCAGTCGTCACCGACGACTCCTACGCCCTGTTCGACACGACCTCTGGCGAGGAAGTGGTGTTCTTCCCGTTACCGATCCGCACCGCCGAAACGCACAGGCGGTATCCGCTGTGGCGAGTCATTGGTGCCAGAATGCGTGGCGCCACGGATCTGTGGCTGAAGAAGCAACGTGGCTACGTGCTTAAGCATTTCCCATCCGAGGCAACAGCCGACCGAACCGTCCCGAAATGCCACTGACAACCCCGCCACCAGAGAGCCAGCAACCTATTGAGTCAGGTTGTCAGCAATCTGGCGAGCGAGGTTGTCAGCAAGGTAACGAGTCAGGTTGTCAGCAACGTCGCGAGTTTCCACACGAGGTTGCTGCGCCGCCGTCAGGTAGTTCTGGGAGGGTGTGTTCGGCGTGCGCGTTGGACGAGGAGCTATTGCGGGTGCGGAGGGGAATCGCCCCGTGTCGGACCCGGGCGGTATCGTTATGGGCGACATGACTGCTGCAGCTGAACACACCGACCATGCCGCCGACGCCGACTCCCGAGCGGCCGAACTCCTCACCGGGCTCAATCCGCGACAGCGCGAGGCCGTGATCCACACCGGATCTCCGCTGCTCATCGTCGCCGGTGCCGGATCGGGCAAGACCACCGTCCTCACCCGTCGCATCGCCTATGCCCTGGCCACGGGACGCGCACATCCCGGTGAGGTCCTCGCGATCACGTTCACGAACAAGGCCGCCAAAGAGATGGCCGAACGCGTGTCCTCCATCGTCGGCCCGGCCTCCCGATCCATGTGGGTCTCGACGTTCCACTCCTCCTGCGTGCGGATCCTGCGCCGGGAGGCGAAGATCCTGGGCATGAAGTCGAACTTCACCATCTATGACGCCCAGGACGCGCAGCGACTCGTCGCACAGATCCTCAAGGAACTCGGCCTCGATACGAAGAAGTACGCACCGCGGGCGATCCTCCATCGGATCTCGAACCTCAAGAACGAGCTGCAGACTCCGGACGATTTCATCCCCCGTCCGAACAATCCCGCCGACGAGGTGCTCGCCGACGTCTTCCGGCGATACACCGCTCGTCTGCGCTTGGCCAATGCCTTCGACTTCGACGACCTCATCGCCGAGACCGTCCACCTCTTCGGGGCCTTCCCCGAGGTGGCCGATTCCTACCGTCGTCGCTTCCGCCACATCCTCGTCGACGAATATCAGGACACGAACCCGGCCCAGTATGCGCTCATCAAGGCACTGGCCGGGGACGGTGCCGGTGGCGCGACCGGGGCCGAACTCACCGTCGTCGGTGACGCCGACCAGTCGATCTATGCCTTCCGCGGCGCCACGGTCCGCAACATCGTCGAATTCGAGAAGGACTTCCCGACCGCGGACACCATTCTGCTCGAGCAGAACTATCGGTCGACGCAGAACATCCTCGACGCGGCGAACGCCGTGATCGCCAACAACGACGACCGCAGAGAGAAGAAGCTGTGGACCTCGGAGGGCTCGGGCGAGCAGATCGTCGGCTGGGTCGCCGAGAACGAGCAGGGTGAGGCCCGCTTCATCGTCGACCGCATCGACGACCTCATCGACGAAGAGAAGTACACCTACGGCGACTTCGCCGTGTTCTACCGCACGAACGCTCAGTCCCGCGCGATCGAGGATGCCCTGGTCCGCTCGGGCATTCCGTACAAGGTCGTCGGCGGCACTCGCTTCTACGAGCGCAAAGAGATCAAGGACGCCCTCGCCTACCTGCGCGTGATCGCCAACCCCGATGACGACGTCAATCTGCGCCGCATCCTCAACGTGCCCAAACGGTCCATCGGCGACCGCACCGAAGGTCTCATCGCGGACTTCGCCGACCGCGAGAACATCAGCTTCTACACCGCTCTGGGTCGGCTCGCTGAGATCCCCCACCTGAGTTCCCGCGCGCAGACTTCGGTGCAGAAGTTCTACGACCTCATGCAGGACCTCCGCTCCACTGCCGAATCCTCGCCGCTGTCGCGTGTCATCGAAGCGATCCTCGAACAGTCCGGTTATCTCGAATCGCTGCAGAAGAGCACGGATCCCCAGGATGAGTCCCGCGTCGACAACCTCGCCGAGCTCGTCGCCGTGGCCGAAGACTTCGTCGCCACCCGTGAGTCTGCCGCTGTCGCCGAGGCGGAAGAGACCGACACCCCCACCGAGGCGGCCGCGCCCGCAGACGACATCCCCGCCGAGGCGGCCGCTGCCATCGATGAGACCGGCACCGCGGGTGCCGCGCCCGGTGTCGGGCCGGCCGCGATCGACCAGTTCCTCGAACAGGTCGCTCTGGCCTCCGACACCGATCAGATCCCCGACGCGGAACTGGGACAGGTCACGCTGATGACGCTGCACACGGCTAAGGGGCTGGAGTTCCCCGTCGTCTTCCTCACCGGTCTCGAGGACGGCGGCTTCCCTCATTCGCGGTCGTTCGAGAATCCGCAGGAGCTGTCCGAGGAACGTCGTCTGGCGTATGTCGGGCTCACTCGTGCCCGGCAGCGGCTGCTCGTCACCCGAGCCGAGACCCGCAGCATGTGGGGCCAGCCGCAGTACAATCCGCCGAGCCGGTTCCTGGCAGAGATCCCGGAGACCCTCATCAGCTGGGAGAACACGGGCAGCTTCTCGGGCGGGTTCTCCGGGGGATTCGGTTCAGGTGGCTACGGCTCGGGAGGGACACCGTCCGGGTATTCGGGAGGCTCCCGCAGCTTCGGCTCGACCCGGTATTCGGGAGGTTCGTCGCGTTCCCGTTCGAACGCAAGCTCCTCGTCGCCGGTGGCAGGATTCCCCAACCGAATCCGTCCCAATCGTGAGGTCATCTCGGTCGAGGTCGGTGAGAAGGTCTCCCACGAGTCCTTCGGTCTCGGCACCGTCACCGAGGTCAACGGTGTCGGAGACAAGACCGTGGCCGTCGTCGATTTCGGTTCGGCCGGGTCGAAGCGCCTGCTGCTGCGCTACGCCCCGATCGAAAAGCTCGGCTGAGACGGCCTGCCGGGCCTCACCCCCGGTCGAATACGTCGAGGGCGACTGCGGAAACCGCAGCGAAGCCGGGCAGAAGACGAAAGCGCCGAGGAGAACTAGAGTTCTCCTCGGCGCTCTTCCATGCCGGACGCGGCTATGGATCAAAGATCATTCGTTGCCAAGCTTGCCATCGACTCCGTCGCGACCCTTGTTGATCTGGTCATCGAACTTACCACCGGTGGCGTTGTTAGCGGCGTCAGCAGCCTTATCCAGGCCCTGGTCGCTGATCTTCTCACCCTTATCGCTATTCAAGGCGTCCTTGGCTTTGTTTGTCAGATCGTCCAGTCCCATGCTGTCTCCCTTCCTCGGAAAGGGTTCTCAGCGAACCCCTTGACGCCTTTCACCCTGCCACCGATTCCGTCGGCACGACACCGAGGAGCCCCGTTTCTCAGCGAATGCACATAAACCTTGTCTTCTGGTCTTCAGCGTGCCTTCGAGGCCCTCACGGTCACCGCGAGGTGGGGACAATGAAGGCCAGACTGACGAGGAGCACCGCGAAGAGGAGACATGTCGCGATGTCGACGGTTTTCGAACGGTTGGTCCACACATCGGTCCACGGCTCGGGCATCGCCCGCAGCGCGGCCAGAGCAGTGGGAACGACCGCCAGAACCACGGCGCCGACCCGGAAGTCGATGAACGTACAGGCCGCGGCGGCGATCGCGCCCACGAGGCACCCGAGGAGCACCCAGTCGCGTCTGGTGGGATGGGCGTACCGGCGTTTCCAGTAGATCCACCGCTTCGCGATCGGGCCTCTCCCCCGCCGTGCGTGGCGGGGGTGAGGACGCTTCATCTCAGTGGAAGAAATGGCGGCTCCCGGTCAGGTACATGGTGATGCCGGCTTCTTCCGCAGCCGCGATGACCTCCTCGTCGCGGATCGACCCGCCGGGCTGGACGACGGCGCTCACACCGGCGTCGATGAGGATCTGGAGACCATCGGGGAACGGGAAGAAGGCATCGGAGGAGGCGACAGCACCGGTGGCACGTTCGGCACCGGCGCGCTCGACGGCCAGCTTCGCGGAGTCGACGCGGTTGACCTGCCCCATGCCCACACCGACGGATGCGCCGCCCTTGGCCAGCAGGATCGCATTGGACTTCACGGCCCGTCCGGCCTTCCACGCGAACTCGAGGTCGGCGAGGATCTCCGGGCTGGCTGCCGGTCCGGCCGCCAGAGTCCAGTACTGCGAAGAATCGCCTTCGGCCTGGAAAGCGTCACGGTCCTGGACGAGGAAGCCGCCGCTGATCGGTTTGATCTCTGCGGTGGGAGCATCGATGTCTCCAAGTGCGAGCAGACGCAGGTTCTTCTTCGTCGAGAGAATCTCGAGCGCCTCGGCGCTGAAGGACGGCGCGGCCAGGCATTCGGTGAAGATCGGCTTGATCGAAGCCGCCAGATCGGCATCGACTTCCCGGTTCGTGGCGATCACGCCGCCGTAGGCCGAGAGCGGATCGCATTCGTGGGCGGCGCTGTGGGCGGCGGCGGCAGTCTCGGCAACGGCGATGCCGCACGGATTCGCGTGCTTGATGATGGCCACGGCCGGCTGGTCGAAGTCGAATGCGGCACGGATCGCGGCATCGGTGTCGGTGTAGTTGTTGTATGACATCGCCTTACCACCGAGCAGTTCGGCGCCGGCGATTCCGCGAGTGCCGTCGGAATAGACCGCGGCCGCCTGGTGCGGATTCTCCCCGTAGCGCAGGTCGGCGATCTTCTCACCGGTGAGTCCGGCGAACGCGGCTTTGTCGTCTCCGGCGAGCTCGGAGGCGAACCAGGAGGCCACGGCGGAGTCGTAGGCGGCGGTGTGGGCGAAGGCGCGGGCAGCGAAGGAACGCCGAGCCTCGAGGTCGAAACCGTCTCCGGCAGCGGCTTCGAGCACCGATGAATAATCGGCCGGGTCGGTGACGACGGCGACGGTGGGATGGTTCTTCGCCGCCGCCCGCACCATCGACGGTCCGCCGATGTCGATCTGTTCGATGCAGTCATCGAATCCGGCGCCGCTGGCGACCGTGTCGGCAAAGGGGTAGAGGTTGACGACGACGAGGTCGAAGGGTTCGATCTCGAGTTCGCTGAGCTGCTCGAAATGCTCAGGTTTGCGGGAATCGGCGAGGATTCCGGCGTGCACACGTGGGTGGAGGGTCTTGACGCGGCCCTCGAGGCATTCGGGGAACCCTGTGAGCTCTTCGACCTTCGTCACCTCGGCTCCCGCCTCGGCGATCTTGCCGGCAGTGGAGCCGGTCGACACGATCTGGACTCCGGCCGCGTGGAGTCCGCGGGCCAGCTCGTGCAACCCGGTCTTGTCATAGACGCTGATGAGCGCCCTCTTGATCGTGCGGGTTCCTGTCACTGATCCTCCTTGAGGTTCGGTCGCCGGTCGGTTCTTCTCACGGCTGGGGTCAATTGGCGGTCATCGCCGAGGCGGCATATCCGCGGACATGCCGACCGTCGACGACGAGGTCGGAGTGGGCCAGGTGCGCGAGCAGACGCACCAGCTCTTCGCGTTCTCGGGCCTTGATGCGTTCGTGCACGGTCTCTTCGGTGTCGTCATCAGCGATCGGCACTGCGTATTGGGTGATGATCGGACCGGTGTCGACGCCGGCGTCGACGAGGTGGATGGTTCCGCCGGTCAGCTTCACTCCATGGGCGAGAGCATCGCGGACGCCGTGTGCGCCGGGAAACGACGGCAGCAGCGCCGGGTGCGTATTGATGATCCGCGACGGGAACGCTGCGACGAAGCTCTCGCCGAGGATGCGCATGAACCCGGCCGAGACGACCCAGTCGGGTGCGAGTTCGGCGACGACGTCGCGCAGCTCTTCGTTCCATGCGGCACGGTCGGCGAAGTCCTTGGGGCGGACGACGAAGGTGGGGATGTCATGCTTCTGGGCCCGGTCCAGCACTCCGGCCGTAGGCGAGTCCGAACCGACGGCGAGGATGTCGATGCCGTGCTTCCCATCGGCGAAGGCGTCGATGACCGCCTGGGTGAGGGTACCGGATCCTGAGGCCAGAAGAACGATGCGCACCCGACCAGTCTAACGTCTGTGGCCGGGCTCGGTCGCCGCCCCACCATCACCGGCAGGCATCCTGCCGAGGCATTTGTCAGGCGACTATGACAAACTGGCGGGGTGACGTCACCACACAGCACTGAAGAGAAGAAGGCGCCGACTCCCGAAGAGGAGAAGCAGGCTGCTCCGGCACGACACGGGCTCGTCCTGATCCTGCTCATCCTCGCGTCCGTTCTGACGTTCACCTATCAGCTTCCGTTCAAGCTTGCCGCGATCGGCTTCTCCATCGCCGCGATCGTGTGGTCGGTGAAGTACATCGTCGCCGTGGTCAAGACCAAGCAGCGTCGGAACATGTCGTTGGGCATCCTCGGCGGACTTCTCAGCCTCTATCTCATCTTCTCGACGGCCTCGTCGATCATCCTCTGGCCGGTGCAGTCGAACTACGAGGAGTGCCTGCGTGATGCGATCACGCAGCAGGCTCAGCTCTCATGCACCAGCGAGTACCAATCCGGGCTCGGAGACTGGTTCAAGCAGCTCACCGGGCAGGAACTCGACCTGCCGGGCACCAAGTGATCTTCGCCCGTCCGGGCTCGCCCAGCCGAGACTGACCCGTTCAGCACAACGACCGGCGGCACGGCGAGCGGCAGCACGACGGCGACCGCCGAGCAGTCGTTGCGTTCGATCAGGCCTCGCGCCACGCCGCCTCTGACCGCGGCTGGTCCAACTCTTACCGCGGCTCATCCTCGTCGGATGCTGGATCATCGAGATCCGCGGCCTCCGGCTCAACATCGCTCTGCTGCGCGTCTTCGCGGTCGACGCCCGCAGATCCATCGGAAGTGAACTCATCTCCATCGGTCTCGCTGTTCTCCTGCTGCAGGCTCGACAGTCGGATGAGGAGCAGTCCGACGGCCAGTCCCACTCCGATCCACACCGTGATGGCAACGGCCGACAGCAGCGCCGACGGGCCGAAGCCGGCGAGACCGAACGGTCCCAGCGCTCCGCGCGAGAAGACGCCGAGGACTGCAGAACCGACGAACAAAATGCCGGAGGCGACACCGAGGCCCGGCCATGAACTCTCAGCGACTTCGCGAGCCCGGACCCGCCCCAGGATCGTGCCCAGCAGCCCCAAGAGGACCAAGATCACCGGGGCCGCCATCGTCCACGCGGGGTATTCGCCGCTGAGCAGCTGCAGCACCGGGACATCGGGCACCGGCGCGGAGGTCGACCGGAACGCGGAGCTGACGTCCGCTCCGCCGACGACGACTCCCGTCCCGGCGCTCCACGACAGGGCCGAGTAGAGGATGCCCGGAGCGAAGAGGAACTGGACGATGAACAGTCCGACGCCCGCGGCCAGCGGCGCGCTGTAGACCTGCAGCGACTCGGCCACCGCCTGCCAACGGACGACGAAGCCGACAGCGAGCACGAGCACAGCCGCCGCCAACGCGCCCCACAGCAGACGACGAGCCAAACGGGTCCCGACGTTCCACGTCTCGTCATCGACAGTGCGCAATCCGGGGATGTCGCCGATGCCGCGGACCCTGAGGAAACCGCAGGCCACGGCAGTGACGAGGAAGAGGAGAAGGCGGAGGATCCCGGACGGGGTGATGCCGGCGTGACCGACGACGATGGCGAGCACGAGCAGAGGCCCGGCGTAGCCGACGACGAAGGTGCCGAGAGCAGCGGCCATCACCGTCCACCACTGGCCGGGTGTGTCCTCTCCGGTGTCCGAGGTGTCAGCTGCTGCACCCTCGACCAGCCGCTTCGCAGCACCGGCCACGAGGAACCACAGTCCGAGGGTGACCAGGCTGGGAGCGATGGAGAATTCGAAACCGAGCGTCGACACGCTCAGGCCCGAGACTGCCGCCCACAGCGCGAATGCCCATTCGGGAATCGCGGAGTAGGGAAGCTGCGAGCCGAGTCCGACGATCCAGAAGACGATCGCCGCCACGAAGCCGGCAGGCACGATGATGAGGTCGATCTTCACGACCTCGAGCAGAGCTGCGAGGATCGGACGACGATAGGGCTGGGGGTGAGGAGAAGTGTGCATCACGACCATTTTCGCTGACAGCGGGGCGGCTTCCTGGTATTGACAACGCGATTCCCTGCTCTGGGACGTACAATTGCGCCAGGACAGGCTTGTACACGCAAAGGATGAACCCAACGATGAGCAACGGGAACGATCACCCCCATTTCCCGCCACCACCCAGCGAGCCTCCGGAGGCCGGCCGATCGAAGCCGAACTCGGAACCGCAAACGGACGCAGGCATCGAGGGTTCGGCAGCACCCGACGATGTGAAGAAGCCGCCGGAAGCCTCGGCAGACTCGGATTCCTCCGGGTCCGCGGTTCCCGACGACCAGGCTCCCCCGCTGGGACAGTCCGGAGACGGCTCCGCGACGCGCCCCACCGTGGCCCCGGCCTCATCGCAGCCGAATCAGGCGCCTCAGTACTCGGGCCCCGGAGCACAGAACGCACAGAGCGGCCCGAATGTGCCCTACCAGAACTCTCAGTATCAGAGTGCGCAGGGCCCTGCTGGTCAACACCCCGGAAGCCAGCCCCAGGGCGGTCAGCATCAAGGCGGCGCCCCGTACCCCGGAGCACAGAATCAAGCCGGACCCAATCAGCCCAGACCCGACCAGCCGAGCCAGTACCCGTCGAACCCGTATCAGACCGGTTCGGGACCAGACAGCCAGCGGACCGGTTCCGGTCCCGGACAGTCCCAGGCCATCCCGCAGCCGGCGCCGGCTCCGGGCTTCGCCGGTTCGCAGGCGACCGCAACACGGGCCGACTCCCGCCCCGAGAAGAAGAAGAGCAGGCTTCCGCTCTTCATCACACTCGGTGCCGTCGCCCTCGTCATCATCCTCGTCCTCGCCGGCATCTTCGTCATCGGCAGCGTCAACAAGAACAAGTACGGGCCCGACAAGGTGGCAGAAGACTACATCGCCGCGCTGAACAAGGGCGATTTCGCGGCTGCGGAGAAGATCGCGCCGTCACCGCGTCCTGAAGGGACGAACCTCGACCTGCTGTCGAAGAACTTCACCGAATCCTCCTCGGCGAAGATCGAGAAGGCCAAGGTCGAGTCCTCCAAGGTCGATGGGGACAGCGGCAAGGTCCTCGTGTCCTATGAACTCGACGGCAGCGAGTACAACGTCGAGCTGGCAGCGAAGAAGGATGGCAAACAGGACCTGTTCTTCGACAAATGGACGCTGACCGGGCCCGAGCTCAATGTCATCTCCCTCGACGTTCCCGCCGCTGACGGTCTCACCGTCAACGGTCAGGACTACACGGCGAAGTCGGGAACCACGTCGTTCGCCGTCTACCCCGGCAAATACGACTTCAAGATCCCCAAGAGCAAATGGGTCTCGGAGGCCTCGGATTCCGCCGGAGTGAACTTCCCGAAGGCTTTCGCCCCGGGCGGTCAGCCGAACCAGGGTCAGGTCTCCCCCACGACTCTCAACCTCGATCTGGCACCGACGGGCGCGTTCGAGAAAGAAGTGCAGAAGCAGGTCGAAAAGGAACTCAAGAAGTGCTTCGACAATAAGAGCATCAAGCCGAAGTGCAAGTTCATCAAGTACGACCCGACCGAGATCCCTGTCGGAGGTTCGGACAAGAAGCTCGATGATCTGGCGAAGGACGGCACCGCGAAGTGGGACATGAAGAACATGCCCAAGGTGAAGGCCAGCTTCGGTACGGCAGATACGAACACCGGTTCGTTCTTCACCGACAAGCCCGGCAAGTTCAACTTCTCCGTCGACGGCAAGAAGTCCGGTTCCTCATACTTCTCCAACGGCAACGCACTGTCGGTGTCGGGAAGCGTGAAGATCGACGGAGACAAACTCAAGGTCGAATTCTTCGACTTCTGATCCTGCGCAGCTTGACCACCTCGCCGAGGCGGTGAGAGCACGAAGGCGGGCCCGCAGCGACCGATACCGGTCACTGCGGGCCCGCCTTCTTCGTTGCGAATCCGCTCAGCCCATCGCCGTCCGGGTCGGGCGCTCGACTCCGGCGACGTCTTCGAACCAGGAACCTGCGGCCATGACCGATTCGTCGGCGAAGCGCTTCCCGGCGATCTGCACTCCGATGGTGCGCCCATCGGCCGTGAACCCGCCCAGCACGGTCGCGGCAGGCTGTTCGGACATGTTGAAGGGCATGGTGAACCCGATGTGTCCCATCGGCTCGTGCACTCTCGGGTAGGGCATCGGCTGCTCGGCCGGGAACGCCGCGCCCGGTGCTGTCGGCGAAATGATGAGGTCGAACTCGGCCGTGGCGGTGATTGTGCGACGGCGGATCTCCTGCACGCTGTGATAGCAGCTCATGAGCTCGACACCGCTGACGTCGGCCCCGCCCTGAGCCCACTGTCGGATATAGGGCAGGATGAGCTCCTGCTCCTCCACGGGCAGGGCCTTGAGGTCGCCCCAGGACCGGACCCTCCAGAACAGGTCCATGTCATGGAGCAGATCGTCGTCGATGAACGGGTCGAGGGGGACGAGCTCGGCGCCGGCGGCAGCGAACCGTTCGGCCGCCTCGGTGATCGTCGACAGCACCTGCGCGTCGGGGGCGACCCCGCACCCGGCATCGAGCTGCAGTCCGATACGCAGTCCACGCGGATCGAAAGCCGGCGAATCGTGTCCGGGAAGAGCCTGCGTCTCGTCGGCGGCGAAGCGCGGCAGCCTCGAATAGTCCCGGTCATCGGGGGCGGAGATGATGTCCATGGCGGCCTTGACGTCAGCCATCGATCGGGTGAGGGGCCCGGCGCATCGACCGAGGTACGGGCCGTCGAGCGGGACCCGACCGAAGCTGGGCTTGAGTCCGGTCAGTCCGAGCCAGGTGCACGGCAGGCGGATGGATCCGCCGATGTCCGAACCGATGTGGATCGGTCCGTACCCGGCGGCCGCGGCCGCTCCGGCCCCGGCGCTCGAACCACCGGTGGTGAGCGCGGGGTCGAGCGGTGACCGGGTGATGCCGTGCAGCGAGGAGACGCCCGAGGACAGCATGCCCCAGTCGGGCATCGTCGTGGAGCCGAGGATGACGGCACCGGCCTCTTCGAGTCGCTGTGTGATCGGCGCATCGTGGTCGGACACCGGCATGTCCACCCAGGCGTGCCCGCTGGGCAGCGGCACGCCGCGGCGGGCGATGTTCTCCTTGATCGTGACCGGCACCCCGTCGAGGTCGCTCAGCGGTCGGCCCTCTCGCCATCGGGCGGCGCTGGCCACGGCCGCGGTTCGAGAGCGTTCGTCATCGCGGTGGAAGAGTGCGTTGATCGTCGATTCGCATTCGTCCATGCGGTTCACGACCGCGCTGTGCACCTCAATCGGGTCGAAGTCTCCCTTGGCGAATCCGACGACCATGTCGGATGCGCTGTGATCGGCAAGCGTCGTGTTGCCCATGTCCTGCCCTTTCTCTCGATGATGAAAACCGTGTTGCCCGGCCCCGAGTGCGTGCCTCCGGCCCCGAGTGCGCACGCCCGCGCCGCGTCGCCGCCGACCGGAGTCGGTGCCGTTCCGGCGTTGTTCAGCCGCTGGCGCCGAGCGCGTCCGTCAGGCTCGGGGTCGCCGCGATGAGTCGCCGCGTGTACTCCTGCCGCGGGTTCGCGTAGATGTCCTCAGTCGCACCGGATTCGACGATCCGGCCGTCTTTCATGACGATGATCTGCGAGCACAGGTGTTGGACGACGCCGAGGTCGTGGGAGACGAAGAGGAGGGTGAGCGCATAGTCCTCGACGAGGTCGGTGAGCAGGTTGAGCACCTGCGCGCGCACCGACACGTCGAGGGCGGAGACGGGTTCGTCGGCGACGAGGATCTGCGGCCGTGTCACCAGGGCTCGAGCGATCGAGATCCGCTGTCGCTGCCCGCCGGAGAATTGGTGCGGGTAGCGGCGCAGGGAGCGCGCGTCGAGGTCAACTGCCTCGAGCATCTCCTCGACCCGCGCGATGCGTTCGTCCTTCTCGACTCCTGCGGCGATGAGCGGTTCGGCGACGATGTCGGCCACGCGCATGCGCGGGTCGAGTGAGGCGAAGGGGTCCTGGAACACGATCTGCAGATTCTCCCGCAGGGCGCGCAGGGACCGTGAGCTCGCCGCCTCGACGCGGATGTCGCCGACGCGCACGTGCCCGGTGGTGGGCCGGTCGAGTCCCGAGAGGATGCCCAGCAGCGTCGACTTCCCCGATCCCGATTCGCCGACGATGCCCAATCGCTCCCCCGCCGCAACGCTGAAGTCGATTCCGTCGAGCGCGGTGACATCCGAACGGCGCCGACCGAACAGTCCCCGTCCCTTGAACACTCGGGTCACGTCTGCGACCTCGATCAGCGGTGCAGAGTCCCTCGCCGAGGCGGCCTCACCGACATCGTCGACCGCGATGTTCCCTCCCGCCGGGTCGTCTGCCTCGACGGTCTCGGTGCCGACCGGGTCCGGGGTGTCCTCCCCCGCCGAGGTCTGCGGGCCGGTGTAGGCGAGCGCGGTCTTGAGGGTGAAGAGGCGTCCGTTCCCATCGGTGGCTTCCAGGTCGGACGAGGCCAGGAGTCCGCGCGTGTATTCGTGCTGCGGATCGGTGAAGATCTCGGTCACGGTGCCGGTTTCGACGATGCGTCCGCGGTACATGACGATGACTCGGTCGCAGACACCGGCGACGACGGCGAGGTCGTGGGTGATGAACAGGAGCCCGGCTTCCACGGCCGAGACCCGCTCGGCGATGAGGTCGAGCATGTGTCGCTGCACGGTGACGTCGAGGGCCGTGGTCGGCTCGTCGCAGATGAGCAGCTTCGGCGAGTTCGCCAGCGCGATTGCGAGCATGACTCGCTGTCGCTGTCCGCCGGACATCTGGTGGGGATAGGCGAAGCGGGCGCTGTCCGGATCGGGCATGCGCACATCCTCGAGCAGCTCTTTCACCCGTGCCGGGATCTGGGCTCGTGGGATCTTGCCGTGGATGCGCAGCACTTCAGCGATCTGGTCGCCGATGCGCATGAGCGGGTTGAGTGCGCTCATGGGTTCCTGGAACACCATGGACACGATGTCCGAGCGCAGGCTCGCCAGTGTCTTCTCGTTCGCTTCGAGGAGGTTCCCGTGATGGCCCTGCAGGTGCACTCGGCCTTCGGCGTGCAGCTCTTCGGGCAGCAGCCCCATCACGGATTGGGCGGTCAGGGACTTGCCCGAACCGGATTCCCCGATGAGTCCGACCCGCTCGCCCGGCTCCAGGTTCAGACTGACATCGTGGAGCACGGCGGCGTCGGCACCGGAGGGGGTGATGGTGAGGTCGCGGACCTCGAGCAGATTCTCAGCCACGACGAGCCTCCATCTTCGGATCGAATCGGTCACGCAGCCCATCGCCGAGGAGGTTGAACCCGAGCACGGCCAATGCGATGAACATGCCCGGCCACAACGCGAGTTCGGGGTGGGTGGACAGGAACTGCTGGGACTCCTGGAGCATCCGTCCCCAGGAGGGCACCGGAGCCTGGGTGCCGAGTCCGAGGAAGGACAGCCCCGCCTCGGCGAGGACGGAGATCGCGAACGCCACGGAGGCTTGGACGATGACCATGCCGGCGATGTTCGGCAGCACATGGACGACGGCGATCGCCGAGACCCGGCGGTTCGATGCCCGCGCCGCGCGCACGTATTCGGATCCGAGCACCTGCAGCGTTCCGGATCTCGCCACGCGGGCGAAGCCGGGGATCGCTGCGATGCCGACGGCGATCATGGCCGGCCCCGTTCCCGGTGAGAACACGGCGGCGAAGATGATCGCCAGCAGCAGGGCTGGGAACGCCAGCAGGATGTCGTTGGCGCGCATGATCACCGCGTCGATCCATATGCCCCACGACTGTTTCGCGAACAGGGCCGCGATGATCCCGATCGGGGTGCCGATGAGCAGAGCGATGCCGACGGCGACGACTCCGACGAGGAGGGTGATCCGGGCTCCGAACATCACCCAGGTCAGTGTGTCCCGCCCGAATTTGTCCGTGCCGAACGGGTGGGCGAGGCTGGCGGACTGCAGACGGGCGACCGGGTCGATCTCGCTCGGGGCGTAGGGCGTCCAGATGAAGGACACGAGCGCCAGACCGACGATGAGGGTGACGAAGCAGGTGCCGATGATCATCGAAGCGTTGAGACGCAGCGACTGTCGCGAACTGGTCGCCGGTCCCCTCGCACGAGCGGTCGCGGCGTCGACTGCGACGTCATCGCGGGGGTCGGTGGCACCGGTGGGGGTCTGGCTCATGCGGCGTTCCTGATCCGAGGGTCGACTACGGGCACGAGGATGTCGACGATGAGGTTGATGATGAGCACCAGCAGGACGAGCACCATGACGATGCCCTGGACGGCGACGAGGTCGCGGTTGGCGACGGCGCGCACGAGTTCGGAGCCGATGCCGGGCAGGACGAAGATCTGTTCGATGATCACGGCCCCGACCAACAGGGTGGCCAATTGGACGCCGGCGACGGTGATGACGGGGATCGCCGCATTGCGCAGTCCGTGCACGAACAGCGCCCTCGTCTTGGTCAGCCCTTTCGCCCGGGCGGTGCGGATGAAGTCTTCGCGCATGACGTCGAGCACGGCTGAACGCACATAACGGGTGAGGATCGCCGCCTGCACGAGAGCCAACGACACCACCGGCAGGACGAGACGCAGAACGAACCCGCCGAATCCTTCGACCGGAGCCATCCACCCTTGGGAGGGGAACCAGCCGAGGCGGAGTGAGAAGACGATGACGAGGATGATCGCGGCAAGGAAGTTCGGGATCGCGATGCCGACCTGGCTGGCGGCCGAGATCGTCACGCCGATCCAGTTGCGCTGTCCGAGGGCGGCGAAGGTGCCCAAGGGCACGGCGATGAGGATCGACAGGACGATCGCGGCGATGACGAGGATCGCGGTGACTTGGACGCTGTCGATGATGACCGGAGTGATCTCGGCACCGGTGACATAGGACGTGCCGAAGTCCCCGCCGAGCATGCCGCCCACCCAGTCGAAGTACCGGATCACGGGCGGACGGTCGAGGCCGTACTGTGCTTCGAGAGCCGCCACGGCCTCAGGCGTGGCATTCGTCCCCAATGCCACCTGTGCCGCATTGCCCGGCAGCAGGCTCATCAGGGCGAAGACCACCACCGAGGCGACGAGGAGGGACAGCGCGAACTGGATCGCGCGGTTGATCGCATAGGTGAGCATCGAACCGGTGGGTCAGTTCCAGCTCAGGTCGGCGATCTTGAACGCATCGGAGACCCGGTTGGCGGGGATCCCTCCGATGTCGGACTTGGCGATCACGAGGTTCGGGAAGAGGAACAGGAAGTCCGATGCGGCATCCTCGGTGATCGTCTTCGCGATCTCCTTCATTCCGGAGATGTATTCCTCTTCCGTGCCGGTGTCGGCCTTCTCGGCGATCTTCTCGATCTTCGCATCGTCGTAGCCGATGTAGTAGTCGTCGGAGAACACAGTGAGGATATCGCGCGGTTCGGCGTGGTTGATCACCGACATGTCGAAGTCGTGTTCGGTGAACGTCTTGTCCAACCACACGGCCGGGAATTCCTGGGTCTCGATGTTCGCTTTGAGACCGACCTCTTCGAGCTGGGCGGACACGATTTCGGAGATCGCCTTCGCGTACGGCAGGTTCGGCACGGTGAAGGAGAATTCCTCGCCCTTGATTCCGGCGTCGCTGACGAGCTGCTTGGCCTTCTGCGGGTCGTGCTTCCACACCCCGGTGAGATCTTCGTAGTACGGGTCGGTCGGCGGGACCATGGATCCGATGAGTTCACCGTAACCGGCCCAGGCGGTGTCGAGGACGGCCTTGCGGTCGATGGCGTACATGACGGCTTCACGGGCCTTCTTGTCCTTGAAGATGCCGTCCGCGTTGTTCATCGACAGCACGACTTCGCCGTTCGTGGTGCCGGAGACGATCTGGTAGTCGTCGCTTTGGAACTCTCCGGCCAGTTCGGGGGCCTGCAGGTTGGAGACGAGGTCGATCTCTCCGGACTTCAGTGCGTTCGACGCCGAGACCGCGTCCTTGAAGTATTTGAACTGGACCTTCTCCAGGGCCGGCTTCTCACCCCAATAGTCATCCCGGGCGGCGAAGTCGATTGACTGTCCCCGAGTGAACTTCTCGATCTCGAAGGGCCCGGTGCCGATCGCTTCGTTGGCCAGGTCCTCAGTGCCTTCGGTGTCGAACACGGCTCCGACGAGGCTGGTGAGGTTGAACAGCCACGTATTTGAGGGCTTCTTCAGTTCGATCTCGACGGTGTTGTCGTCGGGAGTGTCGATGGACTTGACGATGTCCATCTTCGCCTTGAGTGCGTTCTTCCAGTCCTTCTGCACCCGCTCATAGGAGAATTTCACGTCTTCGCTGGTCAAGTCGGCGCCGTTGGAGAACTTCACGCCTTCCTGCAGTTCGAAGGTGTAGGTCTTGCGGTCGTCGGAGAGACTCCAGTCCTTCGCCAGTGCCGGTTGGATCTCGCCCTCTTCGTCGAGGCGGACGAGGGATTCGTAGACGTTCTCCATCAGTGCCTCGGGGATGGCGACTCCCGAAGTGGAGGTGAAGTCGAGGTTGACCGGTTCGGCGGTGAAGGCGATGCTCATCGAATCCTTCTTCTCCCCGTCGTCGCCGGAGTCCGAAGCTCCCGCCGAACAGCCGGTCAGCAGCATGCTTGCGGCCGCCGCTGCCGCCACCCACTTCATGATGCGCGGAGTCTTCATTGTTCTCCTCGATTTCGCCGACCGCAGAGAGGGTCGTTCGCCAACACTCAAGCACCGTCAGTGTATCCGAAATTCTCACTAGTCGAAGCGCTCAGGTTCACATGTTGGATCAGGTGAGCTGGCCTGTCGGACTCACCGGACGAGAGCATGCGAACCGGTTCTTCGGGCCTCACGGACGGGGCGATGCGCAGCGTCCGGTCGAACTCCCGAACCCGAGCAGGTGACGTGAGACTTCAGAGATTCGTTTCGGCGGCGAGGACCTCGGCGAGAGCATCGAAGGCGATGCGGCGATGTGACCGCGAGTTCTTCTCCTCGGAGCTCATCTGCGCGGTGCTCAGCGTCGACCCGTCGGGGACGAAGATCGGATCGTAGCCGAAGCCGTTCTCCCCCATCGGCTCCGTAGCCAGGCGCCCGGGCATGACGCCTTCGGTGGTGAATTCGCGACCGTCGGCGGTCACCGCGGCCGCTGCGCAGCGAAACTGCGCACCCCGGTGTTCGGCGGCGATGTCGCTCAGCTGCGCGAGCAGGAGCTCGAGGTTGGCTCTGTCGTCGCCGTGGCGTCCCGACCAGCGGGCGGAGAAGATCCCCGGCGCCCCGCCGAGCACGTCGACGCTGATGCCCGAGTCATCGGCGATCGCGGTGCGACCGGTCGCCGCAGCGGCGGCGCGAGCCTTGATGAGGGCATTGTCGGTGAATGTCACCCCGGTTTCGGCGACATCGGCCAGGCCCGCCTCGGCGGCGGTGAGCACCTGGGTGTCGGCGCCGAGGACAGGGCCGAGGATGGCCAGCAGCTCCCGCTTCTTGCCCTCATTGTGGGTGGCGAGGACGAACGTCGTCATCGCGTCAGCACTTCGGACTGGAGGCGAGTGAGTTCGCTGCAGCCGTGCGCGGCCAGGTCGAGGAGTTTGCCGAGCTCGTCGCGATCGAAGGGTGCGCCCTCAGCGGTGCCTTGGACCTCGACGAACTTGCCCGAACCGGTCATCACCACGTTCATATCGGTTTCGGCTCGGGAATCCTCGACATAGGGCAGGTCGAGCAGAGGCTCACCGTCGATGATGCCGACGCTGATGGCGGCGATGGAGTCGATGAGCGGATTGTGGGCTGCGGGGATGAGACCGGTCGAGCGGCCCTTGTCGATGGCATTCGCCAGGGCGACATAGGCGCCGGTGATCGAAGCCGTGCGTGTGCCCCCATCGGCTTGGAGGACGTCGCAGTCGAGGACGAGGGTGTTCTCGCCGAGCTTCTCCATGTCGATGACCGCGCGCAGGCTGCGGCCGATGAGGCGGGAGATCTCGTGGGTGCGTCCGCCCAGCTTGCCCTTGACGGATTCGCGGGTGTTCCTGGAGTCCGTGGCCCGGGGCAGCATCGCGTATTCGGCGGTCACCCAGCCGCGACCCTGGCCCTTGAGCCAGCGAGGCACGCCTTCGGTCAGAGATGCCGCGCAGAGGACACGGGTATTGCCGAACTCGATGAGCGCCGAACCCTCGGCAGTGTTGATCCAGTCGGGGGTGATCCGGACTTCACGGAGTTCGTCTGCCTGACGGCCGTCTGCTCGCACGGTGTGCCTCTTTCATGTTTCGGTTGCGGGTTGGTCTGATGTGCCTTCGCCCCTGCGGCTCCGGCTCACACGGTCCAGGTGGCTCCGGGTTTCGCCAGCTCGATGGGACCGCGGTATTCACCGGCTGCCTCACCGCGGACGATGGAGCAGTCGGTCCAGATCGGAATGTGGGTGAGCACGAGCGCGGACACCTCGGCGTTCTGTGCCACGCGTCCGGCGCGTTTGCCGGTGAGGTGGATCCCGCGAGCGGTGTCGCGGTCTTCCTGGAAAGCCGCTTCGCAGAGGAAGAGGTCGGCATCCTTCGCCGCGGCGACGAGGTTGTCGCATTCGTCGCTGTCACCGGAGTAGGTGATGACGCTGCCTTTCGCGTCGGTGATGCGCAGCGCGTAGGCCTCGACCGGGTGGTCGACGAGGAAGGACTCGACGGTCAGCGACCCGATCTGATTCCGAGTGCCGTGGTCGAGGTCGGAGAATTCGAAGGCATGGTCGAAGTCCGAGTCGTCTCCCCCGTTGGCGACCGGGGACTTTCCGGGATCCGTGTAATACGCCCTCATCAGTCGCTCCTTCGCGCCGGCGGGGGCGAAGACGGGGGTGCGGGTGCGGATCGTGCCGGTGTCGGAGATGTCGCCGTTGAAGAACTTCGGATCGAAGCAGTGTTTGACGTAGAGCCCGGTCATGTCCATGCAGTGGTCCGGGTGCAGGTGGCTGAGGACGATGCCGGAGAGCCGGTCGGTGTCTACGGTCTGCTGCAGGGGGCTCAGCGCCCCGGACCCGAGGTCGAGGATGATGCGAGTCGGCGTGTCCTCTTCCGTTTCGATGAGGTAGCAGCTGGCGAGAGCACCGCGTCCGGGAAAAGAGCCGGCGGTGCCGATGGCGGTGAGTCTCATGTCTCGTCATCCCCCTGCTTCCGGGTCAGCAAGGTCGTTGTCAGTCGGTCCTGAATCCAGGTCAGGAAGTCGTACAGGGTCAGCGTGAGGTCTTCGGACTCGGAGAGCTCCTCACGGCGCGCGTACTTCTCATCCTGCGCGTCCTCGGTGTCGATGCCGAGCCGGACGGCGAGCACGAGCCGCAGATCGTTCAGGCCCTTCATCCACGCCAGGGTCTCGTCGTGGGTCAGGGTGATGTCGTTGCCCTTGCTCAGGCCCAGCAGCACGATGCGCACATTGTGTGCCTTGGCCTGTTTGAGGTCGAATTCGGTCAGCCGCCGGAATTCCGTCGACCGCTCTTCGTCTTCCGGGTCGACATCCGGCAGCAGCCGCAGCAGCGCCGGATCCTCGGGGCGGGGACGGCCGACGAGCCCGAGGCGGGCATCCCAGTTCTCCGAATCCGGTCGGGAGCCGTCCTCGGACCCATCGTCTTCGGAGAGCAGGGCGGCGAGGTCGGTGAAGACCGTGAGCATGAGCGAGCGCTCGTTGTCTTCGAGGCGGAGGACGACATCATCCCCCCGTGCGTCGATGGCTGCCATAGGTCAGTCGGATCCTGAATCGGGTTGGCACGCGGCCCACAGACCGTATTCGTGCATCGCTTGGGTGTCTCTCTCCATGGCTTCGCGGCCTCCGGTGGCGACGACGGAGCGCCCGTTCTCGTGGACTTCGAGCATGAGTGCGTCGGCTTTGTCCTCGGAATATCCGAAGTAGGTCTGGAACACGTAGCTGACATAGCTCATGAGATTGACCGGGTCGTTGAAGACCACGGTTCGCCAGGGCTTAGCCAGGTCCTCGGCCGGTCGAACGTCGACCTCCGGCTCGAGAACTGGTGTCGTTGGGTTGCTCACGTTTCCAGCTTACGGCAGAACACTGACGCTGTCGTGACGTAAGATCGCGCCTATGAGTGATCTCACACGGACCGATTCGACGGCGTTCTTCACGGATCAGTACGAATTGACGATGGTGCAGGCTGCCTTGGAATCCGGCGCCGCCCATCGCAAGAGTCTCTTCGAGGTGTTCGGCCGCAGCCTTCCCGCTGGCCGCCGCTACGGTGTCGTCGCCGGCACCGGTCGGATCCTCGAGATGATCCGCGACTTCCGCTTCGATGATGCGGAGCTGTCTTTCCTCAGCCGCGAGGACATCGTCGACGCCCGCACGATCGACTGGTTGGCGAACTACCGGTTCACCGGCAATATCCGCGGCTATGCCGAAGGCGAGATCTACTTCCCCGGCTCCCCTCTGCTGACGATCGAATCGACCTTCGCCGAGGGGGTCATCCTCGAGACGCTCATCCTCTCCGCGATGAACTACGACTGTGCGGTCGCGTCGGCGGCGTCTCGGATGGCGCAGGCGGCTGGCGACCGCCCCTGCGCTGAGATGGGCGGACGACGCACGAACGAACACGCCGCTGTGGCGGCGGCGCGGGCCGCGGTGATCGGCGGATTCGCATCGACGTCGAATCTCGCCGCTGGACTGACCTATGGTCTGCGGACAATCGGCACCTCGGCCCATTCCTTCACTCTGCTCCACGATTCCGAACGTGAGGCCTTCGCCGCGCAGCTGAAGTCTTTGGGCACCGATACGACTCTGCTGCTCGACACCTACGACGTCGAAGAGGCCCTGGCGACCGCGGTCGAACTCGCCGGTACCGGGCTCGGCGGGGTGCGGATCGACTCGGGTGACCTCATCGAGCAGGCCGGCGAGGTGCGCGAGGGTCTTGACCGCCTCGGCGCTCATGACACGACGATCACCGTCACCAGCGATCTTGACGAGTATGCGATCGCCGCGCTGGCCGCGTCCCCGGTCGACTCCTATGGTGTCGGCACCCGCGTCGTCACCGGTTCCGGCGCTCCGGCAGCGGGACTGGTGTACAAGCTCGTCGCCCGCGCCGATGAAGCCGGTGAGTGGACCTCGGTGGCGAAGCACTCATCGGGCAAGCCCTCTCGCGGCGGGCACAAGGAGGCGCTGCGCCTCATCGACGGCGCGATTGCGGTCGAGGAAGCCGTCGGCATTCCGGCCCTGCCCGATGATCTCGGTGAGGGTCGTCGTCTCAGCGTCGATCTCGTACGCGACGGTGAGGTCGATGAGTCCTTCACCGGAGCCGCGGGTGTGAAGAAGGCCTGTGCCCGCCACGATGAGTCTTTGGCGGAGCTGCCGCGTTCGGCGCGTCGACTGCAGGACGGCGAGCCCGCCATTCCCACAGTCTTCTATTCCGCCTGATCTCCTGCGGCCGGACCGCCTCGGCGGCCGCACCGCCCTCCTCCGTCGGCTTCGGGGTCCGGCCCGGCGGCGTCACTTCTTGCCGATGAACCAGCCCTGGAGCTTCTTGATCCGGGCTTGGATCTGCTCACGCGTGGCCTGAGCGACCGCCGGTCCCCCGCACGCTTTGCGCAGTTCGACGTGCACGTTCTGGTGCGGTGTGCCGGTGCGCCTGGACCAGGCGCCCACGAGGCTCTGCAGCTGGTTGCGCTCTTCCTTCATCGCTCGGTGTTCGAGTTCGCTGGTCTCGACTTCCGGTGCCGGAGGGCCCGTGGCCGTCTTGCGTTTGGCCTGACGTGCCTGTTGGGTTCGCAGCAGTTCGTGGACCTGGTCGGGTTCGAGCAGGCCGGGGATCCCGATGAAATCGAGTTCGTCTTCGGAGCCGATGGCACCGCCGGTGCCGAATTCGCCGCCGTCGAAGAGCACTCGGTCGAACAGGGCTTCCGCGCCGAGGGCTTCGAACGAGCCGAGCTGGTCGGAGGAGGCGCCCTCATTCCGGTTCGCCTGCTCCATGGCCTGGTCGTCGAAGACGACGACATCATTCTCGTCCTCGGTCTTCGGCCGGTCGAGAGCGTGATCGCGTTCGGCTTCCATCGAGTTCGCCAGGGCCAGCAGCACCGGCACGGACGGTAAGAACACCGAGGCGGTCTCGCCACGTTTGCGGGCGCGGACGAAACGGCCGATCGCCTGGGCGAAGAACAGCGGAGTCGACGAGGAGGTCGCATAGACGCCGACGCACAGACGTGGAACGTCGACACCCTCGGAGACCATGCGCACGGCGACCATCCACCGGTCGGTGGAGTTCTGGAACTGTTCGATCCGTTCTGAGGCTCCGACTTCGTCGGAGAGGACCACGGTCGGTTTCTCTCCCGTGATCTCATGGAGGCGTTTGGCGTAGGCGCGGGCTGCGTCCTGATCGGTGGCGATGACGAGTCCGCCGGCGTCGTGGACGGTGCGGCGGACCTCGGTCAGCCGGATGTCGGCCGCCTTGAGCACGGCCGGGATCCAGTCGCCCTTCGGGTCCAACGCGGTGCGCCAGGCCTGGGAGTTGATGTCCTTGGTCGTCTCCTCACCGAGGACGTGCGACATCTCGTCGCCGGCCTTGGTCCGCCAGGTCATGGCGCCGGCGTAGGCGAGGAACAGTACGGGACGGACGACCGAGTCCTTCAGTGCCCGGCCGTAGCCGTAGGAGTAGTCCGCCACCGAGGTGCGGATGCCGTTCTCGTCGGGCGCGTACGTGACGAACGGAATCGGTGAGGTGTCCGAACGGAAAGGGGTTCCGGTCAGAGACAGCCTGCGCACGGCAGGACCGAACGCCTCGCGCACGGCATCACCCCACGACAGCGCGTCTCCGCCGTGGTGGACCTCGTCGAGGATGACGAGGGTGCGGCCGGCCGCTGTGCGGTTGTGATGGAGGACCGGTTTCGCGGCGACCTGCGCATAGGTCAGTGCGACACCGTGGTAGCCGGGTGCGTGCTTGCCCTGAGAGTTCTTGAAGTGGGGGTCGAGCTTGATCCCCACACGGGCTGCGGAATCGGCCCACTGCACCTTGAGGTGCTCGGTGGGTGCGACCACGGTCACGCGGTTGACGACCCGTCGGGCCAGGAGTTCGGCGGCCAAACGCAGAGCGAAGGTCGTCTTACCGGCCCCGGGGGTCGCGACAGCGAGGAAGTCCTTGGGTTCGGTCTTGAAGTAGAGCTCGAGAGCCTCCGCCTGCCAGGCACGCAACTTTCCGGCTGTTCCCCATGCCGCACGTTCGGGGAAAGCCGGTGGAAGCTGTTCTGCCGCGGAGGTCCCTGGAGCTCCAGGGAGCTGTTCCGCGGACATCTACTCCTGCGGTCCTTCGGACATCGTTTCGTAGATCTCTTTGCACTTGGGGCAGATCGGGAACCGCTCGGGATCGCGAGTGGGAACCCACACCTTTCCGCACAAGGCGATCAGCGGAGTCCCAGTCACCATGGACTCCATGATCTTGTCCTTGGGCGCGTAGTGGCTGAAGCGCTCGTGATCTCCGGGCTCGGCAAGCTGCTCGGTCTGCTCGCGCTCGATCGTTGCTGAACCGCCTGAAGCTGGAATGGTCATGGCTCCATTGTAGTTCCCTAGAATGAGAGTCATGGACCAGGCCTACGACGAATCCCTCACAGAACGCTACCGCGAGCTCAGCGATGACATCGCCGCGGCAGTCGCCATCGTGTCTGCCACCCGTGGCAGCGCTCTTCACGCCATCACCGTCGATTCGTTTCTCGACGTGTCCTACGATCCGCCGACCATGGCGGTGAGCATCTATTCCGGTTCAAGGATGATGGAGACCTTGGAGACGAGTTCGCATTTCGCGATCTCGCTGCTGAATTCGGATCAGCGGGATATCTCCGAACGCCTCGGAGCGTCGGGCCAACCGCTCTACGGGTCCCTCAAGGGGGTGGACACCTTCCCCGCCCCACAGGCGGGTCAGCCGGTGCTCACCGAGGCTCTCGCATGGTTCGAGCTCGAACTCACCGAGGTGCTCGACGTCGCCACGCACAATATCGTCGTCGGTCGGGTTGTTGCTTTGGGCGCGGGGACGAATGCCGGAACGAATCGTCCTCTGCTGCGCTGGCGCAAGGGATACGGCACCATCGGACAGCGCTGAGACTCGGCTGCGCCCAGCACACGAACGAGGCCCTGCCCACGGCCGACACTCTTCGCAGCGAAGGAAGTCGGCGGTGGGCAGGGCCGTCCAGTTGTGGCACCCGATGGCGCGCCTCAGGCTGTCGCCTGTCCCCCAGCTGCCATCGGCTCGGCCGTGGCTGCCCGGTTGCTGCCGCTCAGCCGTGGGCTGAGCGGTCGGCAGGGGAGGAGGTCAGACGACCCCTTGGGCGAGCATGGCTTCGGAGACGCGGATGAAACCGGCGATGTTGGCGCCGGAGACGTAGTCTCCGGGCTGACCGAACTCATCGGCCGCGGCCGCGCAGCTGTCATGGACATCGCCCATGATCTCGGCGAGCCGCGCCTCGGTGAAGTCGAAGTCCCACGAGTCGCGGCTGGCGTTCTGCTGCATCTCGAGGGCGCTGGTTCCCACGCCTCCGGCGTTGGCGGCCTTGCCGGGAGCGAAGAGCACTCCGGCTTCGGAGAAGATCTTCACGGCCTCCGGGGTGCACGGCATGTTCGCCCCCTCGGCGAGGGCGATGAGACCGTTCTTGACCAAGGTCGAGGCCGAATCCGCGTCGAGCTCGTTCTGCGTCGCACAGGGCAGTGCCACATCGACCTCAACATCCCAGACGTTTCCACCTTCATGGTAAGAGGAACGTCCGCCGTGCTCCACAACGTAGTCGGAGATCCGACCGCGCTCTTCGAACTTGATGCGCTTGACGAGTTCGGTGTCGATTCCGTCCGGGTCGTGGATGAAGCCGGATGAGTCGGACATCGTGATGACGGTGCCGCCGAATGCGGTGACCTTCTCAGCGGCGAACACAGCGACGTTGCCCGACCCGGAAATCGAAACCGTACGTCCGTCGATGTTCTTCTTCGCCGCGGCGAGCATGTCCTTGAGGAAGTAGACGACACCGAAGCCGGTGGCTTCCGTGCGGACCATGGACCCTCCGTAGGACAGACCCTTACCGGTGAGGACACCGGCTTCGTAGGAGTTCGTCATACGCTTGTACTGTCCGAACAGATAGCCGATCTCACGGCCGCCGACGCCGATGTCACCGGCGGGAACATCGCGGTATTCGCCGATGTGGCGTGAGAGCTCGGTCATCAGCGACTGGCAGAAGCGCATCACTTCCTGGTCGCTGCGGCCCTTGGGGTCGAAGTCTGCTCCGCCCTTGCCGCCGCCGATGGGCAGCCCGGTGATCGCGTTTTTGAAGATCTGTTCGAAACCGAGGAACTTGACGATACCGAGGTTGACCGAGGGGTGGAATCGCAGACCGCCCTTGTAGGGTCCGAGAGCCGAGTTGAACTGCACGCGGAAGGCACGGTTGATCTGAACATCGCCGGCGTCGTCGATCCATGGAACCCGGAAGATGATCTGACGTTCGGGTTCGCACAGACGTTCGAGTGCGGAAAGCTCCAGGTACTCGGGATGCTTATCCACGACGGGGCCCAGGGAATAGAGGACTTCCTGTACCGCTTGGTGGAACTCCGACTCTCCAGGATTACGTTGGAGTACCGTGTCCAAGATTGGCTGCAGTGATGGATGTAGGCTCATACGCCCAAACATACCGTGACACTCATAACATGACTCCGACCGCCCGGATTATGGACACGACTGTCTGGCAACGTCGATTGAGATATAGAACTCGACGGCCTCATATCAGTGTGAGAATGCGCCGAAAGGACGATTCCTCTGATCCGATCGAACGCCATCTCGATGCCCTTAGGAGTTCAATTACGAAAGACAAATACAAAAGGACGGCGGTCCGTCGGTTCCTCGGAATCGACTAAACACCACCACGCCACACTGCCCACAAACCACCAAGAAACACGGTTGTGGTCAGCAGCAACAACGCACCATGAATACGAGGAAGGCCCCGCCCAACCCCCACACAAACAGGAATCAGACGAGGCCACCCCCACCAAAAAATATTGCGGCAGTCACTTACTCTCCCACAACCACCAAGTTGCAGTACCATCAGCGCGC
>NZ_RHFH01000018.1 GCF_004745075.1 Brevibacterium sp. S111
GCGTGGTTGGTCGGTGGCCGAAAGGTTCGTGGGCCAGCTGGCGGACGACGGTATCGCGAACGATCCCGTGACCACCACATCGTCGGCACCAGTCATCAGCAGTGTTTGGACGGCATTCCAGAATGGCTTTGTGCCCGGTGATGTGTTGGCCGGTGCAGGTCAGATCGAGGTCATTGAGTCTGCAGAAGGTCGTGAGGTCAGGCGTCGAGAAAGTAGGCTTGGCCACGTCGAGGTCTTTCGGATGGACGGTGTGAGAACTTCCATCATCGGAAGACCTCGACGCCTATCTGAGCAGCGACTCGCCGTGTCTGAAAATCCCTGACCCACACTCTCGATTACGAAGAGCCCCTTAACCGGCGCACCACTTTGTCCGACCACACGCCCAACAACAGATTTAAAAGCGTTCCGCACCCAGTCCAACATTCTGGCTTCCGGCGTTTTGACACCGCCAACGCGGCACGCGCCCGCCCCAGGTCGGGGAAACCTTCAAGACAAGGACTTGAGCGCAATCAGCGGCCCATTATTCGTAGACAGTGACATAGTCTCGATCGGCATCAAACGACAGGGCCGCGACCCACCGCCGCTGGTTTTCGTAGTCAACGACGCTCAATTTCATTCCCATTCCAACGGCTGGAATTTCAAACAGGCCATTCTCGAATTCTCGGCTACCTGCGCCAAATGTATGGGCGATAGGACTTGGTCGCGAACTAATGCTTGAAATTGAACTAACGACCACAGCCGCCACATCAAAACGCGAAACTTTGAACTGGACGTAGCAATTGTCACCATAACGTACCGCCCAAGGAGCATTCACTTCAACAGACGCCGCTGGTTCTAGATCACCACGAAAGTTACGCCCCTCGGCAATTACGCCATGCACGTCATCTTCGAAAGTCGTTTGAATGGCCGCCATCACGGCGTTTTCGCCGAGGAAGAAGTCTTCATAAATTTTCGCGACAGCAGAGATGTTTGACGAGCCTTCGTTATGAGCATTCGCGAGGGCCTTCACTTGGTAGACTCCAAATTTCACTTCACCATCCGGAATAACAACTCCCGAATATTGTCTACTGACTCGCTCCAGAGACTTGCGATCAACTTCGTTCAATCGAATTCGCCAACGATTTCGCCAAGATCCCGCTCTTTCAATCGACTGCTGCGCAATGCCCAGTGTCCGCGGGACCAAAACAGGAAACGAATACTTGAACAGAAATAATTCAATTTGTCGAAGAAATTTTGGGCGATTACTCGACTCATGCGCAACCATAGCAAGAAGCAACGGCAAATCTGCCTTATTTTCGAAAGCACATTTTGCTAAATACCCAATATAATAATCGTCAATTTTGAGCTGACTCAACGAACCGGCACGCCCGCCACCAGTACCACGGCTCAGAGTTATAGCCTTGAACACAGCAAACAGAATGGCGACACATACAGCCGTCCAAAACCCTTGTACCAGCGATTTCGCCTCTGGGACAACACTGTCAAGATTCGGACGCCCCCAGTCCAGAGCCCCCACGACTACAGCCAAGGAGATGGATATTCCAAGCAAATAAACACCCTGGACAACAAACCCTGAATGTCTGGAGTATGCCGAAAACAGTGAAAGAAAATTCGTGGTTGCGATGTGGCCAAAGTAAAACACCCACAGCGCAAGGCTGACGTCAGTCTCTAGTTCGTGGGCCACTGCAACTAGGAATACGGCGGCAAGACCAAAAGGCACCAGGCGCCACACAAGAACTTTTAGAGGAGCTTCGACCACCCAATGCTTCGCTCTATCAGAGCTGTCGAAGTAGTTGTCTGGCCAGGACATCCTGGCTACCAGGAACACGACCTTGAGCGCTACTGCCGCACTGGCACCCACAACTACTGGCAGAATCACGGAACTCCCTTCATTCATGTTCCCGCAAACTAAGGAATCTACGCGAAATAGTGCGGGCTGGCGTCAGGCCCCTCTAAAAACCCGTCACCAACCCGCACAGGCAGAGTTGAACCACCAGACGTCAGCGGGTGGCCATGGCTTCGAGCGCGGACTTCTCGACCGCCTCGGCGACGGCCGGAGCGACACGGGAATCGAGTGCACCGGGCACGATATAACCGGGTGCCAGGTCATCACCGACGAGATCGGCGATCGCACGAGCGGCGACGAGCTTCATGTCATCGGTGATCTCGTCGGCATCGGCGTCGAGCGCGCCGCGGAAGATCCCGGGAAACGCGAGGACGTTGTTGATCTGGTTCGGGAAGTCGCTGCGTCCGGTGGCCACCACGGTGGCGTACTTGGCGGCGATGTCTGGGACCACCTCGGGGTTCGGGTTCGACAGCGCGAAGATGACTGCGTCGTCGGCCATGTTCTCCAGGTGCGCCTCGGCGATGGTGCCGCCGGAGACTCCGATGAAGGCGTCGGCACCGTCGAGGGCTTCGCCGATCCCGCCGGAGATCCCGCGCGGATTCGTCGACCCGGCGATCGCCTGCTTGGTCTCGGACAGGTCGGACCGGCCGGCTTCGACGATGCCCTTCGAGTCGAGAACGACGATGTCCTTCACCCCGGCGTCGGCGAGGATCTTTGCCACGGCCACGCCGGCAGCACCGGCACCGGAGACGACGACGCGGACGGAGTCGAAGGACTTCTCCACCACCCGCAACGCGTTCGTCAGCGCGGCGAGGACAACGACGGCGGTGCCGTGTTGGTCATCGTGCATGACGGGGATGTCGAGGGCCTCCTTGACCCGGTCCTCGATCTCGAAGCAGCGCGGGGCCGAGATGTCCTCGAGGTTGATCGCACCGAAGGTCGGAGCCATGCGGATGATGGTTTCGACGATCTCGTCGGTGTCGTTGGTGTCGAGCACGATCGGGATCGCGTTGAGGCCGGAGAAGCTCTTGAACAGGGCGCACTTGCCCTCCATCACCGGCAGCGAGGCGGCCGGACCGATGTCACCGAGCCCGAGCACGGCCGATCCGTCGGAGATGACCGCGACGAGGCGGCCCGTCCAGGTGTGGGTGCGCGCGAGCTGCGGCTCGTCCTTGATCGCGGTGCAGACCTTGGCCACGCCCGGCGTGTAGGCGATCGAGAGATCGCGCTGGGTCTGCAGCGGGCTGGTCAGCTCGGCGGACAGCTTGCCGCCTTCGTGCGCGGCGAAGATCTCCTGATCGGTGATGGGAGTCGGCGCGTTCTGGCCCGAAGCGGTGGAGTTTTCGGCGGTGGTCGTCATGATTGATCCTCGTGGTTGATGCGGCGACAGGGCGTATTCGTCGTTGCCGGCAGTGATCGTCTGACCGCGGGCAGTGGCGGCGCAGCGTCGGCGGAACTCGGATGAGTTCACATGAATCCGTGCGGGCTCGCTTGAGCCACGGTGAGTTCGGATGAGCCGGAAGTGGGCTCGCCGAGGCGGTCGGACGAAGAACTGGTCACCAGTGAAGGATGGTGCGGTGACGTCGGCGCGTCCTGTGGTGCAGACCCTAGGTGAAGGGCGCCGCAGGTGCGCGCTGTGCGGATACGGCTCGCATGGGGGCGAGTGTCGACCTCATGGGTCGCATCCGGCAACCCGATCAGCATAACCGATGAGGTGACCCATTTCACCTGAAATCCCTCCCCTCGCCGAGGTTGCCCTCCTTTTCGGTGGCATGTTCTCTAGACCTTTAGGCCGAGGTCCGGGGGCGATGGCGGCGGTGCCGAGCAGGCCGGGCGCACGGCGGGCAGAGACTGCGGCTGCGTCGATCACAGCTTCAATGTCATGTCAGTGCCGGATGCGAAAATGATCGGACAACGGAATCACTGGCCATTGGGAATCGAGAAACATTCGAACAATTTCTCACTTTTCTATTGTGTACCATTGTTTGATCGTTTACCATAGTAATAACAGCTTTTCAATTCAGCTCCACTTCTCCGACAATGAGGTCTGAGGCAGGTGAAATCGCAATGAAGGGCACCACAGGCTCGGCTCCGTCGAGCACTGACGAGGCAGCGGCATCCGGCTGCTCGCCGCGTTATGCCATCCGGCTCGAATCGAACATGTCCCACTTCGCCGAGGCGGCCGCGGCCTCCGATCGCGCCCGTTTCGAAGTCCTCGAATCGGCTTCGGCAACGGTGCTCGAGCAGGTCCTTCTCAACTCGGAGTTCGCCGTGCCCGAAGGTTCGGAGCCGTTCCGATGCGCAACGATCGCCGGAACCTTGGAACGTCGCCGTCATGAGACGCAGACCGAAGGCGATGTGGCGGGTCGCCGTCAACGGGACGCTCGCAGGAAAACAGCCGCCTGCACCAAGGCTGAAGTCGACCTCTATGACGCCGAGTTCGCCCGCGCCCAGCGGAAAGCAGCCGAGAAGGCCGCAGAGGAGGAGCTGCCCGACTTCCCCGAGTTCGACCCTAAGGCGTGGTTCGCGCAGTGGGTCTACGACAACGTGCTGTCGGAGGACCTCGTCGAGATCTCGACGGTCCTCGGTACGAACAGTGCGCGCACGTACCGTCAGCTGTCGGGTGCGATGACGATCTTCTACGGTCTTCCCCGATTCGCTGACCGCGTCCGCAAAGGCGAATTCACCCAAGCACACGTCGAGGTGGTCACCCAGCTGTGCGTGACGGTCTCCTTCGAATTCCTTCCCAAGCTCGACGAGTACCTCGCCACAAAGCGCGCGGACATCACCTGCGAGACCCTCCGCCGGGCGCTGGCGAAGATGATCAGCCTGCTCGTTCCTCCCGTCGCCATGACCGAGATTGCGGCGAAGCGACGCCGCGTCGACGTCGAGGGGTTCAAAGACGGCTCGGCCTGCCTCACCGTCAACGGCCCTTCGGCTGAGATCTTCGCCTGCTACAACCGCATCCAGGCCATGGCGCTGACCATCCACGGGAAGAACAGGTCAGCTCTCAATCTGCCCGTCGGCATGGCGATCAGCGATGAGCGGTCCATCGACCAGCTCCAGTACGACCTGTTCGTCCGCCCCGTACCTGAGCTGAGCGTCAAGGTCGTGTCCATCGACCCGGTCACCGGTTTTCAGGTGACCAAAGAAGCTTCTCTGCTCGACGCCGATGGCGAGATGATTCCCGGCATCGACACCGAGGACGGCCTCGCCGACTTCGCCAAGACCGTAGCCGATGAGGTTGCGGACGACGATGCTTCCCCGTCCGACCGTGCCACCGGATCCGCTTTCCGCGCCGCCGCACCCACGCGAAACAGCAGCGGAAGCGGCAGCGGCGACAGCGACAGCGTCGCCAGCCCCACCCGCGGCGGCAACGGCGACAGCGACAGCGTCGACGAGCTCGGCCCGGCCGAGTACTGGGTGAAGGTGCGCATGCCCACCAACCAACAGTGGCTGGCCAGTCAGGCCGCCACGGTCGCGACCGTACCGTTCCTCTCACTGACCGGAGACTCAGAGCTGCCCGGCACCTTCGCTGATGGCTCACCCATGCCCGCCGAGGTGGCACGCATGATCGCTGGACGGTCGAAGTCCATCCAACGGATCCTCACTGACCCCGCCACCGGCACCCCGCTCGATGCAAAGGCGACGAGCTACCAGGTTCCCAACGACCTGCGCAGGACGCTGGTCGAACAATGGACGGTCTGCACCGTCCCTGGTTGCTCGCGCCGGGCCGAGAAGGCGGAGATCGACCACGTCATCCCGTTCTTCCACCTCAATCCCAGCAGGGGAGGGCTCACTCGGTTCGGCAACCTTCATCCTCTGTGCAAGAAGCACCATGCGTTGAAGACCGCCGGTCGCTACGGCGTGACTATGCCCAAATCCGGAGAGGTCGACTACAAGTTCCGGCACGGAGTCTCGGCCAAGGTGACAGCTCCCGACCAGCCGATCAACATTGCCCAAGCTCTCGAACTCGAAGCCTTGGCACAGGTCCGCCTCAGGCGGTGGAGTCTGCCCAAGAGCATGGTTCCGCCAGCACCACAGGTGCTCGAACTCATGCCCGGAGAGTCGACGATTCGCCAGCGCGACGAGGCGAAGCGTCTCAAAGAGGAGCGAGAGGCACGGCAGCAACGTCTGACACGGGCCTACAAAAACGGTCAGGCTGCACGGCGGCGGCTGATGCTCGAACGTTGCCTCAACTGGGAGAGTGCTGTCTTCCAACCTTGCCTCCCCGCCGGTTCCGACCCTGCGGCGAGGAAGCAGCTGACCGGGAATGCCCGGTATGCCCGAATCATCAAATGCCGCCGTCTTTCAGGAATCGACGACGAGGATGTCGACTTCGACCCCAACAAACCTAGTGCCCCCAACGGACCCAGTGATACCAACGGGTCCCATGAGCCCAGTGACCCCACCGCCGTCGCCTCACGGCCCAAGCGCACGACGAAATCCAAAGTCTCCGGGGCGAACGACCCGTGGGACCACCGCTATGTCCCCACGAAGGTCAACTGGGACCACGACCTCGAGGCCGATCCCCCACCGTTCTGACCGTGTCCGCTCGTCTGACTGTGCCCGCTCGTCTGGCCCTGTCCGCTCGTCTGGCCGTGTTTGCTCGCCTAACCCGGTCCATTCGCCTGGCCCGGCCCATTCGCCTAGCTGCGCACGCGCGGTCGGGGACGAAGCACCGCTGAAATATCTGGCGCATCTTCTTCGCGGAGGCACCACAAATTTGAGATTGGGCTAGAAGAACTCCCGCCAGCGGATATGTTGAGAAGTATCAGCATCCCCGAAAACGTTTCGATGTGTTGCCTTATGAAGCAGGAGTGAAGATGAGTGTGCTCTATCTGGTCCGACACGGACAGGCCTCGTTCGGTACCGACGACTACGATCGGCTGTCCGATCTCGGCAAGGAGCAGAGCCGCGTCACCGGCCGGTTCCTCGCGGCTCAAGGTGTAGCTCCCGACAGGCTCATCCACGGTGAGATGCTGCGGCAGCGGCAGACGGCCGAAGGGCTTCTCGAGGGACTGGGCATGACGATCGATACCCGTGTCGATGCCGGCTGGAATGAATACAGTGCGTGGGAGATCACCGGGGTTCTGCCCGAGACCGACCCGCGGGCGAAATACGACTCAAAAGTCTTTCAAGCTGAACTCGAACGCGGCTGTGCCCGCTGGGCCTCCGGTGAGCATGACGAGGACTATTCGGAGACTTACACTCAGTTCACCTCACGAGTCGATCGGGCCCTCGACGATGCTGTCGCCGCAATGGGTTCGGGCGAGTCGACGGTCGTCGTCTCCAGTGCCGGCGCCATCGCGTGGACGGCCGCTCGACTGCTCGGTGCCGGCTTCGACCAGTGGATGGCGTTCAACCGGGTGACCATCAACACCGGCATCACGAAGATCATCACCGGCCGCGGCGGCACCAGCCTCATCTCCTTCAACGACCACGGCCACCAGGCTCCGCAGGACGCAACCTACCGTTGAGGCTGAAGCGCCGGGTGCCGAGGCGCTGGGGTGCCGGGGTGCTGGGGCGCCGGGGTGCCGGGTGCTGAGGCGCCGAAGTATCGAAGTGTCAACACGGTCGTTGCGCAGCCGGCCGGCGGGGCGTCTCTGCTCATGAGCTGGTCCGGGGCCTTCAACTGTCGGCGAGACCTCTATTTCGCTTCGCTTTCGCCCGAACGACCGTGCCTCAGTCCTGTGGGGATTCCGATCACGACAGGCTCGGCCGGTCCGCAGCATCCGGTCGACTCGACGCCTTCCTCTTCCGACGGACTGTCGCACGAGGAACCGACATCGGCTGAACACACGCCTGTTTCGGGCAGAACGAGCTCGATTCGGTCGGCAGCGTCTTGGTCCCCCGCGATCGCGGCGACGATGGAGCGAATCTGCTCGTACCCGGTGAACATCAGGAAGGTCGGAGCTCGACCGTAGGATTTCATTCCCGCAATGTAGAAGTCCTTCTCCGGGTGGGAGAGCATTCGAGCACCGTGGGGTGGGACGGTGCCACAGCTGTGGAACTCCGGGTCGATGAGCGGGCCGAGTTCCTGTGGCGCTTCGACGACGGGATCAAGGTCGAGTCGGATTTCTCGAAGGAACCCGAAGTCGGGCCGGAAGCCTGTGGCCGGGACGACCCGATCGGCATGGAGCTTCACGGGGCCTTCGTCCGTCGCGGCTATGATCGTGAGACCGTCATCACCGCTGAGGTCCGCGGTCGTGACACCATCATCACCGCGGAGTTCCGTGATCGTCATCGACGTATGCACGTCGATCACTCCGGTCTCGACGAGGCGCCGCAGCCGTGAGCCGAGAGCTCCGCGAGCAGGCAGACCGTCCTTGTCCTCTCCGCCGTAGACACTGGCTGGGTCTGCGCCCCTGATCGCCCAGCTGATGCGAGTATCCGGTTCGCGTTCGCGAAGTTCGGCCAGAGCCAGCAGCGTATTTGCTGCCGAATGGCCCCCACCGACGACTACTGTGTGCTTGCCGGCGAACCACGCACGGTCGCGGTTGAGCACGTCTGGCAGAGCTGAGGTGACGGTCCCTTCCCGGCGGGCCCGATCTTCACCGAAGGCAGGCAGACCGGCCCGCCCGATCGGGTTCGGTGTCTGCCAGGTACCGGAAGCATCGATGACCGCACGCGCGTAGTGTTCGGACACCGTCCCATCCGATTTCTCAGTGCGGATGAGGAAGGGCGTCTCATCTCGGCCCGGCGTTCGAGTCCGGTCTTTGCCGATTCGGCTCACGGCTGTGACTCGAGAGTCCAAATTGATGGTCGTGCGCAGCTCGGGAGTCTCGGCCAACGGTTTGAGATAGTCCGTGACCAGCTCTTCACCGGTAGGCAGATAGTCTCCGTCTGGTTCGCTCCAACCAGCGGCTTCCAGGAGACCGCGTGCCGCATGGTCGACGTTGTACTTCCACGGAGAGAACAGCCCGATGTGTCCCCACTCCGAGACAGCCGAAGCTGGAGCAGGGCCCGATTCGAACACCAGCGGCCGAAGACCTCGCGTGACCAAGTGCGCGGCGGCAGCCAGCCCGACAGGTCCGGCGCCGATGACGGCTACCGGCAGTTCATCGCGAGTGGTTTCAGACATGAGGCGCCTCCTCGGCGTTTGATGTCGATGTGTTTCGATGGCCATCCGAGGCAGGGCCGGCAGGCTCGGGCACGGGCGCAAGCACGGACTCAGGAGCGATCTCGGCCTCGGGAGCGATCTCGGCCTCGGGAGCAAGCTCGGTCACGAGAGCCTCAACGCGAGAGCGTATCTCGTCGCGGATTCTCCTGACGGCGTCGAGACTTTGCCCGGCGGGGTCGTCGAGCGTCCAGTCTTCGTATCTCGTGCCGGGGAAGACAGGGCAGGCATCCCCACAGCCCATGGTGATGACCACATCGGACGCGCGAACGTCTTCAGTGGCAAGAAGCGCGGGTCGGTTGTCCGTGATGTCGACGCCGACTTCGGTCATCGCCGCAACTGCAGTGGAGTTGAGCGAATCTGCCGGTTCGCTGCCGGCGGACCGGATCTCAACGAGGTCACCGGCCGCGTGGTGGAGGAAACCTGCCGCCATCTGCGATCTGCCCGAGTTGTGCACGCAGACGAACAGCACGCGTGGTTTCCTCGACGGTGTTGGACTCATGCTCAGATCGCTCGCCGTTCAGCGCTGGATGGAAAGAATCGCGGACGAGCCCAGAGCGCCACATAGACGAGACCGACGAGGATGGGCACCTCGATCAGCGGTCCGACCACGCCCGCCAGCGCTTGCCCGGAAGTCACACCGTAGGTGCCGATCGCAACGGCGATGGCCAGTTCGAAATTATTGCCTGCTGCAGTGAACGCCAAGGTCGTTGTCTTCTCGTATCCGAGCCTCAGCACACGGCCGACGACCATCCCGATGGCGAAGACGCTGACGAAATAGACGAGCAGCGGCAAGGCGATGCGAGCAACGTTCTTCGGGTGAGTGGTGATCTCGTCACCCTGGAGCGCGAAGAGCACGACGATCGTGAAGAGCAGACCGTAGAGCGCCCACGGGCCGAGCTTGGGGAGGAAGCGCTCTTCATACCAGGACCGCCCCTTGACCTTCTCCCCGAACGTGCGGGTGAGGAACCCCGCAATGAGAGGGACGCCGAGGAAGACGAGGACGCTGAGAGTGATTGCCCAGAACGAGAACTCGCTGCTGGTCGTCGGCAGACCCAGAAGCTCGGGCAACCACTGCAGGTAGAACCAACCGAGGAGTCCGAAGGCCAGCACCTGGAACACTGAGTTGATCGCCACAAGCACCGCGGCGGCTTCTCTGTCACCGCAGGCGAGATCGTTCCAGATGAAGACCATGGCGATGCATCGAGCAAGACCGACGATGATCAGCCCTGTGCGGTACTCGGGGAGATCGGGCAGGAAAAGCCATGCGAGGACGAACATGAACGCGGGCGCGGCCAACCAGTTGATGATCAGCGAGGTGACCATGAGCCTCTTGTCGGCGAGCACGTGCCCTGTCTCGTCGAAGCGGACCTTAGCCAGGACCGGATACATCATGACGAGCAGGCCCACCGCGATCGGCAGAGACACATCGGCGACTTTGACGGAGTCCAGTGCCGCCCCGAGACCGGGAATGATCCTGCCGAGGAGGAGGCCGACACCCATGGCCACGAGGATCCAAACCGGCAGGAATCGATCAAGAGTCGAAAGCTTCGCAGCCACCGGCGAGGCTGTATGCGCGGTCGTCGTGGAGGTCATCGCTCTCCCTGGGAAAGAGTCGGTCGGGCGGCGGGACTCACCGCAGACACATTGAAGTTCATCGATACGATCGAAACACAACGCATCGACAACTGTCAATATGTAGGCATAATGGTGGTGTGAGCCTTGCACACCCCGACCCAGACATCGCTTCGGACACCTGCTGCCCGTCGCTGACCGTTGCGCCTCTGAGCCGCGACGACGCCCAGGACTTCGCCCGCACACTCAAAGCCGTGTCCGACCCGACCCGGCTCCAGCTGGTGTCCCTTGTCGCCGCACACGACGATCAGGAGGCCTGCCTGTGCGACCTCATCGACCCTGTCGGTCTCGGTCAGCCCACGGTGTCCCACCATCTGAAGATCCTCGTCGACGCGGGAGTCCTGCGTCGCGAGAAGCGCGGAATCTGGTCGTACTATTCGCTGGAGGCGGAGACCCTGAGCAGATTGGCGTCATTCCTGTCCCCGAGTAGGACACCGCAACCAGACTGAGTTGCTGAAAGTCTCACCGAGCCGAACGTCGGCCGAGGCCGCCGACAACGGTCCCCGAGTGCACAGGGGCGGAGCCGATATCAGTTCGGCTCCGCCCCCGTTCTCATCTCAGGCTCGAGACTTCATCACATCGGGGTGGTCTTCCGTCGCCTCGAGACGAGGACAGCAGCGATTCCGCCCCCGATGAGAAGCACGCCGAGGAGGCCGAACGTCACAGCCCCGGCAGCACCTGTCCGCGGCAGATGATCATTGCCATTGCCGTGACCGTTTGCGTCACTGTCACTCGCAGACCCATCGGCCGAGGTGGTGCCACCGTCCGACGCGCTCGACGCGTTACTGTCCGCGGCGGGATTCGTCGAGACATCTTCACGCCCCTCGGGATCGGTCGAGGCCTCCCCCGCCGGGTCAGTCGACGCTTTCCCCTCAGGATTGGTCGACGTGTCGGCATCAGGATCGGCAGACGCCTCCGCCGCTGGGTCAGTCGATGCCTTCGCATCCGGGTCAGTCGAGACATTCCCGTCCGGATCGGCCGCGGTATCAGCGTCAGGATCAGTCGATGCTTTCGCATCCGGGTCGGCCGCGGTGTCCGAATCCGGATCGGCAGCAGTGTCAGCGTCAGGATCGCTCGCGGTGTCCGCATCAGGGTCAGCCGCAGAGTCCGCGTCCGGGTCAGTCGCGGTGTCGGCATCAGGATCGGCCGCAGTGTCCGCGTCCGGGTCAGTCGCGGTGTCAGCGTCAGACTCCTGCGATGCCTCGGATTCGGCGTTCGGGTCGGTCGACGCTTCTGCATCTGGATCTGCGGAGGCATCGCCGTCCGGATCGGCATCGGCACCGGTGCTCTTCGTGTTGACGATGTCGGAGAACGTCACGACCCGCTTCTCGCCACTGATCGTCACCGTCTGCGTCTCATCCGAGAGTGCATAGCCCTCGGGAGCGCTGGTCTCCTTGATGGTGTAGTCGCCCCAGGCCAGGTCCGACACTTCGAACTGTCCGGCAGCCTCGTCGGCGTCGAGATCGCCGTTGTCGGTTACGACGAAGTCTTTGCCGTTCGGACCCGTGAGAGTGAACTCAGCTCCGGCAAGCGCTTTGCCGTCCTCATCGACCTTCTTCCAGCTCAGCGCCCCGGGGATCTGCTCATTGATGATCTGGCAGGTGACGATCGCGTCCGTGCCGACTGTTTCGGTCAGCTGGAATCCATCAGCGATGTTCTTCGTGTCGACTTCACGTCCGTCTGCGGTGCAGACCGCGTTCGCACCGGTCTGCTGTTGCAGCCGGTAGCCTTCCTGCTGCTCTTCGGTGGCCTGCACTCCATCGGCAGGAGCCTTCAGTTTGAAGCTCACCGTACCGTCGGCGTTCGTGGTCTTCTCGGCCCCGTCCACCGCATCCGGAGACGAGATCGCCCAGCCTTCGCCGGGATGCTTCTTCGTCTCTCCGTGGCCCCCGACTCCGGGATCGATGAGCTTCGTGACATTGAGTGTGCCGCGGCAGCTCTTCGTGGCGATCTCGCGCAGCTGTTTGGTCAGTGCGGAGTAATCGGAGATCACGTAGTAGTCGTCGCCTGCTGTTTGGCCGGAGACCAACTTGATGTTGTCCTCATTGATCTCGCTGCCCACCCCGAGGCCGACGACCTTGGTTCCCTCGGATTTCAGCGCGTTCGCCGATTCGATGGCTTTGTCGATGTCGATCTGGTCGGTTCGCGTACCGCGGTCGGTGTTGCCCCTCTCGGATCCCGGCACACCGTAGGCCGTGGGTTTGCCGTCGGTGACGAACAGCACCAGATCATGGCTTGTTCCGTCGAGCTGTCCGAGCCCCCGGTCCCAGTTCGTGCCTCCCGCGTCCTGCGGAACTCGCCGGAGTGCATCGACCCGGTCGTTGAGCTCGCCGACGGAGTCAGAGGTTGCAACAGATGTGCTGGCGATCGGGTCATTGGTGCCATCGGGTCCGAAGGTCGCGAAGGTGTTGACGGACACTCTGCTCGGAGTTCCGGCCAGGCCCTCGGTGACAGCCTTGGCCGCCGTCTTCGAATCATCGACGTCACGATCGGACAGGGAATTCGACAGGTCGAGGACGACCCCGATATCGAGACCACACTTGTCTGCCAATGAGGGGTTCGGCTGTGGTTCGGGGGCCGCCTGCGCGGGCGAGACGGCCGCGCCGAGGAATGCGAACGAAGCGAGAACGGACGACGCGAGGATCGCGGCTCCGTGCTTCGTGAGGGGATGTCGCTTCAGGGACAAGGAGTTGCTCCTTCGGAACGGTCCCGCCGCCTCGGCGTTCTGCGAACGACAGGCGAGGGGATGCACTGGAAATGATGTGAGGTGGCCCTGCAGCCACGTGGTTCCGCAGGGCCGCCTCGGTGAGTCCGGGACTCGGAGGGGACCCGAATCGGCTGTTGTACAACCGCCGGCTCGGGCATGGAGCGGCCTTGGGTCTTGACCTCTCCATAGACTGAGACCCGTGAGCGGCCGCATTCGTTCGCGAGTCGAGAAAAGTTTTTTCTCCGCCGCACAGGTCCGAAACCTCGCCGCCACCCGCCGAGACGCCAATGTTTGGGAAGCCGAGAATTCCTGCTGTATAGTTTCAGCATTCCCCCGAAATACCCCGGTACTGTTCCCCGAATCACAGTCGAGGTCCCCGATATGCATACTCGAAAACGACGTCCGTACCGCTGCTTTGAGGCACCGGGCCGATGACCGAGGCGTTGTCGTCTCCGGCCGACGGTTCCCCGTCCTCAGCCGGGTTTGCGCACTCGAGCAGCACACTCACTGACGCCGAGCTCTGTGCCCGCATCCGTCACCATCGACCCGATTCCTCAGCAGGACGGGCGGCCTTCGGTGAGCTCTATGCCCGGCATCGGCTGCCCGCACTGCACTTCGCACTGCGCCTCAACAGAGAACGCGGTCGAGCCGAGGATGCCGTCGCCGAAGCCTTTGCCAAGATCTGGCGCGCCTGGGGACGGGGTGCGGGTCCCGAAGAGTCGTTCAAGCCCTACCTCATGGCCGCTGTGCGGTCCGAGTCGTACCGGCGCTCAGCGACGACCCGTGCCACCACGACCGTTGAACCCGAGGTGCTGACGTTCCTCGCCGACCCCGAACCGAGCGACCACGCCGCCGAGGTGGCTGAGCGAGACCAGCTTGGCCGTGCGTTCAGAGGGCTCCCCGATGCGTGGCAGAGCGCGCTCACACTGATCGACATCGACGGCGTACCGACCGCCGATGCCGCCGCATCGATGGACTTGTCCCCGAACTCCTTCAGCTCGCTTCTTCGGCGCGCCCGAGAAGGGCTTCGCGCCGCATACCTGCAGCAGCACGTCGAGCCGAGTCCACCGGAATGTGCGGAGTTCTCCGCCGACCTCGCGCGCTTCGTGCGCCATCAGCTGAGCCCGAAACGCGCCGAGGCGATCCAGGCTCATCTCAGTCAGTGCAGTCACTGCCGTCGACAGTCCTTCAGACTCCGCAGCCTCAACACGACGTTCCAGGCATGGATCACGCCTGCCGTACTCGCCGCCGCGCTCATCGAGATCGGCCATTTCCCGAAGGGCGGCGTGCTGCTGACGGGAACGAGCACGTTGAAGGCCGAATCCGGGGCTCAGATGGGAGCGGGCGCCTCTGAGCCACACTCGAGCGCACTCATCGGAGGCTCGAAGAGCGGCGTGGGCGCCGCAGGCGCGGGAAGCTCCGGGAGCGGCGGTGCGGGGATCGCAGCCGGAGTGTCGACACTCAAAGTCGCTCTCGCAAGCATCGCTGCCACCGCTGCCATCGCCGCCGGCACCGTCACTCTGGTGGATCTGCAGAACGATTCCGCCCCTCGTCCTGCCGCTGCGGCGGAAGCTTCTTCGGCACCCGCGCCCGCACCACTACCGATTTCTCCTCCGACCTCTTCGCCGCAGGCGGCGGTGCCGGATCGCGGCAGCGAGAACAGTGCGGACGCAGCCGAACGCGACGAAAAATCGGATTCCGTTCGCTCCGGCCCACCCGACGAGGCCCCGGCGCCGGACGCACACGATGAACATTCTCCGGTCCCACAGGAAGACGCTCAAACGCCGGCCCCTGAAGCGGAGAACCAGCCATCTGCACCGAGCGATGAGCCGGCAGGGACTCCGAGCGATAAACGTGCGGAGGCTCCGGGTGATGAGCCGGCAGAGGCTCCGGGTGATCGGGATGAGCCGGCAGAGGAGGGCGAAGAGCAGAAGCCCGCCGAGGAGGCGGATGAGTCCTCGCCTCCGCCGATCACCGATGCTGCCGACCCTGCACCGACCGAGGGACCGACGACTGCGGGTGATCCGGGACCGGAGCCCACGGAGTCAGACGCAGAGACCTCTGCCGCCTCGGATGGTTCCAGCGACTCGGACGATTCCGCCGACGCAGGCACCCCGTCCGACTCGGACGATTCCGCCGACGCAGGTTCTTCCGACGCCTCGGATACCGTGGGCGAAGACGGTGACGGGGGATCCCACTGCCACTACTTCGGCTGGTGGGAACACTGTCACTGAGCCTTCTCTGAGGAGCCCTACCCCCGCTGGTTCCGGTGAGCGTAAGCAACAGCCTCGGCCCGGCTGCGCACCCCGAGCTTCCGGTACAACGCCGACAGCCGGTTCTTCAGTGTTCCGGGCACGACTCCGAAGTCCCTGGCGATCTGTGCCACGGACTTCGGGGAGTCGATGGCGAAGAGCAGCGACATCTCGGCCGAGGTGAGGTCGGTCTGGAAGTCAGGCGGCACCGGCACCGTCTCGGGAAGCTCACGCAGCCGTCTCTGCAGTTCGGCCGCCGTCACCTCCTCGGCGCAGAAGGATCTGGCCAGGGCGCGCCATCTCGTGCATTCGGCCGTTGCGGAGATGAGCGCCTCTCGGGCGGCCTTCGACAGTTGGGCGACGGCGAGCGCCGAGGAGGTGATCGCACAGTAGTCGAGCATGTGGCCGAAGGCCTCGAATGCTTCGGCCGCGCGGCCTTCGTGGTGGAGCATCTCCACGCGCAGCGCCATCGCACAGCTCTTGATCCGGGGTCCCTGATCGCCATCGAGTATCTGCCCGGTGGTGGTCCACAGCCGGTCGTGCTGACCGAAGGCCAGGGCCAGGCGCGCCTTGATGATCGAGTATCCGGGACTCTCCGGGCCCATGTGATCGCCGAGGTCCTGCAGGCCCTTCGTGTCCCCCGCGGCCACCAGGACGAGACCGAGGATGTTGACCATGCCGGAGAAGCGCGCATTGGAAACCCCGGCCTGCGGCGAGAACCCGACCTCCTCGCTCTCGGCCAACAGCTTCGCCGCGATCGAGGCGTAGTCGAGGTACACATAGCTCAGGCTGTGGACGAGGTCGGGGACCGGACCGAGATACTGGGTCGGCCGTGCCGCCTCGAGCGCGGGTATGCAGCGCACGGCAGCGTCGACGTCTATCCGGTCGAGGCTGCGCATCATCTCGACGCAGAGGGCGGTGTGTTCATCGGGAAGCGAATCCATCCCGAACCGACGAGCGTTGACCCGCGCCTGCGCGAGCCTGCGATCCATGTCCACCCCGTGGCCGTGGCCCATTCCGGCCAGAGCCGTGACCACCAGTCCGGAGAGCAGGGGGTGGGGCGAGTTCGGTGTGTAGATCTCGGCGAACCGGACGACCTGTTCGAGCACCCTCATCGCTTCGGGAAAACGCCCGGCTGCGACCAGGTTCCGTCCGTGTTCGAGGTCGAGTTCGGCCTGCAGCATGAGCGTCGGCCCGGGTGCTTGCGCAGCGATCCGGCGCAGGCGCTGCCGCCCGAGGTCGATCACGTCCAGTGCTGCTTTGCTCTCGCGGTTCAGCCGATGCGAGCGCGCTTCGAGCATCGTCAGCACGCTCACCTCGTTCGCGGTGAGCGCATCCGCAGGATCGGCGGACAGCCGACCGGCCATTTCGGGCAGCACGATGCTGTCGAAGTCGGTCGCAGCCAGCAGCTGGGCCATGTCATCGGTGCCGAGCCGCAGACGGGTCGAGTCGATGCGGCGTGCCGCGCTGCGGGCCAGGGTGAGGATGGGGTTGCCGGCCAGCACATCTTCGGGGACGCCGAGGAGGGCCTCGATGGCGCCGGGAACGTCGACGAAGACGTTGACCGAACGCCGCGTCCACCCTCGTTCGAGGGCACGCCAGTCTCTGGTCTCGACGACGAGGTCGAGGATTTCACCGAGTCCGGCCCGACTCTCCGAACGCTGCCGGCCGACCGCATCGGCCACTGCCGCGCTGAGGGCCTGTCGGGGGCTCTTCTCGGCCAGATCCGCATCGACTTCGGTGACTCGGCGCATGAGGGCGCGGATGACAGCGGGGACGGCGAACACCTCATCGGTGCCGGTGGACACGGTGAGCAGGCCCTCTGCAGTCAGCAGTGAGGTGAGGTCCGCGGGGGCAGCCGTCGTTTCCACCTCGGCGGAGGCGAAGGCCGAATGGACCAGGTCGATCATGCTCGTCGTGATCTGCGGGGCCCATGAGAACAGGGCGAGCAGGTACAGGGCCCCGGATTCGCGCGACGGTCCGGCCGGGGTGGGTGTGAACTCGGGGCCGAGCATGGCGAAGGTGCGGTCCGGGTCGGTGTCGGCTGCCGGGAGACCGGCATCGCTGCGGCCTCTGAGAATGGCGCCGGCGATTCGGATCCGACCGCCGGTCGAGTGGCGCAGCCGGTCGACTTCGGCGTCGGTCAGGGACTCGCCGACCTCGATGGCTGCAGCGAATTCCGCCGCCGAGGCGGCGCGGGGACCGAATTGCGCCTCGAACGCCGAGGGCCGCCTTGAGGCCGGCGCTTCCGGGTTCTCGGGTCGTTTCGCGGGTTCAGCTTTCACAGATGGGGATCTCTTCTCTCATCTCGGCCAGAGCCGAGGCATGCAGCCGGGGAGCTGCGGGGATGGTCAGGGGCGTGCGTTCTCAGATTATGGCAGAGTTCGATCGTTACACAACCGAGACAACATCTGACGTTTTCAGTTGAAATTTTAACCTTAATTGATTGGTGGAACACCCCTCTTCAAGAATCCGGAAGTGATAATGACCCAGCAGCCTCCAGCGCCGATGAACTACCCGAGCCAGTGGAACCCTGCCCAGCCCTCATACGGACACAACCAGCCCACTGTCGGGCAGAAATCGTTTCTCGCTACATGGTTGCTGTCGTGGCTGCTCGGCGGACTCGGTGCCGATCGCTTCTATCTCGGGAAGATCGGAACCGGAATTCTCAAGCTCATCACCTTCGGCGGTTTGGGCTTATGGTCCCTCATCGACCTGATCATCACCCTGGTCGGCGCCCGGAAGGACAAGCAGGGACTGCCCCTGCAAGGCTATGACCAGCACAAGAAGACCGCCTGGATCATCACGGGCATCTTCTTCGTCCTGGGGCTCATCTTCGGCGGAATAGCCGCTGCCACCGCCCCCACACCACAGACCGACGATTCGTCGATCGTCTCCGAAGAAGAAGCCGCCGACGAAGCGCCCGTGGCCGAACCGGCCGAGGAACCTGCCGAAGAACCTGCCGAAGAACCCGCCGAGGCCGAGCCGGCCGCCGAAGAGGAACCTGCCGATGAGCCCGCGGAGGAAGAGCCCGCTGAAGAGCCGGCCGCGGAAGAGGACGACTCGAGCGTGCCCGCCGAGTACTCGTCCGCTCTGACCAAGGCCGAGACCTACTCGGACATGATGCACATGAGCAAGCAGGGCATCTACGATCAGCTGACGAGCGAATACGGCGAAGACTTCTCAGACGAGGCAGCCCAGTATGCCATCGACAACGTCGAAGCCGACTGGAACCAGAACGCCCTCGAGAAGGCCCGGAGCTACCAGGACGACATGGCGATGTCACCCAACGCCATCCACGACCAGCTCACGAGCGAGTATGGCGAACAATTCACCAGCTCGGAAGCCGACTACGCGATCGAACACCTCAACGACTGAGGCGGTTCACAGCCGCGGCCTCTCACGCGCGCCGAACAGTGCGTGATCTGCAAAGCGGGCGAAGGAAGCGATTCCTTCGCTCGCTCACAGCCACCGGTATTCGTACTCCGGTCGGCCCGGTGTTCCGTGGCGGGGCTGCTTGATCGCCTGCTTCGTCGCGACGAGATGTTCGAGGTAGCGGCGGACGGTCACGCGTGAGAGATCGAGCGCTTGTCCGACCTCGGTGGCCGAGACGGGAACCGCGGACTTGCGCACTTCGGCCGAGACCGTGTCGAGGGTTTCGGCGATCAGCCCCTTGGGCAGGCGTGTGGCCGAGACCGAACGCAGAGCCGACAGCGCATTGTCGACCGAGGCCTGAGTCGCCAATGACCCCGACCCCGTGAGCCCGCGGCGGAACTCCCGTGCGTTCTCCAGCTTCTCCCTGAACGCGGCGAAGCTGAAGGGTTTGATGAGGTACTGTGTGATGCCCGTTGCGATCGCCGAGCGGATCACCTGCAGATGCCGCACCGCGGTGATCGCGATGATGTCGACATCGCGGCCGCGGGAGTTCAACCGCCCGGCGATCTCGAGTCCGTGCGAGTCCGTGAGGTTCATGTCGAGCAGCACGATGTCGACGGCACGGCCCGCCTCGGCGAGGTCATCGAATGTCGTGAGCGCATCCCGGCCGCTCAAGCTGATGCCGGCGACGGCGAAACCGGGGATGCGGCGCACGAAGTCGGCGTGCGCCTCGGCGGTGGTGGGATCGTCCTCGACGATGAGGACCTGCAGCTGCGCTCCCGCCTCCACGGCGTCACTGTCCATCGTCGGCTCCTTCCCCATCGGCACCTGCCCCCAGTGGGAGTGTAACCGTGAAGATCGCACCGCCATCGGATTCGACATCGAGGTCCCCGCCGAGGCGGCGCACCGCCTGCCGCACCAGGACGAGTCCGAATCCGTGCTGCCCCACTCCCCCGCTGTGGGGTTTGCCCGAGGCGCCGAGGTGGAAGAGCGCGTCGATGTCCTCCGCGGCGACGCCGTCGCCGGAGTCGGCGATGGTGATGATGAGTTCCCCCTCGGCGGCGACGAAGTCGGCCCACACGTGCTTCTCCTCGGAGTCCGCGGCCGCGTCGAAGGCGTTGTCGAGGAGGTTGCCGGCGACGGTGACGAGGTCGCGGGCGTCGAGGCGCCCGGGCGGCAGTTCGCCGGTGGCGGTGACGGTGAGTTCGATGCCGCGTTCGTGAGCCTGGGCGGCCTTGCCGATCATCAGCGCGGTGATGAAGGGTTCGTCGAGCGCCCCGACGAAGGAGTCGGTGAGTCGTTGGGATTCCTGTTCGTCCTTGACCGCGAAGTCGAGTGCTTCCTGGGCGCGGCCGAGTTCGATGAGAGTCGAGACGGTGTGCAACCGGTTCGCGTGTTCGTGCGTCTGCGCCCGCAGCGCCTCGGACAGGGTCGTCATCGTCGCCAGCTCCCCGGTGAGCTCCTGGATGTCGGTGCGATCGCGCAGGGTCGCCACCGTGCCGCCGCGCCCGGCCCCGCGGCCGCTGCTTCCCCTGCGTCTGCTGTGCCCCCTGCGTCTGCCGCGACCGCGCGCAGCCTGGGAGGTGCCGCTGCTGCGCGGCTGGCTCGCCGTCTTCTGGCTGATGACGAGGACTCGGTCCTCGGTCAGGTGGATTTCGTCGACGGCGACTCGACCGCTCGACAGCAGGTCGCGCACGGATTCGGGCAGGGCCACCTCGGCGAGGGCGATGGGGGTGGACTCATCCGGCTCGGGCAGGCCGAGCAGGGCGGCGGCCTCGTCGTTGTAGAGGACGAGGCGACCGGAGTCATCGGCGAGGATGAGCCCCTCACGCAGCGAATGCAGGGCCGAATCGTAGAACGCGAAGAGCCGCCTGAGCTCCTCGGGACCGTAGCCGAGCGTCACGTCGCGCAGATAGCGGCTGAGCAGCCAGGAGCCGAGTCCGCCGAGAGCGATCGCGGCGAGCGCGACGATGATGATCTGCGGCAGCGACGCCGCCTGCGCCACGGACAGGGTCTCAAGGGTCACGCCGACGGCGACCATTGCGGTGACCTCGCCGTCGGCGTCCTCGATGGGCACGATCGCTCGCACCGAGGCGCCGAGCGTGCCCACGTACTCCTCGGTCTGGCTGTGACCGGCCCGGGCCCGGTCGGTGGATCCGAGGTAGTGCCTGCCCAGCTGAGCAGGGTCCGGGTGGGTGTAACGGGTGCCGTCGCGATCCATGATCGTGATGAAGTCGACCTCGGCGGTGTCGATCACGGTCAGTGCGTAGGGCTGCAGTTGTGCCGAAGGATCGTCGCCGGTCACCGCCGTGTTCACGAACGGGTCGTGTGCGAGGGTCTCGGCGATGCTGAGCACCCGTTCGGCGGTGGCCTGGCGGATATTGCCCATGGTCGTCACATAGCTGGTCACCGACAGGGCGGTGCAGACGAGGATGATGAGGACGAGTTGGACGAGGAAGAGCCGCCGGGCCAGAGGGCCGCCACGGGGGCGGAATCGATCCCGATTCCGCCCGACCGTCACTTCTTCTTGCCGCCGGAGATCAGGAGAGCCAGTCCGATCGCGGCCAGCCAGGTGTCCTTGGCCACGGGGATGCCGTCCTCGGACGGGCGGATTCCGTCGTCCTCGGTCATCGAGTCGATGGAGAAGTAGTTCGCGACCAGGCCGGCGGCGAAGGTCGTCAGCGCAGCACCGGCGATGCGGGTGGGCACGAAGGGAAGCAGCAGAGCGGATCCGACCGCAACCTCGCCGTAGCTGAGGAACTTCCCGAACTGGGACGCGGTGAGGTTCTCGACCATCGGCACACCGTTGGCGGCCATCTGCTGGAGGCCCGCGGCGGTCTCCTCATCCATGCCGAGCTTGCCGATGCCCGAGTTGAGGATGAAAGCGCCGGGAACCGCGCGCAGAAGTGCTGTGCTGAGTTTCATAACCTGCTCCTTCGTTGTGGGATTGTCGCTGAGCCCAGACTATCCGTGAGGGTCCGAAGGCGCCACAGCCTCAGCTCTGCGTACTGATGCGGATCCGTTCGATGAGATCGTCGAGGGCGTCGTCGAACTCGCGCTGGGCGTGGTCTTCCATGAGCAGGTTCTGCAGACGCTGCACAGTCGGGTGTTCGGCAAGATCCGTGGAATGGCTTTCGCCCTCCTCCCCCAGGACCTCGGGGGCCGTCGACGCGACCTGGAGCAGCAGGGCTCCGACGAGGAAGCTGGTGAAGGCTTTGTAGGCGGCCACGGCCTGCGCATCGGAGAAGCCGAAGCGCAGCAGCGACGACAGGAAGTCCTCAACCCAGCGCACGCTGCGCAGAGGAGGACGGAGCCAGGGAGCCTCCGGCGGCTGCGTCGCGATGAGCGGGAAGATCCGCGGATGCGCGCAGGCCAGGTTGCGCGTGGCATTGGCGACCCGCTGCAGGTACTCCTCCCAGGACTGGGAGTCCTCTGTCATGAGTTCGTCATCGAAGAGTCCGTCGATGAGCTCATCGACCATCGCTTCGAGCAGGTCCGCACGCCCGGAAACGTGCCGATACAGCGCCATCGCCTCTACGTCCAAGGCAGTTCCGAGGCGACGCATCGTGAGTTCATCGAGACCGCAGGCGTCGACGAAGGCGATCGCCGACTCGACGACCTGGGCACGATCGAGTCGCTGCTGAACCACGTGCACCTTCCTTCCCCTGCCGCAGATGACGCAGACCGGACGGTTTGCACGACCAGTCTACTCGGATGAGAAGTCACGTCGAGAGAAGTTCTTTGAATCAGATTACGCTGTAAACATCGCACGGAGCCCTAAGCTACCACCGCACCATTCGGACCCCGAACCCACCCATCCCGATCCACCGCAGAGATGACACTGTCGAGCACCCGGTCGACGTCGAGGTCAGCGAGGCGGTCGGCGACCATCGACATTGCGTGCCCGTAAATCTCTCTGCTAATTTGATTACACCGTAAACACAGCTGGCCGACAAGCCGCCACGCGCCCGTTCGACCACTACAGAGGAGTAGAGATGCCGGATTCCGAAAAGCATTCCTTCATCGTGGTGGCCGATCGCCTCCCCGTGGATCGCAACGACGGGACATGGGAGTTCTCCCTCGGCGGATTGAGTTCAGCCGTGGCGCCCGTCGTCCGCGACCACCGTGGCGCGTGGATCGGCTGGACCGGATCGCATGACGGTGACGGCACACCGTTCGACTTCGATGACATGCGGCTCATCCCGATTCCGCTGAGCGCCGACGAGCATCGTCGCTATCATGAGGGCTTCTGCAGCGCCACCCTCTGGCCTCTGCACCACGGCCTCTTCGTCGCTCCTCAGATCCATCGCTCGTGGTGGCGAGCGTATCGGGACATCAATGCCCGATTCGCGCAGGCCGCCGTCGATGCCGCAGCCCCTGATGCCATGGTGTGGGTCCACGACTACCACCTGCAGCTCGTGCCCGAGATGATCCGCGCCCAGCGCCCCGACATCCGCATCGGATTCTTCGACTACATTCCCTTCCCGCCCGTCGAGCAGCTGGCACAGCTGCCGTGGCGTGACGAGATCCTCAACGGCATCCTCGGTGCCGATGTCATCGGCTTCCAACGCGAAGACGATGCCTTCAACTTCCGTCGGGCCGTGCATCGGCTGCTGGGCACAGCCCCCGAGCAGATGGATAAGCACATCGGCTCCTATCCGACGTCGATCGACGTCGACAAGATCCGGGCTGCCGCGCAGTCCCCGTCGGCGCAGGCGGCCGCTCGGCGCATCCGCAAGGATCTCGGCGACCCCGATGTGCTCATGCTCGGCGTCGATCGGCTCGACTACTCGAAGGGGATCCTCCACCGGCTGCTCGCCTTCGAGGAGCTGCTCAATGACGGCCTCGTCGATCCGGCGACGACGTGCCTCGTCCAAGTCGCCGTGCCTTCGAGAGAAGGCGTCCCTGCCTACCGGGAGCTGCGCGACGAGGTCGAACACACGGTGGGGCGCATCAACGGCCGGTTCTCCACCCTCGGCCGGAATGTCATCGACTACTCGCATCGCTCCTATTCGACCGACATCGCCGTGGCACTGCACCTGGCCGCCGATGTGCTGCTCGTGACCTCACTGCGAGACGGAATGAACCTCGTCGCCAAGGAATTCGTCACTGCCCGCCGCGGTCGGGCCGGTGCCCTCGTGCTGTCCGAGTTCGCCGGCGCCGCCGACGAGCTGAGCCAAGCCGTGATCGTCAACCCCTACGACCGGACGGGACTCAAAGACGCGATCCGTCGGGCCGCCGAGATCGCCGCCGAGGGGACCCACGCCCACATCGATGCGATGGCAGACATCGTCGCCGCACACGACGCGCGCGACTGGGCGGAGACCTTCCTCGCCGACCTGCCCACCACCGCTGCCGCCTCGGTGCCGATGAAGCCCGACTGGTGAGCACCCCCCGTTCAACGTCACCGCACACCTACGCAGACCCCCTCGATCCTCGCCTTCAAGGAGCCGCGAATGTACACACTGCTCAACAACCAGGAGTCCTCGAAGTACGACCTCTACCTTCCCGGTCAGCTCGTCGCCGCGCTCCACTACAAGCTCGAGCGTGACGCCAACGAGGTCATGTTCATCTACTGCGAAGCGATCGAATCCACACAGGCCGATCGCCATCGCCGGGAACTCATGCGCAGGGCTGTCGAAGATGTCAAAGGCAGACGGCTCAAGCTCATCATCACCTGTCCGATCGCCCGCAAGACCCTCGAACAGGCGGACGCGCCTGCCCACGTCGAAAAGCCGCAGAAAGACACGCCGCACACCTGATCCTCCCCGCCTGCTCGCCGCCTCGGTGCTCGCGTCACTCCTTGCGTGAACACTATGAACGCAACCGAGACACCGGTCACATCCGCTGACAGAGTTGTCGCGTACATCACCACCGCGGCCAGCAGTCGCGTGCAATCACGCCCGCTGGCGGGTGCGGTTGCGAAGAAGCAGATGGAGGAATCATGGCAACGTCGCCACACCAGGAAAGCGGCTCCTTCGACAAGGAGATCGCCGCCGCTGCGAGCACCCCCGAATCGGGTGCACCGCAGCGGAAGAAGGACCGGACACACTGGCTCTACATCATGGTCATCGTCGCGGTCATCGCCGGCGCCGCCATCGGGCTCATCGCCCCCGAAGCCGGCATCGCGCTCAAGCCCTTGGGCACAGCATTCGTGGCACTCATCAAGATGATCATCGCCCCGGTCATCTTCTGCACCATCGTCCTCGGCGTCGGTTCGGTGGCGCGGGCGGCCACCGTCGGCAAGGTCGGCGGACTGGCGCTCATCTACTTCCTCGTCATGGCGACCTTCGCCCTGGTCATCGGCCTCGTCGTCGGCAACCTCATCCACCCCGGCTCCGGTCTGCACATCACCCCCTATGAGGAGTCCTCGGGCGGCGGGGAGAACGCGACCGTCGAGTTCCTCATGAGCCTCATCCCCGGTGACATCCCGGTCCTGCCGACCCTCGTGCTCGCGCTCCTCGTCGGTTTCGCGCTGCAGTCGATGGGCAAGGCCGGCGAGCCGGTGCTCACCGGCATCAAGCACATCCAGGCCGTGGTCTTCAAACTCATGATGATGATCATGTGGGCCGCTCCCGTCGGTGCCTTCGGTGCGATCGCTGCGGTCGTCGGTGCCACCGGCTGGGCCGCGATCGGTGCGATGGCGACCCTCATGGGCGCCTTCTACCTCACCTGCGCCCTGTTCATCGTCATCGTCCTCGGCGGGCTGCTCAAGGTCGTCACCGGGCTCAACATCTTCCTGCTGCTCAAGTACCTGGCGCGAGAGTTCCTGCTCATCTTCTCCACCTCGTCGTCGGAGTCGGCTCTGCCGCGTCTGATCGCGAAGATGGAACATGCCGGTGTCTCGAAACCGGTCGTGGGCATCACGGTTCCCACCGGCTACTCGTTCAACCTCGACGGCACCGCGATCTACCTGACCATGGCCTCTCTGTTCGTGTCCTCGGCCATGGGTATGCCGATGTCGATCCCCGAGCAGATCTCGCTGCTCGTGTTCATGATCATCGCGTCGAAGGGTGCCGCCGGTGTCACCGGTGCGGGCCTGGCCACCCTGGCCGCCGGTCTGCAGTCACACCGTCCCGAGCTGCTCGAAGGTATGGGCGTCATCGTCGGCATCGACAAGTTCATGTCCGAGTGCCGCGCCCTGACGAACTTCACCGGCAACGCTGTCGCAACCCTGCTCATCGGCAAGTGGACGAACGAGATCGACCTCGATGTCGCCCGCGCCACGCTGTCCGGTCAGAACCCGTTCGATGAGCTCTCGCTCGAGCCCGATGCACATGGTCCGGCGGAGACGGCGAGCGCCCCCGCACCGGACGAGAAGCAGATGGTTCCCGCGGCCGGCTGACGACGCGAACCAGCACCGTCAAGGTGACCTGACACGGGTGCCGGCACTGCCCTGTCGTGGGAGGGTCGGCACCCGTGTTGTTCCTCTGCGCCGTCGCCGAGGCGGCCGACCAGCACCCGTGAGACCGGCAGGCGCAGGCGCGCGAAGACACATAGAGTTGCCGGGTGGCAGCAAAGACCTCGCCACGGTCGAGGAGGCATTGCAGTTCGGCACAGCCGGCCGCACCGGCCCCGTCGCTCTCCTCGGTGCGCTCGGGATGGTGCTGGCCATGGGAATGGGCAGGCTCACTTCACACCCGTGAATACAGAGGCCAGAGCGAGCGCTCCCACTGCAATTCCCACGGCGGCGACCACCGTCATGATGACGCTCGACATCGTCCATCGCGGAGACGGCAGAACGTGAATGACGAGGGCCCCGACTGGCAGCAGCATGATGACTCCGGTGATGACTCCGGGCATCAGGCTCCACGTCAGTATGCTCAGAAGAACATGGCTTGCGCCATTGATGACGATCGCATGAGCGACGTACACCAGTGCCTCGGCACTCCAGCGCGGCCGAAAGGCGACAGCGGTGGCGGCGAGGATGAGAACAGTCGCCGTAACGATGACCAGTGCGACTTCAAATTGGACCTGATCTCCATGCAATGCGCGCCCCGGAAGCCCGGGGTGCGCAGCGACCCAGCCGGTCATATCGAACAGCCACTCTTCGATATTGTGCAGCACAACGGCGCCGGCTGTCGCAATCCAAAGGGTCGCCAGACGCCGATCACCTAATCCCGGAGACTTATTGCCACTCGTGGTCAGAGCTGGCATCTGATTCATGAAATCACCTTACGTCTGTATTGGTCAGTCATACGACTGTATAATGTCCGTATGACTGATACAAGAGATGGCAAACACAGATTGGCCGATGCCCTCACCCGAGTCGTCGCTCGAGAAGGGATCACGGGGGTCAGCGTGCGGGCGGTCGCCGCCGAGGCGGGGGTCAGTGGAGGAACGGTGCAGCATTACTTCCCGACTCGCGCCGAGATGATTCGCTACGCCATGGAATGGACATCAACGCAGGTGGAGAAACGCCTCGTCGATATTCCCCGGTGGGGTGAAGTCCGCGAGTGGACCGGAAGAATCTTGCTGGATCTGCTGCCGCTGAGCGCCGATCGACGACGGGAACACGCAGTCTGGCTCGCGTTCGTCGCCCACGCTGACACGGACCCGCTGCTCGCTGACCTGAAACGGCAGACGAGCATAAAACTGCATGAACTCTATTCAGGCGTCATCCGCGCACGGCGGGGCCTGCCCGTCCACACGGAGAAGAGCACCGCCGTCGTCGACCACGACTTCGACGCCGATGCGGTGCTCCTGCAGTCAGTGGTGGACGGACTTTCTCTCCATCTCGCAGATCTCGAGCTCGATGAGGCGGCAAGAGTCGGGCCTAAGCTTCTCGACCGCTATCTCGCCTTGGCTGTCGACAGCATCGACGGGCCCACTTACGGATCACCCGGCGGAGGCTGGGTCCACTCGGTCCGCAACAGCCCTGACCGGTAATGCCGGGTGCCTTCGCCTGCCGACATGAAGGTCTCCAATGGACGCGAGTGGAGCGTGATATCGGCGGGTCCCTCAATTCGGCTGGACACGCTGACAATCAGAGAGTGCCGTCGCTCGTTCACCAGCTCGAGCAGCACAGCGGGATCGACGGGCATTTCACTGGGCACCCATCTCCTGAGTACTCGATGACGTCTGCAAGCAGCTCGCGTAACCGGGAATTGCAGCCTGAGCGAACAAGGCACCGCTCAAGCAGGTGCAGCAGATGCTGACGCCATGTGGCCAGGTTTCACATTCGCGGTGCGGCTCCCGAGGATGCAACGTCCACCGGATCACATTGATCGGTGGCGTGAGCATATCCGGATGGCAACCGGCAAGCAGCACGTCGACCGGCCGATTGGCGTCGACGACCTCCCAGTGGTCATCCAAGAGCAACGCCGGATTCGGTTCGTGCGCGTCGAGCAGGTTACGCAGACATGGCCATGACAGACAAGAGCTGCTCATCGTCGAAGTCTCGTTCGGAATGCCTCGGCGCGAAACCGCCAATGAGCAGTAGCTCATTCTGCTCGCCAATAGGTACATCAAGGGCGTCTGCGAGTAGCGAGGGCCATGTGGCACCGCCGACTGGCCGGCGATGGCACCTGAGATGCCATCCACTCCGCAGCAACTGCCCAGCAGAAAAGAACGACAGAGTCGACTTCACCTTGTATTTGGCGACGATCATCGACCTGTGATCGAGGCGGATCGGGGGCTGGTCGGCGATACGCTGCAGAGTGCATTGAACAACAGAGAAACCCTCGAAGGTGCGATTGACTGCTGTTGTCCGGCCAGCACTGCAATCGGCATTCAGGACGTGCTGCTCAGGTTACTGGTGGGACAAGGGGTGTCGCGGCGAGGCAGATTCCGGCGTGCTCGTGCCTTGTGGTGGGGTCGTCGACTCAGCCTTCCATAAGCATCGCGATGCGGCGCGCAGCCGTACGATCACGCAGCAGCACCTCGAACATGCCCCGCAGCGCGTCGCCGCTCTCGCCGGCCGTCTCGAGGGCATGCTGGACGCGTGTGACGGCCAGCGCGCGCCTGCCGGCCGGATGGCGCTCGCCCTGATAGCCATCGAGCCGGCTGAGGTCGGCATCGGCGTGAAGGGCGACGGCGAGTCGCTCGGCGAGTGCGATAGCGTCGGCGAGCCCGACGTTGAGGGCAGAGCCCCCAGCACTGAAGACATGCGCGGCATCACCGGCGAGGAAGACGCGTCCGGAACGGTAGTGCTCGGCCTGGCGACTGTTGGCTATGACGCTGCGTGCGGCATGTGCGTCAAAGAACGGCAGTTCGGTGCCGAGAATCCGGCGGAGGCTGGCCCGCAGCGCGTCTGTGCTGAGTTCGTCGGTGGCTGCGGTGTCGCCTCGCGGTTCGTGCGTTCTGACGGTGTAGAGGCCCGCCGGGGCGGAGGGGTCGAAGGCGTGCACGGGCGCGATCGTGACCGAGCCGTGTGGGGTGAGGTTCGGCCGGAACAGTGACAACCATCCGACACCGCGGATGTCGATGCCGCGCCGGTCACGGACGACGGCTCCGGTCGCGATGGTGATGCGAGCGATCCGGGTAATGGATGAGTCCGTCACGCCTGGGAAGGCGATGCCGAGATGCTTCCGAACCCGACTGTGCGCACCGTCGCATCCGACGAGATAGCGAGTGCGCAGCTCGCTCTCGGACCCTGCTGCCGATACGCGCACCGTGACGTGGGTGTCATCCTGTTCGAACCCGATGAGTTCATGCCCGCGCAGTATGGTGACGCCGCGGGCGACTGCGCAGAGCTCGAGCTGCTCCTCGAGTCGGCGCTGCGGAACAGGGAGGATGTGCAGGGGACTGCGAAGCAAACCGAGGTTCAGGGTGAACGGGCCGTAGCCGAACCGCCGCGGCCGGACCACGCGCAGACGCGACCCGTTCAGCAAGCCGCGGCGACGCAGCTCCACCGCTGCTCGTCCCACGACGCCGTTCGCCTTCGGCATTTCGCTCGGGTGGGTCGAGGCCTCTATCACGAGCGGGCGAGAGCCCGCGGCGGCGAGCTCTGCGGCCAGTAGCAGACCGGTGGGTCCTGCGCCGGCCACGACCACGTCATGTAAGGATCTGTCAGTCTGGATTGACATAGTTGTCAGTCTGACTTGACATGGGTGTCGTGTCAAGACAAACTGACGGCATGGATGCGAATAAGATCGCCGCCGAGGTCGAGGCCACGGATCCCGCGACGGGGCTGCGGGCGGTCGCGGCCCTGCATCGGCTGGCCGAGCGCGTCGAGGCGACCTACGTCGCTGCGGCGCGCGGTGCCGGGTGGTCGTGGGAGCAGATCGGCGAAGCGCTCGGGGTCACCCGCCAGTCTGTCCACACCAAGCACGGGAAACAGGATCGACATGTTTGAGCAATTCGCCGCGCAGGCGCGCCAGGCGATGCACCGCGCGGTCGAGGAATCGGGTCGCCGAGGCGACCGGAAGGTCTCCACCGACCACCTCCTCATCGGCATCCTGCATGACTCCGCGATCACGACGGAAGTCGGCGCAAGCCTGGAGGCAGCCCGGTGCGCGGCCGATGGGCTCGATCGCGAGGCGCTGACCGCGATCGGCGTCGATGCCGCGGCATTCGGCTTGTTGAAGTCGGCCGCAGGTGGCGCGCGCCCGCCGTTCACACCGGGCGCGAAGGCCGTCCTGAAGCGAACTCTCGCTCATGCGGCCACCGAGAAATCGCGCCGCATCGAGACGAGACACATGCTGCAGGCACTCCGCGAACGCCGTGCACCCGACCCGGCCGCCGAACTCCTCGCCGTCCTGCAGACTGCCGCCGAGCACGGAAGACCAGCGGACGGAAGTTAGCGGCGGTTCTGGTGTCCCGGACATCGCGTCCCCGGTCACCTTTTGAGCAACCCCAACATCCGTCATGATAGAAGGGGTCGCTGACCTGAGAGTCCCGGTATGATTCATGCCCCAGCCATCATGATCCGCTGGCATCTTCGATTCCGCTCGCGCCACGGAGACGGGGTCATCGAGTCACTGCGCCACGCGCACCACCCTCCTTTACTCAAAGTGGGACTCGTTATTATTACTTAGCACGAGGCAGTCGCCATATCACCAAAGGGTCGACTCCCGGTACGGACATTGCGGTCCTGGCTCAGCCAGGACCGTTCGAAAGCGAAGAGCCACGACGATCCGACCCCGTCAGACGCGATAAGGCCCCACCCGACCGCTTCCTCGGGCAGCCCAGCACTCACCACCAGCCGGCGCTGCTGCCCGCCCTCATCGAGGTCTCCCCGAGTCCTTCCGGCATCTCGTGCCGTTGGGGCACTGAACGGGATCTACTCTTTCTTCATAATGAACACCGTGACGGAGCTTCCCGCGATGTCGATGTTCAGTTCGCTGTCGTCGGTGTCCGTAGACGTGCTTGCCGTTGAAGTCTCGATCGATCCACTGAACGGCACATCAGTCGGCAACGGGTTCGCAGGCACCACCCGCGTAGCGCTCTTCACATCATTCGAGGCCCCATACACCTGCGTCGTCTCGTCGACAGCGAACCCCGAAGGCATCGACAGTGTCACCGGATTCCCGCCGACTTTCCCGGCGTCATTCGCATTGATCACCGTCGTCACGAGGGTGTGGCCGTCGTTCTTGACCACGGTGTAAGCAGTCATGTTCCCGCCGCCCCTGACCGTGGATTTCGTGAATTGTCCGCCGAGGCTGGGCACGAGCAGCCGCAACCCGAGCGCGTTCGGACGCACTCGGAACTCATCCGACGCCTGCCCGTGGTCGGCCGGGTCGCAGACGAGCGACATCGGGGCTCCCCCGCTGCAGGCTCCGAGCATCGAGTGCATGGCCATGCGTTCGACACCGATCGTTGCCGCATAGAGCGTGTAGTCGGCCGCCCACAGGGCCGAGGCGTTCGTCAGTGAGGTGTCGTTCGTGCCCGGGCAGCTCGTCGGTCCGGTCTCTTCGAGCCACAGCGGCAGGCCCGCGGCGTCGGCTTTGTCCTTGCCGATGCCGAGGTTCTTCTTCGCCGCCTTTTTCGCCAGGGGGTCGATGAGGTTCTCCGCCTGTGGGCCGCGACCGGGCACCGTCGAAGAGTCGCATTCGTAGAGCTGATACCAGTGCTGCGAGATCGCGGTCTTCTTCTTCACGTCCGAATCCGCGAAAGCCTCCATCCATGCCCCGTCGTAGACGTCGGGGCCGATGATCGGCGCCTCGGGGACCTTCTTATGGATCGCCTTCGCATACGCCTCGAGCTGTTGGACGTATTTGTCCTTATTCCATCCTTTGCCGCGCACGGCCCCGTCGGGAACGTCCTTGACCGTGTATCCGTTCGGTTCGTTGCCGATGGCCAGACCGACAAGGGAATCGCCGAGGATGTCGACCGCGTGTGCGGCCATATCGGCCCCGCGGTCCGGGTCGTATGTTCCCAGCGGAAGACCTAGGGTAACGGTGGAACCGGTGGCATCGACGAGCTTCTTCAGCCGCTTGAGGTCATCGGGGGTGACGGTGACCTTTTCGTCGTGCTTCGGCTCCTCCCTCTTCGATGTCCAAAACGTCCTCCGGTCCAGGGCATTGCCACCGAACCGCAGCGCCGGAGACCCGAGCGACTTCAACTGCTCGTCGAGGTTGGAATTCGCCGGATCAAGTCGCGGGTCTGCGAGATCGGTGGCTTCGAAGGAGACCCCGATGTTGTCTGGGGTGAGACCGGGGCCCAACCTGTCGACGGTCGCGGTGATCGTGGCAGCCTCACCAGTAACGGTGTCGGCAAACGACTGCTCGAATTCCGTCGGGGTCGGACTCGGCTCCGGGGTCGCATCCGTGGCAGGCGATGAACCGTCCGGGCCAGAGCACCCAGCCACCAGGAGGGCGAGCGCGATGGCACCGCTTCTCACGCTCCCCCTGATTTTCACGGCTCTCACTCTGCCCTGTTCGCGAGGATTCGACAACTTGCACAGCGGCAGTCACGCCATCACCAGCCGTCGTCTGCCCGCCCGCACCGACGCGACCGTGTCCGCATCGTCACCCGCCGAGGCGGCCGCCCCGAAGCCATGGCATCGTAGGGGCAGAGATCACGCCGCCTGATGAGAGGTACCACTGTGTCCGAGAGCACCGGCCATTCCACCCTCACACCCATCCGCGGCAATCTCGGGCTCGCAGTCGCGATGGGCATGGGCCGGTTCTTCTACACTCCGGCGCTGCCGCTCATGGTCGCAGCCCTCCATTGGAGTTCTGCACCCGGGGCGTGGATCGCCACACTCAACTACGTCGGCTACTTCATCGGCAACCTCGTCATCGCTCGCGGCTGGGTCGAACCCAACCGGTTCGTCTACCGTCTCAGCCTCATCGTCTCCACCGTCGGGTTGGCCGCGGTGGCGCTGACCCCGGATCTCCTCTGGCAGGGCAGCATCCGCACCATCGCCGGCATCGCCTCGGGGCTGATCTTCGTATGCGTGACCCAACGCATTCCCGCGAACTCCCGCAGGCCCCACCACGGCGGCATCGCCTACGGCGGGGTCGGCTTCGGCATCCTCGTCTCCGGGGCGATCGTGCTCGCCGCCGGCAGCTTCGCCGACTGGCGGCAGCTGTGGCTCATCTGCGCGGGAGTCTCCGCCGTGTTCTCCATCATCGCCTGGACCTGGCCGATCCCAGCTCGGATTCCCGCCCCGAAAAAGCCCGAGCCCAAGACAGCTCCCGCAGCCGCGACCTCAGATGACTCCCTCGCCGACCCCACGCCCTTCGACGCCTCCCGCAACCGTGCGATGGCATTCCTGTCGGCCGGCTACTTCTTCCAAGGCGGCGGCTACATCATCATCGGCACCTACCTCGTCGTCCTTGCCGGTCCCGTCTTCGGCGCAACCGCAGCCGCCTCGACGTGGCTCATCGCCGGGATCGCCACCGCAGCCTCTCCTCTGACGTGGTCAGCAGTCGCCGCCCGCATCGGCACCGTCAGATCGCTGACCGTCTGCTACAGCCTCCAGGTCTTCGGCGCCCTGCTCGCGGTCTTCGGCTCCACCCCGATCGTCCTGTTCATCGCGGCCGCACTGTTCGGGTTCACCTTCATCGGGGTCGTCATGATGACGATCGGCACCGGCACACAGCTGGGAGTTGCGAATGCCTCGGCGAAGCTGACGACGTGGTACAGCCTAGGTCAGATTGCGGGCCCGGCCCTCGTCGCCGCAGCATTGAGCGAACATATCGTCGCCGCATTCATCGCCTCGGCGGTCGCTTTGGCCATCGCCATGGGCCTGACCCTGATCGGGGTCCTCGCCGGCAACGTCGAACGGTGACCCTCGCCGAGGCGGAGCAGCAAAGCCCCAGTCACTGGGGGCTTCGGCTCGTTCTCGCCGTCAGGGGCGCAGCGCCGACCGAGCTGCGGCGCTGACAGCCAATCTGTGCCCCGACTGGCGCGTATACGGTTCCCCGCTCAGCACCCTGAGCACGTCGAGCGTCGGATTCCATGCCGGAGGCAGACCGATCCCGTCTTGGCCGTCTCGCCAGCCGAGGTCGAACATCAGTTCACTGATCCGCTCCCGACGGGCATGAGCAGGTGTCTCACTGCCGATGACCGCGAGGCTGACCCAGCCGGCGTGCCGATCGGCGTCGGTCCTTCCCAGCGGTAACCGGTCAACGATATGGTGCAGCAGCCTCTGTGAGTCGCGGGCCAGCACCCGAGCTGATTTCGTCGGCGTCAGGTGCCCCTTGCGCACGGCCACCAGCCCCAGGGCTTTGGCCGTCGCGCGCAGGTTCGCCACCGGAGGAGTCAGATCCTCACGATTCGCCTTTCCGATCCACCAGTCCGCAATGCCGGTTCTACGGGCGATCTGTTCGACCAGCGCGGGTTTGAGGTATCCGGCACCCGTCAGGGGCGCTCCGTCGCCGAGGATATCGAGCAGAATCCGGTACGGCGCAGTCAGCTCGGTTGCTTCGCTGTCACTGAGTTCCGTCGATCCGTGCGAAGCCAGCAGCGCCAGGACGGTGCGCAGGCTCTTGGATCCGTGTGTCTTCGCCTGTTCGATCAGGGACGCGAGTTCAGCAGGAACGGGAACGGGTTCAGCGACGGTGGCTGTGAGCAGCTCATTGGTCTCTGTGAGGTCGAAGACATCAGGATGCCAGCTCTCGGGCAGCCACATCAGTCCGTCTTCGACATCGTCGAAGACCTCAGGACGCAGATCGTCGCTGAAATCGCTGCGAACCCATTCGGCGAGCTCGAAGTAGCCGCCGACTCCCCCGCAGTCCTCAGGCGGGCAGGCCAACCGGCCCGCGGTGCAGACCGGAACCGGAGGGGGCTCATCATTGACTTCTTCGACTCGCAGGACATGCGTCCAGCTGTCACCGAAGTCGTAGTCGTACCACAGCCGGTCACCTGCTTCGGCGATGACCTGGTCGAGGCGGACGCCGTCTTCGAATGGTCCTTCTTCAGCCTCGCTGCGGTCGAATTCGGTGGCGAATGCCGCAGCAGCAGGACCCGTCCCGGTTCGGAAACTGTGCAGGTGGCTGTCGGTCCAGCCCATCACGGTTTGGAGAACGTCGTGCAGGCGATCCAGCGTGATGTCTCCAGCGATCTCGAATCTCCTCCACACCGGAGGCTTGGTGTGGAGGAGGTCCACACGGATGAGGAATCCCCGAACGTTCTCAGGTACCGGGCCGATTGCCGGCTCAGCTCGCACGTTTTCACCTTCTCCCCCATCGCGCAGCAGCTGCATGGCCACCTCCGGTGGAACACCGGGGTACAGAGACTCCAACAGTCTCGCAAGATCCGGTGGTTCGAAATCTTCAGTCGGCATAGAACCTCCGCAACGGCGCCTCACTGTCGTCAGACTCTACAGCTCTTTCGGACTGTCTGGAGCCAGTGACGAGGCCCATCACGGTGAAGTGCTGCTCCACTGGCGCTGGGTTTCGGTCTCTGCCCTGATCTTCATCAGATTATGATCCACGTCTCACTCCGTGCCGCAGATGCGTTAGCCTGCCGGTATGAGCGATGAACAGAAGATCTCTTTCCTTTCCATCCCCGACCGCGATCAGGTTCCCGAGAGCGTCACCAAGCTCTGGGACAAATCGGAAGAGGCGATGGGCTTTGTGCCCAATGTCTTCCGTGCTCAAGCGCTCAACAGCGACCAGTTCCTCGCCTGGTGGAAGTACTTCAACCTGCTCGTCAACAAAGAGGGATATCTGAGCAATGCCGAGCGCGAGATGATCGGTGTCGTCGTCAGCGGGATCAACGGCTGCACCTACTGCGCTGTGTCACACGGTGCCGCCCTGCGCGAGTTCTCGCAGGATCAGCGCACCTCGGATCTGGTTGCGATCAACTGGCGCCAGGCGGATCTCAGCGAGCGTCAGCGCGCCCTGGCCGAGTACGCCGAGGTACTCACCGAGGCCCCGGGCAGCGTCGACGAGGATGACCTGCTGCCGCTGCGCGAGGCGGGTCTGAGCGATCACGAGATCATGGAGGCCGTTCAGGTCATCGGGATGTTCAACATGACGAACCGCGTCTCCAGCGCACTGGGTCTTGTCCCCAACGCGGAGTACCACTCACAGGCACGGACGTAAGAGTCCTCCGGACCGAGGCTAGGGTTTCCTCGTCCGTTCCGAGACCTCCTGCGATGCCGCTGACGCGGCGTCGTCGGTCGGCTGTTCGGGTAGCTGCCTGATCGAGCGCATCTCACCGGCCCAGAATTTCGCGATCCGCTTCCTCTTCGCCGAGTCGTCGCTGAGCAGATCGGCCAGACCCAGACCTCGGGCGAGGTCGAGCGTCGTCTGGATGAAGCGATGCGTGCGCTCATCGGAGACATCCGCATTGAGGAATCGTACGGCCTGGTCATAGATTCCGCGAGCGAATTTGTCCTCCAGCGGCCTGATCCGTTCCCTCAGGGCCGGCTCGGACGCCCCGACTGTCCAGATCTGGAGAGCGGCCTTGAACGCCTCGGAGGCATAGAACTCGAGCACTCTCTCGACATGTGACCGTGGTCAGGATGTGGAGCGCGTGTCACGAAGCCCTGTTCGAGCAGCGTTGCCACAGCGGCTGACATCGATTGGGCGGTCACTCCGGCCCGATGTCCGAGCTCCGCACTTGAGAGGCCGTCGGGATGGCACAGTCCGAGTTGGGCCAGGGCGGCTAATTTGGCGTGATTGAGCGAGAAGTCCTTCAGTCTGCGTTCGAGTCGCTGCGAAAGGGCATTGCTGACCCTGCGCATGAGATACGGCAGTCGTTGGCCGAAATCGTCAGGCATCGTCCTCGACCCTCGCCTGGCCATGGTCGTCGGCGGCAGGTGAGGCCTCAGCATATCCGCTGCCTTATATGTTGCCTGAATGATTTGTGTGCGCACCGTCCATCCGGAATCCGACTCCAAGGAACATACCCACGGCGGACGCTTTCGTCCGAATGCATCGAATCTTTGTCGATCTTAGCGTCTCGCATACACGATGAATCTTATTAGCGGAATATTCCATCCGCTTAGGACGTTGGCCCGTCTAAGCCCGGAGGAGCCGGGGAAGCAGACGAAGAAGGAGGGGATCTTGATGATCACCACGAATGGATCGACCAGAAGCGACGCCCCGGTGGTCGTTGTCGGTGCCACCGGACGACAGGGCAACGCCGTCGTCTCGGCGCTGCTCGAACGAGGACAGAGAGTGCGCGCGCTCGTCCGCGACCACACTGCGGAGCGCGCACAATCGCTTGCCCGCGCCGGTGCCGAGCTCGTCACCGCCGACCTCAATGATTCGGACACGCTCATCGAAGCTCTGCGCGGTGCGCCCCGGGTCTTTGCGATGACGACTTTCACCGGCCCGGACGGGCCGGACGGAGAGGTCAGGCACGGACAGATCCTCACAGACGCGATGCGCAACGCCGGTGTCGACCACGTGGTCTTCAGTTCGGTCGGCGGAGCCGAACGTGCCACAGGGGTCCCCCACTTCGAGAGCAAACGACGCGTCGAAGAATTCTTCGAAGCTTCGGGCCTGCGCACGACGTTCGTCCGGCCCACGTTCTTCATGGACAACTTCACGACCTTTTCCCAACCCGTCATGGAGGAGGGCACCCTTGTTGTCCGCCTGCCGTTGCCCGAGGGGATACCTCTGCAGATGGTCTCGGTGCGCGACATCGGTCAAGTCGCCGCTGCTGCTCTCATCGATCCCAACAGCGTCCCGGGTGGGGCGGTCGAGATCGCCGGAGACGAACTGACCGGCGAGCAGATCGCGTCCGCGTTCTCCACCGCGTGGGCCGTTCCTGCCCGCTACGAAGCCGTTCCGGTCGAGGTGCTCGGCGACGATGATCAGGAGAAGATGTTCACGTGGTTCAGTCGGCTTCCGGCGTATCGGGCCGACTGGACGCTGACTCGGCAGCTCGTGCCCGATGTGCAGGATCTGCGCACCTGGCTGAAAGGGCAGGAAGCGTGATCGCTTGCGATGCTGCCGACCGCAGTGCCGGTTCCTCTGCGGAGCGACGACCGCCGTCGCGCAGTGATGCGGTGGCCAACCAGGAACGTCTTCTGGCAGCGGCCGTCGCTGCGATGCTGCGAGAAGGACGCCAGGTGCCGATGGCGTCGATTGCTCGAGACGCGGGAGTGGGCGTCGGCACGCTCTATCGCAACTACCCGACCCGCGAGGCGCTCCTGGCGGCGCTGACCCAACGATCCTTCGAACTGGTTCACACCATCGTCGAGGACGTCCTCGCCTCCGCGGGTCCGGCAATCGCTGGGGTGGAGGAATTTCTCTTGCGCACCATCGCCCATCGCGACCAACTCGTCCTTCCGCTGCATGGAGGGCCGGTGGCAGTCAGCCACGAAGCGCAGGAGTTGCGAGCACAGATCTCCGCCGACATTGGCCGGATCCTCGAGCGCGGCCGCTGTGATCGCACCATCCGCGCCGACGTCACCAGCGATGACGTGATCTTCTTCGGGGCGCTGCTGGCGCAGCCGCTTTCGGACGATGAGTCTTGGATGGGAATGAATCTGATCCGCCAAGCCCGCGTCTTCCTCTCGGGATTGGCGCCGTCGGCTCCCGAATTGGACGATGCGACTTCGGAACTCTTCGGCTCCTGAGCCGCAACAGCTTCCGAGGACGGCGCCGGAGTTTGGTTTCTGTTCCCCGAGCTGTCCGGGTTCGACGGGGCTGGTCGTGGGTCCGAGGTGGCACGCACCCGACCGCGCGTGTCACACTACATAGGCAATTGCCATTTCAATGATCGCTCGCTCATCGAGTGATCCGCCCGATGACGACAGCCTCCCCCGGGAGCGCGGAGGAACCGAAGGAGCGACCCCATGACAGAGACGCCGGGGCTGACAGGCCATTGGGACATCGATCCCGCCCATTCTCGACTGGGCTTCTCCACCCGTCACGCGATGGTCTCGCGTGTGCGCGGAGCGTTCAACGACGTGACCGGCTCGGCCGACATCGCCGAGGACCTCTCGGACTCGACCGCCACGGTCGTCATCAAAACCGCGAGCGTCGACACCCGCAGCACCGACCGCGACAACCACCTGCGTTCGGCGGACTTCTTCGACGTCGAGACCTACCCGGAGATCCGGTTCGTCTCCTCGGCCATCGACGAGGTGGACGAAGGCTCCTACATCGTCACCGGTGATCTGACGATCCGTGACATGACGAAGACCGTGTCGATCCCGCTCGAGCTCATCGGCATCGAGTCCGATCCCTTCGGCAACCTGCGCGCCGGCCTCGAGGGCACCCGCCGCATCGATCGCAAGGACTGGGGCGTGACGTGGAATACGAAACTCGATTCCGGCGGCGTGCTCGTCAGCGACAAGCTCACCTTGGAGTTCGAGCTCTCCCTCATCAAGAAGGTCGACAGCGAGGACGCGGCCCCCGCCGAATCCGCGGAGACCACCGCCCAGGACGAGGCTCCCACCCCGGAGCCGGAACCCGTCACCGAGGCGGCTCCCGCCACCGAGGCCTTCCCTCCCCCGCCGCTGGTCAAGCCGGCCGAGCAGTCGGCCGAGAAGCCGGCCGAACCGAAACCCGAGTCCCCGTCGTCCGGCAAACCGCTCGGCAAGCTCTTCGGCCTCCGCTGAGCACACACTGCGACGCGGTCAGGACGAACACCGCACCACTCACTCTGACCGCGTCGGACGGCACCTCCAAGCGCTATGCCGCAGACCACGCAGGCCGTTATCACGCAGTCCTGAAGGGGCCCCTCGCCCAGTCCGAATTTCGGACTGCGATCAGCACGGCGAGCTTTTCAGTTCGTGGATAGAGTCTCCTCATGACTTCCCATACCTCCCGCAGAACCTCGTCTACCTCCCGCAGAACCCCGTCAGCCGTCGACGCTATCGCCGATGCCTACTTCGACGAACTGTGTGTCCTCTCGCCATCGATCTCGCTGTTCCTCGGAACGGAGAACCCGCACGGTTTCGATGACTACTCTCCCGACGGGCTGAAGGCCGCGGATGAACTCCGTACACGCACCCTTGCCGACATCGATGCTGCAGAGGCTGAGGCTTCTGCAGAAGGCACCCTGGACGAGACCGATCTCGTCACCATCGATGCGATGCGCGAGCGGCTCGGCATCGCCTCCGAACTTTTCGAGGCGGGCCTGCAGCACACGGTCCTCAACGTCATCGAAACTCCCCTGCAGCAGATGCGCGATATCTTCGATCTCCTGCCCACCGACACGGCGGCCGGCTGGGAGACGATCTCAGCCACTCTGGCCGCACTCCCCCGGTCGATCGCCGGATACCAGGAATCATTGCGCTACGCCCGCGATGAATTGCATCGTGTGCCGGCCCGCCTGCAGATCGAACGCATCGCCGCTCAGGCCGATGCGCTGTCCGGAGCCCAGAACCGCTTCAGCTCACTCGTCGCCCGGGCCGAAGCGACCGTTGCCGACTCCCTCAGCAGCGAACTCACCTCCCATGCCGAAGCGGCGCGTGCCGGGTTCAGCGATCTCGCCCGGTTCCTGCGAACGAAGCTGGCCGATCACGCACCGGAGACCGAGGCCTGCGGTTCCGAGGACTATGCCCTGCACTCACGGGAGTTCCTCGGCGCCGAGGTAGATCTCGAGGAGACCTATGAGTGGGCTCTCGACCAACTCAGTTCGATCGATGCAGAGCAGCGACGAATCGCCGACCGCATCGAACCAGGGGCCGAGCTCTTCGACGTCATGGCCCGACTCGACAAGGATCCGCAGCGGGCACTGCACGGCACCACGGCCCTGCAGGAGTGGATGCAGGGTGTCGCTGATGAGGCGATCACTGAGCTGGGCAAGACCCATTTCGACATCCCGGAACCGCTGCGGACCATCGAGTGCATGATCGCCCCCTCGGCCACCGGCGCGGTCTACTACTCTCAACCCAGCGAGGACTTCAGCCGTCCGGGCAGGATGTGGTGGTCAGTGCCCGAGGGCGTGACCGAATTCGCGACCTGGCAGGAGAAGACGACGGTCTACCACGAGGGTGTGCCGGGCCATCACCTTCAGATGGGGCAGGCATCCTATCTCGCCGATTCGCTGAATAAATGGCGCCGGCACGTCTGCTGGGTCTCCGGCCACGGCGAGGGCTGGGCCCTCTACGCCGAACGGCTCATGGCCGAACTCGGATTCCTGGACGAACCCGGTGATTATCTGGGCATGCTTGACTCTCAGCGGCTGCGCACATCCAGGGTGATCGTCGACATCGGCTTCCACCTCGGTCTCAATGCCCCTGCCCACCTCGGCGGAGGGGTCTGGGACCGCGCCAAAGCGTGGGACTTCCTCACTCAGAACGTCGCCATGGAACGGACTTTCCTTGCCTTCGAGCTCGACCGCTACCTCGGCTGGCCTGGACAGGCTCCAAGCTACAAGATCGGCCAGCGCCTTTGGGAGGACATCAGAGACGAATCCCACGCCGCTGCAGGCGCGGGATTCGATCTCAAGGAATTCCACAGCCGGGCGCTCAACCTCGGGTCGATCGGGCTCGACCCGCTCCGGCGGGCCCTGTTGCGCTGATGCCCGTGCCGAGACCTGCTGCGCAAATATTCCCGCGCAGCAGGTCTCACACGCCAGGGCAACACGAACTCAGTTCGTCTCCCACTCCCAGTAGTTCCAGAACATCGAGGGATCCAGCGTCGTCGTCGACACGTTCGAGACCTTGTCCCCATAGATCGTCAGAGACGGATGTTGGAAGAGCGGCAGACCGAAGGCATCACCGACGAGCTGCTTCTCAACGTCCCCGGCCAAAGAAGCCTGCTTGTCCGGGTCGATGGTCACCAGCATCTCATCGAGCGTCTTCGTCAGATCCTTGTTGAAGTACCCGCTGTAATTGTTCAGCGCACCCTTGCGATAGTAGGAGTCCGACTCCGTCACCGCCGTCGTGCTCAGCGCCCATCCGAACAGCGAGGCATCATAGGTTCCGTCGCCGAGGCGGGTCCCCCAGTTGACATCACCGGCGTCTTCGACCTCGAAGCCGGCCTTCTCCGCTGATTCCTTGATCAGCGAGAAAAGCTGGGATCGCCTGGCATTCGTGTTGTCGTAGAGGAAGCGCACGCTCGGTGCCTCGGCACCGGCTTCGTCCAGGAGCTTCTTCGCTCCGTCGATGTCGACCTCGTCATAGTCCGTGATTCCGGACTCGGCGACGATTTCGTCGTACAGCGGGGAGTCAGGAGCCTGGTTGAACGAATCGCGGACCTCGGCCTCTTCGTTGAGAGGTTTGATGAGGCGGTCGATGATCTCCTGGCGCGGCAGTGTCTTGAGGAACGCCTGACGGACTTTGAGTGCCGCCTCTTCGTCGCCGCCATAGGAGGCCGGGTCGAAGGGGCCGTTGTTGTCGAACGTGAGGTCGACGTGTTCGAAGGTGGCGTCCTCGCCGGGCAGAATCGACACATCCTCGAGCTTCTCCGCCGCGGACAGGACATCGGCCGTCGACTGCGGCTGAGTCAGGTCGACTTCGCCGTTCTCGATCGCCTGAACCATCGCCATCGGGTCACCGTTGTAGCGGATCGTCACGGTGTCGATCTTGGGTTCGACCGCCCCGGTGTAGTCCTCGTCGCGAGACAGCGTCAGATACTGTCCCTCTTCGAAGGCGGTGATCTCGTAGGGCCCGTTGTGGACAAGGAGGTCCTTGTTCTCCGGCATCGCGGTGAAGTCGAAACCGGTGTTCCAGAAGTTCGAGATCTTCGACAGGGCAGCCTTGTCGTTGGATTTGATCGCGTCGAGGACCGCGGCCTTGCCCTCCTGCGGGTCCTTGGTGTCCAGAGCATTCTTGGCCACGATATGCGCAGGCACTCCGGAACCGTAGGCTCCGAGCCCGAATTCGGTCTCCCAGTCGGCGAAGGGCTTCGAATACGTGAACGTCAGGGATTTGCCGTTCTCGCTGATCTCCGGGAAGTCTTCGATCAGTGGAGCACCCACTGCCGAGGAGTCGAAGAAGACCGTTCCTTCGGGATTGTCTTTGAGCGTGCCTTCATCATCTCGATTGTCATCAACCGTGTTGAAGTGCTGGGATCGTGCCGCCCAGGTCAGAGCGAGGTCTGCTGCATCGACCGGTGTGCCGTCCGACCAGTTCGCGTCCTCGTCGAACGTGTACTTGACCTTCAGCGGATCGTCGGAAACTTTCTCCACCGTTCCCAACGCACCCTCGTGCAGTTCGAGCTTATCGTCGTAGTACTTGAAATTGTCATTGCTCATGTAAGCGACGATGGTGTTGGCCACAGCGTTGCCGTCCATCGTCATGTCATTCATCGATCGGAACGCTTCGTTCCATCCGATGTTGAGCACCGACCCCCTGCCGCCCGAGGAGTCGTCGCCGCCCCCAGGCGGCGTACATCCGGTTATGACGATCGCCGTGGCGGCGGCGAGACTTCCTGCGATGAAATGCTTCTTCACATTGTCCTCTGTTTCGTTGTGATCTTCTGTGGGTGGAGCAGATCTGATGTGCCGCAGTCCCTGCGGCTGTCCTCATGCGACGCTCGTGCTCTGCAGCCGTTTCACTCCGGCCGGGGCGCTGACGCGCAGAAGGAGTGCGAATGCCTGGTCGACGAGGATTGCGAGCACGGCGACCCAGATGGCACCGGCGACGACACCTTCCATCCCGTAGGCGACCTGGTTGAGGATGACGTCGCCCAGGCCGCCGCTGCCGGCGATCGTGGCGATCGTCGCCGAGCTCACGGTCAGCACTGCGGAGGTGCGAATACCGGCGATGATCATCGGCAGCCCCAAGGGCAGTTCGACCTTGAGCAACACCTGTCCGTGAGACATGCCCATGCCGCGAGCGGCCCGCGTCAGGTCACGGTCGATCGAGTTCACGGCTTGGAAGGCGTAGCTGAGGATCGGCGGGAAAGCGAGCAGGAACAGGGCGATCATCGCGTTGAGCATGCCGATGCCCACGAAGCCGATGAGGATCGCGATGAGCGCGAGACTCGGCAGCGCACGACCGATGTTCGTCACGCTCACAGCGAGGAACTCGCCGCGGTGGGCGTGGCCGAGCCAGATCCCGATGGGCACGCCGACGACGATTGCTGCCAGCAGCGGGATGAGGCTGATGACCAGGTGGTCACCGGTCTTGGTCAGCAGCAATCCGACGTTGTCGATCATGAAGGGGAAAGCCCCGAAAACGACGTCCATCAGCTCCTCGCTTTCGTCCAAGGGGTCAGCACTCTGCCCAGAAGCACCAGTAGACCGTCGAGCGCGAATGCCAGCAGCACGGCAAGGGCTCCGGCGCCGATGAACTGCGTGTTGAACGGTGAGGACACCGCTTTGATGATCGGCGATCCCAGACCGTCATCGACGACGAAGGCGGCGATCGTGGCGATGCTCACCGTAAGCACGGTGGCGATGCGCACTCCAGAGACGATTGACGGCAGCGCCAGGGGCAGCTCGACCTTGAACAGCAGCTGGTTACGGTCGAGTCCCATGCCGGTCGCGGCCCTGCGCACGTCATCGGGGACTCCGGAGAGCCCGACGAGGACGGCCTGGAAGATGATGACGAGGGTGAAGCACACGAGAGCGATCTCAACAGTCAGCAGGCTCAGCCCCGTGAAGGGCACGAGCAGCTGGAACAGAGCCAGCGGCGGCAGAGTGTAGAGGAAGGTCGCGGCGATGCCGATCGGTCCGGCCAGCCACTTCTTCCGATAAGCCAACAGCCCAGCGCAGAAAGCGATGACGAAACCGATCGACACGGCGATGGCAACCATGACGATATGGCTGATCAACGGGGGCCAGAAGACCGTCGACCATTGGCTGATGAACCAATCGGTGCAGAAAGCTCCGTTGTTGATCACACAGTCCGAGGCCTGCCCGTAGTCAGGGATGACGGGATCGCCGGCGGGGGCGAAATCGCTCATGCTCTCACGCCTTCCCGGTCCTCTCCGGCAGTCGGCGGTGCGATGAGATCGTGCAGGCTCACCTCGCCGAGGCGGCTGCCACCGGCGTGGACGATGGCCCCTTCCGCCTGCGCGGCGGAGACGACGGACAGCGCTTCGCGCAGAGTCATCGTGGCCTCGACGTCGGGCCATCCCGCTGTCTCGGCCCCGGCCCCCACTCGGTCGCTGCTGCCGGTGACGATTTCGCCGACGGTCGTCAGGGCCAGGCGTTTGAGTCCGCGCTCGGCTCCGAGGAACTCGGCGACGAAGTCATCGGCCGGGTTCGACAGCACTTCGGCGGGGGTCCCGAACTGGGCGAGCTTGCCGCCTGGTTTGAGGATGGCGATCCGGTCGGCCATCTTGATCGCCTCGTCGATGTCATGGGTGACGAACAGCGTCGTCTTGGCCACGGCACGGTGAATGGCGAGGAACTCGTCTTGGACCGCAACCCGGGTGATCGGGTCGAGGGCACCGAATGGTTCATCCATGAGCATCACCGGGGGGTCGGCGGCGAGCGCCCGGGCGATGCCCACACGCTGCTGCTGTCCGCCGGAGAGTTGAGCGGGGTATCGCGGCAGCCAGGTCTCGACCGGGCTGAGCCCGACGAGTTCGAGCAGTTCAGCCGTGCGGGCGCGGATTCGCTCCTTGTTCCAGCCGAGGATGACGGGGACGGTAGCGATGTTGTCGGCGACCGTGTAATGGGGGAAGAGACCGGACTGCTGGATCGCGTAGCCGATGGTCCGCCGCAGCTCGATGGCCGATTGGTCGGTGATCGAGCGATCGCCGATGCGGATATCGCCGCTGGTGAGGTCGACGAGCCGGTTGACCAGCTGCAGGGCTGTGGTCTTGCCGCCGCCGGAGGGTCCGACGAGGCAGACGAGTTCGCCAGCCTCGACCTCGAGGTCGAGGGCGTCGAGGGCGGGCGCGGCCGCGCCTGGGTAGGTCTTCGTGGCTCGGTCGAAGGTGATCGAGGTGCCTGTGGAGTGCTGGGTCATTTCACATCAATCCGTTCTCGTCGAGGAACATCTTCGCCACATGTGCCGGGTCGAGCCGGTTGATGGCGGAGGCCTCGTTCATCGCCTGGATCGCTTCCAGGGTGAGCAGTGACTGCAGTTCGTCGAGGAACTCCGACGCATCGTCGTCGAGTTCGGCGAAGGCATCGTCCCGGATGAGGGGGACGACGTTCTGGAAGCCGAAGAGCTTCTTGTCATCGTCGAGGACGACCAGATCGCTGCGCAGCAGCTGCGGGTCGGTGGTGAAGACATCGGCCGCTTCGATTTCGCCGCGTTCGATGGCTTGGTAGTTCAGCCCGATGCTCAGTGTCTTGAGCTTCATATTGTCCAGACCATAGGTATCCACGATTCCTTCGTAGCCCTGTGCACCGGTGACGTTGTCGGGGTAGGTCGAGTAGGTGAATTCGCCTATTCCCTTGAGGTCCGACATGGTCTTGAGATCATGCTCTTCGGCGAAATCCTTGCGGACGGCGACGGCGTTCTTATTCTCGAACGGCGTCGCTCGCAGCATCGTCACGCGGTTGTCCTCCGCCCAGGTCTGGGCGAGGTCAAAGGTCTCCTGCGCGGAGTCCATGAGCTTATCCTCGCCCATGAAGGTCACGAGCATGACACCGGTGTATTCCGGATAGAGGTCGATCTGACCCGACAGCAGGGCGGTGTTGATGATGTCGCTGGAACCGACGTTCGTCTTGAGGTCGACGGTGTAGCCGAGGTTCCGCAGCCCCTGGGCGTAGAGCTCTCCGGTGATCCAGCTCTCGGCGAAGCCCTTGGAGCCGACGGTGATTGACCTCGTGCTCTTCTTCTCCCCAGAGAGGTCACTCTCCGGGCTGCTGGTGCATCCGCTCAGTGACGCACCAACCGCCCCGAGCGCTCCCACGCCCAGCAGACCTCTGCCGAGTCCGGAGAGCACCTGCCGTCTGTCGACATGTCGAAGTTGTCCGAATACGGCCATCCCGCCTCAGTTCAGGTGGCGAGGAATGCTCGCCGAGGTGGTGCGAGTGTGGAACGGCTGTCCGTCGAGGTAGGCGACGAGTTCGTTGGTGACGAGGAAGTTCTCCTCGTCCCCGCGCATCGTCGATCGGGTGCGCAGTTCGACGTCCCATCCCGCATCGGCGGATGCGGTCGCGGCGGCCTGGGCGTGATTCGCGCCGATCTCCAGTGCCGGACGTCGGTAGATGATCGTCCTTTCACACGTCGCCACGGGAGACAGCGGGTCGGTCTCACTGCGTGAGTAGGAGTCCCGTTCGTTCGTGTAGTAGAAGAGACCATCGCTGAGGTCGGTCTGCCAATCCTCGGTGACCGTCGTGACCGTGGCCGTGCGCCCGACGAGGTCGCAGCTGAGCTCACGGGTCATCGGTGCACTGTCGGCGTCGATGACCGTCACCGGCGGGGTGGGCGGGGTGCCCAGCTGAGCGGTCAGCTCGGCGGAGGTGCGATCGTCCTCATCGGCCGAGGTGACCGTGCGGATGGGCAGTGTCAGCTCGGGGGTCGAATCCACGGTGATCTGTGTGGTCTCGGGCGAGGGCCAGAGGTTGGGCCAGAAGCTGGCGGAGATGCTCAGACGCAGCCGATGCCCGGGCGCGAACCTGTGGGCTGTGGCCAGCAGCGGGAAGTCGACGCTGACGGATTCTCCCGGGGTGAGTGCCTCGGGATGCTCGTGACTCGAATGATGCGTGAGGTTGAACAATCCGATCGTGACGAGTCGTGAGCTGCCGTCGGGGGCGACGTCGCACAGTCGTGCGGCGATGACACCGCGATCACGGTCGGAGGTGAAGGCTGCGCGCACGCTCGGGGTGCCCACGATCTCCAACCCGTTCTCGACCTCCCAGTCGCAGGTGTATGAGCGGGCATCGTCGGCGGCCTGATCTCCGGCCATACCGGCGGCTTCTCCGAACTGCAGCCAGCTGCCTCCCTGGTATCCCAGCAGTGCCGTGGAATCGAGCGGGGTCCGGTCTGCGATCTGTGCTTCGGAGGTGGGCATGACTGTGGTGGTGATCTGAGGGCTCGGCCAGGTCGCCTCGGCGATCCACCGTCCCGGTCGAGTCTCACGGTCGGAGTGGATGGGTGCGCTGTCGGGAATGTAGGCACGCAGCTGCGGCTGCTTCTCCACACCGTTGTCGACCTCGCTCATCCACTTGTCCCACCAGCGGACTGCTTCGCCGATGAAGTCGATGCCGGGCCCGGGTGCGGCCTGGTGAGGATAGTTGTGGGCCCAGGGGCCCAGCAGGGCGTGGACCGGCGGGGTGTCGGGGTCGGTGCTCCGACGCCGATTCGCGTTGTCCATGAGGCGGAACAGAGTGGTCCGGTACTCGTCGAGCAGACCGCCGACGGCCAGGACGGGGACCTCGATGGCGTCGGGTGTCTCGCACACCGACGCGTGTTTCCAGTAGTCGTCACGCCGCTGGTGTCCGAGCCAGTCCTCGATGTTCACAGGAGCTTCGTCGATGCGCCGCTTCCAGTCTTCCTGCCAGCCGTCACCCATGATCGCGGGGTCCTGTGGGCGAGCGTTGTACGCCCACATCGTCGAGGCCCAGGACAGCATCTGGTCACCGACAATGGTTCCGCCGTTGTAGTGGACGTCGTCGGCATAGCGGTCGTCGGTGGAGCAGATGGTGATGACGGCGGCGAGTTCCGGTGGCTGAAGTGCGGCAAGCTGAAGGCCGTTGAATCCGCCCCACGACTTGCCGATGACGCCGACCTTGCCGTTGCACCAGTCCTGCTCAGCGATCCAGGTGAGTACCTGCAGGCCGTCGTCGAGTTCTGTCGCCGAGTACTCGTCGGTCATAACACCGGTTGAGTCACCGCAGCCGCGCAGATCGACCCGGACGCTGGCATAGCCAGCGCGGGCGAATTCGGGGTGAATCGTGTCATCACGACCGGCGGTCATGTCGTTCTTGCGGTAGGGAATGTACTCGAGAACGGCAGGAACGGCCTCGTCGCCGAGGTCTTCCGGCAACCAGACGCGGGCGGCGAGTTCAATCCCATCGCTCAGCGGGATGCGCGTGTGTTTGATGATGCGAACCGGTCGGGGATCGTTGCGGTAACGGTCGGCCTGGGCCGGTGCAAGGGTGTGGGTGTCGTCGGGAAGTGCAGAGTTCTCAGTATTCGATGACATGGCATGGCACCCTAGCAAATTCCTGCACGGCCATTCAGTTAATTCGTAGTCTGAGATCGAGGCTGCCTGCAGGTTTGCGCAGCTCCTCAACATCGCCGATCCCACCCGCGGCTAGTATTGGGACCATCACCGTGTGACCGGACAGAGGATGTGGGACTGCCATGGCCAAGCTGACGAAGATGGTCTCCGCCATCGGGTCCCTCAAGGACCTCAACTCCGCTCGCTCCGAGTTCGACGATGCCTCGAAGACCATCCCCTCCGAGGCGGCCTTCCCTCCCGCAGACATCCGCCCCGCCGCTGGTGACGCCCGCACCGTTTTCCTCCGGGTGACGAATCCCGGAAACTCCACCGAGGCGGCTCCACAGTCCCGTACGAACGCTCAGGGTGACGGAACAGCCACAGATGCGATCTCTCTACCCCTGTGCAACTCGAGTTCCATGACTTAGATAATGCCAAGCTACACAACACGTCGTTATGCAGGGGAGCGGCTTCCGGTAGCGCCGCGCACAACAATCGGGTCATACAAAGTTCTGAGACTGGCTGCCCAGGACGCGGTGCGGTTCATTGTCCACCACGTTGCGAGATGATACACCAGGTCATTATACACGTGCCGCTGAAAGCCGACTCCGTACGCGCTACAGAAGTGTCACAAAACAATCAGTCCGAACATCCAGCACCGATAAGATATACGGTTCTCCAGTCATAGCACTCATAACGAAGCTTGAATAGCGGCCTGCAATGACTGATAGACAGGATCACTCTTTCCCTTATATTCTTCCAATACAAGGAGGTTGTCATTAGCATAATTTAAACGAGTACCGTTCAGACGCAACGCACGCAGAGCATTGAGATCGATATCAGCAGGTAAAGACTCAAATGCGGATAACTGGTCAATCGCGTACAAAGGAATCATCGTACGTAGACACTTCTCGCACGTTCCGCAGTTGTAAGCACCGTCACGATTCTCCCAGCACACCCTTAGACGGTTAACTTCTATTTTACTGTTCGCGATAGCCAGAACCTTTTGATTCCTGCTCATGAATTGCCCGTGATGCTCGAAGTGCAGATAACTTGTGGACCACAAATAGTCTAGGTCTGGATGCGTGCCCCAACGATGCAGACTCTCGAGTGGTGAACTCGACGGGATAATGGCGTGTTTGATGTGGTCCTTCAAAAGAAGGCCAATCGTTGCAAGAGCCGCGCCGTGATAGATATAATCCCAACGAGAGTATCGGTTGGAAAGCTTGCGAACTGTTGTGCGTATAACAACCAATTCCTTGCCAAGATCCGCAGCAGTCGCCCTCGCGTCCTTGACGGCTTGATCACACAATACTTTGTCGCCAAGTGGAATATCGAAACCTAATACTAATATTAAATGCGTAATTTCCGAAATACGACTTATGGCGGAATACAGAGAATCAACCCCGCCAGAGAAGAAACATCCAACGCCTCTGCTTCTTGACACAAATGGCAACGCTTCTGCAACTTTCAACTCAATATTGTGAGTTAATTTGGGATACCAGCCAATCAGGGTATTCTGAATTTTAGATTGATTCTTCAAAAGCTTTGAATCCTGCGGAGCCAAAAATGTTACAGTATCATTTTCTGACCCCATCACAATAGGCAGTACCGCGGGGAGCATTGCCCTGCCAGTTCGGTCCAAGGAATGCCCCGAGTCGCAAACCCAACGTAGCTCGTGAGTCGCACCCGGGTCCTTGACTGAATCGCCATTGAACTTCGCACCCAAGCCTGTGACAGTTAAATGAAAACGATTCTCTAATGAGGTATTTTTAGGACTCACAATAACCATGAACTATTCCTCTAATACTCTTCAGCGCTACAAAACAAGCCTTGACGATATATCCAAAATTATTCTCGCGAGGAGCAACTAAAAGTTCGTTCGCCACAACTGAGCACACACAGCAACTTACACCCCTGAACAAAAACGACCCCTATGCGCTTCGGTGTCATACACAATAAACCTAGAGCTAAGAGTGATCGGCTGTAGCCATCCCAACCATTGTGCTGCAACGTCAGCCCACAGTCCTGTTACGTCAGCTCGCCAGCATCTAATACAGGATAGCAGTGTACGAACGTTCCTTTCGGTAGTACATGTGTAACGAAATTCTGAGACCGGCTGTTCTCGAACTAGTGAAATTCAGTGTCCACGACGTTGCGAAGTTACACACCACTTCGTTCCACGTCCGCTACCCTCTGTGTCAGCCTTAGATGAGACACCCGGATGGTCCGGTTTGGTGTCGTAGAGGGCGGGAGGAGGTATCCCCGCGATGAACACAACGATGACAACTCCGATCGAGTCGAGGCATTCTGGGGGTA
>NZ_RHFH01000019.1 GCF_004745075.1 Brevibacterium sp. S111
GTTCCGAAGCACCCACGTCCAGTCCGAGACTGCGTCCCGGACCAATCAGTCCTGCCCAGCATCAGCCGGCAAGACTATTCGAAGAAATCTTGGTCACCCCTTGACGAAAACCATAGGGGCACCCCCCCAGGCTCTTTTGCGATGCGAGCAAAGAGTTCCGGACGATCTGTGCGGAATTCTGCCCGAAATTCCCGCACAGATCGTCCGGAACTCGGCTGACGGCTCCCTCCTGACTCGCGCAGCGTTGCCTGTGGACGGTGATTCTTCATCCACAGGCCAGATTCTTCCTATTCTGTTTCCTCGCCCGGTCGACGATGCTGTCGTCTATGTCCGATGACGTCCGCTGGCAGATGCATGACTTTCCGCAGGTGTTCCGTACACGGGACCATGCAGAACGGGGAATCACCCGGCACAGTCTCTACCATTCGAAGCGCTACGAGGAGGTGCTCCCGGGCGTGAGGATGGACCTCGAGAAGTTCGACCGGTGCGCGGCACCGGTCTGGGCCGACGCCGCATGGCGCTTCGATGCACAGAGACTCCGCGCTGCTCTCCTCCTCTACCCCGCCATCGCTGCCAGTCACGCATTGGCCGCGAGGCTCTATGGATGGCCGCTTCCGTCCAACTGGCTGGATTCGCACCTCCACGTCTCGCTCACGAACCCGAACTCACGAATCAGACTCTCCGAGATCACTCTGCGTCGGATGACGTCGATGTCGGTCAAGCGGTGGTTCGGGCTGCCGATCCTCGCACCTGAGGACGTCATCATCGGTATCGCCGGCGACTTGCTCCAACGCGATCTAGTGAAAGTCATCGACGCTGCCGCCGGCAATTGGCACGGACCGCCGCAGATCCGCCTCGATGAGCTTCGCGTCTCTGTTCGCGGACGCCCCTTCGTCCGCCAACGACAGCACCTCATCGAGGCGGTCGATCTCGCTCGTCCGACTGTCGACTCTCCACCGGAGACGGATCTGCGTCTGTGGGCCGTTGCGGTCGGCCTTCCCGAACCAGTCGTCCATCCGAAAGTCCCCAGCCGCAGTCTCGGGCGCATCGTCGAACCGGATCTCGGGTACCCCGAAGCCTTACTCGCTCTGGAGTACGAAGGCGGTCACCACTTCCAGTCGAAACGACAGAGGGAAAACGACCTCAAACGCGATGAAGCGCTACGGGCCGAGGGATGGACCGTCCTCCACGTGACAAGCAACGTCGACTACCGACAGCTTGAGACTCAGATCCGGCACCACCTCGGGCTCGCGTCCCGCTCTCGTCCAGGCGGTGGCCGATCGGGGTGAGGCATCGGGGTTCTCGTCGGTTCGCCTTGCCCTCGCCGCCGGAGCCGAACCCCTCGCGACGGGAGCCGAAATCAAGTTCCGGACGATCTGTGCTGAAATTGTGCGCCAACTTCAGCACAGATCGTCCGGAACTACCTGAAGTTCCCGCGGCCGTCGACTGCACCTCAGCTCAGGTGGTGCACCTCCTGCAGACCATAGACCGGGGTGTCGATCCCTTCGTGACGGGCCTTGAGCTGCAGGGCCAGGTAGAGCGAGTAGTGCCGTGACTGGTGGAGGTTGCCGCCCATGAACCACAGGTTCTCCTGCTGCGTGGGCTTCCACATATTGCGCTCTTCACCCTCCCACGGGCCGGGGTCCTTCGCGGTGTTCGAGCCCAGTCCCCAGCACTTGCCGACTTTGTCGGCCGTCTCCTGGTCGACGAGGTCTGCCACCCACCCGTTCATCGAGCCGTAGCCGGTGGCATAGACGACGAGGTCGGCAGTCAGCTCGGTGCCGTCATCGAGAACCACTGAGTTCTCGGTCAGGTGGTCGACTTGCCCCTTGACGAGCTTCACCTTGCCGTCGGCGACGAGCTCGGCGGATCCCACGTCGATGTAGTAGCCGGAGCCGCGGCGCAGATACTTGAGGAAGAGCCCGGATTCGTCATCACCGAAGTCGAGTTCGAACCCGGCGTTCTCCATCCGCTGGTAGAAGTCCTTGTCGCGTTCCTTGATCTGGTCGTAGAGCGGGATCTGGAACTCGTGCATGATCCGGTAAGGCAGCGAGGCGAAGATGAGATCCGCCTTCTCCGTCGTCACACCTTTGGCCAACGCGCGCTCGGAATACAGGTCCCCCATCGCGATATCCACGAGCGAATCGCTCTTGACGATGTGCGTGCTCGAACGCTGCACCATGGTGACGTCGACATCGTTCTCATACAGTGCGCCGCAGATGTCGAAGGCCGAATTGTTGCTCCCGATGACGACGACCTTCTTGCCCGCGTAGGCATCGGGGCCGGGATGCTGCGAAGAATGCTGCTGCTCGCCCTTGAACACGTCAGCGCCAGGGAACGTGGGGATGTTCGGTTTGCCCGACATGCCGGTGGCCATGACCAGGTGAGTGGGGCGCAGCGTGAGCTTCTCCCCGTTCCGCTCGACGTCGACCGTCCACTGACCGGCGTCTTCGTCATAGCTCGCCGAGCTGGCCGTCGTCGAGGACCAGTACGGGATCTCCATCACCTTGGTGTAGAACTCCAGCCAATCCGCGATCTTGTCCTTCGGTGCGAACACCGGCCAGTTGTCCGGGAATTTCAGGTACGGCAGGTGGTCGTACCAGACAGGATCGTGCAGGCACAGCGACTTGTACCGTGACCTCCACTGGTCGCCCGGCCGCTCCCACCGGTCGACGACGAGGGCGGGAACTCCAAGCTGGCGAAGGCGAGCGCCCAGAGCGATTCCGCCCTGTCCCCCGCCGACGACGAGGATGTACGGGTCGGCGGTCTTTCCCCAGGAGGCGTCCTCCTCGGCGAGTTTCTCCGACCAGCTCTTCCGCTCGGGATCGACTCCGTGCTCCGCGCCCATGATGCGGCGGGTGCCGCGCGGCTCTTCGTGTCCGGCGATTTCCTGCAGTGAGGTCAGGACGGTCCACGCTTTGGTGCCGTCCTCGTCGATGAGACGGACGAGTCCCTTGCCCCGCCCCACCGAGGTGGTGAAGGTGAACCAGGCTTCGGTCACCCCATCTGCTTCCGCGGCGGGTTCGCTGAGTTCGAAGTTCATGGGCGAGACGCGCTCGAGGTTGTGCGTCAGCAGGTCGGTGACCCCTTCGGGGTTCTCCACGGTCTTGAGGTTCCAGGTGAAGGACACCAGGTCTCTCCAGTAGCTGGCCGTGGCGAACAGTCCAGCCGCGGCCGGGATATCCCGGGCCCGCAGAGCCGATTCGAATTCGTTCAACCACTCGGTGGCGATGTCGTCTGCAGTCAGCTGCCGGCGTTCGATCGTCGTTGTCATGATCACTCCTCTTCGTTGAGCTGTGTGAGTCCAAGCTATGTGCGGCCGGCCCCGGAAGGAAGAGTTGCATCAAGTTGCATGGCCATGCGCGAGGACCGCCCCTATACTCAAGACATGCCTCAGCCCGACCTGGCACACCTCGCCAGGGATCTGACACGCATTCACGATGCCGTGATCACCGGTGGTTCGCCGCCGGTGCAACCGCGCGCGCTCGTCAAGCGCTCGTGGGATCGGATGCTGCGCCTGGGCCTCGATCCTGCAGGCGGCAACCGGAGGCTCGTCGCCGCCGAGGCGGATGTCGAGGCACGCAGGCAGCGGTCGAAGCTGCGCCTGATCATCGACGAGATGAAGACAGTGCTCCTCCAGGCTCCGGACGCCGCGACCTTTATCCTCGTCGTCACCGATGCCGAGGGTGTCATCCTCTGGCGCGATGGAGCCACCGTCGCACGCCGTCAGGCCGATGGTCTGGGCTTCGTCGAGGGTGCGCACTGGTCGGAATCGGTCGTCGGGACGAACGCCATCGGCACGGCCTTGGCTGAGGAATCGCCCGTGCAGCTGTTCTCTGCCGAACACTTCGAATCCTCACAGCACCCGTGGTACTGCAGCGCGGTTCCGATCCATGACCCCACCGACGGCACTTTGCTGGGAATCGTCGACATCAGCGGTCCTGCACTGACTCTGCATCCGACGGTGCAGACCCTGGTCAACACCGCTGTTCGTCTCGCCGAAGCGCGGCTGCTGATCATCCAGCAGGAACAGCTGTCGAACCTCCGTGATCGCATGTCGACGATGCTGCAGGGCTCTCAGGGTCCTGCTCTGGTCGTCGACGACGCCGGCTGGGTCGCCTACCAGCAGGGGGTGAGGAGCCGCGACCGAATCGAGGTGCCCTCACCGGACCGCACGATCCTCATCCCGGGAGCCGGACTCTGCCTGCCCGAGAGGATCACCGGAGGCTGGCTGCTCCGGCCCTCCGGAGACCGCCAGGCGGCAGTGGTGCTCCGGCTCTCTTCCGACCCTGCCGTGCTCGAGGTCCACTCAGGGGCGGATCCGCTGACCGTTCCGCTTACGCCCCGCCACGCACAGATCCTCGAGGCGGTCACCTCGGCGGGGACAGCCGGCATCAGTGCCGCAGAACTCAGCCGGACGCTCTACGGTGACTCCGACCGGCTGGTCACGGTACGCGCCGAGGTGTCCAGGCTGCGACGATCGATCGGTGCACTGCTCGCCACCCGCCCCTACCGCTGGGCCGAGGGAGTCAGCGCGCGGGTGGAGTGATCACTGCCTCCCAGCACCCCGATACGTGCCGAAGTTCCAGAGCACGCCCTCGGGGTCCTGGACGCTGAAGTCGAGTGACCCGTAGTCCTGTTCGGTCAAGCCCACGACTTCGGTGGCCCCGGCACTGATCGCACGACGGTAAAGCTCCTCGACACGGTCCGTTGCGATGTAGACCGAGCCGGAGGCGACACCGGTCTTCGTCATCACTCCCCCGTCATCGCGGACCGAGCCGAGCATGATTCCCCCGCCTTGGGGCCAGGCCAGTTCGGCGTGGTCGACCCGTTGCGAATCCTCGGCGTTCGTGTACTCGACCACGACCTCGAATCCGAAGGCCTCGCACAGGAAGGCGATTGCGGCCTTCGCGTCCCGATAGCGGAACGTCGGCCAGATGTTCGCTGCGGTTCCATTCGACATGTCAGCTCCTAGAGTTCGATCCTCAACGGACAGCTCTCTGCTGCCCGTTACCCCTCTATCGTGGATCGACCGCCTCGGCGAGGTCTTGGACAAATGGGAACTGCCGCCGCTGACGATCGGATCCTCTTTCAGCCACTGTCGAGGACTCGTTCCGGTCAGTATCTTGAAATCGCGGTTGAGATGAGATTGGTCGGCATAGCCGCACACCGTCGCGATCTCGGCCAGCGAAGCAACAGGAGGGTCGATCATCCTCCGGGCACGATCGAAGCGCATGACACGGGCTGCCTCCTTGACCCCGATGCCGAACTCGGCACGGAACTGGGCGTTGAGATGCCGTCTGCTCCACCCGATGCGATCGGCGAGGAGTGAGACCGGAAGCCGTCCACGGCTGGCCGCCATCTCCCGCCATGATTCGAACACCTCCGCTCGAGGCTGCGCTTCCTCATCGACGACCCGCAGCAGCACCTCGTCGATGGCATCGAACCGAGCGGACCAGCTCGTCGCGTCGTTGACGCGCTCATGGAGCTCGGCGGCGATCGGAGCCGAGACCTCGCCGAGGTCGTAGGTGCGGTGGGCGAAGTCGACCGCCGGCATTGCGAAGAACACCCGCGGAGCGAAAGGCGTGAAATTGATCTGGATTCCGGCCATCGTGCCGTTGTGCCGGATGTGCGTCGCCCGCAGATGAAGCCCCGCCAGCAGGACGTCGAAGTCCTCGACGTCTCCGGTCTCCGGATCCGATTGGCGCAGCGGCCGGCCGATCGAGACGATGAAGGTCATCGCCCCCGAGGGCAGGCCCAGGTGCGTCCCCGCGGGGACGCCTGAGATGTCGTAGCCGACGTAGTCGCCGACATAGGGCCGCAGACGCGGATGCGGGCTGCGGGTGAGGTCGTCGCCGGATGCCGCAGACATGCACCCAGTGTATGCCCGCCTCCTCGGCGAGGGCCCTCCCACATCCTGCCGGCTGCGACGACTCACCCGCGCAGCACGACCTCGCGAGAATGCGCGCCACGTGCCCGAATGTGTCTGTCCTGGCTGGCGAAACCGCCGATGACCAGCTGGACCACGAGCATCACCAGCAAGGTGATGAGCGGGACGGTCCAGGACCCGGTCACTGTGTGCAGCCAGCCGATGCCGATGGGACCGAGGCCGGCGAAGAGGTAGCCGAAGCCCTGCGCCATCGTCGACACGTGCCCGGTGTGGTGGGCGTCGGGCGAGCGCCACACGATATAGGACAGCGACAGACTGATCGTCGCACCCTGTCCCAGACCGAGCAGCGTCATCCACACATAGGCGCCGCCCGTGGGAGCCACCAGCAGCCCGGCAAACCCCGCAGCAGTGAGGACGAAGGCGGCAGCAACACCGAGCCAGCGCGGCCGCAGCCGTTGCGCTGCCGCAGGGGCGAAGAGGCAGGTGATGATCGCCGGGAATGCGGAGAAGGACAGCATCCAGCCTGCTTCGTCGGCGGGCATCCCGCTGTCCTGCAGGATCGAGGGCACCCAGGTCAGCGCGGCGTAGTAGCTCATCGACTGCAGCCCCATGAAGCCGGTGACCGCCCAGGCGATCGGGTCGGTCAGTATCGAGCGGAACGGCGGTTCACCGGCTTCGCTGGCAGCGTCTGCTGCACCGTCATGGCCGGCGACCGTCCCTGCGAGGCGGCCGGGGCGCCGACGCATCTGCGGGATCCACAGCAGCGCGGCCAGCACCGCGGGGACAGCCCAGATCCCCAGAGCCCAGCGCCAGGAGCCGCCGACGATCGGCAGCAGCGGGACGGTCAGGCCCGAGGCCGCCGAGGCTCCGAGGAACAGCGCCGTCGAGTACAGGCCCATCATCAGGCCCACCCGGTGGGCGAAATCGCTCTTGATCGCTGTGGGCAGCAGGACGTTGCCGACGGCGATCGCCGCGCCCACGAGCACCGTTCCGGAGAACAGCGCGAGCAGGCTCGGCTGCAGACGCAGAGCAATGCCGGCGGCGAGGATGATCATGACGAGCCCGAGCACCCGGTGCACGCCGAATCGGCGCGTGAGTCCCGGAGTGAGGAACGCGAACGCGCCGAAGGCGAAGACCGGGATCGTCGTCAGCAGACTCCCCACCGTCGCACTCAGGTGAAGATCGCCGAGGATGTCACCGAGCACCGGCCCGACCGAGGCGACGCCGATGCGCAGGTTGAGACCGATGAGGATGAGCCCGGCGCCCAGGACGAGCAGAGAGATTCTGCCCCGTCCGCTCGTCATCCTCCGCTGGAGTGGATCGGTGAGCGTGGTGCCGTGCTCGGTGAGGGAGAGCTCCTCGTTCGCATTCGGGTCGGATCTCTTCATGTCGTCCTTCGTCGTCGCGCAGTCGGTCAGTGCTCGACCATTCAATCGCGAACCGCCTCGGCGGGGAACCGTTAAACTGACGGCAGATGAACAAATTCAGCCACGAATCGCTCAGTCCGGAACTCATCCACCTGCTCGGCCACGATGAGCGCACCCCGGCCCACACCCATGCGCTCGGCCACCTGGTCTACCCGGCGACCGGCGTGCTGTCGCTGGTGACGAGAGACGGCTCGTGGATCGCTCCGTCCAATCGCGTCGTCTGGGTGCCCGCGGAGTTCGAACATCAGCACCGCGCACATGGGGCGACCGACATGCGCGTCGTCTTCCTGCCCGAGTCGATGGCCACATCCCTGGTGCCGCATCCGGCGGTTCTGGCGACGACGCCGCTGGCCAGGGAGGCGATGCTCGCACTCACCGGCCCCAGGCGGCGGGAGAAGGAGAGCACGGAGCGCCTGCGCCTCGTCGTCATCGATGAGCTCTCGGCCACCGGCGAACAGCCGCTGCACCTGCCCGAACCACACGATGATCGACTCCTTGCCGTGACGAAGCTTGTCGAGGAGGACCTGTCGACCCCCGTCTCCCTGGCCGAGCTCGGTCACCGGGTCGGCGCGAGTGAGCGGACGCTGTCCCGCCTGTTCCAGCAGGAGACGGGGATGACCTTCCGCCAGTGGAGGGCCGAGCTGCGGGTCCACCGTGCGCTGCTGCGACTGGCCGACGGGATGAGCGTCTATGACACCGCCGCCGAATGCGGGTGGGCGAACCCCGGCTCGTTCATCCTCGCGTTCACCTCCTTGGTCGGGATGAGTCCGGGGAAGTATCAGCAGTCGCTGGTGTGAGCCGGACCGTGGAGCTCAGCTCCTGCGTTCGTCGGCTCAGTCTTCGCTGGCGCGGGCGAGCAGCTCGGTCAGCAGCGCCTCGGTCACGGCCGTCGGCAGGGCTTCGATGAGCGCCATGAGCGGCCCGAGCCTGCCGGGAACACCACCGCCGGTGCCTGCGAGCCTGAGCAGCAGGGCGCACATCGCCGGGCTCGGCCGATTGCCCCGTGGATAGAGCGCCCGTGCGATCCTCGCAATCGATGCCGCCGAGTGCGGTCTCTTTCCCCGCACCCGATCGGCCGAGCCGGAGACGGCTGCCAGCAGATCGGGCATCACAGTCTCCGTGACCGGGGTGATGGTGAGGTGGACGCTGCGGGGCAGAGACGTGCCGTCGGACTGGGCGTAGCCTGGCTGGTGCTGGAGCATGAACCCCGCCGTCCGCACCTCGTCGGCCAGGCGATGCGGATCGACCCGGCGTCCGGCGGGCACGGATGGGTCCGCGATGAGGGCGAGCGCCGGCCCGGTGGGCCGTCCCCACACGGTCAGGCCGTCGATGTTCTCGACCGCGGCGATGATCGCCTCGGTGGTCCGGCGGCAGGAGGCGACCGCCTCGGCGTAACCGTCATGCCCCAGATAATTGATGACCGCCCAGGCTGCGGCCAGCGGGGATGCCGACTTCGACCCAGCAGCGTGGGATTGACCACGGGATAGGCCGGCCAAGAGTTCGTTGCGAAGAACTGTGCGCGGTGCCGGCGGCGGCCGCGGTGCAACAGCACAGAAACGCCCTTCGGCGCGTACCCGTACTTGTGGAAGTCCGCGGAGATGCTCGTGACGCCGGGCACCGCGAAGTTCCACGGCTGCGTACCCGACCACCACGGCAGTGCCAGTCCCCCGAAGCAGGCGTCGACGTGCAGCGACAGCCCGCGTTCACGGGTGCGGCCGGCCACCTCGGCGATGGGGTCGATCGCTCCGGTCGGGTAGGCCGGTGCCGAGAGCACGACGAGGGCGACATCGTCATCGAGGCGGTCGATGATCTCACCGGCACGCACCCGGCCGTCGGCGGGCACGGGAACGGGATCCCAATCGAGGTCGAACAGCGCCGCCGCCTTCTGGAAGGCGGCATGCACCGTCACCGAGGTGAGCAGTCGCGGCCGGCGAGTCGAGTGCGGATTCTGCTGCCGCCAGAGGTCGCGGGCGGTTTTCACGGCGAGCAGGCAGGACTCGGTGCCGCCGCTGGTGACCGAACCGAACACCTTCCCCCGGGTCCCGCCGGTGATTCCGGTGGCGAAGCGGACGAGGTCCTTCTCCATCCGCGCGATCGAGGGGAAAGTCAGCGGGTCAAGCCCGTTGAGGGGGCGGGCGGATTCCATCGCCGCCCCAGCCAACGTGTCGAGGACCTCGTGACCGGGGTCGTAGACATAGGACAGGACGCGGCCGCCGTGGGTGGGGGCGTCGGCGGTGCGCATCCGGCTGAGCGTTGCGAGGATCTCCTCGGCCCGTGGATCGAGGGGCCCGCGCCGAGGCGGCCCGGCCGGTTCCCCATGGCGGCGCGGCTGATCACTCACGGTCGACCTCATCCTTGCGCAGTCGGTACCGGGCCAAGGTCACCAAGCTGGCGACCATGAGCAGTGCCGGGATGAGCGAGAACGCCAAGGCAATGCCCAGCAGGGCCGCTGCCGGCTGGGCGACGGTGACCTCGGCGGTGGATTCGATGTAGCCGGTGACGGCCAGGACGATCGTGAGCACGGTCGACCCGAGCGCCATGCCGGTGGTCTCCCCTGCCGTCCAGACTCCACCGAAGATGCCTGCTCGATCGCCGTGGGTGCGGGCGTCGACGGAGATGACATCGGGCAGCATCGCCATCGGCAGGGTCTGCATGCCCGCATAGGCGGCACCGGCGAGGACGATCGGGGCGATGATCCAATAGCCGGGAGCCCAGATCAGCGGGATGGAGGCGAGGTTGGCCGCGAGGAAGAGTGCGCTGGCGATGACGAAGGCGCGTTCTTTGCCGAGCCGGCCGGCCACGGACTTCCACACAGCGGCGACGAGGAGCGCCGGGGCGATGAGACTGACGAAGAGCAGCGTCACCGCCCCTTCGTCACCGAGCAGCCAGCGGGCGACGAACTGGGCCGCGGCGAGCATGAGACCGGTGGTCAGCCCTTGGATGACGAAGGTGGCCAGGAGCGCGCGGAAGTGTTGGCTGTCCTTGAGCGTGCGCCAGCCGCTGCGGTAGTGCTCGAGCACCGGGATGCCCGGCGTGCGCGTGTGTTCGCCGACCGGCTGAGCCGGTGTGTCCTCGTGTCGGCTGACCGGCACGATCGTCGTGGCCGTCCAGGTGCCGATGAAGAGGAGGACGCCGGCGGCCACGGCCATGGCGAAGTACCCCAGGTACGGGTTGTCGACGAGGCCGCGGATCTCCGGGCCTCCCCCGCCGAAGATGAGGATGGCGGCGGTGAGCACGACGACGCGCCAGGTCAGCAGGTGGGTTCGTGCCGAATAGCGTGGGGTGAGTTCGGCCGGCAGGGCGATATAGGGCACTTGGAACAGGGAGAAGCAGGTGGCGGCGAGGAGGAAGGAGATGAAGACCCAGACCATTGCGGCGGCCGGCGGCAGGCCAGGTGGGACGGAGAATGTGGCGATGAAGGCGAAGGGCAGGCCGATGGCGCCGAGGATCATCGGGCCGCGACGAGTGCCCTTCGACTGCAGGGCGCGGTCGCTGAGCCCGCCGATGATCGGGTCGATGAGGACGTCCCACACCTTCGCCAGCGTGATGACGGCACCCGCGGCGAGCGCGGAGACGCCGAGGGTGTCGGTGAGGTAGTAGATGAGCACGAGGCCGGGCAGGGTGGCGAAGCCGCCGGTGCCCAGCGAGCCGAGCGCGTATCGGACCGTTGTCGTCCTCGACAGGCCCGGACCACCGTGTCCAGTCATGTTCACATGCTACGTGGCCACGGCCTCGAATGATTGCGCCCACCGCCTGACTCGGTGGCGGCCGCGGTTTCCATCGACTTCGGCCGCCGCGTATTCCCGGATATCCGCTCAGCTGCCCCAGACCTGTGGCTTCAGCCCGTGCTGTCCTCGATAGCGCGGTGACTGCGGTTCCGTCCACTCGCCGAGGAGGCTCTCCGCCAGCCGGTAGACCGTGACCTTGAGCGGGTGGCAGTTGTCCACCGGGTCCTCGTTGTCCTCGCCGAACATCGGTGCGGACAGGTCTCCGCCCGGGCAGGTCGACAGGGCTGCGAGCAGATCCTGTTCGGCGAAGAACTCGAAGTGGTCACCGGGTGTCGCCGGACAGGTCTTCATGAAGTATTCGTCGTTGTCGTTCAGCCCTGTGCACTGGAAGACATTGAGCACATCGTGGACGTCGAACTCCGTGAGGCCATAGGGCAGGACGGCCCGGACCAGATTGGAATGGCAGTGATAGTCGAAGTCGACTCCGCTCAGCATCTGTGAGACATAGGGGTCGCAACGGGTGCCCAAGGTGTCATGCAGCCGACCGCCTTCGGCGTCGGTGCCGTAGTCGGCAAGGGTGTCGCTGACGATCGTGGCCATGGGGCGGAGGAACGGCAGCGTCGACCACAGCCGATCGAAGGTGGACACATGCGCGGCTTGCAGCTGCCGGGTCCTGGCTGCCCAGAAGCGCTCCCTGGGGTCATGGCGATTCCACAGGTTGAGGTCCCCGACCTGCGGGCCTTCGACGGTCGAGATCCGACACACATGTCCGGCGGGGATGTCCCACGCCTGTCCCGAGCGGATTGGCACCGTGAATTCGTCGACGATCTTCCGGTTGTCCGTGTCCTTCCCGATCCGTCCATAGAAGTCTTTGTCGACGTCGAGTGCGGATCCCTGGTAGGCCGCTTCGGTCAGGCGTGCGTTCTGGTTCATGGTCGCCCCTCCCCTGCTGCGAATTTCGGTGGTCTGCCTGCCACGATGCCACCTTCCTGCCCGCGGCCCAAGTGCTTGCCGAGGAGGTCTATGCTGAGAAGAGAGTCGTCGTTCGCGCCGCATCGTAGGAGGTCGGAATGGCTGAAGAGGACATCGACATCGAATTGCAGGACACCGGAGAGTTCCTGGCCAGCATCCATACGGATACTGGGACGGAGGAGATCGTGCTCATCCTCTCCGATGCCGAGGACGTCTCCGACGGCGTGCTGGGCAATGACGAAGCCACCGCACGAGCCACTGTGGAATTCATGCTCAAACATCAGGCCGCCGGAGACCTGCCGGATCGGATCGACCTCGTTGACATCTCCGCAGCGTACGACGGAGGAATCGAGGCCATCCGCGACCTTCGCAGCTGAACTCCGTTTCACTGGACAGCAAGACCCAGGTCGGTCAGCTCTCTCCTGGCCCCTCTCCGAGGAGTTCCCTCCGCGGAGGCAAAGAAGAAACACACCGAAGAGAAGAAGATGACGAACATGTCGGACACTCAGCGTCTCAACATCCAAGCTGTCGACAAGAATGCCTACCAGCCGCTGGTGGCGATGGAGAAGTACATCCACAGCGGCAGTCTCGGCGAGGGTCTGCTCTCGCTCATCAAACTGCGTGCTTCACAGCTCAACGGCTGCGCGTACTGCTTGAACATGCATGCCGGCGAAGCCCGCAAGGCCCAGGTCGACCAGGTCAAGGTCGATGTCCTTGCCGGATGGCACGAAGCCGCCTCCGTCTACTCCGACCGCGAGCAGGCCGCGTTGCGCCTGACCGAAGAGGTCACGCGCATCTCCGACGGCGTCTCCGATGACACGTGGGCGGCCGCCTCGGCGGTGTTCTCCGAACAGGAGATGGTCGAACTGCTCATGGCCGTTTCAGCCATCAATGTCTGGAACCGTCTGGCAGTGGCCACCCACCAGCACCTGGACTGAGGTTCTGAGAAGATCAGTGCACCGAATCATCAGCGTCGTTCGTTCGCTGGCTGATGATCGGCACTGGTCTTCTTGCCCACCATCTTCTTCCACGGCAGGGCCGTCAGCAGTGCGAGGACGGCGATGGCGAGGAACAGCAGCACCAACGGCTGGGAGATCATGGTCCAGAAGTTGCCGCCGGAGAGGCCGAGCGCCTGCTGCAGATTTCGCTCGAGCATCTCGCCGAGGACCAAGCCGATCACGAGCAGCGCCGGAGACATGCCGACGAGACGCATGACATAGCCGAGAACGCCGAACGCCAGAGCAATGTACACGTCTGTTGCGGAGTTGTGGATGCTGTAGCAGGAGATGAGAGCCAACATGAGGATCGTCGGTGCCATGAAGGGCATCGGAATGGCCAAAATCTTTGCGAGCAGAGACGAAGCACTGATATTGACGACGACGCCGAGGATCGCACTGATGAAGAGCGCTCCGACAATCGTCCAGCCCAGTTCCGGATTGGCATCGAAGAAACCCGGCCCCGGGTTGAGTCCGTACATCATGAGATAGGCCAGCAGCACTGCGGTCGTACCTGAACCGGGAATTCCCAGGGTCAGCAGCGGAACCATTGATCCGGAAACCGCAGCATTGTTTGCTGCCTCTGGTGCGACCAGCCCCCTGACAGCTCCCTTTCCCATTCCTGCCGAAGCAGGGGCGAGACGCTTTTCGAGCCCATAGGAGAAGAACGCCGCGATGGTTGTTCCCGCTCCGGGGAGAACACCGGCGATGAAACCGATGATCGACCCTCGGATGCCCGGCAGCGTTCCCTGTCTGAGTTCGGTCTTGGTGGGAAGGAACCGCCCCGACAGACCTTTGACCGCTTGCGAGTTCATGCCCATGTTCGTGCTCGCGAGGATTTCACCGATGCCGAACACGCCGATGATCGCCACAATCGGATCGATGCCTTCGAGGAGTGTGAACGTGCCGAAGGTGAAGCGCGGAAGCCCTGACTGCAGCTCGATTCCCACCGTGGAGATGGCCACCCCGATGACGACTGCGGTGAGACCGAGCATCGGCGCTGAGCCGACAAGAGTGGCACTGAGGACGAGAGCCATGACGACTACCGCGAAGTAGACGGCCGGTCCGAAGGCCAACCCCATCTCCGACATGGGACCGGCGATGAACGCGAGTCCGAGGAATGCAAGGATGCTGCCGAGGAACGAGGCCAGTGCTGAAATCGACAGCGCACTTGCCGCTTTTCCCTTCAACGCCATCGGGTGACCATCGAGGGTGGTCATGATCGCGCCCGGATCGCCGGGGATGTTCAGGAGGATCGCAGAGATGCGCCCTCCGTATTCGGCACCGAGGTAGAGGGAAACCATGAGTGGCAGCGACAGCTCGGGTGGCACGGTCATCGCCACTGGAAGCAGCAGCGCGATCGCCGTCGAGGGGCCGACACCGGGAAGCAGACCCGCGACCGTACCGAGGATGACCCCGAGGAGGATGACGAGCAGCAGCGTCGGTGACGTGGTGATCGTTCCCAGAGCGCTCAACAGATCCGACAGGGTATTCATAGGTTCAGCCCTCCGAACACGAGGTACTCGAGCCAGCCGACTGGAAGCAGCACGTTCAGCCAGACATCGAAGACGAGGAAGAGGATCATTCCGATGACGAGTCCGAGAACGAGCACCCAGACCGCTTTGAGCGGTCTGAGTCGAACTCCGAAGACGAGCGTCGTCGTGAGCACAGAGAAGACTGCAGCCGCCTCGGCGAATCCGATGAGGAAGATCGATACTGTGAACAGTGCGAAGAGAACGATGCACGTGAGCACTCGTACCAGCTCGATGCCGGTCACAGGTCTGGTTTCGCCCTTTCCTCGCAGCAATGAGAACAGGCCGAGCGCTGTGGTGCCTACGAGAACGATGCCGACGACGACAGGGAACGTCTTGGGGCCGATTCCGTCTTCGCCTTCGACACTCGGCAACAGGAGAGCGTTGATGAGATAGAAGAGTGCCAGCCCCAAGAAGACGACCGCAGCGATGGTCTTCGACGCAGCTGTGCTGCCCGGCTCGATCTCAGCAGCGGTCTCCGGGCCTTCGACGGCTGCCGGACCGTCAGCCTGGGCTTCGGAACTCATTTGCTCAGTCCTACCTTCTCCAGCACTTCTCGCGATTCTTCTTCCTCGGGCATGATCACCGTCTCCAGCCATTCGTCGCCGGGCAGATAAGCGGGATTGATGCCGAGTGCATCAGACTGTTTGACGAATTCGTCCGAAGCGACGCCCTTCTTCAGCGCCTTCTGCCACCAGGCGACGGCCTCCTCGGGCATATCTGCCGGGCCGAACACTCCTCGCCAGTGGTTGATGGTGATATCCATATCGAGGTCGTGCCAGGTCGCCGCGCCTGTGCCGGGACCGTCTTCGATGGGTTCCGGGGCCGAGACCGCGATGATCTCCACGTCCCCGCTTTCGACCAGCTCCACAGCCTCCGACATTCCTGTCGAGGCGACATCGATGCGCCCGCCGAGGAGTTCATTGTTGAGGTCACCGCCGTCGGAGAATGCCACGAGATTCAGTGCGCTGAGGTCGTCGACTCCGTATTCGTCGGCGGGTCGGAGGACATTGAGCTGATCATCGCTGGGCACGGTGCCGATGCCGAAGTCGACGCTGCCCGGGTCGTCTTTGATCTGTTCGAGCACTTGCTCGGCTGAGTCGTATTCGGACCCCGACTTCACCATCCAGACCTCGTAGTCTGTGGTCAGCTGCGCAATCGGCGTGAAGTCGTCGATCGACATGTCGGTCGTACCGGTGATGTTCGACAGGAGCACACGGTTGGACTCGACCACCACCGTCGTCCCGTCATTCTCCCGTTGCAGAACTGCCGCTCGTGCAGGGTTGCCACCGCCTCCGCCCATGTTCTCAATGGTGACGAAGCTTTCGACACCCGCGTCTTCGAGTCCGTCCTTGGTGATGCGAGTCGTCAGGTCGAGGCCGCCGCCAGGGGAACCTGCCGCGATCGCGGTGACCCGAGGCGGTGGAAACCCTTCCCCGCGGTCGATTTCGGGCATGCATGCGGTGGTCGAAGCGACGAGCAGAACGCTTGCGATTGCCGCGAGCCCACGAGCTGCGCCGAGAGGAGAACGACGGTCAGCGAGAGCGCTCAACCATGTATGCGACGGCGAAAACATGGTTTCAGACGCTAGCACTTTCCCATATCGATTCTCAACGAATCTTGCGAACATGAGATGAGATTCCTGAGAGTGAAGAAATTATGTCCGCCGAAGGTGGAGTTCAGTGAAGGGCGGGGCCGACATGACTGTCGACCCCGCCCTTCACTATTCATGTGCCTCTGGTGCTCACGTTTTCAGACGGCGACGCGCGCCCTGCCCTCAGTCCGAGACGCGCTTCCTGCCCCACCGGGCCGCTGCCCCTCAGTCCAACAGGTCGTGGCGCACGATCGACTGTTCGCGGTCGGGGCCGACACCGATGACCGACATCCGGCAGCCCGAGATCTCCTCGAGCGCGAGCACGTACTTCTGCGCATTGATCGGCAGGTCGTCGAAGGTCCGAGCCGCGGTGATGTCCTCGCTCCACCCGTCGAAGTATTCGAAGACCGGCTTCGCGTGGTGGAAATCGGTCTGGGACATCGGCATCTCGTCGAAACGCTGCCCGTCGACTTCGTAGCCCACGCAGACGGGGATCCGGTCGATGCCGGTGAGCACGTCGAGCTTCGTGAGCACATAGTCGGTGAAGCCGTTGGTGCGTGCCGCGTAGCGGGCGATGACCGCGTCGTACCAGCCGCAGCGGCGCGGGCGACCGGTGTTGACTCCGAATTCGCCGCCGGCCTTCTGCAGGTATTCGCCCATCTCGTCGAAGAGTTCGGTCGGAAACGGACCGGCGCCCACACGCGTGGTGTAGGCCTTGACGATGCCGACGACCCGGTTGATCCGGGTCGGTCCGATGCCGGTGCCCACGCAGGAGCCGCCGGCGGTCGGGTTCGACGAGGTGACGAACGGGTAGGTGCCGTGGTCGACGTCGAGCATCGTCGCCTGGCCGCCTTCCATGACGACGACCTCGCCGCGGTCGAGCGCCTCGTTGAGCATGAGCTCGGTCTCGGCGACGTAGGGGCGCAGCCGTTCGATGAAGGGTTCGAAGTACTCAACGATCTCCTCGACGGAGACGGCCCGGCGGTTGTAGACCTTGACGAGCAGTTCGTTCTTCTGCCGCAGCGACCCCTCGATCTTCTGCCGCAGGATGGACTCGTCGAAGATGTCCTGGACGCGGATGCCCAGACGCCCGATCTTGTCCATGTAGGCGGGTCCGATGCCGCGCCCGGTGGTGCCGATGGCGCGTTTGCCGAGGAACCGTTCGGTCACCTTGTCCATCGTCTGGTGGTACGGAGCCACGAGGTGGGCGTTGGCCGAGACCCGCAGCTTCGAGGTGTCCGCACCGCGGGATTCGAGGGCATCGATCTCTTCGAAGAGTGCTTCGAGGTTGACGACGACGCCGTTGCCGATGACCGGGGTGACGTTCGGTGAGAGGATTCCTGCGGGCAGCAGCTTGAGTTCGTACTTCTCGCCGCCGACGACAACCGTGTGGCCGGCATTGTTCCCACCATTGGGCTTGACCACGTAGTCGACGCTGGTGCCGAGGATATCGGTGGTCTTACCTTTACCTTCGTCGCCCCACTGAGCGCCGACGACAACGATTGCTGGCATGAGAGTACTTCACCTCGAAGTGAAAGGGGATGTCATTACGCGCTAAGTCTACTGGGTCACACCGACACAACCACCAGCGGGAGCATCCGATCACCGAGGCGGCGCCACCCCTGGCGCCCCGTCCTGGCACACTCTCCCACTCACTCCCTCGACGCTCGTGACGCCGCCGACTGCGCAGAACCGCCAGCATCCTTGTTCGCCACGTCACCCGGCCCTATGCTGAAGTCACCCACGTATCACGTCGTTCGGGCAGGAGCCTTCTGAACGTCGCCGGAGCAGTCGACTTCAGGGCATCACCGCTCTAAGGAGGTCGCTCATGTCCACCACCTCAATGCACCCGGCCACGAGTTCATCGCAGAACCCTTCGCCTTCGTCGCAGAATCTCTCGCTGCCGTACGCCAGCCGACACGACAAGCTCATCGGGTCCGTCATCGATGCCTCCACCACTCTGCTGGCCGCGTACGACCACGACATCGTCAAATTCGGGATGGGGGCACCCGCACCGGACATGCTGCCGGCGAAGGACTTCGCACGCATCGCCGGCGAGGTCTTCTCTCCGGAGAACTTCACCTACGGGGAGACGAAGGGCGAACCGATCCTCATCGAGGCGCTTCACGACTACCTCGCCTCCAGCGGACAGATCCCACCCGAACAGCAGGGCAACCGCGACCGTCTGCTCATCACCTCGGGCGGGATGCAGGGCCTCGACCTCGGGTTCAAACTCTTCGTCAGCCCCGGCGACCTCGTCGCCTGCGAATCCCCCACCTACACGAACGGTTCGGCCACAGCCATGAGCTACGAGGCGGAGATCCTCGAGATCCCCGTCGACGAAGACGGCATGCAGGTCGACGCCCTCGAAGAGCACACCGCACGAACCGGGCGCGCTCCGAAGGTCATCTACACCGTCCCGACGTTCCAGAACCCTGCCGGTGTGACGATGTCCCTGCCCCGCCGCGAACAGCTGCTCGCCTTCGCCCACCGTCACCGTTCGGTCATCATCGAGGACAACCCGTACGGCATGCTCCGCTTCTCCGGCGAATCCCTGCCGGCGCTCAGCGACCTCAGCCCGAACGATCCCCTCATCTTCGGCGTCCGCACCTTCTCGAAATTCGTCGCCCCCGGACTGCGCGTGGGCTGGATCGACGTCGACCCCGAGATCCGCGAACTCGCCGTCAACGCGAAGCAGACGATGGATTCCTGCGCGGCCGTGCCCAACCAGCACCTCATCGCCCGCTGGCTGGCCGAAGGCGGCGCGGACTCCCACGTCGAGGTCCTGCGTCAGGCCTATCGCGAGCGCAAGGTCGCCATGTCCGAAGGACTTCAGCGACTCTTCCCCGGCGAGATCCGAGCCACCGATCCCGACGGCGGATTCTTCCTCTGGGTGACCTTCGACGACGAGACGATCAACACCGAAGAGCTCATGCCCACCGCTCTCGAAGAAGGCGTCGCCTACATTCCCGGGCCCGCGTTCTCCCCTGCCGGGAACTTCTCGAACGCGCTGCGCCTGTGCTTCGCCTCGGCGACGCCCGACCGCATCGATGACGGCCTCGACCGTCTCCGCCGCGCCGTCGATCGGTACCGTTCCGAACGCTGACCTCCCACCACCCCTCGCCGAGGCGGCCGGCCCGACATGTGCACAATCACACGTTGAGCGTGCCCGATTCCGGGGTTCGCGGCCTCGGCAGTCGACGATAATGGAGATATGCGTATCAGACCGATCACCACTGTTGCCCTTGCCGGTCTTCTCGCTCTCAGCGGATGCTCCGGTTCCACCTCGGACGACTCCGAGCAGGCTCCGACCGACGACGCACAGTCCCAGAGCCCGGAAGCGGCCGAAGAGACTCCCAGCCGGCAGGCCCCGACCGAGGGCTCGGACGAGGACTCCGGCACGGACGAGGACTCCGGCTCCGCCGACGATTCCGAGGAATCGCACCTGAAGCTCGACACCGGGGAGAAGACGATCACGATCGACCCCACCGATGTCTACTGCTCCGGGAAGCCGGGCAGTCTCCGACACATCATCGGCAAGACGAACAATGAGCTGCCTCTGGTCAAGGCCGAAGGCACCGATTTCGTCATGGTCAAGGTCGGTCAGGGACGGCCCTTCAAGGCGAATCATCCCAAGGGCGTCGACTTCGGCGACGAGAGCGTGACATTCGACGGAACCGAGCTCGGCACGGCAGTGCTCGACGGAACCATGACCTGCACCGACTGGGAGGACTGAGACAGCTCCCACACACTGCGCGCCGCGACCCCGACTTCGATGGGGCCGCGGCGCGCAGTGCATCCGGCGCTCACTCCATGCTCATGCCCTTGGCCGGGACGATCCGCGACATGGCGCGGGCCGGAATCGCGGAGGCCAGCACGGCGGCGAGGATCGCGGCGGCGGCAATGAGACCGAGCTGCCCGCCCGGAACGTTGAGCACCGGGGAGCTCGATTCCGGGGTGATCGAGGCCGTTCCCACCCAGCCGAAGAACGTGCCCACCGCTCCGCCGAAGACCAGGGCGATGACCGTCATCAGCAGGGACTCGATCGTGATCATCCGCGACATCGACCGACGCGTGAAGCCGAGCGCCCGCAGCAGGGCACCTTCCCTCCTCCGGTCGATCACCGAAAGGGTCAGTGTGTTGCTCACACCGATCACCGCGATGATCACCGCGGCGGCCAGCAGTCCGAGCACCACCGTCAGCGCCACCTGGAACATCGAAGCGAACTCCGCCCGGGTCTGGGCGGGATCGGCATCGGCCTGCGCCCCAGCGCTCTCGAGTTCCGAGGTCAGCGCCTCGATCTGTGAGCCGGAGGCATCATCGGCGATCTTCACCCAGGTCTGTGATTCGGCGTCGCCACCGGCGGCCTTGACGATCCGCGCCTCGTCGGCCCCACTGACCAGTGCTGTTCCGAGGGGAACGTTGTAGGAGCCGACGGCCTTGAGTGAGACCGTGTCCCCGCCGACGTCGACGGTCACCGTCTTGCCGTCGATGTCCTCAGTCCCCTCGTCGAGGCCGATGCTCGAGGGGTCGATGAGCACGGTTCCCTCGTCGACGTCGTAGCCGTCGCTGCGCATGACCGGGGAGTCTGCGGCATCCTCGGCGCTGGCCACGGCCAGATCGCCCGAACCGCCCAGCCCGTCGATGCTCACCGAGGCGGCCGGTGCGGGAACCTCGACACGGTCCTCAACGATCGAGGCGTCGTCGAGGGACGACGTCACCGTGTCCGCGGACCCGGAGACGACGAGGTCGACGGGCGTGTCCTCGGCGGTGGCGAGCTCGAGCGTGCGCTGCAGGCTCGCCGAACCGACGACCACGGCCGTGACCAGGGTGATGCCGATGAGCAGCGCCCCCGTCGTCGAGGCGGTGCGACCACCCGCCGAGCTGGCCGAACGTCCTGCCAGCTTCACCGTCGGCGAGCGCCGGGCCACCACGGCGACCACCCGGGCCAGGGCTGCCACCAGCGGCGGCACGAAGGCGCGAGCGCCGATGAGCAGGGCCACGAAGAGTCCGAAGCAGCCGAGGATGCCGAGGACCACGGACTGACCGGAGGCACCGAGCAGGCAGACGGCGACCCCGACCGCACCGAGCACGAGGGCGATCGTCGCCCGCACCCAACGGAAGCGGGGAGCCGCGGCCGGGACGTCGACGGGACGCAGCGCCTCGATGGGAGAGACCCTCGAGGAGCGCAGCGCCGGGATGAGTCCGGCGGCCACCGTGACGAGGATGCCGACCGCCGGCCCGGTGATGAGCGCCGCCGGCGAAAAGGACATCTGTGCGAACTCGGGCATCCAGAACGCCCGCGCGGCCGCGGCCAGCCCCCAGCCGAGGAGCAGACCGAGTCCGATGCCGAACGCCGACCCGACGATGCCGAGCGTGAGGCTCTCGAGCACCGCGGCCCCGCGCACATGGGACCGTGAGGCGCCGACGGCGCGGAAGAGGGCGAGCACCCGTGTTCGGGAGGCGACGAGCACATTGAAGGTGTTCGAGATGACGAGGGCGGCCACGCCGGCGGCGAGGAGGCCGAAGGCAATGCCGACGGTCGAGAGCATGTCGGAGGAGTCGGACATGGATTCGAGCTGCTCCTCGACGACCTGATCGACGGTCTTGACCTCGACCGCGTCGCCGGCTCCGGAGCGGTCGACGGCGGCGGTGACCGCCTCGGCGAGCTGTTCGCGGTCGGTTCCGCTGTCGGCGACGACGCGGATGGCGTCGGGGGCGAGCTCGGCCGGTGCGGCCGTCAGTCCGGCGTCGGTGAGGTAGAGCGTCAGCCCCGCGGAGGTGGAGGATCCCGCGGCGATGCCTGTGACGGTGAAGCTCGGTCCCTCGTCTCCGCCGCGGCCGGAACCGTCGAAGTCGCTGAGGCTGAGTTCATCGCCGACCGAGACTCCGAGAGTCTTCGCATCGGCCTCGCCCAGCATGAGTTCGTCATCGGCGCTGGGCTCCGACCCTTTGAGGACCTCGTCCTGACCCTGCGGGAGGTTCGTCACCCGACCCGTGACCTCGGCGCTGTCGGAGGACACGGAGACGTAGCCGGTCTGCGTGAGTTGGGCGCTGGAGGCGCCGTCGACCGCGGAGACGGTCTTCGTCAGCGATTCGTCGAGCGAGGCGGAGCCGTCGGCGACGTCTGCGGGGTCCGAGGCCTCGGTTTCGGTGACGGCGACGTCGGCGCCGGACCATTCGGCGCGGACTTGGTTGCGGAGCGTGTCGCCGAACGCCTGCGAGAACAGGAGGGCGGCGACGATGAAGGCCACGGACACGGCGATGGCGATCATCGCGGCGAAGAGTCGGCCCGAGGAGCTGCGGAGGTTCGACCATGCGATGCGGATCATCGGGCACCTCCGAAGGTCGTCGCGTCGGCGGCCGTTCCTGCCGGTCCGGCGGCGTGCGAGCCGGAGGTGCCGGTGCCGGAGGTGCCAGAGCGTGCGGCGCCGGAGCCTGAGGTGCCGGCGGCCGCGGTGACGTTCATCAGCGCGGTGGCCACCGATTCGGGGTCGGGCTGGGACAGTTCCCCGGCGAGGCGACCGTCGGCGAGGAGGACGACACGGTCGGCGCGGGCGGCCGCGCGGGGGTCGTGGGTGACCATGACGACGGTCTGCCCCAGTTCGTCGACGGAGGAGCGGAGGATGCTCAGCACCTCTTCGCCCGCGTTCGAGTCGAGGTTGCCCGTCGGCTCATCGGCGACGATGACGTCCGGTTGGGACACGAGTGCGCGGGCGACGGCGACGCGCTGCTGCTGTCCGCCGGAGAGCTCGTGGGGACGGTGTTTGAGGCGTTCGCCGAGCCCGAGGAGGTCGACCATGCGGCGGAAGACCTGCCGGTCCGGCTTCTTCCCGGACAGCTGGGAGGGCAGCAGGATGTTCTCTTCGGCGTTCATCGACGGCACGAGGTTGAAGGACTGGAAGACGAAGCCGATGCGGTCGCGGCGGATCGCCGTGAGCTTCCGGTCGCTCAGCTTCGAGATCGGGGTCTCGCCGATGATCACTTCGCCCGAATCGGGAGTGTCGAGGCCGGCGAGCATATTCAGCAACGTCGATTTTCCGGAACCGGAGGGTCCCATGATGGCGGTGAAGCGCCCGGCCTCGATGTCGATGCTCAGGTCGTCGAGGGGGCGGACGCTCGCGTCCCCCTCACCGTAGGTCTTCATCAGGGAGATGGCCTGGATGGCCAGCCTCGGTGCCGGGTAGGGGGTCTGGGCCGGTCGGGGGTCTGTGTGTGTCGGTGAGGAATTCATGACTCCAGCTTCGTCGCCCGCCCCACCTGGGCACATCGGACCGGAGGATGGTCTTCGCCGAGGTGGTGGCCGACTCGGCGGGGCCGGGTCATACCTGGGGATGAGTGCCGAAGTCGGTGTTCAGCTTCCCGGCGCGACGAGGCCGGCCTCGTAGGCGAGGACGACGGCCTGCACTCGATCGCGGACCTCGAGTTTCATGAGGATGCGACCGACGTGGGTCTTGACCGTCGGCTGGGCGAGGAAGAGCCGCTCACCGATCTCGGTGTTGCTCAGCCCCTTGGCGATGAGGGTGAGCACCTCCCGCTCCCGCGGTGTCAGCGATTCGAGGCGCCGGACCTCGTCCGCATCGAGCAGGTTCTGCGCGGGCAGGTTCTGTGCAGGAAGATTCTGTGCCGGCATCGGGGACTGTGATGAGTCCGCCGAGGTGGCCGTGAGCGAAGCGTCCTGCCCCGCGCCGAGGTGGGGCAGGATTTCGCTGTCGAGCAGGCGTCGCGTGGTGGTGGGGGCGATGACCGCTCCCCCGTCGACGACGGTGCGGATCGAGTCGAGGAGCACCTCGGGGAGGGTGTCCTTGAGGAGGAACCCCGAGGCTCCTGCCCGCAGGGCACGCAGGGCGTACTCATCGTCGTCGAAGGTGGTGAGGACGATGATCTTCGGGGTGCGGATGTGGCCTTCGTCGGCGAGAGCCAGGATCTGCTCGGTGGCGTCGATGCCGTCGAGGCGGGGCATCCTCACGTCCATGAGCACGACATCGGGCTGAACCTGGCGGACCGTGTCGAGTCCGGCGATGCCGTCACCGGCCTGCCCGGCCACGCTCATATCCGTTTGGGAGTCGATGACCATGGCGAAGCCGGCCCGCACGAGTGCCTGGTCGTCGACGAGGACGACTCGCAGCAGATCAGGGTGGTGGGGGTCCCGGGCGTCGTGGGAATCACGGACGTCTCGGGAGTTCCGGGCGTCTCGACATCCTTGGACGGATTCGGTGTCCTGACCTCTGCCGGCGGTCACCGGCTGTTCCCCTCAGCGGAGTTCGCCTCTGAGACGCGGTCGTTCGTCTCCGAGGCGCGGTCGTTCAGTGCCGGGGCGCGATCGCTCGTCTCCGAGGAGCGGCTGCTCGTTTCCGAGGTCCGGCTGCTCGTCTCCGCGGCGCGGTCGCTCACCTCGGAAGTCCGGTTGCTCGGTTCCGCACCGTCGGTGCCGGCCTCCAGGCCAGCGCCGACGGCGCCCGCACGGCGGCTCAGCGGGAAGCGCGCTTCGACGAGGAAACCGGTCGCGGTGCCGAAGGCACTGTCGGGGATCTTGCCATCGGTGACTCCCCTCGACCGGATCGCCCGTGCCGTCAGAGTTCCTCCGTAGAGGGCGGCGCGTTCCTTCATGCCGACGATGCCGTGCCCGCGGGCGCGGATGCCCCCGTCCTGGTCGGAAGTGCCGCTGTGCGCATTCGCTTGGGAGGGACCACCAGCACCGTCATCGCTGATGCGGGTGACGAGTTCGCCACCGTCGACCTGCAGCGACACATGTGCCCTAACACCGCTGCCGGCGTGTTTGAGCACATTCGTCAGGGCCTCCTGGACGATGCGATAGACCGCGAGCGCGGCACCATCGGGCAGCAGCTCCTCCTCGAAGCTGTCGACACCCGTGATCGAGACGGGCAGTCCGGCCGATCGCACATCGGCGATGAGCGTCCTGATGTCCGCAATTCCCGGCAGCGGTGCCGCCGAGCGGGCGTCGTCATCGTCGGAACGAAGGAAGCCGAGGAGCGAGCGGGTCTGTGCGAGAGCATCGCGTCCGGTGTGGGCGATCGTCTCGAGGACCTCGACGGCCGCGTTCGGGTCGGCCTTCGCCGCGTAGCGTCCGCCGTCGGCCTGGGCGATGATGACCGAGAGCGAATGGGCGATGACGTCGTGCATCTCGCGGGCGATCCGCATCCGCTCGGCATCGGCGGCGAGCCGGGTCTCGGATTCGCGTTCCCGTTCGAGCAGGCGGTTGCGCTCCCAGATGCCTTCGACCTCCCGACGGCGGCGGTAGCCGACATCGCCGAGGAGCCAGGCGATGAGGACGATCGCGGCGCAGAGGGCCACGATCGTGGCGATGAGCAGATACTCCCCGAGCTCCAAGGGGTGCGAGTCCGGTCCGATCGTCGCCTGCAGGGAGACGAGATAGAACCATCCGCCGAACAGCAGCGCCCCGACGAGGCCGAGGCAGAGCGCGATCCGACCGTGGGTGCGGGTGCCCCAGGCGGTCGTCGAGTAGACGGTGAGCGGAACGGCGACGATGCCGAAGTTCGGTCCGATCATCGTGAGCACGCTGAGCAGGCAGCCGAATGCAATGACCATCGTGCTCAGCAGCGGTGTCGTCCGGCGCAGGGCCAGCGGCGCGGTCTGGAGCAGGGCGATCGCGGCGTGGACGGGCACCGGCATGGATGTCAGGGTGTTCGGCTTGGCCGTGCCGACGGCGGAGATGACGGCCAAGGATGCGAGCGGAAGTGCCCAGAGCAGGGAGTCGGCGATCCATGGGCGTGCGGCGAGGTAGCCGCGCACGCGGTCGAACCGATCGGGGTCTCCCAGCCGCAGTTCACTCGCGCGGGCGGGTGCCCTCGATTCTCGGTTGCTCATGGGGCTCATGCTAGTGCGAGCCCCGAGGTGCCCGCATCATACCCAGGACTGATGCCCCTGCCCGAGCGCCTCGGCACAGCCCCACGGTCCCGAGAGCCACCGGCGGCCTATGGCAGAATGGGGGCGACGCCCACGCGTCACGGCGGTGGGGCTCGCCGTACCCAACCTCGGGTTCCTGATTCCGCATCTCGGATATCGGGCTGCCGACAACAGTCCCTACCTCGACCGGCGTCAGCATGCCCGAAAGGTAGGAGTATCCATGGCCGAAATCCGCCCCCTCCATCTGCGTCTGCCCTCTCTGGGGCTGGCCGTCATCGGCGGCAGCCTCGGCACCGCCGCCCGGGAGGCGATCGGCCTCGTCGTGGCCGACCGGGCGGGGATTCCGGTGGCGATCCTCGGGATCAACCTCCTCGGCGCGTTCTGCCTCGGCCTCCTCCTGTCCGGTCTGTCCCGGCTCGGCCCCGATGCGGGACTGCGGCGGACGGTCCGGATCATGGTCGGCACGGGCTTCATGGGCGGGTTCACGACCTACAGTGCGCTGGCCACGGATACGGCGAGCCTCCTCGGCGATGGTCGGATCGGGGCGGGGCTGGCCTACGGTCTGGGCACCGTCGTCATCGGCGGGCTCGCCACCTGGGCCGGGATCGCGGTCGCGTCAACACGAGCGAACAGGGGCGTCCGGTGAGCGCGCCGCTCTTCATCGTCATCGCCGTGGCCGGGGGCCTCGGCGCCGCGGTGCGCATGCTCTTCGACGGCGCCTACAAGGCGTGGAGCCCACGGTCGACGCCGTGGAGCACGCTGCTCATCAACGTCTCCGGCTCGCTCGTCCTCGGGGGCCTCACCGGCCTGGCCGGGGCGAACCTGCTGCCGGAGGGCTGGCATCTCGTGCTCGGAACCGGATTCCTTGGCGGGTATACGACGTTCTCGACCGCCAGTTTCGAGACCATCAGCCTCATCGAGGAACGCAGATGGGGCTCGAGCCTGCTCAGCGGGCTCGGCACGCTCGTCCTCGCCACCGCCGCGGCCGGATTCGGCCTGTGGGTCGGCGGACTGTTCTGACACCGTCCGAGCACGGCGATGCCCGGCGCACCTGCTGCTCCCCGGCTCATCCGCCGCACCTGCTGTTCCTCGGCTCACTCGCCGCCTTCGAGCACCGGATGAGAGCATTCTCATCGCTTCACCCGGCACACCGCGCGCCGGTTCGACCATACTGGTGGCATGGGGCGATTCGGTTGGTTGATGGGCATCGGCACGGTGGTGCTCGCCGCGCTCGCATGGTTCGCTCTCGAACAGTCGATCGACGACGACGGCACCGAGCTCGGCCCGCCCGTCATCGTCCCCTCCGACACCTCGGCGCCGGGTCCCGGCTCCGACGACCCGTCGACCGAACCGACTCTCGAACCGTCGACCGAGCCCTCCACCGGGCCGAGTTCGCCGTCCTCCGATCGTCCCGGAGGCGCCGACCGCATCACTCCCGCCCCACCGCGTTCGGCCGGCGACGATGACGACCTCGACGATGACGACGATGAGCTCGACGACGATGACGACGACCTCGATGACGACGATGCCGACGATGCGGACGACGCCGACGACGATGATGATGATGACGACGATGACGACGACTGATCGGCGTGAGGGAATCACCGCCCGCACCCGGATTCTGGCCTGGATCATGCTCGTGCTCACCGTCGCGGTCTCCATCATCGTCGTGACCACGGCTCGGGCCGAGCTCGCGGGGGTCCGCGCCCATGCCGATGCCGAACTCGAACACGAGGTCGCGAAGTTCCGTGAGTTCGCGTCCAAACCCGACCCGACCGACGGCCACCCCTATGCCTCGGTGCGGGCGCTCATGACGAGTCATCTGCAGAACAACCTGCCCGAGCACACGGAGACCTTCTTCTCCATCATCGACGGCAAAGAGGACCAACGCAGCGCCGACACCCCACCGCTGCGCCTCGATCAGGATGCCCAGTTCGTCGCCGCCGCGGCGAAGGCGAAGACCCCGACATCCGGGGAGCTGAAGACCGCGGCCGGGCCCGTCGCCTATGCGGTCGTCCCCGTCGAGATCGAAGGGCAGCCGCAGCATGCTCAGCTCGTCGTCATCGAGTTTCTCGCCGACGACCTCGACGAGGCGTGGACGACGATCTGGACGATGATCTGGGTGGCCGTAGTCGCGCTCATCGCCGCCGGACTCCTCGGCTGGGTTGTCGCCGGGCGGGTCCTCGAACCCATCAGGCGTCTGCGGGAGACCGCCGCGGGCATCGGTGAGGACGAACTCGATCGCCGCATCGAGGTCACCGGCAATGACGACGTCGCCCAGCTCAGTCTCACCTTCAACCGGATGCTCGACCGGCTCGAGGCGGCTTTCGAGGGCCAACGCCAGCTGCTCGACGATGCCGGCCACGAGCTGCGGACCCCGATCACGGTCGTGCGCGGCCATCTTCAGGTCATGGGCGATGATCCCGTGGACCGGCAGAACACCTTGGAACTCGTCGACGACGAGCTCCAGCGGATGTCCCGCCTCGTCGACGATCTCGTCATGCTTGCCCGCAGCGAACGACCGGACTTCCTCGACCGCACGAACACCGACCTCATGGACCTCGTCATCAGCAGCTTCTCGAAGGCCAGCGCATTGGCCCCGCGCAACTGGATCATCGACGCAGCACCCGAGGGCTTCGGCCTCGTCGACGATGAGCGCCTCACGCAGGCGCTGCTCCAATTGGCCGCGAACGCCGTCGACCACACGACGCCCGAGGACACCATCGCCTTCGGAGGCCGCCTCGACGAGCACAGTGTGCACCTGTGGGTCCGTGACACCGGGGCCGGCATCGCCGCCTCGGACCAGCAGCGCATCTTCGACCGCTTCGCCACGGCGTCGACGAGCCGTGGCGGTCGCAAGGGCACGGGGCTGGGTCTGACGATCGTCGACCGCATCGCCCGCGCCCATGACGGTAATGTGAGCGTGAGGTCCGCTGCCGGCCAAGGCGCCCTGTTCACTCTCACCCTGCCGTGGCACCGCACAGAAGGAGACAGCCGTTGACACGCATTCTCATCGTCGAGGACGAGGACCGCATCTCTTCGTTCGTCGCCAAGGGGCTCGCCGCCGAAGGCTTCGCCACCGAGGTCGCCGATGACGGACATATGGCCGTCGAGTTCGTCCGCAGCGGCGGTTTCGACCTCGTCATCCTCGACCTGGGGCTGCCCGGCCTCGACGGCTTCAGCGTGCTGCGGATGATCCGCGCCGAACGTCATGACCTGCCCGTCATCATCCTCACCGCCCGCGAGTCCATCGAGGACACCGTGGCCGGGCTGTCGGGCGGGGCCGATGACTATATGCGCAAACCCTTCGCCTTCGATGAGCTCCTGGCCCGGGTGCGGCTCCGGCTGCGACCGGCCGAGGCGCAGGAGGCCACGGTGCTGCGCGCCGGTGACGTCGCCGTGGACATCCGCACCCGCCGGGCCCTGGTCGGGGATCAGGCGATCGAGTTGAGTTCGCGGGAGTTCACGCTCCTCGAGGTCTTCCTCAAGCATCCGGATCAAGTGCTCAGTCGCGCCCAGCTGCTCAGCCGTGTGTGGGGGCTCGACTTCGATCCCGGTTCGAATGTCGTCGATGTCTATGTCCGCTACCTGCGGGAGAAGCTGGGTCGGGACGCGATCGAGACCGTCCGCGGGGTCGGCTACCGGCTACGTGTGCCGAAGATGTGAAGACTCTCATCTTCTCCTCATCATCATCTTAATCTCGGCTAGCAATGTGGTGAATGAACACATCAAGGAGGAAACATGTCATTCGCCATTGCTCTGGCCACCGATCTCATCGCGATCTTCGTGCTCGCCTACGTTCTGTACTTCCGCCGGCATCGCCGTCGCGATCTGCTGCTGTCCTATGTTGCGCTCAACATCGGCGTCGTCGCGGTCACCTCGGCGCTGGGTTCGGTCGAGGTCGGCGTCGGTCTGGGCATGGGCCTGTTCGGCATCCTCTCGATCATCCGTCTGCGCTCGGATCAGATCACGCAGCAGGAGATCGCCTACTACTTCACCGCCCTGGCCCTCGGTCTGCTCGCCGGTCTGCACCCGGAGCCGATGTGGCTGACCCCGCTGCTGTCGCTGCTGGTCATCCTCGCCATCGCGATCCTCGACAGCCCGCTGGTCGCGTCGTCGACGCACCGTCACACCTTCACCGTCGACCGTGCGATCACCGACCGCAACGAGCTCATCGCCTATCTCAAGGACGTCTTCGCCGCCGAGACCGTGCGCGTCGAAGTCCTCGACATCGATATGGTCCGCGACACCACGCTCGTCGATGTCCGCTACACCGCCAAGCCTGCCCGCAAGTCCGCCACGACCACCCGCGCCGAGGCGGCCGCCGATTCCCAGCGAACCGGAGCCGTGGCATGGATGCCGGATTCGACCACGTCCGAGGTGCGCTGAGATGCGCACATTGACCGAATCCGAACACGAGACCGGAATCGGGGTCACGCCCGAGACACCGACCGACACCGTGCTCGAGACCGGGATCAACGCCGGGGTCGACACCGGGATCCAGACCGGCGCGGTGCCCGCGGATCTAGCGGCCATCGACGCCCAGTTGGCGGGCATGGAGCCGATCAGCCTCGACGAGCTCAACGCTCAGGCTCGGCTGATGACGCGTGTGGACCGGAAGTACTTCGTGCCGCGGGAGCTGTTCCTGCAGCTGCTCACCGCCACCGAGGATGACTTCAAGGTCCTCGAGATCGCTGGGAAGCATCGTTTCGAGTACCGGACCGTGTACTTCGATACTCCCGAATTCCGGTTCTTCCGCGATCATGTGCAGGGCCGGCGCCAACGGTTCAAGGTCCGCACCCGCACGTATGTCGACTCCGGTACCAGCCACCTCGAAGTGAAGTCGAAGGGATACCGAGGGCAGACGGTCAAGCAGCGCATCGCCCACCCGTTCGATCGGCCCCTGGAGCTGACCGGAAGCGGACAGAACTTCGTCGATTCCGTCCTCGACACGAGGACCGAGGCCTCGGCCCGACCGCGGTACACCGCCGCGGATCTCACTCCGGTGCTCGAGACCGTCTACGATCGGGTGACACTCACTCACGATCACCAACGGCTGACCTGCGATCTCGATATCGAGGCCCGCAACGGCAGACGGTCCCATGGCGGGCCGCGCGATGTGCTCGTCGAGACGAAGAGCGCCGGCGGAGTGAGCATCTGGGACGATCTGCTCCAGCAGGCAGGCATCCGCGAACACAAGGTGAGCAAGTACTGCGTCGGTGCCTCGCTGCTCAACCCCGAGCTGCCGGCCAACCCGTGGAACAGGACGATCCGTCGCTACTTCCGGTGACGACGCCGTCCTGTCGCCTTACGCTCGCACGGGCTCGTTCTCCCGCCGGTCCTTCTTCCGCCCGCGGGCCAGGTCGATGATGCCGATGACTCCGGCGAAGACGATGACCAGGGCGATGAACCCGAAACCGGCGACGATGGCCGCGCCGTACCCGGCCAGCGGCTGGACGACGAAGAACACGGCGGTGACGATCGCGATGCCGATGGCCGTACCCACCCGCTGCCCGGTCTGCATCACGCCGCCGGAGCTGCCCGCGTAGTCGACGGGGACCTCGGCGAGCGTGAGCGTCTGATTCGGGCTGATCGCCATGCCCTGCCCGAGGCCGGTGATCCCGAGCGTGAGCAGCAGCCACCAGATGCTGACTCCCCAGGACTCGTGGGCCAGCACGAGGAGCGCCGAGGCGACGACCCCGGTGAGACCGATTCCGACCCCGAGGACGACCATCTTCCGTCCGAAGGTGAGCACGACACGGCCGGCGGCCTGTGCGGCGATGGCCGAGAGCAGCGCCGAAGGCAGACCGATGAGGCCGGCATGGAGGGCGGGGAACCCGAGACCGTTCTGCAGGTAGAGCGCCACGATGACCCAGATGCCGGGCATACCGACGAAATACATGGACGTCAGCGAGGCCCCATAGGCGAAGCTGCGTGTCCGGAACAGCTGCATGTCGACCATCGGTGATCCGCCTCGGCGGGCATACCGGTTCTCCCAGCGCACCCAGAAGACGACGATGAGCGCACCGACGGGCACGAGAGCGTAGATCCAGGCTCCTGCGCTGCGCTCGAGGAAGGGGAGCATGATGAGCAGAGTGCCGACGGCAAGCAGCACGAGGCCGACCGGGTCGAAGTCCGCGCGCTTGCGGGTGTGCGGTTCGGTCTCGGTGCCGGACCCGACCCACGCACTCTTCGGCAGCCAGAAGCGGCCGAGGATGATCGCGGCCAGAGCGATCGGGACGTTGATGAGGAACGCCGAACGCCAACCCCACTCCTCGCCGAGCACAGCGATGAGCCCACCGCCGAGGACGGGTCCGATGCCCACGGAGACGCCGACGATCGTGCCGAACATCCCGAAGGCGCGACCGCGCACCTTGCCGTGGAAGTACTGCTGGAGCATCCCCACACCCTGCGGGCTGAGCAGCCCGGAGCCCACGCCCATGACGACGCGGGCGATGTTGAGGATCAGCGGGTCGGGCGAGAGCCCGGCGATGAGGGATCCGAGCGCGAAGACGCTGACGCCGAGGACGAAGAGCCTGCCCCGGCCGAAGAGGTCACCGGCACGGCCCGCCGCGACGAGGAACACCCCGAAGGCCAGCGTGTAGCCGGAGAGCACCCATTGGATCGCCGAGTTCGAGGCGCCGATCGAGCGCTGCATATCGGGCAGGATGACGTTGACGATCGAGACGCTCAGCAGCGACATGAACATCGGGACGAGCATCACTGCAAGGATCTTGCGCTGCTCAGCTGTCATGACCGTCTCGGAAGTATTACCCATTCATATAGTTCTACGCCGCCCCACCGACAAGCACAATCGGTCTCCGTGGTGCGTTTGCTCACGCGCCACGGAGACCGATGTGTCCGACGGGGTCGGGCGGGCCTACTCCCCCTTGCCGATGGCTTCGGCGGCGCTCGGGTCAGACGAGCGGAGGAATTCCTCAATGCGCGCGGCTTCTTCGCCTTCGCCGATCGCACCGGCGGCACGGCCGAGCGCGTAGAGGGCGCGGAGGAATCCGCGGTTGACTTCGTGCGAGTACGGGATCGGGCCGGCGCCGCGCCATCCGGCGGCGCGCAGGGCGTCGAGTCCGCGGTGGTAACCGACGCGGGCGTAGGCATAGGCGTCGACGAGGCGACCCTCCTGGTGGGCTTCATCGGCGAGTTCGGCCCAGGCCAGGGAGGAGGCCGGCAGCGCTGCGGCGACGTCGATGGGTTCCTCACCGGCGTCGATGCGCTTCTTCGCGTCCACATCCGGGTGATCCTCAGGCAGGTAGGTCGGCTGCGGTCCGAGCTGGCTCGCGTCCAGGTTGCCGATGTGTGAGGGGTTTCCGATGGGCTGTGTCATGGCGTCTCCTTCTTCGTCAGGGTGTCATCGTCGGGGTTGTCAACGGCAATGCGCCGAGGCGGCTGTCCGCCCCAGCTGCACGTTCAGTCGGACTTCACTTCGGAGGGCAGAACCTTGTATGGGTTCGTGCTCAGGGCGCCGACGGCACCGGCATCGGCGAGAGTCTCGAGTTCCTTCTTGTCCTTGACTCCGGTCACCCATACGGCGAGGTCCGATTCGGTCCAGTCCGCCGCCGCGTCTGCTTTCACCGCCACTGCGGTGTAGCCGGCCGGGCCGAGGTCCTCGGGTGAGCTTCCGGAGTAGTCTCCGGTGAACATCGCATCGACACCGGCATCGGCGGCGGCACGGGCCACCTCGGCGTCATCGGTGCGCACAATCGTCGATTCCTCGAGCCCCGCCTCGGTGATGGTCTTCAAGGCCGGTTCGGCCACCTCGGCGGAATCGATGGCGGGCAGGAAGACGGTGTCGCCGCCGACCTCGCCGACGAGGTCATCCCAGGTGATGGTCTCGCCGGCCTGCGTGTCCTTGCGCGGAGGCGTGATCGAGGCATCACGGAATTCGTCGACGGTGATCTCGTCGAGGTCCTTCTTCAGGCCCATCTGCTCGGTCGCCGTCTCGGGGTTCGCGGCGACGATCGTCCCGTCGCCCAGCGCGGTCAGGGTCGGGGCGGGCAGGTAACCGAACTTCACGTTCTCGGTGAAGGCGATCTTCGAGTTCGCCGGGTACACCGCGGATCCGCCGTCGAGCGCGGCGACGGCCGGCGGGTTGAGGGAATCGACGGTGAGCTGGTCCTTCGAGCCGAAGACGTTGAAGAGGAACACGCCGAGAACGAGGAGGACGACGATTCCGCCGGCCCACAGGGGTGCGTAGAACTTCTTCGGCTCCGGCCGATCCGGCACGGGGGTGCGCTCATTGGATTCGGGATCGACGGCCGGCAGCGGGTCGGTGAGGCCACGGCCGTAGCGGTCCTTGTCGATTCCGCTGCGCTGCTTCCTGCTCGGCTTCTTCTTGCTCATCGGCTGCTGTCCTCCGTCGTGCCGGCCCCGGTGACCAGGCCCTTGAGGAATCCGGCACCCCAGCACAGGTGCATGGTCGGCAGGACGATGCCGAACCAGAACCGTTCCCTGCGGCCGCAGTCCTTCGCCGCCGAGGCGGTTGCCAGGATGCCGGCGATGTAGCCGAAGCTCGGCACGTGGATCAGGGAGGTGAAACGGCGGAGGAACTTCGGCCACTTCTTCGTCGTGCCGCTGAGCTGGAGCAGGGTTTCGAGGACCGCCGCCCCCATGCCGAGCACGAGCACCGGCGGGGCGAAGTAGCGGATCGAGTTCTGCCCGCCGTAGCGGCGGATGAGTTCGGCCCGCCAGATTCCCGTCGCCCAGAACTGCTGGGCGATCTTCGACCAGGTTCCGCGCGGCCAGTAGGTCACCTGCATGTCCGGGTTGAACCAGATGCGGCCGCCGGCGGTGCGGATGCGCAGGTTGAGTTCCCAGTCCTGGCCGCGTTTGATGCCTTCGTCGAAGCCTTCGAGGGTTTCGAAGACCTCACGTCGGTAGACGCCGAGGTACGCGGATTCGGCTTCCTGGGCTTCGTCGCCGGAATGGTAGGCGGGCCCGCCGAGTCCGACCGGGGACATGTAGGCACGGGCCACGGCTTTCTGGAAGGCGGTCTTGCCGCGGGCAAGCATGAGTCCGCCGCAGTTCGCGGCTCTGGTCTCGCGCAGGGTGTCGATGGCCTGCTGTGTGTATTCGGGGTTGAGGCCGGAGTGCGCGTCGACGCGGATGATGACCTCGTGACGGGTCGCGGCGAAGGCGAGATTGAGCCCGATGGGCGTCGCGGCCTGCGGGTTGTCGACCGTCTGGATGCGCGGATCGGCGGCGGCCATCTGCTCGATGATGGCGTTCGTGTCGTCGGTCGAGGGTCCGAGCGCGAGGACGACTTCCTTGTCCCCGTCGTAGTCCTGGGACAGGATCGTCGTGATCGCCTGCCGGATGTGCTCGGCCTCGTTGAGCACCGGCATGATGTAGGAGACGCCGGGCTTCTCGGGCAGCGGCGGCAGCCCGTCCGGGGTCAGGATCTCAAGTACTTTCGACACGCCTTCAATCTTCCCATATCCCCGCCCTTCCGGCCTTGAGGGGGCACACAGGCAGATCCCCTCGCCGAGGCGGCCCGATCACAGCCCGCGGGCGATGGTCACTACTCGCGATTGCCGATCACAGTCCGCGGGCGATGAGTTCCTTCATGATCTCGTTCGTGCCGCCGTAGATCTTCTGCACGCGCGAATCGGCGTAGAGGCGGGCGATCGGGTACTCGAGCATGTATCCGTACCCGCCGAAGATCTGCAGGCAGCGGTCGACGACGCGGTTCTGGGCGTCCGTGACCCAGTACTTTCCGGCCGAGGCCCGTTCGGTCGTCAGCGTTCCCTCGATGTGTTCGCTGGTGAGATGGTCGACGAAGGTGCGCACGGACAGCGCTTCCGTCGCACATTCGGCGAGGACGAACTTCGTGTTCTGGAAGTCGAGGATGGACCGACCGAAGGCCTCGCGGTCCTTCGCGTAGGCGACCGCCTCGCGGACGGCGAACTCCGCGGTCGCCGCACCTCCGACGGCGATGGCCAGACGCTCCTGCGGCAGCTGCTGCATGAGTTGGAGGAAGCCGCGACCCTCCGTCCCGCCGAGGACGTTCTCGGCCGGGACTCGCATGTCCTCGAAGAACAGCTCGCGGGTGTCCTGCCCGTGCAGGCCGACCTTGTCGAGTACGCGGCCGCGGGAGAACCCGGGCAGGTCGGCCACCTCGGCGACGATGAGCGAGAGCCCCTTCGCCCCGGGCTCATCGCTTGTGCGCGCCACGATGATGACGAGGTCGGCGTGGGTGCCGTTGGTGATGAACGTCTTCGCCCCGTTGATGACGTAGTCGTCGCCGTCGCGCACGGCCCGGGTCTTCACGCTCTGCAGGTCGGAGCCGGTGCCGGGTTCGGTCATCGCGATGGCCGAGACGAGCTCGCCCGTGGCCATACGCGGCAGCCACCTCTGCTTCTGCTCCTCGGTGCCGAAGGCGTTGATGTAGTGGGCGTTGATCGTCGAGTGGACACTGTTGCCCCACGCGGTGTCGCCGACGAATCCCTGCTCCTGGAGGAGGACGGCTTCATGAGCGAAGGTGCCGCCTCCGCCGCCGTACTCCTCGGGAATCGACACGCACAGCAGACCGGCGTCTCCGGCGCGGTTCCACAATTCGCGATCGACCTGCTTCTGCTCGGCGAAGCGGGCTTCGTTCGGCACGATCTCCTTGGCGATGAATCCGCGCGCCAGATCACGCAGATCATCTGTTTCCTGGGTCTCCCACGCGCCGCGGTATCCGTCGAGAATCATTGCTTCGTCTCCTGTCTGTGGTGTGCTGTCGTCTCTTCGAGTGGCCGTTGTGGCCGAGCCGGTGCTTGGGCGAATCCGAGCTGCCGGGGCCTCAGCCCAGCGCGACCTTCTCGATCGGCAGATCATGTTCGTCGGCGAACGCCATCCAATGCGCGGTGGACTCGACGACGAAGGCCCGCTCGAGCTCCTCATGATCGGATCCGAGCAGCGACGCCAGGGCCTTCGCGAAATGCGGTTCGAGGCAGGCCACCGCGACATGTCCGTCGGCCGTGGCATACGTCCGATACACGGGCAGTCCCCCGCCGAGGATGGCCCCCGGTGAGCTCAATCCGTGCCGTGCCGGTCCTGCCGCCCATCCGGCCGCCTCGTCGAGGACGACGCGTTCGACGATTCCGCCGGCGTCCTGACCGGAGGCGCGTTTGGCTTCGAGCCGCCGCAGTCCGGCCAGCGCCCGCAGCGCGGCGTGCTCACCGCCGAGGACATCGGCGACCGGCACGGTGGGCATGGTTCCAGGGACGAGGGTGGAATGCGCGGCCTGATAGGTGAGGTCGTGTCCGGGCACATCGGCGCGGTCGCCGGCGAACCCGACGATCTCGACGTGGACGAGCCCATGCTTGTCCACGAGCTGAGGCAGTCCGAGCGCGGCTGCGGCCCGTGGCCGCATGGAGGTGAGCAGGATGTCGGCGCCGGCCACGAGCGTCTCGAGTTCCTTGACTCCCACCGCCTCCTTGAGATCGATGGTGCGGATCTCCTGCCCTGCGGTCAGTTCACCGTAGTACTCGGGGACCGTCTGATCGAGGGGGTCACCGCTCGGAGGCTCAACCTTGATGACATCGGCACCGAGAGCGCTCAGCCGCGCGGCGGCAAGCGGCCCCGGCAGATTGATCGCGAGCGAGATCACCGTGATTCCGGCGAGTGGATCGTGGTCAGTCATCCAGAGCCCTTCAGTCGAATCCGTTCCGCGCTTTTGAATGAATGTATAGGATATTGAAAGAACGTTCAATACTTTCACGGCAGATCGAGGCCGGAAGAGGTCTGCGAGAATGGACGCCGACGACAGGGGTGAAGACATGAGTATGCCGCCGCATCCGGGCAGCAGAGACGCTGACGCCGATTCCGAATTCCCCGATTCGGCGACCCCTCCCACGCAAGCGGCAGCGGCTCCCACGCAAGCCGACCCCGCGACAGCGGACCTGACCAGCCGCGCCCGCATCCGCAATGCCGCCCTGCATCAGTTCGCGAGCTTCGGCTTCGCCGGGACCCCTTTGCGCGCCATCGCCGCCGAGGCGGGTGTGGCGATCGGACTGATCTCCCACCACTTCGGGTCCAAAGACGGGCTGCGTGAGGCCGTGGAGAGCTGGATCGTCGACCTGTTCGAGTCCGCGATCGCCGGCGCCGATGCCGCCGCGCACGATTCCGTGGCGGGGGCAGCCGGCCGAGACGCAGCTGTGGCGCGCATGCTGGAGCAGAATCCGCTGATCGTCAGCTATCTGCGTCGCGAGCTCCTCGAAGATCCCGAGTCCCGCACTCTCATCACTCGCCTCTCCCGGCTCTCACGTCAGAGCGTCGACTCGATGCGCTCGAGTGGGCTCGCCTCGACGGATCGCGATCGCGTCGAGCAGGTCGTCACCGTCATGGTCCGCCAGATGGGCCGACTCTTCCTCCAGCCCTTCGTCGATCAGATCGTCGACTCGTTCCCCGCGGACGAACGCCCGCAGACGAAGCCGGAACTGACCATCGACGTCCACGTCCCCCACGACTGAGCACACCCGCACACCGCCAGGACGTCACGGCTGAGCAGACTCGCACCCCACCAGGGTCTCCACGACTGAGCAACTCGCGCCTCATCAGGACCTCCACGGCACGATCGCCCGGTGCGCCTTCCTGCGAAACCGAGCTGCCACCTCGGCGAGGGTTGTGCCGTACCGCACATTCCCGTAGATTCATAACATAGGACATCAGACGTCCTATGTGTCAGTCGGGACTCGACGCTCTCACCGGTCCCCTACGAACTTCACGTGAGGAGGGAGCATGGACGCTCCGGGACTCGGCGGCCTCAACTGGGCCGTGATCATCATCTACCTCTTGGCCACCCTCGGTATCGGGGTCTGGTTCACCCGGCGAGCCAGCGGAGGAACAGAGGAGTTCTTCAAGGCCAGCGGACGGATCCCGGCATGGGCGGCAGGTTTCTCGATCTATGCGACGACGCTGTCGGCGATCACCTACATGTCCACGCCCGAGCAGGCCTTTCTCGCCGACTGGTCCTATGCGGCCGGCAATATCGCGATCTTCGCGATCGTCCCGCTGCTGGTGATCTTCTACATCCCCTTCTTCCGCAAGCTCGATGTCACCACGGCCTATGAGTATCTCGAGGAGCGCTTCGGTCCAAGCATCCGCGTGATCGGTTCGGTTCTCTTCGTCCTCTTCCATATCGGCCGCGTCGCCATCGTCATCTACCTGCCGACCTTGGCCATCAGCTCGGTCACCGACATCAACCCAGCGCTGGTCGCCGGAGCCGTCGGCGTGCTCTCGGTCGTCTACACCTTCCTCGGCGGCATCGAAGGCGTCATCTGGTCCGACGTCGTCCAAGGCATCATCCTCCTCGTCGGCGCCGCCGTCATCCTCGTCTTCGGCATCATGGCCCTCGACGGGGGCCTGGCCACCGTGGTCACTGACGCCGCCGCCAACGACAAGTTCATCTCCGCAGACAACTGGAAGTTCGGCGGAGCCGCCGCGGCGATCCCGATCGTCTTCCTCGGCTCAGTCTTCAACAACCTGCATCAGTACACGGCCAGCCAGGACGTCGTCCAGCGTTACCAGACCACGGATTCGCCGAAGTCGACAGCACGTTCGCTCATCGTCAACGGCTTCCTCGCCCTGCTGACGATCCCCCTGTTCTACGGGATCGGCACCGTTCTCTTCAGCTTCTACAAGCATTCGCAGGCCCTGCCCGAGGGGTTCAACACCTCGGCGCTCGTGCCGTACTTCGCGGTCACCGCGCTGCCGGCAGGAGTCTCCGGACTGCTCATCGCCGCGATCTTCGCCGCCGCACAGTCGACGATCTCCTCGAGCCTCAATTCGATCTCCGCATGCGTGACCGTGGACATCCGCGACCGCTTCTTCCCACCCAAGACCGGCCAGGCCCGCACCGGCGTCGGCTTCTCCCGCGCCGTCATCGTCATCGTCGGCGCCCTGTCCGTGTCCGTCGCGCTCTACCTCTCGGCAACCGATCAGGCCCAGACCTGGGATCTCTTCCTGTCCATCACCGGGCTCTTCGGCGTCCCGCTCGCCGGCGTCTTCGCACTCGGCATCTTCACCAAACGCGCGAATACCTCCGGTGTGCTCGCCGGGCTCGTCGTCGGTGCAGGACTGGCTTGGTTCGTCCAGGAGCGGGCCGGACTGACCCCGTTTGCGGTCTCCACGGTCGCCTTCATCGGCGCTATGATCTTCGGCTACCTCATCTCGCTGCTCACCGGCACCTTCGGCCGCCGCAGCGGCCACGATGTGCTGCCGCTGACGATCTACGCCAAGCGCGCCGCCTACACCCGCAGGGTCCCCACCAACCCCGTCGAGGCGGTCGCCGCCTCCGCGGCCACCGCGAACTCGGCCCCGTCGATCGGATCGCATCCGACCGATTCGAGGGCCGCCTCGACGGCAGTCAAAACGAACGACAAGCAAGGACACGACCATGACTGACTTCCACGGAATCATCCCCCCGCTGCTCACCCCGCGCACCGCGGGCGGCGACATCGACCGGGCGGGACTCGCCGCCCTCGTCGATCACCTCATCGCCGGCGGCGTGCACGGCATCTTCGTGCTCGGATCCTCGGGCGAGGTCCCCTACCTCTCCAACGCCGAACGTGACCTCGTGCTCGAAACCGCACTCGAGGCCGCGGCCGGGCGGGTGCCCGTGCTCGTGGGCATCAGCGAACAGACGACGGTCCGCGTACTCGAGGAAGCCGACCGGCTGCTGGCCATCGGCGGGGACGCCGCCGTCGTGACGACTCCGTTCTACGCGCTGTCCGACGCCGCCGAAGTCGAGCGCCATCTGCGGGCAATCGCCGCCCATGTCAGCGTGCCGGTCTTCGCCTACGACGTGCCCGTGCGCACGCATATGAAGATGCCGCTCGACGTCCTCGTCCGTCTCGCCGAGGAAGGCGTCATCGCCGGAGTCAAGGACTCCTCCGGTGACGACGTGGGCTTCCGTCGCCTGCTGCTGGCGACGAAGCACCTGCCGGACTTTGCCGTGTTCACCGGACACGAGGTCGTCACCGACGGGGCCATGCTCGGCGGTGCGGCGGGAATCGTCCCCGGCCTCGGCAACGTCGACCCCGCCGGCTACGTGCGCATCTTCGACGCGGCGAAGTCCGGCGACTGGTCGACCGTGGCCGCCGAGCAGGATCGTGTGGCCCGACTCTTCGACATCACCGGTGCGGCGACCCCGGGGCGGGTGTCGGCCGGCGCAGCGGGTCTCGGCGGGTTCAAAACCGCGCTGCAGCTCATGGGCGTCATCTCCTCGAACACGATGGCCGAGCCGATGGAGTCGCTCAATGCCGCAGAGACTGAGAAGGTCCGCATGCTCGTCAGCGCCGCAGGGCTGCTGTGACTCTGCCCGCCACCGTCGCCGTCGACATCGGAGGCACGAAGATCCGTGCCGGCTCCGTCATCGGCGGTGTGCTCAGGCATGTGCGCGGCGCGCCGACGCCTGCAGCCGAGGGGGCGGCGGCGGTGCTCGACACCGTCGCCGAGGTGGTCGCCGCCGTCATCGCGGAAGCGCAGGCTTCCCGTGCGGCCGACTCGGCCGCCGGCAGCGGGCTGGCCGATGCGGGCTCCGTCGGTGGCGACTCGGCCCGTGTGGCACGCTCTTCGGTCAACCTCGACTGGCGGATCGGCGTTGCTTCGGCCGGGGTGATCAACCCTGCGACCGGTGTTGTGGTCTCGGCGACGGAGTCGTTGGCCGGCTGGGCCGGCACCGAGCTGACCGCCGAGCTCGAATCCCGCACGGGACAGCCGGTGCGGGCCGTCAACGATGTCCACGCCCATGCCCTCGGTGAGGCTGCTGCCGGCGCCTCCCGCGGCATGAGCAGTTCGCTGCTCGTCGCGGCCGGGACCGGCATCGGCGGCGGGGCCATCATCAGCGGGAGTCTGCTCACCGGTCGGAATTCGGCAGCCGGACATATCGGGCATGTGCCATCTTCGGCCGCGGCCGGGCTGCTCTGCCCGTGCGGCGGGACCGGGCACCTCGAAGCGATCGCTTCGGGCCCGGCGATCCTCGCCACCTATCAGCGACTCCTGCGAGGCGACGACTCACCGGCCTCACCGGCCTCGGCGGCAGTTGCGGCCTCCGGTCCCTCCTCCCCTGCTTCCGCCCACAACCCGGCTGGAATTCCTTCACCGTCCGTCCCTGCCAGCACTCGCGAATTGGCGGCGGCCGCCTCGGCGGGAGATACACTTGCCGTGTGTGCCTTCGACACGGGCGCACGAGCCTTGGGCGCGGCGCTCGGCGGGATCGTCAATGTCCTCTCCCCCGAGGTCGTCGTCATCGGCGGCGGCCTCGCCGATATGGACGACACGTGGTGGGCACCCCTACGCGAGGCCATGACCGTCGAGCTCATCCCCGCCACCGCCGAGATCGAGCTGCGGAAAGCAGAGTTGGGGCAGGATGCCGCCCTCATCGGCGCGGCCGGGCTGTGGGGTGCTGGACCGATCCCGCAGCACACCGAACGAGTCCCACGGAGCGACGAGAAGGAAGAGACTCACTGATGCTGTCGAAGATCGAGATCCTCGATACGCTGCGCGGACGACTCATCGTGTCCGTGCAGGCCTATCCGGGTGAGCCGATGCGGAATCCGACCACGATGGCGCAGATCGCGGCCTCAGCGGTGGCCGGCGGTGCGACGGCCGTACGGGTGCAGGGTCTCGGCGACATTCAGGCCTCCCGCTCAGCCGTCGAGGTGCCCGTCATCGGGCTGTGGAAGGACGGCAGGGACGGGGTCGTCATCACCCCGACGTTCCAGCACGCCTATGCCGTGGCGCTGGCCGGTTCCCACATCGTCGCCATCGACGGAACCCGGCGGGAACGGCCGGACGGGCTGAGCCTGGTCGAGACTGTCTCACGTCTCCACGAACAGACGAACGCCCTGGTCATGGCCGATTGCGGCAGTTTCGACGATGCTTGCGCCGCGGCTGAGGCCGGCGCCGACATCGTCGGCACCACCTTGGCAGGATACTCGGGCGAGCGCGTACCGAGCGACGGCCCCGACCTCGAACTCATCAGCGAGATCCGTTCCGCCGAGCTGCCTGCGATGCTCGTCGCCGAAGGCCGGATCCACACCCCCGCCCATGCCGCGGCCGCGCATGAAGCCGGCGCCGATGCGGTCGTCGTGGGAACCGCGATCACTCACCCCACCACGATCACCTCATGGTTCGCCGAGGCGCTCGAAAGCTGAGCGGAAAGGGCTGAGCGTAGAAGGCTGAGCGGAGAATTCTGACCGGGGTCAGGGCTCTCACAGGCTCTGCCGAGCGGTCGAAGGCCGGCCCTGTTCAGAGATTCTGCCAGGCAGGCTTGCTCTCGTACGCGTGGCGATAGTAGTCGCCGAGCTGCAGCCGCGAGGCCGCGGCGTCGTCGAGCATCACCGTAACGTGCTGATGCATCTGCAGTACGGTCGCCGGCCACATCGCCGAGATCGGCCCCTCGACCATCTGATGCACGGCCTCGGCCTTGTTCCCGCCGGTGGCGATGAGCATGAGGTGCTTGGCCTCCATGATCGTCCCCATCCCCTGCGTCAGGCACAGCTTCGGCACCTGCTCGACATCGCCGTCGAAGAACCGCGCATTGTCGACCCGCGTCTGATTCGTCAGTGACTTCACCCGCGTCCGCGAAGCCAGTGAGGATCCGGGTTCGTTGAACGCGACGTGGCCGTCGGTGCCGATGCCCAGGATCTGCAGGTCGATTCCGCCAGCCTCGGCGATCATCCGTTCATAATCCGCCGAGGCGGCCGCCAAGTCATCTGCGGTTCCGTCGGGACCGTGGACTGCCCCCTCGGCGAAGTCGACGCGGGTTGCGATCTCCGTATCGATGACATTGCGGTAGCGCTCCGGGTGGTCAGCGGCGATGCCGACGTATTCGTCGAGCATGAACGCCTGGGCGTGGGCGAAGGACAGGCCCTCACTGTCGTGGCGCCGAGCCAGCTCATCGTAGATGCGCAGCGGACTCGATCCGGTCGCGAGCCCGAGGACCGGCGCGGTCTGCTCGCGCAGCAGACACTCGATCGCGTCCGCGGCCAGCCCGGCCAGCGTGTGCTCATCAGCGATGACAACTTCCATGAGGTCTCCTTCGGTTTCGGCATCCGCTGCGATGTCGTGAGTCTGCTTCGACGTCTTCGCCCGAGTACAGTTCTATGTCCTCAGTCAATCACTTCTTCTCGAGGGCGCGCATGATCGGCTCGTAGTGGGCAGTGATCGCGGCGCGGAAGGCCTCGGCGTCCCCGGATTCCGCCGCGGAAAGCATGAGTCCGTGCGCTTCCGCCGTCTGCTTCAGATCAGCGGCCACCGCAACGTTGAGCTTCGGCAGCACTGCGGTGTGGACGTCCCAGAACGCTGCGACGAGTTGGCCGACGAGCGAGTTGCTCAGCTGAGCGAGCAGCCCTGTGTGGAAGGCGCGATCCTGGTGCGGGAAAGTCTTGCCTGCGTCGGCCAGCGCGGTCATCTCATCGACCAGGGCCCGCAGATCCGGATTCGAAGTTCCCCGCATGGCGTTGACGATCTGCTCGGACATTCCATGGTCGAGGGCCTTGCGGACCTCGACGACATCGCGCAGCGCGTCGAGGTCGTCACCGGGGCTGAGCACTCCGCGGAAGACGAGGGCTTCGACAAGTGCCTCGAGGGTCATCTCGCCGACGTAGGTGCCGTGCCCGTGGCGGACGTCGACGATGTCGAGGGTGGAGAGTTTGCGGATGGCTTCGCGCACGTTCGATCGAGAGACACCGAGGCGGGAACACAGCTCGCCTTCGGTGGGCAGGAGGTCCCCGGGGCTCAGTCCGTCTGAGAGGATGAGATCCTTGATCCTGTCGGAGGTCGTCACCTTCCGATCGCCCGCTGTCGCCTCCGTCATGAGCACCTTCTGCCGTTGGTTCTTTGCCGAGCCTCCAGTATACGTCTGACATCAGATGTGTTGGCGGTCTGTTTCACATTCGATACGGTCGGCCGTCCCATTGTCGATCCGCCTCCGCCCGGCCGCGTCGGCAGACCGACTCATGGTGTCCTTGCCGCCCGGCCGCGCCGGCAGACCGACACCTGGTGTCCTTGCCGCCCGGCAGGTCGACACCTGGTGTCCTTGCCGCCCGGCAGGTCGACACCTGGTGTCCTTGCCGCCCGGCAGACCGACACCTGGTGCCCTTGCCGGCAGCCTTGCCGAGTCCGCTGCCTGCTCTGTCATCTGCGCATTGCCCTGTCATATACGTCGTGCCTTGTCATATACGTGGCCAGAGATGACAACTAGGGTGGTAGACATCAGCGGTCGCCGTGCGGCCGACAATCACGACGCAAGGAGCACTCATGACTGGAGCGGCGGTTTTCATCACCGTAGTCATCGTCATCGTCGTCATCGCCATTCTGCTGTTCGGGAAGCTGCGAACAAGCATGTTCTTCACGGTGAAGACGCAGGAGAACGTCGTCGTCGAGCGGTTCGGCAAGTTCAAGAAGGTCGCGAGGCCGGGACTGAACACGAAGGTGCCGTTCATCGAAACGACGAGCAAGCCGATCTCGCTGCGGGTCCAACAGCTCGAGGTCAACATCGAGTCGAAGACGAAGGACAACGTCTTCGTCACCGTTCCGGTCGCGGTCCAGTACGTCGTCGAAGAGGACAATGTCGCCGACGCCTACTACCGCCTGGCGAACTCCGAGGAGCAGATCCGCTCGTATGTCTTCGACACGGTCCGCTCGGCACTGTCGGGACTGACCCTGGACACCGCGTTCGAGTCGAAGGACGACATCGCTGAGAACGTCGAGCGCCGTCTGTCCGAGTCGATGAAGCGCTACGGCTTCAAGATCGTGAGCACTCTGGTCACGGACATCACCCCGGATCCGCGGGTGCGCGAATCGATGAACTCGATCAACGCCGCCCAGCGCGACAAGGTCGCAGCGCAGTCCCTGGCCGAGGCCGACAAGATCAAGCGCGTGACTCAGGCACAGGCCGAATCGGAGGCGATGCGTCTGCACGGTGAGGGTGTGGCCGCTCAGCGCAAGGCGATTGCCAACGGCATCGCCGAGCAGTACGCGCTGCTGCAGGAGGTCGGCATCGACCGCACCGCCGAGCAGCTGCTGATGATGACCCAGTACTTCGACACGATGCAGAACGTCGCACAGGAGGGCCGGTCGAACGTGCTGTTCATGCCTTCGAACCCGGGCGGCCTGGGTGAGATGGGCCAGGAGATCAGGACCGCCCTGTTCACCGCCAACGCCGCCCAGGACGGTTCGCACCTGCCGGCGCCGACCAACCGCAACGACTCGGACAATCGCTCACACCGCAGCTCCGAAGCAGACTCCGGGCGCAGCCACGATGGCGGCGCAGGAGGCAACTCCGGCGGCCATTCCGGGCAGGGTTCCGGACCGTCCACGGACCAGGGCTCGGCTCAGGGCCAGGGCTACGGTCCAGGCGCCGGGCAAGGCTACGGGCAGGATTCCGGACAGGGCTACGGTCAAGGTGGAGTTCCTCCGCAGCCGAACACACCCCCGAACTCACCGGTCCAGGCCGCCGCTCAGCAGTGGCTGAACCGCAAACGCGGTCAGAACCCTCAGCAGTAGAACCAAGCCGGCCCCACCTCGGCGCACGGTGCATTCCCACCAAGGAGATCAGTTCCTTCAGAATGGGCGGATGAAAACGCTTTTCATCCGCCCATTTCAGTCTCAGAAAACCCTTAACCGGCTCATCGTAATTGAGAGTGTAGAACCGGTCTGAAGCCACCGGACTCGAGCAGACACCTCGCGATGTAATGCGTGAGGTTGCGGAATCCCAGCGCGGACCCGCGTAGATGCTCGAGTCTGCCGTT
>NZ_RHFH01000001.1 GCF_004745075.1 Brevibacterium sp. S111
CTGTTCGACCGTGTGATTGTCTCACCAGAAAAATAATGTTTCTGGCATCACAACTTGTTCAAACAAACACGCTATTGGATTCTCAAACCACAAACACTCACCCATCACCACAACCCAACAAAAAGGGCGTGTTCACTGGGGGCATCAGTTTCTGTTTGCACTTTTCATCTTGCGATTCGCTGTGCCAGCGGATGTCTACTCTACCTGGTTGTTCGGATCCGTGCAACTCGAAGTTCATCTTCGTTTCACCCGAATCACTCCCGGTGAGAGCGACTGCTGCTGTTCCTTGCGGCCCGGCAGCTGGATCAACATTACACACATCTTCGACCGTGTGCAAAACGGCCTCGCTCAGCGCCTCCAGACCGGTGTCGCCGGCGCCGAGTCCGAGCCGAATCCTCCGCGCTCAGACGCCGAGCGCTCACCGACTCGGATCGTCGGCGGCTACGGCCTCAGGCGACCGGCTGAACGAGTTCCGGGGAGTCATTGCGGACATTGCCGACGGCCTTGCCGACCTTGTGCCGGGTCACGCTCGCCGGGTCCACCTGATCAAGAGTTGCGCTCAGCAGGTTCGGGACCGCGCTGCTGAGAACGCCGGGATCGATCCAGTCATCGATCTGATCGCGGCCGAGGAAGACCGGCATCCGGTGGTGGACATCACTGAGATGTCCGGCCGACTCCATCGTGAGGATCGTCGTCGAGACCAACCACGTCTGGTCAGGCTGCTTCCAGAACTCGAAGAGTCCCGCCATGAACAGAGGATCCTCGCCGGCGGCGCTCATCATCCACGGCTGTTTGCCGTCCTCGGTGGTCTCCCACTCGTAATAGCCCGGGATCGGCAGCGCACAGCGACGGCGCCTGATCGCCTGGCGGAACATCGGCTTGTCGAGCACGGTCTCCGAACGAGCATTGAAGGCCTTGAAGCCGATCTTCACGTCCTTGGCCCAGCCGGGAACCAAGCCCCATGAAGCCGTTTCGAGACGGCGGTGCAGCTGCCCCTCCTCATCGAGGCGTTCGACGACGATCGGCACGAAGGCCCCCGGGGGTACGTTGTAGCGCGGGGTGAAGTCATAGGACACAACGTCCAACCGCAGCTCGTCGGCGAGATCAGCCGGATCGAGGGACATATTGAGTCGACCGCACATGCGCCCATCTTCTCACTTCACTACACTGTCGACAATGGCGGCAGAAGAGAATACAGGCAGCAGACTCGACCCGATCGAAGAGTCCCGTCGGCAATGGCTGGCCCACGGGTGGCACGATGCCGCCGACGGCATGACGACGGTGATCTCGGTGATGAGGATCCACCAGCTGTTCCTCGCCCGGGTCGACGCCGCGCTCAAACCCTTCGCACTCACCTTCTCCCGCTACGAAGTCCTCGCTCTCCTGTCCTTCACTCGAGCCGGAACACTGCCGATGTCGAAGATCTCGGCGCGCATGCAGGTGCATGCGACGTCGACGACGAACTCGGTCGACCGTCTCGAGAAAGCCGGCCTCGTGGCCAGACGCAGCCATCCCGATGACCGCCGCACGACACTGGTCGACCTCACCGAGGCGGGCCGGGAGCTCGCCGCCCAGGCAACCGCGGCCCTCAACGTCGAAGTCTTCGCCTCCCCCGACTTCGCCGGGAGCGACCTCGACTCGCTCCTGCCTCATCTGAAGAGCCTGCGTTCAGGACTCGAGAACCGAAGCTGACCTCGGATCCGGACTCGACCTGTCCCGGTCCGACCTGCACCCGGCCACGGCCGGTCACCTCTTCTGCCCGACCCTGTCCAGGGTCACCTCGGCGAAATTAGTTGGATGTCCAAGTAATTTGGACGTATCGTGGTGCCCATCACCACAAACCTGTCCGACCACTGGAGGAATCATGTCCCACAGTACAGCCGCTGCACTCCCCTTCGGTCTCACCGACGAACAGCAGACCGTCTCCGGGATGGTCCGCGAGTTCGCCGATACCGAGATCGCTCCGCACGCCCTCGAATGGGACGCCGATCACTTCTTCCCCGTCGACGTCATCAAGAAGTCTGCTGACCTCGGGATGGGCGGAATCTACGTCAGCGAAGAAGCCGGCGGAACCGGAATGGGACGGATGGACGCGGCGCTGATCTTCGAAGCGATGTCGACCGGGTGCCCGTCCGTGGCCGCCTACATCTCCATCCACAACATGGTCGCGTGGATGATCGACCAGTTCGGCAACGACGAGCAGAAGGCCAAGTACCTCGCTCCCCTCGTCTCCATGGAGCACCTCGGCAGCTACTGCCTGACCGAACCCAACGCCGGCTCCGATGCCGCGGCCCTGCGCACCTCCGCCCGCGAAGACGGCGACCACTACGTCCTCAACGGTGCCAAGCAGTTCATCTCCGGCGCCGGCACCTCCGAAACCTACCTCGTCATGGCCCGCAGCGGTCAGGAAGGGGCTCGTGGAATCTCCGCCTTCATCCTCGAGAAGGACATGGAGGGACTGAGCTTCGGCCCCAACGAGCAGAAGATGGGCTGGCGCGCGCAGCCGACTCGTCAGGTGATCATGGAAAACGTCCGAGTGCCCAAGGAGAACATGCTCGGCGAACCGGGTCAGGGCTTCAAGATCGCTATGTCCGGCCTCGACGGCGGACGCCTGAATATCGGTGCCTGCTCGCTCGGCGGCGGACAGGCCGCACTCGAGAAGGCCATCGCCTACATGGGTGAGCGTCAGGCTTTCGGCACCGAGCTCTCGGGATTCCAGGCGCTGCGCTTCGAAGTCGCTCAGATGCAGGCCGATCTGGAAGGGGCACGCTCCCTCCTGTGGCGCGCGGCCAACGCCTACGATGCAGGCGATGCCAACACCTCCCTCCTGTCCGCCATGGCGAAACTCAAAGCCACCGACACCGGCTTCGAAGTCGCGAACAGGGCACTGCAGTTGCACGGCGGCTACGGCTATCTGACAGAGTATGGAATTGAGAAGCTGGTGCGTGACCTGCGCGTCCACCAGATTCTGGAAGGCACCAACGAAATCATGCGCGTGATCATCTCGCGCAAGAGCACAGGAGTGGGCTGATATGACAGAACCTTCGACAGAGCAGGCGGACGATTCCGTCATCACCTCGGTGTCCAATGGGGTGGGCCGCATCGAACTCAACCGACCGAAGCTGATCAATGCGCTCAGCCAGGACATGGTCACACGCATCGATGACGCGCTCCAAGCCTGGCGCGATGACGACACGGTCTCCCTCGTCCTCGTCACCGGACGCGGCGAACGCGGACTGTGCGCCGGCGGAGACATCAAGGCCGTATACAACGACATCGTGGCCGGCAGCGACGAGAACGCGAAGTTCTGGAACCGCGAATACAAGATGAACTTCGCGATCTCCGAATTCCCCAAACCCTATGTCGTGATCATGAACGGCATCACGATGGGCGGCGGGGTCGGCATCTCCGGTCACGGTTCGCACCGCATCGTCACCGATTCGACGAAGGTCGGCATGCCCGAAACCGGAATCGGACTCTTCCCCGATGTCGGCGGCACGCATCTTCTCGCCAACGCTCCGGGAGAGCTCGGCACCCATCTAGCGCTGACCGGACAGCCCGTCGGCGCCGGTTCGGCGATCGCCCTGGGACTGGCCGACCACTACGTTCCCGACGCGCAGATCCCCGACCTCATCGCCGATCTCACCGCAGGGGGCGACCTCGACACCGTCATCGGCAAGTACACCGCTGAAGCGCCGGCCGATGAACTCGCCGAGGCAGCCGACTGGATCAACGAATGCTACGCCGGCGATGAGGCCGAAGCCATCGTCGCGGCTCTCGCCGCACACGAGAACCCCGACGCACAGGCCGCCGCAGAGCTCATCGCAACCAAGGCCCCCACCTCGGTGAAGGTGACCTTGGCCGCCGTCCGCAATGCGGAGACGATGACGCTGGCAGAGGTCCTGGAGCAGGACTACCGGGTGGCCGTGACCCTGACCGAGCTGCCCGACCTCAAGGAGGGCATCCGCGCCCAGGTCATCGACAAGGACCGGAACCCGAAATGGAGCCCGGCTTCCCTGGCCGAAGTCAGCGACGCACAGGTCCAGTCCATCCTCACCACCGATCACGCAGAGAAGGTGTTCTCATGAACGATTTCGAAACCATCCTCACCGATGTCACCGACGGTGTCGCCACCATCACCATCAACCGGCCCAAAGCGCTGAATGCACTCAACCTGCAGGTGCTCACGGACATCACCGAGGCCGCCACCGCATTCGACTCCGACGACGCCGTCAAAGCGATCATCATCACCGGCAGCGAGAAGGCCTTCGCCGCCGGAGCCGACATCAAGGAGATGTCGAGCCTCGACTTCTCCACCGCGTACAAGGCCGACTGGTTCGCCGGCTGGACGCGACTGACCGATGTGCGCAAGCCGGTCATCACCGCCGTCGGCGGCTATGCCCTCGGCGGCGGCTGCGAACTGGCGATGATGGGCGACATCCTCATCGCCTCGACGAAGGCGAAGTTCGGTCAGCCCGAGATCAACCTCGGCGTGCTGCCGGGCATGGGCGGATCCCAGCGTCTGACCCGCGCCGTCGGCAAGGCCAAATCGATGGACATGTGCCTGACCGGTCGGATGATGGGCGCCGAGGAGGCCGAGCGTTCCGGTCTCGTCGCTCGCGTCGTCGAGCCCGAAGAGCTGCTGACCACGGCCAATGAGATCGCGCAGACGATCGCGTCGAAGTCCCGCATCGCCTCGGCGATGGTCAAGGAAGCGGTGAACACCGCTTTCGAGACGACGCTCGAGCAGGGACTGCGCTACGAGCGCCGGCTCTTCCACTCCTCCCTGGCCACGAACGACCAGTCCGAGGGCATGGCCGCCTTCGTCGAGAAGCGGGACCCGAACTTCACGGATTCCTGAGCTTCACGAGCCCGACTGTCATGGCGCAGACTCTTCCGGGGTCTGCGCCATCGTCGTCTCCGCGCCCCGTCGACGGCACGGTGCGCCACCTCGGCGAGACGGGTTCCACGTGCCCTCGGCGATCGATTTCGACACCACCTCGGCCTTCTGGGGCGGGCGCTTTCGGGACATCTCTGTGCCGTCGAGTGAGGACAGATGTGCCCTGTATCGCATTTAACAATCGTTCAGTTAAAGTGAGGATATGCATTCAACCACTCAAGGAGGCACCATGACCTCACTCAGCGATCTGTGTTCCCAGCTGCGCCTGCCTGCCATCGGCTCCCCCATGTTCATCGCCTCCGGGCCCGAACTGGTCAAGGCCCAGTGCCAGGCCGGCATCGTCGGAGCCTTCCCCACCCTCAACGCCCGTCCGGCAGCGATGCTCACCGATTGGCTCGACGAGATCACAGAATCGAACGCGGCCCACACCTCGGCCAATCCCGACCGTCCGGCCGCACCTTTCGCGGTCAACCTCATCGTCCATCGGTCGAACAATCGTCTCGAGGCCGACCTCGCCGAGGTGGTCCGCCACCAGGTGCCGATCGTGATCACCTCGCTGGGTGCCCGGGAAGAGGTCAATGAGGCCGTCCATTCCTACGGCGGCATCGTCCTCCACGACGTCATCAACAACAAATTCGCCCACAAAGCCGTCGAGAAGGGCGCCGACGGCGTCATCGCGGTTGCGGCCGGCGCCGGCGGGCACGCCGGAGCGCTCTCTCCCTTCGCGCTGGTCCAGGAGATCCGGTCCTGGTTCGACGGTCCTCTGCTGCTCTCGGGCGCCATCGCCCACGGCCGTTCGATCCTGGCGGCACTGGCGGCCGGAGCGGACTTCGCCTATATCGGATCGGCATTCCTGTCCACGCCCGAGGCCAGTGTCGTCGAGGACTACCGGAAGATGATCGTCGAATCAGCGGCCGAGGACGTCGTCTACTCGAACTATTTCACCGGGGTCAAGGGCAACTACCTGCGCGGCTCGATCGTCGCCTCCGGCCTCGACCCGGACAATCTTCCCGAATCCGATCCGACGAAGATGGACTTCGGTTCCGATCCGGATTCGGATGCCAAGGCCTGGCGCGACATCTGGGGCTCCGGGCAGGGCATCGGGGCGCTCGGAACCCAGCAGACGACCGCGGAGCTCGTCGAGACCTTCGCTGCCCAGTTCGAGGCTGCGAAGCAGGACCTGCGGAGCAAGCTGAGCTGAACCGACCGACCACGTGCCCTCCCTGCAGACCCCATCGCCGCGGACCTGCAGGGAGGGCTTCGTCATTGCGGGTTCGGGTTCAGACTGACGCGCCGAGCGTGCCGGAATCCGCTCCGATCAGTCCACAGACGCAGAACACGGCGGGCTCAACCAACAGTTGAGCCCGCCGTGCGTTTCTCGATCGTCACCAGAGTCTTTTCAATCCTCACGACCGTCTAGCTCGAAGGCTGCCGCCAATTCTGCGGCCGGAACGCAGCTATCAGAACCTCACCTCCGAAGACCAAAACTCGACACGATCCAAAACAACAACGAGTCATGTCGATCAGATCGTCGAGATGATCCCGCGCTCGGTCAGGCGGGAGGCCAGCCCTGCCCCGTCCGGAGCATAGATCCACGGTACGCCCTGGCCGCGACCGTGCCGCTTCGAGCGGCCGCCCGCCCAGACGGCCTCACCGACGGTGAGCTGGCGGATGGCCACGGCGGCGACATTCTCCGGATGGTTCTCGACGAACTCTCCGTACACCTCTTCGTCCTTCTGCCCGTCGTCGCCGATGAGCAGCCATTTCATCCACGGGAACTCCCGGGACAGGCGTTCGAGTGTATTGCGCTTGTGCTCCTTGCCCGACCGGAACACCCGCGTCGTCGTCGGACCCCAGTCTGTGAGCAGCAGAGGACCCATCGGATAGAGGTTGCGGGAGAGGAAGCGTTTGATCGTCAGCGCCGAGTTCCAGGCCCCCGTCGACAGGTAGATCATCGGAGTGGCCGGACGCATGAACGTGATCCGGTCGTAGAGGACAGCCATGCCGGCAACAGGCGAGCGAGCATGCTCGCTGAGCACGAAGGTGTTCCACGCGGCGAGGAAGGGACGCGGCAGCGAGGTGACCATGACGGTGTCATCGATATCGGAGATGATGCCGAACGTCGAGTCTTCGCCGATGATCCGCACGGCCGCGGAGTCGACGAGGGAACCGTCGGTCCACAGTTCGATCTCCGTCTCCCCCGGTTCGAAATCGCCGGGGATCACGGTGTCGATGATGCCGCCTCGGTCCGAGGTGACCATGTGCTCTTCGTCGTTGACCCGCACCCACGCCGTGTCATTGGCCAGGGGGACGCTGACGAAGGACTTCCAGCCGCGGATGCTGGCATGGACGTCGGCAGCCGGCTGCCCGTTGGGCGTGAGCACGAGGCGTCCGAGGACGCGCACCCAGCCGGTGCCGCCGTACGTGTCGTAGGCGATGACCGTGCGCTGGTAGCTGTGGTCGGTGGCCCGGTTCTGGATCCACCCGTTGAAACGATCCTCCACTCGCGCAGCGGTGTGGAGCATGTCGGGGGTGAGGTTGAGCGGACCCTCCTCGGGCTTCTTCTTCGCCACGATCAGATGAAGCCGATCTTGTCGTAGACCTCGCGCAGGGTCGCCTCGGCGATGGTGCTCGCCTTCTCCGCCCCACGGTCGAGGATGGTCTGCAGCTGAGCCCGGTCCTCGAGCAGCTCGAGCGTACGTTCCCGCACCGGTGTGAGCGTCTCCACGGCCACCTCGGCGAGGTCGACCTTGAGGTGTCCGTACATCTTGCCCTCATACTCGGCGACGATGTCGTCGACCGGGCGGGAGGTCAGGGAGGAGTAGATGGTCAGCAGATTCGAAACGCCGGGTTTGTTCTCCGGGTCGAAGGCGATCGTGGTGCCGTCGTCGGTCACGGCGGATTTGATCTTCTTCGTCAGCGCCTTCGCATCGTCGAGGAGGTCGATGCGGCCCTGCGGGCTCGGCTGGGACTTCGACATCTTCGCGCCCGGGTTCTGCAGATCATAGATCTTCGCAGTCGCCTTGAGGATCTGCGCGTCGGGGACGGTGAAGGTCTCGCCGAACCGGTAGTTGAAGCGTTCGGCGAGGTTGCGGGTCAGCTCGAGGTGCTGCCTCTGGTCCTCACCGACGGGGACGAGCTGCGGGTTGTAGAGCAGGATGTCCGCGGCCATGAGCGCCGGATAGGTGAGCAGGCCCAGGGACACATGCTGCTGCTTCGTCGACTTGTCCTTGAACTGGGTCATCCGGCTCGCCTCCCCCATCGAGGTCGTGCATTCGAGGACCCACGACAGCTGCGGATGGGCCGGCACCTGCGACTGGACGAAGACCGTCGACTTCTCCGGATCGATGCCGGCGGCTATGAATTGGGCGGCGGTGCGCAGCGTCCGCTCCCGCAGATCGGCCGGATCCTGTTCGACGGTGATCGCGTGCATGTTCGCGATGAAGTAGAAGGCGTCGTGCGACTCCTGGTGTGTCACGAACTGCTGCAGGGCTCCGATGTAGTTTCCGAGGTGAAGAGAATCGGAGGTGGCTTGGATACCCGAGACCGTGCGCGGCTGTGAAGAGATCGTCATAGTCCCATGATGCCACCTTCGCCGGCCCGGTCCGCACCTTGGTCCCTCATCCGAAACGGCGAGCCCGCGCTCGAGGGCGCCCCTTGTCCGGAGACGGACCGGATCACGCGGACCGGTTCGGAACGACCGGAATCTCAACGTGACCGCCGACACGAAACGGCACGGTCTGACGGTATAGTGACCTTGCAGATCACATGACTTCCCAAGGTGTCTCACATCTTCCGATCATCTCAACGGTCGGGGTCCAGCGCGGGAATGACTGTGCGATCAACACAACGATGCCAAAGCATCACTCTCAAGGAGGAGGACCATGTCGGTCGAATACGTCAAGACCGAGGATGACCTTCCGCCGGTCGCCGTGGTCGAGAAGCCACGCTGGACACCGGCGAAGATCGTGCTCTGGGTGGCTATTGCCCTCATCGCCGGCGCAGGCTGGTCGATGATCGCCTTCGTGCGCGGCGAGGAGCTGTCGGCGAGCTGGTTCGTCGCCGCCGCCGTCGGCAGCTATCTCATCGGCTTCCGCTTCTACGCGAAGCTCATCGAATGGAAGATCTGCCGCCCTGACCCGAAGCGGGCCACTCCGGCAGAGCTCAACGACAACGGCCGTGACTTCGCGCCCACCGACCGTCGGGTCCTGTTCGGACACCACTTCGCTGCGATCTCCGGTGCCGGCCCTCTGGTCGGACCGATCCTCGCCGCCCAGATGGGGTACCTGCCCGGAACGCTGTGGATCGTCTTCGGCGTCATCCTCGCCGGCGGCGTCCAGGACTACATGGTGCTGTTCTTCTCGATGCGCCGCAACGGCCGCTCCCTGGGACAGATGACCCGCGATGAGCTCGGTCGCACCGGCGGCATCATCGCCTCCATCGGCATCATCCTCATCATGGTCATCCTCATCGCAGTCCTCGGCGTCGTCATCATCAATGCCCTCGCCGAGAGCCCCTGGGGCGTGTTCTCCATCGCCATGACCATCCCGATCGCCGTGTTCATGGGCATCTACATGCGCTACCTGCGTCCCGGCAAGGTCATCGAGGTCTCGGTCATCGGCATCGTGCTGCTCGTCATCGCGATCATCGCCGGCGGCTGGGTCCACAGCTCACCCTTCTGGTCGGAGGTCTTCCACCTCGACAAGGTGACCCTGGCTTGGTGCCTGATGATCTACGGCTTCCTCGCCGCTGTGCTGCCGGTGTGGGTGCTGCTGGCACCGCGTGACTACCTGTCGACATTCATGAAGATCGGCACCATCGTGCTCCTGGCTGTGGGCATCCTCATCGTCAACCCGACCGTGCAGATGCCGGCTCTGACCGAGTTCGCGTTCAACTCCGAGGGTCCGGCGTTCGCCGGTGCTCTGTTCCCCTTCCTGTTCATCACGATCGCGTGTGGAGCGTTGTCGGGCTTCCACGCCCTCATCTCCTCCGGCACCACCCCGAAGCTCATCGAGAAGGAGACCCAGGCGCGGCTCATCGGCTACGGCGGCATGCTCATGGAGTCCTTCGTCGCAATCATGGCGCTCGTCGCTGCGATCTGTCTCGACAAAGGTCTCTACTTCGCGATGAACGCTGCCGAACCGCTGACCGGCGGAACGGCGCAGGGAGCGGCAGACTTCATCAACAATTCCCTGGGCATGTCCGGAGTCGAGACGAGCCCCGAACTGCTTGAACAGGCGGCCAAGGATGTCGGTGAGGAGAGCATCATCTCCCGTACCGGCGGTGCGCCGACGCTCGCCATGGGGATGGCACACATCCTCCACAACGTCTTCGGCGGGCCCGCCTGGATGTCCTTCTGGTACCACTTCGCTGTGATGTTCGAGGCTCTGTTCATCCTCACCACGATCGATGCCGGAACCCGCGTTGCTCGTTTCATGCTCTCCGATGCGCTCGGCAACTTGTCCAAGCGATTCCGGGATCCCTCGTGGACGCCGGGCGCCTGGCTGACAACCGCCATCATGGTCGCCGCCTGGGGATCGATCCTGCTCATGGGTGTCACCGACCCCCTCGGCGGCATCAATACCCTGTTCCCGCTGTTCGGCATCTCGAATCAGCTGCTGGCCGCGATCGCGTTGGCCGTCGTGTTCGCGATCGTGTGCAAGATGGGCTTGGCCAAGTGGGCGTGGATCCCCGGCATCCCACTCGTCTGGGATCTCGTGGTCACGATGGCCGCCTCGTGGCAGAAGATCTTCTCCTCCGATCCCAAGCTCGGCTACTGGGCGCAGCACTTCGCCTACAAGGATGCTCTGGCATCGGGAGAGACTTCGCTGGGCAACACCGAGGGCGTCGAAGCGATGAGCGCGGTCGTGCGCAACACCTTCGTCCAGGGAACGCTGTCCATCGTCTTCGCACTCCTTGTCGCCATGGTCGTCATCATGGCAGTCTGGAAGTCCATCCAGGCTCTGCAGAAGGGTGCGCTTCCGACCTCGGAAGAGCCCTTCGTCGAGACGAAGCTGTTCGCCCCGTCCGGGCTCATCGCCCGCAAACCCGAGCGTGAGCTGCAGACCCAGTGGGACGACCACCGCGCAGGAAGGCAGAGACAATGAGCACCGCACATCCGCTCGGCCGCATCGCACGTGACCCGTGGGGAGCCCTGCGCCGAGGTGGTGCGTGGCTGCACTGGTATCTCAAGGAGATCATGGGCGAGAACGCCTACCTCCACTACCTCGAATCCTACGAACGGCGTCACGGAACGCGCGAAGGGGCGATGGAAGAGAAAGCGTTCTGGCGCGATCTCACCGATGAGCAGGACCGCAACCCGAAGGCCCGCTGCTGCTGACGCTGTTGATCGGCAGGCCCAGCACAGACAGCTGGGACTGGTGATCGGCGAACTCAGTGGATGAGAAGCCCGGGTGCGGACGACGAGCAGTCGTGCGCACCCGGGCTTCTTCGCTGCCGTCTTTCGACCGCAGGCTCAGGCGGTCGGGGCGGGCAGGTCGTAGTCGATGACCAAAGGGGCGTGGTCCGACCACCGCTCCGCCCAGCTGTCGGCCTTGTCCACGGTGGCCTTCACCGCCGCCTCGGCGAGGGCCGGAGTCGCCATCTGATAGTCAATGCGCCATCCGGTGTCGTTGTCGAAGGCCTTGCCCCGCATCGACCACCAGGTGTAGGGCCCGTCGACGTCCCCGCTGAGCCTCCGGTGGACATCGACATAGCCGACCTCACCGAAGAAGCCGTCGAAGTAGGCCCGTTCCTCGGGCAGGAATCCCGCCTTCTTCCGGTTGGCCTTCCAGTTCTTCAGGTCCCGTTCGGTGTGGCAGACGTTGAGGTCACCGGTGATGAGCACATGGTCCGAGCTCTTCGCCAGCTGCGGCAGCCGCTCGGTCATGCGGTCGAGGAACCGGTACTTGTCCTCCTGCTTGGGGGTGTCGACCTCGCCGGAGTGGACGTAGGCGGAGACCAGGGTCAGCAGCGAACCGTCACCGAGGCGGTAGTCCGTCTCCACCCACCGTCCGGCACGATCGAAGTAGCCGTCATCACCGAGGCCCTCCCGGCTGGCTTCGGCCTCGGTCCGGGCCATCACCGCCACCCCGGCACGGCCCTTGGCCTCCGCGTCATGGCTGATCGTGGTGTACCCGGTGTCGGCGAGGACACCGTGGGCGATGTCGTTGGCGGCCCGCACCTCCTGCAGGGTGATGAAGTCGGGTTTCGCCGCATCTATCCAGGTGGGCATCCCCTTCCTCCATGCTGCGCGGACTCCGTTGACGTTGACTGAAGCAATCCGAATCATGTGTTCTATGATGACATGAGCGCACTACCCATCCAGGACAGGGCGATATAGTGTGAGCAATGATGAGAAACTTCAGGAGGCGCCATGGCTGGTGACGAAACGATCGATCTCGAGCAGCTGAGCATCCGACAGCTCGATGAGGTCGACGCCCGTGAGATGCGAGAGTTCCTGCTGGGTGCTCAGGAGAATTTCTGGGGAGACCGCGACCTCAGCCGCGACCATGACGCCTACTGGTTCCGCCAGTTCGTCACGTCCGGCCTGGTGGCCCGCTACCGTTCGGAGATCGTCGGCTATCTGCTCGGCGTCATTCCCCATGACGGTCCGGCCTACATCCACTTGGTCGCTGCACGTACGGATTTCCGACACCAGGGAATCGGTCGTCATCTCTACCAGCATTTCATCGAACATGCTCGGAAGCTCGGAGTGGCTTCGGTGCAGGCGACGACGCTGCCCGAGTCCTCGGGTGCGATCTCATTCCACTCCTCGCTGGGCTTCAGCGGCGAACTCATCGAAGACTACGCCGGTGACGGCGATCCGCGAGTCTTCTTCGAACTCAAGCTGGCCGAGGACTGACCCCACACCCCTCCTCCTCCCCAGAACTACCTGACGGCGGCCCAGCAACCTCGCGCGAGGTTGCTGGGCCGCCGTCACGTAGCAATTAGGGGGCTGGGGTTGGGGTGGTGGTGCGCTGGGCGGTGTCGACGACGTTCTTGAGCAGCAGAGCTCTGGTCATCGGTCCCACGCCTCCGGGGTTCGGTGACACCCAGGACGCCACCTCGGCGACTGCCGGATCCACATCGCCGACGATCTTCGACTTCCCCGTCTCCGGGTCCGTCTCTCGCGACACACCCACGTCGAGGACGATCGCGCCGAGCTTGACCGACCCGGGCTTGACGATCCGCGCCGCACCGGCGGCCGCGACGATGACATCGGCCTGAGCCAGCAGCTCATCGAGGTTGCGCGTACCCGTATGCGTCAGCGTCACCGTCGCATTGTGCTCACGCCTGGTCAGCAGGGCACCGATAGACCGACCCACGGTGACTCCGCGACCGATGACGACGACATGTTTGCCGGCCAGGTCGATGCCGTTGCGGGTCATCAGCTCGATGACACCGCGTGGGGTGCACGGCAGCGGGGTCGTGATCTCCGCATTCACATTGAGCACGAGCCGGCCGAGGTTCGTCGGATGCAGACCGTCGGCATCCTTGCCCGGATCGATGGCCTCGAGGATCGTGTCGGTGTCGATATGAGCCGGCAGCGGCAGCTGCACGATGTACCCGGTGCACGCGTCATCGTGGTTGAGTTCGTCGATGACGGCCAGCAGCTCGTCCTGAGACACCGTTTCGGGAAGATCGTGGCGGATCGAGTGGATGCCCACCTCCGCACAGTCACGATGCTTGCCGGCGACGTACCACTTCGAGCCCGGGTCTTCGCCGACCAGGACGGTACCGAGACCGGGAACGATCCCGGACTCGGCCAGTTCCGCCACTGCCTCGGTGAGTTCGGCCTTGATCTGCTTGGCGCAGGCCCTGCCGTCGAGGATCTGTGCACTCATCAGTACTGTTCCAGCCCTTCGTAGAGTGGGAAGGAGTCGCTGAGCTTCGCGATTCGGGCGGCGAGCGCCTCGACATCGGCACCGGGCTTGAGCGCCTCGGCGATGACATCGGCGACCTCGGTGAATTCCTCGTCACCGAAACCGCGGGTGGCCAGGGCCGGGGTGCCGATGCGCAGCCCCGAGGTCACCATCGGCGGGCGCGGGTCGAAGGGCACGGCGTTGCGGTTGACGGTGATGCCGACCGAATGGAGGAGATCCTCGGCCTGCTGACCGTCGAGTGCGGAATTGCGCAGGTCGACGAGCACGAGATGGACATCCGTACCACCGGTGAGCACGGTGGCGCCGGCCTCGGCGACATCATCGGCGAGCAGACGTTCGGCGAGGATCTGGGCACCGCGCACAGTGCGTTCCTGACGTTCCTTGAACTCGGCGGACGCGGCGAGTTTGAAGGCGACAGCCTTCGCAGCGATGACGTGCATGAGCGGTCCGCCCTGCTGGCCGGGGAAGACTGCGGAGTTGAGTTTCTTGCCGAACTCCTCCTTGCCGAGGATGAACCCGGAGCGGGGTCCGCCGATGGTCTTGTGCACCGTCGAGGAGACGACATCGGCGAAGGGCACCGGATTCGGATGCAGACCAGCGGCGACGAGTCCGGCGAAGTGGGCCATGTCCACCCACAGCTTCGCATCGACTTCGTCGGCGATCTCGCGGAAGGCCTGGAAGTCGAGCTGGCGGGGATAGGCCGACCAGCCGGCCACGATGACCTGCGGACGATGCTCGAGAGCCTTCTCGCGCACCTTGTCCATGTCGATGCGGTACGTATCAGGGTCGACCTCGTAGGAGGCGACATCGTAGAGGCGGCCGGAGAAATTGATCTTCATGCCGTGAGTGAGGTGGCCGCCGTGGGCCAGAGACAGGCCGAGCATCTTGTCGCCCTGACGGGCCAGAGCGTGCATGACCGCAGCGTTGGCCGAAGCACCCGAATGGGGCTGGACGTTGGCATATTCGGCCCCGAAGAGGCTCTTGGCCCGGTCGATGGCGAGGTTCTCGGCGACATCGACGTATTCGCAGCCCCCGTAGTAGCGCTTGCCGGGGTATCCTTCTGCATACTTGTTCGTCAGCACCGAGCCCTGTGCTTCGAGCACGGCGCGGGGGACGAAGTTCTCCGAGGCGATCATCTCAAGAGTTGAACGCTGGCGGCCCAGCTCGAGGTCGAGGACCTCAGCGATCTGCGGATCGATGTCTGCAAGCGAGGCCTGCATCGAGGTTTCGGTCATGAGTACTCTCCTGTGGCATCCGATGTAGAGGGTGAAACAGGGCGATCTGCCGCCGCGGACACCCGCAGACCATGCTAACAGCGAAGTCCGCGCGCCCACCGCGGCGACCGCCTGCCGAACACCCGATTCGAGGCGGTCGGAACGCGACCATCCGCCTGAGGCGGATCGGACCATCCGACGGACCCGCATGCCGACACCGGGTCGGTGCGAACCCGGCACACGGTTTAGGATCGAGACCATGAACCGCGAATGGATCCTCAGTGTCACCTGCCCAGATGCGACCGGCGTCGTCCATGCCGTGACCGGAGTCCTTGCAGGGCGCGGCGGAAACATCACCGAATCGCAGCAGTTCTCCTCCCCCGATTCCCGACAGTTCTTCCTGCGCCTGCAGTTCTCCACCGCCGCCGAGGTCACCGCCGGTGCCCTCGAAACCGAACTCGCCGAGGTGGCCGACCGGTTCGCCATGACCGTGAGCCTGCAGCCGGCGGAGAAGAGGACGAGGACCCTCATCCTCGTGTCGAAAGCCGCGCACTGCCTCAATACCCTCCTGTTCCAGCATTCGTCGTCTCAGCTGCCCATCGACATCGTCGGCGTCGTCGGCAACCATGACGATCTGCGGTCGTTGGCTGAATTCCACGGGCACACCTTCCACCACATTCCGATCACGAAGGACACGAAGCCCGAAGCCGAGGCGCGGCTGTCCGCCCTCGTCGAGGAGCTCGACGTCGAACTCATCGTGCTCGCCCGGTACATGCAGATCCTCTCCCCCGAACTCTGCGACCGCCTCGAAGGCCGAGTCATCAACATCCATCACTCGTTCCTGCCCAGCTTCAAGGGTGCGAAACCGTACCACCAGGCGCATGCCCGCGGAGTGAAGATCATCGGCGCCACCGCCCACTACGTCACCAGCAACCTCGACGAAGGCCCGATCATCGAACAGGATGTCGCCCGCGTCGACCACAGCCGCGCAATCGCCGACTTCGTCCAACGCGGACAGGACGTCGAGGCGGCGGTGCTGGCCCGCGCGGTCGCGTGGCATGCTCAGGGGCGGGTCCTTATGGACGGACATCGCACGGTCGTCTTCAACTGATACCCCGCCTCGGCGAGGTCATGGCTCGGCCGTCGCCACGCCGTTCCAGAGCGGACCGGTCCGCCTCGGCGAGACTCTGCCGCACCGGAAGCGGCCGATGATGTGTTTCTGACACAACCGCTTTCTTCGCACCCATCCGGCGCGGCTGCCGGGCCGGCCCTGGCCAAGGTCGCGATGGTGACGAACACGGGCCCGGAGAACACAGGCCCGAACGAACCTGGAGAAGAACCTCGACACGATGCGCCACTTCGATCCCGGCCACACCTATCTCATCAGCACCTTCCCCCGTTCTTCAAACATCTCGCCGGCGTATGGCCCACCTTCTCGGTTGCAGACCTCCATCACCGTCAGGCCGTCTGGAACCGGCCGATGCGCAGTTCACTGAGGCAAACACAGCCTGCCGCGAAGCCCTTCCGGATCCCCCGCTCGCCGCGTTCACCGTCGGATGATCGCCGACCGCGGCGCCGCGGTCCCCGCGGCTGACCCCGCATACGTCCCCGCGGTAGGGGTCGACCGTCGTCTGCCGCCTCGGCAACGTCACCGAAGCATTGCGATTCGACTACACCGCCCCCGTACGCGGCGACGGAGGTGTAGGCTCGCGCCATGCAGATTGCCAGCGAATTCACACCCGGAACCACTCCTGCTGTAAAGTCGCCTCGGTCTACAGAAGGAGCTGAGCTCAGATGACGGAAACCACTTTCCGTACGATTGCCATCGTTCTCTATTTCGTCGGGATGCTGTCCATCGGATGGTTCGCCTATCGCCGGACCAGGAACAACCTCGACGACTATATGCTCGCCGGGCGTGGTCTGCGCCCGAGCGTGGCGGCCCTGAGCGCCGGCGCATCGGATATGTCCGGATGGCTGCTCATGGGACTGCCCGGAGCCGTTTACCTCTCCGGTCTCATCGAGGCCTGGATCGCCATCGGATTGACGATCGGTGCGTGGGTGAACTGGAAGTTCGTGGCACCGCGTCTGCGAGCGTTCACGGAGCGGGCCGGTGATTCGATCACGATCCCCAGCTTCTTCGAACAGCGGTTGAAAGACCGCACCCGCCTGCTGCGCATCGTCTGCGGCGTCATCATCCTCGTGTTCTTCACCTTCTATGTCTCCTCAGGCATGGTCGCTGCCGGAAAGTTCTTCGAATCGAGCTTCGGGCTCAACTACATCGGGGGGATGCTCCTCGTCGCCGCGATCACCATGATCTACACTCTCTTCGGAGGCTTCCTCGGTGCGACGCTGACAGACGTCGCCCAGGGACTGCTGATGTTCGCAGCCCTCGTCGCCGTACCGATCGTCGCAGTCATCAATGCCGGTGGACCGGCGGCCGTGATCAGGAACGTCTCGGAGATCGACCCGGGTCTGCTCAATCTTCTGGGCTCAGGCGACTTCTGGACTTTCGCTACGATCATGTCGATCGTCTCCTCACTCGCGTGGGGTCTGGGCTACTTCGGTCAGCCGCACATCATCGTGCGCTTCATGGCGCTGCGCACCCCGGCTGACGCCACCGTCGCCCGCCGCATCGGAGTCAGCTGGATGGCGATTTCGGCACTCGGCGCCGTGGCCACCGCGATCGTCGGCATCTCCTACTTCTCCGAACACGCCGCACAGGAGCCGACGGACGCGGAGACCGTGTTCCTCGATCTCGCGCAGATCCTGTTCCACCCGTTCATCGCCGGACTCGTGCTGGCAGCGGTCCTCGCCGCGATCATGTCGACGATCTCCTCGCAGCTGGTCGTGACCTCCTCGGCACTCATCGAGGACCTGTTCAAGATCGTCGCTCTGCGAACAGGGTCCACGCGCACGCTGCAGGACAAAACCTATGTGCTCCTCGGCCGTCTCGGTGTCCTCGTCGTCGCGATCATCGCCGTAGTGCTGGCGCTCTCCCCGTCGAACAGCATCCTCGACCTCGTCGCCTTCGCCTGGGCCGGCTTCGGAGCATCGTTCGGTCCGATTGTCCTCCTCACCCTGTTCTGGAAGCGCCTGAGCAATTGGGGCGCTCTGACCGGGCTGCTGTCCGGCGCGGTCGTCGCCTTCGTGTGGGGACAGGTGAGCACACCGCTGACGGACGCGGTCTACGAGATCATCCCCGGGTTCGCGATCAACCTCATCGTTGCGGTCGTCGTCAGCAAGCTGACGTACAAGCACGATGAGGAATCCGACCGAGAATTCGACGAGTCAGTGGTGCTGTCGCGGGCGAAGTGAGCGCGACACGGCGGCCTCCGCGCCGCTCCCTGCGCACATGCTCGACCGATGACTTGTCCTCATTCGCGCGAAACCGCTGAGGGCAGAGTCTGAAGGCGGATCCAGCGAAGGCCGGAGCACAATGATGCTCCGGCCTTCGCTGCGTCTTCGCTCTCAGCTCATCGGCGGCAGAAGCCGATGCGCGGTTGGCAAACACGGTTGCGGCCGACGGCGGAGTGAATGCATTTCAGGCGGGCACCCTGGTGGGTGCCCGCCTGAGAAGTTCGGCCGTGCCTCCGCAACCGCGGAGCCGACGGTCGGAAGAGGAGCTTACTTGTCCTCGGCAGCCTCGGCGTCGGCCTCGGCAGAGGCTTCCTCGGAAGCCTCATCGACGACCTCAGCCTCGACCGGAGCCTCTTCCTCAGCAGGAGCGGCAGCGGCGGTCGCCTGTTCGGCTTCCTTCACGGTCGCCTGCTTGGGCGAGTAGGGCTCGAGGACTAGTTCGATGACGGCCATCGGGGCGTTGTCGCCGGGGCGGGGGCCGATCTTCGTGATCCGGGTGTAACCGCCGGGACGCTCAGCCATGGCCTCGGCGATCGAGGTGAAGAGCTCGTGCACGACCGACTTGTCAGAGATCTGACCGAGCACGCGACGACGTGCAGCCAGGTCACCCTTCTTCGCGTTCGTGATCATCCGCTCAGCGACCGGACGCAGACGCTTGGCCTTGGTCACGGTGGTGGTGATCTGCTTGTGCTCGAACAGCTGGGCAGCCATGTTGTTGAGCATCTGGCGCTCGTGTGTGGGCGATCCGCCGAGGCGGGGGCCCTTGGTTGGGGTTGGCATTGTGAGTTACTCCTAGGTCTAAATCAGTACTGTTCGTCTTCGACGTAGGACTGGTCCTCATCAACGAGACCGGAATCGAATCCGGCAGGACTGTCCTTGAGGCTGAGACCGAGCTCGTTGAGCTTGGCCTTGACCTCGTCGATCGACTTCGAACCAAAGTTGCGGATATCCATGAGGTCGGCTTCGCTGCGAGCAACGAGCTCACCGACGGTGTGGATGCCTTCGCGCTTGAGGCAGTTGTAGGAGCGCACGGTCAGGTCGAGGTCTTCGATGGCCAGCGCCAGATCGGCGGCCAGAGCCGCGTCCACAGGCGAGGGTCCGATCTCGATGCCTTCGGCTTCGACGTTGAGCTCTCGAGCCAGGCCGAAGAGCTCGACCAGGGTCTTGCCCGCAGACGCGATCGCGTCGCGCGGAGTCATCGAGGGCTTGGTTTCAACATCGAGGACCAGACGATCGAAGTCAGTGCGCTGTTCGACGCGTGTGGCTTCGACCTTGTAGGTGACCTTGAGAACCGGGGAGTAGATCGAATCGACCGGGATCCGGCCGATCTCTGCATCCGCGTTCTTGTTCTGAGCGCTCGAAACGTATCCGCGTCCGCGTTCGATGGTCAGTTCCATGTCCAGACGCCCCTCACCATTCAGCGTGGCGATGTGCAGGTCCGGATTGTGGATCTCGACCCCAGCAGGAGCAGAGACATCGGCAGCGGTCACAGTGCCAGGACCCTGCTTGCGCAGGTAGGCGACGACCGGTTCGTCGAATTCGGACGACACGACCAGGGACTTCAGGTTGAGGATGAACTCAGTGACATCCTCTTTGACCCCCGGAACGGTGCTGAACTCGTGGAGAACTCCGTCGATCCTGATGGACGTGACGGATGCACCGGGAATCGATGACAGCAGAGTCCGGCGAAGCGAGTTGCCGAGGGTGTAGCCGAATCCTGGCTCGAGCGGTTCGATGGCGAACCGTGAGCGGTTATCGGAGACGACTTCTTCCGTGAGCGTTGGGCGCTGTGCAATGAGCACGTGGGCTTCCTTTCAGCGAACATCCGCTATATGACGTTCGCACTGCACGTCATGGCATGAGCCATGAAGAACGGTTCGGGTTATCTGGGAATCCGTTCTGCGACCGATGCCGGGCTCCCGCCCGTCATCCGTTGCAGTTCCACGGAAGGATCAGCCGCGGCGGCGCTTGGGGGGACGGCAGCCGTTGAACGGAACCGGGGTGACATCCTGGATGGTGCCCAGTTCCAGGCCCGCGGCCTGCAGCGAACGGATCGCGGTCTCACGACCCGAGCCGGGTCCCTTGACGAACACGTCGACCTTCTTCAGGCCGTGTTCCTGCGCGCGACGAGCAGCCGATTCGGCAGCCATCTGTGCGGCGTACGGGGTCGACTTGCGCGAACCCTTGAAGCCGACCTCACCTGAGGAGGCCCAGGAGATGACAGCACCGCTCGGATCAGTGATCGACACGATGGTGTTGTTGAAGGTTGATTTGATGTGAGCCTGGCCGGCGACGATATTCTTCTTCAGCTTGCGGCGAGGCTTGCGCACTGTAGCGGCGCGTGACTTGGGAGGCATAGATTCCTACTCCTGATCGAGGTGGTTGGCCGCAGCCAACCGGGGTGAGCGAATTACTTCTTCTTACCGGCCACGGTGCGCTTGGGGCCCTTGCGGGTACGCGCATTCGTCTTGGTCCGCTGTCCGCGAACCGGCAGACCGCGGCGGTGACGCAGGCCTTCATAGCTTCCGATTTCGACCTTGCGGCGGATATCGGCGGCCACCTCACGACGGAGGTCACCCTCAACCTGGAATGTGCCCTCGATGTAGTCACGCAGCTGGACGAGCTCGGCGTCGCTCAAGTCCTTCACACGGGTATCAGGGCTGATTCCCGTTTCGGTCAGGGTCTGGCGCGCACGGGTGCGGCCCACACCATAGATGTAAGTCAAGGCGACTTCCACGCGCTTTTCACGCGGGATGTCGACTCCGGCAAGTCGTGCCATAGGTACTGTCTCCTGTTGTTGTTTCGGAGGTGCTGATGCAAACCTGTCCCTGGTCCCCCAAGGTCTCCGGCCCCCGACCGGAGGTATCGTCCTGTGCCTTCGCCTGAGAAGTTCTCACTTCACAGGGGCCCGGGCGCAGATGGCGAGGTTTGCGCGGGTGTGGTGCTGCTGAAGCTCCTCAGAGGAGCTTCGATCTGCTCGAAGAGCTGCTCAACCCTGGCGCTGCTTGTGGCGCGGGTTGGAGCAGATGACGATGACCCGACCGTGACGGCGGGTAATCTGGCAGTTCTCGCAGATCTTCTTGACGCTGGGCTTAACCTTCATCGTTTTTCCTTCTTTCGGTCCTTGCCCTGAAGGGAGCAAGACGCGAATGATCGAAGATCCTTACTTGTAGCGGTAAACGATTCGTCCGCGCGAGAGATCGTATGGAGACAGCTCCACAATGACCCGGTCCTCGGGAAGGATGCGGATGTAGTGCTGACGCATCTTTCCGGAGATATGTGCCAGCACCTTGTGCCCGTTGCTCAGCTCAACCCGAAACGATGCGTTCGGCAGAGCTTCGACAACGGTGCCTTCGATCTCAATGACCCCTTCTTTTTTGGCCATATCGCTCGCTAACCTCGTATTCCCGCGAAACCTTCGCGTTCGACGTAATCGTGTATCACCGACTCAATGCCGGTGACCCCATGGCCCGTCGCTCTCGTCACCACATAAAAGACGTGGATGGCAGAAGCCGCCCACATCTGAAAAAGGGTGAGTTGAGTGAGAACAGACCAATCCACAACCCTACACCACGTGCGAAGAATCTTCCACACGGTGTTCGCTTCTGCGCGTGAAGTCCCTTACAATCCCGTCCGCGCCGTGCCGCAGCCGCCCGGCACGGCTCCCCTCTGCCGATTCAGGTCCCTCCTATGACTCCCGACGACAGGCTGCGCACCGGACGATGGTCTCGACTGCTAGCGTGAGAAACTCATTCGGGCGGGCACCGACGCATGCGGCTGTGTGCGACGAGCGCCCGTCCGTCCCACGGCAGCAGTCACGGTCGGAGCGATTGCGCACACCGCTCCGCCCGGTACCGCCGAATCGTCCAGCAGAGGAGAACGACGATGTCCGAGTTCGACGCCATCACGCAGGAGTCCCTGGTTGCGAAGGGCGGCCGCAAATGGTCTGCCTTCCCCGGTTCGATCGGCGCATTCATCGCCGAGATGGACTTCGGCGTCGCTCCCGCCGTGCGCCGATCCCTCCAGGTGATCGACGACCGTGACCTCTACGGCTACGCTCCCGCCGACCTCACAGCCGAACTCAGAGCCGCGACCTCCGGATTCTGCGCCGACCGCTACGGGTGGCAGATCCCCGTCGAACACATCGAGCCGGCCAGCGATGTGCTCGCGGCGTTCCTCGGCGTGCTCACCCACCTCACACCTGCCGACACCCCGATCGTGCTCCCGACCCCGGCGTACATGCCGTTCTTCGACGTCGCCCGGGTCACCGGCCGCCGCCTCATCGAAGCGCCGATGCTGCGCTCGGAAACCGGGTGGTCGCTCGATCTCGACGCCATCGCCGCTGCGCTCACCCCCGGCGCCACCCTCGTTCTGTGCAACCCTCACAACCCCATCGGCAAGGTCTACACCGAAGACGAGCTGTTGGCCCTCGCCGAGGTGGTCGAGGCCGAGGAGGCCCGGGTGTTCTCTGACGAAATCCACGCCCCCGTCGTCTACGACCCCGCCAAGCACATTCCCTACGCCACCCTCACCGAGGCGACCGCCGCCCACACCACCACCGCGACGGCCGCGTCGAAGGCCTTCAACATCCCCGGCCTCAAATGCGCACAGCTGATCCTGACCTCCCCGAGCGATCGAGAAACGTGGAAGCAGAAGGGTCAATTCGTCTCCGGGGCGGCATCGAATCCCGGAATGCTCGCAACCACAGCTGCCTATACCCGTTCACTCGACTGGCTCGACGAGGTCAACGGCTACCTCAAAGGCAGTCGCGACCTGTTCACCGATCTCGTCACCTCGCTACTGCCCAACGCCGCCTACATCCAGCCGGAGGGCACGTACCTGGCGTGGCTGGATCTGCGCGGCTACGGTCTCGAGTCGGGACTGGCCGAAACGATCAATTTCCGCGCGGGGGTGGCAGTGACCGAGGGACGACTGTGCGGTGAGGTCGGTGCCGGACATATCCGGTTCAACTTCGCACTCCCCCGTCCCCTGCTCACCGAGGCGGTCGAACGGATCGCTCGGATTCTCTGAGATTCTTCGGACCATGCATGAGGGCTGCGACCCGGGTCATCGCTGCGGCAGCCATTCGATGAGGTCATAGGACGAGCACGACCCCGCACATTCGAGGATCCTCTGGTCGAATCTGAGGTAGTACTCGAGGTTGCACTGATTCATCAGCTTCCGGAACCTCACGGCCGGCTGTGTGCCTTCGACGAGCACTTCGGGCAGCAGAGGGTGGGCCATCACATCCCGGGCAACATCGAAGTACAGATCGAAGAAGCTGCTGAGACTCAGTCCCACACGTCCGGTAGCCGGCGCTGAACCATTTGCGCTCAGTGCGTTCATCCGCTCTTCCAGCGCAGGCAGCTGGGCGAGGGCCGCGTCGAGGCCGAAGGCTCGGGAGGTCATCCTGCGTGCCGCCTCCACTGACTCGGGAGTCAGAACGGCGGTCTCATACCAGCCGGGATCGGCGATCGCGGGCAGACGCGCATCCAGCTGCGCACTGCGGTCGGAGAAACCCACGAGAATCCCCGGGCGCAGCTGTCCGTAGCCGAGACTGCGGGCGATGTACTGCAGACGGTCACGCACGCCTCGTGCGGCCTCGCGAACCGAGTACAGGATGGTGTGAAAGCGACCTTCGTATTCGGGGAAGACATGATCGCCGGCGATATCGGTGAAGCCTGAGAGGATGTGCGCGCTGAGCCGGTAGACGGACACCCGTCCGACCCGTTCACTGCAAAGGATCCCCCGTCGGACCATCCGCACGAGCTGGTTGTGGACGCTCGAGGACGAATACCCGTGTTCGCCGAGGATGCTGACAATCACCGGACCCGGCAGACCGCTGGCCTGAAGGCATCCGAACGCGGAGATCACGTCGAAGGCGATCCGTGTCATCCGATAGCGATCGCCCACATCTGTCTGACGTTTCGGGACATCGTAGACACTCGCCATGGCGAGATCCTACCGTGAAAACACAAGTATCGGTGCCGACAGGACCGAGATCGCGACGATGCGTCTAAGGAGCCACGACATGGATGACCACACGTACACTCTCGAGCAGCGCGCCTATCAGATGTCACGCACAGCCGGTGTGCTGGCCGGCGCAATCACGGCATTCATCGCGTTCTGCGCATTCCAGTTGGCCGGATTCAACATCGTCGAGACGGCGGCGTGGATGTTCGCTCTCGCACTCATGGCGGCGTCGGGAACCTTCACCGCCGTCTATTTCGTCGGCAGGGCTTCACTGAAGAAGCAGGCGCTGACGACCTGAGTTCTCCCCTCAGGCGCTCTTCGGAGGCACAGGTGTGATTCCGAACGGCGCCAACCCGGCCGCTCCCCCATCCTCGGCGGTCAGCACCCAGACTCCCCCGTCGTGGCGGGCCACACTGTGCTCCCAGTGACTCGCCCGAGAACCGTCCGCCGTCACGACCGTCCAGTCATCGGCGAGGGTGCGGGTGTCCCCACCTCCCGTGGTGAGCATCGGCTCGATCGCCAGGCACATTCCCGCCTTGATCTTCGGTCCGTTCGACCGGGCGCGGTAGTTGAGCACTTCAGGTGCCATGTGCATGGCAGTGCCGATGCCGTGCCCGGTGAATTCCTCGACGAGACCCAGATGCGGATGGTTCTCAGTCACGAAGTCGTCGATGGCGTCGCCGATGTCGCTGACCTTCGTGCCGGTGGCGAATGCGGCGATGCCGGTCCACATCGCCGTCTCGGTGGCGACGGAGAGCAGACGGTCCGCTTCGGTGCCGGCATCATCGCCGCCGACGATCATCGTCAGTGCCGAATCTCCGTGGAAGCCATCGACGATGGCACCGCCGTCGATCGAGACGATGTCACCTGCTGCGAGGACACGACTGCCTGGGATGCCGTGGACGATCTCCTCATTCACGGAGATGCACACCACGGCGGGGAATCCCTGGTATCCCTTGAAATTCGACCGCGCGTCGGCGGCATCGATGACTGCTTCGGCCGCGGCGTCCACCTCGGTGGTCGTGGCACCGGGAACGGCCGCGGACCGGGCGGCTGAGAGCACTTGGCGTGTCAGCTGCCCGGCCCGGTGCATGAGCTCGAGCTCCGCAGGAGTCTTGAGCTCGATCCGTGGTCCGAAGATCATCGAATGGAAGACAGGATACGGTCAGTGATGTCGTTGACCTCTCCGAGGCCGTCGACCTGGCGCAGCAGACCGCGGCTGCGGTAGATGTCGGTCAGCGGCTGGGTCTGCTCTTCGTAGACGTCGAGGCGGTGGCGGATGACGTCTTCGCTGTCATCGCTGCGGCCCTCGGTCTGTGCGCGGGCGAGCAGACGAGCGACGACTTCGTCGGTGTCAGCAGTGAGTTCGACGACGTGTTCGATCGCCTTGTCTTCGGCCGAGAGCATCCGATCGAGTTCTTCGACCTGGGCGCTGGTGCGCGGGTAGCCGTCGAGCAGGAACCCGTCTGCCGCATCGTCCTGAGCCAAACGGTCAGCGACCATCGAGTTCGTGACCTCGTCGGGAACGTACTCGCCGGCGTCCATGTAGCGCTTGGCGAGCTTGCCGAGCTCGGTCTCACCCTTCACGTTCGCCCGGAAGATGTCTCCGGTGGAGATCGCCGGGACGCCGAGCGCCTCCGACAGACGAGCCGCCTGGGTGCCCTTGCCGGCTCCCGGGGGGCCGATCAGGATAATGCGTGAACTCATAAGGTGTCCTTCCAATGGTTGTCCGCTGAAGCTCAGCGTCAGGTCAAATCAGCGCAACAGTCCTTCATAGTGGCGCTGCTGCATCTGCGCATCGATCTGCTTGACCGTCTCAAGGCCGACGCCCACGACGATGAGCAGCGAAGTTCCGCCGAACGGGAAGTTCTGGTTCGCGTTGATGAGCACCAGCGCGATGAGCGGAATGAGGGCGACGAAGGCCAAGTAGAGCGAACCGGGGAAGTTGATGCGGCTGAGCACGAAGCTGAGGTATTCGGCTGTCGGTCGACCGGCGCGGATGCCGGGGATGAACCCGCCGTACTTCTTCATGTTGTCCGCGACCTCTTCGGGATTGAAGGTGATCGCCACGTAGAAGTAGGCGAAGAAGATCGTCAGCAGAGCGTAGACGGTGATGTAGATCGGGTGATCGCCGCGGGTGAAGTAGGTGTTGATCCATTCGACCCACTTCGACTCGGGATCGAAGAACTGCGAGATCAGGCTCGGCAGGTAGAGCACCGAGGAGGCGAAGATGACGGGGATGACTCCGGCCATGTTCACCTTGATCGGGATATAGGTCGAGGTGCCCCCGAACATACGACGCCCGACCATCCGCTTCGCGTACTGGACGGGCACGCGACGCTGCGACTGTTCGACGAAGACGACGAGCGCGACGAGGACCAGGCCGACCGCCAAGACGATGAGGAAGATGTCGACGCCCTGCTCGCGGAAGATCGCACCGAGCGAGGACGGGAACGCCGAGGCGACAGAGGTGAAGATCAGCAGCGACATACCATTGCCGACACCGTGCTCGGTGATCTGCTCGCCCAGCCACATGATGAGGCCGGTACCAGCGGTGAGCGTGAGCACGAGGACTGCGATGCCCCACCAGGTGTCGTTGGCGATGAGGTCGGTGCAGCCTTCGACGCTGCCGAAGAGCGCACCCGAACGGACAGTGGCCACGAGCGTGGTCGAGTTGAGGATCGCCAGGCCGATGGTGAGGTAACGAGTGTACTGGGTCAGCTTCGCCTGCCCGGACGCCCCTTCCTTGTGGAGGGATTCGAAGCGCGGGATGACCACGCGCAGGAGCTGCACGATGATGCTCGCCGTGATGTAGGGCATGATGCCCAGAGCGAAGATCGACAGCTGCAGCAGAGCGCCACCGCTGAAGAGGTTGATCATTGCGAATCCGCCCTCATTCAGCTGAGGCGAAGCCACACACTCCTGCACCTGGGTGTAATCGATGCCGGGCGAGGGAATGAACGAGCCGAGTCGGAAGATGACAAGAATGCCCAGGGTGAAGAGGAGTTTGTTCCTCAAGTCGGGCGTTCTGAAAGCCCTCCGGATTGCGCCGATCAAGCGTCCTCCTCGTTGGCGGATGAAAAGTCAGAGTCGTGGTCGCGACCTGGCGAATGAGACAAATACCTGCAAAAGACTATCAGGGTATGACCTCTAGACTGAAACCGGTCAGTGGCCCGACAGACTGGTTTCGGAGTGATTCCCGGGGTATTGCCGGGCATGCAGAAGGGGGCGGTCACCGCAGTGACCGCCCCCTCTTTCAGCATTGAAGCCTCAGGCCCGTTCCAACGGATCCGATCAGGCTTCGCTGGCGCTTCCGCCTGCAGCCTTGATCTTCTCGGCCGCTGAGCCGGAGAACTTGTCTGCAGTGATGTTCAGAGCCACGGTGATCTCACCGGTGCCGAGAACCTTGACGGGCTGCTTGGGACGCACAGCACCCTTAGCCACGAGATCGGCGACGGTGACGTCTCCTCCCTCGGGGAACAGGGCGGACAGCTTGTCGAGGTTGACAACCTGGAACGTCACCTTGGCCGGGTTCTTGAACCCACGCAGCTTCGGCAGACGCATGTGCATCGGTGTCTGGCCGCCCTCGAAGCCGTGCGGAACCTGGTAACGGGCCTTCGTGCCCTTGGTTCCGCGACCGGCGGTCTTACCCTTCGAAGCCTCACCACGACCCACACGGGTCTTGGTGGTCTTGGCTCCGGGGGCCGGGTGCAGATCGTGCAGCTTCAGCGAGTCGTTGTTCGACATATCAATCGACCTCTTCCACAGTCACGATGTGGCGAACAGCGTTGATCATTCCCCGGATCTCCGGGCGATCATCCTGCACCACAACGTCGTTGGTCCGCTTGAGACCGAGCGAACGCAGCGTATCGCGCTGGCTCTGACGGTAACCGATAGCGGACTTGCGCTGAGTAATCTTGAGCTTTGCCATCAGGACTTCGCCCCACTTTCAGCAGCTGCTCGCAGCAATGCGTGCGGAGCAACCTCGTCGACGGGAAGGCCGCGGCGAGCCGCAACTTCCTCGGGCCGTTCGAGGCTCTTCAGCGCGGTGATCGCAGCGTGCACGATGTTGATCGCGTTCGACGAACCCAGCGACTTCGACAGCACATCCTGGACGCCAGCGGCATCGAGGACTGCACGGACGGGTCCGCCGGCGATGACACCGGTACCGGGAGCGGCCGGACGCAGCAGGACAACGCCTGCGGCTTCCTCGCCCTGGACCGGGTGCGGAATGGTCTTCTGGATGCGGGGGACACGGAAGAAGTTTTTCTTCGCTTCCTCAACACCCTTGGCGATGGCGGCAGGAACTTCCTTCGCCTTGCCATAGCCCATGCCGACCATGCCGTCGCCGTCGCCAACCACGACGAGAGCCGTGAAGGAGAACCGACGTCCACCCTTGACGACCTTCGACACGCGGTTGATGGTGATGACGTGCTCGACGAACTGGTTCTTGTCGTCACGATCGTTGCGACCGCCACGCCCACGGCCTTCGCCGCGTCCGCGGCCCTGGCCGCCCTGTCCACCCTGGCCGCGGCCACGGGAGGAACGGTCACCGCTGTTGTCGGTGCGCGTCTCAGCAGTCGCCTGCTGTTCCTTGTTCTCTTCAGTGCTCATAGGGCCAATCCTCCTTCACGGGCACCTTCGGCGATTGCCTGCACACGGCCGTGGTAGGCGTTGCCTCCACGGTCGAATACGACGGCTTCGATACCGGCGTCCTTGGCGCGCTGGGCAACCAGTTCGCCCACCTTGCGGGCTTTGCCGGTCTTGTCGCCTTCGAATGTCCGCAGATCGGCTTCCATGGTGGAGGCCGAGACCAGGGTCTTGCCGACGGTGTCGTCGATGACCTGGACGAAGACATGGCGCGTGGAACGAGTCACTGAGAGGCGCGGGCGCTCGGCCGTACCGCTCACATGCTTGCGCAGACGAGCGTGACGACGCTTGCGAGCAGCAGCCCTGCCCTTGCCGTAGCTTTCCTTCTTGCCAAAGGCCATCTTTACTTACCAGCCTTTCCGACCTTGCGACGGACGATTTCGCCGGCGTAGCGCACACCTTTGCCCTTGTAGGGTTCGGGCCTGCGCAGCTTCCGGATGTTTGCAGCGGTCTCACCGACCAGCTGCTTGTCGATTCCGTGGACGCCGACCTTCGTCTGACCCTCGACGCTGAAGGAGATTCCCTCAGGCGGCTCGACGACGATGGGATGGCTGTAGCCGAGGGCGAACTCGAGGTTCGATCCCTTGGCCTGCACACGGTAACCGGTTCCGACGATCTCGAGGCCCTTGGAGTAGCCCTCGGTCACACCGACGATCAGGTTGTTGATGAGCGTGCGTGACAGTCCGTGCAGGGAACGCGATTCGCGCTCCTCGTCCGGACGCGCCACGGTGACGACACCGTCTTCGAGCGATACGGTGATCGGCTCGGCGATGGTGACAGACAGTTCGCCCTTGGGTCCCTTGACGGCAACATCCTGGCCGTCGACCTTGACCTCGACGCCGCTGGGAACGGAGATCGGGTTCTTGCCAATACGTGACATATTCTTCTCTCCTTCCTTACCAGACGTAGGCGAGGACTTCCCCACCCACACCCTTCTTGGCGGCCTGGCGGTCTGTCAGGAGGCCTGACGAGGTCGACAGGATGGCGATGCCGAGTCCGCCGAGAACCTTGGGCAGGTTCGTGGACTTCGCGTAGACGCGCAGTCCCGGCTTCGACACACGACGCAGTCCGGCGATGGAACGTTCCCGGTTGGGTCCGAACTTGAGGTCCAGGAACAGGGTCTTTCCGACCTCGGCGTCTTCGACGCTCCAGCCGGTGATGTAACCCTCCGTCTTGAGGATCTCGGCGATGTTCGACTTGAGTTTCGAGAACGGCATGCTGACGTCCTCGTGATAAGCCGAGTTGGCGTTGCGCAGACGCGTGAGCATGTCTGCGACTGGATCAGTCATTGTCATTTGGGCACTTGCCCTTCCTCGTTACGGTTTCCGCCCACATGCTGTGCTTGGACCTGCAACGTAGCGATTATTTTGTCTTGAACGGGAACCCGAGGTGACGCAGCAGTGCACGTCCCTCATCGTCCGTCGTGGCAGTGGTGACCACGGTGATATCCATACCGCGGACACGGTCGATCCGGTCCTGGTCGATCTCGTGGAACATCGACTGCTCCGTGAGACCGAAGGTATAGTTGCCGTGTCCGTCGAACTGACGATCCGAGAGTCCGCGGAAGTCGCGGATACGCGGCAGTGCCAGGGTGATGACGCGGTCGATGAACTCCCACATCCGTGCTCCACGCATGGTGACGTGGACACCGATGGGCTGGCCCTCGCGCAGCTTGAACTGAGCGATGGACTTCCGAGCCCGGGTCACGACCGGCTTCTGACCGGTGATCAGAGTCAGATCGTTGACGGCGCCTTCGATCAGCTTGGAATCGCGTGCTGCGTCACCCACACCCATGTTCACGACGACCTTGGTCAGTCCGGGAACCTGCATGGGGTTGGCGTAGTTGAACTCTTCCTGCATCTTCGCCACGATCTCATTGCGGTAAATCTGCTTGAGACGCGGTGCGGGACGGCTGGTGGTTGTTTCCGTCATCAGATCTCCTCCCCGGTGCGACGCGAGTAGCGAACCCGAACGGTCTTGGTGCGACCATCGCGCTCGACGTTCTCTTCGCGGTATCCGACGCGGGTGGGCTTGTTGTCCTTGGGATCAACGAGCGCCACGTTGGACACGTGGATGGGGGCTTCGTGGGTCTCACGGCCACCAGCGGTGCCGCCGGCCTGAGTCTGCGTAGCCTTCTTGTGCTTGATCACGCGGTTGACGCCCTCGACGAGCACACGGTTGCGTTCGGGGTAGACGGCAAGAACCTTGCCCTGCTTCCCGCGATCGCCACCGCGTGACTCCCGAGCGCCTGCGATCACCTGGACGAGATCGCCCTTCTTGATCTTGAGCTTGTTCGCCATGCTCACAACACCTCCGGTGCCAGGGAGACGATCTTCATGAACTTCTTGTCGCGGAGTTCGCGTCCCACGGGCCCGAAGATGCGGGTTCCGCGCGGCTCCTCATCGTTCTTGAGGATGACAGCTGCATTCTCGTCGAACTTGATGTAGGAGCCGTCGGGACGACGGCGTTCCTTGGCGGTGCGAACGATGACAGCCTTGACGATGTCACCCTTCTTCACGTTTCCGCCGGGGATTGCGTCCTTGACGGTTGCCACGATGGTGTCACCGATCGAGGCGTAGCGCCGACCGGAGCCACCCAGGATCCTGATGGCCAGGATCTGCTTGGCGCCAGTGTTGTCGGCGACTTTGAGTCGCGACTCTTGCTGAATCACTATTTTCTCCTGTCGTCGCGCTGGTTCTCACGCACAGGCGTGAGCCTTGCGGAACGGATTCATTGACATTTCACCCCGTTCCCGGTAGCCGCCCGCAGTCTCCAGGAGACCGCGGGCGGGACCGGGTGGGTGGGGTGGCGTTGGTTACTTAGCGCGTTCGATGATCTCGACGAGCCGCCAACGCTTCGCGGCCGAAAGCGGCCGCGTCTCGGCCACGAGGACGAAATCACCGATACCGGCGGTGTTCTCCTCATCGTGAACCTTGTACTTGACCGACTTGCGCAGGACCTTGCCGTAGAGGCGGTGCTTCATGCGCTCCTCGACCTCGACGACGATGGTCTTGTCCATTTTGTCGGATACGACGTAACCACGTGCAGTCTTGCGGGAGTTCCGCTCCGCAGCAGTGGCCTCAGTGTTCGCGGTCTCCGCCATCACTTGCCCTCTTCCTTAGCATCAGCGGGGTTCGGACGGATGTCCAGCTCCCGTTCGTTGAGCACGGTGTAGATACGAGCGATGTCGCGACGCACAGCCTTGAGGCGACCGTGGCTCTCCAGCTGGCCGGTGGCCGACTGGAAACGCAGGTTGAACAGCTCGGCCTTGGCCTTCTTGAGCTCCTCGAGCAGACGCTCGTTGTCGAAACCGTCCAGTGCGTCGATGGAAAGGTTCTTCGAACCGATTGCCATTCTCACTCACCACCTTCGCGGGCCACGATACGGGCCTTCAGCGGAAGCTTGTGGATCGCCAGGCGCAGAGCCTCGCGAGCAACTTCCTCGGACACACCGGCGAGTTCGAACATGACCCGACCCGGCTTGACATTGGCGATCCACCATTCAGGCGATCCCTTACCGGAACCCATACGGGTCTCGGCAGGCTTCTTCGTCAGCGGGTGGTCGGGGTAGATGTTGATCCACACCTTGCCGCCGCGCTTGATGTAGCGCGTCATGGCAATACGTGCGGCCTCGATCTGCCGGTTGGTGACGTAGGCGGGCTCGAGAGCCTGGATGCCGTAGTCACCGAAGGACACCGTCGTGCCTCCCTTGGCGGCGCCGCCCCGACGGGGATGGTGCTGCTTACGGAATTTCACTCGACGAGGGATCAACATATCTCAGCCCTCCGATCCGGCCTCAGCCGCGGGGGCTTCGGCATTGTTCTCAGTGTTACGGGCCTGGTCACCCCGGCGCGGTGCGCCTTCCTGACCACGTCCGCGGCCACCACGACCGCGCCCACGGCCACGCGGGCCACGAGCAGCAGGAGCCTTCGCCTGCTCGGCAGCAAGCTCCTTGTCGGTCATGTCGCCCTTGTAGATCCACACCTTGACGCCGATGCGTCCGAATGTGGTGTGTGCTTCGTGGAGACCGAAATCGATGTTCGCACGCAGGGTGTGCAGCGGCACACGGCCTTCGCGGTAGAACTCGGACCGGCTCATCTCAGCACCGCCGAGGCGGCCGGAGCACTGCACGCGGATGCCCTTGGCACCGGCACGCTGCGCGCTCTGGATCGCCTTGCGCATTGCGCGGCGGAAGGCCACGCGGCTGGCGAGCTGTTCGGCAACTCCCTGAGCGACGAGCTGTGCGTCGATCTCGGGGTTCTTCACCTCAAGGATATTGAGCTGAATCTGCTTGCCGGTGAGCTTCTCGAGCTGACCGCGGATGCGGTCCGCTTCGGCTCCACGACGTCCGATGACGATGCCCGGACGTGCGGTGTGGATATCGACGCGAACACGGTCACGCGTGCGCTCGATGTTGACCTTCGAGATGCCAGCCCGTTCGAGGCCGGTGTTCATCATCTCGCGGATCTTGACATCCTCGAGCACGTAGTCCTTGTAGCGCTGCCCCGGCTTGGTCGAGTCAGCGAACCACTTCGACTTGTGATCCGTGGTGATTCCGAGTCGGAATCCGTTCGGATTGATCTTCTGGCCCATTAGCGGTTCCCCTTCCGGCTCTTGCGCTGAGGCAGGTCGTCGCCGCTGGCCAGGACCACGGTCACGTGGCTCGTGCGCTTCTCGATGCGAAAAGCGCGACCCTGGGCACGCGGACGGAACCGCTTCATGGTCGGTCCCTCGTCCACGAATGCTTCGGAGATGACCAGTTCGTTCTCGTCGAACGCAACGCCTTCCTCGTCGGCCCGGCCACGCGCATTGGCGATGCCGGAGGCAACGAGCTTGTAAATCGGATCTGATGCCGACTGTTCTGCAAACTTCAACACTGCAAGTGCTTCGGTCGCCTGCTGACCACGAATGAGGTCGATGACGCGCCGAGCCTTGCGAGGCGTGACGCGCAGGTAACGCGCCTTAGCCTTGGCTTCCATCGCTTCCTTCTCTCTTGTCTAGGATCGTAAGAGTGCCCCGCCTCAGCGGCGGCGACCCTTGCGATCGTCCTTTTCGTGGCCACGGAACGTCCGTGTCGGTGCGAACTCGCCGAGCTTGTGTCCGACCATCGACTCAGTGATGAAGACGGGGACATGCTTGCGTCCGTCATGTACCGCGATGGTGTGTCCCAGGAAGTCCGGGATGATCATCGAGCGACGAGACCATGTTTTGATGACATTTTTGGTGTTCTTCTCGTTCTGGCGAGCGACCTTCTGGTAAAGGTGCTCGTCGACGAAAGGACCCTTTTTGAGGCTACGAGGCATAAGTCAGTACTCCAATCAGCGCTTCTTGCCGGTCCGGCGACGGCGCACGATGTACTTGTCGCTCTCTTTGTTCGGCCGGCGTGTGCGGCCCTCCAACTGACCCCACGGGCTGACTGGGTGACGACCACCCGAAGTACGGCCCTCGCCACCACCATGCGGGTGGTCGATCGGGTTCATCACGACACCGCGGACGGACGGGCGATGGCCCTTCCAACGCATGCGGCCTGCTTTGCCCCAGCTGATGTTCGACTGCTCGGCGTTGCCGACCTCGCCGACCGTGCCACGGCAGCGCGCATCAACATTGCGGATTTCGCCCGAAGGCATCCGCAGCTGTGCGAAACGGCCGTACTTCGCCACGAGCTGCACGGACGAACCGGCAGAACGAGCGATCTTGGCACCGCCGCCGGGACGCATTTCAACTGCGTGCAGCACGGTACCGACCGGGATGTTGCGCAGGGCAAGGTTGTTGCCCGGCTTGATGTCTGCACCCGGACCGGCTTCCACCTGTGCACCCTGCTTGAGGTTCTGCGGGGCGAGGATGTAGCGCTTCTCTCCGTCTGCATAATGCAGCAGAGCGATGCGAGCCGTACGGTTCGGGTCATATTCGATGTGTGCGACCTTCGCCGGAACGCCATCTTTGTCATGGCGGCGGAAGTCGATGACACGGTATTGGCGCTTGTGACCGCCGCCTTGGTGGCGGGTGGTCACGCGTCCCTGGCTGTTGCGGCCGCCGCGCTTGGGCAGCGGACGCAGAAGCGACTTCTCCGGTGTAGACCGGGTCACTTCGACGAAGTCGGCGACCGACGAGCCACGGCGGCCCGGGGTCGTCGGCTTGTGCTTACGGATTCCCATGAGTCTTGTCCTTCTTTGACGAAGGATCGCTTAGAGCGATCCACCGAAGATGTCGATCGATCCGTCCTTGAGGGCGACAATGGCACGCTTGGTGTCCTTGCGCTTTCCCCAACCGGTGCGGGTACGGCGGCGCTTGCCCTGGCGATTCAGGGTGTTGACCTTGGCGACCTGCACATCGAAGATCGATTCAATGGCGTGCTTGATCTCGGATTTGTTCGAGTCCTGGTCGACGAGGAAGGTGTACTTTCCTTCGTCCATCAGGCTGTACGTCTTCTCCGAGACGACCGGTGCGACGATGATGTCGCGCGGGTCCTTGAAGTTGAGACTCATGATGCGTCCTCCGATTTGCGGTTGCCGCTCAGGAACGACTGCAGAGCTGCCTCGGTGAACACGATGTCATCGGCGAGCAGCACATCGTAGGTGTTGAGCTGATCGAAGGTGAGCACGTGGACATGCGGCAGGTTGCGCACGCTCAAGTTGTTGAGCTCGTCGTCGCGATCGAGCACCACAAGGGTGTTCTTACGGTCGGACAGGCCGGCCAGTGCGGCCTTCGCCTGCTTGGTCGACGGTGCGTCGCCGGTGACCAGATTCTTCACGACGAAGACCTGATCGAGCCGTGCACGATCGGACAGGGCACCGCGCAGTGCGGCAGCCTTCATCTTCTTGGGGGTCCGCTGCGAGTAGTCGCGCGGAACCGGTCCGTGCACGATACCGCCGCCGTTGTACTGAGGAGCGCGGATCGAACCCTGACGGGCGTTGCCGGTTCCCTTCTGACGGTACGGCTTGCGGCCACCTCCGCGGACCTCGGAACGGGTCTTCGTCTTGTGTGTGCCCTGACGGGCCGCAGCGAGCTGCGCAACGACGACCTGGTGGATCAGCGGCACGTTTGCAGGCACACCGAAGACTTCGGCGGGCAGCTCAACGGAACCGGACTTGGCACCAGCGGCATCGATGACGTCGACTGTCTTGACATCAGTCATTACGTTCAGGCCTCCTTCACGGCCGAGCGAACGAGGACGACTCCACCCTTGGGGCCGGGAACGGCACCCTTGATGAGCAGGAAGTTGTTCTCGCTGTCCACGGCGTGGATCGTGAGGTTCTGGGTGGTGTGCTTGACAGCGCCCATACGGCCGGCCATGCGCATACCCTTGAACACGCGACCAGGTGTTGCGGCGCCGCCGATCGAACCTGGCTTGCGGTGGTTGCGGTGCTGACCGTGGGAGGCACCGACACCGGCGAAGCCGTGACGCTTCATGACACCGGCGGTTCCCTTGCCCTTGGTCTTCGCGGTCACATCGACCTTGATCCCGGACTCGAACGAGTCGACACCGAGTTCCTGGCCGAGCTCGTAGTCAGCAGCGTCTGCGGTGCGCAGTTCGACGAGGTGACGACGTGGGGTCACGCCGGCCTTCTCGAAGTGGCCTGCAGTCGGCTTGTTGACCTTACGAGGATCGATCTCGCCGAACGCGATCTGCACGGCGGGGTAACCATCGGTTTCCTCGTTGCGGATCTGGGTCACGACGTTGTTTCCGGTGGCCACGACGGTCACCGGAACGAGGTTGTTCTGCTCATCCCACACCTGGGTCATGCCCAGCTTGGTTCCCAGAAGGCCCTTGACCTTGCGGGTGGTCGGGAGAGCCGATGAACGAGTGTTCGCCATTGCTGCCTCCCTTAGAGCTTGATCTCGATGTTGACGTCGTCAGCGAGGTCGAGACGCATAAGCGAATCGACGGCCTTCGGCGTCGGGTCGACGATGTCGATCAGACGCTTGTGCGTGCGCATCTCGAAATGCTCACGGCTGTCCTTGTACTTGTGCGGCGAACGGATGACGCAGTACACGTTCTTCTCCGTCGGCAACGGCACGGGGCCCACAACAGTCGCACCAGCACGAGTGACGGTGTCCACGATCTTGCGCGCGGCACTGTCAATCACAGCGTGGTCGTACGACTTGAGCCGAATGCGGATCTTCTGTCCCGCCATGGCGTCGTCTCTTTCTTTAGTTACTTCCGGCCATCAACCCGCAGCACCCGAAAGTGACTGCCGTCTGTGCCGGCTGACCATGACCGACCCCCGAGGTCGGGCGTGTCGGCTGTTCCTGACGGAGAAATTCTCACTTCTGCCCATCAGCCGCCGACGGCGCTTCTACTCATTGGCTGCTCGGTCCGAACCCGCATGCTGCAGATTCATCGATCCGATAGTGTTCTGAGCTGTTCGCGGTATCTCTACCGCAGTGCAGGGGTCAACGCTCAAAACGCAACTTCACTATCTTGTCACATAGCACTTCACAGGCGCAATTCCAGCCATCGCTCCTGTGAGGGATCTCTCAAGGCCGCCCTGCGCTCCGACCGGAGTCTTCGCAGGCCGATCGGGCCGGTGAATGCGGCAAGGGCCGCAGTCCCGAAGGACTGCGGCCCTGCCTGTGGTACTCGGTGAGTCAGATCAGGCGTTGATCTTCGTGACTCGACCAGCGCCGACGGTGCGGCCACCTTCGCGGATTGCGAAGCGGAGGCCGTCCTCCATGGCGATCGGCTGGATGAGCTCGACCGACATGTCGGTGTTGTCGCCGGGCATGACCATCTCGGTGCCCTCGGGCAGCGTGATGACGCCGGTGACGTCCGTGGTCCGGAAGTAGAACTGCGGACGGTAGTTCGAGTAGAACGGGTTGTGACGTCCGCCCTCGTCCTTGCTCAGGATGTAGACCTGAGCTTCGAACTTGGTGTGCGGGGTGATCGAACCCGGCTTCACGATGACCTGACCGCGCTCCACGTCCTCACGCTTGGTGCCGCGGAGGAGCAGACCGACGTTCTCGCCTGCACGAGCATCCGGCAGAACCTTGCGGAACATCTCGATAGCGGTGACGGTCGTCTTGGACGACTTCTCCTTGATGCCGACGATTTCGATTTCGTCGTTCGGCAGGAGCACACCGCGCTCGACACGACCGGTGACGACGGTTCCACGACCGGTGATCGTGAAGACGTCCTCGACGGGCATGAGGAACGGCTTGTCGACATCGCGCTCCGGCTCGGGAACGTTGTCGTCGACGGCAGCCATGAGATCCTGCACGCTCTTGACCCACTTCTCGTCGCCTTCCAGCGCCTTGAGAGCGGAGACCGGGATGACCGGTGCGTTGTCGCCATCGAAGTCCTGGCTCGAGAGCAGGTCGCGAACCTCGAATTCGACGAGCTCGAGGAGCTCTTCGTCATCGACCATGTCGGACTTGTTCAGAGCGCAGACGATGTAGGGCACACCGACCTGACGCGCGAGCAGCACGTGCTCACGGGTCTGAGGCATCGGACCGTCGGTAGCGGCCACGACGAGGATCGCACCGTCCATCTGAGCTGCACCGGTGATCATGTTCTTCACGTAGTCAGCGTGGCCCGGGGCATCGACGTGAGCGTAGTGACGCTTCTCCGTCTGGTACTCAACGTGCGAGACGTTGATGGTGATGCCGCGCTCCTTCTCCTCAGGTGCGTTGTCGACCTGATCGAAGGCGCGAGCTTCGTTGAGCTCCGGGTACTGATCCGCCAGGACCTTGGTGATCGCGGCGGTCAGGGTGGTCTTTCCGTGGTCAACGTGGCCGATGGTGCCGATGTTGACGTGCGGCTTAGTCCGTTCGAAACTAGCCTTTGCCACTGGGTTCCTCCTCGTGGTTGTCAAAAGATATGCGGTACATATCTTAGACCTTTTGTTGGTTATCTTTCATTCCGATGACCATGTTCTTGGTCACCGGGGCGACCGGATTCCGGAGATTACTCTCCGCCGCGCACCTTCTGGATGATCTCCTCGGCAACAGCCTTCGGGACCTCCGCATAGCTGGAGAAAGTCATCGAGTACACCGCACGGCCCTGGGTCTTCGACCGCAGATCACCGATGTAACCGAACATCTCCGAGAGCGGGACCACAGCCTTGACGACCTTCACACCGGAAGCATCGTCCATCGACTGAATCTGTCCACGCCGGGAATTCAGGTCGCCGATGACGTCACCCATGTATTCCTCAGGGGTGCGCACCTCGACGTCCATGACCGGTTCGAGAAGAACCGGGCTCGCCTTCTTGACGGCCTCCTTGAAGACCATCGATCCGGCGATCTTGAATGCCATCTCCGAAGAGTCGACATCGTGGTAGGCGCCATCGACCAGGGTGGCCTTGACACCGACCATCGGGTAGCCGGCCAGTGTGCCAAGCTGCATGGCATCCTGGATTCCGGCATCGACACTCGGAATGTACTCGCGCGGAACGCGTCCGCCCGTGATGGCATTCTCGAATTCGTAGATCGTATCGCCATCGACCTCGAGAGGTTCGAAGGTGACCTGGACCTTCGCGAACTGTCCCGATCCACCCGTCTGCTTCTTGTGGGTGTAATCGTATTTCTCGACAGTGCGACGGATGGTCTCACGGTAGGCGACCTGAGGCTTGCCCACATTCGCCTCCACCTTGAACTCGCGACGCATGCGGTCGACGAGGATGTCGAGGTGGAGTTCGCCCATTCCGCGGATGACCGTCTGACCGGTCTCCTCGTCGAGCTCGACCTGGTAGGTCGGGTCTTCCTTGACGAACTTCTGGATCGCCGAGGACAGCTTCTCCTGGTCGCTCTTCGTCTTCGGCTCAATGGCCACGGAGATCACCGGCTCCGGGAAGGTCATCGACTCAAGCGCGATCGGATTGGCCGGATCGCTGAGCGTGTCACCCGTTGTGGTCTCCTTGAGACCGATGAAGGCGTAGATGTGGCCGGCGAAGGCCTCTTCCACGGGGTTCTCCTTGTTGGAGTGCATCTGGAAGAGCTTGCCGACGCGTTCCTTCTTGCCCGAAGTGGTGTTGAGCACCTGTTCACCGGACTTCACATGACCGGAGTACACGCGGACATACGTCAGCGATCCGAAGAACGGGTGTGTGGAGACCTTGAACGCCAGTGCCGAGAACGGTTCGTCCTTGGCGGGCTTGCGGGTGAGGTCCTCTTCCTCGTTGCTCGGGTTGTGTCCGATCATCGGAGGCACATCGAGCGGCGAGGGCAGGTAGTCGATGACCGCATTGAGCATGGGCTGGACGCCCTTGTTCTTGTATGCGGAACCGCACATGACCGGGAAGGCTTCCGACTTGATGACGAGCTCGCGGATTCCGGCCTTGACGTCGGCAGTCGTGAGCTCTTCGCCCTCGAGGTACTTCTCCATGAGCTCTTCCGAACTCTCGGCGACGTCCTCGACGAGCTGCGCACGGTACTCGACAGCCTTCTCCTTGAGATCCTCGGGGATCTCGATCTCGGTCATGTCCTGACCCATCTTGGACTCGTCCGGCCAGACGTAGGCCTTCATGTCAAGCAGGTCGACGACACCGGCGAATTCGCTCTCGGCACCGATGGGCAGCTGAATGACCAGCGGCTTGGCTCCGAGGCGCTCCTTGATCGTCTGGACGGTGAAGTAGAAGTCTGCGCCGAGCTTGTCCATCTTGTTGACGAAGCAGACACGCGGAACGTCGTACTTGTCAGCCTGACGCCACACGGTCTCGGACTGCGGTTCGACACCTTCCTTGCCGTCGAACACGGCGACAGCACCGTCGAGGACGCGCAGCGAGCGCTCAACCTCGACCGTGAAGTCGACGTGACCCGGGGTGTCGATGATGTTGATCTGGTTGTCGTGCCAGTAGCAGGTCGTCGCGGCCGACGTGATCGTGATGCCGCGTTCCTTCTCCTGCGCCATCCAGTCCATCGTGCCGGCGCCGTCGTGGGTCTCGCCCATCTTGTAGTTCACGCCGGTGTAGAAGAGGATGCGTTCGGTCGTGGTTGTCTTACCGGCATCGATGTGGGCCATGATGCCGATATTGCGGACCTTGTTCAGGTCGGTGAGCACGTCAAGTGCCACGGTATCTCTCTCTCAATCGATGATTTGCTCGACTCCCCTGCGGCCCGGTCGGCAGCTCGCGCGGACGCTGTCCGCCGGCCGGGCAGCTGGGAAAACGATTACCAGCGGTAGTGGGCGAAGGCCTTGTTGGACTCGGCCATCTTGTGAACGTCCTCGCGGCGCTTGACTGCTGCACCGAGGCCGTTGGCGGCATCGAGGATCTCGTTCATGAGTCGTTCGGTCATAGTCTTCTCACGGCGCTGACGGGCGTAGCCCACCAGCCAACGCAGAGCCAGGGTGGTCGAACGACTCGGGCGAACATCGACCGGCACCTGGTAGGTCGCTCCGCCGACGCGGCGGGAACGGACCTCGAGGGACGGACGGATGTTGTCGAGAGCCTTCTTCAGATTGACAACGGGATCGTTGCCGTTCTTCTCGCGGGTGCCCTCGAGGGCACCGTAGACGATGCGCTCTGCGGTCGAACGCTTGCCGTCGAGCAGGATCTTGTTGATCAGCTGCGTGACGAGCGGTGAGCTGAAGACCGGGTCAACGACGATCGGTCGCTTGGGTGCAGGACCTTTACGTGGCATTACTTCTTCTCCCTCTTCGCACCGTACTTGCTGCGAGCCTGCTGACGACCCTTGACGCCCTGGGTGTCGAGCGAACCGCGAACGATCCGGTAGCGCACACCGGGCAGATCCTTGACGCGGCCACCGCGCACGAGCACGATCGAGTGCTCCTGCAGGTTGTGTCCCTCGCCGGGGATGTAGGCGGTCACTTCGATCTGGCTCGAAAGCTTGACACGAGCGACCTTGCGAAGAGCCGAGTTCGGCTTCTTGGGGGTAGTGGTGTACACACGGGTGCACACTCCACGACGCTGCGGGCTGCCCTTGAGGGCAGGAGCGTCAGATCCTGCTGAATTGACATGCCGTCCCTTGCGGACGAGCTGCTGGATTGTCGGCACTAAGCGTTCTCCATTTGCTTCTCGATAGACCTAATTCCCAACACCGGCCATGACCGCAGTCATGTCTGTGAACCGTGGGACATATCCGACTGCACACCGGGTGAAGCTTGGCTCCCGATGCCAGTAACCACGCGAGTCACCGACCCCTGCGCTCGGGTGTGTCGCAAGGGCGCTGCGGCGCAGGTTCGACGTCTCGGCGGCCTGCATCGACGAATTCTCACAAGGGATCCGAAACTCACAGAAGACTCGGCAGGAGCGTTCGACAACGCAGATAACACAATCAGTCGCTTACCAGAATATCCCGCACTTCGGCATCTGGTCAAAATCACGGTCGTCCACGGTACCCTGCAAACTCGCGGAAATCAGCGAGGCGCGCCTGTGACCTCGGCTCCCGGCCCTGCGGGCACCCGGGTTCGACGCGACGGCGTCCACCGACATCCGCGCCGTGAATGGGGCACGGATGGGCCGGACCGCCTCGGCGAGGGGTTTTCATCGTTTCCTTGACTCATTCAAAAGAAGCGTGCATTCTGGTGGTGTGAACGGGACGAATCAAGAACACGTCGACGAGGCTGGCGCCGCTCTGCGGCAGACGTCTCTGCGCGTGACGAAACAGCGGGTCGCGGTGCTCGAAGCCGTGCGGGATCATCCGCATGCTGACACCGACACCGTCATCCGCTCAGTGCGCGAGTCGCTGCCTGCGGTCTCCCACCAGGCCGTGTACGACTCGCTCCACACCCTCACCGAGGTCGGGCTCGTCCGCTGCATCCAGCCATCCGGCTCGGTTGCTCGGTACGAACGGCGGATCGGAGACAATCACCACCACTTGGTGTGCCGGTCATGCAATCTCATCGTCGATGTCGACTGCACGATCGGTCAGGCACCGTGCCTGACGCCCTCCCACGATGCCGGCTTCCTCATCGAACAGGCCGAAGTCACCTTCTGGGGCCTGTGTCCCGACTGCGCGGACTCCGGTGCCGAGAGGCCCGAGGTCGGCAGTCGTTCCGCCGTGTGAGTCCACGCTCTGTTCATTTCCATCCGTCTTCTTCCGAGGACACCCCTATGCCCTCTTTCCGAGGTCAGCCCTTATCTTCAACGGAGTCGCCGAAGTCGACTCGACTGTGAAAGGAATACGATGACCCAGACGACCACAGGCGGCTGCCCGGTCGCCCACACCTCCACAGAGCCGGCAGCGGCGCCGGATTCCCGACAGCTGGTCAACCCCGTCCAGGGCGACGCCAATGCGCAGTGGTGGCCCAATCGCCTCAACCTCAAGATCCTCGCCAAGGGCCAGCCGGCACGCGACCCCATGGACCCCGACTTCGACTACGCGGCCGAGTTCAACAGCCTCGACTACTTCGCGCTCAAAGCCGATATCGAAGCACTGCAGAAGAACAACCAGGACTGGTGGTCCGCGGACTTCGGCAACTACGGTCCGTTCATGGTCCGTATGGCCTGGCACTCGGCCGGAACCTATCGCGTCCAGGACGGTCGCGGCGGCGGAGGCGAAGGCCAGCAGCGTTTCGCTCCCCTGAACTCCTGGCCCGACAATGTCCTGCTCGACAAGGCGCGCCGTCTGCTGTGGCCGGTCAAGAAGAAGTACGGCAAGAAGATCTCCTGGGCCGACCTGTTCATCCTCGCCGGGAACGTCGCCCTCGAGCAGATGGGCTTCGAGCCCTTCGGCTTCGCCGGCGGCCGCGCCGATGTGTGGGAGCCGGACAATGACGTGTACTGGGGCTCGGAGTCCGAATGGCTGGGCACCGACAAGCGCTATGTGGGCAACGGAGAGCTGCAGAAGCCTCTGGCCGCGACCACCATGGGCCTCATCTACGTCAACCCCGAGGGCCCCGAGGGCGAGCCGAATCCGCTGAAGTCGGCGCTCGAGATCCGTGAGACCTTCGCACGGATGGCGATGAACGACGAAGAGACCGTCGCCCTCATCGCCGGCGGCCACACCTTCGGCAAGACCCACGGTGCGGCGCCCGAATCCCACAAGGGCACCGACCCCGAGGCAGCGCCGCTCGAGGAGCAGGGCCTGGGCTGGCGCAGCGACTACGGAACCGGTCAGGGCAACGACACCGTCGGCAGCGGCATCGAGGTCACCTGGACCTACCACCCGACCCGTTGGGACAACGAGTTCTTCCACATCCTCTTCGCCTACGAGTGGGAAGTCTTCGAGAACGAAGGCGGACATCTCCAGTGGCGTCCCGTCGACGGCGGCGGCGACGATATGGTGCCGATGGCACAGGGCACCGGCCGCCGTGAGCCCCGCATGCTCACGACCGACCTGGCCCTGCGCTACGATCCCATCTACGGGGAGATCTCCCGCCGGTTCAAGGACGATCAGAAGGCCTTCCAAGATGCCTTCGCCCGCGCCTGGTTCAAGCTCACTCACCGTGACATGGGACCGGCCACCCGCTACCTCGGCCCCGAGGTTCCCACCGAGGAGCTCATCTGGCAGGATCCGATTCCCGCCGGCACCCCGCTCGACGCCGCCGGCCTGGAGGCCGTGAAGGCCGCCGTCCGCGACTCGGGTCTCACGGTGTCCCAGCTGGTGTCGACCACGTGGGCGGCGGCGTCCTCCCACCGGGTCTCGGATATGCGCGGCGGAATCAACGGCGGACGTCTCCGCCTCGAACCGCAGCGCAGCTGGGAGGCCAACGAGCCGACCAAGCTCGCGCAGGTTCTGCCAGTCCTCGAGGAGATCGCCGAGTCGACCGGTGCGTCGTTCGCCGATGTGCTGGCCATCGCCGGTGCCGTCGGAGTCGAGACAGCTGCGAAGGCGGCCGGCCATGAGGTCACCGTGCCGGTCTCGACCGGTCGCGGGGATGCCACACAGGAGCAGACGGATGTGGATTCCTTCGGCTTCCTCGAGCCCACCCATGACGGGTTCCGCAATCATCTGACCGCGGATCTTCCGCTCCGGGCGGAGTACCTGCTGCTCGACAAGGCCAGCCTGCTCGGGCTCACCCCGCCGGAGCTGACCGTGCTCATCGGCGGTCTGCGCGTCCTCGGAGCGAACTTCGAGGACTCCGATCTCGGAGTGTTCACCGACCGACCGGGCGAGTTGACGAACGATTTCTTCGTCAACCTCCTCGAGCTCGGCAACGTGTGGAAGCCGGTCGGCGACTCCGAAACCGCCGAGTTCTACGAGTGCTTCTCCCCTGCCGGCGAGAAGCTGTGGACCGGCAGCCGCGTCGATCTGCTCTTCGGTGCGAACTCCGAGCTGCGCGCCATCGCGGAGGTCTACGGATCCGACGATGCCGGCGCGAAGTTCGTCGCCGACTTCGTCAAGGCCTGGACCAAGGTCGTCGAAGCCGATCGCTACGATCTGCACCGCTGAGATGATCATCGACTCCGCCGAGGCGACTCCGCAGTGAAGCTGTGACTCGACCGGTCTGCTGCTGAGTCGGTCCACGGCTCTTCGAGTCTGCGACTGAGTCGGCCCCGCAACGACGATGCCCCCACCGGAGTCGGTGGGGGCATCGTCGTGTCATCATTCGTTCCTGTTGAGGTCGGCGAGGCCGATGGCACTCTCGGCCTCGGGACTGCAGTCCGCCCAGGCCGGCCCTGTGTTCGGGCTGTGCGATCCACCCGGGTCAGGCGTCCGTCTCAACAGCCCCGTTCATGGGGTCGGCAGCCGCAGTTCGAAGGCCGTGCCCTCTCCCGTGCTCGTCATCGAAATGCTGCCGTGCATGAGCTCGACGAGCCCAGACGCGATGGCCAGGCCCAGGCCCGAGGAACCGCCCTTCGCCCCGTCCTGACGAGTCCTCGACGGGTCGCCGCGGACAAACCGGTCGAAGACCCGGTCCCGGATCTCCGGGGGTATGCCCGGACCGTCGTCGCTGATGCGGACCACCACGACATCGCGGGGCAGCTGACCGGCAACCGGTTTGCGCTGCGCTGAGGCTTCGACACGCACTCGAGTCCCCGGAGGCGTGTGCACACACGCATTGGTGAGCACGATCGACACGACGCGTCGGACCTGATCGACAGCGCCACGGACTTCGAGGACCTCGGGCGGCACATCGAGGACGATGGCATGGTCGGGGTTGACCACATGCGCGTCCTCGACGAGTTCGATGAGCAGGGCGGACACATCGACGGGGTCCTTGCGCGTCGGCTGCCGACCGGCCTCGAGACGGGCGAGCAGAAGAAGGTCGTCGACCAGGACCGACATCCGCATCGCCCCGGAATCGATCCGGCCCAAGGAGGTGGCTACCTCGGCGGGAAGCTCCTCACGGTATGGGCGGGTGAGGTCGGCCCACCCGCGGATCGTCGCGATCGGGGTACGCAGCTCATGGGAGGCGTCAGCGACGAACCGGCGCATCTGCTCCGTGCCCCGATACCGTTCTTCCAGGGCGGAGCCGACATGGTCGAGCATCCGGTTGACCGAGGCCCCGACATCACCGACTTCGGTGCCGGGGACGGCGAGTTCGCTCGGCACTCTCAGCGCGAGCTCGGGCTTGCCGGCCCCCAGTTCGAGGTCGGTGACCTCCCGTGCGGTGCGGGCGACGTCGCGGAGGTCACGCAGCTGACGATGAATGATCACTGCCATGAGCGCGGCAGTGGTGAGTACGCCGATGAGGACGACGAACGCGGTTGTCCAGGCTGTGCGGTCGAGTGCCTCGTCGACACTGCCCTGCGGCACACCGTAGACGGTGGTGGTGTCGCCGTCGGCGAAGGCGACCACCCGGTAGGAGCCGAACCCCGGCACGCGCACGGACTCATGGGCGGCCTCGTCGCCGGGTTCGATCTCGAGAAGGGCAGTGATCGCCTCAGCAGACAGCGGTCGCGGTCGGGTCAGCCCCGCCTCGGCGATCAGACCTTCTCCCCCGCTGCCGGAATCAACGACGACGAGCGCACCGTCTCCCACGCCCGGCTGGAAGAGATAGCGCAGCGCCGAATCGACGGCCGCGGACGATCCGCCGTCCGTGCCGGTGCCAGAGCCCGGTCCTGCGGCCGCATCTCGGCCCGAACCAGGACCGTCCGCCGAGCGCGCATGCGAGGTCATCGACGTCAGCTGTGCGTCGAGGTCCGCCATGAGGGAGCTGCGCACACTCAGCCAGGAGGCGGCGCCGATCCCGGCTCCGACGAGCATGAGGACGAGTCCGGCGAGGACGATCAGCCGCGTCTGCAGCCGCCACCGGCGCAGTCTCATGATTCGGCTCGCATGATGTAGCCGGCTCCGCGTTTGGTGTGGAAGAGGTTCTCCAGATCCGGGAACGGAGCGTCGATCTTCTTCCTCAGGTAGGAGACGTAGAGTTCGACGATATTGCCGTTGCCGCCGAAGTCGTAGTCCCATACGCGGTCGAGGATCTGCGCTTTGGACAGCACGACTCGCGGATTGCGCATGAACAGCAGCAGCACCTCGTATTCGCGGGCCGTCAGCTCGATCGGGTGACCGGCGCGGGTGACCTCGTGCGAGCGTTCGTCGAGTTCGAGGTCCCCCACCCGCAGCACGTCGTCCTCGTCGCCCGGACCGTTCGTCACGCTGCGGCGGAGACGGGCCTCGATCCGGGCGATGACCTCGTCGAGGTTGAACGGCTTCGTCACATAGTCATCCCCGCCGAGGCGGAGCCCCGTGAGTCGGTCATCGACCTCATCGCGGGCGGAGAGGAACACCACCGGGGTTTCGATCCCCTCCCCGCGGAGCTTCTCGATCACAGCGAACCCGTCGAGGTCGGGCAGCATCACGTCGAGGACGATCGCATCGAAATGCTCACTGCGCGCCAGCGCCACCGCTTCCCGTCCGGTGCCGACGCCTGTGGCCTGCCAACCCCGAACATGGCAGGCCATGACGAGCAGTTCGGTGAGGTTCGCTTCGTCGTCGACGAGGAGAATGCGTGCCGGAGCCGCCGCTGTCGATGTCATAGGTCGATTATCCCCCTCATTCCGCGCTGAGATCGCAGAGGAGACGGAGCCGGGGCCCTGTGCGTCGGAGAAGCCGGCACGAAGACTGGTCCTGAGCAGCCGGCTGCAAGAACAGGAGATGATTTCACGTCTGATTCCCCGTTTCGCCGCCGGGCGCCGGTCTCGTATCTCATAGCCTCCACCTTCGCGGCACCACATGGGCCCCGGATTGGTCGCTGCTGTGGTCCCGCTGTGGACTCATCCGCTCAGCAGACCGACCTGTCCCCTGCTTCGAGTCCCGCTACACTGGAGAGCATGGCCGATGATGACTCCCCTCCTCCTCAACGCCGCGTTCGCGCCTCCGACAAGGACCGTGATGATACGCTCTCGGTGATCACCGAGGCGGTCACGAACGGGCGGCTGGACCCGGAGGAGACTGCGGAGCGCCAAGACGATGCGATCGCCGCGAAGTTCGTCGACGAACTCATGCCGCTCCTCGACGACCTGCCCGAGGGCGAACAGCTCCACCGCCGTTTCGCCCGCCAGACCGGCCACGGCTCGGCCACCGGTTCCTCGGTCCCGGGTTCGGCCCTCCAACGGCGCGGGCCCTCCGAACTCTCGCCCACCGCCGAACCGGGCTCGGCCCGACCGATGAGCTCTGTGGCCATCATGTCCGGTCGTGAGATCGACGTCCCACCCGGCACCGCGGAGGTCACCACCTACGCCCTCATGGGCGGGGACAACATCGACCTGTGCGCTGTCATGGGGCCCGGAGTGACGGTCGAAGTGGTCTCCTATGCGATGTGGGCCGGCAACGACATCTATGTCCCGCCGGGCGTACGCGTCCGAGACGAGACGATCAACATCATGGCGGGCAACGAGGTCCGCCAGTCCGCGCGGGGCGACGGGTCGAACGGCACCGTCATCCTCAAAGGCTTCTCTCTCATGGCCGGACACGATGTCCGGCTCGCCAAAGGCTATCGAACAAAGGATCAGGGTCAGCTGGAATGAAGATCGGTGTACTCACCTCGGGCGGCGACTGCCCGGGACTCAACGCTGTCGTCCGCGGCATCGTCCGCAAGGGCATGCGCACCCATGGGGCGTCTTTCGTCGGCATCCGCGACGGATGGCGCGGACTGCTCGAGGACGACATGTTCGATATGACCATGCTCGATGTGCGCGGCCTGTCCGGTCGGGGCGGAACCATCCTCGGCACCTCCCGCACCCATCCCTATGAGGACGGCGGGCCGGAGCGGATGCGCGAAGTCATGGCCGCCCACGGCATCGATTCGCTCATCGCCATCGGCGGCGAAGGCACATTGGCCGGGGCGTCGCGCCTGGTCAACGAGGAAGGTCTTCACATCGTCGGGGTCCCGAAGACCATCGACAACGACCTTGGCAGCACGGACTACACCTTCGGCTTCGACACCGCCCAATCCATCGCCACCGAGGCGATCGACCGGCTGCGCACCACCGCCGAATCGCACCACCGCTGCATGGTCATCGAGGTCATGGGCCGAAACGTCGGCTGGATCGCACTGCACGCGGGCATGGCCGCCGGAGCGCACGCGATCCTCATGCCCGAGTTCCCCGTCTCCTTCGATCAGATCGCCGACTGGGTGACTTCGGCGAAGGAGCGCGGGCGCGCTCCCATCGTCGTCGTCGCCGAAGGCTTCATCCCCGAGGGTTTCGACACCCAGGTCGCCGATCAGGGGCTGGACAACAAGGGTCGAGTCCGCCTCGGCGGGATTGCGAACTATCTGGCACCGAAGATCGAAGAGATCACCGGAATCGAATCCCGGGCCACGATCCTCGGGCACCTGCAACGAGGCGGCTCCCCCACTGCCTACGATCGTGTGCTCTCCACCCGGCTGGGAATGGCGGCTGCCGACCTCGCTCAGCACGGTCATTGGGGCAAGATGGCCAGCCTCAAGGGCACCGATATCGTCTCCGTGGAGATGTCATCGGCGGTGCACAGTCTCAAGTCCGTGCCTCTGCACCGGTGGGAGGAAGCGCAGGTGCTCTTCGGCTGAGCACCCAACGGGCTCAGGACCAGGCAGACACAGAAGAGGGGCACTCACCGCATGGTGAGTGCCCCTCCTCTGTGTCAGCTCTGTCGGGCACGAGGCCCGGGCCGCGCCCGCTGTGTGCGGTGCGCGCCCGGCCCGGCCCGGCTCAGCCGTTGAGACTCAGCTGAACGCGCCGTAGTCGTAGTCCTCCAGCGGGATGGCGGAACCGGATTCGGATCCGATGCCCGCGTAGAAGTCCCCGTAGCTGTTGGTGAACATCTCGGCCTTGGCCTCTTCGGTCGGCTCCACCACAAGGTTGCGGTGCTTCTGCAGGCCGGTGCCCGCAGGGATGAGCTTACCGAGGATGACGTTCTCCTTGAGACCCATGAGCGTATCGGACTTGCCTTCCATGGCCGCCTCGGTGAGGACGCGGGTCGTCTCCTGGAAGGATGCGGCCGACAGCCACGATTCGGTGGCCAGCGACGCCTTCGTGATGCCCATCAGCTCGTCACGAGCCGATGCGGGCTGTCCGCCTTCGGCGACGACACGACGGTTCTCCGCCTGGTAGCGGCCGCGGTCGACGAGCTCGCCGGGCAGCAGGTTCGTGTCGCCCGACTCGATGACGGTCACGCGACGCAGCATCTGCCGCACGATGACCTCGATGTGCTTGTCGTGGATGCCCACGCCCTGCGAACGGTAGACCTTCTGGACTTCCTCGACGAGGAAACGCTCGGCCTCACGACGACCGCGGATGCGCAGCACCTGCTTCGGATCGACCGCACCGACGATGAGCTGCTCACCGGCCTTGACGTGCTGACCATCCTCGACGAGGAGGCGGGCGCGCTTGGACACGGCATGCTCGATCTCCTCGCTGCCGTCATCGGGGGTGATGATGACGAAGCGGGTCTTGCGGCTGTCGTCGACCTTCGCCCGACCGGTCGCCTCGGCGATGGGGGCGAAGCCCTTCGGTGTGCGAGCTTCGAAGAGCTCGGTCACACGCGGCAGACCCTGGGTGATATCACCCGAGGAGGCCGCCGCACCACCGGTGTGGAACGTACGCATCGTCAGCTGGGTTCCCGGCTCACCGATCGACTGGGCAGCGACGGTGCCGATGGCCTCGCCGATGTCGACGAGCTTGCCGGTCGCCATCGAGCGACCGTAGTGCTCGGCGGAGATCTGTGTATCGGAGTCCGCGGTCAGCACCGAATGGACCTTGAGCTCCTCGATGCCGGCCGCCACGAGGGCGTCGACAGTGGCGGCGGTGACATCGGACTTCGCCGGGACGATGACATTGCCATCGGCGTCGGTGACGTCGTTGACGGTGAGTCGACCGTAGACGCTGGTCTCCGCGAATTCGTGCGGGACGAGGTTGCCCTCGTGATCGCGTTCGGCAACCGGCAGGGTGATGCCCTTGTTCGAGTCGGCTTCCGCGGTGCGCACGATGACGTCCTGCGACACGTCGACGAGACGACGGGTCAGGTAACCGGAGTCAGCAGTACGCAGAGCCGTGTCGGCCAGACCCTTACGAGCACCGTGCGAGGCGATGAAGTACTCGAGCACTGCCAGGCCCTCGCGATAGTTCGACACGATCGGACGCGGGATGATCTCACCCTTCGGGTTCGTCACCAGACCACGCATACCGGCCAGCTGACGCACCTGCATCCAGTTACCGGATGCTCCGGACTCGACCAGACGCAGCACCGAGTTCTCCTCAGGGAAGTTCGTGCGCATGACCTGGTCGACCTTCTCGGTCGTCTCGGTCCACAGCTTGACGAGCTCGTTGCGGCGCTCGTCGTCGGTGAGCGCACCGAGTTCGTACTGCTGCTGAACCTTCGTGTCGATGGCCTCGGCCTCGTTGAGGATCTCCGTCTTCGCCTCGGGCGAGACGACGTCGGACATCGCGATGGTGATGCCCGAACGGGTGGCCCAGTAGAAGCCGCCGGCCTTAAAGTTGTCCAGCGTGTGGGCGACCTCGACCTTCGGGTACTCCTCGGCGAGGTGGTTGACGATCCGGCTCAGCGCTTTCTTGTCGATCGTCGAGTTGACGAACGAGTAGTCGGCGGGCAGGTACTCATTGAACTGTGCCCGACCCAGAGTCGTCTGCACGTCCAGCGGATCCCCGGCCTCCCAGCCTTCGGGCACCTCGATGTCCGCACCGGGAACCACGTCCTCCAGGCGGATGGTGATCGGCGAACCGAGGTCGAGCTCCCCACGGTCGAATGCCATGATGGCTTCGCCCATACCGGAGAACGAACGTCCCTCGCCGGCCAGTCCCTTGCGCTCGGAGGTGAGGTGGAACAGACCGATGATCATATCCTGCGAAGGCATCGTCACGGGCTTGCCGTCCGAAGGCTTGAGGATGTTGTTGGCCGAGAGCATGAGGACGCGGGCCTCGGCCTGCGCCTCGGGGCTCAGCGGCAGGTGCACAGCCATCTGGTCACCATCGAAGTCAGCGTTGAACGCCGAGCACACGAGCGGGTGCAGCTGGATCGCCTTACCCTCGATGAGCTGGGGTTCGAACGCCTGGATGCCCAGACGGTGCAGAGTCGGTGCGCGGTTGAGCAGCACAGGATGTTCGGTGATGACCTCTTCGAGGACGTCCCACACCTGCGGGTGCTGGCGCTCGACCATGCGCTTGGCCGACTTGATGTTCTGTGCATGGTTGAGATCGACCAGGCGCTTCATCACGAACGGTTTGAACAGTTCGAGAGCCATGGTCTTGGGCAGACCGCACTGGTGCAGGTGCAGCTGCGGGCCGACGACGATGACCGAACGGCCCGAGTAGTCCACACGCTTACCGAGCAGGTTCTGACGGAAACGTCCCTGCTTGCCCTTGAGCATGTCCGACAGCGACTTCAGCGGGCGGTTGCCCGGACCGGTCACCGGACGTCCGCGACGCCCGTTGTCGAACAGCGAGTCCACAGCTTCCTGCAGCATCCGCTTCTCGTTGTTGACGATGATCTCGGGAGCACCGAGGTCGAGCAGACGCTTGAGACGGTTGTTGCGGTTGATGACACGACGGTAGAGGTCGTTGAGGTCCGAGGTGGCGAACCGGCCGCCGTCGAGCTGCACCATCGGGCGCAGTTCCGGAGGGATCACCGGAACGACGTCGAGGACCATGCCCTCGGGGTTGTTGTCGGTGGTCAGGAACGCGTTGACGACCTTGAGGCGCTTGAGCGCACGGGTCTTGCGCTGCCCCTTGCCGGTGGCGATGAGCTCACGCAGCTTCTCGGCTTCGGACTCGAGGTCGAAGTCGATGAGGCGCTTCTGGATCGCCTCGGCGCCCATGGCTCCGGTGAAGTAGAGCCCGAAACGGTGGAACATCTCGCGGTACAGGCTCTCGTCGCCTTCGAGGTCGTTGACCTTGAGGTTCTTGAAACGGTCCCACACCTGCTCGATACGGTCGACCTCGCGGTCGGCGTTCTTGCGCAGCTTGTCCATTTCCTTCTCGGCGGTGTCGCGCAGCTTCTTCTTGGCCTGGGCTGTGCCGCCGTCGGCCTCGAGTGCGGCGAGATCCTCTTCGAGCTTCTTGGCACGACGATCGATGTCGGCGTCACGGCGGGTGCCGATCTGCTGCTTCTCGACGTCGATCTTGTTCTGCAGGCTGGGCAGATCACGGTGACGGGAGTCCTCGTCGACGGAGGTGATCATGTAGGCCGCGAAGTAGATGACCTTCTCCAGGTCTTTCGGGGCCAGATCCAGCAGGTATCCCAGACGGGAGGGCACACCCTTGAAGTACCAGATATGGGTCACGGCAGCGGCGAGCTCGATGTGGCCCATGCGCTCACGACGCACCTTGGCACGGGTCACCTCGACGCCGCAGCGTTCGCAGATGATGCCCTTGAAGCGGACGCGCTTGTACTTTCCGCAGGCGCACTCCCAGTCGCGGGTCGGCCCGAAGATCTTCTCGCAGAAGAGTCCGTCCTTCTCCGGCTTCAGGGTGCGGTAGTTGATGGTCTCAGGCTTTTTCACCTCACCGTGTGACCAGCCGCGGATATTCTCTGCGGTGGCAAGACCGATGCGCAGTTCATCAAAGAAATTGACGTCAGGCACGTAAATCCTCTTTCCTGGCGATGAACGAATCGTTCACCAAAAAGTTGTGTCGGTTGAAGTGAAAGTCCTCAGACTTCTTCTACGGTCTGTGCTTCGCGGCGCGAGAGGTCGATGCCGAGTTCCTCGGCGGCACGGTAGACCTCGTCCTCCGATTCGCCCATCTCGACATGTCCGCCGTCGGAAGAGAGAACTTCGACGTTGAGGCACAGGGACTGCATCTCCTTGATGAGGACCTTGAACGACTCGGGAATTCCCGGGTCGGGCAGGTTCTCACCCTTGACGATGGCTTCGTAGACCTTCACACGGCCCGGGATGTCATCGGACTTGATCGTCAGAAGCTCCTGCAGCGTGTAGGCGGCGCCATAGGCCTCGAGGGCCCAGACTTCCATCTCACCGAAGCGCTGACCACCGAACTGCGCCTTACCACCGAGCGGCTGCTGGGTGATCATCGAGTACGGTCCGGTCGAACGCGCGTGGATCTTGTCGTCGACGAGGTGGTGGAGCTTGAGCATGTACATGTAGCCGACCGAGATCGGGTACGGGAACGGCTCGCCGGAGCGTCCGTCGAACAGCTGTGCCTTGCCCGAGGAATCGATGAGGCGGTCCCCATCGCGGTTCGGGGTGGTCGAATCCAGCAGTCCGCGCAGCTCCTGCTCGTGTGCACCGTCGAAGACGGGGGTGGCCAGGTTCGTGCCGGCCTCAGCCTCGCGGGCCGCTTCCGGCAGTTCGGCTGCCCACTCGGGGTTGCCTTCGATCTTCCAACCCTGCTTCGAGATCCATCCGAGGTGGACTTCGAAGACCTGCCCGATGTTCATACGACGGGGAACACCGTGCGGGTTGAGGATGACGTCGACGGGAGTGCCGTCGGCGAGGAACGGCATGTCCTCGACCGGCAGGATCGTCGAGATGACGCCCTTGTTGCCGTGACGGCCGGCCATCTTGTCACCGATGGTGATCTTGCGGCGCTGAGCCACGTAGACGCGGACCATCTGGTTGACACCGGGCGAGAGCTCGTCGTCATCCTCACGGTCGAAGACGCGGACTCCGATGACGGTGCCGATCTCACCGTGCGGAACGCGCAGCGAGGTGTCGCGGACCTCACGGGACTTCTCACCGAAGATCGCGCGCAGCAGGCGCTCTTCGGGAGTCAGCTCGGTCTCACCCTTCGGGGTGACCTTGCCGACGAGGATGTCACCGTCGGTGACCTCGGCGCCGATGCGGATGATGCCGCGATCGTCGAGGTCGGCCAGCGCATCGGGCGAGATGTTCGGGATGTCCCGGGTGATCTCTTCGGCGCCGAGCTTGGTGTCGCGGGCGTCGACCTCGTGCTCCTCGATGTGGATCGAGGACAGCACATCGTCCTGGACGAGGCGCTGGGAGAGGATGATCGCATCCTCGTAGTTGTAGCCTTCCCAGGACATGAACGCGACGAGGAGGTTCTTGCCCAGAGCCATCTCACCGTTCTCGGTGGACGGGCCGTCGGCGAGGACGGTGCCGGCTTCGACACGATCGCCTTCGTCGACGAGGATGCGCTGGTTGTACGAGGTGCCGTGGTTCGAACGCTTGAACTTCGACGCTTTGTAGGTCAGCTGGGTTCCGTCGTCGGCGAGGACCGTGACGAAGTCGGCCGAGACCTCGGTGATGACACCGGGCTTCTCGGCGGTGATGACGTCACCGGCGTCGACGGCGGCACGGTATTCCATGCCGGTGCCCACGACGGGCGATTCGGCCATCACCAGCGGCACGGCCTGACGCTGCATGTTCGCACCCATGAGGGCACGGTTGGCATCGTCGTGCTCGAGGAACGGGATCAGGGCCGACGCCACGGACACCATCTGGCGTGCGGAGACGTCCATGAAGTCGATCTGGTCGTCCTGGACCAGCTCGGCCTCACCGCCGCCGCCCTTCGGACGGGCCAGGACCTCGACCTCGGCGAAGCGCTGGTCTTCGGTCAGCGGCGCGTTGGCCTGAGCGATGTTGAAGTCGAGTTCGTCATCGGCGGTCAGGTACTGCGTCTCATCGGTCACGACACCGTCGACGACCTTGCGGTACGGGGTCTCGATGAAGCCGAACGGGTTGATGCGGGCATAGGAGGCCAGAGAACCGATCAGGCCGATGTTCGGGCCTTCCGGGGTCTCGATCGGGCACATGCGGCCGTAGTGCGAGGGGTGCACGTCACGGACTTCCATCGCGGCGCGGTCACGAGAGAGGCCACCAGGTCCCAGCGCGGAGAGACGACGCTTATGGGTCAGACCCGCCAGCGGGTTGTTCTGATCCATGAACTGGCTCAGCTGCGAGGTGCCGAAGAACTCCTTGATCGCAGCCACCACGGGGCGGATGTTGATCAGGGTCTGCGGGGTGATCGCCTCGACGTCCTGGGTGGTCATGCGCTCACGCACGACACGCTCCATACGCGACAGACCGGTGCGGATCTGGTTCTCGATGAGCTCCCCGACGGCGCGGATGCGGCGGTTGCCGAAGTGGTCGATGTCATCGAGCTTGACGCTCAGCTCGACCTCTTCGCCGTCGCGGGTGCCCTTGGAGGTCTCCACTCCGGCGTGCAGCGACACGAGGTAGCGGATGGTGGCCACGATGTCGTCGGTCGAGAGGACCGAGTCCGACAGCGGAGCCTCGACGCCGAGCTTGCGGTTGACCTTATAACGGCCGACCTTGGCCAGGTCGTAGCGCTTCGGGTTGAAGTAGAGGTTGTTGAGCAGGTTGCGGGCGGCCTCAGCCGTCGCGGGCTCGGCCGGGCGCAGCTTCTTGTAGATGTCGAGCAGCGCTTCGTCCTGCGTGTTGACGGTGTCCTTGGCCATCGTCTCGCGGATGGACTCGAACTCGCCGAACTCTTCGAGGATCTTCGCCTCGGTCCAGCCGAGAGCCTTGAGCAGAACGGTCACGGACTGCTTGCGCTTGCGGTCGAGACGCACACCGACCTGGTCGCGCTTGTCGACCTCGAACTCCAGCCATGCGCCACGGGAGGGGATGATCTTCGCGGTGAAGATGTCCTTGTCCGTGGTCTTGTCGACGCTGGATTCGAAGTAGGCGCCGGGCGACCGGACGAGCTGGGAGACGACGACGCGTTCGGTGCCGTTGACGATGAACGTGCCCTTGTCGGTCATGAGGGGGAAGTCGCCCATGAACACGGTCTGGCTCTTGATCTCGCCCGTGTTGTTGTTCATGAACTCGGCGGTGACGTACAGCGGCGCCGAGTAGGTCATGTCGCGTTCCTTGCACTCATCGATCGAGTACTTGGGAGCCTCGAACCGGTGCTCGCGGAACGACAGCGACATGGATCCGCCGAAGTCTTCGATCGGCGAGATCTCTTCGAAGATGTCCTCGAGTCCCGAGGTGGTTGCGACGGAGTCGTCTCCGATCTCGATGGCTTCGGCGACGCGGTCCTGCCACGCCTCCGATCCGATCAGCCAGTCGAAGCTGTCCGTCTGCAGACCGAGCAGATCGGGAACCTCGAGAGGTTCGCGAATCTTCGCGAAGGAAATTCTCTGGGGGGGATTAGCGGTCCTGGTGTTGTCGTTGGCGGCGGCCAATTGGTTCCTTCCGAGTGCTTCACCATCTGATACCTCGTCTGCCCACTCGACTTCCCTTCGGCAATTTCCGGGTGTGTCAGATTTCGACTCCCGGCACCGACGTGGTTCACTTGAGTGGAAATGACGTGCCCACCGCTATATGAAGGCACACCACAGGCAGAACGATGCAAATATCAACCTTATAGCATCTGGTCAAGTCATGCAAGAATCTTCTTCCACAGACCGACCCACCCCACGGTTTCGAACCCGGCCTGATCGTTGATGGCCAGCATCCACGAGTTCTCCGCCGCATTCCACGTGTAGACGCGCTCGACCGGCGAGGACTGACACAGCGCCTCATGATTGGCGATCTTCAGTCGCGCTCCCAACCCGTGGCCACGGTGCTCGCTGAGCACGAGAGTGGCGCCCTGATAAGCCACGTGCGGACGCTGTGTGTAACTCACGACCTCGGTGAAGCCGACCCCTTCGCCATCGAAGAGCGCCAACGCCGTGTGCGTGCGCCCTCCTGTGTATTCACGGTCCGCTTCGAGAGCCCGGACTCGAGCGGTATCCCAGGTCTCCTCGTCATGGAGGTCGGCAGCTCCGGGAGCATCCGTGGACATCCTCTGGTGAAGCAGCGCGATCGCCTCGATGTGCTCCTCCGGTACCGGTCCCGCCCAGGTGCGGATGACATATCCGTCTTCGGTCCTGAACGAGTCCACTCCCCCGCCGGAACTGCACTGAACGACCGCAGCAGAGCATCGCTCGACCTGCTGGAGGCGGTAGTCATGACCTTGGGCGAAAACGACCTCGGCCCGTTCGGCCGGAAGGCTGCCGGTACCGGCGTCCGCGGCGATCCGAGGTCTGCGCGGATCGGCGTCGAAGTCTGCTGCCGGGATTTCGGCCCAGGCAGTCAGTCGTGTCCTCCCGGTTTCAGCCAGCTGCCGCTCCATGACCGTCAGCAGCTCGGTGCCCAAGCCCGACCGCCGCAGTTCGGGCAGGACGCCGATGTAGACATCGGCGACGTCGGTGTTGTCGAACAGGCTCAGATAGGCTCCCGCTTTCGCCACGAGTCTGCCGTCGACGCGGCCCAGCCAGATCTCATGAGAGGTGAATTCGCCAGCGCGCACGAGTTTCCCGCGCACCGAACCGGGCAATGGGTCGAAGTCCTCACCGAACCCGAGGGCACGATTGATCCTCCGATCGAAGTCGACGATCTCATCAAGGAGCCCGTCGACGTCGGAGTCGGTCAGCGTGCCGGAGCGAATATGCGTGATCTCCATCGATCTCCTCGTTCCCAGAAGCTGATGACTGCGTTGTCGCCGCCGACTGCGATCTTAGCCACCGAGGAGGACGGATGTCGTGCTCGACGTGCCTCAGCTCACCCGCAGCAGCAAGGCTCGTCCCCTCTAGACTCATAGTATGACGACTATCAGCGTGCTTCGCACCGATCCCGCGACCGTCAACAGCGCGATCATCACCGGCAGCAGCGGCAGCCTCATCGTCGATGCCGGCCCCTGTCCGGACACCGGCCGGCACCTCGCCGCCCGGGCGGCAGAGCTGCAAGCGCAGACCAGCGGTCCGGCACGAACCGATCTGGTCATCACACACGATCATTGGGACCACTGTTTCGGGGCCGCCGCGCTGCTCGAAGCGGGAGGCGACCGAGCCTTCGCCTCGTCCTCCTTCGCCACGGATCAGGCGGCCAGCACATGGCTTGCCCTCGATGCGCTGCGCCACGACCCCGCCACCGCCGATTTCGCCTCACAGCTGCCTCTCGATCCCAGCGAGCTCTTCGTCGACGTCACCGCGGTCGACTCGTCCACTCAGCATGTCAGCGGCGTCGATCTCGGTGACTGTTGGGCGGAATTCCATGTCCTCGGAGGCCATTCGACAGCCGATCTCATCGTCCGCCTGCCCGAGTCGGGTGTCGTCTTCGTCGGCGACCTCGTCGAAGAGGGCGATCCTCCCCAGGCAGCCGCCGATTCCTCTCTCAGTCAGTGGGCGAACAGCCTTCGTCGGATCCTCGACTTCCCGGAGGCGACGACCTTCATTCCCGGACATGGCGTGCCCGTCGATCGCGGGTTCGTACAGCGTCAGCTCGGCGACATCGATGGAATGCGTCTTCACCAGGACGACACCGAGGTGGCCCTGCCCGCCCGCACGATGCCCGGGGATCATGACCGCCGAGTTCCGTTGGAGTTCAGCCTCTCCTGAGGTCTCGTGCCCCACCTCTTCCGCAGCCTCGAACGCCGCACGCTCAGCCCGGGGCTGGCTGGGACCGAACGGGTGAAGACGCAAAGAACCCCACAGCTGATGCTGTGGGGTTCTTCAGAATGCGGCACTGGCCGCAATCAGCACAGAGTCACTTGAGGGTGACGGTGGCACCGGCGGCCTCGAGGACCTCCTTGGCCTTCTCTGCGTCTTCCTTCGAAGCGCCTTCGAGGACGGCCTTGGGAGCTCCGTCGACGAGGTCCTTGGCTTCCTTGAGTCCGAGGGAGGTGAGCCCACGGACTTCCTTGATGACGGGAACCTTCTTCTCGCCGGCTGCTTCGAGGACGACGTCGAATTCGGTCTGCTCTTCAGCAGCCTCCTCTCCGCCTCCGGCGGCAGGGGCGACGGCGACAGCGGCGGCCGGAGCGGCAGCCTCAACGTCGAACTCTTCTTCGAACTTCTTGACGAACTCGGACAGTTCGATGAGCGTGAGCTCCTTGAAAGCTTCGAGGAGCTCGTCGGTGGTGAGCTTAGCCATGGTGGCTAGTCCTTCCTGTGATGGTCACGGTGTGTGACCGGGTTGGTTGGGGGTGATGCTCAGGCGTCGGAAGCAGGAGCGTCGTCCTGCTTCTCGCGGAGTGCATCGACAGTGCGCACGGCCTTGACCAGCGGAGCGGTGAAGAGGTAAGCCGCCTGGTGGAGGCTTGCCTTCATAGCACCAGCTGCCTTTGCAAGCAGCACTTCGCGGGATTCGAGGTCGGCGAGCTGGTTGACCTGTTCGGGGCTGAGTGCGGCTCCATCGTAGTAGCCGCCCTTCACCACGAGCTTGTCGTTCGCCTTGGCAAAGTTACGCAGAGCCTTGGCAGCCTCAGGGGGTTCGCCGTTGACGAACGCGATCGCGGTGGGCCCATTGAGGTGCTCATCGAGACCGGTGATCCCGGCTTCCTTGGCTGCAATCTTGGTCAGCGTGTTCTTTACCACGGCGTAGCTGACGTTCTCACCGAGAGAAACGCGCAGTTCTTTCAGCTGCGCGACGGTGAGACCGCGGTACTCGGTCAGCAACACAGCGTCGGAGTTCTCAAACTGCTGTTTGATCTCCTCGACTGCGGCTGCCTTGTCTGGCCTCGCCATGGTGTTCCTTTCATAAGTCGTCCGGTCTGTCCCGACAACAGAAAAAGCGCTTCACGCAGGAAGGCGTGAAACGCTTGGCCGTAGGATTCCGGAAGGAATCGAACGGAAGAATCTCGAGCTCACCTGCGTGGGTCACTCTCTGGGAGTCTTCGCCTGCAGACACCGAGATTCGATGGTGAATCCTGGTGGTTCCACAGAGACCGACGGTCTTGGGTGTTTTCAGTGTAACGAAGTCTTTCGCAACAAGTCCAATCGCCCCCAGAGATCCCCCTCACACCACCTGACGGCGGCGCAGCAACCTCGCGCGAGGTTGCTGCGCCGCCGTCAGGGAGTTCTCTGGGTAACCTGGCCCGTCAGTACTCGATGACGACGCGGCCGTCGATCTTCCCGTGGATCATCTCGTCGAAGATCGCATTGATGTCATCCAGCGGCCTCTTCGAGAAGGTCGGGTGGATCTTGCCGGCAGCGTAGAACTCGAGCGCTTCGACCATGTCCTGACGAGTGCCGACGATCGAACCGCGGATCGTCAGGCCCTTGAGCACGATGTCGAAGATCGGGGCCGGGAAATCACCTGGCGGCAGACCGTTGAAGACGATGGTGCCGCCTCGGCGGGTCATACCGATCGCCTGACCGAACGCCGCAGGGTGGACCGCGGTGACGAGGACTCCATGGGATCCTCCGATCTTCTCCTGAATGATCTCGGCAGGGTCTTCGGCGAAGGCATTGACGGTGATCTCCGCTCCGTGCTTCTTCGCCAGAGCCAACTTGTCCTCGGCGACGTCGACCGCGACGACACGCATGCCCATGGCCACCGCGTACTGGACAGCGATGTGGCCGAGTCCACCGATGCCGGAGATGACGACCCACTGGCCGGGATTGACTTCGGTGCGTTTGAGTCCCTTGTACACGGTGACTCCCGCACACAGAACCGGCGCGATCTCGTAGGGGTCGGCACCGTCCGGAATGACCGCGGCGAACTTCGTATCGACGAGCATGTACTCGCCGAAGGATCCGTCGACTCCGTAGCCGCCGTTGACCTGCTGCTCGCAGAGCGTCTCCCACCCCTGACGGCAATGCTCGCAGGTTCCGCAGGCGCTCCACAGCCAGGCGTTGCCGATCATCTGGCCGACTTCGACCTCGGTGACGCCTTCACCGACCTGCTCGACGATGCCGACTCCTTCGTGGCCGGGGATGAGCGGGACCTTCGGTTTGACCGGCCAATCTCCATGAGCGGCATGGAGATCGGTGTGGCAGACGCCGGAGGCGATGAGTTTGACCAGTGCCTGACCGGGACCGGGCGCGGGAATCGGGCTGTCACCTACGACAAGTTCCTGTCCCAGGCTTTTGACCATTGCAGCTTTCATTTCGGACATCATTCGCTCCTTTGTGATGACGTGAATACATGTGACAACGGGGTTTGGATCTGTGGTGGAAGCATCCGACGGCGGCGCAGCAACCTAGCGCGAGGTATCTGGACCGCCGTCGGGTAGCAATTGGATCAGAAGAAGCCTTGCGCGTTCTCCGAGTAGCTGACGAGCAGGTTCTTCGTCTGCTGGTAGTGGTCGAGCATCATCTTGTGGTTCTCACGCCCGATGCCCGAAGCCTTGTACCCGCCGAAGGCCGCGTGGGCCGGGTAGGCGTGATAGTTATTCACCCACACACGTCCGGCCTGAATGTCGCGACCGGCCCGGTAGGCGGTGTTGCCGTCCCGAGACCAGACTCCGGCACCGAGGCCGTACAGAGTGTCATTGGCGGTGGTCAGAGCATCGTCGTAGTCGGAGAAAGTCGCCACCGAGACGACGGGACCGAAGATCTCCTCTTGGAAGATGCGCATCCTGTTCGTGCCCTTGAAGATCGTCGGCTGGACATAGAAGCCGCCGGCCAGATCTCCGTCGAGCTCGGCCTTGCCGCCGCCGGTGAGTACTTCGGCGCCTTCCTGCCGCCCGATGTCCAGGTACGACATGATCTTCTCGAACTGATCGTTTGAGGCCTGCGCACCCATCATCGTCTCCGTGTCGAGCGGGTTGCCCTGAACGATCTTCTGCGTCCTGGCGACGGCCGCCTCGAGGAACGGGTCGGCGATCGAATCCTGGATCAGTGCACGCGACGGGCAGGTGCACACCTCGCCCTGATTGAGCGCGAACATGGTGAAGCCCTCCTGGGCCTTGTCCGCGAACGCATCGTTCTTGGCCAACACGTCTTCGAAGAAGATGTTCGGCGACTTGCCGCCGAGCTCCAGAGTCACCGGAATGATGTTCTGCGAGGCGTACTGCATGATCAGACGGCCCGTCGTCGTCTCACCGGTGAACGCGATCTTCGAGATCCGCTTGTTCGAGGCCAAGGGCTTTCCGGCCTCGAGGCCGAAGCCGTTGACGACGTTGAGCACACCCTCGGGCAGCAGGTCTGCGATGAGTTCGACGAGCACGAGAATCGAGGCCGGCGTCTGCTCCGCGGGTTTGAGGACGACGGCGTTTCCTGCCGCCAGGGCAGGTGCCAGCTTCCACACTCCCATGAGGATCGGGAAGTTCCAGGGAATGATCTGTCCGACGACGCCGAGCGGTTCGTGGAAGTGGTAGGCCACGGTGTCCTCGTCGATCTGCGACAGCCCACCTTCTTGAGCGCGAATGGCCCCGGCGAAATAGCGGAAGTGATCGACGGCCAGGGGCAGGTCCGCGTTGAGGGGTTCGCGGATCGCCTTGCCGTTGTCCCAGGTTTCAGCGACGGCGAGCGTCTCGAGGTTCTCCTCGATGCGGTCTGCGATCTTGTTGAGGATGTTCGCCCGCTCGGCGACCGAGGTCTTACCCCAGGCCGGCGCGGCTTTGTGCGCAGCGTCGAGAGCAAGCTCGATGTCCTCGGCGGTGCTGGCCGGGATCTCGGTGAATACCTGGCCGGTCACGGGACTGGGGTTGTCGAAGTAGTTCCCGTTGACCGGCGGCACCCACTGGCCCCCGATGAAGTTCTCGTAGCGGGACTTGAATGTGACGAGCGATCCGTCCTGACCAGGCTGTGCGTAGACAGTCATTGCAACTCCTTTGATGCGTCTGCTTTCACCGGATGTTCTCCGTGTGAGAATGACGCTACTGAAGGCAACGTTGCATAGGGGTTGCATCACAGCCTGTGAGCGGTCGGGTCATCGGTTCCCGCCCCCTCCCGCACCCCTGCGGCAAGAAGCTCATCGACCCGCGACTCTCCCTGAAGTCAGCGCCTGAGGACGTCAGTGCCCGAGGGATTCCAACCGCACTACGGCCGAGTTGCGCTCGGCAGCATCCGGAGGCGCCAGCCTCAGGACAGCCATGAGGATCTCGTTGTCCCCGCGGAAGTCCGGAAGTTCGGAATAGCGCCAAAGCTGCTGCCAAGTCCCGTCCTGAAGAAGGGTCTCGCGCATGAGCGCATCGACCTCCGCGCCGATCTCGCGTACGCCCGGAGCGTCCGAATCCGGCAGCACACTCCCCCGATAGAACTCCAGCGCTGTATCGATGTCGCCCCGGGACAGCGCCTGGAGAGTGCGCTCGAGGTCGGAGCCCAGTTGCCCGCGCAACCGGTAGGGACGCGCCTCGATGCTCAGATGCTCGACTCCGTCGATGGCCCTGCGCAGCCGGGTGATCTCCGCCCGCACGGTGACTTCGCTGCCGCCGACCGGCCACAGTCTTTCGACGAGTCCTGATCCGCTGATCCCGTCGGGGAATCGGTGGAGCAGAAGCAGGATCTCGGCATGACGCCGGGTCAGGGCGACTTCCGCCCGGCCGGGTGAGTGCAGGGCGGGCCCCGCACCGAGGACGGTCAGCTCTGTTCCAGCCGCCTCGGTGCCGGTGTCTCGTCCCTGTTGCGGCGTGTAGAGCTCGGACAGGCGGGCTGCGGCTGCCTTGGCCGTCGACGAGAGCAGCGGCAGCACGATCGAGGACACGGCGTCGTCTCCGCCGGTGACGTCGATGATGCCGATGACCTGCCCGGTCAGCGGATGCGTCACCGGGACGGCGCTGCAGCTCCAGGAATGGACGTCGGGAGCGAAGTGCTCGGCACGGCTGATCTGCACCGCAGTTCCCGATTGCAGGGCCAGGCCCGGCGCCGAGGTGCCCATGACTTCCTCCGACCAGTCGGCTCCGGGGACGAAGCCCATGGTCTCAGCCCGATTGCGCACGCTCCGCTCGCCTTCGATCCACAGCAGACGGCCCTGCTCATCACCGAGCGCGGCCAGCAGTCCCGAGTCTTTCGCAGGTTCGAGCAGATGCGATCGCAGCAGAGGCATGATCGCGTGAAAAGGATGGCGACGTCTCACCTCGGTCAGCTGATCTGCTTCATACGCCACGTGCACCCTTGCACCCGCGGGATCACGCAGCCGGTCGAGCGATCGATGCCACGATTCGAGCACTGAGGTGCGCACACCGCGAAGATGACCATGCAGCCGGGACTCATCGCTCGGTCGGCCGGGTATCAGCGGCTCCAGGCGCTCATGGGCCCGACGCACGGTGCGCTGATACGCGTCTTCGAGCAGAAGCGTCGAATCCATGCGGACGATCCACCTCCATCGGCGGTAATCGGAAGAGAGCCTCGAATGCTCATAATCTAACCGCGAACCTGTATTCGGGCAAGACCGCACCCACCCACCGAGACTCCCCCCTTGCTACCTGACGGCGGCCCAGCAACCTCGCGCGAGGTTGCTGGGCCGCCGTCAGGTAGCAAGGGGGGAGGGAAAGGGAAGGGGCGGGAAACGAAAACTCGCTTCCCGCCCCTCAAGCGCGCTGATCAGACGATCAGAGGCGCAGGCCCGAGTGATCGACCGGAACGGCGGGGCCGTTCGAGGTCGTGATCGTAGCCTTGCTGATGTAGCGGCCCTTCGAGGAGGACGGCTTCAGTCGCAGGATCTCGTCGACCGCGGCATCGAAGTTCGCCTGCAGTGCTTCCTCGGAGAAGGAGACCTTTCCGATGATGAAGTGCAGGTTCGAGTGCTTGTCGACGCGGAATTCGATCTTTCCGCCCTTGATGTCGGTCACGGCCTTCGCGACATCCATGGTCACGGTTCCGGTCTTCGGGTTCGGCATCAGGCCACGGGGACCCAGCACCTTACCGAGACGACCGACCTTGCCCATCATGTCAGGGGTCGCAACAGCGGCATCGAAGTCGGTGAACCCTCCGGCCACCTTCTCCAGCAGGTCATCGGAGCCGACGAAGTCAGCACCTGCTTCACGGGCAGCTTCTGCACGGTCGCCGGCAGCGAACACCAGGACCCGGGCGGTCTTACCGGTACCATGCGGAAGGTTGACGGTGCCGCGCACCATCTGATCCGCCTTGCGGGGGTCAACCCCGAGGCGGAGGGCGACCTCGACCGTAGCGTCGTACTTCGCCACGGTGGTCTCTTTAGCCAGGGCGATTGCCTGAGCCGGTTCGTAGTTCACATCTGCGGCGATCTTCTCAGCCGCGGCCTGATAGGCCTTTGAACGCTTTGCCATCTGCTTTGCTCCTTGCAGTCGTGGTGTGGGCTGCGCAGGCCCTGCCACTGTGTGAGGTGAGGTCTTCAGACCTCGATGTCGGTGGTGACGCCCATGGAACGCGCGGTTCCGGCAACGATGCGGTCGGCCTGTTCCAGGGTGTTGGCGTTCAGGTCGGGCATCTTCGTGGTGGCGATCTCACGCACCTGGTCGGCGCTCAGGTGAGCAACCTTGACGGTGTGCGGAGTGGCCGAACCCGACTTGACTCCAGCGGCCTTCTTGATGAGTTCAGCGGCCGGCGGGGTCTTGAGAACGAAGGTGAACGAACGGTCTTCGAACACGGTGATCTCGACGGGAACGATGTTTCCACGCTGGGATTCTGTGGCGGCGTTGTAGGCCTTGCAGAATTCCATGATGTTGACGCCGTGCTGGGCAAGCGCCGGACCGATCGGAGGAGCCGGGTTAGCGGCACCTGCCTGAATCTGGAGCTTGACGAGGCCGGCTACCTTTTTCTTGGGAGGCATGTACGGTCCTTAATCTTGAAGTTTCGATGTGCCAGACATATACAGCACATCGTTCGACGGCGACCATCCGATAAGGGCCGCAATCAAACCACACCAGTATTCCATGCGGGCAGTCCCGGGAGCAAATGCCCGTGAGGCGGATCACCGCACGCCACCATCGCCGAGGCGGCCGCCCCCTCCCCCGCGGACACGACCGCTGCATCAGCGCCCCCGGAGACGACGCAGGGGCCCGGAATCATCCGGGCCCCTGCGTCGGCGATCGCCGCCGCTGCGCGGCTGCACGATCGGCTCAGAAGTGCAATGTCACAGCTTCGCGACCTGGTCGAAGCCGAGCTCGACGGGGACGTCGCGTTCGAAGATCGACAGCAGCACGGTGAGCTTCTGCGATTCGGGACGGATCTCCTGGATCGTGGCGGGGTGGCCCTCGAAGGAGCCTTCCTTGACGAGCACGGACTCGCCGACCTCGAACTCCACCTCGGTGATCGGGGCGGACTTCGCAGCGGCTTCGGCGGCCGGACCTTCAGCGGCGGCGGCTTCGGCCTGGCGCTCTTCGAAGACCGGGGCGAGCATCGAGAAGACCTCGTCGATCGACAGCGGGGTCGGGTCGTAGGCGTTGCCGACGAATCCGGTCACACCCGGGGTATGGCGCACGGCGCCCCACGACTCGTCGGTCAGCTCCATACGGACGAGCACATAGCCGGGAATGCGCACGCGGCGAACCTGCTTGCGCTGTCCGTTCTTGATCTCGACGACGTCTTCCATCGGCACCTGCGATTCGAAGATGTACTCTTCGAGGTTGAGGCTGATGGTGCGGTTCTCGAGGTTCTGCTTCACGCGGTTCTCGTAGCCGGCGTAGGAGTGGATGACGTACCAGTCACCTTCCTGCATGCGCAGCTCGGCCTTGAACTCCTCGGCAGGATCGACTTCGTCGGCAGCGGCTTCGGCAGCATCGCTGTCTTCGGAGGATTCGGCCTGGTCGGCCTCGGCGGTCTGCTCGTCGTCAGCAGTTTCGACGTCCGCGTCATCGGCGGCGACAGCCTCGACGTCCGAAGCTTCGGTTTCGGGCACCACAGCGGCACCCGACTCTTCGGGAGTGACGTCCTGGGTCTCAGGGGTCTCCTGCTCAGGTGAGTTGGTATCCGACACCGATCAATTCCTCGCTTCGCGTGTTGTGATTCCCGGATGGGAGTGAAGGTTCAGCATAAGGTGCGTCGCTGCGAACAGCGAGTCACCACAAAGGCCACAGCGGTGTTCCGCCGAAGACGAATCCGACGAGCTTGCCGAACACCAGGTCGAGGACCGTGACGAGGAGCATCATGAACAGAATGAACCCCAGGACGACCAACGTGTAGTTGACCAGCTGTTTCCGTGTCGGGGTGACGACCTTCTTGAGTTCGGCCACGACCTCGCGGAAGAACTGCAGGATTCGTCCGAAGAACCCGAGCTTCTTAGGACCGGAGGCACTGCTGGGTGCGCTGCCAGTCTTCTTTGCCGGTGTGTCGCTCACACATCCTCACTCGGTCGGTTTCGTTGGGGCTTCACAATTGTTCATGCCGGTCGAGGACGGCGCCTGGCCGATGAGACTTCGGCAGAGTCAACTGCGCAGGGGTGACAGGACTCGAACCTGCAACCTACGGTTTTGGAGACCGTTGCGCTACCAATTGCGCCACACCCCTTCGGCCGGACGATGAGTTCCGTGCGGATCTCTGTGGTGTCCGACCACGAGAAACGAGCATACCGTGCCCGACCGCCGTTCGTCGAACCGAGCATCCGGATGGTTCCTCAGGCGTGCCGGCACCCGCTCATTCACCCGGTTCCTCGGCCGGTGGCTGAGCCGCGAGCGGCAGGGGTTCGGGGAAGCGCACCCACGGATCGATGCGGACTTCCTGTTTGGGGTTGACCGTGATCAGCTGCATGTCAATGGGTCGTTTGGTCCGGTTGTCCACGCGGATGATGCTCAGTTCCGCGTCCATGCGCAGCGGGCCCGGGGTGAGCGCATTCGCCAGCGCTCCGCCCGTTGTCGAGCTCACGTAGCGGACCCCCGAACCGGAGGTCTCCGGGCCCACTCGCCGGTGCCAATGTCCGCTCAGAGCGTAGTCGGCACACCCCGAACGCAGCGCCGGGGCACCGACTGCCGGGTCGTGGACGAGCATGATGTCGAAGTCGGTCGCGCACGCTTCATCACGCAGTCGCTGAGCGTATTGGTCGACGGTGAGCTCCGTTTCGAGCTGCGGTCCGGAGCCGAAGACGGTCCGACGCGGATCCGCGGCTCCGAAGAAGGTGACCCCGCCCATCTCGGCCGTCGAGTCCTCGAGCACCTTCCACCCGGTCGACTTCGCATGCCTGGTCGTCTCCACGGAGTCGTGGTTGCCCTTGACGATCATGCGCGGAAGCTTCTCAGGCAGCTCATCGTCGAGCACGTCGAGGCAGTAGTTCTCAGCCGACGTGCCGGTCATGGAGACGTCCCCGCCGTCGATATAGGCATCGGCGCCGCTCATTCCGGCGACGGCTCCGACGACGCGCGCCATACCGATATTGCAGTGGATGTCGGAGGCGAAGACGAAGGTCGTCACGCCCGCATCCTCGTCCGCCCCTGAGGCGGAGTCCCCGTCCTCTCCCCCCGGACCTCCGATTCCGGCGGGCGGGACCATGCCCCTGTCCGTCCAGTTGCCCGAGATCGGCCGCTGATCCCATTCGGCGCGCAGGGTCGTGAGCACCTTGTCGTAGAACGCATCGTTGTCGTCGGCGAAGTCCTGCACCGCGGTGACCGCGGTGTCGATGATCCCGCCGAGGCGGCCCGTGACCTGAGATCCGGCCAAGGGCGTGCCGTCGAAAGCCGGGTCCGCCGAGATCGGCTTCGGCCGATTGAACACGACGGTGCCGAGACCGGCGAGGACGAGGACGACGACCAGGCCGATGCCGAGGAGCTCCTTGCCGACGAAGGCGCGCGAGATGGCCTCTACGCGCCGCGGGCCGAGGAAGGCGGCGAGACCGACGAGCCCGCCGGTGATCACACAGACCGCCAGAGCCCAGCGGATGAGGATCGCTTGGCTGAGTCCGTGGACGATCTGGTCGACCTGGGCCTGCGGGGCGGAGAAGAGCGAGGCGTAGGAGGCCACGTCACCGCCGAGGGCGTCGACCGTTCCTCCACCGGGATCGTCGACCGCGTCGGGGTCTGCGGCGGGTCGCTGCTCATCACTGGCATCACCGGAGACCGGGATCTCGCCGATGGAGACCCGCAGCCCGAGGCCGAGCGGGATGTAGTCCTCGGCCGGGACGAGCAGCTTCCCCAGAGGACCGAAGTCGACGGTCAGCCGGGAGTCCGCGGTGACCTGGTACTGCGCTTCGTGGGGACCGAAGGTGAGATCGGCCCGCGAGGTGAACAGCGCCCACGGCAGGGTCAGGAGACCGACCGCGGCCAGGGTGATGATGAGAGTGATGGTTCTGCGACGTGAAGACACGTCCACCAGTCTAAAGAAGGTGCTGGCTGCCCACGGCTGGTCTCAGCGGTCCAGCGAACAGCCGATGAATGTCGGCTCCGGTTCGAGCGTGATGCCGAAGGCGTCCGCGACTCCGTCGACGACGGTGCGGGCGAGATCGATCACATCGGCCGTCCTCGCGTGTCCTCGATTCGTCAGCGCCAGGGTGTGCTTGTTCGACAAGGCGGCGTGTCCGTCACCGATGCTGAAGCCCTTGGCGAACCCGGCGTGTTCGATCAGCCAGGCCGCCGAGGTCTTCGTCTTCCCTTCGATCTTCGCCCCGCTGAGCGGATCGGTCACCGGGTAGCGCGGGGCTTCCGCCGGCAGGATCTCGGGGTCGTCGACGATCGGGTTGGTGAAGAAGGAGCCGGCCGACCAGGAATCGTGATCGTCCCCGTCGAGGACCATGCCTTTCGACCGACGCAGCGCGATGACGCTGTCGCGCACGAGGGCCGCCGCAACGCGGGTGCCGATCTCGACGTCGAGTGCGGACGCGAGTTGGGCGTAGCGCACGGGCAGGGAGAGTTCGCTGTGCTGGAGATCGAAGGTCACCGACAGCACGACGAACTGGGGGGTTCCGACCGCGGCCTGCGCGCGTTTGAGCGCCGAGGTGCGATAGCCGAATTCGAGTTCGACGGCGCTGAGACGACGGATCTGCCCGGCCACACGGTCGAAGACCTCGACGGAGGTGATGAGCTCACCGACCTCGGTGCCGTAGGCCCCGACGTTCTGGATCGGGGTCGCCCCGACCGAGCCGGGGATGCCGGAGAGCGCTTCGAGCCCGGACAGACCGAGGTCGAGGGTGTGGGCGACGAATGCATCCCAGTCCTCCCCCGCCTCGGCAGTGACCTGTGTATCGGTGCTCGTGGTCTCGGTCGTCGTCACCCCGGTGGTGCGCACGACGCACACGGCACCGTCGAACCCGTCATCGGAGATGAGCAGGTTCGACCCGCCCCCGATGAAGAGGACGTCGGAACGGTCGTCGCCGGTCAGCTCCAGCGGGTGGGCGTGACAGAAGTCGAGCAGCTCCTCGCGGATCTCCGCGATGGTCACATGCTCGGCCGGACCGCCGAGGCGGAAGGTGGTGAATGTCGAGAGATCCTCATTCACGGCTTCGGTCACCGGGAGATCCGAACCTGGGTGCGGCTGAGGACATCGGCTTCGCCGGACTTCACGGCGATGTCGATGCGGGCGGTGCCGACGGCGGCGTCGACCGCTCCAACGGTGGCGGTCATCTTCAGCGCGGTCGTCGGGGTCGCCGGCGACCCGGTCTCGGCGTCGGGGACGGGCACCGGAGCGGAGAAGCGCGTCCGGTAGTCCACGATCGCACCGGGGTCGCCGAGCCATTCGACGAGAGGGGCGATGACGACGGCCATGGAGAGCATGCCGTGGGCGATGACTCCGTCAAGTCCGACCTCGCGGGCGAAGCGTTCGTTCCAGTGGATCGGGTTGTGGTCGCCCGAGGCCGCGGCGTAGTCGATGAGCGTGGCCCGAGACAGTGGGATCTCGGACTCCACGACAGTGTCTCCGATGGTCAGCGCGGAGAAGTCGATGGGATTCATTCTCCGTCTCCTCTCACGACAATGGTCGAGGTCACGGTGACGACGGGCTGTTCGGCGGCGTCGGTGATCTCGGTGCGGGTGGTGATCATGGCGTTGTCGCCCGCGGAACGGACACCGTCGACATGGGTGACGGCGGAGAGCACGTCGCCGGCGACGATGGGGCGGGTGAAGGAGAACTGCTCGGAGCCGTGGACGACCTTCGAAAAGTCGATGCCCGAATCGGGATCGGAGATGTAGGCCGCCTCGGACTTCTGCGCGATGATCACGGCGAAGGTCGTCGGAGCGACGACGTCGCGGTAGCCCAGTGAGGTGGCCGCCTCGGTGTCGAAATGGTATTCGGCCTTGGCCCCGGTGGCGAGCCCGAATTCCGCGACCGCCTCCCGCGAGACTTCATAGGGCTGCGGCAGGGAGAACGAGGCCCCCTGCTTCTCGGTATTCACCGGCATATGCGCTCTCTCTTCCACTGTGGTCAGTATCGACACCAGCCTAAGGCACAGGCCTGCCGCGACGCTCATCGGCGAACATTCGGCCGCTCGTTCGCGTCCGATTCACACAATTGCCGCACCATCGGGCCCAGGACTACGAAACTGGTATATGTTATCCACATCACGTTTGCTAAGGAGTAGTGCGATGACCGACGAATCCCCCAGCGCAGGCCCAGCGATCCCTGAGTCGCAGAAAGCGAATTCCGGTGCCCGAGTCAAGGACGCAGTCGCCGTTCCCTCTCCGCATGCTCCCGGACCAGGCTCTCCAGCGGCCGCCGGACCGGCCGCCGCGACGCCTGCTGCACCCCCTGCAGTCGCTGCCGTCGCGAGCTCTGAGCCGACCGTGCACGAGGACGCCGAGCCGCAGGTCGAGGTCACAGTCGCCACCGACGCCGCCTACACAGGCAAAGAAGCCGACCGTGTCCAGATCCGCCGCCCACTGCGCAACGTCTCCGAAGTGCGTCACTTCTTCCGGACGAATCAGACTCCGATCTACTTCGTCGGGGCCACCCCGTTCAACCTCCTCGGTCTCGACCGGTGGGTGCGCAACTTCTCCTACATCACGTACTACGACGGGTGGGACGGCGCGCACCCGCGGGTGTTCTCCCCCCGCTACAAGCCCTATGTCGAGTTCGACTCGGGTGAGGCGATCAACAACTGGCTGCTGCTCAATGCCGAAGTGCGCGCGCATATGACGCGCAGCGTTCCCCACGGGGAGCGGGTGAAGGTGGCGATGGTCTTCTTCGATGAGGAGACCGAACGGATCTGCCGCGAGCTCGGCTACGATCTCATCCTGCCGTCGGCGGCTCTGCGCAATCAGCTCGATTCGAAGATCGAGACGACGAAGCTCGGCAACGAGGCCGGCGCCTTCTCCGTCCCCAACGTGCTGACCACAGCTGAGGCGTACGAAGAGCTCAACAAGCGGGCCGCTGAGGAGGGGCTGGGCACCGACCTGGTCGTACAGACTCCTTACGGCGATTCGGGGAAGACGACGTTCTTCATCTCCGGACCCGCTGACTGGGAGAAGCATAAGGACGACATCATCGGCGAGCAGCTCAAGGTGATGAAGCGGATCAACAACACTCCGGTCGCCGTCGAGGCGGTCATCACCTCCAGCGGTGTCGTCGTCGGTCCGTATCTGACCGAGCTCGCCGGTTTCGCCGAACTCACTCCCTACAAGGGAGGATGGTGCGGCAACGAGATGAAGCCCGACGTCCTCACCGCCCAACAGCGGGCCCAGACCCGCGACCTCGTTCGGCGAATGGGTGAGGGTCTGCGCAAACGCGGCTATCGCGGGTTCTTCGAAGTCGATGTCCTCGTCGACCTCGACAGCGACGTCTGCTACCTCGGTGAGCTCAATCCGCGTATCTCCGGCGCCTCGGCGATCACGAACGTCACCGCCGGTGCCTACGCCGATGTGCCGCTGTTCCTGTTCCACCTGCTCGAGTACCTCGATGTCGAATTCGACCTCGACGTCAACGAGATCAACGAACGGTGGGAGGAGCTCTCCGGTGCGGACGAGTGGAGCCAGATGATCATCAAGGAGACGGCTCCGATCACCGAATACATCACGCATTCGCCGCTGACCGGTCAGTACTACCTCGACCAGTACGGGACGCTGACCTATAAGCGGGCGGCCTTGGACTGGCATCCGCTGCAGAACGGCAACGAAGTGTTCTTCCTGCGCATCTTCGGCGCCGGCGACTACCGGTGGAAAGGCGCCGACCTCGGAGTGCTGGTGACGAAGAACCCGCTGCAGACCAATGTGGGCGGACCCGATTCGCTGAGCATCAGGGCCAAGCACTTCATCGATTCGATCCGCGCCATGTATGCCGGCGTCCCGGTCGCCGCGGAGGACCCGGCACCGGCCCTCGGCGGGCCCGGTGCGAAGGGCGACTGAGCGGCGGATCCCCGGTGGTAGCCTCGTCACAGTTGATGCGGCGGGGTTCCTGCCTGCCCTGGATGCGCAACATTCCGAACCGACCGAAAGGTGCACCGTGACCGAACCGTCACCGGACAACGCCACGCCCACCCCCTCCTCGGCGGGGGTCGGCACTCCGCCCATCGCCGACCCGTCCGTCGATGTCGCGGCCGCCGCCGGCGGTGATCCCGCTGCGGTCGCGCCGCCGCTGGGCGTGGACCCTTCCGCGGGCGTCGATCGGGACAACTGGCAGGAACCCGGCAATGTTCGGTGGTCATTCCAGAACGTGAAAGAGGTTCTGCCCACGACGCCGATCTCGCGCGGGACCGGGCCGGTGGCCGAACTCCCGGCCGACCTGCAGGACCTCGGTGAGGTCGAGATACCGGCGACCGAGCACTCCGAGGCGCGCAGCGTCCGCAGCGTCATCGAAGCTTCGGATACGGACGCGTGGCTGCTCATGCACAACGGGACAGTGCTCGCCGAGGAGTACTTCGGCGGGATGACGCCGGGCACCGAACATCTGCTCATGTCGGTATCGAAGTCGCTGGTCGGAACGGTCGCCGGCGTGCTCGTCGGCTCCGGCGACCTCGACCCGAACCGCCTGGTCACCGACTACGTTCCCGAACTCGCGAAGTCCGGCTATGCCGGAGCCACGGTGCGCCACATCCTCGATATGCGTTCGGGCATCCGGTTCTCCGAGGACTACCTCGATCCGAAGTCCGAGGTCAGACAGATCGAGGAGTCGATCGGCTGGACCGAGGCCAAGCGCGAGAACCCGGGCATCGGAATGTACGAGTTCCTCACCACCTTAGAGGCGAAGTCCGAACACGGCGGCGTTTTCGAATACCGCTCGTGTGAGACCGATGTGCTCGGCTGGGTGTGCGAGAAGATTGCCGGAGAGAGCATGCAGTCGCTGATGTCGCGGGTGCTGTGGTCGCACATCGGCGCGGAGCAGGATGCGCTCATCGCCACCGACCAATACGGCGTCGGAATGTTCGACGGCGGCATCAACACCACTCTGCGCGACCTCGCTCGGTTCGGTTACGTCTACGCCAATCGCGGCCAATCGCTGACCGGCCAGCAGGTCGCACCGACGACGTGGATCGGCGACACCCTGACGACCTCGGCGGAGGTGCGGCGGGCCTTTGCCGAAGGACCCGGCGACAATCGGATGCCAGGCGGGGCCTATCACAATCAGTTCTGGTTCCCGTTCCCCGATTCCCACGCGTTCCTGGCCCTGGGCATCCACGGCCAGATGATCTACATGAACCCAGGGGCGAACATCGTCGGCGTCAAGTTCTCCAGCTGGGGGCTGCCGCAGGATGCGACGAAGCTGTTCCCCACGATCCGCGCCTTCGAGGCCATGGCGAAGGCCGTCAACACGACCGCCCCGGCAGTCGGGTAACGGCCGACACCGAATCGCCCCGAGCCGGTGGGCTCTTCTCCTCGACGTACCGAACCATCAGTCACCATCAGCGGCATACCACCTCGGTGCAACGGTGCAGTGCGACGCTGACGGTGACTGATGCCTGCCGCACAACCGGTCGGCCTGTCTCGTCGGCCTGTCTCGTCGGCCGCGTTCCGGCACTTCCGCAGGTTCCGTGTGTCCGAATCGGCACAGCTGTCGCCGGATCCGCACACTCAGCCGCATCGGCAGGCTGACGGCCATGGCAGAATCATTCACGTATTGACAACTTCTGTGATCGCAGTTCGTGCGAAGGAGAGAGACCATGACACCGACTCGTCGGACTTATCTGATGCCCCGCCTGCTGACCGCGGCCGCAGGAACTGCCCTCGCCCTGTCCCTGGCCGCCTGCGGCGGGCCCGGTGCCGACAAGCCGACCGAAGACACACAGTCCGAAGCCGCCGAGTCTCCCGAAGGCGGATTCGGCGGAGGGTCAGTCGAGACGACACCGGCGGAATCGCCGGGTTCCGAACCCGCCGAGGCGGAGCCGACCGACACCGAATCGACCGATCCGTTCGCCGACGCTGCGAAGACGACAAACTGGGCCAGTGACGACGGGATGAAGATCGACAAGGACGGCAACGGCACCGTGCCCGCTTCGTCGATCGAAGCTGACCTCGTCGATCTGTTCGAGAACAAGCTCGAGCTGAAGCTCAAAGAAGCCAAGTGCGACTCCGATATGGAGCTCCGAGAGTGGTACGGATTCAAGTCCTGCCAGGTCACCGTCAAGGACAAAGAGGCTTACAAGGGCGAGCGGAAGTACTTCGGGACGGTGAAGATCGTCGACCACAAAGGTCAGATGATCAAGTACGAACTCATGTTCCCCGGCATCGACAAGGAAGACTTCGACTTCAAGGACTGACTCGGTCAGATTCCAGCAGGCACCACCCCGACGCAACCCCGTCCCCGTCACTCGGCGGGGATGGGGTCTCTGTGCCGCGGCTGCGCATCGACCTTCCCGCCGCGGTTGGCACCGAGTAGCATGAAGGGCCAGGCCGCAGGCACGCCTCCAGACAGGCAGACACGGACGCGGCCGGGAAGGACCCCTCATGACTGAGCACCGTCCCCCATTGCCGCCGTTCGATCGGGACTCCGCCGCGCAGAAGGTCCAGGGCGCCGAGGATGCGTGGAACACTCGCAGTCCGCAGACAGTCGCCGCGGCCTACACCGTGGATTCGGTGTGGCGCAATCGCGATGAGTTCATTACCGGCCGCGATGAGATCCTTGCGTTCCTCACCCGCAAATGGGACCGCGAACTCGACTACGCGCTGCGCAAGAATCTGTGGGCATTCGATGACAACCGCATTGCCGTCCGCTTCCAATACGAATGGCACGATGCCGGCGGTCAGTGGTGGCGCAGCTATGGAAACGAGTTGTGGGAGTTCGATGCTCAGGGGCTGATGGCACGCCGTGAAGCAAGCATCAATGATGTCGCCATCGCCGAGGCGGACCGCTGGATCCGTGGGCCCCGACCGGCCGAGAACCGCGGCAGGGAATTCGACCTCCGGTAAGACATTCGTGGGCTCAATCGCCGCCTTGGGCGGTGGCGGAGGCATCCCACCAGTCGAGGATCCGCTGGGCTTGCAGCGTCACCCATTTCGAGGGTTCGCCGACGGGTGCGTCGACATGGAACCAGACTTGCCCGCCGAGGCGGTGCTCCTGTTGCCAGCGTCCGTCCGCTCCTCGGCGAGACCGGATCATCTCAACGGCTTCGCGCATGCGCGGATCCGGATCGGTGCAATCGGTTCGTGCCGCTTCTCGGAAGTAATCGAGTGCCGGCAGGATCCCGTAGAACCACCGTCTGGGGCAGAACAGCGCCAGGGCACGTTCGTCGAAGGGTTCGCCGGTGCCTCGGCGGCGGAACAGGTCTCGGACGAGCAGGTATTCCTCTCCCCCGGCCCGGGCCTGAGCTACGCGTGCGCTGTCACCGGCGGACTTTTGGTAATCGAGGAGCGCGACGAGGGCGTTGAGGGTGGAATGGAAGGAGGACACCTTCGCGCCGTCGACCCATTCGCAGTTCCATCCGCCGTCATCGAGCTGGTGGTCGAGGAACCAGTCGACGAGCCCGTCGACATCGGCACCCAGCCAGAGGCCGTTCGACAGTGTCCACGCATTGATGCACACATCGACTTCGCCGCCCCAGTAAGGCAGGTTCTCGTATTCCCACCGAACGGGCGCCAATTTCTCTGCGGTCCCTGCCAGCACCGACGCAGCCACTCCCCACTCGCGCAGGTCCTTGAGCGCCCAGGTCGTCGCCGTCCACGGCTGTGAACGCTCAGTGTTGAAATCGAAGCCGGCGGGGAAATATGCTCCGCCGGCCCATTGCCCATCCGGGTCCTGTCGGGAGAGCAGCTCGGCACCGAATCCGACGTGTGCGACTTCGGCTCTGCTTGACTGCCAGGTCGAGTCCTCAGCACCGAGGAGGTCACGTTCGACCTGCCAGCGCAAGGACGGGTCGGAATCGAGCAGCCAGTCGGACAGTTGTGCGTTGATCATCGTTGATCTCCCGCGTCGGTCGAACAGTCTCTATGAGAGTAGGTGACGAACCGTCTGATGACCATACCCGCCGCCGAATTGCGGTCGAACGGACATCCGTCGCGCTCGGACCGGCCCTGAGCATAAGAGAAGACCCCCACGCCGGGACCTTATCCCTGGTGAGTGGCTTGATCGGTAGCGGGAGGGGCCCCTGTTTGCACCCACAACATGCCCGTGCCGGCCGCATTATCGGTCGGCTCGAGGGCGTTGGTGTCAATGCTGTTGACGTGATCACCTATCGTCACGCCGTCCGGTGTGCGGTCGATCGCGTGGTAGGTCATGGCGAGTTCGATGGAGGCGTTGCGGATGCGGCGGCGTTGCTTCTCGCCTTCTTGGTATCTGACGTATTCGACGTTCATTTGCCACCCCCTGCGAGGTTGCTGAGGATCCGTGGGATCTCGGTGGCCGCGGTCTGCATTTGTTCCGGGGGCGCGGAGATGGCGGTGAGGAGTGATGTGAGGACGGTTTCGAACTGGGCGCCCGTCTGCTCGGCGATACGCACTTGCCTCTCGTCGACACCGGCCTTCAACGTTTCGCCGGCGTACTTCGCGAGCAGGTCCTGCGCTTTGTGCAACAGCGTGTACACGATGTGCTGGCAGGCTTCCTGAATAGTCTCCCATTTCTCGCCCATGGGGATGTCTTCCTCGGATTCCTTCGTCGTCCCCCACCACAGTTCACCGTCAGTCTCGAAGAGCTCGACTTGGTGACGCAACCACTCGACTTCGCCAGCTTTGGATGCAACGAGATCCAGGAGTGCTTGCGCCAGGTCGAGGTCGGTGTGGGGTGTGCCGAGGCGGCGGGCAACGCGGGTGAGCTGGTCCTGCTCGAGGTTGCGAGTCGCAGCGGCGCGGGCCTTCTTGGATACCCCACCGTGGCGGAGACATACGCGCAGACCGCGGACGTGGTAGTTCTTGTATTGATCGCCACGCTTCTTCGACGTGGCTTGGCATTTCTTCGGGTCCCAGTTGCTCTTGTCGACCATCAGAGTCCGCTCACTTCGGTGGTGACGTACACGGTCGCGTCGTTGGGTACTGAGTGCAGGTGGTCGCCGATGCGGAGTGCGCTGGTGTCGGTGGCGGTTTCGAGGGTGATGGAGTGGAGTGTGCCGCTACGGCACCGGCCGAGGGCTGCGAGGGTCGGCAGGGTGACGGTCTTGCCGAGGTCGCTTGCGTTGAGGTGTCTGACGATCATGCACGGAGCATGCGGCCGGGCACGGGAGAGTTACCAGGGACGACACGCGGGTGACAAAAGAAGAGTGGCCCGAGCATGTTTGCGTGGGCCACTCTTCAGGGTGGAGCCTACTCAGGCACGTTAGCCTTCGATAATCTGAAAATCACCGTTCAGTCGAAGTTCACCGACCGTGATCACCTGGAGATCACCGACTTCAAGCTTCTTCCGGGCGTTCTCTTCTTGAAAGAAGACATCCTCAACTGCGGCGTCGCTTAAGAGCTCGATTGCTTCCTCACCGTCTGGTGTCGGCCTGTAGGTCGCCATGTAGTGGTAGGCGTAAACGGTGTCGCCGGGTTCGATCGTGTGGTCATCGGCATCCTCTACGTCGCGTTCCTCCCAGCTGATTTTGTAGCCCGTCTGCTCCCTTTCGATTCGTTCACACTCGGCCTCATCGCTAAAAATGCCGACCAGCGGATCAATCTTGTCGTCTGGGTCGAACGGAGACGTCTGTTCAGCGAACAGTAGGTACAATTTCTGCTTACTCATTGCTTGAGTCTCGCATCCTGTCGATCAGTGTGGTCCGCATTCTGCGCTGATTGGCGATGCGTATACTCGCGCCCACAGTGTTCGACCTTGATAGCGCAGACGCCCGATCATGCTCGCCGACCACTTGTGACTTCTGGTCCCTTTGCACAGGTAGTTCATGTTCTTCTGCTGAAACTTAACGACCCAGTCCTTCTTCTTGTACCGGTACTTTCCAGCCTTTAGGTCCTTGTCGGTCGCAGTTTGCGGGACCTGAACACCGGTCTTCACCCACATCAACGCGTTCTTGTAGCGCAGTTGGGAGGCCATCTTGATCCCTGTTACCGTCTTCGTGCACACAGTGACCGGTTTGACCCCGCCGTACTTATGACCGCTCGATTTCCTGGTGTGGAAGCTTTCTGGGTATAGAACGCACGGCCCGAAACGGACGCTGGCGACCTGAGCCTATATCCCACCGGGGTTCTCCTGCTCGATTTTGTCCAGCTTCTTCATGGCCTCTTCCTCCGTCTCGGCTTCGACGTACGGTGAGGCCCCTTGCATGCTCGTCAATTCTTGGTCGGTGACCTCGTTTTGGCTCGAGGCCGCGGCCGGGGTTACAGCGAAGCTGGCGAGCATAGTAGCCATCACGGCGCTGGTTACCAGCGACTTCACTAGTTTCATGGGGATGTTCCTTGCGGGCTTCATTCAAGGGGCTTTGCCATTCTCTGGCAACCATCGCGACACTACTGAAAACTGTCCTTTGATCGCATCGCACGTAAGTATGAAGTTCAGCCGCCTATGCCACACTGGCTTCCATGGTTCCTGGCACTGTGAGCGAGCTCTCCGAGCATGATCGGATGATCCTCGATTTGGAGAAGACCGCGCACACTGCGGCTGCCCGTCACTCGTTGTGCCGGCGCATCGATCTGCTGCCTGAGAAGTACACCGTTGCACTCGAGGGGCTGGCGGATACGGACGCCGCCTACAGTTACGCTCCGGATGTTGTCGAGCGAGTCAGGCAGTTACGGGCGGAACGGTTCGCGTTCGAACGACGGCAAGGACGGTGGAAGAACCGCTAGCAGTTGCTCGCACCTCTACTGCAGAGTCGGTATTGACCCATTCGATCAGATCCCGTTCACCCGGCTCGGGGCGTACGAGGCGACGTGTCGGCTGCTCGTTCGGGTTCACAGCTTTCCTCCTGCCTGTGGTCTGCCCGGCCTTTTCACATGTCGGGTGCGTATGGTGGGGTTGCTCCCCACTTCCTGAACGGTGCCCCTCGCGGGGTTTTCGTTCCGTCCTCTTAGGAAAACCTGAAATGGTGAACGGACGTGAAGTGGCGAGTATCTGCCTCGGGCGGTCGCGACCGCCCGAGGCAACATACCGTTGCTTACAGGCCTCATGGTTCCTCCCCGAGTAGTACGGAGATGACTGTCCGTGCTGCTTTCCGATAGTCGTTCTTCATCTCGGGTTCCTGCCCGTCCCATGTATCGGGTCCGTCGAATGATTCGAGTGCGGGTGCCGGGTCGGTGGACCAGATGGCCTCTGCTGCAAGCTCGACTGCTTCGTCGGTGCGGAGTTGGTCGCGTTGCCACTCCGCACCTTTGACGAACATCTTGTGGAACCGCTTGTTCTCGCGGTACCCGCGATGCTCGTAGGTGTGATGAGCGCTCGCGTGGTCCTCAGTCTTTTCGTCCCAGTTCATAGCTTCTCCTGCCCGACTACTTCAGTTAAAGTTCTGGCAACGGTAGACATGGAGGTCTCCTCATGTGGGCAGTAGTCGGCATCCTTCTGGTGATTGCGCTCGGATGCTGGCTGCTTGCAAAGGTTCGGTCGCCGGCTGCACATAAGCCGCCGACGATCGATGCGCCTCCAGAAGACTTCAGCCCGGGCCCAACCGCTGACACCGCACCCTCGAGCCAGACTTGGTTGTCGAAGGAGGAGGCCGATTCGGAGCTGGTCCGCGACGAATGCGGGAGTCTCGCCTTTCGAGTCGAACGACGAGAAGGCGAGTACCGGTTCGTCAGTGAAAAGTCCGGAAAGCACCCCTCCCCTGGCAACCTGGCCCTGGCAAGACTTGGGATCTTCTACCTGAACGTTCGCGGGTGGAAGAACTACCCTGCCGCACGGCTGAAAGTCGGCGATCACATTGATCTTCGCCGGCGGCCCGGGAACAAGTACGATTCGAACGCGATTGCTGTCGCTCGTCCCGGTTCGAAACACATCTATGGCTATGTCAACAAGGGGTTTGCTCGTCGTCTCGCGAAACCTATCGACTCCGGCAAAGAGTTCGTGGGAGTGGTCATGGGTCGGGCGGGCAACACGATCGCGGTTATGCCGACTGAGATCGCTGCGGAACTGGACCTGTAGCCTCCACCGCCGCTTGAATGTGTCGCTCATCTTCACCGTCCGGCGCCTTCACGCCCTGGGCCGTCGCCTGTTCGTCCCTCCGACCATCCGTTGAACGTCTTCACGCCAACGCTCCAATCTCACCTAGCATCCCCGCATGGGATTTTTCGACATCTTCAAAGGACCAAAAACCCGCGTCTACGCAGGGGAACCAATCGAACGAGCCCTGAAACCCTGGCTCTGTGAAAGCTACGAAGGCAGGGACGAAATCAGTCCCGAAGGACGGTTCAAGCACGCTTGGGTCAAACTCGAACCATCCGGCGACCGCGTCAACGTGAAGACCCTCGACGGTGAGAAGGTCGGCTATCTCGACAAGGACAGGCCCGAATGCTCCACCGTCGTCGAAATCATCAGGCAGGCCGGCATCGAAGCCGGCACCGTCAAATGCTTCCTCGACGAAGAACGTGGCCGTGACGGGCACAGAGCAATCTTGACGCTTGGCCCCCACAAGTACCAGCCGAAGCCGCCGTTCAAACGGCTCGAGGAGGTCGATGTGCGCGCTCAGTGACGGAGCGTTGGCAGCGGCGAGTGAGTTCATGCCCTGAGCTTCGCCTCCCTCACGGGATTTTTCCTAGTGTCGACACACGGTTGGTGAGGTTCGGCTCTGGCCCCGATGTTTGGTGAGGTTCGGTGGGCTTGGGTGAGTCGTCGGCGGGTGATGAGGTACTCGATGGGGCGAATCATGCCGCTCCCCTCAGCGCGAGGGTCCCGCGACGGTACGCCGACCACGCTGTGCCACTGTGCAGATAGTCGTCGTGCTGGTCGGGGGTGAGTTGCCCGGATGCGATCGCCGCCGTGAGCTCCCGAGCCGTTGTCAGTTCGGTGCCGGCGTCGTTCATGTCGGCCAGGGACGGGTTTATCGGCCCAACCTTCGACAGGCGGTTCTTCCGTTCGACTTTGATGATCGACCGCACATGTGACGGCATCAGCCAGTCCGCATGGGCAACACCAGCGTCTCCGGAAAACGCGAGAACTACCGGGCGACAGCACGATCCCAACAGGTGAACGGCAAGACTGTGCCGCGGTTCCGAACCGGTGCCGCAAAGGAAGCCGCACGCAACGCGCTCCTCGAGCCGCTGACCGACCTGCGGGGCCAAACGATCGCCGGCGAAACCTCGAGCACGACGACTCTGGCTTCATTCGCAAACGACTGGTTGAAACGGTGGGAAGAATCCGACGAACACCCGCCAAGCAGCTTGGACACTCTGAGGTCGGGGTGACGGCGAAGCACTACGTGCAGAAGCTCAACATTGGCCCGCAGGGTGTCGTTGGGGTGCTCGACAAGTGGATGCAAAGCGTGTCGTAACCGTGTCGGTGGCCGTCTCTGGGCAGAAAAATAGCCCCTCACCGGGACGTTATCCCTGGTGAGGGGCTTGAAAGTAGCGGGAGGGGGACTCGATCCCCCGACCTCACGATTATGAGTCGTGCGCTCTAACCAGCTGAGCTACCCCGCCCCAGCGCCGCATTCCAGGCGGCACGAGAGCCCCGAAAGGGAATCGAACCCTTGACCTTCTCCTTACCATGGAGATGCTCTGCCGACTGAGCTATCGGGGCAACAGGTAAGAATTTACACGGGTTCGCGCAGCCAGGGCAAATCGGCCCGGAGTGACGTCACTCACACGACCTCGTTTCGGCAGCGAGTTCCGGCGCAATTCTTGTGCCGTCACAGCTGTCACCAGTGGAAACGATCATCTCACCGGGTCAAAACGCCCCGCCAGGAACCCTTGCAGACGGCCCGGTTGGTTGGTGATGATCCCGTCGACCTCGGCGTCAAGAAGTTCTCGCCATTCGTTCATCTCATCCGCCGTCCAGACGAACACCCCGAGGTCGTTGTCCCTGATCTCGGTGACGACCGATTTCCGCATGGTGAAGCCCTTATAGGAGGGATTGATCGCCACCGCCCCGAGATCACGGGCGATCTCGATGTCTTCGGGCTTGGGCACCATGCGCAGCAGGAATCGGGCGACCATGGGCAGGAGGTCGCGGCAGGTTTCGAGGGTTTCGAGGTTGAAGGACTGGACGATCATCCGGTCGGCGATGCCGGTCTCGACCACGAGCTCGGAGATCCTCGCCACCGCGCCGGAAGACCACTCCCCTTTGAGCTCGAGCAGGAGCTCCCCGCCTCGATGCTGGATGTCGCGCATCACGGCGGACAGGGTGGGGATCCGCACTCCGTGGAATCCGGGCCCCATCCAGGACCCGGCGTCGACGAACGACAGCTCCTCGGCGGTGAGGTTGGCTACGGGGCCTCTGCGGTTCGTGGTCCGGTCCAGGTCAGGGTCGTGGAGGATCACGGGCACGCCATCGGCGCTCGTCGATGTGTCGACCTCGATGAAGTCGACCCCGAGCGCACGCGCGGCATCGACGGCGGCCAGACTGTTCTCGGGCACAACTGCCGAATATCCGCGGTGCGCAATCACCAGCGGTCGGCTGCCGACCCCGGGCCGTTCGGCCATGCCTCGTTCGTGAAGGAACTGCAGAAAGCTCATGGGTTCACCCTATGCCCTGATAGGGCGAACGTGCATGACGGCCTCGGACCCCCAACGGTCACCGCTCTGGCCCTGACCGGCGCCGGCCTGCTGAGGCTTCACCCCAGGGCCGCTATCACCGACGAAGACGGCGCCACCATCGCCGAGGTGGCTGCTTCCTCTCCGCGCTCGTTTCGTCGGCTTGTCGGCCACCGCGCCCCTGACTGCGACCGCCGGCTTCCGCAGACCTGCCCGTGGTGCCCGGTTCCGCTCCGCGCCCTCCCGGCCCCAATCCGGCGCCGATGTCGGTCGTCGCTTGCGCACGGCGTTGGCGCCATGCCGCGACCTCGTCGTCGATGTTGCGCGGCGGGGTGAAGACCGGCGGGCCTTCGCGCAGGTCCATCACGGCATCTCGCACTCGGGCGTTGAATCCTGCGAGGTAGTCGCGGACATCTGCCTCTTCGGTGAAGGCGTCGACGGTGTCTTCGAGGACGGCGTTCTCCTTCCGGAGTTGGAACGCGGCCGGGGCGACTCCGCTGATGCCCTCGGTATCCATCTTCTGCTTGATCCACCAATCGGGATCGGACGAACCGTGCAGACCTGTCAACGGTTTACCGAGGCCGGGCAGATCATCGAAATCACCGCGTCTGATGGCCTTGTCGAGGGCGGATTCGACCACAGCGTTGCGGTCCTCCAGCGAATTCAGGCGCCGAGGCGGCCCTGCGTCAGTCGGATCGTCGCCCATCGTCTCGCCTCTCCTCCACCGCGTCCGCCGGGTGGTGTCCTTCAACGTTAGAGGCGAGGTTCAGGCTTGGCAAGGGAATGTGGGAAGTGTGCGAGACGAGAGAAGCTCCGTGACCGTTCGGTCACGGAGCTTCTCTCGTTCTGCGTGGCAGATGAAGGATTCGAACCTTCGAAGGCAATGCCGGCTGATTTACAGTCAGCTCCCTTTGGCCGCTCGGGCAATCTGCCGCAGTAGGCGCTCGATGAGCACCTGAAAAGAATACAAGGCCCGAGTCCGATTCGCCAACTCGGTTGTCGCAGGTCACATTCTCGCGTCTCGACTAGACTCGGCGACAGAAGCCACGCCCGTTTCCCGCGGGCACGAACGAATACTCACGAAGGAGCATCCATGGCCAGCGAATCCTCATTCGACATCGTCAGCAAGGTCGACCGTCAGGAAGCTGACAACGCCCTCAACCAAGCCGCGAAGGAGATCAATTCACGCTACGACTTCCGCGGCACCGACGCCTCCATCGCCTGGAGCGGTGAAGCCGTACAGATGAAGGCCAGCAGCGAGGACCGGGTCAAGGCCATCCTCGACGTCTTCCAGTCGAAGCTCGTCAAGCGCGGAATCTCGCTGAAGTCCCTCGAAGACGGTGAGCCCTACCCCTCCGGCAAGGAGTACCGCATCGATGCGTCCCTCAAGGAAGGCATCGACAAGGACAATGCGAAGAAGATCTCGAAGATCATCCGCGACGAAGGCCCCAAGGGCGTCAAGGCCCAGATCCAGGGTGATGAGCTGCGTGTGAGTTCGAAGAAGCGTGATGACCTGCAGGAAGTCATCGCCCTGCTCAAGTCCCAGGACCTCGAGGTCGACCTGCAGTTCACGAACTACCGCTGATCCGCGCGTCGCACCCGAGGCACGCAGCACTCCCCTCCTCACCCGCTACCTCCCCTCACCTCCCCTCACCTTCCGTCCCTCCTCACCGGGCAGCAGCCGGCCCGGTCCCCATACCCTTGCCGCAGCGAACATGACGGAACACGTCCCCGTCTGACGTCAGTGGACGCTGCTTGACCCTCAGATGACGGGTCGTGACGCCCATGTGGCGTTGACACCGAGTCGTCCTGTCCCCGCTGTCAGGATGGCCGCATGCCTTCCACTCATCTCACCCCAAGGATCTCGGCCTCGGCGCCCGACAGCGTCGCCGATGGTCTCCCGCCCGCTCGCGGCCGGCTGCGGCGAGCGCTGTCGTTCGAAGTCATCCCGCCCCGATCAGCGGCGCAGGCGGCCCGAATGCCGCAGCTGCTGAGGTTCCTCGACTCGCTGCACCCTGACTATCTGGCCGTCACCTCTTCGGCGAACAGCGACTGGCTGCAGGGCACCGCCGATTTCATCAGCGAAGTCACCGACACCACCTCGCTCAGACCGTTGGCGCACCTCGCCTGCACCGCCGGTACCGAAGTCGAGCTCCTCACCTGGATCGAGCATCTCCTCAGTGCCGGCGTGCGCGGTTTCCTCGCCATACGCGGCGACATCCCCGTAGGTCAGACCTCGCTTCCAGCCGGTCACCTGCCCCACGCCGATGACCTCGTGGGCCTCCTGCGCCGCATCGAAAGCGAGAATGTCGCCTGCCTGGCCGCCGGACGTCTCGGCATCGGCGTCGCCGCCTACCCCTCCGGCCACCCGGAGTCGGCCGGCCCCGATGAGGACCTCGACGTGCTCGCCGCCAAACAGCGCAACGGGGCCGACTTCGCGATCACCCAACTCTTCTTCGACCCCACCGCGTACTCCCGGCTGAGACGCCGCGCCGAGCACGCAGGAATCACCCTGCCGATCACCGACGCTCGCCGTCTCCACACCATGTCTCGCCTCTCGGGCCTGCCCATCCCGGACGGCCTGCTTGCGCGCTTCGACGGAATCTCCGACCCCGCCTCGGCGCGGCGCATCGGGCTCGAGATCACGGCGGAGCACACCGCTGCGCTCCTCGACCAGGACGCCGACGGCCTGCATTTCTATACCTTCAATGACCAGAACACGACCGAAGACGTGCTCACCGCACTCGACGAGAAAGGAATCTCAGTGACCTCACTTCTTCCACCACCACCGCCTCGGCGATGGCCGCCAACACAACCGACCGCAACGACGACAGACAAGGACACCCGCTCATGACCGCACCATTCCCAACCGCCACCATCACCGGATACCCCCGCATCGGCGCCCGCCGTGAGCTGAAGAGGGCGCTGGAGAGCTTCTGGTCCGGCCGGATCGACGCCGATGACTTCTCCCGTTCCGTGCACACCCTCCGCATCGAGACCTATCACCGTCTGGCGGGGCTGGGGCTGAGTGAGGACTATGCGATTCCGGCCTCCTACAGCCACTACGACCACGTCCTCGACACCGCGCTGACGGTGGGTCTCATCCCTTCGTCCTCCAACGGCTCTGACTTCGACCTCACGGAGTACTTCGCCCTCGCCCGCGGCACCGCGTCCACGCCGCCTTTGGAGATGACGAAATGGTTCGACACGAACTACCACTACCTTGTGCCCGAACTCGCCGACGACACCGCGTTCACCGCGCACCCGCAGCACCTGCTCGCACTCGTGGCTGAGGCCGAAGCGGCCGGTCATCGCGTCCGCCCCGTACTCGTCGGGCCGTTGACTCTGCTCGCCCTGACCAAACCGGCTCCCGGCACTACCACCCGTCCGTTCGACCGCCTCGACGAGCTCACCGCCGTCTACCATGAGATCATCGGCTCGCTCGCCGCGGCCGGCGTCGACTGGATCCAGTTCGACGAACCGGCCCTCGTCGCCGACATTCCCGGCACGAGCGATGAGGAACTCGCCGAGGCGGCCCGGCACACCTATTCGGCCCTGTCCGCGACCGAGGTCCGGCCGCGGCTGTTCGTCACCGCCCCGTACGGGAGCCTGCGGGCAGGTCTGAACGGGCTCGCCGGGTCCGGCATCGATGCCCTCGGTGTCGACATCTCGTCCGCCACCCGAGCCGTGGATCCGCAGTATGTGCAGCGTCTGCGCACACAGGTGCCGGACCACGTCCGCCTCGTCGCCGGCATCATCGACGGCCGCAATATCTGGGCCGATGATCTGCGCACCAGCCTCGACGTGCTCCGGGAACTGAACCGAGAGACGGTGAGCGTGTCGACTTCGACATCACTGCTCCACGTGCCCTATACGGTGGAGCAGGAGACGGCGCTGCCGGTCGATGTCGCGTCCTGGTTGTCATTCGCCGAGGAGAAGGTCACCGAGGTCGAGGCTCTCGCCGCGGCGATCACCGAGGCTCCCGAGGCGCGTGCAGCGGCATTCGAACGCGCCGACCGGGCCCGGCGCACCCGGTCCGAATCGGCTCGAGTCCACAACGATGCGGTTCTGGCCCGCACCGAGGCGGCTGCGGCACACACCGGCTTCCGCACCGATTTCGCAACGCGTCATGCGGCTCAGCAGACGCTTGGGATCCCCGAGCTGCCGACGACGACCATCGGTTCGTTCCCGCAGACGCCCGAGGTGCGCCGCGCCCGTGCAGATCACCGGTCGGGCCGCATCGACGATACCGACTACACCGCGCTGATGAAGGACGAGATCGACCGAGTCGTCGGTCTGCAGGAGGAACTGGGACTCGATGTCGTCGTCCACGGCGAACCCGAACGCAATGACATGGTCCAGTACTTCGCCGAGAACCTCGACGGCTTCGCGACCACCGACAACGGGTGGGTGCAGTCCTATGGATCCCGATGCACCCGTCCCCCGATTCTCTTCGGCGATGTGTCCCGCCCGAATCCGATCACCGTGGAATGGTCGGCTTACACCGCCCAGCAGACGTCGAGGACTGTCAAGGGCATGCTCACCGGTCCGGTGACGATCCTCGCCTGGTCGTTCGTTCGCGACGACGTGCCGTTGCGCGAATCCGCCGACCAGATCGCCCTGGCTCTCGCCGATGAGGTCCTCGACCTCGAAGCGGCCGGAATCGGTGTCATCCAGGTCGACGAACCCGCCCTGCGGGAGCTGTTGCCGCTGCGCGAATCCGACCGCGCGGACTACCTCGACTGGTCCGTGCGTTCGTTCCGGCTCGTCGCTGCACAGGTGAGTCCGCGCACCCAGATCCACACGCACCTGTGCTATTCGGAATTCGGGGAGATCATCGACGCGATCAATGCCCTCGACGCTGATGTCACCAGCATCGAAGCGGCCCGCTCCCGAATGGAGGTCCTCGATGACATCGCGGAGTACGGTTTTGAACGCGAGATCGGTCCCGGAGTCTATGACATCCATTCCCCACGGGTGCCCGCGGTGCCTGAACTCGTCGAACTCATCGAGGCTGCGCTGCGGCATGTGCCCGCCGACCGTCTGTGGATCAATCCGGACTGCGGGCTCAAGACGCGCGGCTATCCGGAGGTGCGTGCCGCGCTGGCCAACCTCGTCGCCGCGCGCGATGAAGTCCTGACCACGCGTGCCGATCGGGGACGCGGAGATCACGCCCTCGTGGGAGCCGGTCAGCCGCCTCGGTGAGGGTGACGGTTGCTGCGTCAGCGTCGCGGCAGATCGAGGGGAATGTAGTACAGGCCCTTCGAATCCTCTTCGACGCTGACGCGCAGCCGGTCGTCGATGCGGACGTAGTCGTTGACTTTGATCGTGCCCTTCGTCTCGCTGAGGCGACGGATCGCGAAGGCAGGCACCAGGCCCTGACGCCCGTCCCCGTCGACGGCGAGCGCATACTTCGGGCCCGTCGCGCGGACCCGGACCTCGATCCCGGTGTCCTGTTCGCGCAGCTCGTCGAGCTCGAGGACCGGCTCGGGGTTGGTCAGCGCGGTGAGCTCGAGGGCCAGGGTGTCGGCCATGTCATCGACGGTGGCGAGCATATTCGCCATCGCACGAGCGAACTCGCCGTGCAGCTTGCTCGGCTTCATCGCCGCACCGGGCTTGTACATGTCCTCGTGGGTCAGCTCGCTCCACGCATCCTGCAGACGGGTCTTCACCTGGATCTCGGCGAACACCGGCTGTCCGAGGTCGGAGGGGATGCGGAGGATGACATGGCAGGCACGGTAGCCGCTGGCCTTCGGCGGGTCCGTATAGTCCTTCGATTCGATGAGTTCGAAGGTGCCGAGCTGTTCGGGGTCGCGCAGAGCATCGAACATCATCCGCTGGTCCCGCGGTGACTTGCACAGCACCTTGATGCCGACGATGTCACGGATCTGGTCCTCGACGTCCTCGGCGCTGTCGACCGTCAGCTGCGGGTCCTCTTCGGACTTCTCGCTGAGTTTCGCCAGGGTCCGTGCGGCATCCTTGATCCGGTGCCCATCGACATCGAGGCGCGAGATGTCTTTGTCTTTGAGCAGACCCTTCTGCTGCTCCTTGAGCCAGTGCTTGATCCGCACGGCTGCCGCCTGCCAGGCATCAAGTCGTTCGGCATAAGCACGTTCGACGATCGCTCTGAGCAGCGATTCGTTTCTCACGAGGTCTCCCCTGCCTGCCGACGGTCTGGTTCCGGTGCGTGCCGGCGACCCTTTCGGTGCCGGTCAGCTGTATTCGACTCTACGCGGTGGACGCATCACGCCCCGGCAGCGACTCGTCCTCTCGGTGCGCCGGGAGGAGATGACGTTGCCGGGGCGTTTGGCCGCTCAGCGGAGGCGGTGACGCTGCCGGGAGGCGGTGACGCCGGCGGTGCGGGATGCCCCGGCGGCGTCAGCACCCCAGGAGGTCAGTGACCGAGGGGTTCAGCACCCGGAGTGATCAGCACCCGGAGTGATCCGCGCCCAGGGTGGTCAGTGGCCGCCGGAGGGTTGGCCCACGGATTCGGCGGTGACGTGGCCGCGCGCCTCGGCGAGCATCGCCTCGCGGGTGGCGAGTTTGATCCGTTCACGACCTTCGGCTTCGCCGGCGGCCTTCTCAGCGGACTCGACCCGGTGGTAGCCCTCCCAATCGACATAGTCGATGCCCTTGGATTCGAAGAGTTCGACGATGGCCGACTCGTCCGGGTAGACGGGGTCGGTGAGCACACCGGCGGCCCGGTCGTCGAGGATATGCCCGATGGTCTCGAGCGCATCGCCCTTCGTGTGACCGATGAGCCCGACGGGTCCGCGCTTGATCCACCCGGTCGAGTAGACGCCCTGGACGACGTCGGCCTCGGCCGCCTTCGTCTGGTCGTCAGAGTCGACGACGCGCCCCTCATGGTTGGGGATGACGCGCTTGCGCTCGTCGAAGGGCAGCTGCGGCAGCTTCGTGCCGGCGTAGCCGACGGCACGGTAGACGGCGTCGAGCTCCCAATCGTGGAAGTCTCCGGTTCCGTTGACTCCTCCGGCACCGTCCAGTTCCATTCGTTCGGTCCGCAGTCCGGTCACCCGATCCTCGCCGAGGATGGCCACCGGTGCGTGGAGGAAGTGGAGGTGGAGGCGACGCTTCGCCCCTGTCGGTTCACGCATGGTGAAGTCCGTGAGCGTCTTCGCGACCTGTTTGGTCTGGTTGCTCGATTCGATGGCGGCCATAGAGCCTTCGTCGAATTCGAAGTCCTCGGGGTAGACGATGACGTCGACGTCTTTGACCTGTCCGAGTTCCCGCAGCTCGAGTGGGGTGAACTTCGCCTGGGCCGGTCCCCTGCGGCCGAAGATGTGGACGTCGGTGACCTGCGAGGCCTTGAGCCCCTCATAGACATGGTCGGGAATCTCCGTGGTGTGGAGATCATCGGCCTGCTTCGCGAGCACCCGGGCGACGTCGAGGGCGACATTGCCGTTGCCGATGACGGCGACGCGCTGCGCGTCCAACGGCCATTCCTGGCTGACATCGGGATGCGAGTCGTACCAGTTGACGAACTCTGCGGCCCCGTAGGAGCCGGGCAGGTCGATGCCGGGCAGGTCGAATGCGGCGTCGACGAAGCAGCCGGTGGAGAAGATCACGGCATCGTAGCGGTCGGTGAGCTCCTCGAGGTGGAGATCGACGCCGTATTCGACGTTCGAGAACAGGCGGATGTCACCACGGTCGAGGACCTTGATCAGGGCATTGATGATGCCCTTGATCCGCGGATGGTCGGGTGCGACGCCGTAGCGGACGAGGCCGAAGGGAGTCGGCAGGCGGTCGAAGAGATCGATGCTCAGATCGAAATCGCGTTCCGCCTTCATCATGAGATCGGCAGCGTAGATCCCGGCAGGACCGGCGCCGACGATGGCCACCCGGAAGGGTCGAGTCATTCTCACACCTCTCTATTCAGTCACAGCGAGTCTATCGTCAATGTAGGTGATCCTTACAATGACGTGACCAAGCTCGCACTTCGCACCCAGCTGGCTCCCAACCAGCCGCGCCGGGTTCGATTGCGTCTCATGTGCGGGGCCCCGCCCGGTCGCTGCCCGACTCTCAGTAGACTGGGGCGAGTGAGCACAGACCCAGGACCCGATGAGAGCGCAATCCGCCGTGCCGGCCTGATCAACGGATTCTCCGCCTACCTGCTGTGGGGAGTCATGCCGCTGCTCTTCGCAGCCGCAGCTCCCACGGGTGCGCTCGAGCTCGTCTCCCACCGAGTCATCTGGTCGCTGGTGTTCTGCGCCCTCCTCCTCGTCTTCACCGGCGGGTACGCCCGCACCTGGCAGATCCTTCGCTCACCGCGCACCTTCGGGCTCCTGCTGCTCGCCTCGGTGCTCATCGCGATCAACTGGACGACGTTCATCTACGGCGTCGAAACCAACCAGCTCGTCGAGATCTCGCTCGGTTACTACCTCAATCCGCTGCTGTCGATCGGCCTCGGCGTGGTCTTCCTCGGTGAGAAGCTGCGCCCGCTGCAGTGGACGGCCGTGGGCTTCGGCCTCCTGGCTGTGATCGTCGTCGGGGTCAGCCTCGGCCGCATCCCCTACCTCGCGTTCACGGTGGCCCTGTCATTCGGCCTCTACGGGCTCGTGAAGAACAAGGTCGGCTCCCGTGTCGGTGCGCTCGAGGGCATGACCGTCGAGAGCCTCGTCCTCGCCGTGCCCTCAGCGATCTACCTCATCGTCCTCGGCTCGCTGGGTCTGCAGACGTTCAGCGGCTTGGGCGGATGGCACGTGTTCGTCATCATCATCACCGGTCCCGCCACGGCCATCCCGCTCATCCTCTTCAGCGCCGCGGCGCGCCGCATCCCCCTGTCCTGGGTGGGCATGCTCCAGTACCTCACTCCGACCCTCCAGTTCATCCTCGGCGTCACGGTGCTCGGTGAGCTGATGTCGACACCGCGGTGGATCGGCTTCTTCATCATCTGGATCGCCGTCATCCTGCTCTGCACCGATCTCGTGCGCACAAGCCGTCGTCGTCCGTGACACCGCCTCCGCCGGAGCCGGTGGACGCCACTTCCGCCGGAGTCGGCAGCCCCCTCGGAACCACCCGAAACCCGTGATCCGATCATGCCAAACACCAGCCCGTCGGCGCCCATCCGCTGGCTGCCGGGTTCAGAGTCCAACGGATTCCGCCGGAAGCCCTTGACATCATCCTCACCCCCATGGTTCATTAGTTGAGTAACTAACCAACAGACATGGAGTTGAATATGATCGACGACGGCAGACCCCTGTTCGCGCAGATCGCCGAGCGCGTAGAGGACTCGATCATCGACGGGACCCTGTCCGAGATGTCCCGGGCCCCGTCGACGAACGAACTCGCGAGCTTCTACTCGATCAATCCCGCCACGGCGGCCAAGGGGATCAATCTCCTCGTCGCCAAGGGCGTGCTCGAAAAGCGACGCGGAATCGGAATGTTCGTCACCGAAGGCGCTCGCGGCCTCCTCATCAACGAGCACCGCACCACGTTCTCCGACACCTACATCACTCCCCTGCTCAATGAGGCCGATCGGCTGGGGCTGGGATCCGAGGACGTGATCGCGCTCATCACAGAGCGCTCCCGAGAGCTCCGACTGACCAGTGCCATCGATCCGGTCACCACGAAAGGATGAGACATGAATGCCGTCATCGAAGTCCGCCACCTCACGAAGACCTACAAGAAGACGAAGGCACTCGACGATGTCTCCCTCACCATCGAACAGGACGCGATCTACGGACTGCTCGGCCGCAATGGAGCCGGCAAGACCACACTGATGTCGATCCTCACGGCACAGGACTTCGCCACCAGCGGTGACATCGACGTCTTCGGCGAGCACCCGTACGAGAACGCCCGCGTACTCAACCGCATGTGCTTCGTCAGGGAGAGCCAGAAATACCCGGAGGATGCGACCGCCAAGCACGCACTTGCCAATGCCCGGCGCTTCTTCCCGCACTGGGACCGGTCGTTCGCCGAGGAGCTCGTCGATGACTTCCGCCTTCCCCTGAAGACCCCGATCAAGAAGCTCTCCCGCGGTCAGCAGTCCGCCATCGGCGTCATCATCGGTCTGGCTTCGCGGGCCGAAGTCACCTTCTTCGACGAACCGTACCTGGGTTTCGACGCCGTGGCCCGGCAGCTCTTCTACGACCGCCTCATCGCCGACTACGCGGAATGCCCGCGCACTATCGTGCTCTCGAGCCACCTCATCGACGAGGTGGCGAACCTCATCGAGAACGTCATCGTCATCGACCGCGGCCGGATCATCATGGACGAATCCGCCGAGGCGGTCCGCGGCCGCGCTGTCAACATCGTCGGCGATGATGATGCGATCCGACGTCTTGTCGCCGGACGTGAGGTCATCCACAGCGAGACATTGGGGCGGGTGTCGTCTGTGACGATGCTCGGACACCTCAGCACCCTCGACCGCGAATTCATCGCCGAGGCCAACCTGGATCTCACTCCCGTCTCTCTGCAGCAGCTCGTCGTGCGCACCACTCAGAGTGGGGCCGACGGCCGATCCGTGCCCGACACCGAACACAGGAGCCTTCAGCCATGACCGCCACCGCCTCCGCCGCCAGCATCCGACCCGCTGCCGGGCCGAAGAACCGGACCTGGGGTGTCGTCCGACTCCAATTCACCAATACGCAGACCTTCGTCTGGGTCCCCGTCCTCGTCCTCGGCGGGATCTGGCTCATCACCCTGAGCGTCTACTGGATCATCTCCTCTTCGGGTGTCGAGGGGCCGATGTACAGCGGTGGGTCGCAGGCACCCCTGTGGTACTTCGCTGTAGTGGGCGCCCAAGCAATGAATCTGACCTTCTACTTCTCCCAGGCGATGAGCCTCACCCGCCGCGAGTTCTACCTCGGCTCGCTCCTGGCCGCGGCGCTGAGTGCGTTCGGGATCTCCCTCGTCTTCGTCCTCCTCGGCCTCATCGAGCAGGCCACGAACGGCTACGGCATCAACGGCTACTTCGCCTACCTGCCCTGGGTTTGGGAGGGTGGGCCCTTGGCTGCGGGACTGACCTACTTCGTCCTCACCATGCTGACGTTCATCCTCGGCTTCTGGTTCGCCATCGTCAACAAGCGATTCGGGTTCCTCGTCCTCACCATCTCGCTTCTGGCAATCGCGCTTCTCCTCATGGGAGCAGCGGCGATCGTGAGCGTCAATCGGGCCTGGGCCGAAGTGTGGATGTGGTTCGCTCAGTCCTCAGCCCTCGGGCTCACCTTCTGGGCGCTGGGGCTGTGCGCGGTCTTCGCCCTCGGCTCCTATCTCACACTGCGTCGCCTGACCACCTGATATCGGATCAGGACTGACGAGCCCGACGAGGCAGTGCGGCACTTCAGCTCAGCAGCGCCAGCATCCCACCGGCGAGCACCGCTGAGACGGCGACGGCGACTCCCATGGCCGCGGTCGTCCGCCATCCCATCGCCTTGCCGACCATGACCATCGACGGGATGCTCAGCGCGGGCAGCGCGACGAGCAGGGCGCCGGTGACACCGGCTCCGACGCCCAGCGGCACGAGGGTGAGAATGATCGGGATCTCTCCGCCGGTGGGGATGACGAGCAGGGTGCCGACGACCGCGACGACGAGGACGGCACCGGCGCCCAGCTGCGCTTCGAGACCGAAGACGCCGGTCAGCCACGGAGCGAGCAGTCCGATGAGGAAGACGAGCAGAATATGCTCGGGCACGAGGATGAGCGTGAACCGCCCCAGGGAGCGCAGGAAGCGCACGGGAAGAGACGACACCGTCGCCGAGGCGGGGCTCGGGTCGGGCACCGGATCGTTGCGTCCGGTCACCCACCGTCCGATGAGGGCGCTGGCACCCACAGCGATGAGAACAGCGAAGACCAGGCGCACGGCCGTGTACTGCCACGGCAGGACGAAGGCCAAGAAGATGAGCACAGCGGGGTTGAGCAGCGGGTTGCCCACCCAGTAGGCCAGTGCCGCCGAACGACGCACCCCCGTCTCACGCAGTCCCGCGGCCACCGGGGCCGCACAGCAGGTGCACATCATCGACGGCATCGACAGGGCGGCACCGACGAGAGACTGACCGGCATGGCTGCGCCGATTGAGCAGCCGCAGCAGCCAGTCGCGCGGCACGAGAGCGTCGATGACGGCGGCGACGAGCAGCGCCACGAGCAGGGCTTTCCACACTGCGGTGAAGTACACAAGAGTGAAGTCCCAGGCTCCCGACAGCGACACGGCCTCCCCGGCAGCATCGAAGAGCGGAGCACCGTCCCACAGGGAGGTTCTGCTCAGCGCCCACGCCTTGTCCCAGTAGGGCAGCCACTTCGACCAGCTCAGGCCCACCAGGAGGAACACGGCGAGCACGCCGAGGCCGACCCAGTCGGCCGGTGTGAGTGTCTTCGCACTCGGAGACGGTGAGGCTGCCGAGTCGACGGTCATCGATGAGGTTCCTTTGCGGCCTGGCCGAAACGGCAGAGACTGAGAAGTGTGAGGACGCTCAGGAGCTGCGTGCGACGACGGAGTCGGCGAAGGCGAACAGCGCTTCCTTCACCCGCCCGGCGGGCAGCGCGGCCAGTGCCTCCTTGGCGTCATCGGCCCACCGCACGGCCTCGGTGCGTGCTCGCTCGGTCACGGGATGAGCGGCCAGGGCCGCGCGAGCGGACTCCAGAGCCGCATCGGAAGTGAGGTCGGCGTCGAGGAGTCGGACCACCTCGGTCGCGGAGTCATCGCCGGCGGCGGCAGCGGCACGCACGTAGAGGACGGGCAGGGTGGGGACGCGTTCGCGCAGGTCCGTGCCCGGGGTCTTTCCCGATTCCGAGGATGTCGTGGTCAGGTCGATGATGTCATCGGCGAGCTGGAAGGCCACGCCGACGCGTTCGCCGAAGATCCTGACGGGTTCGGCGAGTGCCTGATCGGCGCCGGAGAACATGACACCGAACCGCGCCGAGGTGGCGATGAGCGATCCGGTCTTATCGGCGAGCACCTGGATGTAGTGCTCGATCTCGTCGGCGTCTTCGGGCGGTCCGGCGAATTCGTTGAGCTGGCCGAGGACGAGACGTTCGAAGGTCTCGGCCTGGATGCGCACGGCCTCGGGACCGAGCTTCGCGGTGACCCCCGAGGCCTTGGAGAAGAGCAGATCGCCGGTGAGGATCGCCACCGAATTGCCCCACACCTCATGAGCGGCCTTCGCACCGCGGCGCACGGGAGCATCGTCCATGACGTCATCGTGGTAGAGCGAGGCGAGGTGAATGAGTTCGACGGCCACGGCCGCATCGATGATGTCCTCGTTCTCGGCGTCGCCGAGGCGGGCGGTGAGCAGGACGAGGTTCGGGCGCGCCCGCTTGCCGCCGGCGGCCAACAGGTGCTTCGAGGTCTCGTCGGGGAGCCTGCGGGTCTGTTCGGTCACCTCGTAGAGTTTGGCCTCCACGGTTTCCAACTGAGTCGAGATCTCCGCCGCGAGCTGGGCGTCGTCACCGGTGAAGGTGGCCGGAGAGGCTAGGTGGCTCATGTCCTCGTCATTCGTCGTAGTCGGTGTCGGCATGCCGTTGTCCTTGCCCTTGCGCTCAGAGTCTTCGCCCATGTGCTCAGACATTGCTGGTGGCCGGGACGATTCGGGCCAGGGCGGAGATCACCCTGTCGATGAGATCGGCCTCGGAGACCTTCGGGTCGCGGTAGAGGTTCGCCAACAATTTGACGACGAACTCCATCACAACGTCAACACCCATACCGTACTTGATTCCGAACTGCATGAGCGCAGGGTGGCCGATGATCGCGGCGAAAACACGGCCGAGAGTGAAGTAACCGCCCAAGGAGTCTCCGAGCAGTGCCGGGTATTCCTCGAGTCGGCGGCGCATCACGGCCTGCGGGTAACGGGAGTACGTGGAGATCACCTCGGCGGCGATGCGCGCCGATTCCAAGGCATAGTCGATGCCTTCGCCGTTGAACGGGTTGACCATACCGCCGGAGTCGCCGACGAGCAGCAGACCGCGGTGGAAGTGCGGAGTGCGGTTGAACGCCATGGGCAGGGCGGCGGATTTGATCGGACCCAGCGAGGTCGATTCGTCGATGCCCCACTCGTGGCCCATGTCGGCGATCCACTGCCCCATCACCTTGCGCAGGTCGACGGATCTGAATTGCGGGGAGGAGTCGAGGAGGCCGGCACCGATGTTCACCGTGCCGTCGCCGAGGGGGAAGATCCACCCGTATCCGGGCAGGGTCTCCGCCTCTCCGGCCTGGTTCGTCGACCGCATCTCGACCCAGGATTCGATGTAGTCATCGGCGTGCCGAGGCGTCGTGTGATAGGCACGGGCGGCGATTCCCATCGGCCGGTCGTCGCGCTTCTCCAACCCCATCGACACGGCCAGACGGGAGGACACGCCGTCGGCGGCGATGACGATGGGGGCCCGGAAGTGGGCTTCGGGTCCGACGCGGCGGCCTCGGTGGTCGGTGCCGGAGGCATGCACGCCCCTGATCCACCCGTCGTCGCCGATGTCCGGGGACATGGCCCGCACCTGTTCGAAGAGTCGGGCTCCGCTGCGCTGAGCATGCCGGGCGAAGGCCTCGTCCATGCTCATGCGCGGGCGGGTGAGCCCGTAGTTCGGGGTGCCGTCGATGTCCGGCCAGTCGAGTTCGAGGCGGTGCCCGCCGCCGATGAGGCGCAGCCCCTTGTTCGGATGCCAGCCGTCGGAGGCCGGCAGATCCATGCCGAGGAATCCGGCTTCCTTGACCGCACGCGGGGTCAGGGCATCGCCGCAGATCTTGTCGCGCGGGAAACCTGACTTCTCGAGGATGATGACCTCGTGGCCGGCCTGGGCGAGGTAGGCGCCGATCGCCGATCCGGCGGGGCCGGCTCCGACGACGACGACCTCGGCATCGAACTCATTCATCGTCAAGGCGTGTGCGTCTCCGCTTCGCCACCGTGCTCCGCCCGGTCGGTCGGCTCCGACGCCCCGGCATTCGCTGCCGGCTCGGCGGGTTTGAGGGCGTGGTGGACAGCGACGATTCCGCCGGTGAGGTTGCGGTACTTCACCTGGTCGAAGCCGGCATCGAGGATCTGGTGGGCGAAAGCGTCCTGGTTCGGCCAGGCGCGGATCGATTCGGCCAGGTAGACGTAGGCCTCGGGGTTCGAGGACACGGCCCGGGCGATGGCCGGCAGCGCCTTCATCAGGTACTCCTTGTACACGAGGCTGAAGGCGTCGAGCGTCGGGGTGGAGAATTCGCAGATGACGAGACGGCCGCCGGGCTTGAGCACCCTCAGCATCTCGGCCAGTGCCGTGTCGACGTCGTTGACGTTGCGGATGCCGAAGGAGATCGTGACGACGTCGAAGCTGGCATCGGCGAAGGGCAGATCCATCGCGTCGGCGTAGATGAAGTCGATCTTCGGGTGCCGTCGGCGCCCCTCGGCGAGCATCCCGGTGGAGATGTCCCCGGCGACCACCTCGGCGCCGTGGTGAGTGAACGTCATCGACGAAGTGCCGGTTCCCGCCGCCAGATCGAGCACACGTTCGCCGGGCCCTGCGGCCACGGAATGGGCGACGGTGCGACGCCATGCACGGGCGAGCCCGAAGGTGAGGACATCGTTCGTGAGGTCGTAACGGGAGGCGACATCATCGAACATCGACGCGACGTCAGCGGGCTGCTTGTCCAGCTTGGCACGATTCATGACCATATTGTCTCAACACCTGCGGCGGGAGGGCGAATCCGCACGACCGCGGACATGCGGCAGACGGTGTGGACATGGCCACACTTCCTGCCCCGAGTGCTCACCGCGACTCCAGCGGGGAGGCCGCGAGCCCGCATCCTCGTCTAGACTCGAGGCGACATGACTACGACTCTAGGCACCTCCGACATCCTGGCCGCCGCCCCGCGCCTGAACGTGCGCTCCCGCTTCGTCGATGACGTCGATCCCGGGCCCGGCTTCCCCTTCGAATCCGGCCTGCCGACCACCGTCGAGCAGACACTCGAGCTGCTGCCCACCTCCGGGTTCTCCTGCTGGGTGCGTGACACCTCCGGGCTCATCGGCTTCGGCCGAGTGCTGCGCATCCGCGCCAGCGGCCCTGAACGCTTCGCCGAACTGTCCCAGGCCTGGAAGGCCATCACCGAGGCGGCCACCGTCGAAGATGAGGTCGACCTCCTCGGATCCGGGCTGATGTGCTTCGCCACGGTCGCCTATTCGGGCGAATCCACGGTCGATTCGATCATCCACGTCCCCGAATTCGTCCTTGGTCGCCGCGGCGGCCGCGTGTGGCTGACCTCGATCACCACCGCCGCAGAACCTCCCCTGCCCCCGCTGCTGCGTCCCGAACCGCTGCGACGGGTGGAATCGGCCCATGCCGAACCCGGTGACCTCGACCCGACGCGGTGGTCGCAGCTCGTCGCGCAGGTCGCGGACATGCTCACTCCCGTCGAGACCTCCGACGAAGTCGACGCGTTCTCCGACGATCCCTCGCTGCGCAAGATCGTCCTGGCCCGCGACGAAGTCGTGACCACCGAGGGCGACATCGACGTCCGATCGGTGCTCGGTGCGCTCAACCGCAGCTACCCGAGCTGCTGGACCTTCGATGTCGCGGGTCTCATCGGATCGACCCCGGAGCTGCTCATCGGGGTGGAGAACAATCGGGTGACCTCCCGCGTCCTCGCCGGCACCTACCGGGTCGAGGCCGACCCGATGGACGAGCTGCCGGCGGCGAGAAAGCTGCTGAGCGCACACAAGGACAGCACCGAGCACGCCTTCGCCATCGCCTCCCTGCAGCGCAGCCTGGGATCGGTCGCCGAGGATGTCACCGTCGATGAGCGCCCGCACCTGCTGCCTTTGGCCAATGTCATCCATTCGGCCTCGGACGCGCAGGCGACGCTGGCCGCCGACTCCGGTCTCAACGCCCTCGACGTCGCCGCGGCCGTCCACCCGACCGCGGCCGTCGGCGGGTATCCGCAGGCGAGCGCTGTGGCCCACGTCGATGAGCTCGAACCCCTCGACCGGGGCCGGTACTCGGGTCCTGTCGGGTGGATGGACGGGCGCGGCAACGGGCAGTTCGGCATCGCCCTGCGCTGCGGCCAGCTCGAGGAGCGCAATCGGATCCGCTTGTACGCCGGGGCCGGGATCATGCCCGATTCGGATCCCGACACCGAGGTGGCCGAGACGAATGCGAAGCTCAAACCGATGCGCAGGGCGCTCGGTCTGAGTTGAGACGCGAGCCGGGCTGACGATCCGGTCAGGCTGCCGGCCCGGTCGGACGGATGATCCGATCGGGAGGACTCGTGTGACGTCAGCCGAGAGGTGTCACTTCGACGATCCGCCGCCCGGTCGTGGAATCCTCGGCTGCCAGTGCAGCGCTCAGGCCCGGAGCGTCGCTCACCTGCGCGTAGTCCCAGCCGTAGGCGGCTGCCAGTTCGGCGAATCCGCGACCGTGCGGGACGGTGAAGTATCGCTCGAGGTGGGCCTCGAGGTGGGGCTGTGAGTGTTCGAGTCCGGAGAAGATCGCGCCCCCATCGTCGTTGAGCACGACGATCGTCACGTCACCGGCTGCCTCAGCGGTCGGAGTGAGCAGTCCGCCGACGTCGTGGAGCATCGCGATATCGCCGATGAGGAGGACGACCGGTTCCCCCAGCCCGAGAGACAGACCGGTTGCGGTCGACACGAGCCCGTCGATGCCGGCCAGACCGCGAGAGGCGTGGATGCGGGCCCGGATGGTCTCGGCGTCGCTGAGGTAGCGCACCGAGTTCGAGCTCGCCACGAACAGCGTGATCTCCTGCTCGGCGAGGTGTTCGGTGATCCTCCGCGCCGTCGTCTGGAACCTCTCCGCCGAGGGCAGGCTCACAGGTGAGGATGCGCCCGCCTCTTCAGCCCGTTCGGCCCGGACGTCCGCCACGATCGAGGCCCCCGTCTCGACCCAGTTCCGCACCCAGGCGGGTCCCGATGAGGCGTCGGCTTCTGCCGACCCCGAGTCGATTGCCTCGCCTGTGACGGCTGCCTCGTCGAACACGGTGATTCCGACCGTGTCGATGTCATCGGGCACATGCTGCACGTGCACGGAATCGTCGGCCAGCAGTGCGGCGACGGGCCTCGTCAGCGTCGGTTTGCCGTGGACGATGACGGTGCGGATCGCGTCCCGCAGCTCGATGTGTTCGCCGAGCACACGCGCATGGGCGGGCACGAATGTCGAGGTCGCCTGGGTGGACCGCGACAGCGGACTCGAGGGTTCGGCGAGCACCGGCAGATGGTGGTCGGCGGCGAGCGCTCGCACGGTCTCGGCCGAGTGTCCGCCGGCGTCCCCGGCAACGATGACCGTTCCATCGGTGACGGTGACGTGCACCTCCGAACACAGGGGCTCACGCGCTCGCATCGGTCCGGCCCGCAGGGTGCCGATCTCTTCGGCCCACGCCTTCAGCTCGTCGACGGTGGGCACGAGCGGGGTGTCGAACTGCACGTTGAACTGGACCGGACCGGCCGCCTCGGTGCCGGTTCCACCGGTCGTGCCCGCGGTCGCGGACACTGCCTCGATCACGGCGCGCTCGATCACGTCCGAACTCTCACCCGCGGGAATGTCGAAGCGGGCGCGGACATCGCTGAGGACCTGGGACTGGTCGTCGATGGTCTGGTTCGCGCCGGTGGCGCGCAGTCGGGCGGGCCGGTCGGCGGTCAGGGCCAGCAGCGGCAGGTGTCCGTAGGAGGCTTCGAGAACGGCCGGGTGGAGGTTGGCCACGGCCGAGCCGGAGGTCGTCACGATCGCCACGGCCGCTTCCCCGCCCCGCACGCGCAGACCGCGCGCAAGACCGAGGGCGAGGAACCCGGCGTCACGCTCATCGATGCGCACGTGCGTGCGGATGAGCCCCGCCTCGTTCAGCGGTGCCAGGGCGTAGACCAAGGGGGCCGACCGGGACCCGGGGGCGATGACCACGTCCGTGACCCGCGATCGGATCAGGCTCCGGGCTATCTGCTGCGCCGCCGCGCTCGAATTCGACATCACCTGATATTCAACCACTTACCCACCTGCGGTTCATCTCCACCCTCTAGCCTCGACGCATGCGCCGCTCGTTGATCATCGCGATGGGAGCTCGTGCCATCCGCACCCTGACCGCGGCTCGCTCCCAACGCGGACTGTACCCCGCCCTCGACCAGAACAGCTCCTTCCTCGGACCCGAACCCCGCGGCAAGGACGCACGGACCTGGCACATCCGAGACAAGCGGAAACTCTCTCCGAGGCTGCGCGAATTCTTCCTCTACTCCCCCGCTCTCGGCCGGACCGTCGGGGTGCGGGTGCTGCTGCCGGGCATTCCCGCCGAGGTCAGCCCCGTCATCCACCTCTTCCACGGCGGTGGCGACGATTTCCGGTCGTGGACGGATCTCGGGTCCGCCGAAGAGCTCACTCTCGATTCCCCCTCCCTCATCGTCATGCCCGACGGCGGCGCCGGGACGTACTCGCGGCTGGCTGTCGGCAGCGAAGTCCACGATTGGCCCCGATTCCACACCGAGGAGATCCCCGAGTTCCTCATGGCGAACTTCTCCGTGGACTTCGCCCCGGAGAACCAACGACTGGCCGGACTGTCGATGGGCGGGTACGGAGCGATGAAATACGCGGCCTGGCATCCCGACCGATACGGGGCGGCAGCCGCGTTCTCCTCCCCCTTGGACCCGCTGTCGACCGTACCGGCCTTCGACATCATCGCAATGCGTGAAGGTGCTCGGTCGATGACGCTCTTCGGTGATCCGGTCGCCGATCGCGGCGAATGGCTGGCGAACTCCCCGTATGCCTTGGCCGAGAACCTCGCCGGCCTCGACCTGTGGTTCAGCGCCGGATCCGGCAGCCTCGAGGGCACGAACGATCGGGACCTGGTGGAGAAGATGATCAACGCTCAGGGCGAGCGCTTCGCCGCCCGACTCAGCGCACTCGGCATCCGTCATTCCTGGTTCCCCCGCACCAGCGGGCTGCACAACTGGACCAGTTGGGAACGCGAGCTCGGTGCGTGGCTGAAGACGCTTGCCAGACGGCGGAACTACTCGAGCTCGAACCGAGGCCTCACCGATCGCGTGGCCGATGGCGGCCGATTCACCTATCTCACCGGGCACGCCCTCTTCGACATTCACGGGTGGCGCGTCGAGATCTCCCGGCGTCGGCCACAGATCGTACGCTTCGACGGCGTCAGCGCCGCGGGTTTCTCCCTGACCGGCACCGGCAGCTTCCGTGTCCGAACGCCCGGGCTCTTCGATCCCGGCCGTCGTTATGACATCAGCGTGTCCGGTCCCGGCGGAAGCAATGCCTACCAGCAGAAGGCGGACAAGAAGGGGCGGCTGACGTTCACCGGTCGGCTGGCCGCGGCCATGCACGACCCGATCATCCCCGGCAAGCGGACCGCACACTTCACCGCGCTGGGACAGGACGAGGTGACCGCGGTGCGGATCACCTCGGCGCTGGCCGACGCGGCAGCCGACGACAGAAATGCCGCGAGCGGCGACGAACGAACCGTGACCGACGATCGACACCCCACGGCCGATGTGGGCCACGACCAGGTCAGTGGTGATGTTCCAGATCCGACACAGACAGCAGCCTCAGCTGAGACCGTCGGCGACTATATTGGGAACGGTCATGAATCAACGACTGCTGACTCCTCTGAACGCTGATCTTCACTGAACGCTGACTCGAGAGGCCCAACATGAAACGCATACTCCCAGCCATCGCTCTCATCGCTGGACTGTCCCTGACCGGATGCACGGGCGGTGACCAGAGTGCAGACAAGCCCGACGGCAGCGGAGACTCCTCGCCGACCGCCGAGCAGACGCCGGAGGCGAAGAAGCTCGATGAGGCGCAGCTGAAGGACATCCTCGAGTCCACCTCTGCCGAGGGCCAGTCGTTCAAGGTCGTCGAGGGGGCCGGCCAGGCCAACAGTGAGTCGGTGAAGGCCATCGAGGGCTCGGAGTTCGAACCGGCCAAGTGCAAGAACATCACTCTCGACATCCTCAACGCGAACCTTGCCTCGGACGGCACCACAGTGGCCGCCACCTCCACCGACAATGTCCTGTCCGCAGGCATCACGAGCTTCGACGATCCTGAGGGTCCGCAGACCCAGCTCGATGGGCCGTCGAAGATCGCCGAAGAGTGCAGCGATGTCAAGCTCAAGACCGCGGGCCTGGAGATGACGATGAACTATCAGACCTTCGATCCAGAGGTCGCCGGGGCCGATGCGACCGCCGGAGTCGTCGCCTCCTTCGATGCCGCCGGGCAGACCGCGATGGAGATGAGGATGGTCTACGCTCAGGTCGACAACAATCTTGTCTCCGTGTCCAATGTCGCCGATGTCGAAGAGGCGACGGTGACCAAGACCGCCGACGCCTTCGTCGAGGCCGTGAAGAACGCCGGCTGAGCTCGCCCACTCAACACAGGTCCGGGCCGTCGGTGGCCCCGCAGTCCGTGGCCCAGACATGGGCCGGCCGGGGGTCTAGACCTCTGCTGTCCCTCCGCGGCGCAGGAACGTCCAGCATTGTTGAAGTCGCCGCGTCCACCAGTCGAATCGCCCCGGATCCACCGCCAGCTGCTGCAGACGGTCAGGATCCGGGGTGATTCGCGCTGCGGGGATGCTCCCGTCGACCGGGGTCAGGCTCGCTGATTCGGACACGACATCGGCGGTGAAGAGACGCCCGGTGCCCAGACCGCAGGCTACCGACTCGCCGAGGATGTCCCGACTGGCCCGAGTGCGCGGCAGCCGGGCGGCGAGTTCGGCCCCCGCAGCCAGCCCGACGGAGGATTCGAGCGCTGAGGACACGACCGTGGGCAAGCCCGAGGCGGCAATGACGGACAGAGCCTGCCCGATCCCGCCCAACGGTTGGACCTTGACGATGATGACCTCGGCGGCACCGAGTTCGGCCACACGCAGCGGATCCTCGGCCTTGCGGATCGACTCGTCGGCGGCGAGAACGATCGGAATGTCCCGTCGGGTGAGTGCTTCGCGCAGCTGCGCAAGCCCCTCGACCCCTGCCACGGGCTGTTCGAAGTATTGGAGTTCGAAACCGGCGAAGGCCTCGCACGCCTCCAGTGCGTCCGGAAGCGAGTACCCGGCGTTCGCGTCGAGGCGCAAGGTCGTGTCCGGGAACAGACGCCTCAGCTCCCGCAGCCGTTCGAGATCCTCGTCGAGGGAGTCGATGCCGTGTTCGGCGACCTTCGCCTTGATCGTGGACACCGTTCCATAGCGGGAGAGAATCGACTCGACCTCGTTTGGAGCGCAGGCGGGCAAGGTCCCATTCACGCTCACCCTCTCAGGCACGAAACCGCGGGAAGAAGCGGCGGCTGGAGCCGCCTCGGCGAGGGTGGGAACGAACCCTGCGAATTCGAGTCCCGCCCGCAGCCACCGGCTCGCCTCCGCGGTGCCGTACTCGGTGAACGGGGAGAACTCTGCCCACCCGGCCGGTCCGGCGAAGAGCGCGACCTCGCGTTCGGTGATGCCTCTGAACCGGGTGACCATCGGCAGCCGCACCACGTGGAGCCGTTCGAGCATGTCTTCGAACCGTTCAGGCAGATCGAGCGGTGCGGAGGCGGTGGCAGCGGCAGAAGCAGACGAAGTGTGTGCGATCTCGGGCATGGGCTCAGACTATCCCCTGTCGTTGGGGCACGACAGCACGAAGCCGCGTGCTTGGAAAGCGGTGTCTCAGCACAGATCTCGACGCGGTGCCCCGCGCACTCTGAGGTCAGCGTGCCCCGAGAACTTCGCGCCCAAAGAGTCGTGAGCTCAGAGGTCCTGCAGGAAAGCGTGCACCCGTGAGCGCACCAGCCCAGCAGCGTCGGCGTCGAACGCCTCGAGCGAGGAATCGGTGAAGAGGTGCGCATCGCCGGGATAGACGAACAGTTCGGCCGAGGGTGTCGATTCAGCGAGCTCACGTGCTGCCGGCAGGTCCTCGTCGAAGAACTCATCGCCTTCCATCCCGTGGATCTGCACCGGAACTCCTTCCGGCCACGACTGCCCGAATTCGGAGACCGGGGCACACGAATGAAGGAACAGAGCGCCTCGCGCACCAGGGCGGGTCTGAGCCAGCTTCTGGGCAGTCATCACTCCGTAGGAGAAGCCCGCATAGACGAGTTCAGATCCCACCCCGTTGACTGCCGCCAGACCTTTGTCGCGGAGCGTATCGAAGCCGACCTCCTGAGCAAACGCAAAGCCGTCGTCGATCGAGGCGAAGGTCCGTCCGTCGAACAGGTCGGGGGTGTGCACGGTATGGCCCTGCTGCCGCAGATCCTCGGCGAAGGCGGCGACCCCGTCGGTGAGGCCCTGGATATGGTGGTAGAGCAGAACTTCGGCCATCTCAGTCTCCCATTGACTGCTGTTCTGGTGCGCTTGTCGTTCCGATTCTCCGGAATGGTGACTGAGTCTAGACCCGCATGGCCTGGCTCACAAGGTGTCTTTGCGCCTTCGGCGGAGACATCATGCGCCTTTGCCGAAGGCAGCAAGCGATGCCTGATGAGGTTCGCCTCCAGGCCCACGACACCTGGACTCCGAACTCATAACCAAGCGCTAGGCTGGTGACCATGACGGTTTCAGCAATCTTCGACCCCTCCCTATGGCGTGAGGTCTCCGGCTTCGACTTCACCGACATCACCTACCACCGGGCGATCGACCCGACGACCGGTGACGACATCGGCTGCGTGCGCATCGCCTTCGACCGCCCCGAGGTCCGCAACGCCTTCCGCCCCCACACCGTCGATGAGCTCTATCGCGCCCTCGATCACGCCCGCCAGACCTCGGACGTGGGAGCCGTGCTGCTGACCGGCAACGGCCCGAGTGAGAAGGACGGCGGTTGGGCGTTCTGCTCCGGCGGCGACCAGCGCATCCGCGGACGGTCGGGCTACCAGTACGCTGCCGGTGAGACCCGGGAGTCCGTCGACCCGGCACGGGCCGGACGCCTCCACATCCTCGAGGTCCAGCGCCTCATCCGCACCATGCCGAAGGTCGTCATCGCCGTCGTCCCCGGCTGGGCGGCCGGCGGCGGGCACAGCCTGCACGTCGTGTGCGATATGACGATCGCCTCACGCGAACATGCGAAGTTCAAGCAGACCGATGCCGATGTCGGCTCCTACGACGCCGGCTACGGTTCGGCGTATCTCGCGAAGATGGTCGGGCAGAAGAAGGCGCGCGAGATCTTCTTCCTCGGCCGCACCTATTCGGCACAGCAGATGGCCGATATGGGCGCCGTCAACGAGGTCGTCGACCATGCCGAACTCGAATCGGCAGCCCTGACGATGGCGCGTGAGATCCTCGGCAAGTCCCCGAACGCGCAGCGCATGCTCAAGTTCGCGTTCAACCTCGCCGATGACGGACTCATGGGGCAGCAGGTCTTCGCCGGTGAGGCCACCCGCTTGGGCTATATGACCGACGAAGCCGTCGAAGGCCGTGACGCCTTCCTCGAGAAGCGTGACCCCGACTGGTCCCCGTTCCCCTGGTACTACTGAGCCACCGAGGTCGACCGTGACCAGTCGCGAACTCAGCGCCGCCGAACTGCCCGAGGCCATCGACCGTGCCCTTGCGGGGACGTCGATCCTCATCCTCCCGGCCTCCCGGGCCGGTGCCGTCACCGAAGCGGATCCCCGAATGTGGGCCGGTCCCGGCTCGTCGCCGGCGCTCGTCCTCTTCACCTCGGGATCGACCGGGCAGGCGAAGGCCGTCGCCTTGTCCTCCCACGCCCTGACCACCTCGGCGCGAGCGACCGAACGGTTCCTGTCCGGACCCGGAGATTGGCACCTATGTCTGCCGGTCAACCACATCGCCGGATTCCAAGTGGAGCTGCGAGCCCGCTTGGCGGGGCGGGCCCCCGTGCGGGCCGCCTCGGCGAGGTTCACCGCAGAATCATTCGCAGCCGCTGTCGACTCGCTGCTGCAGCGGGCGGGCGGGCGGCCCACATACACCTCGATCGTGCCCACTCAGCTGCACCGGATCCTTGACGATGACCGAGCGACGCGGGCGGCCGCGCAGATCTCCCACATCCTCCTCGGCGGGGCGGCGATCTCACCGGCACTGCTCGACCGGGCCGACGAAGCCGGACTGGCGATCGTGCGGACGTACGGGATGAGCGAAACAGCGGGTGGGTGCGTCTACGACGGTGTCCCCTTCGACGGGGTCGACATCACCATCACCGAGGCGGGCACGATCGACCTGCGCGGACCCGTCGTCGCCGACGCCTACGTCGGCATCGACGACGACGGGACCATCACTCCCATCGAGTCGGCGGCACTCACCACCGATGAGCAGGGGCGGGCACTCATGCACACGAGCGACCTCGGTCGACTCGACAACGGAGTGCTCAGCGTGCTCGGGCGCGCGGATGACATCATCGTCTCCGGCGGTGAGAACGTCTCCCCGCACGCCTTGGAGACCGGGCTGCTGCCGAGTTGGCAGCGCGCCGGTGTCACGGAGATGCTTGTGACCTGGGTGCCCGACGCGGAGTGGGGGAAGAAGATCGTCGCCCTCGTCCGACTCGCCGATGACTGCCCATTCGGTGCGGAGGAGACTCCGCGGCAGCTGGCACGGCACCTCAATGGGTTCGACCGGGACATGACCGGGCAGCTCCTGCCGCAGCTCGTCTTCGCCGTCGAGGAGATTCCGAGCCGGTCGATCGGCAAACCCGACAGGAAGGCGGCAGCGGAAGTCGCCGCCGAACTCGAGGCCGGGTCTGGTCCTTGAGACACCGAATACCGTTGCCGGTGAACAATCGGTAATATGAGACGGTTCGAGGACATGACAGGAAGGTGAGCGAGACCTATGGCTGATGCCGCCCAGTGGATATCGGGAGCTCGACTGAGAACTCTCCCCCTGGCTCTCGCCCCCGTCCTCATCGGCACCGGTGCCGCTATCGGATCGCTCGGCGGCTTCACCGCCTTCATCCTCGACGATCTCGCCGGCAGCAGCGACCACGTCAGCATGGCTCAGATCCTGCTGCGCGGTCTTCTGGCCCTCATCGTCTCGCTGTGCCTGCAGATCGGATCGAACTTCGCCAACGACTACTCCGACGGCATCCGCGGCACCGATGACGAACGCGTCGGACCGGTTCGGCTGACAGCCACCGGATTGGCGGAGCCGCATGCGGTCAAGCGAGCGGCCTTCCTCTTCTTCGGCATCGCCGGTCTCGCCGGCATCGTGCTCGTCCTCGTCTCACAGGCCTGGTGGTTCCTCATCGTCGGGGCTGCCGCAGTCGCCGCGGCCTGGTACTACACGGGCGGGAAGAAACCCTACGGGTACATGGGGCTGGGTGAAGTGTTCGTGTTCGTCTTCTTCGGCCTCGTCGCCACCTTGGGCACGATGTGGATGCAGGTCGGTCACCTCAGCCTCAGCGGCTGGGCCGGTGCCGTGGCGATCGGTTCGCTCGCCTCGGCGGTGCTCATGGTCAACAACCTCCGCGACATCCCCACCGACATCGAGGCCGACAAGATCACTCTGGCCGTACGGCTCGGCGACAACGCCGCGCGCATCGCCTACGCGGTGCTCGTGCTGCTGCCGTTCGCGCTGTTGGCGCTGGCGATCCTCGACGGGCATCCGGCAGTGGCGCTGGCGATCCTTGCCATGGTCCCTGCGCTGAGCCCGCTGAAGACCGTGCTCAGCGGCACCACAGGGCCGGGCCTGGTCCCGCCGATCAAGTCCACGGGACTGACCGGCCTGGCCTTCTCCGCGCTGATGGGGCTGGGCCTGGCACTCTGAGGCGCTGCAGGCCCGTCTGGGCTCGGTCGCCCTATTCGGGCTTGTCACCGTCGGTGCTGTCATCGTCGCCGACGCGATCCGCGACGATCCGGTCCTCGGCTTCCTCATCGGCACCCTTGCGCTTGGGCTTCGCGGCCTGTTTCGCCACGCGCTCTTCGATGTCGGTGGCCACCTGGGCGCGCATCCGCCCGAGGAACAGGTAGCTGAGCAGGGCTCCGATGATGATCGCGGCAAGTGCCATGACCATGTTGAAGCCGAGGAACGGGAACAGGACGAGGCCGACGGCGATGATGATGCCGAGGCGTGCGAGAGTGTAAAGCCAGAAGGTGCGCATTGAGCCTATTTTAGCCGCCGATCGTGACCGTCTCGTCACCGCCCGCCTGGGTCTGCGCTCAGGTTCGTGGACTATCCTTGATGCATGGCTCGATTTCTCATAGCCGCGATCGTCCTGGCGGCTGCGGTGACACTGTACGGACTCTTCGATTGCCTGTTGCGCGATCGGGGTCTGATTCGAGTCCTGCCCAAACCCGCGTGGGCGCTCATCATCCTCTTCATCCCCGTCCTCGGCTTCATCCTCTGGTACCTCTTCGGACGCGGCTCCGAAGACAAGCCTCCCAAAGCCGGACGCCGGCGCGGACCGACGGCACCCGATGACGACGTCGAATACCTGCGCCAGGTCGATCGCGACGTCAAGCTCGGCAAGCATGCACCGGAAGCCGAGCGTCACGATGAGCCGACCACTCCGGACAAGGATTCCGCACCGCCCGCTGACGGAGACGATTCCGCGGGTTCCTCCGCCGAAAGTCCGGCCGACACTTCAGCCGACAGCGATGACCGCGGCACCAACAAGGGCGATGGCCGCGGCCGCTCGGACTGAAACTGCCCGCCCACAGGGCACACGGAGCCTCCTCACCGGTCGCCGAGACACTCACCCAGCAGAACCGCTGAAGAACGTGGGCGCTGCGACACCAGATCCCAACGCCGCGTCCTGACGCCATCGCAGGTGCTGCCTCGCGAGCATCGTCACTCAACCCCCCGAGCATTCGGGGTTGCTGCGGTTGGCTCGCTGGAGCCCACGAGCATCCGAGGTTGCTGCAGTCGGGCTCAGTCGAGTCCGGAATACGAGTGCAGGCCGTTGAAGTACATGTTGACGACGGTGAAGTTGAAGATCACCGAGGCGATGCCGATGAGGTTGAGCACGGCCACCTTCGTCGGGCCCCAGCCGCGGGTCGCACGAGCGTGGAGGTACGCGGCGTAGATGACCCACACGACGAAGGTCCAGATCTCCTTTGAGTCCCAACCCCAGTAGCGGCTCCACGCCACCTCAGCCCAGATCGCACCGGCGATGAGCGTGAACGTCCAGGTGATGAACCCGACGGCCGCGATCGTGTAGGAGAGCCGTTCGAGATCGGTGCTCGAAGGCAGACGGTGCAGGAACCGCAGCCACTTCGGGTCCTTGGTCTCATGCACGCTCTTGAGGATCTGGAAGACCGCGAGGATCGCGGAGATGTAGAGCAGCGAGGTCGAAAGGATCGCGATCGGCACGTGGATGGCGATCCAGTAGGAGTCGAGCGCCGGAATGAGCTTCGCCGCAGGGGTGTAGAAGACGGTGATCGCCAGTCCCAGACACAACAGCACTCCCCCGGACACGAAGGTGCCCAGGTAGCGCACGTCCTTCTTCGTGAGCACGACGAGGTAGACGATGAGGGTGATCGCCGTGGCCGTGAGGACGTACTCCATCATGTTGCCCCACGGCACGCGGGACACCGACAGGGCCCGGGTGAGCACGGCTGCGACGTGCAGAAGACCGGCAAGCACGAGCAGCGAGGTGCCGATGCGCGCTCCGCGATGCCGTTTGGTCCGCGACTTCTCCGACGGCACGGAAGCGTCATCATCGTTTGGGCGGTCGAGGACCGCGGTCGACGCGGTCTTCCGGTTCGTCCGTCGGACGGTGCTCGCCTTGGCGGTGCTCTCGACGCTGGTCTCAGCGGTCTTGAGCTCACGAGCGCCGAAGAGGTCGAAAGCGTAGAAGATCATGGCGAAGGCGTAGACGATCATCGCCGAGATGATCAACTGGTTCGACCACATTGCGAGGTCAGTGTTGACGTCCATTCATCCTCCGCACTCTTCGGTGCCTTCAAATCGTGTGCTGTTCGTGCCGGTGCAGGCGCCCGCCGCCGTCGATCTCGTGCGAGCTGCTCACACTCCGCGGCTATTCTACTCCGCGTAGTAGGTCCGACTCACCTTTCGTGATCGCAGTCATCGACTCCCGTCTTCGTTCGGCCGATCGCGCAGGTCTTTGACCAGGTCTTCGACGGCGCGTCCGACCATGGGATCTTCTCCCCGAGCCAGGGCGGCCACCTCGGCGTTTCCGTCCTTGATCCGCACCCACACGCGACGGCGCGGGATGAACAGGGACAGGCCGAGTCCGAGCAGGATGAGGATGGCGCTGATGAGCATGAGGGCCTGTGTCGGATCCTGGGAGATGTCGACGGCGATGTACTTCTTCACCCCGTCGAAGGTCACCGAACCACCATTCGGCAGCTGCTGCGTCTCACCCTCGGCCAGCTGGATGACGAGCGGGTTGCCGGACTCATCGGTCATCTCGGTCATGTTGTCCGCGTCGAGGGAGTACACCGACTGCGGAGCTCCGGAGTCGAGGCCGAGGTCGCCGGTGTAGCCGCTCATCACGAGGTACGGATTGCGCAGTTCGGCGAAGCTCGACACCAGCTCGCCGTCCTCGTTCTGGGCGGCAGTCGGCAGGAACACGCCGACGAATCCCATCTGGCTTCCGGCCGCATCCGGGACCTTGATGACACCCTCGGAGGAGTATCCCGGGTCGCCGCCGTCGGGAATGAACACCTGCGGCCCGGAATGGACGACCTTGCCCTGCGCATCGCGGACGGTCACCTCGGGGGCGTAGCCGTTGCCGGTGAGATACACGCCGACGCCGTTGACCCGCACCGGTTCGTTGACCTTGAGCACATGCGAGTCCTGCTGCCCGTCGACGGTGGTCGTGACCTTCGCGTCGAAGCTGCGCGGCTGACCGAACTGATTTCCCGCCGCCCGATCGTCGAACGTCGAGGTGAAGGTGTCGAGTCTGAGCCGGAAATCCGGCAGATTGTCCGCATCGTAGTAGGAGCCCGGTTCGAACGAATCGTAGGACACGAGCGAGTTCGTGAACGTCTCCCCCTCGACGAGGATGCGCTGCCCTTCGTAGCCGAACAGAGAGCCGATCGCCATCGTCAGGGTGGCCATGAGCAGGGCGATGTGGAAGACGAGGTTGCCGGTCTCCCGCAGGTAGCCGCGTTCGGCGGCGACATGGTCGGCCTGCCGATTGATGCGGTATCCGGACTTCTTCAGTCGAGCTTCGGCGGCGTCGAGGAACGTCTCGTCCGCGTCCTCCCGCGAATCCGCGTCTGCCTGCGCAGAGGTGAAGGAGGCGTATCCGGGCATCCGGGTCAGCCTCTTCGGCGCCTTGGGCGGGGCCGAGCGCATCGCCTTCCAGTGCTGCTTGGTGCGCGGAACAACGCAGCCGACGAGCGAGATCATCAGCAGAAGGTAGATCGCGGAGAACCAGACGGAGGAGTAGACGTCGAACATCTGGATGGTGTCGAGGAACCTGCCCCACGCACCGTTGGCCTCAAGGAACGTATTCACCCGTCCCGGGTCCTGGATGCGCTGCGGCAGCAGAGAACCGGGGATCGCGGCGAGAGCGAGGACGAGCAGCAGGATGAGTGCCACGCGCATCGTCGTCAGCTGCGTCCAGGCCCACCGGCACATGCCGAAGAAGCCCAGCTGCGGCTGTGTCACGGTCGACTTCGCGGACGACTTCGCCCCCTGCTTCGCGGTCGGCTCGGCACCGGCGTTCGCGGTCGTGTGCGCGTCCGCCTGCGTGTTCTCCGAGCCTTCGGTCCTGCCCGTCACTAGATCACCACTTCAAATCCATTGATCAGACCTTGCAGAGAGGTCATCCACATATTCCATACGCCGCTGGCCATGAGCACACCGAGGACGATGAGCATGATGCCCCCGGCGCGCACGATCGAGGTCTGGTGCTTCCGGACCCATTCGAGTCGCCCCGCACCCTTGTGGATCGCCACCGCCAAGAGGATGAATGGCACGCCGAGTCCCAGACAGTAGACGAAGGCGAGGAAGGCACCGCGCCAGATCATCCCGTCACCGCCGAAGCTCACCGACATGCTCAGCACGGCCGACAGAGTCGGGCCGACACAGGGGGCCCAGCCGAGGGCGAAGGTCGCGCCGAGGACAGGTGCGCCCCACAGCCCCGCTTTCGGCTTGGCCCGGATCCGGTGTTCGTTCTGGAGCAGACCGAACCCGCCCATGAACACGAAGCCGGCGAGGATGACGATGATGCCGAGGATGCGAATGATGACCGACTGCCATTGGGAGAACAGCGCCCCGAGCGCGGAGAAGCCGGTCCCCAGCAGTACGAACACGACGGTGAATCCGAGCACGAACAAGCCGATGCCCACGACCACGCGCCATGTCTCTTTGTCTCTCAGCGAGGATCCGGACAGACCGGTGACGTACCCGACGTAACCGGGCACGAGCGGGAGCACACACGGGGAGACGAACGAGACGAGACCCGCCAGAGCCGCCGCACCGGCGGCCAGCAGCAGCGGGCCCGAGAGGATGGTCTGGGCGAACTCCGCCCCGAGCCCACTCACTCGGATCGCACGTCCTCGATGAGTCCCTTGAGCGTCGAGGCATCGATCTCACCGACGACCCGGGCCGCGGCACGGCCCTTGCCGTCGAGGACGACGGTCGACGGGGTGGCCTGCGGCGGCAGGATTCCCGAGAGCAGGGCAACCATGTCCCCGTCGCTGTCGAGCATGTTCGGGTACGGGACCTGGTAGTTCTGGACGAACGCATTCGCCGCGGCCGCCTGGTCACGGACGTTGACGCCGATGAACTGGGCCTTGTCTCCGAAGCCCTCCGACACGGACTTCAGGTCCGGGGCTTCCTTCCGGCACGGCGGGCAGGCCGCGTACCAGAGGTTGATGACCACCGGAGTCGGCCGCAGATCGGCCAGGGACATCTTCTTGCCGTCCAAGGTTTCGAACTCGAGGTCCAGGGGCTGTCCGCGATCCTTCGCGGCCACCTGCGAGACGACTCCCGAACCGGACACATAGCCCTGGTCGGAGCCGGCCTGATCGGCTAGGTCATCGTTCTCGCTGCAGGCGCTGAGCACCAGGGCCGAGCCGACGGCGAGGGCCGAGGTGAAGAGCGCGCGGCGGTTCAGTGGGCGATCGGAACTCATGCTCCTGCCACCGGGGTGCCGGGCTGCAGATCGGCGCAGATGCTTTCGTAACTCACGGACACCAGTGTGGACGAATCGAATGTGAAACTCGTGATAGAAGCCAGGTCACATTCGCGGCGACGCGGGTCGTGGACGAGAGACCGACCCTCCCCCGACAGACGGGTCATCCAGATCGGCAGCTGGTGGGAGACGATGACGCCTTCGGCGTCGGGACCGTGGTGGGAGAGCTTCGCGCGCAGGCTGGCGATCGCCGCGCGCATCCGCAGCACGATCTGCTTGTACGGCTCACCCCAGGAGGGCGTGAGCGGGTTGTACAGCCGCACGAGGTTCTTCGGCTCGGCGAGGTGACGCACCCCCACCTTCTGTCCTTCGAAGGAGTTCGCGGCTTCGATGACCCGGTCATCGGTGAACACCGGCAGGTCGAGGCTCGTGGCCAAGGGCGCGATGGTCTGCTGAGTCCGCAGCAGCGGGGAGGCGACGAGTTCGACGGGGGTCGTGGCCGTCTCGGCGAAATGCCTCGCCACACGGGCGGCCATCTCGTGCCCGCGGTCGGTCAGCCCGAAGTGCGGCAGCCGCCCGTAGAGGATCCCCTCGGGATTGTCGACCTCTCCGTGTCGGACCAGGTGGATGGTGCTCATGACTGCGCCTTCACGGTCTCCGGCACTCCGGCCGCCGCCTTCGCCGCTGCGGGCAGGGCGGAGATGATCCGGTCGAGGATCTCATCGGTGTGAGCGTAGGACAGGAACCAGGCTTCGAACGCGGACGGCGGCATGTGGATGCCCTGGTCGAGCATGGCGTTGAAGAACGCGGAGTAGCGGTCGACGTTCTGGCTGCGAGCATCGTCGTAGTTCGTCACGTCCTTGTCGGTGAAGAACACGGAGAACATCGAGTTCGCGGACTGGATGACGTGGGCGACGCCTTCGGCCTCGAGCGCGGACGCGACGGCCGGGCGCAGGATGTCCGCGGCCCGTTCGATGTGGGAGTACACGTCGAGCTCGGTGGTGAGTTTGAGCGTGGCGAGACCGGCGGCGGTGGCCACCGGGTTTCCCGAGAGCGTTCCCGCCTGGTAGACGGGTCCGGCAGGTGCCAGGTGGGCCATGATCTCGGCGCGACCGCCGAAGGCCGCGGCGGGGAATCCGCCGCCCATGACCTTGCCGAAGGTGAACAGGTCGGCCGGTCCCTCCGGGTAGCCCAGAGACTCGGATTCGAAACCGTACCAGCCCGCCGCGGAAACGCGGAATCCGGTCATCACTTCGTCGCTGATCATGAGCGCACCGTGAGCCTTCGTCAGTCGGCGGATGGTGGTGGTGAACCCGTCGCGGGGAGGGACGACGCCCATGTTTCCGGGGCTGGCTTCCGTGATGACACAGGCGATGTCCTCACCATGCTCGGCGAAGACGGATTCGAGCCCCGCGGCATCGTTGTAGTCGACGACGATGGTGTCCTGCGCCTGAGCTCCGGTGACTCCGGGGGTGTCGGGCAGGGAGAACGTGGCCAGACCGGATCCGGCCTGGGCCAACAGCGAATCGACGTGGCCGTGGTAGCAGCCGGCGAACTTCACGACCTTGGACCGGCCCGTGTACCCGCGGGCCAGTCGGATCGCGGACATGGTCGCCTCGGTGCCCGAGGACACGAGTCGCACCTGGTCGACGGGGTCGATGCGGGAGACGATCTCCTCGGCGAGTTCGACCTCACCGGTCGAGGGGGTGCCGAAGGAGAAGCCCTTGACCGCGGCTTGCTGGACGGCCGCGACGACCTCGGGGCGTGAGTGGCCCATGATCATCGGACCCCAGGATCCGATGAGGTCGATGTAGTCGTTGCCGTCGACGTCGCGCAGCCACGCTCCGGTCGCCTCGGTGATGAATCGGGGGGTGCCGCCGACGGCTTTGAACGCGCGGACCGGGGAGTTGACTCCGCCGGGGATGACCGCCTCGGCGCGGGTGAACAGGGCGGCTGACTCATCGGTGGGGTGAGAGTTCGTCGGTGCTGTCGTCATGGGGTCTCCTCTGCTTCTGCCCGGGTCGGTGCGTCTGGCCGGGTCGGTGTCGTCACGGATCGTGGTCGGATACGCGGTCGGTGCGCCTCAGGCGCCGCCGGTCTCGCCGGTGTGGACGTTCTCACCAGTGTGGTCGGTCTCGCCGGTGTGGCTCAAATGCTCGAAGACTTTGGTGAAGACGCGGCCCAGCGCCGCCATCTCCTCGAGTTCGAGAAGGTCGACGAGGTGGTTGCGGACTCCCGCGACATGGTCGGGGGCCGCGGTGCTCAGCAGCTGCCATCCGGCTGCCGTCATCACGCAGTTGACTCCGCGTCCGTCCTCGGGGATGGCCGAGCGTTCGAGCAGTCCGCGCTTCTCCATCCGGGCCACACTGTGGGTCAGCCGGGACCTCGACATCGTCGTGTCCGTGGCGAGCAGGGCCATGCGCATCGTTCTGTCCTCGTGTTCGGACAGGCGCACCAGGATCTCGTACTCGGGCAGACCGATGCCGTGCTTCTCCCGCAGCTCCTTGTCCAGCTGCGCACTCAGCAGCTGGGAGCCGCTCAGGTAGCTGCGCCACGCCTTCTGGTCCGCAGGATTGAGCCAGCGGGGTTCGGTCATCGCCGGGCTCCGGTCGCCGCCCCGACGGCTGCGCCTGACGCGGTGGTGCCGGCGGCTTCGGTCTGGAGGCGCTGGGCGACCTCGGTGGCCCAGTAGGTGAGGATCGCATCGGTGCCGGCCCGTTTGAAGGAGATGAGGGATTCCTCGATCGCCTTCTCACGGTCGATGGCTCCGGCCGCGGCCGCGAATTCGATCATCGCGTACTCCCCCGAGACCTGGTAGGTCCACACGGGCACGATGGATTCGCGGGCGACTTCGGCGAGAACGTCGAGGTAGGGCAGTCCGGGCTTGACCATGACGACGTCGGCACCCTCGGCGAGGTCGAGGCCGAGTTCGCGCATCGCCTCGCGGCCGTTGGCGGGATCCTGCTGGTAAGTCTTGCGATCGCCCTGGAGTTCGGAATCCACGGCTTCGCGGAACGGCCCGTAGAAGGCGGAGGCGTACTTCGCGGTGTAGCCCATGATGACGGTGTCAGTGAACCCGGCCGCGTCGAGTGCCTCCCGACAGTAGGCGACCTGACCGTCCATCATGCCGGAGAGTCCGAGCACCTCGGCTCCGGCGCGAGCCTGTGCCAGCGCCATCGACGCGTAGCGGTCGAGGGTCGCGTCGTTGTCGACGGCTCCGGAGTCGTCGAGGACTCCGCAGTGACCGTGCGAGGTGAACTCGTCGAGGCACAGATCGGACATGATGACCGTGTCCTCGCCGAGGTGCTCGTGCAGAAGCGCGAGCGCACGGTTGAGGATCCCCTCGGGCGCGTCGGCCTGGGAGCCGATCGGATCCTTGTGTTCGGGGATCCCGAAGAGCATGAGTCCGCCGACTCCGGCTGCGACGGCTTCGCGGGCGGCGTCGAGCAGCGAGTCCACTGTGTGCTGGACGACTCCGGGCATCCCGCCCAAGGGAGCCGGTTCGCTCAGCTCCTCTTTGACGAACATCGGCAGGACGAGGTCGGCGGGGTGGAGGCGGACCTCGGAGACGAGGCGGCGCAGCGCCGGGGTCGTGCGCAGCCGGCGGGGACGAACGGATCCGGGAACCAATGACATGTCAGGCCTTCCTTCTGCGGCGCTTCTGGCTCGGACGCTTCGGGGAGACCCCGGCGTCCACGTCTTCAGCCCGCTTGGTGAGAGCGAATTCGACGAGTCCGTCGATGAGCGAAGTGAGGTTGGCTTCCTCGGCGAGGACGTCGACGCGCAGTCCGTGTTCTTCCGCGGTGTTCGCGGTCGCCGGGCCGATGCAGCAGATCACCGAGGTGGGGGCGGGTTTGCCGGCGATGCCGACGAGGTTGCGCACCGTGGAGGAGGAGGTGAAGAGGAAGGCATCGAAGTCGCCGGCCTTGATCGATTCGCGGATCGGCGCCGGCGGCGGGGAGGCCCGCACTGTGCGGTAGGCGGTGACGTCGTCGGGGTCCCACCCCTTCTCCAGCAGTCCGGCCACGAGCACCTCGGTGGCGATGTCGGCACGGGGCAGCAGCACGGTGTTCATCGGGTCGATGTCATCGACGAAGTCGGGCCAGGCCGCGGCCAGGCCACGCGCCGAGTGCTCACCGTCGGGGACGAGATCGGGGGTGATGCCCCAGTCGACGAGCGCGGCGGCGGTGCGGCCGCCCACGGCCGCGACCTTGACTCCGGCCATCGACCGGGAGTCGAGTCCGAAGTCCTCGAACCACATGCGCACCGCACGCACGGCGTTGACCGAGGTGAAGCCGACCCATTCGTAGGACCCGTCGACGAGGCCGCGGATCGCCTTCTCCATTTGGGTCGGTGTGCGCGGGGGCTGCACGGCGATGGTGGGGACGACGGTGCCGACGGCACCGAGCTCGGCCAGCGCCTCGGCAGTGGAGGTTCCCTGTTCCTTCGTCCGCGGGATGAGCACCTGCCAGCCGAAGAGGGGTTTGGATTCGAACCAGCTGAGTTCTCCTCTGGATTCCACTCCCTGTCCCATGATCACCACCATACGATCCGAACCTGTCTGAGCCATGGACAGCGCCTGCTTCAGGGTGGTCTCCACACTCGTCTGCTCGATCGTGGAGATCCCCCAGCCGAGGAGGACCTTCGTGTCCTCGTCCCAGCCGTCGGCCAGCAGTGCTTCGATGGCCTGTTCATGAGCGGCAGCGGAGCCGGTGAGCACATGAGTGGTGTTGCGGTGACGGGAGACGTCGACATGCGTCTGCGGTCCGGCTTCGATGAAGCGCACCGAACGCACCCGGTTCGTCGTCAGCGCGGTGCCGGTGAAGGCCGCCGTCGAGGCGGACAGTCCGACGCCGGGCACGATCTCCACCTCGACCTGTTCCTTGCGGCACACAGCGGCCTCGGCGGTCGTCGTGGTGAAGATGATCCCGTCATCCGAGCTCAGCCGCACCACCGTGTTGTCGGGGCGGGCGAGTCCGGCCAGGCGGCGGCCGCGGGTCGACGCGGCGACACCGAGATCGGCGGCGTCGATGAGCTTCGCCGCCTGCGGCACATACGCGGTGACGATCTCCGAGTGCACATCGGCGTCGTAGACGACGGTCTCCGCGGTGGCGAGGATCTCTGCCCCGCGCATCGTCATCAGCCCGGATTCGCCGGGGCCGCTGCCGATGAAGACGACACGCGGTGCGGCCGGCAGGAGTCGGCGGGGCTGGACCCGGCCCGTGGTCGGTGCGTTGGTCATCCCTGCTCCTGTGCCTTGACGGGGGTGAGGTGATCGGCGCTGGCCGCCGGGTCGATGCCGAGCCGATCGAGCAGGTCTTCGGCGGCTGCGGTGCCGAGTTCGTCGGCGACGCGGGCGAGTTCCTTCGCGGCCACGGTCAGCTGCTGCTGTGTTCCGGCGGACCAGTCGACATCCGGGACGGCAGGCAGTTCGGTGCTCTGTCGGGTGCGGGCGAGCTTGCCGTCGTCGTCGGCCATGACGGCGTCGACGATGAACGTGGTGCCTTCGATCTTCGCGAGGGCACCGATCGGTGCCGAACATCCTGCCTCGGCGCGGGAGAGGATCGCCCGTTCGCACGTGACGGACAGGTCCGTGGTCTGGTCGTGGATGCGCCGCAGCGCGGCACGCACTTCGGCATCGGCGTTGAGGATGCCTTCGGTGTTCGCGAAGTTGCTGTCGGCGCTGCGAGTCTCCACGGCCAGGGCGCCTTGGCCGGGGGCGGGCAGCATGACATCGAAGTCGATCGAATCGGTGGCTTCGGCCAGACGACCGATGCGGCGCACACCGGCAGCGGCGAGTACGACAGCGTCGAGGCGTCCGTCGCGGACGTGGGCGATGCGGGTGTCGACGTTGCCGCGCACCCCGCGGACCTCGATATCGGGGCGGGCGGCACGCAGCTGCACGGCTCGGCGCGGCGACCCGGTGCCGATGACGGAACCTGCCGGCAGCTGAGCCAGGCTCAGACCGTCACGGCCGATGAGCACATCGGCAGGATCGACGCGCGGCGGGATGGCCGCCATCTGGATGCCCGCCTCGGGGGTGGTGGGCAGGTCCTTGAGCGAGTGCACGGCGAGGTCGATCTTGCCCTGGTGCAGGGCCTGACGGACGGCGGAGACGAAGACCCCGGTGCCGCCGAAGCCGGCCAGCGGGGACATGTTGACATCACCCTCGGTGACGACTTCGACGATCTCGACCCGCCAGCCGGTGAGCGCGGCGATCTGGTGGGCGATCGCCGTGGACTGGGAGCGGGCCAGCTGAGACCGGCGGGTGCCCAGTCGCACGGTGCGGCCGCTGAAGTGTTCGGGTTCGACGATGTCGAGCGTGTGATCGGCGACCGGGCGGATACCGTCGGCCTCGACATGGTGGACGCTGGCGGCCTTCGCGACCTTCGTCTCCGGTGGGGTCATGGCGTGGGCGACCTTGTTCACGGGCAGATCGAACAGCTGCATGAGCGCCTGAGCGTAGTCGACCTCGGACTCGGTCACAGCCAGTTCCTTGACCTTCACGGTCGGGGTGTGGATGAGCTTCTCGGCCACCCGGTGCAGGGACTTGCGGATCTCGGCGAAGGATTTCTCGTCCACGGCCGCACCGAGCTTCTTCTCCAGACGCTGCGTCTCCGCGGCGAGCACGTCCTTGGCGTGGGTGCGCAGAGCGGTCACCGTCGGGGCGACCGAGCGTTCCTTGTTGCCGGTGGCGATGTTCTCGATTTCGGCGGCGATGATGGTGCGAACCGCGTCGACGGTGCCGGCGACCTTCGCATCGCGTTCCTTGTCAGAGTTCTTCAGCAGCTCCCGGATCTCGCCGAGACCGAACAGGGCGACGTGCTCGAATTCGCGCACGCTGGGGTCGATGTCGTGTGGCAGGGCGAGGTCGATGAAGGCCTTGTTCGCCGCACCCTTGGGGTTCTGGGACAGGCCGGCGACGATGTCGTCGCGGGAGACGACGACGCCGCGGGCACCGGTGCAGGAGACGATGAGGTCGGCGTCGGCGATCTCTTCGGCCATCACACGCGGGGTCAGTTCGCGGGCACGCCCGCCCACTTCGGCCACGAGGCGTTCGGCCTTCTCCAGGGTGCGGTTGAGCACGGTGATGCGTCCGACGCCTTCCCTGTGCAGCCCGGACACGACGAGACCGGACATCGCTCCGGCGCCGATGACCAGGGCGTTGGCCGCGCGCAGCGAACCGATGTGTCCGGCCGAGGCTTCGAGTGCCGCGCCGAAGAGCGAACGGGCGACCTCGCCGAGGTCGGTCTCCGAGTGAGCGCGTTTGCCCACGCGCAGCGCCTGCTGGAGGGCCTGGGACAGTTCCGAGGTCAGTGCCTTGTCAGTCTGCGAATCGGTGAAGGCCGAGCGCAGCTGGCCGAGGATCTGAGCCTCGCCGATGGCCATCGAGTCGAGCCCGCAGGCGACCTTGAGCAGATGCTCCATGGCCTGGTTGTCATAGTGGGCATAGAAGTGGCCGGCGATGTCCGACCACTCTTTGTCGATCGAGGACACCAGAGCGTTGCCGAGGTCGGCCAGTCCCCCGTGGAAGGCGGAGACGTCGGCGATGAGTTCGAGCCGGTTGCAGGTGGAGAGCACCGCAAGTCCGTCGACGTTGTCTCCCGCCAGAGCATCAGTTCGCAGGGTGCCGACCTCGCCGGCGCTGAAGGCCAGCTTGTCGAGCATGTCGATCGGGGCCGACTGATGGGAAATGCCGAGAACCAAGAGAGTCAATTCCTGTGCTCCTCAAAACCAGGGTTGAGCGGTGCCGTATCCAGCGCCGAATAGTATGCGAGTACTTGCAGCTCACTGGCCAGATCGACTTGGTGGACACGGACGGTGTCCGGGGCGTCGAGCACGGTGGGTGAGAAATTGAGAATGCCGCGCACACCCGCTTCGACGGCCGTGTGGGCCGCCGCGGGTGCCGCGGCTGCGGGGACGGCCATGACCACCAGGTCGATGTGTTCGGGCCAGGTGGTCAGCTCGTCCAGAGAGGAGACGGTCAGTGTGCCGATGGCGGTGCCGATCTTCTCCTCGTCGATATCGAAGATGGCGGTCAGACGCAGACCGCGTCGGCGGAATCCGGCGTAGTCGGCCAGTGCGGAGCCGAGACGACCGGCGCCGATGATGGCGACGCTGCGGTCCCGGTCGAGACCGAGGAAGGTCCGCAGGGTCGCAGCCAGTTCCGGGCAGGAGTAGCCGACGCCGCGGGTGCCGGAGCGTCCCAGCTGGGACAGGTCCTTGCGCAGGATCGACGGGGACACCCCGCTGCGAGCAGCGAGGTCATCCGAAGACACTGTCTCCTGGCCTGTTGCGGCGATGGTCTCGACGGTCTGCAGGTAGATCGGAAGTCGGGAGATCACGCGCTCGGGTACGTCCTTGCGAACAACACCCTCAATCCTGTTGGCGGACAGAATCTCGCCCACGAATCCGTCTCACTCCTTCAATCGATCTCATGCGCCCAGTGCCGTGAGGGCCTTGGACAGCCGATCCTTCTCGACTCGATGAAAACTGTGCTGGCGCCCGTTGAGGAGCACGACCGGAACGTCCCAGCCGTACTGCGCGGCCAGGTCGTCATCGGTGTCGATATCGATCTCGGTCACGTTCACGTCTCTGCCGGCGGCCACCTCGGTGACGGTCTGCAGCGCCTGAGCGCACAGATGGCAGTCGACGCGCGTGAGGAAGGTCAGCTCGACCATGGCTCACTCCTCATCGGGTGCAACAAACCCCGCCGAGAAATCACTCGAGCGGGGGCGTAGGACCGTCGGGTCTTACTTCTTGTTGCGACGCTGGTGACGTGTCTTGCGAAGCTGCTTGCGGTGCTTCTTCTTCGACATACGCTTGCGGCGCTTCTTGATGACTGAGCCCACTCGGGTACCCCTTGTGCTTGTCGGTGGAGGGTGAACACCAGGTGCCCACCCATTGAACTAACCGTGCAATTCTATCGCCTGCCGGCCTGCTTTCCCAAAACTGTGTCGAGATCCACAGCGGCCGGAAGACTCAGCCGCGTCACCGCGGGGTGCCGGCCCGGTCGGGGCGTGAGCTGCGGGCTCGCGGCTCAGTCGAAGTACGGGTCGAGTCCGAAGAAGGGGAAGATGTTCTTCCGTGTTCCCATCACGGTCCTGTCGAGCTCGGCTTCGGGGTCGAATCCCTTCGACCACGGCTCGAAGGCTCCGTCGAATCCGTCGGTCATCGACAGCGGCGCTTCGCGCCCGGTCTTCGTCTGCGCGTAGTTCGCCCAGCGACCCGGGATGCGGGCGCCGGGTTCGATGTCGCGGCCGGCGGCGATGGCCAACAGATTCGTCCATACGCGGGGCACGACGTCGATGATCGCGTACCCGCCGCCGCCGACGGACAGCCATCTCCCCTCCGCGTGTTCGACCGCGAGGTCCCGGACCCGTTCGGCGGCGATCCGCATCGCATCCACACTCAGCCGCATATGAGTCAGCGGGTCGCTGCGGTGACCGTCACAGCCGTGCTGGGAGACGATGACCTGCGGTTCGAAGGCAGCGACGACCTGCGGGACCGTGGCGTCGAAGGCCCGCAGCCAGTCCGCGTCCCCGGTGCGCGGGGGCAGAGCGACATTCATCGCCGAGGCGGCCGCCTTCAGTCCCCCGATGTCCGCGGGATAGCCCGTGCCGGGAAAGAGGAACTTCCCCGATTCGTGGATCGAAATGGTCAGCACCCGCGGATCGTCCCAGAAGAACGTCTCCACACCGTCACCGTGGTGGGCGTCGAGGTCGAGGTAGACGATGCGCTCGAAGCCGGCGTCGAGGAATTCGGTGATTCCGGCGGCGGCATCGTTGTACACGCAGAACCCGCTGGCCTTGCCCGGCATCGAGTGGTGCATTCCGCCGCAGAAGTTCACGGCGCGCCGGTAGCCGCCGGAGATGATGGCGTCGGCGGCATCGATGCTGCCTTGGAACAGCAGTGCCGAGGCGGTGTGCATGTTCTCGAAGCCGGGAACATCCTCGGTGCCGATGCCGTAGCGGTCCGCGTCCTCTTCGCTGAGGCCCTCGGGGGTTCCTGCCTGTTTGACGGCGGCGATGAAGTCGGCGTCGTGGAGTCGGGCGAGCTTGGCCTCGTCGATGTCATTGATCGGGTGGACGTGGACGTTCTCGGCGTCGAAGAGCCCGAAATCGAGGGCAAGCTTCGCCGTCAGGTCGAGCCTGAAGGGGTGCATGGGGTGGCTGGGACCGAAGTTGTAACCGGTCACCGTTTCGTCCCACACGACATAGACATCATTTTCGGCCATGCCCACCATGCTATATGGCACAGCTCACCTGCACCGGTTCCGGGGCCTGCGGATCTACCATGGTGCTTGTGTCCAAGAATTCCGCACCGCGCTTCGATCGGCTGCTGCGGCCGGGACGGTGGGTCCGTGACTTCGTCGACGACCTCGCCGTCGCCTCGCCCGCCCGGTTGGCGATCGGCTCGTTCATCGCCGTCGTCGCTCTCTTCGCGATCCTGCTGATCCTGCCGGCGAGCATGCGCGACCCGGGCTCGGTGGATCGGGTCACGCACATCGCGAACTCCGTCTTCGTCGCCGTCTCGGCAGTGTGTGTGACCGGGCTCAGCCCGGTCGTGACGGAGGAGTACTGGTCGGATTTCGGGATCTCGGTGATCACCGCCGGCATCCAGGTCGGTGGTCTCGGCATCCTCACCCTCGCCTCGGTGCTGGGCATGGCGGTCTCACGTCGGCTGGGGGTCCGGCAGCGGCTCATCGCCCAGCAGGCCACCTCGGCGCTCAATCTGGGTCAGGTCGGCTCCCTGCTCAAGACCGTGGTCATCACGATCTTCACGGCCGAATCGATCCTCGCCGTGCTGCTGTTCCCGCGCTTCCTCATGCGCGGGGAGTCCTTGGGCGATGCGACCTGGTATTCGGTGTTCTACTCGATTTCGGCATTCAACAACGCCGGTTTCACCATTCACCCCGGCGGGGCCGCGTATTTCGCCGTGGATCCGTGGATCCTGTCTCTGCTCATGGCCGGCGTGTTCGTCGGGTCTCTCGGGTTTCCCGTCGTGCTCATGGTCGCGATGTTCTGGAATCGGCCGAGCCGCTGGGACCTGCACACGAAGCTGACGCTGACGACCACGACGACGGTGCTGGCGGTCGGCCTGCTGCTGTTGGCGCTGTTCGAGTCGGCGAACCCGGCGACGCTCGGCGACAAGAACGCCGGGCACACCTTCGTCGAGGTGCTGTTCATGGCCGTGATGCCCCGGTCTGGGGGTTTCGCGACGATGGACGTCGCGGACATGAGTCAGGCCTCGCACCTGCTCATGGATCTCATGATGTTCATCGGCGGCGGTTCGTCCTCGACAGCCGGCGGCATCAAGGTCACGACCGTGGCCGTGCTCGTCCTCGCCGCATTTGCGGAGGCCCGGGGCCTGCAGGATGTCCACGTGTTCGGTCGGCGGCTGACCTCCTCGACGATCAAACTCTCGATCTCGATCCTGCTCACCGGCGCGATGATCGTCTTCGTCGGCACCCTGACGATGCTGCAGATCAGTGCCGAACCGCTCGACCGCGTGCTGTTCGAGGTGATCTCGGCCTTCGGCACGGTGGGTTTGAGCTCCGGGGTGTCCGCGTCGTCACCGCATGCGGGGCTCTATGTTCTGTCGGTGATCATGCTCATCGGCCGACTCGGTACGATTACACTTGCGGCTGCACTGTCCATGCAGGATTCGGTGCGCCTGTACCGCTACCCCGAGGAAAGGCCCGTCGTTGGCTAACGAACACAGCTCCATCCTCGTCATCGGACTGGGACGATTCGGGTCCTCGACGGCGGCCACCCTGGCCCGGCTGGGACGTGAGGTCATGGCGATCGAGCACAACCCCGAGCTCGTCAGGGACTGGTCCGGCAAGCTCACCCACGTCGTCGAAGCCGATTCGACGAATATCGACGCGCTGCGCCAGGTCGGTGCCGGTGACTTCTCGACTGCCGTCGTCGGCATCGGCACCTCGATCGAAGACAGCGTGCTGACGACTGCGAACCTCGTCGACCTCGGTGTCGGGCAGGTGTGGGCGAAGGCGATCTCCCCCTCCCACGGCAAGATCCTCCACCGCATCGGAGCCCACCACGTCCTCTACCCGGAGTCGGATGCCGGACGCCGTGTGGCTCACCTCGTCAGTTCGCGGATGATGGAGTACATCGAGTTCGACGAAGGCCACTTCGCGGTGGTCAAGATGCGTCCGCCGCGGGAGATCCAGGGCTTCACGCTCAGTGAATCCGGAGTCCGCGACAAATACGGCGTCACGATCGTGGGCATCAAGAGTCCCGGCCGCGACTTCACCTATGCGGACCCGACGACCCGGGTGGGCAAACAGGATCTGCTCATCGTCGCCGGCCACGTGGAGCTGCTGGGACGGTTCGCCGGTCGGCCGTAGGCTGCAGATTCCGCCGCTTCTGCGGTCACGGACTGCGGTCACGGACGAGGCGGGAAACCGTCCGAGCAGTGGGCACAAAGAGAGCGGGCGACGGGAATCGAACCCGCGTCATCGGCTTGGGAAGCCGAAGCTTTACCATTAAGCTACGCCCGCATGTCACCTCAGATCAGCAGCTGTCTGCCCAGGTGAACCCCGGTCAGGACGTGCCGTGATCGGCGACTCGAACCAGTGTACCTCGTCTCACCGCACACGCACCCCCTGCCCCGTCTCTCACCGCAGGCACCTCCCCTGCCCGGCCCCCACGACGCAGTCGAGGAGGGGCGGCCGCAGCCGCCCCTCCTCCTGCGTGTCGGGTTCGACGGACACCCAGCGACGTCCGATCTCCAATCCCCGCCACGTGATCGGGTCACGTTCGGATCAGTGCTCGACGGCCTCCTCGGCGCCGAACCCGGTATGGGCTCGGACATCCATCTCGGCTGCGAGCTCGGGACTCTCCACCGTCCGGTCGGTGATCGAAGCGATCCAGCCGAGGAGGAAGCCCAGCGGAATCGAGATGATTCCCGGGTTGGCCAGCGGGAAGATCGCGAAGTCGGCACCGGGGATCATCGCGGTCTCGGACCCGGAGACGACCGGCGAGAACGTGATGAGCACCATCGCCGAGATCAGGCCGCCGTAGATCGACCACACGGCTCCGCGGGTGGTGAAGCCCTTCCAGAACAGCGAGTACAGGATCGTGGGCAGGTTCGCGCTGGCGGCCACGGCGAAGGCCAGGGCCACGAGGAACGCGATGTTCTGCCCCTGCACACCGATTCCGCCGATGATCGCGATCGCACCGATGACGATGACCGTGCGACGGGCGATCTTGACCTCCGCCTCGGAGTCCTCGACCTTGCCCTTCTTGATGACGTTGGCGTAAATGTCGTGGGCGAACGAGGCCGCGGCGGTGATCGCCAGGCCTGCCACCACGGCAAGGATCGTCGCGAACGCGACCGCGGAGATGAAGCCCATGAGGATGGGTCCGCCGAGGTGGAGCGCGAGCAGCGGTGCCGCCGAGTTCACGCCGCCGGGAGCGTTCTTGATCTCATCGGCGCCGACGAGTGCGGCCGCGCCGTAGCCGAGGATGAGGGTGAAGATGTAGAAGGCGCCGATGAGCCAGATCGCCCACACCACCGAACGGCGGGCCTCTTTCGCCGTGGGAACGGTGTAGAAGCGCATGAGCACGTGCGGCAGGCCCGCGGTGCCCAGCACCAGGGCCAGAGCCAGGGAGATGAAGTCGAGCGGATTCTCACCGTACTGCAGGCCCGGGTTGAGGACTCCTTCCCCGACGCCTTCGGCCGCGTTCTCCACCGCCGAGGCGAGCAGAGTCGAGAGGTTGAAGCCGTTGAGTGCGAGCACCCAGATGGTCATGGCGAAGGCTCCGGCGATGAGCAGGATCGCCTTGACGATCTGCACCCAGGTGGTGCCCTTCATTCCGCCGACGAGGACGTAGATGATCATCAGCGCACCGACGACGGCGATGACCAGGGACTGACCGACCTTGCCGTCGATTCCCATGAGCAGGGAGACGAGTCCGCCGGCGCCGGCCATCTGAGCGAGCAGGTAGAAGAAGCACACGGCCAGGGTCGACAGGGCCGCGGCCATGCGCACGGGACGCTGCTTGAGCCGGAAGGAGAGCACATCGGCCATGGTGAACTTGCCGGTGTTGCGCATGAGTTCGGCGACGATGAGCAGAGCCACGAGCCACGCGACGAGGAAGCCGATCGAATAGAGGAATCCGTCGTAGCCGTTGACGGCGATCGCACCGCAGATGCCGAGGAAAGAAGCGGCCGAGAGGTAGTCACCGGAGATGGCGAAACCGTTCTGCGGACCGGTGAAGGACCGGCCTCCTGCGTAGTAGTCGGAGGCGGTCTTGTTGTTCCGGCTGGCGCGCAGCACGATGAACATCGTCACCCCGACGAAGGCAGCGAAGATCGCGATGTTGAGGACGGGGTTGTTCTCGACCTCGGTCGTCGCCGCGGTCAGCAGGTCTTTGCCGGAGGCGAGCATGTCGCCGATTGCCAGAGTGCTCATGAATGCAGTCCTCCCGACTGGGCTTCGAGACGCTCACGGATCTCCTGCGCTGGAGGATCGAGCTTCTTGTTGGCGAATGAGACATAGAACATCGTGATCGCGAACGTCGTCACGAACTGCAGCAGTCCGAACACCAGTCCCACATTGATCTCACCGACCACCTTGGTGGACATGAAATCGTGGGCGTAGGTGCTGAGGATGACGTAGAGGAAGTACCAGACGAGGAACGCGATCGACAGCGGGATCACCACCGAGAACCTCTTGCGCTTGAGCGCTTTGAATTGGGGATTTTCCTCTTCCTCAAGGAAATCAACCCCGAGGCTGACATTGTCAGTCATTCTTTCTCCTTTGAATGGACAGAACTTCAGTGTCCTGAATCACATGTCCAAAGGTAACGTTCAGCATGCACTAGGGAATACCACCGAAAGTTGGTAGCTTGTTCACATGAACGCGCATGCGAAGCACACGCGGGCTCTCAAGGCCGAGACCCGCCGCCTATTCGTCGAAGCCGTCGATTCTCTGCATCAGGCCGGTACGGGCGATGTCGTCTTCGGCGGCATGGTCGACGGGGGTGCGGTCGACGTCGAAGCCGTCGCCGGTGCCGGCAAGGGTCTGCTCTCCTCCCTCATCGTCAGCACCGGACGGGGCCTCGGCGGTCGAGCCCTGACCGAAGGCACTCCGCAGCTGACCCGGGACTATGAGGTCGACCCGCTCATCACCCACCACTACGACGAGGAGGTCCTCGGCGAAGGCATCCGGGTCCTCGTCGCCGTCCCCACCCTGCACGGCGGTGAGGTCACGGGCATGGTCTACTGCGGCCACCGCACGGACTACGACGCCGCTGCCCCGCAGACGGGAGACCTCGTCCGACGAGTCCGACAGCTCTCGGTCGATCTCGCTCGGCTCGGCTATCGACGGGAACCGCAGCCGGTCCCCGTCGCCGAGCGGCTCTACCCCGACTTGGATTCCTCGGGACGGGAGGCGCTGCGCCATACCTATGCCGAGCTGCGCGCCATCCGGTCGGGCATCCTCGATGAGGAGACGCGGGAGAAGCTCACCGTCGTCGAGACCCGGCTGGCCGATATCCTCTCCGGGCACAACCCGGATGACTTCCAGACACCGGTCCCGGCGGTTCGCCTGTCCCCCAGGGAGACGGACATCCTCTCCCATGTGGCTCTGGGCTGGTCGAATGCGCGCATCGCCGAAACACTGAGCCTGCGCGAGTCCACGGTGAAGTCCTACCTCAACACCGCCATGGTCAAGCTCTCGGCCCGCACCCGGCATGAAGCGGTGTCGATCGCTCGGTCGTCGAACGTCCTGCCCTGAGCGCGAACGAGTCGACCCCGGCCGACGCCGCTCACACGGTACCTGCCGGGGTCGGATTCCGTCTCAGGGGGACGGTTCCGTTCAGCCGTTGATGGTCTCGGAATTCTCCCGTTCCATCTCCAGGGAACGATTCGCTGCCGCCTGCGCGGCCGCCTCGGCGATATCGAAGATCCCCGCGTCGATGAACTGCTGGAGGCCCGCCAAGGTCGTACCGCCCTTGCTGCTCACGGCTTGCCGCTGAGCGGCCGGGTCGGGCTTCGCGCTCAGCAGCCGCCCGGCGCCGTCGGCGGTGGCGACGACCATCTGGCGGGCGGTGTCCTCGCTCAGCCCCTGCTTGACTCCGGCGGCGATCATCGCCTCGGCGAGGAGGAAGAAGTAAGCGACTCCGGACCCGGAGATGCCGGTCATGGCCGGGATCTGGGATTCGTCGAGGTCGACGACGAGCCCGGCCCCGGACAGCAGAGTCTTGAGTGTATCGACGCTGTCGGCGGGCACCTCGGCGTCGGGGGCGAACGCGATGACGCCGTGGCCGATCGAACTCGGCGTGTTCGGCATGATCCGCACGATGGGATTCTTCGGGGCGAGCTTCGCGAGGTCGGCGGACGAGACTCCGGCGGCCATGGACACGAGCACCGTGTTCGACTCCAGCGCGGGGGCCAGAGCGGCCAGGGTCTCGGCCATCATCCAGGGTTTGACGCCGAGGAGGACGAAATCAGCTTCGGCCGCGGCCTTCCGGTTCGCCTCCGCATCGTCTTCGACCGAAGTCACCGTCGCCGACGGCAGGTCGCGGCTCAGACGCTGTGCTGAGGCGGCCGAGTGAGTCGTCGCGCGAACAGCGATGGTCGCGTCGGCGCTGAGGATTCCCTGGATCAGCGCCGTGCCCATGTTGCCGGTTCCGATGGAGGCGAGAGTGGTCAAAGCGAACCAACCTTTCGTAGTGATTGTCATGCGTCGGTGGGGCGGGTGCGCGGTCACGGCAGGCGCCGTCGGTGATGATGCGGGTCAGTTCCCGGAGGAGCGAGGGCGTTCCGAGGTGCGGCTGTGGCTGTGTCCGTTTCGCCGCGGGGCATCCTCGTTGAGTCCGAGGTGTTGGCGGGCAAAGGCGATGGACTCGGCGAGCATCTTCTCACGGGTCGACTGCTTGCGCACGAAACGAGTGTTGACCTCGACCACGACGTCACCGGCCCAGTTGTGTTTGGCCAGGTACTGCAGAGTCTCGGCCACGGGCATATTGCCGGCGCCGGGGACGAGGTGCTCGTCTTTGAGGGATCCGGACCCGTCGGTGAGGTGGACGTGGCGGAGTCGGTCGAAGATCTCGGCCACGGTCTCCAGCGCATTCACACCGGCCGTCGAAGCGTGGGAGAAGTCGAAGGTGAGGTCGTCATAGTCTTCGTCCAGCGGGTTCCAGTCGGGATAGTAGACCTGGACTTCGCGCAGGCCCGCCCGCCAGGGATACATGTTCTCCACAGCCAAGCTCACACCGGTCTCGCGGGAGACCTCCCGAACGCCGTCGACGAATCCCAGCGCGTAGTCCCCCTGCCACCTGAACGGCGGGTGGAGGACGACGGTCTCGGCGTTGACTGCCTTGGCAAGGTTCGCGGTGATCCGCAGCTTCTCCCAATGGTCTTTGTGAAGCACGCGCGGCAGGAAGAGCAGCGTCGGTGCGTGCAGGGACATGACCTCGAGTCCCGTCTCGGCGGAAAGTCCGTTGATGAGGTCGACATCTCGTGTCTCGGCATTGTGGGTGACCATGATCTCGACACCGTCGTAGCCGTGCTTCGCCGCTTGTGTGAAAGTCTCCTCGACGGTCATCGGGGACACGGAGGAACTCGACAGGCCGAGCCGGATGGGATGTTCGGAGACGTGATGAGCGTCGTGTTCGTAGACCGCATGGCTGTCGAAGTACTCTCTGTGGCGCCGCGAATTCGAGCGCGCAGAGTTCTTGGTGGTCAGCACCTTCCGTTTGGACTTCGACATTTTGCTCATCGCCAACAGTTTAGCGCGGACTTTTCTCCCTCGCCCTCCCCCATTGCTACGTGACGGCGGCCCAGCAACCTCGCGCGAGGTTGCTGGGCCGCCGTCGGGTAGCAATTAGGAGGAGAGGGCGTCGGTGTCCTCGTCGACCCAGCCCTTCGACCGTTCCACGGCCTTGTTCCACAGGCGGTAGACGCGATCGACCTTCTCCTCGTCCATCGACGGGTCCCAGCGTTCGTCCTCACGCCAGTTGGCCTTGACATCCTCCTCGCCGTTCCAGAACTTCACCGCGATTCCGGCCGCATAGGCCGCCCCCAGGGCCGTGGTCTCGACGACCTCGGGACGGATGACGGGCACGCCGAGGAGGTCGGCCTGGAACTGCATGAGCGTCTCGTTGGCGACCATGCCGCCGTCGACCTTGAGCTCGGTGAGCTCGACGCCGGAATCGAGGTTCATCGCGTCGAGGACCTCGCGGGACTGGAACGCCACGGACTCGAGCGAGGCACGCGCAATGTGGTTCTTGTTCACATACCGGGTCAGACCCACGATGGTGCCGCGGGCATCGGACTCCCAATGCGGCGCGAAGAGACCCGAGAACGCCGGCACGATATAGCAGCCGCCGTTGTCCTCGACCTTCTTGGCCAGGGTCTCGACCTCCGGAGCGTCCTTGATCAGACCGAGGTTGTCGCGGATCCACTGCACCAGCGAACCGGTCACCGCCACCGACCCTTCGAGGGCGTAGACGGCATCGGCGTCACCGATCTTGTAGGCCACGGTCGTGAGCAGACCGTTCTTGCTCGCCACCGGCTCGTTGCCGGTGTTGATGAGCATGAAGTTGCCGGTGCCGTAGGTGTTCTTCGCCTGCCCCTTCTCGAAGCAGGCCTGACCGAAGGTCGCCGCCTGCTGATCGCCGAGGATGCCGCAGATCGGGGTGTCGATGATCAGTCCGTTCTTCGCCCCGTAGCCGTAGATCTCCGAGCACGACTTGATCTCCGGCAGCATCTCGACGGGGATGCCCATCTCCCCAGCGATCTCGGCGTTCCAGTCGAGGGTGTCGATGTTCATCAGCATCGTCCGCGAAGCGTTCGTGACGTCGGTGACGTGGAGGCCGCCGTTGACCCCGCCGGTGAGATTCCAGATCACCCACGTGTCCATCGTGCCGAAGAGGAGATCACCGGCCTCGGCGGATTCCTTGACCCCGTCGACGTTGTCGAAGATCCATTTCGCCTTCGGCCCGGCGAAGTACGTGGCCAGCGGCAGACCGACACGGTCCTTGTACTTATCGGCCCCGTCATCGCCGGCGAGCTCATCGCAGATCTTCTGCGTCCGGGTGTCCTGCCACACGATCGCGTTGTAGACGGGCTCACCGGTGTGCTTGTTCCAGATCACGGTGGTCTCACGCTGGTTTGTGATGCCGACGCCCTCGAGCTGATGGCGGTTGATGTTCGCCCGGGTCAGCGCCTGGCCGATGGCTTCGTTCGTGTTCTTGATGATCTCGACCGGGTCGTGTTCGACCCATCCCGCGCGAGGGAAGATCTGCTCGTGTTCGAGCTGACCGGACGAGACGATCTGGCCGTCGTGGTCGAAGACGATCGCCCGTGACGAGGTGGTGCCCTGATCGATGGCGAGGATGAACTTTTCCTGACTCATTCTGACTCCTGTGTCGAGGTGGTTGTCTGTGATCGTACTCAGATGAGGGCTCGGGAGACCACACCTGCAAGGACGGCGCCGACCAGTGGGCCGAAGACCGGCACCCACGAGTATGCCCAGTCCGAGCCGCCCTTGTTCGGGATCGGCAGGAGAGCGTGGACGATGCGGGGCCCGAGGTCGCGAGCAGGGTTGATCGCGTAGCCGGTGGGTCCGCCCAGCGACGCGCCGATCGCGACGACGATGAGCGCCACGGCCAGAGGACCGAGCCTGTCCGGGGTGCCGCCGAAGAGGAGGACGACGATGACGAGCACGAAGGTCGCGATGACCTCGGTGACGAAGTTCCAGGCGTAGGAGCGGATCTCCGGGCCGGTCGAGAAGGTGCCGAGGATGTTGCCGGGGTCCTTCTCCTCGTCGTAGTGCTTCTTGTACACCGCCCAGGCGAGGAACGCACCGATCATCGCTCCGATCAGCTCGGCGGCGAGGTAGGCGATGGTGTTGCTCACGGTGACGGGGATCCCGTCCGCGTACTCTGCGGCCCCGCTGAACAGGATGCCGAATGTCACGGCCGGGTTGAGGTGCGCTCCGGTCTTGTAGGCGACATAGACGCCGGCGAAGACGGCAAGTCCCCAACCGAAGGAGATCAGCAGCCAGCCGCCCCCGTTGCCCTTGGTCTTGCCGAGGACGACGTTGGCGACGACGCCGACGCCGAGCAGCATGAGCATCGCCGTGCCAGCGATCTCGTGAAGGAAGATAGTGCCCATATCTCACAAACTCCTATTGTTTGTCTTTCCGGTGGGTGTTCCGGTCGATGGTCGACCCGGGCGATGCTCCGGGGGCGGTCGATAGTCGGTTGTCGTCCCGCACGTCGTTGTGAACGACTCAGTGGAGGGTTTCACCGACCAGAGCCGCCGCCGAGGCGTCGTCATCGGTGGACTCGGCCGCGACCTGGGCGTCGACGTGGGCGTTGAATTTCTCGACCTCGGCCGACACCCGGTTGTCGTCCCAGCCGAGCACCGCGCCGACGATGGCGGCGACCGCCTCGGCGGCGCTCTTGCCCCGATCGCGGGTTTCGTAGTTCAGCCGCATGCGGCGTTCGATGATATCGCCGAGGTGGACGGCCCCCTCTGCGGCGGCCGCATAGTAGGCCTCGACGCGCAGATAGCGGTCGGCACCGTCCAGAGGCCGACCGAGTTCGGGGTCCTCGTCGACGAGGTCGAGCAGATTCTCAATGAGGGTGCCGTAGCGACGGATGAGCCGACTGACCCGGTCTTCGTCCCAGCCGTACTTCTCAGCGATCCCGGTCTGACCGCGACGCAGCGCGCCCACGCCCTGGGCACCGAGCAGCGGCACGGATTCGGTCAGTGACCTGCGGTCCTTCGCATCGTCGCCGAGGACGAAGTCGACGGCGTCTTCGGCCATCACCCGGTAGGTGGTGAATTTGCCGCCGGCGATCGCGGCAAGTCCGGGTTCGACTTCCATCACAGTGTGTTCCCGGGAGACCTTCGTCGAGGCCTGCCCTTCCTTGACCACGGGCTGCAGCAGCGGACGCAGACCCGAGTACACTCCGATGACGTCCTCCCGGGTGAGTTTGTCGGCGAGGATCGCATTCGCATGCTCGAGCAGGTACTCGATGTCCTTCGAGGTCGCCACGGGACTGTCGACGTCTTCGGTCCACGGAGTGTCGGTGGTGCCGATGACCCAATAGCCTTCCCAGGGGATGACGAAGAGGACGGATTTCTCCGTCTTCGAGATGATCCCCGTTCCCGGGTCGGCTTTGATCTTGTCCTGGGCCACGGTGATGTGCACACCCTTGGAGGCGAGCACCTTGAGTCCGGCATCGGCCTTCGCCAGGTCCTGCTGCTCCTCGGTCCATACGCCCCCGGCGAGGATAGTGCGACGGGCGTGGATATCGAATTCCTCTCCGGTGACCTCATCCCTGGCATGCACACCAGTGACTTGGTCGCCGTCATGGAGGTAGCCGATGACCGAGACGTGGTTGGCAGCGGCCGCACCGTAGCCGACAGCCGAACGCACGAGCGTCATCACGAACCGCGCATCGTCGACCTTCGCATCGTAGTATTCGAGCGCACCGACGGCGGCATCGTCGGCCAGCCCCGGGAAGTGTGCGCTCAGCGCCTTCTTGGACAGATGCCGATGCATCGGCACGGCTCGTTTGCGGCCCGGTCGGGTGGCCATCGTGTCGTAGAGGAGGACGCCGGAGCCGATGAAGGCACGGTCGATGAGACGGTGCTCGAAGGGGAAGACGAAGGCGACGGGCTCGACGAGGTGAGGAGCGGTGTGCTGCAGCAGCAGGTCACGTTCCCTCAGCGCCTCGGCGACGAGTTTGAAGTCGAGCATCTCGAGATAGCGCAGACCACCGTGCATGAGCTTCGAGGACCGAGATGAGGTGCCGGAGGCCCAGTCCTTCGAATCGACGACTCCGACCTTGAGACCGCGTGTGGCCGCGTCGAAGGCAGAGCCTGCGCCGGTCACACCACCGCCGACGACGAAGACGTCGAGTGGATCGGCCGCCGTTGTGTTCTTGAGGGTCTCGAGGGCCTGTTCGCGGTAGTGCGGGGACAGCTCACCATTTCGCATCGGCAGAAGCGTGCTTTCTATCAGACGTTCGGACATCCACCATTGTCATCCCGGTTCGGGACGATGAGTCGAGCCGGAAGCGGATAGTCAAAAACTAGCAGGCAATTCTGAGGTGCGATACTGACCGGTAGACAACAAGCGACGACGAGGCGGCCGAATCAGTCGAGTGCGGCGACCGCTTCGACGCGCATCGTCGAGGACTGCTCGGCCGAATCCAGCAGGTCGAGTTTGCGCATGATGATGCCTTCGCGCAGTGCCCACGGCGAGATGTTCATGACGCCGATGTCGAAGATCGTGAATGCCGCTTCGGCGACGATCGCACCGGCGAGCACCTGACCGGCACGGGCTTCGGAGACGCCGGGCAGCGTCGCCCGCGCCGCCGGGGTGCGTGTGGCCAGGGTATCGATGATGCCTTCGAGATCGCGACGGAAGAGTTTCCTCGGGGCGTAGATGCCGTCCCCGCTCGGGGCGGCACCGGCGATGCGGGCCAGGGAGCGGAACGTCTTCGAAGAGCCGACGACCTGGTCGGGCACGCCGACCCTGTTGATGTCACCGGCGATGCGTCCGATCTGCGCCCGTGCGTGTTTGCGCAGTTTGTGGATGTCCTCGGCCGAAGGGATGGGGTCCGGCAGGAAATCCGAATAGGTGCGTCCGGCGCCGAGCGGAACCGACACGGCCGCTTGCGGGTATTCGTCCTGACCGACCGCGATCTCCAGAGAGCCGCCGCCGATGTCGAGCAGCAGGATCTTTCCGGCCGACCAACCGAACCAGCGGCGAGTGGCGAGGAAGGTCACGCGGGCTTCGTCCCGGCCCGACATCACATTGAGGGTGACCCCGAGCTGAGCGTTGATCGTTTCGATGAGCGCCACCCCGTTCGGGGCATCGCGGACCGCCGAGGTGGCGAAGGCGAGTATCTGCTCCGCCCCCTGGTCCTCCGCGATCTCGACGGCTTCGGCGATGAACGAGTGCAGACGTTCCTGGCCCTCCGCATCGATCGTTCCGTCGTCGCTGAGGTACTCCGCGAGACGCAGCACCTCCTTGTGCGAGGTGGCAGGCAGGGGCGGTGCTCCGACGTGAGCGTCGACGACGAGGAGGTGGACGCTGTTGGAGCCGATATCGAGGACTGCAAGACGCATTCGCTCAGTTTATCCCGTCTTCAGGCTTCGCCGTCTGTTGCCCACGCGGACTTCGCGAACGCGAAATCCGGCGGTCGTTTGGCGAAGAAGGCCTCCTGCCCGCGCGTGATCTCCTCCCGGTACGCCGAATCCAACCACCGAGGCGGCTCCTCACCTGCAAGCAGATTCCCGTCGAGGATCGCTTTGGCCCCGACCTGGCTGAGCCGGGACAGGCCGACGATCCGCTCCCCCAGTGCCTGCGCCGCAGCCAGGGGAGTCGGCGTCGTGTCATGGAAGAAGCCGAGTTCGGCCATCTTCTCGAACTTCACGATCGACGCTGTGATCAAGAGGTACCTGGCCCAGGAGTCTCCGAGGATCTGCGCCAGACGCTGGGTGGGCCCGGCCGGGTAGACAAGGCCGAGCTTCGCGGCGGTCACACCGAAGATCGACCCGGGGGCGGCGATGCGGATGTCGCAGGCGGCAGCGATCTCGGTGCCTCCGCCCACGCAGTTTCCTTCGATTGCCGCGATCGTCGGAGTCCGCGAATTCGCTACGGCCACCTCTGCGGAGGAGTTGAGCTCCCAGAAGTCGGCCAGCGGAACATCGAGGTCGGCGATGTCCGAACCGGCGGAGAAATGCCCGCCGGCACCGGTGATGATCAGCGCACCGATCGAGTCATCGGCGTCGACGGAGGCGATGATCTCCGGCAGCGCCCGCCACATCGCACGCGAGATCGCGTTGCGTTTCTTCCTCCGATCGATGACGAGGGTTCCGACCCCACCGGTGACGGTGAAGTCGAAACCCTCGAGATCGACCGGACGGTACAGACCGTCAGGTCCCATAATGCTGTTCTGCCTTTCGGACCTCTCAGCCCCGGTTGTCCGGGACCTCACGCTGGTCCTCACCGTCGTAAGCACTCAGGGGACGGATGAGGGCGTTGTTCGCCTGCTGCTCGAAGATGTGAGCGGTCCATCCGGTGATGCGGGCCATCACGAAGATCGGAGTGAACTGCTCGGTGTCGAAGCCCATCAGGTGGTAGGCCGGGCCCGAAGGGTAGTCGAGGTTGGGGTAGATTCCCTTGCGCTCGACGAAGTCCTCTTCGAAGGCGTTGTACAGATCGAGCAGATCCTTGGCGCCCTTGGCCTCGACCATGTCCTCGAAGGCCTTGCGCATGGTGGGAACGCGCGAATCGCCGTTCTTGTACACGCGGTGGCCGAAGCCCATGATCTTCGCCTTCTTGGCCAGCGCCTCGTCGATCCAGGCCGAAGCCCTGTCGGCGGTGCCGACCTCTTCGAGCATCGCCATGACCGCTTCGTTCGCGCCGCCGTGCAGGGGGCCCTTGAGCGCACCGACGGCACCAGCGACGGCCGAATACAGGTCGGACGTCGTCGAGGTGATCACGCGGCTGGTGAACGTCGAAGCGTTGAACGAGTGCTCGGCGTAGAGGATCATCGACACGTCGAAGCAGCGCACGACCTCTTCGGTGGGAACCTCGTCGAAGACCATCTTGAAGAAGTTCGCGGCATAGCCGAGATCCCTGCTCGGAGCGACGGGATCGAGGCCGTGACGGCGACGGTGGTCGATGGCCACGATCGTCGGCAGCTGCGCGTAGAGGCGCTCGGCCTTGGCCAGGTTCGCCTCTTCGCCCTCGACATCGGCTTCGGGGTCGACGGCGCCGAGGTAGGCCACGGCCGTCTGCACGACGTGCATCGGGTGGCAGTCCTTCGGCAGGTCGAGAATGAGCTGGATGAGCTTGTCGTCGATGGCACGCTGGGCGCGCTCACGCTCTTGGAATTCCTCCAGCTGAGCCTCGGTGGGCAGTTCGCCGTTCCAGATGAGGTAGGCGACGTCCTCGAAGCTGCGCTTGGCGGCGAGCTCCTGGACGGGGTAGCCGCGGTAGGTCAGCGAGTTCGTTTCCTGGACTACTTTCGAAACGGCCGTGGTGTCGACGACGACGCCGGCAAGGCCCTTCTTGATTTCTTCGGTCACTGGTGACCCTCCTGTGAGAAGTTGAATACTGCGGCGTCAAAATCGTTGTACGCAGCGTAGTCGATCGTGTCGTACAGGTCCGCACGGGTCTGCATGCCCTCGAGCAGGTCCACCTGAGTGCCCTTGTCCCGAATGGTCTCCAGGCCCGTCTTGATCGCACCCATGGCGATGCGCAGAGTCGTGACCGGGTAGATCACGAGCTTGACTCCCGCATTCGCCAGCTGCTCTGTTGTGAACAGTTCGCTCTTTCCGAATTCCGTCATGTTCGCCAGGATCGGCACATCGACGGCCGACGCGAAGGTCTCGAACTCGCCGAGGTCGCGCATCGCTTCGGGGAAGATCATGTCCGCTCCCGCATCGACGTAGGCCTTGGCCCGGTCGATGGCGGCGTCGAGACCTTCTCCGGCGCGAGAGTCCGTGCGGGCGCAGATGACGAAGTTCTCATCGCGACGGCCCTTGACCGCCGCTTTGATCCGCTTGGACATCTCGGCCGCGGTCACGACCTCCTTGCCGTCGAGGTGGCCGCAGCGTTTCGGATTGACCTGGTCTTCGAGGTGCATGCCCGAGATCCCTGCGTCCTCGAACTCCTGGACGGTGCGGGCCACGTTCATGGCTTCGCCCCATCCGGTGTCGGCATCGATGAACGTCGGCAGGTTCGTCACTCGCGCGATGTTGCGTCCGTGGTCGGCCACCTCGGTGAGCGTGGTCAGCCCGATATCGGGCAGACCCATGGCCGCGGAGAATGCACCGCCGGAGATGTAGACGCCTTCGAAACCGGTCTGCTCGATGATCTGAGCGTTGATCGGGTTGATGGCGCCGGGGAACTGGACGATCTTGTCGCCGGCGAGGAGTTCGCGGAACTCAGCGCGACGCTCGGCCGGGGTTGCCTGTGCGCCGAGCATCAGAAGATGCCCTTCGATCCGCTGTGCTCGAGTCCGTCGACGACGAAGCTGAGTTCGCCCACACCCGAGGCATCGAGGTTCTCGAGGTTCTCAGCGAGGTCGAGGAACCGGGCCTGCTCCGCATCGGAGATGACGCCCTCGGCGAGGGTCTTGAACTTCTCGATGTAGTTCGCCCGGGCGAAGGGACGCGCACCGAATGGGTGGGCATCGGCCACGGCGATCTCGTCGGTCAGTGTCGATCCGTCGTCGAACTCGATCTCCACGCGGCCGCCGAAGGCCTTCTCGTTCGGGTCGGTCGAGTGGTAGCGACGGGTCCACTCCGGGTCCTCGGTGGTTTCGATCTTGTGCCACAGCTCGACGGTGTCGGGACGACCGGCGCGCTCGGGAGCGTAGGAGTGCTCGTGGTGCCAGCCCTGGTCCTGCATGGCCACGGCGAAGATGTACATGATCGAGTGGTCGAGGGTCTCGCGGCTGGCCTTGGGATCCATCTTCTGCGGATCGTTCGCGCCGGTGCCGATGACGTAATGGGTGTGGTGCGAGGTGTGGATGACGACGCGCTTGATCTTCGTCAGATCCTCGATCTGTCCGCCGAGCTTGCGCGCAAGGTCGATGAGCGCCTGCGCCTGGTACTCGGCCGAGTGCTCCTTGGTGTAGGTGTCGAGGATCGCACGCTTCGCTTCGCCCTGGCCCGGCAGCGGGACGGTGTAGCGGGCCTCGGGGCCGGAGAGGATCCAGGCGATGAAGCCGTCTTCGCCTTCGTAGATCGGGTTCGGTGCCCCTTCACCGCGCATCGCACGGTCGACGGCCTCGACGGCCATCTTCCCGGCGAAGGCGGGAGCATGAGCCTTCCAGGACGAGATCTCGCCCTTGCGCGACTGACGGGTCGCGGTGGTCACGTGCAGCGCCTGCTGGACGGCCTGGAAGGTGACCTCGGTGGGCAGGCCGAGCAGCGCGCCGATGCCGGCCGCCGCGGAGGGACCGAGGTGGGCGACGTGGTCGATCTTGTGCTCGTGCAGGCACATGCCCTTGACCAGGTCGACCTGGATCTCGTAGCCGGTGGCGATGCCGTTGATGAGGTCCTTGCCGCCGATGCCCTTGTGCTGGGCGACCGCGAGGACGGCCGGGATGTTGTCGCCGGGGTGCGAGTATTCGGCAGCGAGGAACGTGTCGTGGAAGTCGAGTTCACGCACGGCCACACCATTGGCCCAAGCGGCCCATTCCGGAGAGAAGCGATCGGTCACGGGCAGACCGAAGATGTTGGCACCCGGGTTGAACGGATGAGCCTGCGCCTGCTCACGAGCGTGCGTCGGAGCGGAGCGGCGCACCGAGGCGGCTGCCACGGCGGCGTTGTCGATGATGCGGTTGATGACCATCTCGGTGACGTCTGCGTCGACCGGCGTCGAGTCGGATGCGACTTCGGCGATCTTCCAAGCGAGCTGATCTTCGCGAGCCAGGTTCTCTGAGCTCTTATGAGTGCGGACTTCATGATTGATCATGGATACCCCTTCATAGTCCTTGACCGGAACTGGTCGTCAGGTGCTGACCCCACTGTAGGTCACGGCACTCGGCAGATCTCTGCCGGTCGGAGATTTATCTCGACATCAAGATATTTTACCCGATGTGTGCGCTGGTTCACCAACAGGGTCCGATGCCTCTTCTGCACCGACCCCCGATATGGGACGATTGCCTCATGACCCGCACTGCATTGGACTTCGATGAGAACTGGTTCGACGATGCGGAGTTCGCCCGCCTGCGCAGACGGATCCCCATCCCCTACGTCAACGCGATCCCCGTGCGAGTCGGCGAGGCCGGCAACGTCGAACGCATCGGACTGCTGCTGCGCAGCCTCGAGGACGGAACCCTGGGCCGCGAGGTCGTGGGCGGGCGCATCCGCTTCCACGAATCGATCCGCTCCGCGCTCATGCGGCACGCCGAGAACGACCTCGGCCCGATGGCGCTGCCGGTCATCCCGCCGTCGATCTCCCCGTTCCACATCGCCGAATACTTCCCGACCGAAGGCTCCGGCCTCCTCCACGACCCCCGGCAGCACGCGATCTCGATGTGCTTCGTCCTCGAGGTCCGCGGCGAGTGCACTCCACGAGCCGATGCCCTCAGTCTCGACTGGCTGACCCCCGAGGAGACCCTGCGCCCCGACATCACCAGCGAGCTCTGCCACGGTCAGGATTTCATCCTCAAGGCCGCGCTCACCCATCTGGGCTTCCCGGTCTGAGACTGCGGTTCTCACAGACACCATTTTCTACATTCCGTAGAATAACCTTGGTAGACTGGTGGCGACGCAGACGATACCGCTGGTCGGGGCCGTCGTCGGCGTCTGGGTTGGCCAGGCCCCGAGGGAGAGGTTCGAGATGTCTGCCCAGTCCCCAATGCCCGAGTCCCACACCCCCGAAACACGTCCGGCTGATGCCCGGCCGTCCGAGTCCGGTCTCAACCGGGAGTTCGGCGTCCTCGTCGGCTTCGACGGCTCCGAACTCGCCGGTCTCGCGGTCCGCTGCGGCGCGCTGGAAGCCGAACGACGCAAGACCACGTTGACCGTCGTGACCGCATATCCGCTGCCGACGATGATCTACCCGAACATGGCGTCGATTCCCAGCGAGCCCGAGGACGCGATAGCGAAGCAGGAAGCGGAGAAGATCCTCGCCGAGGCGGTCGAACTCCTCCGCGATCATCCCGGAGAGAAGAGCTTCCGCACCGTGCCCGGCGATGCGGCCGGCTCGCTCATCGCGCTGAGCACCGATGCCGAGGTCATCATCCTCGGCGCGCGGGGCCGAGGCGGCTTCATGGGCCGCGTCCTCGGCTCGGTGTCCACCGCCGTGCCGGCTCACGCTCACTGTCCGACGATCGTCGTCCCCCACCATGCCGCGAACGCCGAGGCGGACGGACCGGTGGTCGTGGCCGTCGACGGTTCGGACACCGGCCGGGTCGCCATGGTCACCGCGGCCGCCGAAGCCGCCCTGCGCCGAACAGCACTCGAAGTCGTCGCGGTGCTTCCGGCGGGAGAGGAATGGCTCTACTGGTACCCCGAGCTCGAGCTCAGCTCCGAAGTCACGGGACGGCGGCAGAAGCAGATCGCTGCCGGACTGGAGGAAGAGATCGCGCAGCTGTCCGAGCAGTTCCCGGATCTCGAGGTGTCCTCCTCGGTGCCGGTCGGTGACCCCACGCAGACGCTCGTCGAGATCAGCGCCAGGGCGCAGCTGACGGTGATGGGCACGCGCGGACGAGGACGGTTCCGCAGCGTCCTGCTCGGCTCCGTCTCACGCGGAGTCCTCAATCATGCCGAGGGCACGGTGATGGTCGTCCCGAGCTGACAGCAACGGCACCTGACAGCGCGGCGGCACCTGAGGGTCCGCGGACCGGACAGCTCCGTGCCGGGGCCCGCTCTCCCCTGTTGTACAGTGGTGGCTACGACAGGGGAGCGCCGTCAGGGGCGCTGAGAGTGCAGAAGAAGCTGCAAACCCTCGAACCTGATGCGGCTAGGACCGCCGAAGGAAGTCGAGACTCTTCACCCCTCCTTGTATGAGGAGGCACAATGCCGAAAACCACCACACCGAAAACCACCTCCGCCGCGGCGACCGCACACACCAGGGCTCCGAAATCGAAGCAGTGGCGGGTCGTGGACTATGTCACCACCGCCGTGCTCGGCATCGCCGTCGGGCTCGTGTTCTGGGTGTTGGCGCTGAGCTGGAAGGTCCTCGAACTCGCCTTCCAGGCCTTCCCGCCCTCTATCGGGCTCATCGCCGGCCTGTGGGTCCTCGCCGGCCCCTTGGCCGCTGCGATCATCCGCAAGCCCGGAGCCGCGCTCCTGTGCGAACTCATCGCCGCCATCGTCGAGGCGGTCCTCGGCTCACACTTCGGAACCACCGTGCTGCTGTCCGGGTTCATTCAGGGCCTCGGTGCCGAACTCGTCTTCGCCGCCTTCGGCTACAGGCGGTTCACGCTCTGGATCACCGCGCTGTCAGGGGTCGTGGCCGCGGCGTTCATGGCTGTGAGCGAGAACATCATGTACAACGCCGAATGGCAGTTCGGCTATCAGGCGATCTACGCGGTGTGCGCCATCGTCTCCGGCCTCGTCCTCTCCGGCATCGGCGCCTGGTACGCGTATCGGGCGATCGCAGCCACCGGGGCGCTGAGCTCGTTCGCCTCCGGTCGCCTGCGCTGATGGCACTGCCGATCACGGCACGCGGATACTCGTGGACGCATGCCGATCGCGATACACCGGCTGTCGGGCCCCTCGACATCGACATCGCCGCGGGTGAGAAGGTCCTCCTCCTCGGCCCCTCGGGGGCCGGCAAGTCGACTCTGCTCCATGCCATCGCCGGCGTCCTGCCCGAGGAGTCCGGCGAGTCCAGCGGTGAGCTCCTCGTCGGCGGCGAGGCTCCGAATCCTCGCCGAGGCGGCACCGGACTGGTCCTGCAGGATCCCGATTCGCAGGTGATCTTCTCCCGCATCGGCGACGATGTCGCCTTCGGGATGGAGAACCTCGGTCTGCCCGCCGAGACCATCGAGGCTCGGATTCCCTCGTCTCTGCGTGCCATGGGACTCGACCTGCCCGCCGAGCATCCGAGTGCGGCGCTGTCCGGCGGGCAGAAGCAGCGTCTGGCTCTGGCCGGCATCCATGCGATGTCGCCGGAGATCATCGTCCTCGACGAGCCGACGGCCAATATCGATCCGTCTTCCGCGCCCGGCGTCCGTGATGCCGTCCTTGCCGTGCAGGCCGAGACTCAGGCGACCATGCTCGTCGTCGAACACCGCGTGGGGCTGTGGCTCGATCACGTCGATCGGGTGATCGTGCTCGGCCGGCAGGGAATCCTCGCCCAGGGCGCTCCGAGTCGGGTCTTCGGTCATCCGAATCTCTCAAGCGTTCTCATCGAGTGCGGCATCTGGGTGCCCGAGGCCCCCTCACTATCCCGCGATGACCGTACCCGGTCGCTGAGCGGATCCGTCCGGACCGGTGGTGAGCCCGAACGGTCACGGGTTCTGTCCGACCGGGCGGACGACCGCCTCGGCGAGGTGCTGCTGCGCACGGAGGAACTCAGCGTTGCGCGACCGCGGATGCGCGCGCCCGCAGTCGCCGGCCTCGATCTGAGTCTGCGCGCCGGGCAGGCGCTCGGCCTCGTCGGCCCGAACGGGGCCGGGAAGTCGACGACAGCACTGACCATGGCCGGGCTCATTCCCGAATTCGCCGGTGCGGTCCACGCCGAGGCAGAGCTGCGTGACGGGCTCAGACGCACCCGCCCCTTCGCCTGGCCTTCTGCTCAGTTGGCCCCGCGCATCGGGATGGTCTTCCAGGAACCCGCGCATCAGTTCCTCGCCTCCAGCGTCGCCGGCGAACTCGAACTCGGTCCGCGACTGGCCGGCTGGTCGAGTGCCGAGATCACGTCACGAGTGGATGACCTGCTCGTGTCACTCGGTCTGGCCGAACTCTCGCAGGCGCACCCGCAGAGCCTGTCCGGAGGAGAGAAACGGCGCCTGTCGGTGGCGGCCATGATGGCACCGCGACCGCGAGTCCTCATCGTCGACGAGCCGACCTTCGGTCAGGATGCGCTGACGTGGGCGGGACTTGTCGAGATGTTCCTCGATGCTCTCGCGCACGGATCTGCGGTCGTGGCGGTCAGTCACGATCAGGCGTTCCTCGAGGCGATCGGGGCCGATCTCCTCGATCTCGGCGACCACGGTGGTGGGGCCGCGACAGTGTCCGCCGACGTCCAGGTCAGGGCCGGTGATCGCGGTGAGTGAACGACTCGCGCGGGTGCGCTCCTCCCCCACCGAGGCGGCCGTTCCGGATCCGGGCCAGCTCATTCCCGTCATGCGCAGCACCCTCGTGGTTCGGTGCAACCCGCTGACGAAGATCGGGGTGGCGCTCATCCTCATGGTCGGGGCTCTGCTGAGCATCGATCTGGTCTCGGCCGGAGTCGTCTTCGTCTTCTGCCTTCTTGCCCTTCCGGCCACGGGTCTCGACCTGTCGGCCGCGGCGAAGAGACTGTGGTTCCTGCCTGCCGGCGCCCTGCTCGCGGCCTGGGGTACCGCCTTGCTGGCGGAGAAGACCGGACCCGTCGTCGTCGACTTCGGACCGATCCTATTCACCACCGGATCGCTGTCCGCGGCCGCCGCGATCTTCCTCCGGGCTCTGGCCCTGGCGATTCCGCTCATCGTGCTCGCCTCGACGATCGATCCGCGCGACCTGTCCGATGCGCTCATCCAACATCTGCGCCTGCCCGAGGTGGTCGTGGTCTCTGTACTTGCCGCCTCGCGGCTCCTCGGACTCCTGGTCAGCGAATGGCAGGTGCTGTCGATGGCGCGGCGAGCCAGGGGTGTGGCCGGAGGTTCGCTGCTGCGGAGGACTCACAGCCTCTTCAGCGGGGTGTTCGTCCTGCTCGTAGTCTCGATTCGTCGCGCCACCACACTGGCGATGGCGATGGAGGGCCGTGCGTTCGGTCGTCCCGGCCGGACATGGCGCAGGCGCTCACACTTCGGGATCCGGGATCTCGTGGTCGTGCTCATCAGCCTGGCCGTCTGTGCACTGGCGATCGTCGCCGCGCACCTGCTGGGGACCTGGAATCCGATCATCGGCTGAAGCTGAGCCGAAGCGCTTCAGTCCCGGGCCGACGGGCCTGCGAGCCGGCTGAGAAAGTCCTTGCCGAAGGCCCGCCATTCTTCGAGAGCGTCCGGGCTCGGCAGCTTCGAGGTGGTGAGGACGACGAGAGTCTTGTCGTCGCTCTTCGCCTCGGCGGCGACTTCGACCTTGATCCCGCCGTCGAGGTCCGCTCGCCAGAAGGAGCGCTTCGCGGTCTCGGAGGTGCGGGGTTCTCCCTCGAGGGCCGCTCCGTTGAGAGTGCCGTCGACGAAGGAGGCGAACTTCGCGATGAGGTCGCTGCGCTGACCGGAAATCGTGCGGGAGACAGCCACGTCGAAGGTGCCGTCGGCACGCTGCCCCGGCACCCGCCGACCGATCTCCTGCTCGTAGGCGACGACTGCACCTTGGACCCACCAGCCGTGGTTGTCGACTTGGCCTTCGAACTGCGGATAGAGAGCGTCGGCAAGTTCTCTGTGACTCGCCGACGCTCCCCCGGCCGCCTCGAGGCGAGCGCGGGTGTCCTCCCACTTCTCGCCGAGGGCGGTCTCGATCGCCGGAATGTTCATCCCTCTGGTCGCCATGGCAGAAGTCTAATCTCTGCGGCGCCCAATAGCGACGGTTCAGGCCGGTCCGGCGATCAGTCGATCTTGAGTTCGCCCATCTCGTCCCAGCCTTCGCCGTCGATCTTGCGGGAGATGATCTTCGGGGTCGAGGCCAGGTGCGGGCGCATCGCTTCGAGCCCGGCAGCGAAGTGATCGCTCGTGACATGCGGTTCGGCACCCTCGTCGGTGAATGCTTCGACGAGGACGAACTCGTTCGGGTTCTCCAGGCTCTTCGACCATTCGAAGAAGAGATTGCCCGGTTCGGCCCGGGTCGCCTCGGTGAAGGTGCGCACTGCCTCGGGGAACTTCTCGACGCTTTCGGGTTTCACGTCGTACTTCACAACGATGAAGATCATGGGATTCTCCTTCAGCTCTTTGGTGGATGGTTCGTCTTCAGCCTAGTTCGGTCGACCGCACGAATCGACTGGACGCAGCGAGAACGCCTCACAGTCGTGTGGCGATGAGGACGAGGAAGTCGCTGCCGGCGTCGAAGGGGTGCAGTTCCCAGGTGGAGAACCTCTGATCGACGAACATCCCGGTGGCCCTGAGATCGTCGGCGAAATCATCGAAATCGTAGCCGCGTCCGGCGCCGAACCCGGACACGAAGCGGCCGCCGTGCTTGAGCGTGGACTTGATGTTGCTCAGGGTCTGCCGGCGGGAGGCCGGGTCGAGGAAGGCGAGCACATTGCCGGCGCAGAAGGCCACGTCGATCTCATCGATCCCGGTCCCTGCGAAATCGAAGTCGGCGAGATCGCCGGTGTGCCATTCCCCGCTTGGGTAGTCCTCCTCGGCGACGGAGATGAGGAATTCGTCGAGATCGACGCCGTATACAGTGTGCCCTTCTTCGATGAGCAGACCGCCGGCCCGCCCCGTGCCGCAGCCGGCGTCGAGGATCCGAGCTTCGCGCGGAGCCATCGCGTTGACGAGTCGGGCCTCTCCCCCGATGTCGTGCCCGGCGGCGACGTGTTTGCGCCACATCTCGGCATAGTTCGCCGAATGCTCAGGGTTGACCCTGCGGACCTGGTTCCACTTGTGATCGAAGCTCATGGCCTCATCCTAGGACGATTTCACAGCTCCCGACGTCGAGGTCGGTGCTCACACGAACACTTCGGCGATGACCGCGGCCACGGCACTGACCGGATCGCTCGGGTCCGGGGAGGTGAGCACGATGATCTCACGCCCTCCCGCCTCGGCGACGGGATGCAGATCGACATCGGGCCCGCTCAGGGACATCATGATCGGCGTCGCCAGGGTCAGGCCCAGCCCGGTCCCGGCGAGTGCAAGGGCGACCGCGGTGTCGGTGACGATGTGCGTCTCCTTCGCATTGATTCCCAGCGCCGAGGTGGCCAGACGCATCGCTCGGCCGAAGAGCTCCTCGGCCGGTGGGAGGATCCAATCCGCCTCGGCCAGTTCCGTCTCCCCCGGTCGAGGCCGGCCGGTGGGCACGACGATGCCGAAGTCCTCCTTCGCCACCGCCTCCCAGCTCAGCCCGCGCATCGGCGGCAGCGGCACCGCCGGATAGTTGATCCCGATCCCCAGATCGATGACTCCGTCGATGACGGCCGCTGACATCGACTCCACATTGATCTCCCGTGCCCGGACCTCGATGTGCGGGTGGCGCTGCGCCAACCGGTGCACGACTTGCGGCAGCGCTGTCATCGATGCGGATCCGAACACGCCGAGGGTGACGATCGCTTCGCTGCGGAAGTCGCGGCCGAGCATCGCCATCTCGGCCTGCTTCTGGGCGGCGAGGATGTTCCGTGCACGCGGCAGCAGGGTGCGCCCGGCCTCGGCGAGGATGAGCCCGCGGCCGCGGCGGACGAACAGTTCGGAGTCGACGACCTTGCGCAGTGCGGCGATGTGCTGGGACACCGCGCCCACGCTGTAGCCGAGGTGGTCGGCTGCGCGCGTCATCGATCCCAGTTCGGCCACCGCGACGAAGGTGCGCAGCTGCCCGAGTGTCCACGTCATGGAGGCATCCTAGCTGTCTTTAGGTTTCCTCAACAGAGTGTTCACAAACTCTCTCTTGTCCTTAACTGTGAGGGCGAGCACAATGGGGGAAAGTCGCAGTCCGCCGACATCGACGTCGGCGTCTTTCGCCTCTGCGGCGGCCAAAGGCGGTCGCCGCGGGGGCAGACAGGGAGGTCACAGTGGAGATCCCGACCGCACCGAACACGGATCCGACCACGCCCGAAGGGGTACCGGCGAGCGCATCGGTGGTCATCATCGGCGCGGGAGTGATGGGCGCGGCCATCGCCTTCCACCTGGCCGAACGAGGCGTCGAAGACGTCGTCATCGTCGAACGCGACACTCCCGGCTCCGGTTCGACGTCGAAAGCGGCAGGAGGTGTGCGCTGCCAGTTCTCCGACGAAGTGAACATCGCCTTGGCCGCGCACGGCCTCGAGGTGCTGCGGAACTTCGAAACCGATTTCGGAGTCGACATCGACCTCGTGAGCAATGGCTATCTGTTCCTCCTCGACTCCGAGGAGTCCGCGCAGGCCTTCTCCGAGAATGTGGACCTGCAGCAGCGGATGGGACTCGACTCGCGCATGCTCACCGTCGCTGAGGTGGCCGAACTCGCCCCGTACGTGAACACCGAAGGGCTCGTGGCCGGGGCGTTCAACCCCGGTGATGGCCATTGCACCCCCGAGGCGGTCGTGTCCGGGTACATCACGGCCGCTCGCGAACGCGGCGTGCAGGTGCTCAAGGACTGCGAGGTGACCGGATTCGAGACCTCAGCCGGACCCGACCGTGAGGTCACCGCGGTGGTGACGGACCACGGCACCATCGCCTGCACCCAGGCCGTGTGCGCGGCCGGTGCCTGGTCCGGACTCATCGGAGACCTGGCCGGGGTCGATCTTCCGGTGAAGCCGCTGCGACGGGAGATCATGGTCTCGGAACCGGTCGACTTCGACACGACCGGGATGCCCTTCACCATCGACTTCACGACCAGCTACTACGTCCACCCGGAAGGTCCCGGTCTGCTCTTCGGCTGCCCCGATGAGGTCGATGACTGGTCGTTCAATGACAAACGGGACCCGAATTGGCTGACCACCCTGGCCGAACGCATCGAAGCCCGCACGCCCGCGCTCATCGATGTGGAGGCCAAACGCGGATGGGCGGGACTGTACGAGATGACTCCGGACCACAATGCGCTCATCGGTGAGGCCGAAGAGCTGACGGGATTCTTCTACGCCTGCGGGTTCTCCGGCCACGGTTTCCTCATGGGGCCGGCCGTCGGGGAGGTCGTCGCCGACCTCATGACCGGCCGCACCCCCTTCGTCGACGTGACCCCGATGGACAAACGCCGTTTCATCACCACCGGACTGCGCAAGGAGCTCAACGTGGTCTGAACGCCCCACCCCACATACCTTCCTGCACCACCGTCACCGAAAGGACAGCAATGACTGCACTGCCCACCGACCAGACCATCTCCGACCTTCTCACTGCCGGACTCAGCGCCTGCGGCGTCGACCGATCCGTACTCGAAGGGTCGGTCGCCTCGGCGCATCTGCCCGCCCGCTCCCCCATCACCGGCCAGAGGCTCGGCACCCTCGCCGCCGACACCCCGGAGACGGCTGCAGGGAAGATCGGTGCAGCCGCCGAGGCCTTCGCCTCCTGGCGTGACGTGCCAGGGCCCGTGCGCGGACAGCTCGTCCAGAGGTGGGGCCAGCTGCTGAGTCAGCACAAGGAGGATCTCGCGAAGATCATCACCGTCGAGGCCGGAAAAACCCCCTCGGAGGCAGCCGGCGAGGTGCAGGAGATGATCGACATCTGCGAGTTCGCGCTCGGCCAGTCCCGACAGCTGTGGGGCAAGACCATGCCCAGCGAACGACCCGGACACCGGCTCATGGAGACCTGGCACCCGCTCGGCGTCGTCGGCGTCATCTCCGCGTTCAACTTCCCTGTGGCCGTGTACTCCTGGAACACTGCCCTGGCCCTGGTGGCCGGGGACTCCGTGGTGTGGAAGCCCTCGGAGAATGCCGTGCTCGCGGCCTTGGGCGCACAGTCTCTGCTGGCGCGGGCCGCCGCCGAGGTGGGAGCACCAGAAGGGCTCGTCCCGGTCCTCGTCGGAGGCAGGGACATCGGTGATGCGATGGTGCGCGACGAACGGGTGGCTCTGGTCTCGGCCACGGGATCGGTGCGCATGGGTCGTGAGGTCGGGCCCGTCGTGGCCGAGCGCTTCGGGCGGATCCTGCTCGAACTCGGCGGCAACAATGCCGCCATCGTCGCGCCGAGCGCCGATATCGAACTGGCTCTGCGCGGTGTCGTCTTCGCCGCCGCCGGAACCGCCGGGCAGCGCTGCACGACCCTGCGCCGGCTCATCGTCCACGAATCCATCGCCGATGAGTTCGTCGACAAGATCGTCTCGGCGTATCGGACGCTGAGCATCGGCTCACCGACCGATGACGGTGTGCTCGTCGGCCCCCTCATCAACGCAGGCTCCTTCGATGCCATGCAGGCCGCCCTCGAACAGGCCACGGCCGAAGGCGGCGAGGTGCTCTGCGGCGGAGCACGGGTGCTCGCCGAGGAACGGCCCGATGCCCACTATGTCGAACCGGCGGTGGTGCGGATGCCCGCACAGACAGCGGTGATGGAGTCAGAGACCTTCGCACCGATCCTCTATGTCGTGACCTATTCGGATCTCGACGAGGCGATCGAGATCCACAACGGGGTCCCGCAGGGCCTGTCCTCGGCGATCTTCACCTCCGAACTGGCCGAATCGGAGAGATTCTTCTCTCGGTCGGACTGCGGCATCGCCAATGTCAATATCGGCACTTCGGGTGCGGAGATCGGCGGAGCCTTCGGCGGAGAGAAGGAGACCGGCGGCGGCCGCGAATCCGGCAGCGATTCATGGAAGGCCTATATGCGACAGGCGACGAATACGATCAACTACTCGGGCGAGCTGCCCCTGGCCCAAGGAGTGGAGTTCCTCTGACGAGCGGGCACTCGGTCCGGCTGACCTCGAACGGGCAGCGGCCCTGTGACGCGCAATCGCCTTCAGGTCACGCGAAACTCGAAAAAGTCGTCGCCAGTGATGACCTTTTCGAGCTTCGCATTGACTGAGCGAACCGGACGCCCACAACAGGACAAGGTTTCCTGATGACGTGAGTGAGAATCCGCTGCTACCAGCTGCCTATGATGTGATCTGGTCCGGCGTCGTCCTGCTGCTCGTCGTTCTGCTCATCTGGGCAATGGTGAGCATCGCCCGATCGGGGCTCGACGCCCGAGTGAGACTCGTCTGGGCGATCATCGTCCTGCTGCTGCCCGTCGTCGGGCCGATCTGCTGGTTCGTCGCGCGACCGCAGAAGGAGAACGGCGGCCTCAGCTGAAGGGCCGTGAGTGCGCATCGCGATCAGCCGCACGAGCCGAAGAGTTAGCGCGTCACTTCTCTCAGGTAACGCGAATCTCGAAAAACGCGTCGCCGGCGACGACTCTTTCGAGATTCGCGTTACCTGACGCCGGTCGCGGCGGGGTGAAGAGTCCGCAGCGCCAGCACGCCCACGGCGGGCCGGGTTCTCTTCCTGCGGCTGTCTCCTTGCCCACAGATGCGCGTGCGGCCGCGACTTCGGGACCGCCGAGGACTAAAATCGACACGAACCCCCTGCGCATCGTTGAAGGAGAACACCCGTGATTGAGCTGAAGACACCCGCCGAGATCGACAAAATGGCGGTCACCGGCCGATTCGTCGCGCAGACATTGGCCGAATTGTCTTCGACCGCGGAGCCCGGCATGAACATCATGCACTTGGAGAAGCGCGCGCGGAAGCTCATCGAGGACGCCGGGGCGGTCTCCTGCTACTGGGACTACGCACCCTCATTCGGTGAGGGCCCCTTCAGGAACGTCATCTGCCTGTCGGTCAACGACGGCGTCCTCCACGGCAAGCCCCACGATTATGTGATGAAGGACGGCGATCTCCTCACCCTCGACTTCGCGGTGTCCATCGACGGCTGGGTCGCCGATGCCGCCCGGTCCGTCGTCGTCGGAAACGGCAGCGAAGAAGACCAGAAGCTCATCGATTCGACGTGGGCCGGCCTCGAAGCCGGCATCGGTGCCGCCCAGGCCGGCAACCGCCTCGGTGACATCTCGAAGGCGATCGGCGATGTCGCCGATGCCCAGCGCATCCCCGTCAACCTCGACTTCGGCGGCCACGGACTCGGCCGCACGATGCACGAGGATCCGCACGTGCCCAATCGCGGCAAAGGCGGTCGCGGTCTCGTCCTCAAACCCGGACTGACGCTGGCGATCGAACCGTGGTGGTCCTTCACTTCGAAGAAGCTCACCGTGGACAAGGACGGCTGGACCCTGCGCCTTGCCGACGGTTCCCACGGCGCGCATTCGGAGAACACGATCGCCATCACCGAGGATGGTCCACGGGTCCTCACCGCGCTCGACTGACCCGGCCGCCGCACTTCTGTCAACGGGGCGTCCGACGATGAGATCGTCGGGCGCTCCTTCATCGTCCGCAGATTCTCGTGTCATGGTCTCGTGCCAGAATTGCGGTATGTCTTTCACGTGTGCCGAATGCGGCTATTCGACGGTCAAATGGCTCGGACGCTGCCCCGAGTGCCAGGCCTGGGGCACCCTCGAGGAGAGGGGCGCGAAGACTTCGAAGGTGAAGACCAAGGTCAAGAAGTCCAGTGGGGCGAAACCGATCAATCAGGTCGACTCGACGCTGGCGCAGGCGAAGGAGACGTATGTCTCCGAGCTCGACCGAGTGCTCGGCGGCGGAATCGTCCCCGGTGCCGTCGTCCTGCTCTCCGGCGAGCCGGGCGTCGGCAAATCGACGCTGCTGCTCGATGTCGCGGCGAAAGCCGCGATGTTCGGTGCCAAAGTCCTCTACGTCACGGGTGAGGAATCGGCCGGCCAGGTTCGGCTCCGGGCCGAGAGGATCAACGCCCTGGCAGACTCGCTCCTGCTTGCCGCGGAGACCGACCTCGGGTCGGTGCTGGGCATGATCGAGGCCGAGGAACCCGAACTGCTCATCGTCGATTCCATCCAGACTCTGGCCTCCTCCGAGGTCGAAGGCGTCCCCGGTGGTGTCACCCAGGTCCGGGAGGTCGCGGCCGCACTCATCCGGGAAGCGAAGGCCCGGTCCCTGCCCACGGTCCTCGTCGGCCACATCACGAAGGACGGCACAATCGCCGGACCCCGGCTCCTCGAACACCTCGTCGATGTCGTATGCACCTTCGAGGGAGAGAAGCACTCTCGCCTGCGTATGCTGCGGGCGGTGAAGAACCGTTTCGGACCCACCGACGACGTGGGCTGCTTCGATATGGCTGAGAACGGCATCCACAGCCTCGAAGACCCCTCGGGACTCTTCCTCTCCCGCAGCGGAAACAACCCGCCGGGCACCTGCCTGACGGTGACCCAGGAGGGCAAGCGCCCCCTGCTCGTCGAAGTGCAGTCGCTGATCACCGAATCCGCCGGCGGCCAGTCACGCCGGTCGGTCTCGGGAGTCGACTCCTCCCGAGTGGCGATGATGCTGGCCGTGCTCAGCCAGAACATCCCCGGCGTCCAATTGGCCAAGAACGATGTCTTCGCCGCCACGGTCGGCGGGGCGAAGCTGTCCGAACCGGCCAGCGACTTGGCCATCTGCCTGTCCCTGGCATCGGCGGTCACGGGCAGACCGCTGGCGAAGAAGTTCGTCGGCATCGGCGAAATCAGTCTGTCCGGGGAGATCCGCAATGTCCCCAACCTCGGACAGCGGCTCAACGAGGCCCGACGTCTGGGCATCACTCATGCCATCGTGGCCAAGGAGGCCATGCGCAATGTGTCGACACCGGACACTATGACAGTCAGGGAATGCGAACACATCGCCGAGGCGGTACAGGTCCTGCTGCTCAACGGCGGATGAGAACCCGGGGAAGAGAAAGTTCGGGACTTTCGGACGGTTTTAGAGCATCCTTGAGTCATGACCACTACAGTTTTTCCGGCACTGAGAACCACGGATGCGGCGGCCACGATCGCACTGCTGGTCACGCTCGGGTTCACTGAGCGTCTGATGGTCCGCAATGAGCAGGACCCCGAACTCGTCGACCACGCCGAATACGCACTCGGCGAGACCGGCGGGATCATGATCGGCTCCGTCCGCAATGACGGTTCGGCACTCGACGCCGTCGGCGGCAGCTCGATCTACGTCGTCGTCGACACGGAACGCGAAGTCGATCGTCTCTACCAGGAGATCGTCGATATGGGGCATGCGATCGTCAGACCGGTGGCGACACAGTCCTACGGCGGGCGGGAATTCGACTTCCGCGACCATGACGGCAATTCCTGGGGTGTGGGCTCCTACCGCGGAGCCTGAGCGACACACCCCGAGGAGTCACCCCTGACGCTCTGCCGAGTGGGCTCGGTCGGGCGGGCTCAATCCTGCGCCGCGTGGTTCAGTCCTGCGGTTCCTCGGACTTCTCTTCCTCGGATTTCTTCTTCTCGTCCTCAGCCTTCTTCTCTTCGGCCTTCTCCGCGTCGCTCTTCTCGAGCTCGAAGCTCGTCGGCTTGCTCTCTTTGTCGTCGAGTTTGACGATGAGGTCGTACTCGCCGGATGCGAAGTCATCTTTCGCCCGGTTGCAGTTCTTATCGACCTTGACCCGATTCCACTTCAGCTTCGCCGTCTTCTCCGACTGCGGAGCGAACTCGGTCGAAACCTCGGCATTCTCATCCTTCGATGCCGCGCAGTACTTCGATGACCAGACCACATCGCCGTCCTTCTCGACGACGAACTCCTGCTGCTTGGTGCCGACCTCGATGAGGCAGGTCGCGGTGTGGCTGTTGCCGATGACCATGCCGAACTCGGGTTCCTGACCGTCTTTGACCGACTTCGGGTCGACCTTCGCTGTCAGCGAGACTTTGTCGTCGGGGCATTTGCCGCTCGCGGCCTTCTCATCCGGCACGGGTGCTGCGGTGCTCTGCTCGCTCGTCTGCTCCGGTTCGGCCGTGGTCTCGTCTTCGTCCGAGCTGCCGCTGCCGAGGGCTTTGACGATGCCGACGATGCCCACCACCAGCAGCACGAGGACGATGATGGTCAGGACGCTCAAGGTGATACGGCGTCTGCGGTACACGTGAGCAGGCAGCTTCCCGCTAGACTGGCGGGGCTGTCCGGCAGCTCTGTTCGGCTGCGAACCACGATTGGAAGGAGTCATCGCTTTGAGCCTAGGCCGAAGCGAATGAGCATCCAAATGACACACCGAGTCAGCCCCGAAACGAATCCCTCCGGGTCGGCAACAGCCTTCCCCGAGGTCGCCGAGCCGCTGGTCTCCCGTGTGCAGGACACGATCATCTCCTGGTTCGCCGCAGAGGCGCGCCAGCTGCCGTGGCGAGACCCGAACACCAGCGCCTGGGCCGTCCTCGTCAGCGAGATCATGTCTCAGCAGACTCCGGTGTCCCGAGTCGAACCGCGGTGGCAGGCATGGATGGAGACCTGGCCGACTCCGGCTGACCTCGCAGTCGCACCCACCGCCGAAGTGCTCCACCGCTGGGATCGTCTCGGCTACCCGCGCCGTGCCCTGCGCCTGCAGGAGGCGGCCCGCGTCATCGCCGAAGAGTTGGACAACGAGGTGCCAGGAACCGCCGAAGAGCTGCTGAGCCTGCCCGGCATCGGCTCCTATACCGCCGCCGCCGTCGCCTCGTTCGCCCACGGCCAGCGGACGACGGTGCTGGACACGAATGTGCGCCGGGTCCTCATCCGCGTCTTCGCCGGACGGGAGCGCCCCACGACGTCACCGGGCCGCCGCGAAACCGAATGGGCCGCCGGTTTCGTACCCGAGAGAGACCACGTGGCATGGAACGCCGGAGTGATGGAATTCGGTGCCCTTGTCTGCACGGCCCGCAGCCCCGGATGCCCCACCTGCCCGCTGCAGGACGTGTGCACGTGGTACCGACTCGGCAGACCCGCCTCGGCGACGAAGCCGAAGGTCCAGAAGTGGGCGGGCACGGATCGACAGCTGCGCGGGGCGATCATGGATGTGCTCAAGACCGCGCACTCCGCGGGAGGCGAACCCGCCGGTGTCAGCCTCGACCTCCTCACCACCTCAGTGGCGGTGCTCGACCCCGATCTCGTCTCCTCGCTTGACGAGCCGACCGCGGCGGCAGTGGCCCGGGTCCGCGAGCTCAGCACCGATGCGCAGAGGATCACCCGTCTCGTCTGCGACCTCGTCTCCGATGGTCTGGCGCAGGAGGACGAGGGCAGGCTGGCCCTGCCGGGACACTGACGACGTTCAACGGGCGTCGCTCAGTGCGAATGGGCTGAAGAACCCGGAGCGGGGCTGAGCCGAGAGATCGTCAGAGGTATTTGATCATACGCGAATTGCCCAAGGTGTTGGGTTTGACTCGGGCCAGGTCGAGGAACTCCGCCACACCTTCGTCGGTGGAGTGCAGAAGTTCGATGTAGACCTCGGGAGAGACCGGGATGCCCTTGATCGGTTCGAAGCCGAGAGAACCGAAGAATCCGGTTTCGAAGGTCAGGCAGAACACGCGGTCGACACCGATCTCACGGGCGTCGGCGAGCAGCTGACGGATGATCGCCTTGCCCACTCCCCTGCCCCGGTAGTCCGGTGAGGTCGCGACGGTGCGCGCTTCGGCGAGGTCGGACCAGATGATGTGCAGCGCACCGCACCCGGCGAGCACTTCCGAGCCGTCGGGCTGCGGGTCGACGACGAGCCAGAACTCCTGCAGCGACTCGAAATAGGTCACCGTGTCCTTGCCGAGCAGGATCCGTTCGCCGGCCAGGGGCGCCACCAGAGCTTCGATGCCCTTGACGTCGCTCGTCCTGGCCCTGCGCAGGAAGAGACCACCGGGCAGTTCGTGTGTGTGATGATGGTTCCGAGAGACCTGGCGGTGGTCGAAATCCTCTGCGGCTGAGCTCATAGGCCCATTCAACACCATGAGAGGCGGTGGCCGATCACTGCTCTTCCAGACAGACGGGTTCGGCGGAGACCGTAATGCTCTCACCGACGCGCTCCAGATGCCTGCGGATGATGCCGACGAGGTCGACTTCGCCGCGGGTGATGACCCACTGGAGTTGGACCCCGTCGGCGACCGCGATGCACTCTCTGGCGACGTCGACATAGTCGATGTCGGTGCGGAGGAAACCGTTGTCGGCCCCGGCGCGCAGCAGTCCTGCAAGCTCCTCGACCACCTTGGTGTAGTGCTCGACGAACAGCGGATGTGCGGGACCGTTCGGATCGGCGGCCTCAGCGGATACGAGGACGAAGAGTTCAGCCAAGGCCGGCTCCTCGGCGAGGCGCTTCGAGATGCGCAGCATCAGCCGCAGCGGGCCCAGGCCGTCGACATCCGGCGGAGAGGACTCGACGAGCGCTGTCGCGATGTTGAGTCGTCGATCAGCGACCGCCAGCAGCAGGTGCTGCTTGGTCGGGAAATGATGAGTCAGTCCCGGCGTCGTCAGTCCCACTTCTCGGGCGATCTCGGCCAAGGATGTGCGCGAATAGCCGCCCTCGGTGAACTTGGCCGTGGCGACGTCGACGATTCGATCACGCCGTCTGCGCCCGACTGCATATGATCCCCGCGCGCTCAGCTCCACGAATGTGAGGCTACTGAAGCCCCCAGGCTATTGCAAACACAGCGACCGCACCATAGACCCCCGCCGCCATGGAGGATTTCCCTCTTGAATCTGAAAACCTTACATGTAAGCTATTCACTACTCGACCGAACCTCGCATCCCCGTGTCACACGATCTGCACCACAGCAGGCTCAGAATCATCCACACTCACCGACCACAGCGGTCGGGACAACGCAAGGAAGCGGAAATGACAACGATCGATTCATCCAGTTCATCTGAACCACCCACCTCCGACGAGACACCCGGAACGCACGGAGCAACCGGAACAGCCGACGAGACCGCCCTTCAGGGGCCGCCCGCCTCCACGATCGACGGCGAATGGCAGAATCCACGACGCGGGTTCCTCTTCTTCCTCGGCATGGCTGCCATTGCGGGAGGCATGGCCCAGCTCGTGCCCGCAGTCCTCACCCTCTCGCTCAAGGCCAATGCACTCGACCCGGAGAACGCGACCACGATTCTGTCGACGGTCGTCGCCATCAGCGCCGCCTTCGGACTCGTGGCCGCACCGGCATTCGGCCGGGTGAGCGACCGGATCACCTGGCGCGGCGGTCGTCGTCGACCCCTGCTGCTGCTCGGAGCGATCCTGTTCCTCATCGGCGCTCCACTCAGCTACGCAGCGGCGAACACAGTCACGCTCACACTGGCAGGAATTTTCACCACGCTCGGATTCACTGCCGTGACGGTCGCCTGCACAGCGATCCTCGCCGACCAGTATTCGCCCGATCGCCGCGGCCCCGCATCGGCGGTCATCGGTCTCGCCATGCCCGTCGGTGCCGTGGTGGGCCTGTTCATCGCCCAGCTGGTGTCCGGATCGCTGCTCGCTCAGTTCCTCCTTCCGGCGGGAATCGGTTCGCTCAGTGCGCTGCTGCTCGCAGCGCGTCTGCCCGACCGCGCGATCACCCGGGCCGAAGTGCCGTCGATGAAGGTCCGGGACCTCCTCGGCACCTTCTGGGTCAACCCCCTCGCCCACCCGTCGTTCGGTTGGGCCTGGTGGAGCCGCCTGCTGATCTTCTTCGGAGTCGCGGCTGTGCAGGCCTACCAGGCGTTCTACCTCATCATTCGACTCGGATACTCGCCGGCAGAGGTGTCAGGAGCGGTCTTCCTCTCGACTCTCATGCTCACAGGAACAGCACTGATCTTCGCGCCGATCGCCGGCAAGATCTCTGACCGGGTCGGACGACGCAAACCCTTCGTGATCGCTGCGGCACTGATCTTCGCCGTCGGTCTCACGATCGTCACCATTGCGACCGACTATTCGATGTTTCTCGTCGCCATGGCCGTCGTCGGCCTCGGGCAGGGCGTCTACTTCGCCGTCGATCTCGCCCTCATCAGCGAGATTCTGCCCGACAAGTCGAACATCGCCAAGGATATGGGCATCATGGGGCTGGCCAGCACCCTTCCCTCCTCAGTCGTCCCGGCCATCGCACCGCTGCTGTTGGCCATCGGCGCGGCCGACGGAGAGCAGAACTTCTCAGCCCTCTTCCTCACCGGAGCCATCGCCGGTCTGCTCGGAGCCGCGTTCATTATTCCCATCAAACAGGTGCGATAGGCCGATGCACGACTTCCAGGATGCTCGTCTCCGGCTGCCGTTCGCCCTCCGCCGACAGATGACACCACCTCACAGAAGGATCCGCCCATGAACAGTCCCTTTCCCCCCGACTTCCTCTGGGGAGTCTCCACCGCCGGCCACCAGACCGAAGGTCACGACGAGACGAGTGACACCTCGTTCCTCGAGCAGGTCACCCCCACTGTGTTCCAGGAGCGTTCCGGCCCCGCATGCGACTCATGGAACAGGTGGGAGTCAGACCTCGACCTCGCACAGGGGCTCGGGCTCAACGCCTTCCGGTTCTCCGTCGAATGGGCGCGGATCGAACCGAACCCGGGCGAGATCGACGAGGAGGCGCTTGACCACTACGATGCGATCGTCAGCGGATGCCTCGCGCGGGGGCTCTCACCGCTGATCACTCTCAGCCACTTCACCACCCCGCATTGGTTCGCAATGCGCGGGGCGTGGCTCGATCCGGAGGCACCGGCCCTCTTCTCGCGATTCGTCCGTGCGGTCATCGGCCGGCTCGGTGACCGGGTGAGGGCGGTCGTGACCTTCAACGAACCCAATCTGCCCGAGATGCTCACCTGGAGCAGCCTGCCGCCTGTTGTCGCCGAACTCGAAAGAGCCACGCTCGAAGCAGCCGCCCGAGCGGCCGGGGTCGAACGCTACCGGACAGGAAACGTCATGCTCCCCGAAGACTTCTCTCGGATGCGTCAGGGCATGACCGAGGCGCATCTCGTGGCCAAAGAGATCATCGCGGCAGCACGACCCGGGCTTCCTGTCGGACTGTCGATCGCCGTGGTCGATGACGTCGCCCTGGCCGGAGGAGAAGAGATCCGCGACCGCAAACGCACCGAGGTCTATGACTATTGGCTGCGACTGGCGGCCGACGATGACTTCATCGGAGTCCAGAACTATGAGCGGCTGACCTATGGCCCCGAAGGACTCCAACCGCCTGCTTCGGAAGGCAGAGTCAATGAGATGGGCAGCGCGGTGGAACCGGATTCTCTGGCCGGAGCGGTCGTCTACGCCCATGAGGCCAGCGGGGTTCCCGTATTGGTCACCGAACACGGAATCAGCACCGACGATGATGAGCTTCGCAGTGACTTCCTCACCCGGGCGATCGCGGGACTCTCGGCCGCCGCCGAATCCGGAGTTCCGCTCATCGGATACTGCCACTGGACGCTGATGGACAACTTCGAATGGATCTTCGGCTATTCGCGGCACCTCGGCCTTCACGCCGTCGACCGGGAGACGTTCGAACGAATCCCCCGACCGAGCGCTGAGGTGTACGCGCGTATCGTCGAACAGGCACGAACTCAGACACACCAGGAGGACACTTTGTCACAGACTTCAGCACACCCCGCCGACGAGCCCGACATCCACGGGTTCGACCCGGAGGTGTTCCAGCCCCCGACCTATCTGGCACCGGGCACCGCGGAGGCGCAGCATCCGAGCGGAGCGACCGCCTGGCCGGGACTCACCTATTCCATGCCCGACGGATATCGACCGCTGCAGCTGGACCTGTTCGTACCGACCGAGCGCAGCGGTCCGGTGCCCTGCGTCATCTGGATCCACGGCGGAGCCTGGCTGCTGGGCACTCGTCTCACTCCCCCGGAGTACTGGCCGGCGGGAAGCCTGTTCCAATCCCTCATCGATTCGGGGATCGCCGTCGCGACCATCGACTACCGCCACTCTCGGGAGGCTCCGTTCCCCGCGCAACTCCACGATGCCAAGTCTGCGGTGCGCTATCTGCGGGCCTACGCCGAGGAATTGGGCATCGATGCGAATTCCTTCGGCGTGTGGGGAGAATCCGCGGGCGGTCATCTCGCCGCATTTCTCGCGCTCGCCAACGCTCCTGAACTCGAAGGCAGTGAGGGCATCACTGACCACAGTTCTGCGGTCGACGCCGCGGTCGTGTTCTATGGGGTCGCCGATGTCCTCGTTCCTCGAGTCCATGCCGCCTGAATGGGCCGACGATCTGCGGGAGAAGGGTGATGCCGAGGCGGCCGAGCCGATCGATGTCCTCCTCGCGGGCAGCCCCTTCCCCCGCCAAGAGGCTCGACGCCTCGTCTCACCCGTTCACCATGTGCGTGCGGACGCTCCGCCCTGTCTCCTCGTCCACGGGGACTCTGACGCACTGGTCCCCTTTTCACAGAGCGAACAGCTTCGTGATGCGTTGCGGGCCGTCGGTGCGCAGGTCGAACTCGTGACGGTTCCCGGAGCGGATCATGTCTTCCTCGGGGCGGATCCGATGCCGCAGATCAGGCGCGGGGCCGCCTTCCTCAGTGAGGTGCTCAAGACCGCCGCGCCACAGGAAGAGCGGATCGGATGATTCTCCGACCCCCAGTTCCCACATTGGAGAGGTCCTTCGACGTGGTCGCAGAGCTCGGCCCCCTCGAAGACCACGGGATGACCCGCTCGGGGCATCGCCGGGTCATCCCAGTGATCGGAGGAAGCATCAGCGGAGCGGTCGCGGGTGAGATCATTCCCGGCGGTGCCGACTGGCAGGTCGTGCGCTCGGACGGATCGATCGAGATCGACGGTCGCTACAGTGCACGCCTCGATGACGGGAACCTGCTCGACATCCATGCCCGCGGAGTCCGCAGCGGTGAGCCCGCCGTTCTGGCTGCTCTTCTCGACGGCGAGGACATTGCCCCCGACGACTACTATTTCCGTGCGGCGCTGACCATCGAGTCGGCGCAACACTCGGAATTCGAGAATTCGGTGTTCGTGGCGTCCTACATCCGAGAGAGTTCTCGAGTCAGATACACGGCCTACAGACTCACCTGAGGCTGAACGGCACCGGAGACACAGAGAAGTCCGAAGAAAGCGGTCTGCAACCGCCCCTTCGGACTTCTCTGTGTCTCTTCAGCTTCTCGGCCCGGGACTCACCGTAGGACGGCGACCATGGTCAGTCACCTCGGTGAGCGGGGCTCCGTCGCCGGTCAGGAGTTGGATCCTCCCGAACCGTTGGAACCGGATGATCCGGCGCCGGCAAGCTCGTTCTCGGGGTCAGAATCATCGGACTCACCCGCAACGGCACCCTCGGTCTCGACACCGTCGAAGGTGAATTCGGCGTCCTTTCCTTCCCCTTCGACATCGACCTTGATGGTCTGGCCCCGTCCGATCTCCTTGAACAGGATCTTCTCCGACAGAGTGTCCTCGATCTCGAGCTGGATGGTCCGACGCAGGGGTCGGGCTCCCAGGACCGGATCGTAGCCGCGGTCGGCGAGCAGGTTCTTCGCCGCATCCGTGACCTCAACCTTCATGCCCTGATCGGCAAGACGGGTATCGAGGCGCTCGAGGAAGAGGTCGACGATCTTGATGATCTCTTCCTTGCTCAGCTGCGGGAACACGATCGTGTCGTCGACACGGTTGAGGAACTCGGGACGGAAGTGCTGCTTGAGCTCTTCGTTGACCCGCTGCTTCATCCGGTCGTAGTTCGTCTTCGTGTCACCCTCGACCTGGAATCCAAGCTGGAGTCCGCTCGAGATATCACGCGTACCGAGGTTGGTCGTCATGATGATGATGGTGTTCTTGAAGTCGACCTCACGACCCTGCGAGTCGGTGAGTCGACCGTCCTCGAGGATCTGCAGCAGCGAGTTGAAGATGTCCGAGTGGGCCTTCTCCACCTCGTCGAAGAGGACGACGGAGAACGGCTTCCGACGGACCTTCTCAGTGAGCTGACCGCCCTCTTCGTAGCCGACGTATCCCGGAGGCGAACCGAACAGACGCGAAACGGTGTGCTTCTCCGAGTACTCCGACATGTCGAGGCTGATGAGCGAATCCTCGTCGCCGAAGAGGAACTCCGACAGCGCCTTGGCCAGCTCCGTCTTACCGACGCCGGTGGGACCGGCGAAGATGAACGAACCGGACGGACGCTTCGGATCCTTGAGACCGGCACGGGTGCGGCGAATCGCTCGCGAGATCGACTTGACCGCATCGTTCTGACCGATGACGCGCTTGTGCAGCTCGTCTTCCATCCGCAGCAGACGCGAGGACTCCTCCTCGGTGAGCTTGAAGATCGGAATGCCCGTGGCAGAGGCCAGGACTTCGGCGATGAGATCGGCGTCGACGACCTTCGAGGTGTCGGCACCGGATTTGCGCCACGCCTCGGTCTGCTCTTCCTTCTCCTTGACCAGCTTCATCTCGGAGTCGCGCTCCGAGGCCGCCAGTTCGAAGTCCTGAGCGTCGATCGCAGCTTCCTTGCGGTGGCGGGCCTCGAGGATCTTCTCCTCCAGGTCACGGACCTCCTGCGGAACCGACAGCCGCGAGATGCGCAGCTTCGCACCGGCTTCGTCGATGAGATCGATCGCCTTGTCCGGCAGGTACCGGTCGTTGACGTAGCGATCGGACATGTTCACGGCCGCGGCCAAGGCACCATCCGTGACGGTGACCTTGTGGTGTGCCTCGTACTTGTCGCGCAGTCCCTTGAGGATCTCGATCGAATGGGCCAGCGAGGGTTCGGGAACCTGGATCGGCTGGAACCGACGTTCGAGCGCGGCATCCTTCTCGATGTGCTTGCGGTACTCGTCCAGAGTGGTCGCACCGATGGTCTGCAGCTCTCCGCGCGCCAGCATGGGCTTGAGGATCGAAGCGGCATCGATTGCGCCTTCGGCGGCACCGGCACCCACGAGGGTGTGGATCTCGTCGATGAAGAGGATGATGTCGCCGCGAGTCCGGATCTCCTTGAGCACCTTCTTCAGGCGCTCTTCGAAGTCACCGCGGTAACGGGAACCAGCGACCAGTGAGCCGAGGTCCAGCGTGTAGAGCTGCTTGTCGGTGAGGATCTCGGGGACATCGCCGTTGACGATGGCCTGTGCGAGTCCTTCGACGACGGCGGTCTTGCCGACGCCGGGTTCGCCGATGAGGACCGGGTTGTTCTTGGTCCGGCGAGAGAGGATCTGCATCACGCGCTGCATCTGCTCGTGGCGGCCGATGACCGGGTCGAGCTTGGCCTCCCGAGCCGCAGCGGTGAGGTTCGTGCCGAACTGGTCGAGCACGAGCGATCCCGAGGGGGTTCCCTCTTCGCGGCCGCCGGCGGACACGGGCTCCTTGCCCTGGTAGCCCGAGAGCAGCTTGATGACTTCCTGACGGACCCGACCGAGATCGGCTCCGAGTTTGACGAGCACCTGCGCGGCGACGCCCTCGCCCTCACGGATGAGGCCGAGCAGAATGTGCTCGGTGCCGATGTAGCTGTGGCCGAGCTGGAGAGCCTCGCGGAGGCTGAGCTCAAGAACCTTCTTCGCACGCGGTGTGAAGGGAATGTGTCCGCTCGGCGCCTGCTGTCCCTGTCCGATGATCTCCTGGACCTGGTCGCGCACCTGCTCGAGGGAGATGTCCATGCCCTCGAGAGCCTTCGCTGCCAGGCCTTCACCCTCGTGGATGAGGCCGAGCAGAATGTGCTCGGTGCCGATGTAGTTGTGTTTGAGAAGTTTTGCTTCTTCCTGTGCGAGCACCACAACGCGTCGTGCTCGGTCGGTGAACCGCTCGAACATATTCATCCTCCTCGGTTTCTTATTCTTCTGAGCCTAACGACCATGAGCGCGGTTCTATTGCACGTTTCGCCATGAGCCGAAAGCGTTTGGCTGAGGGCGAAATCCGCGCCACTGTTCCAGCGACCCCGGTCTTCGGCGGCAGAGGCACCGCGAACGCCTTCGTCCGCAATGCACTCGCCTCCTCCGTCGAGCCCGCTTTCAGCCGTTCCGCAGCGGAAGATCCTCGAAAGCTGACTCACCGCTGCCCACTGACACAGGGCCCCTTGATTTACTTCAGACCTCGACGAACCCTTTGCGTCTCGTTTGGCGTGGATCGCTTTGCCGCAGCGATTTCCTGGCAATTGTCTGTGACTGCTGACATTCCCGGTTCATCGCATTGTCGCTGCCGCTCCATTCGCGAAACCCTTGCGGGTCCAATATGAAAAGACCTGAGGGGCCAGCGATGGAATTCGCTGACCCCTCAGGTCTGTTTGGCTGATTTCAGCTTTCGAATGGCCTCTTACTTCTCGGCGGCTTCGTAGGCTTCGACGATCTCCAGTGGGATCCGGCCACGGTCACCGAGCTGGTATCCGTTGTTCTGAGCCCATTCGCGGATCTTCGCGGTGTCGCGTTTGGGGCCGGCGCTCGAACCGGCGCGCCGACCGCGGCCGCCGGTATTGGCTACACGACGTGCCTTCGCGATGAATGGGGCGAACGTCTCACGGAGCTTTTCGGCATTCTCTGTAGAGAGCTCGAGTTCATACGTAGCCTGGTCAAGGCTGAAGCGAACGGTCTCTGCCGCTTCGGATCCGTCGAAATCATCCGTGAGAACGAGGCGCATTTCCCTTGCCATGTTCACTCTTTTCGTAATCAGAAGTATTTGTCGCAGTCATCTTAACATCTGATTCCGGGGCATTGTCGACTTCGTTAACGTCAATTTCAGAATAGTATTTATCGACCTGTTCGCGTTCATTGCGATCTGCGCGCACGATATTCTTGAAGACATACCAGAACAGCAATGCCACGCAGATCGATGGAAGAAGCGCTTTGAGGATATCGAGCATCGTAATCAGCCCTCCTGAGCTGTATCTTCCTGTGAAGCCGCCAAAGGCTTGGTGAATGGGAACAGAATCGTTTCGCGGATTCCCAAACCGGTCAATGCCATGAGCAGGCGGTCCAGTCCCATTCCCATTCCGCCGGTCGGCGGCATTCCGTGCTCCATGGCCATGAGGAACTCCTCGTCGAGGCCCATGGCCTCGTCGTCGCCGCGTGCGGCGTCGGCTGCCTGCGCTTCGAAGCGCTCACGCTGGATGATGGGGTCGACGAGCTCCGAGTAGCCGGTGGCCAGCTCAAAGCCGCGCACGTAGAGGTCCCATTTCTCCACGACGCCCTTCTTCGTCCGGTGCTCACGCACCAGCGGTGAGGTGTCGACGGGGAAATCGGTGACGAAGGTCGGTGCCCACAGCCGGTCCTGGTAGAAGTGCTCCCACAGCTCTTCGACGTATTTGCCGTGTGAGCGGAAGACGCCGGACAGGTCCACGTCGTTGTCGGCGGCAATCTTGTCCAGCACATCGAGACCGGTCTCCGGGGTGACTTCGACGCCGGATTCCGCGGACAGGGATTCGTACATGCTCACCACGGCCCAATCGCCGCCGAAGTCGTATTCGCTGCCGTCTTCGAGGGTGACCACGAGCGAACCGGTCGCGTCCTGCGCGGCGTTCTGGATGAGAGTCTTCGTCAGATCCGCGATCGAGTGGTAGTCACCGAAGGACTGATAGGACTCGAGCATCGCGAATTCCGGCGAGTGCGTGGAGTCCGCCCCTTCGTTGCGGAAGTTGCGGTTGATCTCGAAGACGTTCTCGATTCCGCCGACGACGGCGCGCTTGAGGAACAGCTCCGGCGCGATGCGCAGGTACATGTCGATGTCGTAGGCGTTCATGTGCGTCGTGAACGGACGCGCCGAGGCACCGCCGTGCATGGTCTGCAGCATCGGGGTCTCGATCTCGACGAAGTCCTGTTCGGCGAAGGTCCGCCGCAGCGAGGTCATCACCTTCGCCCGGGTGAGCATCGTCTTCCGCGCCTGTTCGCGGGTGATGAGATCGAGGTAGCGCTGACGGACGCGGGTGTCTTCGGCCAGTTCGGTGTGCAGACCCGGCAGAGGGCGGATGGCCTTCGACGCCATCTGCCAGGAGTCCGCGAGCACGGAGAGCTCACCGCGCTTGGACTTGATGACCTTGCCGTGCAGGAACAGGAAATCGCCGAGGTCGACATCGGACTTGAAGTCGTCGAGTCGGTCCTGGCCGACCTCGCGCAGAGAGAGCATCCCCTGCAGACGGGTTCCGTCGCCGGCCTGCAGAGTCACGAAGCAGAGCTTGCCGGTGGTGCGGACGAAGACGACACGGCCGATGACACCGACGATGTCCTCGGTCTCCTCACCGGCTTCGAGCCCGTCATGGGCGGCGTGGACGTCGGCGAGACTGTGAGTGCGAGGCACCGAGACGGGGTAGGCTTCGGTACCGCCGTCGAGGAGACGCTGGCGCTTTTCCTTTCGGAACCGGATCTGCTCCGGATCGAGATGTTCGGGTGAAAGGTCTGCGTTCTCAGGTGTCTTCGAGTCGGTGTTCGCCATGCCTCAAGGCTACCGTGGACCGGGCTCGCGGGGGAATTCGGCGATCACTCGAGGACCGTCAGAATCTCCTGTGCCTGCGCATCTGTGATCCGTCCCATCGCCAGCGCCTTCGACGTCGTCGATCGGGCCAACGCGATGTAGCTGTTGCGGGCGGCGGGGTTGGAACGGCTGAGACTGAATTCGCTCAGCGCTGCCAGGTGAGCGGCCACGGTTCCGACATCGCCGCGACTGACCGGTCCGGTCAGGGCCTTCGGCCCGTTCTGGAGGGTGTTGGCCACACTCGCGTCGACAAGGGCGCCGAGGACATGGGCGGGATCGCTCACCCCCGCCTCGGTGAGCATCTCCATCGCTTCGGCGATGATCGTGATCGAGTGGTTCGAGGCGTGAGTGATGGCGGCGTGGTAGAGGGGACGGTCGGCTTCGGCGATATCGATCGGTTCGGCGCCGAGTTCGACGACGAGCGCCTCGCCGACCGGACGGATCGGTGCCGGTGCGGTGACCGCGATCGTCGCCTGCCGCAGGCGGGTGAGGTCGACGTCGGTGCCCGTGAACGTCAGCGACGGGTGCAGGGCGATGGGCAGTGCCCCGAGGCGGGTCCCGGCGTCGAGGGCCTCTGTGCCGTATCGACCCGAACAGTGCACGAGGATCTGACCGGGATGGAGGCGTCCGAGGTTCGCAAGCCCTGTCACCAGTGGCGCGATCTCGTCGTCCGGTACAGCCACGAGGACGAGTTCGGCGCGTTCGGCGATCTCATCGGGGTCGAGGACGGGGACTCCGTGAAGCATGTCAGCGGCTCTGTCGCGGCTGGCCTGCGAGGTGGCGCTGACGCCGACGATCGCGTGTCCGGCCTGTCGCCAGGCGGCGCCGATGCTCGCTCCGACTCGACCGCAGCCGATGATGCCGATGCCCAGCCGTGGGGCGTCGCTCTGGTTCATCGTTCGTCCTCCTCGGCGGGGTTCGGGCTGTGCTCGAGCACAGCGGCCTGTCCGGTCTTCGCGTCCTTGGTCACGGCATCGAAGTGCTGCCGGGCCAGTCGGGTGCGTTCGGCGTGTTCGGTGAAGAAGCGTTTGGCGTCCTCGGCGCTCTGGTGCGTGACTCGCGGGTCGACGGGACCGGCGGTCGAGTGCACGGCCACCGAACCCAGTCCCAGCGCCCGCATCAGTGGCCCCTGGTGGTAGCGCAGGGACTGCACCCGCACATGGGGGACGAAGTCGACGCGGCGGTTGAATGCCCCGAGGCGGAGCACAAGCAGCGATTCGGTCAGGGCATAGGCGCGACGCTTCCACACGAAGGGGTCGAGGATCCGCGAGGAACGCGGCTGCGGATGGAACATCGCCTCCGCCGCGGCGGCGTTCGGGTCGGCGGATTTCCGGTCATACATCGCCGAACGCACCAGAGTGTCGGCACCCACGCCTTCGTCCAGCTGCGGATCCGGCAGTGCCAGTCCGACCATGAGCAGCGCCTGGTCGAGGTCGCCGACGGGCAGCAGCAGGTTCGTATCGTGGTCTCCGCCGGCGCTGGCGATGTTGTATTCGGCTTGCCACCATCCGGCCCATCGCCACAGCAGAGGCTGATACAGACACACCGCTTGGATTCGGTCGAGCGGGATGACTTTGCGCGAGGTGGAGAAGAGTCCGTGGTTGACGGCCAGACCGGATTCGCCGAGGCGGACGACGAAGTTCGCGTTGTCGAGGTTCTTCCGGAACACGGAGAAGGCCGCGAAGATGCCCGGCAGGACACCGACGAGCATCGGGATGAATGCCTCTTTGATGCCCATGGCCATGAGCACGATGGCGATGACGATGACGATGACGACCACGGCCGCAGAGATCAGGGTCTCGGGCTTGAGCAGGGAGGCCACGACCACCCGGTGGACGGGCACACGGATGATCTCACCTTCCTTGCCGACGCTGGTCGAGAGGTTGTACGGCGCAAGGAGTTCGTTGAGGCTGCCTTCGGCCTCGTGTGAGACATCATCGGCCATCGCACCGAGTCGTTTGCTCAGCCTCACGCCGATGCTGTCGTCACGGCGTTCGGGCACGCTGCGGTCGACACCGGAGCTCGCCGGCTCGGCAATGTCCGCGGCGTTCTCGGCCTCGGGGAGGGCCTGCGCAGCGTGCGCTCCGCTGCCCGAGGGCCCCGCGACTGAGAGGTCCGCAGCTGAGGGACCCCCAGCTGAGGGGCGGTCGGGTCCGGCCGTCCCGGCGGTGTCGGTCCTCTTCTTCGCCCTGACCGCGGCCAGCAGTTCGTCACGCAGCTCTTCGGCGCGCTTCTTCGACAGGTACTTCAGTGAGATGTTCGAGTCACTGCCACCGGCGACGTCGAAGACGAGTTCGGCCATGCCGAGCACGCGGGGCAGCAGCTTCTGCTGCAGGTCGATCGACTGCACTCGGTCGAGTCGGGCCTTGCGCAGCTTCTTCGACAGCAGGCCTCGGCGGTAGTAGATCGCTTCGGCGTCGACTCGGTAGCCCATGACCCGCCAGGCCAGCCAGCTGAACATCGCGGTGAGCAGGAGGATGAGGATGATGCCGCCGACGATGCCGAGGATCGCCAGCGGGTGACCGCCGATCCACTCGGCGAACGTGAGGTCGACCGACCGGCCGGAGGCCAGATCTTCGACGGCGTTCTGGAAGACATTCTGCAGCCCATAGGCGGCAGCGATGAAGATGCCGACGAGGACGGCAAGACTTTCGATGATCGGCGTCAGCGGGTGGACGCGATGCCAGATCTCCGGAGCCGCTGCCCCTTCCAGCGCATCAGAGACGTCACTGTGGGACGCTGCGTGCACGGAGCGTTCGGCCTCGGCGGACTCGGGCAGCGCCGACGCGGCCGCTTCCTCGGTGTTCTGCTCGGGTTCGTCTGCGGCCATGTTCACAGCCCCGCCAGATTGGCCTGGCCGAGTCCGGCGAGGCTGTCGCGCAGCCGATCGGCTTCGGCGCGGGGCAGCCCGGGAATGGTGGCGTCGGTAGCGGCCGAAGCGGTGTGGAGTTTGACCGTCGCGAGGCCGAAGATGCGGTCGATCGGGCCGGCGTCGACGTCGACGAACTGCAGGCGTCCGTAGGGGACGACGGTGGCCTTGTGGAACATGATGCCGCGGCGGATGAGCAGGTCGTCTTCACGTTCGGCATAGCCGATCGCACGAGCCTGGCGCAGGACGATGATCGTCGAGGCGATCCCGTAGGCGAGAATCGCGATCCAGATCAGGTGCAGCCACGGCACATCGGCGGTGAAGATGATCGCGCACACGAGCGCCGCGATGAACATCGGCACCAGGAAGATCATGCTCGCAAGGACTTCCTTCACCCCATATTTCGGACTCACCCTGTTGAACGGCACATCGGCACCGATGGTGAAGAAGTGGTCGCGGTTCATGCTGTTTCAGCTCCCGGCGGGTCTTGGGGTGGGATTTCGCAGAATCCCTCGACGATGATGCCCACGATCATGAGGACCGCGGCAGAGATGACGGCGACAAGCATACCTGCTGCCAGATCGTTGCGGATGCCCGGTGTGGACAGGAAGTAGTAGCCGGCGTTGCCCAGATACCACCCGGCCAGTCCCGCTCCGGTCAGTGCGCTGGCCTTGGCCATGACCGCGACCCGTGCGGCTTGGAGGGGGTCGATCTCCTTGGTCCGGTCGCCGTCGTTCCATTTCTTGATCGGCCACCCCAGCAGCAGGAGGACGGCGGCGAGGACGAGCATGCCGATGATCGCGAACCACGGCACTCCCGGCAGGGAGAACCCTTGGCTTTCGAGCACCACATCGACCACGACCGCGAGAACCGTGCCGATCACGGCCCAGACGGCGAGGGTGGACGAGGAGGTTCTCTGCATGGTTCCCAGTCTCTCAGATCAGCGTCGGTTATCCAGATGTGATCCGGGCGATGTCCTGGTCATCGAGTTCGGCGAGGATCTCGCCGATCGGGCGCGCACCGTCCGGGGTGCGCACCATCGTCTCGCCGACGAGTTCGGCCCACGGGGCCAACACGAATGCCCGTTCGTGAGCGCGCGGGTGCGGAAGCGTCAGTCGATTCGTCTCGGTGACGAGTTCGGCGGTGTCGCTGCCGTAGCGGATGAGGTCGATGTCGAGGGTCCGCGGTCCCCACCGCAACTCCCGGGTCCGCCCACAGGCGACCTCGATGCCCTGGGCCACGGAAAGCAGCTCGAGTGCCGGCAGGGTGGTCGCGACGATCAGTCCGAGGTTGAGGAAGTCGTTCTGTTCGACGCCTCCCCACGGGGCGGTGCGGTAGAACGAGGATCGGGCCTCCACCGTGATGTCCGGGTGCCGGTCGAGGGCTTCGACGGCTTGGACCAGGGTCTCGCGGGCATCGCCCAAGTTCGCGCCGAGGTTGAGGTACGCCTCGGCGCGGCCCGTGCTGTCTCCGGCCGGGGTGCGGAAGCGTTCGACTCGGATGCGCACATCGTCGAAGGTGCGTTGGATCGGAGCCGAGGGTTTGTGGACGACGACTTCGACGTGTGCGCACAGGCTCAGGCAGTGTTCGGCGATGCGTTCGGCGAGGGTTTCGATGAGGTCGAAGGTGTTGTCCTCGACGATGGCGGCGACATCCTCGGCGAGTTCTCCGTAGTGGATGGTCTCGGTGAGGTCGTCGGTGGCGGCGGCCGCGGCGACCGAGGTGTGCAGGGTGACGTCGATGACGAAGTCCTGACCCTCGCGCTTCTCGAAGTCGAAGACCCCGTGGTTGCCGCGCACGGTGAGGCCGCGCAGTTCGATGCGGTCGGGTGCCGCCTCGGGCCCGGTCATGCCCCCTCCTCCCCCGCTTCGGCAACGGCCGCGATGACCTTGCAGGCGATCGCCGAGGTGGCCGGATCGTGGACGCGGACGGCCCAGGCGCCCGCCTGCGCGGAGATCGCCGAGATCGTCGCCGTCGCCTGGTCCTTCGCCGCCTGCTGTGCGAGTTTCGGATCGTCGGGGCTGATGAGCGAGGCGATGAAGCGCTTCCGGCTGGCGGCGACGAGGAGCCGGTGGTCGAGCGCTGCGAATTCATTCAGGGCGGCCAGCAGCTGCCAGTTGTGTTCGGCGTTCTTCGAGAATCCCAGACCCGGGTCGACGATGATGTTCTCCGGCTTCACTCCCACGGCGATGGCTTCGTCGATGCGGGTCCGAAGCTCACCGATGACCTCGGCGACGACATCTTCGTAGTGGAAGGTCGCGGAAGCCTGGTCGAGGTAGCCGCGCCAGTGCATGAGCACGATCGGGGCGCCGGTCTCGGCGGCGACGCTGAGCATGGTCGGATCCGACTGTCCGGCGGAGACGTCGTTGATGATGTGGGCTCCCGCGGCCAGAGAGTCTCGGGCGACGCTGGCGCGCATGGTGTCGACGCTGATCACGGCGCCGGCGGCCGCGAGATCACGGACGACGGGGACGACTCGGCGCAGCTCTTCGGCTTCGTCGACGCGGGCCGATCCGGGCCTGGTCGATTCGCCGCCGACGTCGATGATGTCGGCTCCGGTGGCCATGAGTTCGAGGCCGTGGGCGACGGCTCGATCATGGTCGAAGTAGCGTCCGCCGTCGGAGAACGAGTCGGGCGTGACGTTGAGGACGCCCATGATCTTCGTGGCCGTCGCGGTGCTGTTCGTGGTCTTCTGCATGGCTGCTCTGCCCCTTTTGCCGACCCTCAGCGCCCGAGGATCAGGCTCATCGCTTCGGCTCGGGAGGCGCTGTCGCGCAGCTGACCGCGCACGGCCGAGGTGATCGTCGAGGCACCGGGCTTGCGCACCCCGCGCATGGTCATGCACAGGTGTTCGGCTTCGACGACGACGATGACGCCCTGCGGGTCGAGGTGTTCGACGAGCGCGTCGGCGATCTGCGCGGTCAGCCGTTCCTGCACCTGCGGGCGACGGGCATAGATCTCGACGAGGCGGGCGAGCTTCGACAGGCCGGTGACCTTGCCGTTCCTGCTGGGAATATAGCCGATGTGGGCGACGCCGTGGAAGGGCACGAGGTGGTGTTCGCACGTGGAGTACAGGTCGATGTCACGGACGAGGACGAGTTCTTCGTGACTGATGTCGAAGGTGACGCCGAGGACTTCGGACGGGTCGCGGTGCAGGCCGGCGAAGATCTCTTCATAGGCTCGAGCCACACGTGCCGGGGTTTCGACGAGACCTTCCCGGTCGGGGTCTTCACCCACGGCGATGAGGATTTCGCGCACCGCGGCGGAGATCCGCTCCTGATCGACGTTGTTCTCACGCCCGGCGGGGGCACGGCCGAGGCCCGCGGAGACCTCTTCGATATCGGCCATCAGTCGTTGCTTCCTCTGTTCTCGTCTGTATCGTTCGTCGTCGGTCCGGTGCTGCCGGGCCCGTCGTTCGGTCCAGTGGGTCCGGTCGGCCCGCCCGTCGGCCCGGTCGGGCCGGTGGGTCCGTTCGGGTTCTGCGGTCCGGGTGGGTTGTGCGGAACCTGTGGCCCGCTCGCTCCCGAGGGACCGGCACCAGGAATGTCGGTGGTATCGACCTCGGCTCCGCCGGGTCCTTCTCCGGCGTTTCGATCGTTCTGCGGTGCCGGCGGTTCGATGGGACCGCGTGCGGACACCGGACGTTCGTCGTGGGCCAGCCACACCTCGCGGATGGGACGTTTGACGACGTCGGCGAAGATCGCATCGAGTGCCGCCTGGTCGAGGGTCTCCCGTTCCAGCAGCTGGTATGCGAGGTTGTCGAGGACATCGCGGTTGTGCGTCAGCGCCCAGTAGGCATCGGCGTGGGCGGAGTCGATGAGCCCGCGGACCTCACGGTCGATCGAGGACAGGGTCGAGTCTCCGTATTCGTCGCCGCCGCCGTAGCCGCGTCCGGCGAAGGGCTCGGACTGGTCATCGCCGATCTTGACCATGCCCAGCTTCTCGGACATGCCGTACTGGGTGACCATCTTCCGGGCGATGTTCGTCGCCTTCTCGATGTCGTTGCTGGCCCCGGTGGTCGGATCGTGGAAGACGATCTCCTCGGCGACCCGACCGCCGATCGCGTAGGCGAGCTGGTCGAGCAGTTCGTTGCGGGTTGTCGAGTACTTGTCTTCGCTCGGCAGCACCATGGTGTAGCCCAGCGCCCGTCCGCGCGGAAGGATCGTGACCTTCGTGACCGGGTCGGTCTGATTCATCGCCGCTGCCACGAGTGCGTGCCCACCCTCGTGGTAGGCGGTGACGAGGCGCTCCTTGTCGTTCATCAGACGGGTCCGCTTCTGCGGGCCGGCGATGACTCGGTCGATCGCTTCGTCGAGGATTCGGTTGTCGATGACCTTCGCATTCTCACGGGCGGTGAGCAGGGCCGCCTCATTGAGGACGTTGGCAAGGTCCGCACCGGAGAATCCGGGGGTGCGCTTGGCGACCTGCCCGAGGTCGACCTCTTCGGCCAGCGGTTTGTCCGCCGCGTGGACCTCGAGGATGTGCTTACGGCCCTTCATGTCCGGGGCTTCGACGGGGATCTGCCGATCGAAGCGGCCCGGGCGCAGCAGCGCCGGGTCGAGGACGTCGGGACGGTTGGTGGCGGCGATGAGGATGACGTTGGTCTTGACGTCGAAGCCGTCCATCTCGACGAGCAGCTGGTTGAGTGTCTGCTCGCGCTCGTCATGGCCGCCGCCCATGCCGGCGCCGCGCTGACGACCGACGGCGTCGATCTCGTCGATGAAGATGATGCACGGGGCGTTGTTCTTCGCCTGATCGAACAGGTCGCGGACACGGGAGGCGCCGACGCCGACGTACATTTCGACGAAGTCGGAGCCGGAGATCGAGTAGAAGGGCACTCCGGCCTCGCCCGCGACGGCCTTGGCCAGCAGGGTCTTGCCGGTGCCGGGCTGGCCGTAGAGGAGCACGCCCTTGGGGATCTTCGCCCCCACAGCCTTGAACTTCTCGGGCTCGGCGAGGAATTCCTTGATCTCTTCGAGTTCCTCGAGAGCCTCGTCGACTCCCGCGACGTCCCCGAAGGTGACGTCCGGGTTCTCCTTGTTGACGAGCTTCGCCTTCGATTTGCCGAAGTTCATCATCTTCCCGCCCGACATCTGGGAGATGAGGAACCAGAAGACGACGAAGATGATGACGAACGGAATGAGCGTGCCCAGCAGCGACATCAGCCAGGACTGCTTGGGCACCTCGTCGGTGAATCCCTTATCGGGTTGGGCGGAGTCGACGGCCTTGACGACCTGCTCCCCGCGCTGGTCGACGTAGAAGAACTGGACCTTCTTGCCGAAGTCCTTGCCGTCGACCTTGAAATCGTCCTTGAGAGTGAGGTCGACGCGCTGGTCCTTGTCGACGATCTTGGCCTGTTCGACCTTGTCGTCATCCAGCAGCTGCAGACCCTGTTCGGTGTCGATCTGGCTGAAGCCGCTCTGACTGAACAGCAGTGCACCGATCGACACCACGAGCAGCGCCATGACGATCCAGACCAACGGGCCCTTCGTCGCCTTGGTGAACAGGGGGCGACGTTTGTTCGACTCGGCCATAAGTCCTCTCAGGAAAAAGATATGGGCAACCGTTTCAGGCTACCGAGGCTGCCTGGGAACATCCCCCACAGCCTAGTACTTCACACCGGTACAGCCCGAATGCGCCGCTGATCTATTCCGTCACAGGCACCGGGCCGAGGTGAGGTTCGCCGCAAGCGTAAATTCGCGGCAGCATTCCACCTCAGCTGCAGCGGTGTTCCGCCTCAGCTGTAGACGTGCTGAGCCAGGGTCGCGACGAAGGGCACATTGCGGTACTTCTCCGCATAGTCGAGTCCGTAGCCGATGACGAATTCGTTGGGCACGTCGAAACCGACGTACTTCACGTCGATGTCGACCTTGAGAGCTTCGGGCTTGCGCAGCATTGTGCAGATCTCGACGGTGGAGGCTCCGCGGGTGCGCAGGTTCTGGACCAGCCAGGACAGGGTCAGTCCGGAGTCGATGATGTCTTCGACGATGAGGACGTGACGGTCGGTGAGGTCGGTGTCGAGGTCCTTGAGGATGCGCACGACGCCGGAGGACTTGGTGCCCGATCCGTAGGAGGACACGGCCATCCAGTCCATCGTCACCGGTGAGTGCAGGGCGCGGGCGAGGTCGGCCATGACCATGACAGCACCCTTGAGGACGCCGACGAGGAGGATGTCTTTGTCTTTGTAGTCTTCATCGATGGCGGCTGCCAGTTCAACGAGTCGTGCGGCTATCTGCTCTTCCGAGACGAGTACCTTTTCGATGTCATTGCCGAGATCGTTGATGTCCACGAGTGTCGATTCTCCTCAGATGGGGTCCTGGAGATTCCATTATGGGTCACTTGGCCTCACCGGTGCCACTGTGCCGGGTGTCCGGAGCCAACTCTTCGTCGACGTTGCCGGGACCGGCCGAGAGCCAGCCGGTGATCGCCATGAGCGCGGAGATGATGACCATGAACCACAGCGGCACCTGCCAGCCCCCGCTCCAGCCGAGCAGTCCGCCGACGGCCAGGGGGCCGATGGCCGCGAGCACATAGCCCGAGGACTGCACGAATGCCGAGGTCGAAGCGGTGACGGACACGTCTCGGGTGCGGGAGGTGATGAGGGCCAGGGCGGCGGGGAACGCGAAGCCGCCGTAGCCGAGCAGGACCGCCCAGACCCATGGTGTGGTGGCCGGAATGAGCAGCAGGCCCATGTATCCGATGACGGCGCTGACACCGAATGAGACGAGGAAGGCGCGTGGGGCGATGTTCCGAACGATGATCTGCGGGGCGAGGAACCCTCCGGGCAGACCGCCGAAGGTCACGATGGTGAGCATGATTCCGGCGAGGAAAGGGTCGAGCCCGGCGTCGCGGTAGATCTGCGGCACCCACCCGAATTGGACGTAGGCGTTGGCCGATTGGAGTCCGAAGAACATCGCCATGTACCGAGCTTTCGGTGAGGAGAGCACCGATCGCCGAGGCGGCTGTTCCTCCCGTTTGTCACCGGGCTCTGCGACCTGTCCGGAGAGGATGGGCACGGACTTCAGTGTTCGCAGCACCGTCCAGGTGATGAGGGCCGACAGCGGGAGCACGAGCCAGAACCCGAGGCCGACACGCCACCCGCCGAAGCTCTCGGCCAAGGGCGCGGTGAACAGCGACGGCAGCATCGAACCGAGGCCGAGGGAGACGGTGAATGTCGTGGAGCCGAGGGTGGGTCGGTGTGGGAAGCGGGACTTGACGTAGACGGGCAGGATGACGTTGCCGATCGACATACCGGCCAGAGCGAGGACGGTGAGCAGAGCGAAGGCCACCCATTCGGTGACGAGGGCGCGCAGGCCGATGCCGACGACGATGAATGCCGCGCTCATGGCCAGAGCCGAGAACAGGCCGAGGCGTTTGAGCAGGGGCACGGCGATGATGCCGCAGATCGCGAACACGAGTCCCGGCAGTGCGGTGAGCAGGCCGGTCTGCCATTCGGCGAGTGAGAAGCCGTCTTTGACCTCGGAGAGCACCGGGCCGAGTGACGAAGCCGCGGGTCTCAGAGAGGCGGCGATGAGGACGAGGCAGGCCAGGGCCAGGATGTCCAGGCCCCGCGAGCGGCGGAACCCGGGCTCGGTCGAAGACGTCATGGGCTCATCCTTTCAGACCAGGGCCACTCGCCCGCGCGGCGGGTCGGCAACACGATCTGCCGCGCGGGCGAAGGGCGGTGAGAGGATCAGATCCTGCCGGGACGCCTGGCGATCGCGACTGCGACGGCGCCCAGACCGATGAGCACCGCACCGACTCCGAGACCGACAATGCCGCCTCCGGTCCGCGGAAGGTCTCCCACCGGGCGAGAAGCCTCCGAATCATCCGAGCCCGCGGTGCCGCCGGACGAGGTGTCATCGGACGAGTTGTCGGCAGAGCTCGCGGTGTCGACGGCCTTCGCCGAAGCCTCCGATGACGCCCCCGCGTCGGACGCCTCAGAGCCACCACCGGTGCTGCTCGAGCTGTTCGCATCCGAGGCCGAGGCGGAGTCCGCTTCTGCGGCAGCATCGGCGTCGACCTCGTCACCGCGGTCGGAGCCGCCGTCCGAACCGGTGTCAGCGTCGGCACCCTCTGCCGTCGAGTCCCCGTCATCGCCGGGCGTCGGCTCTTCGTCTTCGCCCCCAAGGCTGTACGTGATGAGGTTGCCCTTGTGGTCGGTGGGCCAGTCGGCCTCGGGCGTGAAGAATTCGTCCTGCGACTCCTCCTCGACGAACTCATCGCGCACGACCGAGGTGCGCGGTCCCACGAGTTGAGCAGAGGTGGCCTGAAGGTCGTCATCGCCGGAATGGAAGACGAAGTCGATGCGATCGCGTTCGTCCGCTTTCGGAGTCCAGCTCAGCTCGGATGTGGGGAAGTCGGTGTTGCCGGCAGGCCAGGTCACTCCGGGATGGGTGATCTCATCGGGATGGACGTCTCGATAGGCGTCGACGTATCCGCCCTTCTCCAGCTCCAGCGTCGAATCCCACGGCATGACGACGCCGTTGTGGTCGTGCTCGTCCTTGGCGCGTTCGGTCCAATCGAGATGCGAGGGTTCGTTGAAGTCACCTCCGATGAGCACTGAGCGGTCCTGGCTGCGGTCATCCTCGGCGGCTGCGACCGTTCGGGCCACGGCTTCGCTGCGGCCCGATTCGCGGTTGATCTTCGTGATCAGGTCGAGATCGGTGATGGGTCCGGTTGGAATCTCGTCCCAGCCGTATTCGCTCGTCGGCAGCGGGGGCGGAGTCCCTCCCCCGTATCCGCGAGGCAGGTAGTTCGCGTAGTACCGGTACTCGAGGTGACCGGAATACACCGCGAGCTCCTGATCGCCGACGTCGAGGACGGCTCGGGCGAAACCCTCAGCCACCGACGACTCGGTGATGGGGAACCGGGAGATGATTCCTGCGTCCGTGGAGGATCTGCTGGAGGTGTCGTGGCCGCGCCTGTTCAGTTCACGCCTGATCGAGTCAGCTGCGGGGCCGGCCTCGGAGAGCATGACGATGTCCGCTTCGGTCTCTTCGACGATGTCGGCGATGGTCGCGATCCCATCGGAGATCTGAGTCCCCTGATGCCAGATATTCAGCTGCAGCACTGTGATCTCGTCGGTGGGCTTCTGCGGTGGCTGCGCCTCCGCAGCCGCTGCGGGTACGGAACCAAGCGAATTCCCCAGAGCCAGAGCCAGCGCTGATCCAGCGCAGAGCAGGGAGCTTCGCCGTCGAAACACTCGGAACACAAGGAACCTTTCTGTCGGGAAGGGTGCTGACCTGGGACATCGTAGCTCTCGTGCCCATTACGGCGCAGACCGTCTCACCGTGCCTTCGCGGCAGCCTGGAACACCGCTCTGCCCGGCTCGACGAGGACCTCGTTGTCTCCCGGCAGGGAGAGTCGACCGCGGCCGCTGCCGCGGACGAGCGCGCCGAGCTCTGCCACCCGCACGGCGCCGAGGTTCTGGGCAGGAACTCCGCAGCGAAGCAGCCAGTTCCGCAGCACCCGGTGCAGGATCGCATCCGCACACTCGGTGAGGTCGGCCAGCGGCAGCTGCGCATCGACGCCGATCTCGGCGCTGATTTCCTCGGCCTGGGCGTCGAGGCAGTCGGCGTCTGCACGGCACAGGTCGGCGGTGCGGGCGAGGTTCGCCGTGATGGGTTGGCCGAGCTCGGTTTCGAGGCCGGCGAGCAGCTGTCGCGCCCGCACCCGGGTGAACGCGGTGTCGACGTTCATCGGGTCGTTCCAGACCTCGATGTCCTGCGCCCGGCAGGAGGCTTCCGTCTGCTCCCGGTCGAGGCCGAGCAGGGGACGCAGCAGCCGACCCGTCTGCGGGCTCATCCCCGCCAGCGACCGGGTGCCCGAACCGCGCATGAGTCCGAGGAGGACGGTCTCGGCCTGGTCGCTGCGGGTGTGGGCGGTGAGAATCCAGTCGGCACCTGCCGCTGTCCGTGCGGTCTCGAGCGCGGCGTAGCGGGCAGTTCGTGCCGCGGCTTCGAGTCCCTCCTCCCCCGCGGTGATCTCGACACGGACCAGGTCGGCGGGAACGCCCCAGGATTCGGCGGTGTCGACGACGTGACGGGCCACTTCGGCTGAACCGCTCTGGAGTCCGTGGTCGACGGTGAGGACGCGGGCACGCACTTCGCCTCGCCGGTGGAGGAAGGCACAGGCATGCAGCAGCGCCATCGAGTCTGCGCCCCCGGAGACAGCGACGATGATCCCGGGCGCCCGGGGCTCAGTTGCGCTCCCAACCGACGGCGGCCTCCGCGATTCGGAGGCCGCTGCGAGAGCGGATCGCACCGCGTTGCGGACGGCGCCGCTGGCCGGGTCGAGGGTGGGCCGCCTCGGCGAGGAGCGCTCAGAGTGCTCAGCCATGGATCCTCTCGAGCCAGAGCTGCGGTTCGTGGATCTCAGCGGTGCGCGGCAGATTCTCGGGTGCTGCGAAGATGCGGGAGAATCCCTTCTGTCCGACCTCGCTGCGGACGGCTCGGACGAACTTCGCCCCGTCGCGGTACTGGGCGAGTTTGAGATCCATCCCCAGCAGGTTCGTGAGCAGTCCGCCCTGCCCGGCGTCCCGGCGGGCTTCGAACTTCCGGCGCAGCTTCCGCACGCTCGGGATCACCCCGGCACCGACCTCGTCCATGACGACATCGGCATGGCCTTCGAGCAGGGACAGGATCGCCGTCGCCTCATCGAGTGCCGCGCGCATCTCTTCATCGCGGATGAGATCGACGAGGCTGGCTTCGCCCTTGACGATCCGCCCGAGCGTGGCGAAGAGCTCGACGATTCCACCGACTCCGGGCATCTTCACCCTGGTCGACACCGCCCCGGAGAGCAGGGAGCGCATGTGGTCGCGCAGCCAGGGCGCGGTGGCGAACTGCACCTGGTGGGTCGCTTCGTGCAGCGCCACCCACATCCGGAAGTCGCGCTCGTCCACGCCCATCGCCTCCTCGGCGATGAGCACCGCCGGAGCGACGAACATCAGCCGTCCGGCTTCGACGGCGAAAGGGTCGAACTGGCCGAGCACGCGCGTCGAGAGCAGAGACAGGACACCGGCGACCTCGACCGCGGCCCCCTTCGCGGTGGCCGGTGTCACGGGGGCGGGCAGGGCCGCCTCGTCGACCATCCCGTTGAGGGATTGCGCATTGGCCTTGACCCAGCCGACCTGGTCGAGCACGAGCACGGACCCGGCCGCCAGGCGCGCCCGCACGTCATCGGCGTGGGCGGGTTCGAGCAGGAACGAATCGAGCACGAGGTCCTGCGCGGTCAGCGCATTGTCCTTCATCCCGGCCACGAGCTCGTCGAGGACGCGGGCATCGGGGACCTTCGCCGCGGAGACGAGCTCACGTGCGGTGCGGGCGGCGAACTTCTCATCGACGATCATCGGCAGCCGCAATTCGCGAGTGCGGTGACGATGTCGTCCACGGTCTTTCTGGCTTCCAAGATCTTGTCCTTGTCCACGTCGTCGATTTGGATGGAGAACACGAGGTAGCGGCCTTCGGCATCGAGGACCCCACCGGCCAGGGAGGTCACGGTCGACAGTGTCCCGGTCTTCGCATGCACACTGCCGGAGGCGTTCTTCTCGTCCACAAACCGGTCGTGCAGGGTGCCGGTGAGACCGCCGACCGGAAAGTAGCTGATGAGGCCGGCCAGGGAGTCATCGGCGACGACGGAGGCTTGGAGGATCGTCGTGAGGTCGTGCGGGGCGATCCGGTTGTCATAGGACAGGCCCGAAGTGTCCACGAGGCGGGTGCGGCCGAGGTCGACCGAATCGCCGAGGGTTTTGAGCACGGCCTGCGGTCCGGCCTCGAGACTGCCGTCCTCGCCCTGGGCGATGGCAACCTCGTTGCCGAGCACCTCGGCGACCACGTTGTCACTGTGGACGAGCGCGTATTCGACGATCTCGGAGATCGTCGCCGACTCGACCCGTGCGAGCTCCTTCCCGTTCGCGCCAGCACCGTCCTCGGACTCCTGCGAACCAGCATCACTGTCGGCGCTGCTCTTCGCTTCTGCGTCGTCGTCTGCTGCGGTCGTGGTGATCCCGGCTTTCTTCAGTTCCTTCGCGAAGACCTTCAGCGCGTCGGCGGCCGGGTGCTCGCTGCGGGCTCGCCATTCCCGGTCCTTCGGTCCGATGTAGGCGGTGTCGACCATGAGCGGTTGGATCGGGGTGATCACACCCTTGGCGATGTCAGCGCGGTCCCATCCGGAGTCGAAGTCCTCACCGGTGTACCTACTCGTGTCCAGCGCGAGCGCCACCTCGGTGATGTCGTCGTCTTTGAGGGCCTGCGCAGTGTCCTCGGCCAAGGTCCGCAGCCCACCGTGCCCGTTGACCGAACCGGGATCGGAGTCCCCGGCTCCCAGGAGCACGTCCCCTCCTCCGGTCAGGGTCAGGGTGTTGGCATCGGCGTCGAAGTCCGCCGTCGTCGCCAACCGCGCCTGACCGCCGATGGATTTCAGCGCCGCTGCCGCGGTGAGCACCTTCGTCACCGAGGCGGGAGTGCGCGGTTTCGTTTCGTTCTTCGCATAGAGGACCTCGTCGGAGAGTCCGTCCCGGACTTCGAGGCCGAAGCCCTTGACCTTCGAATCCTTGAGGATGGGCGCGATCTTCTTCTCAACCTTCGTCGGCACGGAGGCGGAGTCTGCCACCGCCGAGGCGGGGGCGGGCACTTCCTTTGCCTGCGCTTGGGGATTCGGCACAGCTTGGACGGAGATCGGCGGCTCCGTGGTCAGCACGCCGGGCAGCCCGGGGACGAGGTCGAAGGCGTCGACGGCCGCGTAGGCACCGAGTGCCAGGACGAGGACCCCGGCAGTGATCGCCCCGCCTCTTCCCCTGCGGCGTCGACGCTTCACGGCATCGGAGCGCGGGGAATCGGAGTCCGTCGAGTCCGCAGTCTTCGGCTCATCGGGGATGTCGTTCAAACGCGCTTCTCATTCCTCGACGGCCGAGAAGGCCGCCGTCGGTGGACGGTGACGGGGACTTGTACCATCTATTCTAGTGATGCACCCCTAACGTGAAGGAGCACTATGGAACTGTTGGCCACAATCGAGATCCCGCGCGGATCCCGCATCAAGTACGAAGTCGACCATGAGACCGGTCGTGTCAAGCTCGACCGCTATCTCTACACCTCGATGCAGTACCCCGCCGATTACGGCTTCATCGAGGACACGCTCGGCAACGACGGTGACCCCCTCGACGTTCTCGTGCTGCTGCCCGAACCGCTGTTCCCCGGTGTGCTCATCGACGTCCGCCCCATCGGCATGTTCCAGATGGAGGACGAGGCCGGAGGCGACGACAAGGTCCTCGCCGTGCCCGCCGGTGACCCCCGCTGGGAGTCCTACACGGACATCTCGGATGTGGACAAGTTCATGCTCGACTCGATCGAGCACTTCTTCAACCGCTACAAGGACCTCGAGCCCGGAAAGTACGTCAAGGGTTCGAGCTGGGCCGGCCGGGAAGCCGCCGAGGCCGAGGTCAACGCCTCCATCGAGCGCTTCAAGGCGGAGGGCCACTGAGCCGCTCCCCCCTCAAACGCACCTGACCGCCCGGATGATGTCATCCGGGCGGTCGTGTCATGTGGGCGGGTGACCTGCTGACCGGCACCGACGAGTGACGATGCTCACGATTTCTTAGGTCACCCTAAGGGGCAGTGTGAGCCAGGTTATGCCATCGTCGAGTCATGAAACTCGATCATGTGTCATACGCCAGTGAACCTGATGGCTACCGTGCGACGGCCGAGCGGATCTCGGAGAAGCTCGGTGTGGTTCCCTACGACGGCGGTGTGCATCCTCGATTCGGCACCAGAAATCTCATCTTCCCCCTCGCGAACGGCCACTATCTCGAAGTCGTAGAAGCCTTGGAGCACCCGGCCGCTCTCTCAACCCCTTTCGGTCAGGCAGTGCGAGCTCGCTCCGAGCTCGGCGGCGGCTGGATGGGCTGGTGCGTCTCGGTCGAAGATCTCGCCGCGGTCGAAACCCGCCTCGAGCGCAAAGCCGTCGACGGCAACCGCACACCGGAGTCCGGTTTGGAACTCAAGTGGCTGCAGATCGGCATCAAGGGGCTCATCGCCGACCCCCAGCTGCCGTTCTTCATCAAGTGGTCTGCCGATTCCTCACAGCATCCGTCGACCTATAAGACGAATCCCGCTGTCGCCATCGACACGCTGCAGATCGCGGGCGACCGTGATCGACTGCGTGATTGGCTGGGTACTCAGGACGCGAAGCCGATCCCGGAGATCCACATCGACTGGTCCGCACCCCACGGGACGCCGGGCATTATGTCGGTGAGCTTCGAGACGAAGAACGGGTCCGTCACCATCTGAGATGGCCGACCTCGAGGCGTCGGTGCCGGCCGCGACGCCGGCCCCACGCCGCGGCGCCGGCCGACTATGGCCGAAGACCGGTGATGCGACGGAGTTCAGGACGGTCTGTGCTGAATCCGGTACTGGATTCCATCACAGGCCGTCCTGAACTCGACGTCAGCGGTTTCTCCCGCGCTGCCCTTCTGCATCTTTCAGCCAAGTGGCGGCCGAACTGGGGTCACTCGGCGTGGGTCTCCTCGACCGACTCCCCGGTGCCGTCCGCGGGTGATGCATTCTTCCGACGCATATGAGCGGCCGTGGCCATGGCTCCGCCGACGGCGAGCAGCCCGGCACCCCCGCCGAGCAGAGGCAGCGTGCTGTCCGAACCGGTCCACGGCAGCTCGCCGCCGGATCCCGAACCGCCGCCTGAGCTGCTCGATCCGGAGCCTGCGCTGCCGGCGGAGGAGCCTGCGTCACTGCCTCCGCTCGAGGCCGCTCCCGCGGCTGCGGCGTCCTTCGCTCCGTCCTGGGATCCAGCCGTCGACCCCGAGCTGTCAGCGCCGCTTCCGGTCGTGTCACCTTTCGCATCGGCGTTCTCATCCGATCCGGTGCCGTCGGCGCTGCCGTTCTCACCGGCATCGGCACCACCGGCATCTGAACCATCGGCCTCGGCGTCCTGGTCCTTCGGCGGATCCGTCGGGTCCGGCGCCGAGCCGCCGTCTCCCTTGATCACCTGGACAACGGTCGGTCGCGGCAGCGCAGCCACCCCCTTTTCGACATCGGTCTCATCCACATAGTCGGGGAAGCGCGAATGCTGGTCTGACCAGGACCCGTCTTCGCCCGGGTGTTGGACGGCGACGAACGCCGAATCGTAATCGTCGTGCACGAGCGGCCCGCAGACCTCTGCCTCGCGTGGAACGGAGAGGAACTGTTCGACCCGTCCGCGCTGGCTGCCGTCGATCGTGACCTTGAACAGACCATCGCAGTACCCGATGCCGTCGGGAGCGCCGTCGGTGGAGATCCACAGGTTCCCGGCCGTGTCGAAGGCGACGTTGTCCGGACATGAGATCGGTGAGACCTGATCTTCGGGGAATCCGGAGAAGTAGGTGGCGTCTCCCTGTTTCGGGTCACCGCAGACGATGAGCAGCGTCCAGTCGAACTGGGTGCCCGTATGGTCGCCTGAGCGTTCCGTGATTTCGACGATGTGACCGTCGCGGTTCTCGGTCCGCGGGTTCGCTTCGTCGGCGGCCGCCTTTCCGTCGGTGCCGCGATCGGAGTTGTTCGTGCAGGCGACGTAGATGCGACCGTTGACCGGGTTTGGTTCGACGTCTTCGCACCGGTCCATCTTCGTCGGACCGACCTTATCGGCGGCGAGGCGTGTATGGACGAGGACCTCTTCGACGGAGAATCCCGAGACCTGGGACTGGCCGTCCTTGAGCAACGGCAGCCACTGTCCGCTGCCATCGAATTCGCCGTCGGCGGGCACTTCGCCGCTCCCGTCGATCTCGGACTTCGGCGAGTTGCCGGTGAACTTCGCGACGTAGAGGTCGCCTGCGGTCAGCAGGGTCTTGTTGTGTTCGCGGTCGCCTTCGACATAGGTGCCCTTCGACACGAACTTGTACAGGTAGTCGAACTTCTCGTCGTCTCCCATATAGGCCACGGCGTGCCCCGAGTCGGAGATCGTGATGTTCGCGCCTTCATGTTTGAACCGGCCCATGTTCGTGTGTTTGTGCGGAGTGGAGGTCGGGTCCCACGGGTCGACCTCGACGATCCAGCCGAACCGGTTCGCTTCGTTGGCGTAGCCGGCGTTGTTCGTGTCGAATCGGTCGAGATCGGCTTCCCAGCCATTCGCCGATTCGTCGCTGCTCAGGCCGTAGCGTTTGTCCTCCGCCGAGGTGCCCGGTGTTCTGAAGTACGAGTTGAAGTTCTCCTCACCGGAGACCACGGTGCCCCACGGGGTGAGCCCACCAGAGCAGTTGCCGACGGTGCCCTGGACCTTGTCGCCGTTCGGGTAGTCCTTCGTCCGCAGCAGATCGGTTCCGGCGGCGGGACCGGTGAACTCGTATTCGGTGTCGATGAGGAACCGGCGGTTCTTCTTGCCATTGACGTCGACCGTCCACGTCGACTTCTCGTCCTTGCGGGTGAGTTCGGCCACGGTCAGTCCGTGTGCTTCGCGGCTGATCGCTCGTTGGTCGTCCCCATCCATGTCGTCGGGGTACATGATGGCGTCGTTCGTGTACTCCTGGTTGGAGAACAGCAGTGCCCGGTTCGAATCGCTGTCGTCGACCTGGATGGACAGATAGTCGTTGTTGTAGCCGAATTGGCGACGCTGGGCCTCCGGGGTCTGGTTCTCGGGATCGAACTTGGGGGCGTCGGGGAACAGTGGGTCGCCCCAGCGCACGATCGGGTGCCAGGTGTAACCGTCGGGGACGATGAATTCGTCGACTTCATGCTGGACGGGGTCGATGGCAGTGAAGGCGAGGCTGCCGGCGGTCGCGGCCGCGGCGCTGCGCGCGGTCGGGCTGGGCGCAGTGGTCACAGCGATCGCCAGGGCACCGGCGGCGGAGGCGCCGAGGACCGCGCGACGGCTGAGCTTCGCATTGACGATATCGCGGAAGTAACCGTTCGCCGATGTGTTGCAGGTGGCCTTGAGACACGCGTTGTCGCACTTGAGAGCGCAGGTGACGGGGCTGCGCTTGCCGCGCACGTGGTTGGCCATCGGCAGCAGGGTTCTCATCGGTTCTCTCCTCGTATCGGATTGTCTCTCCCCTTCCGCGGCCCGCACCGGATGACGGCACGACCCGGAAAGGCTCACCCGATCGAGACTTCCATCGGCAGGAAGCCCTGTGACGACCCGTCGGTGAACTGAGGATGAATCCGTGTGGACGAGTGCATGTTCGGGCCTCAGCCGAAATCGATGAGTGTGAGCACTCCCGGGGCCAGGAAACCGACCGCGTCGATGATGAAGTGCGCCCACACCAGCGGCATCAGTCGACCGCGGCGCAGGAAGTACCAGCCGAAGATGATGCCCATGGCGATGTTGCCGAGGAACGGCCCGATCCCCTGATAGAGATGGTAGCTGGCCCGGAAGATCGCCAGAGAGATGATGATCGTCCACGGCCCATATCCCAGCCGCCGCAGACGGTCGGCGCCGAATCCGAAGATGAGGACCTCTTCGAGGATGCCGTTCTTCGCCGCGGCGAGGATGAGAACCGGAATCGTCCACCAATGATCGCCGAGGTTGGACGGTTGGAGCTCGGCAGTGATCCCGAGTGCCCTCCCGGTCGCGTACATCCCGAGGGTGCCGATGCCGATGATGACGAAGATGAGGCTGCCGTGCCCGAGGTCTCGGAGTCGGTGCCCGTCGACGCCGAGGCGGCCGCTCAGGCTCCGATGTCCGGCATCGCGGGTGAGCAGGTAGAGAGCGAGGAGGACGGGAACGAGGCTGAATCCGATGTCGAACATCTGGTAGATGAGGTCGAAGCCGGGCCGCTGGGACTGCGAGGTGTTGAGTTTGGCTTGGGCTTCGCCGATGGGTCCTCGGGTGAGGATATCGGCCAGCCGCACGACCGCGTAGACGGCCGATTGGCCCAGGGACAGGGCCGCAACGACACCGAGCTCGAACCACAGGCGCTTTCTCTCCTGCCGTTCGAGCTCGGTCATCATGCACCCCACTGTAGCCGGGTCGGCTCAGTGCTTGGGTTCGCTGCCTCCGTCGTCGTGGCGCGGGTTGTGGCTGCGCAGTGTGAAGTCCGAATCCGCGCTGCCGCGTCCGGCTGCCTCGGGACGGCCCGTTCTGGGTTCATCCGAGCCGGGCTCACCGGTGCCGGGTTGGTCCGAGCCGGGCTCACCGGTGCCGGGTTCGTCCGAGTCGGACTCTGCTGCTCCGGCTCCGCCTTCGTCTGCTGCCGGTGTGGGTTCATCCGTCACCGAGGCGGCTGCACCGGAATCGGTCGGCCGCGGCTCGTCCTCCAGCCGAGTCGAATCCCGATCGGGCGCTTCCGCACGTGCCTCGGCCGAGTCGAGGACCTCGCCGCGGGCCATGTTCTTCACGTACCGCTTCTCCGCACGCCGTTCCTTGACTCCCTCGAGCAGGAGGTAGAGCACGGGCACGAGGATGAGCGTGAGCAGCGTCGAGCTGACCAGGCCGCCGATGACGACGATCGCCAACGGCTTCGAGATGAACACTCCCCCACTGGTCAGACCCAGTGCCATGGGCAGCAGCGCGAAGATCGTCGCGGCTGCGGTCATGAGGATCGGACGGAAACGCAGCCTCGCACCGTGGACGACCGCCGTGCGCAGATCCACTCCACGCAGACGGAAGTGGTTGATGAGGTCGATGAGCACGATCGCGTTCGTGACCACGATGCCGATGAGCATGAGCAGACCGATCATCGATGTCAGCCCCAGTGGGGTGTCGGTGATGAGCGAAAGCGCAACCGAACCGGTGGCCGCGAACGGGATCGAGACGAGGAGGATCAGCGGCTGCAGCAGCGACTTGAACGTGGCGACCATGATGACGAAGACGATGAGGATCGCAGCGAGCATCGCCAGGCCCAGCTGAGCGAACGCGTCGTTCTGCTCCTGAGTCGCACCGCCGGTGTCGACGCTGACCGATTCGGGCAGGTCGACATCGTCGAGAGCGGACTGCACCTCTGTCGACACGGCACCGAGGTCATCACCCTCCGGGGTCACAGACACGGTCGTCGAACGCTGCGCATCCGTGTGACGGATCGTTGGAGCGGTCTTGACCTCCTTGACTTCCGCAACATCGTCGAGCTTGATGAACCGCGGTTCCCCGGTCACCGCGGGAGCACCCGCGTTCGGGTCGCCGCCGGCCGCACCGGCACCGCCCGCACCGCCAGCGTCTCCGGCAGCACCAGCGTCTCCGGCACCTCCAGCCGCTCCGGCGTCTCCGGCGCCTCCGGCCGCTCCAGCATCACCGGCTGCGCCGGCATCGTCTGCACCGCCGGCTGCCCCTGCCCCGCCGGGAGCGGGGGCCGCTTCCTTCGGCTTGCCGGGGATCTTCAGATCGCGCAGCTTCTTCACCGTATCGGCATTGCGGTCGAAGAGCAGCACCGAGTGGGAGACATCGTCGATGACGACCTCGCCCACCTGCTGACCGTGCATGGCACGCTGCACATACTGTCCGATGGCCGCCTCGGTGAGGTTCTCTTCTGCGGCCTTCTTATGATCGACTTTGACCTCGATGACGGGCTGAACCGACTCGATGTCGCTGGTCACCGACTGCGCGCTGGAGACTCCCTCGAGCTGGTCAGTGACCTTCTTCGTCGCGGCCTCGAGCTCCTTGGGGTCCGTGGCCGAGAGCGTGATGTCGATCGTCTGCGCCCCGGGTGTCGAACTCTGGCTGAGCACCTCGACCTCACCGACGTCCTTGAGACCGTCGAAGTCCTTCTGCAGGTCGGTGGAGATCGACTCCGCAGAGACACCGGATTTCGTGTTGACGATATAGGTGCCCGTCAGCGAGGAGTCATCGGTGAACCCGAATGTCGTCCCGCCCAGCGACAGCTGGTAGTTGTCGACATCAGAGTTGTCGGCGAGGACGTCTTCGACCTTCTCCGCCTGTTTCGACGCTTCGTCGAGGTCGGTGCCCGGATCGAAGGCCTGCGAGACCTGCAGGGAGTCCTGACCGGTGTCGCCGAACAGTTCGGTCTTCAGCTGCGGGATCATCGCACCGGTGCCGGCGAGCACGAGCACGGCGATGAGGATCATCACCAGCGGGTGCTTCGTCGAGAAGGCGATGGCCGGCATGTAGGTCTTCTGCAGACGTGTCACCGGCGAATGCATTCCGGCGAGCTCGTCGACTTCCTGTGTGCCGTCCTCGGATTCGCCGTAGCGCGGGCCGTCGGCGCTCACACCGACAGGTCCACCGGCGCGTGCCCCTGCGGCCTCGTCGACGGCTGCGGTGTCTTCGGCGTCGGCGCCGGCAGCGACCATGTCGCGGTTCTTCTCCGCCTTCTTCGCGGCCTTCTTCTCCGTCCGCCACTGCGCGAGCATCGACTTGCGGCTGCGGCGGATCTCCGCCTTCTCCGCCCGGGTGAGCTTGACCTTCGACTCGCGTTGGCGCAGGAACCAATAGGCAAGCACCGGAACGATCGTCAAAGCGACGAACAGCGACGACAGGAGAGCGATCGTGGCGGTCAGCGCGAAGGGACGGAACATCTCACCGGTCTGCCCGGTGACGAACGCCAGCGGCAGGAACACGGCGACCGTCGTCAGAGTCGAGGCGGTGATCGCGCCGGCGACTTCGGAGACTGCAGCGAGGATGTTCGAGAACTTGTCACCGCCGGAGGCGTGCCGTCGTCTGATCGCTTCGATGACGACGATGGAGTCATCGACGACGCGGCCGACGGAGATCGTCAGCGCGCCGAGGGTGAGCATATTCAGAGTCTCCCCGCCCATCCACAGGCCGACGAGCGCGATGAGCAGCGACAGCGGGATCGAGATCGCGGTGATGATCGTCGCCCGCACCGAGAGCAGGAAGACGAGGATGACGAGGACGGCGAAGATCAGGCCGAGTCCGCCCTCGTTGAGCAGGTCGTCGATGGACTGTTCGATGAAGGGTGCCTGGTCGAAGGCGGAGACGAACTTCGTGTTCTCGCCCATCATCTTCTCGAGCTCGGGCAGTTTGTCGGCCACCGCGTGCGAGACATCGACGGTGTTCGCGTCGGACTCCTTCATCACCGACACCGACAGCGAAGGCTGGCCGTTGGTCCGGGAGATCGACTCGACCGGTTCGTCGACGAGTTCGACATCCGCGACGTCGGAGACCTTGATCGGGCCGTCCTTGCCGGAGATGACGAGATCCTTGATCGCATCGATCGACCGGATCCGGGTGCCGACCTCGACAGGAGCCGCACCGTCGGCGCCCTTGAGTTCACCCGCCGAGGTGGGCACACCGTTGGACTGGAGGATTCCGGCCACCTCGTCGAGGTTCGCCCCTTCATCCTCGAGATCGTCACGACGGATGCTGATCTCGACCTGTTTGGTCTTCGCACCGGCGATCTGGACCTGGGAGACTCCGTCGATCTTCTTCAGTTCCGGTTCGACGATGTCTTCGAGGTTCGCCGCCAGATGGTCCTCATCGGCGTCGGAGGTCACCGACAGGGCGAGCACCGGGATATCGTCGGTGCCCATCATCATGACATTGGGTTCGACCCCGTCGGGCAGGCTCGGCTGCACCTGGGACACGGCGCGCTGCAGGGCTCTGACGACATCGTCGGAGTCGTCGCCGTACTTCGTGCTCACCGTGATCTGCGCACTGCCGGCAGAAGAGGTCGAAGTCATGTCTTCGACCTCGGGCAGGGCGGTCAGCGCACCTTCCAACGGGTCGGTGACTTCGGATTCGACGGCCTCGGGGGTGGCGCCTTCATAGGAGGCGGTGACCGTCGCCTGGGGATTGTCGAGGGATGGGAAGAGCTCTTGCTTGAGCGCACCGGCTCCGATGACGCCGAAGATCACGGCAACGACGGAGATGAGCGCGATGAGCGCCCGGTTCTTCAAGCTCAGCCGGGTCAGGAAACTCACAGAGGGGACTTTCTGGTCGTAGGCAGGGCGACGACGCAGCACGTCGACTCCACCATCCTAGTGAATGTCCGCTGGGCGGCACATGAGGAAAACCTGACTCCTCAGGACTCTTTCTTCGTCTCCCGCACCTGCCGCGGACGAGTCTCACGACCGAAGAACCACAGCCCCGCAGCGATGACGCCGAGGAGGCCGGTGAGCAGGAACGCCCACGAGTAGTCGAAGCGGTCGACGATCGCACCGGCGATGATGGGCCCGATGATCGCACCGCCGTCGAGAGCCATCTGGTACCGCGCGAGCACTCGACCGCCCTTGCGTTCGCGGCCGATGACATCGGCCACGGTCGCCTGCTGGGCGGGGTTGGCCAGTCCGGAGCCGACTCCGGCGATGACGGAGAAGACGAAGAAGACCCAGATCGCGTCGGTGAACGCCAACGCCGCAGTGGTCACGCCGAGGACGAAGAGTCCCCATTGGATGAAGGGTTTGCGGCCGAGCGTGTCGGCGAAGCGTCCGACGACGGTCACAGCTGAGGCGTTGCCGATGGCGAACATGGTCAGGGCCAGTCCGGCTACGGCAGTGTCGGCCTTGAGGGCTTGGATCGCGAACAGCGGGTAGATGGCCACGCGGATGCCCATCGCCGACCAGCCTTGGACGAAGGCAGAGATGAGAGCCGAACGGTAGGCCGAGTCGCTCCACGCCTGGCGGAAGGTCATGACTTCCTGCTGCTTCTCATTCTTCGTCGCCTCCAGGCGGGCACGCCCGGATTTCGTCGAGGATCCGAACGCCGCGGTCGAGGCGAGGAAGACGCGCACGACGATCGCGGCCAGCAGCAGACCGACGGCGTAGATGATGAACGGCACGCGCATGCCCCAACCGGCCATGGCCCCGCCGAGGACGGGGCCGGCGATGTTGCCGACGAGGAAAGCGGTGGCGTAGGTCGATGAGGCTTTCGCGCGCGCATCGATCGGTGCGAGACGGACGATGAGCGCCATCGCGGAGACACTGAACATCGTCGACCCGATGCCGCCGAGGCCGCGGAAGACCAGCAGCTGCCAGTAGTTCTGCGCAAAGGCCACGGCCGCGGTGGAGGCAGCGACGATGAGGAGTCCGGTGATGTAGATCCGGCGTTCGCCGAAGGCGTCGACGAGGCGGCCCGACGACGGTGAGAAGACGAACCGGAAGAATGCGAAGGAGGAGACGACGATCGTAGCGGCGGTGACGCCGAAGTCGAAGCTCGCTGCGAACTGCGGCAGCACCGGGGCGATGATGCCATAGCCGAGTGCCACGATGAATGCCGCGGCCACGAGGACGTAGATCTCCTTGGGCAGCCGGCGTGCCTCGTCCTCGAGGGCGGGGGCCGTTGAGTCGGTGTCGGCTCCCGGTGATACGGCGCTGTGGTCCCGGTCGTCGTGGCCTGTCACAGGGTATCGAGGAACTGTTCGGGCGACGGCAGCGGTCGGGTGCTCGTGGCCAGGCGCTGTCGGTACCGTTCGGGAACGGCACCGATGTAGAACCACCCCATGAGCAGTTCGGAATCCTTGAGCCGGTGGAGCCGGCGGACCGGTTCGCTGTTGGCCAGGGTGCCCGAGCGCCACATCACTCCCCAGCCGGCCTGCCACAGGGCGAGTTCGAGCAGATGACCGGCTCCGGCGGCGGTGGCGTGCTGCTCCCATTCGGGAACCTTCTCATGCTTCGTCGGTGAGGCCACGAGCGCGAGCAGCAGCTCGGCCCGCAGGGGCTTCTGGTTGACCTCGCCGGGTTTGCGTCTGACTCCCCCGGCTTCGTCGAGGGCTTCACCGAGGCGGTGCCGGTCGTCTCCGCGGATGATGAGGAATCGCCAGGGGCGCAGTCCCTTGTGGTCGGCGACCGAGGAGATCGAGCGGATGAGTTCGAGCAGGTCGGCGTCGTTCGGGGTCTCCGGATCGACCTTGGAGATGGAACGACGCGTCGACAGGGCGTGGAGGACGGGGTCGGCGACGAGGTCGATCGATGACGGCACGGAGTAGTCAGGCCCGCGCCGGGTCGGCAGCCCGGATTCGCTGCTGCCGTTCCCGGCAGCAGCGGCCGCCCCGGCGGGCTGGGCGTTCTTCGCCTCCTCGGCGGCGAGGTTCTTCGCCCACGGTCCGGTGTTGCCGTCGAGGAAATGCGCGCGGACGCGTTCCTTCGTCACCTGACAGGCACCGTCATCGTAGGCACGGTCCGTGTCCTTGCCGGTGGAGCCTTTGGACTTCTTGTGCTTCTTGTCTTTGTGTTTGCCCTTCTTGTGCCCGCCCATCAGCTCACCCATTCGGCGAAGGCGGTGCGGGCTCGGTGGAGCTTCGGATCGATGATGACACGGCAGTAGCCGTTGTCGGAGTTCGCGGTGTAGAAGTCCTGGTGGACCGCCTCGGCGGGGTAGAACGTACCGAGCGGTTCGAGGGTCGTGACAATCGGGTCGTCGAAGAGCGCCTGCGCGGATTCGATGGCCTGCGCGAAATGCTGCTTCTCGGCCTCATCTCGATAGAACATCGCCGAACGGTATTGGGTGCCGACGTCGTAGCCCTGCCGGTTGAGGCTCGTCGGGTCGTGTCCGGTGAAGAAGAGCCCGAGGATGACCTCTTCGGGAACGATATCGGCGTCGAAGGTCACCTGGAGTGCTTCGGCGTGACCGGTGGTGCCGCTGCAGACCTCACGGTAGCGGGGATCGTCGGTATGACCGCCCGTGTATCCGGAGATCACTTCTCTCACGCCGGTGGTCCGTTGGTAGACGGCGTCGAGGCACCAGAAGCAGCCGGCGCCGAGGGTGAGGGTACGAAGATCGCTCATAACTCGTATAACGATGACACACGCGAGTTATTCCCGGCAGACTCCGCCTGCCTTCGACTCTCGATCGGGTCATCGTCGGGGCCGGCCGTCTGCTCGAAAATGGCCGTCTTCTCGAAAATGACGGGGCCCTCCGGCTCATTGCCCGTCGACGCGGATGCTCAGTTCCTCCGGTCGCGGCCAGGACTCCAGCGTGTGCACCTGTTCGTCGAAGACCTCGTCCGTGATCTCGAGACTCGACCAGTAGGCGGCTTCGTCCTCGTCGCCGGTCTCCTCGGGGTGGAGAGTGCCCGGCACGGAGTCGCGCAGGGCCGCGGCGGTGAGCATGTCTGCGTCGGTGTCCGCAATCGGTTCGCCCAGGTCCAATCGGTTCAGGCGCCCGTCGACGATTTCGATGCTGAGTTCCATGCTGCCCTTCGCCTCACCACCGGCTGCCCGGTCCGCACTGTCATCGGCATGGTCGGCGACACAGGTGAGACCGGTGATCGGGTAGGTCTGCATGGCCGGCACGATTGAAGGACTCACCGTGCGGGGACGAACTTCGATCGAGACGATGTCTTCTCCTTCAAGCACCTGCGCAAGCTGCTGGGAGTCGAGGCGGACCGGCTCGTCCCCCGAATGGAGAGAGTCCGGGTAAGTCACCCACACGAAGAACTGCGCGGAGTCGAACTGCTTGCGGACCGCCTCGGCGGTGGAAGGGGAATTCGGGTGCGGCTGGGACAGCAGGAGCTCGACCGATTCGCGGATATGAGCGGGCAGCTCGATTTCGACCGGGGCCCAGTTCGTCTCCTCGCCGTCGTCGGCCCAGGATCCGACCGTGTCGATGACCGCACCGGTCAGTGCCACGAGCCCGCCGCTGGCCACGGCGTTGAGCCCACGGCCCACGCCCTTCGGCAGCCGCTTGTCGACGGCCGCGGCGATGTTCTCTGTCAAAGGCCACAATGCCCAGCCGGCTGCCCCGGCCGCCACTGCGGTGGCTGCATTGAGAAATCTCGGTGACTTCAGGTCCGCGCGCTCATCCCACCACGCTTCGGGGTCGACACCGCCCTCACGCCCTCCGGTGCGGCCCTCTGCGTCGACTTCATAGGAGTAGCTCACCGGCCCGGTGCCCCGGCCTGTGAAGGATTCGAGGAATTCATCGATGCCGCTCGATCCGCCGACCTTGCCGAGGAACGCGGTGGTTCCGGTGAGCCAAGTCAGACCGCCGGTTGCCAATGCGGTGCCCAACCGCAGGCACCGCTGGTTCTCGGCCGAGACGTCACGCCTGCGGACCAGCGCGAGGGACGCTGCCGCCAGCGTGGCGGCAGTGCGGACGATTCGGTGATGACGCTGGGGGATGTCGGGAAGACGCATGCCCTCATCCCAGCATGTTCACCTGTGTTATTGGTGGGAACCGTCCTCACATCACCATGCCGCTGGGCAGGGCGAAGCCGAGTTCGGCGGCGGCCTTCTGCGTCGAGGGCTGATTCCAGAATTTCGCCACAGAGTCGTTCGTCGCCAACGACCGCATTTCGGCCTTGTCGAGGAACAGGATTCCGGACAGGTGGTCGGTCTCGTGGGCGACGATGCGGGCGGACCAGCCGGTCACCACCTCGGCGATGGGCTCGCCGTCCACAGCGGTGCCGCGCAGTTCGACCTCACGCGGGCGAGCGACGACGGCTTGGTATCCGGGGATCGACAGGCAGCCTTCGTAGAAGGCGACGTCCTCACCGGTGGCCCGCTCGTACTCGGCGTTGAGGACCACGCGCAGGGGCATCGGCTCGCGCTGGCGTGCCGCGGCGACCTCCGGGTCCCGAGCTCCCGGATCCTCGGCGACGAACATCGACAGGCCGATGCCCACCTGCGGGGCGGCGAGGCCGACGCCGGGGGCTGAGAGCATGGTCGCCCGCATCACCTCGGCGAGCTTGGCCAGCTCCGCGTCGTCGACCTGTCCGTCGAAGGGACGGGTTTCAGCGCGCAGCGCCGGGTCGCCGGCCTCGACGATGTCCGCGATCCCGCCGCCTGCCTCGGCGGCGGCGAGGACGGTGCGGATCTGGTCGGCGATGATCGCATCGGCTTCGTGCATCTTCCGTGTCCCTCCGTGGATCAGTCCGCGCGGGCGACGATGAGTTCGGCGTGCTTGAGCAGCGGAGCGTCGATCATCTTGCCTTCGAACGCGAACGCGCCCTTCTCCGTGGTGGCGAGTTCGAGGACGGACTTCGCCCAGGTCAGCTGTTCCTCGCTGGGACGGAAGGCGTCCCGGACGACGGGCACGTGGTTGGGGTGGATGGAGACCTTGCCGGAGAACCCGGACTGCACGGCGTCCTCGGCCTCGTCCGCCAGCCCCTCGAGGTTGGGGATGTCGGCCCAGATCGAGTCGAGGGCGTACTTGCCGTGAGCACGCGCAGCCAGCAGGGTCTGGCTGCGCACGTGCTTGGCCACGTCACGGTAGGCGCCGTCGGCGGTGCGCGAGGATCCTCCGCCGAGATCGGCGATGAGGTCCTCAGAGCCCCACATGAGCGCGAAGGTGTTCGGGGCCGCAGCGATCTCGGCGACGTTGACGGCCCCGAGCGCGGTTTCGATGAGCGCGATGACCTGGTAGTCGGCGAGGATCGTCAGGTCGGTGCCCCGTTCGGACTTCGGCAGCATCACGGCCGTGTACTCGGTCTGCGCGAGCATCTTGAGATCCTCGCCGAGGTGGTCCGAATCCCTGGCATTGATGCGCACGACCGTACGCGTGGGGTCGAGCGGGAAGTCGATGATCGCCTCACGTGCAGCGGCTTTGTCCCCGTCGTTGACCGCATCTTCGAGGTCGAGGATGACGATGTCGGAGCGTTCGGCGGCCTTCGTGTACCGGTCGGGGCGGTCGCCGGGGCAGAAGAGCCAGGCGGGTTTGAACTCGAGGGCCATGGGAGTGCTCACTTTCCTGATTCGGTCTGGTCGTCTGCGGTCGCGTGTCCCGCGTCCTTCGCGTGGCTCGAGTCGAACATCATGGTCTGACGCACGGCTTTGGCCACAAGGGTGCCGTCCTGGTTGTAGCCGCGGTGTTCGAGGGTGACGATGCCCTGCCCGGGACGGGACTTCGAGTTGCGCTTGTCGAGGATCGTCGTCTCCGCGTAGAGCGTGTCACCGTGGAACAGGGGTGCCGGGAAGCTGACCTCGGAGAAGCCGAGGTTGCCGACGATCGTGCCCTGGGTCAGCTGGGTCACGGACAGGCCGATGAGGGTGGCCAGGGTGAACATCGAATTGACGAGGCGCTGGCCGAAGGGCTCGGTCTCGGCGAAGGCCGCGTCGAGGTGGAGGGCCTGCGTATTCATGGTCACGGCGGTGAACCAGGTGTTGTCCGCCTCGGTGATGGTGCGCCCCGGCGCATGCTTGTAGGTCGCTCCGACTTCCATCTCGTCCAGCCACAGACCTCGTTGTTCGATGACCTTCTCGCTCATGTGTCACTCCTCACTCGTCGTGATTTGAGCTTATCGTCTGTCTCCGGCCCGCTGCGAGTCAGGGCCGGGTTTCGGTAGGCTCACACCCATCATGGCCATTGTGCGCACGCTCTACGTCGCCACCCACCCGGAGTCCGAGCACCATGTCGACGGTTGTCTTCCCTCCCGTGCCGGCCGGGCCCTGCGGCCACGATCTGCGCCTCGATCATTTCGAAGGCATCGAAGGCGCGGAGACCCGGCGTGAGGCGGGTGCCCGCGTCTATGCGGCGATGGACCGGATTCTGACGCGCCCGCGTGACCACCAGGTGGTGGTCACTCATGGGTTCTCGCACACCTTCGTCGTCGGCCGCTGGCTGCAGCTGCCGCTCGAGGCGATGGGACGGGCAGCCTTCGCGGCCTCACCGGGGTGCATCACCGAGCTGGTCGAGGATGACGTGTTCGGCAACCGCACTCTGCGCACACTGGCGGCCGTGGACCACCTCGACGATGTCTGAGGCGATCCACGGTCGTTGTGATGTTTCGTGCGGACGCTGCGGACTGTTGGGCGGATGAGCGCTGCTGCCTCATTCCCGGCGGGCCGAGGCAGGCTGTTTCCGGTCTCGGCTCAGGAGCCGAGCTCTGCATCGAGGACTCTGAATGCAGAGTTCCATCCGTCGTAGGCGCTCGCTTCGGAACCGGAATCGTTCGGGATGCCGGTCACGGAGAATGTCATGCGGGTGGTGGCCTCGTCGATCTCGTCGAATTCGATGCTCACCCGCGGCGATGCGTCGATCTCCTCGGGACTACCCCAGGTGAAGTCCAACCGCCGGGGCTGCTCGACGCGCAGATATCTGCCGGCGACCGGGAACTCCTGACCGGTCTCCTCGATGACCATCGTGTACGCGTAGAGGCCGCCTTCGCGGAGGTCGACGCTCACCGAGTCGCGTGGGGTGACGAGGGTCTCCGGGTGGAACCAGCGGGCCATGACGTCCGGGGTGGTCCAGGCCCGCCAGACCTGTGCGCGGGGTGCGGAGAAATCGCGGACGATGGTGAAGCCGGGCTCCTCGGTCTCGGTCGGGTTCGTGTCGGCGGTGGTGTCATTCGTGTTCATGATGCTCCTCCTTGAGTCGATCATCTTCCGTATAGGACTGCACGGGTTCAGGACGTCTCAGCCTGCTGGTCGGCGGCCAGAACCTGGTCGAGATTGTCGAATCGCTGCTGCCATTCGTCGTGAGCGGCCTGCAGCCAGCCGGTTGCAGCGGACAGCCTATCGACGTTCAGCGACACGATTCGTCTCTGGGCGCTCTTCGACCTCGTGATCAGGCCGGCACTCTCGAGCACCTTGAGGTGCTGGGAGACTGCGGACCGGCTGATCGGCAGCGGATCCGCCAGCTCTCCCGAACTCAAATCCCCATCACGGAGTCGATCGATGATCGCTCTGCGCGTGGGGTCGGCCAGAGCCCCGAAAACGAGATCCAAAGTCATTGAAGCACCTACTTAATTAAGTACCGCCTACAATACAGTCCTCAATGCAGGTGTCAAGGGTTCTGCACGGTCAGTGTTCACGTGATCGCCCCCCGTCTCGGCCGACCGGATCCGTCCCGGCATTCGTTTCCGGCAGGGGCATCGATTCCGACTAGGCTGGGAGTGTGCCGTTTCGGCCCACCCCTGAGTTCGAGGAGAGACATGGATCGCGATTCGATCGAATGCTGGCTGACCGATATGGACGGCGTCCTGGTCAAAGAGAACAACCCCCTGCCCGGGGCCGCTGAACTGCTCGCCCAATGGCGGCAGGCTGACATCCCCTACCTGGTGCTGACGAACAATTCGATCTACACCGCCCGAGACCTCTCGGCCCGGCTGCGTTCGAACGGACTCGACGTCCCCGAGGCGAACATCTGGACCTCGGCCATGGCCACCGCGGACTTCCTGTCCAATCAGGTCGATCACGGCACCGCCTATGTCGTCGGCGAGGCGGGGCTGACGACGGCTATCCACGAAGCTGGGTTCGTCATGACCGAACACGACCCGGACTTCGTCGTCGTCGGCGAAACGCATTCGTACTCGTTCGAAGCGATCACGAAGGCGATCCGCCTCATCGATGCCGGTTCCCGCTTCATCGTCACGAACCCGGACGCCACCGGCCCCAGCCCCGAGGGTGTCCTTCCGGCCACCGGCGCCATCGCCGCTCTCATCACGAAGGCGACGAACCGCGATCCCTACGTGGTGGGCAAGCCGAATCCGATGATGTTCCGTTCAGCCCTGAACAAGATCGGCGCGCATTCGATGAGCACTGCAATGATCGGAGACCGCATGGACACCGACATCATCGCCGGCATGGAAGCCGGCATGCACACCGTGCTCGTACTGTCGGGAATCTCCACCGTCGAGGATGTCCGCGCCTTCCCGTTCCGCCCCAACGAGATCGTCGACGGAGTCCACGAGCTCCTCGACGTCCCACTGGAGGCGCGCAGCGAGCTCGGCCCGGACGTCACCGGCTCCGCCTGAGACTCGCTGGCCCCGCTGGTTCGCTGGCCCAGGACGCGATGCCCCCAAAAACATAGGTCACTATCGGATACTTTCAAGCGCGAAACGTATCCGATAGTGACCTATGTTTCGGCGAAAGTGTCCGATAGTGACCACAAGTCCGCGCCAGGACGTGCCGGCGCGCCAGTTTCAGCACCGGCTACGGTGCCGCGCTCACTACATTGCGGAGGCTAACAGCAGGGTGCAGGATCACTACATCGCGGAGGCTAACAGCAGGGTGCAGGATCACTACATCGCGGAGGCTCACTGCAGGGCGGAGGTCAGACGCATCGCCGACTCCATGTAGCGGCGTCTCAACGGCCGCTTCTCCCACTCCTCGAGTGTCAGCTCTCGGCTGACCTCCTGGTAGCCGGCGACGACCTCGACGATGTCGTCGACGAGGTCACCACCGGTCGTGAGCAGGCTGATCTCGTAGTTGAGGCCGAAGGAGCGCATATCCATGTTCGATGAGCCCATCACCGCATAGGTGTCGTCGACGACGAAGCACTTCGTGTGCAGCACCGCCGGTTTCGGGAACATGAAGATCCGCACTCCCGCTTCGAGCAGCGACCGGTAGTACGAGGACTGAGCACGGTCGACCATGTACTGGTCGGCCTGCTCGCTGACATAGAGTTCGACCTCGACGCCGCGCCGAGCCGCTGTGCCGACCGCGGCGAGCAGCGATTCGTCGGGCACGAAGTAGGGACTGACGATGGCCAGGCGCTTCTGCGCGAGGTACATCATCGAGGTGAAGACTTTGAGGTTCGGTTCGGTGGTGAAGCCGGGCCCCGAGGGAATGAGCTGCATCGCGCTCGTCGCCCCGCCCACTTCGGGTTCGTTGCCGTCGCGAGCGTAGGGTCGGACCCCCAGCGCCTCTCCTGATTCGCTGTACCAGTCGGTGGAGAACACAGCCTCGATCCCGGCGACGATGGGGCCGGAGAGTTCGACCATGGTGTCGTGCCAATGACGACCGATGCGCACGTTCTTCTTATTCAGGTACGTCGAGTCGATCATGTTCTGCGAACCCATCATCGCCTTCGCCCCGTCGACGACGAGGAGTTTGCGGTGGTTGCGCAGGTCGATCCGCCGGGCCTTGCCCCGCCACGGGATGAACGGCAGCATGAGATGCCATTCGATGCCGGCGGCGGTCAGTCGCTTGCCCAGCCGGTGGAATCCCGGGTATTTCCGAGACCCGATGTGATCGAAGAGGACGCGCACTTCGACCCCACGTGCCGAGGCTCGTTCGAGTGCGCGGAAGAACACGTCGGTCGTCGAGTCCCAGGCCATGATGTAGATCTCGACGTGGACGTAGTCGCGCGCTTCGTCGACGAGCTGCGACATCCGGGCGATGGATTCCTCGTAGTCCGAGATCACCCCGTGGCTGTCACCGGTGACCATCGGAAGCGCGGTCAGTGCCCGCCCCAGCTGGGCGATGGAGACGAATTCCGGGGCGGCGACCAGCGAGGGCGGCACATCGGGCAGGTCGTCGGCGCCTTCGTGCATGAGTTCGTTCGCTTCGGCCTGGATCTCCGCCCTCCGGCGGTTGATGGAGGGGCTGCCCAGCATGATGAACGCGGGGATGCCGACGATCGGCACGAACAGGATGAGCAGCAGCCACGCCGAGGAGGACGACGGTCGCCGGTTCTCCGGCACGACGCCGATTGCGATGATCTTGACGATGTATTCGATGACGATCCAGGTCGTCGTCGCCACCGTAGCCACCACGCTGAGGTCCATCCGCGTTCACCTCCACAATCGGTCGCCCGGTCACCTCGATGTCCTGTCGCCCCAGACTATCGCCTGCCCGGCTCGGCCGAATCGATCACCCCGATCGAATCGCCCGCCGAGGCGGTCGTCCACGTCCGTACGGATGTGCACGACCGCCTCGGCGGGCGGGGTGCGGGTCGGTCCCCGAAGGAGCGCTTGAGCGCGAACGCGACCGGCGCGAACCGGTTCAGGGACCGATCCGGTTCAGATTCCGAGTTCGCGGGCGATGAGCATGAGCTGGACCTCGGTCGTGCCTTCGCCGATTTCGAGGATCTTCGAGTCGCGGTAGTGGCGGGCGACGAGGTATTCGTTCATGAACCCGTAGCCGCCGTGGATCTGGGTGGCGTCGCGGGCGTTGTCCATGGCGGCCTCACCGGCGATCATCTTCGCGATGGCCGCTTCCTTCTTGAACGGCAGTCCGGCGAGCATCCGGGAGGCTGCGAGGTAGTAGGCCGAGCGGGCGGCGACGACGCGGGCTTCCATGCGGGCGATCTTGAAGGAGATGCCCTGGAAGTCGGCGATCGGCTTGCCGAAGGCCTGGCGTTCCTTCGCGTACTTCACGGATTCGTCCACGCAGCCCTGAGCAGCACCGACGGACAGTGCGCCCACGGCGATGCGGCCCTCGTCGAGGATGCGCAGGAAGTTCGCATATCCGCGTCCGCGTTCGCCGAGCAGGTTGGCTTCGGGCACCTGCACATCGTCGAAGGTCAGGGGGTGCGTGTCCGAAGAGTTCCAGCCGACCTTGTCATAGGCAGGTTCGGCGGTGAAGCCCGGTGTCCCGGTGGGGACCATGATCGTCGAGATCTCGGGGACCTCACGGCCTGACTTCGAGGTTCGGGTCCCGGTCACTGCCGTGGCGGTGACCAGCCGGGTGATGTCGGTGCCGGAGTTCGTGATGAAGCACTTGCTGCCGTTGATCGTCCACGTGCCGTTCTCCAGCGTGGCCTTCGTCTTCGTGCCCCCGGCATCGGATCCGGCCTCGGGCTCGGTCAGACCGAAGGCGGCCAGTCCGGAGGCGTCGGTGAGCTTGGGCAGCCACTCCTTCTTCTGCTCCTCGGTGCCGAAGCGGTAGATCGGCATCGCACCGAGCGAGACGCCGGCCTCAAGGGTGATGGCCAGAGACTGGTTGACTCGGGCGATCTCCTCGATGGCCAGGCACAGGGCGAAGTAGTCTCCGCCCATGCCGCCGTATTCCTCGTCGAAGGGCAGACCGAACAGGCCCATCTGCCCCATCTTCGCAACGAGTGCGTAGGGGAACTCGTGTTTGGCATCGAGTTCGGCTGAGACGGGTGCGACCTCTTCGTCGGTGAATTTCGCAACACCCTGGCGCAGGTCTTCGTATTCTTCGGGCAACATGCCCGGAACAAAGGTTTCCATGGTTTCCTCCCCGCTTGCGGCGTGGTTATCGGTTCAGTTCTCTGATGTGGTGTCGGTGGACGGTGTCGCCGCGGATCCCTCGGCGGCGGATTCGTCGACGACGGTGGCGAGCACCTCGTCGAGTCCGACCTGGATGCCTGCGACGGCGGTGACGGTGACGATGCCGGCGGCGGGCGCGGTGAGCACGTGCTCCATCTTCATCGCTTCGACGACGACGATCGGGTCGCCCTGTTCGACGTGGTCGCCGGTGGCGACTTTGATGTCGACGACGGATCCGGGCATCGGGGCGAGCACTTCCGCACCGTCGAGTCCGGGCGTCAGCGAGGTATCGGCCCGCGGACGGCTGAAGGCATGGACGCCGCGGTCGCTGCTGACCCAGATGCTGCGGCTGCCGGCATCAGAGAAGATGCGGGCGGTGTACTGGATGCCGTCGATGCTCAGATGCCACAGCCCCGTGTCGTCGATGGTCACGGAGCCTGCCCGTGCACTCACCTCGACCCCGGGTGCCATGGCGGCGGCCGGTGCCGGGCCGTATTCGACCTCGTCGCCGTCGTCGACAGTCATCTCGCCGGCCTCGGCGAAGTCGAGACGCACGGTGGGGCGGAATTCGGGACGAGACGTCCGGAAGGCCGCCGGTCTCCCCCACGCCGAGGCGGTTCCGCCGACTGCTGCGCCTGCCAGATCCCGGGCCGTGACCGCACCGGTGATCGCGGTCCCTGCGCGGCCTAGAGTCTCGATGACTGCCGCGGCGGCGACCTGTCTGTCGATCTCGCTCGGCACGTGGGCCAGCTGGCTCTCGTCGAGGTTGTCGATGAGTGAGGTGTCGAGATCACCCGAGATCACTGCGTCGATGGTGATGAGCGTGCGCAGGAAGTCGATGTTCGTCACGATGCCGGGCACCGCCGAGGCGGCGAGCGCGGCGTCGAGGCGAGCGAGCGCGGCTGCCCGGTCGGGTGCGTGGACGATGAGCTTGGCGATCATCGGATCGTAGTCCGAGGCGATGGTCTGCCCGGCTTCGAGACCGGCATCGACGCGAATGCCTTCGCCTTCGGGGAAGACGACGTCGAGGGCGCGCCCGCCGGTGGGCAGGAAGCCGCGCGAGGGATCCTCGGCGTAGATGCGGGCCTCGATCGAATGCCCCGTCATCGTGATGTCGTCTTGGACCAGAGGCAGCTCTTCACCGGCGCCGATGCGCAGCTGGAGTTCGACGAGATCGATCCCGGTGACCTCCTCGGTGACCGGGTGCTCGACCTGGAGACGGGTGTTCATCTCCATGAAGAAGAACTCGTCGGGGCGGTCGGCGCCGACGATGAACTCGACGGTTCCGGCCCCGACGTAGCCCACGGACTTCGCGGTCTCACAGGCCGCCTGGCCGATCCGGGCTCGGGTGGCCTCGTCGAGCAGCGCCGACGGAGCCTCCTCGATGACCTTCTGGTGGCGGCGCTGCAGCGAACATTCACGTTCGCCGAGGTGGATGACGTTGCCGTGCGCATCGGCCATGATCTGGACTTCGATGTGGCGCGGGGTGGCGACGAGACGTTCGAGGAACAGGGTGTCGTCGCCGAAGGAGCTCGCGGCCTCGCGGCGGGCAGTCTTGAGCGCCTCGGGCAGCTTGTCCGCGTCGAACACCGCGTGCATGCCTTTGCCTCCACCACCGGCGGAGGGTTTGATGAGCACGGGGAAGCCGATGTCGGCGGATGCGGCGATGAGCGACTCGTCGCTCATGGCGGCGTCCTTCGTGCCGGGTACGAGGGGTACTCCGCGGGAGGACACGGCCTGCTTCGCGGTGATCTTGTCGCCCATGGTCCGGATGGCATCTGCCCCGGGTCCGAGGAAGACGATTCCGGCTTTCTCGCAGGCGGCGGAGAACTCGGCGTTCTCCGACAGGAACCCGTAGCCGGGGTGGATGGCTTGCGCACCGGTCGCCTCGGCGGCGGCGATGACCTTGTCGATGCGCAGGTACGACTCGGCAGCGGCGGCCGGACCGAGGTGCACGGCGAGGTCGGCGGCCTTGACGTGCGCGGCCTGGGCATCGGCGTCGGAGTAGACGGCGACGGTGCGGATGCCCAGCCGGCGGCAGGTGCGGATGACGCGCAGGGCGATCTCTCCGCGATTGGCGATGAGAACTGTATTGAACATGGAGGGGCTCACATTCTGAAGACGCCGTAGCCGCTGGCATTGAGCGGGCGTTCCATCGGTCCGAAGCGGGCGAGTTCGAGGGCCAGTGCCAGCACCTGGCGGGTGTCGCCGGGTTCGATGATGCCGTCGTCCCACAGGCGTGCCGTCGAGTAGTACGGGTTGCCTTGGGCTTCGTACTGGTCGCGGATGGGCTGTTTGAATGAGTCTTCGTCCTCGGCGCTCCACGTCTCTCCGCGGCCTTCGAGCTGGTCGCGCTTGACCGTGGAGAGCACGCTGGCGGCCTGTTCGCCGCCCATCACGGAGATGCGGGCATTGGGCCACATCCACAGGAAGCGCGGGGAGTAGGCGCGGCCGCACATCGAGTAGTTGCCGGCACCGAAGGAGCCGCCGATGACGACGGTGAATTTCGGCACCCGGGCGGTGGCGACGGCGTTGACCATCTTCGCTCCGTGTTTGGCGATGCCGCCGGCTTCGTAGTCGCGGCCGACCATGAAGCCGGAGATGTTCTGCAGGAACACCAGCGGCACGCTGCGCTGGTCGCAGAGTTCGATGAAGTGGGCACCCTTCTGCGCGGATTCGCCGAAGAGGATGCCGTTGTTGGCCACGATGCCCACCGGGTGTCCGTCGAGGTGGGCGAATCCGGTGACGAGGCTCGTGCCGTATTCGGCCTTGAACTCGTGGAACTCGGACCCGTCGACGAGGCGGGCGATGACTTCGTGGACGTCATAGGGGGTGCGCGAGTCCACAGGGACGACGGATGTCAGTTCCTCCGGCGCGTGCGCGGGCAGTCGCGGTTCGACGACGTCCCAGTTCGGCGCGCCCTTCGGCCCGAGCGTGGAGACGATGTCGCGCATGATCTCCAGGGCGTGAGAGTCGTTGGCCGCCAGGTGGTCGGTGACGCCGGAGACCCGGGAGTGCAGCGCACCGCCGCCGAGCTCTTCGGCGGTGACTTCCTCACCGGTGGCGGCCTTGACCAGGGGCGGGCCGCCGAGGAAGATCGTGCCCTGCTCGGAGACGATGATCGATTCGTCGGCCATGGCCGGGACGTAGGCACCGCCGGCGGTGCAGGAGCCCATGACGGCGGCCAGCTGCGGAATGCCCGCGGCAGAGAGCGTGGCCTGGTTGAAGAAGATGCGCCCGAAGTGTTCACGGTCGGGGAACACGTCATCCTGGTTGGGCAGGTTGGCCCCTCCGGAGTCCACGAGGTAGATGCACGGGAGGCTGTTCTCCTTCGCGATCTCCTGGGCGCGCAGGTGCTTCTTCACCGTGACCGGATAATAGGTGCCGCCCTTGACGGTGGCGTCATTGGCGACGATGACGCATTCGCGTCCGGCGACCCGGCCGATTCCGGTGATGATTCCGGCTCCCGGGCTGGCGTCGTCGTACATGCCGTTCGCGGCCAGCGAGGAGAGCTCGAGAAACGGGGTGCCGGGGTCGAGCAGTGCTTCGACGCGATCCCGGGGCAGCAGTTTGCCGCGGTCGATGTGGCGTTGCCTGGACTTCTCGGAGCCGCCGCGGGCGGTGGCCGCGATGCGCTCCCGGAGTTCAGCGATGAGCTCGGCGTGGGCGTCGGAATTGGCCTGCCCCATTGCCGGACTGATCGCAGTTCCCACTGCTCTCATTCCATCCTCGTTTCAGTTAACGATTATTAACTGACTGCTATGATACTGCTCACGAGCGAAAGTGACAATGCACGGTCGGGACAACGCCCGGATCACGGTGCTCGGCAGCGCAGCAGCGACGAGGAAGGAGAACGGGCATGCCCGACGACGACACGGCCAAGCCGACGGCACGAGCGGCGGCGAAGGCGGCGCGGCGCGAGCAGCTGCTCGCAGTGGCGAAGACGCTCTACGCCAGGCACGGATTCCACGGGGTGCGCCTTGATGACCTGGGCAAAGGGGCCGGGATCTCGGCACCGGCCGTCTACCGTCACTTCTCGTCGAAGGAAGCAGTGCTCGAGGAACTGCTCGTCGGCATCTCCGAGTACCTGCAGTCCGGCGCGGAGGCGATCGTCGCCGAGTCGGGCACCGGCACCGAGGGGGCCTCCCCCGCTGCGACGCCTGCGGAGGCGACTCTGCGCCGCCTCATCGACTTCCACGTCGACTTCGCGATGAGCGAGCCCGAGCTCATTCTCATTCAGGACCGCGACCTTGCGGCCCTGCCGGAGAGTTCGCGGCGGACCGTCCGGCGCCTGCAGCGCGCCTATGTCAGCCGGTGGGCCGAGGTCGTCACTGCCGCCCACCCCGGATGGTCACTCGAGGCGGCGACGGTACGCGTTCATGCGGTGTTCGGGATGATGAATTCGACCCCGCACCAGGCTCGACGCTCCAGCGCCGAGGTGGTCGGGGTCGAACTGCGTGCCGCCGCGGCCGCGGCATTGACCGTCGGCTGAGCCGACAGCTGAGGAAGCGGCTCGAAGAACGGCTCAGGGCACGATGACGAGCTTTCCGCGGACATGCCCGGTCGCACTGTCCTTAAACGCCTGCGCCACCTCGTCGAGGCCGTAGGTCTTGGCGACTTCGACAGAGAGCTTCCCTTCATCGGCGAGGAGGCCCAGTCGTGCGGTCTCGGCTCCGTCGGGGCGCACCCAGATGTACCGTCCGCCGTGTTCGGCGACGCTGGGATCGGCCACCGAAGCGTGGCTGCCGCCGTCAGCGAGCACAGCCAGGGTCTCGTTGAGGGCTTCCCCGACGAAGTCAGCGACCCCGTCGACCTTCCCTCCGGCGGTGTCGAGCACGCGTTCGACCATTCCGTCCCCGTAGGTCACGGGCTCGGCACCGAGGCCGCGAAGATAATCGTGGTTGGCTTCCGATGCTGTGCCGATGACGCGGGCGCCTGCTGCTCGTGCGATCTGCACCGCGAAGCTGCCCACTCCCCCGGAGGCCCCATGGATGAGCACGGTGCGGCCCTCGATTGTGCCGAGGGATTCGAGGGTGCGCAGAGCCGTGCCGCCGGCCAGCGGCAGTCCGCCCGCCTGCTCCCAGCTCAGACTCTTCGGCTTGGCTGCGACAGCCCGCACCGGGACCGCCACCTTCTCGGCGAAGGTCCCCGTGCCCAGCACGTCCTTGCGCGCATAGGCGACGACCTCGTCTCCGATGGAGAATTCCGGGGTGTCGAAGCCGAGTCCGACGACGACACCGGCTACGTCCCAGCCCGGAGTGACGGGGAACTGCGTGGGCATGACCGGGTCGAGGTGGCCGCCGACCAGCTTCCAGTCGACCGGGTTGACGCCCGCGGCCCTGACCTCGATGAGCACCGAGGCGGGTGGGAGTTTGGGCTCGGGCATCTCGCGGACCGTGATGTCGTCGAAGTTCTCGGTGTAGGCGTCGTAGACGGCGGCTCGCATAGCAATGGCCTTCCGGTTGATGTCAGTGACACTGGATGTTCAGTGTGACTGGACAACACCGGAAGGCCATCGGGCTATTCCTGTGGACCGCCCCGCCTCGGCGGGATGTCCTCAGTCGATACGCGACTTACTCGTAGGTCTCCCCGGTCTTCGCGCGCTCGACCAGCGAGGCCGGCGGGGTGAAGTGCTCGCCGTACTGCGCGGCCAGTTCCTTCGCTCGCGCCACGAACCCTTCCAGGCCACCCTCGTACTGGTTGACGTACTGGAGGACGCCGCCGGTCCAGGCGGGGAATCCGATGCCGAAGATGGAACCGATGTTCGCATCCGGCACCGAGGTCAGCACTCCCTCGTCGAGGCATTTGATCGTTTCGATCGCCTCGGCGAAGAGCATGCGCTCCTGCAGGTCGGCGAAGGGCTGATCGTTCGACCCGGAGTCATACTTCTCACGCGTCCCCTGCCACAGCGCGGTGCGTTTGCCAGCCTCGTCGTAGTCGTAGAAGCCGGCACCGTCCTTGCGTCCGGTGCGTCCCTGCTCGACCATCCAGTTGAAGACCGCCTCGGAGGGGTGAGCGACCCAGGTGCCGCCTGCGGCCTCGACCGCGTCTCGGGTCTCCTGATTGATCTTCTGCGACAACGTCAGCGTCAGCTCGTCGAGCAGCTGCAGGGCACCGGTGGGATATCCGGCCTGCAGCGCTGCCTGTTCGACTGTCGCCGGCTCCACGCCTTCGCCGACCGCGGCGACCGCCTCGGCGATGAACGTGCCGATGACGCGGGAAGTGAAGAATCCGCGGGAGTCATTGACGACGATCGGTGTCTTCCGGATCTGCTGCACGAGGTCGAAGGTGCGGGCGAGGACCTCGTCGGAGGTGTTCTCTCCGCAGATGATCTCGACCAGCGGCATCTTGTCGGCAGGTGAGAAGAAGTGGACTCCGATGAAGTCCTTGTCCCGGTTCACACCCTTGGCCAGTTCGGTGATCGGCAGGGTCGAGGTGTTCGAACCGAGGACCGCGTCGGGTTCGACGATGTCCTGGATCTCCTGGAAGACCTTCTGCTTGAGGTCGACGGACTCGAAGACAGCTTCGATGACGAAGTCGACGCCGGCGAAGTCCTCGGCGGAGGCACTCGGGGTGATCCGGTCGAGGACGGCCTGGGACTTCGCCTCGGTGGTCTTGCCCTTGGCCAGGGCGGATTCCTCACGCTTGGCGGCGTAGGCCTTGCCCTTCTCCGCATTGGCGAGCTCGACGTCCTTGAGTACGACTTCGATGCCCGACTTCGCGGCGCTGTAGGCGATCGCAGCACCCATCATTCCGGCACCGATCACACCGAGCTTCTTCACCGGACGAGGTTCGAACCCGTCAGGCCGCGAGCCGCCGGAGTTGATGTGGCCGAGGTCGAAGAAGAACGCCTTGATCATGTTCTTCGCCACCGGGGTGTGGGTGAGGTGGACGAAGTAGCGGGTCTCGACGTCCAGAGCCGTGTCGATGTCGACATAAGCGCCTTCGACCGCTGCGGCGATGGCAGCACGCGGGGCAGGCATCGGTGCTCCCTTGGTCTGACGGCGCAGGAGAGCGGGCAGAGCGGGAAGCATGGAACCCAGCGAGGGCGAGGTCGGCGATCCGCCGGGCATCTTGAAGCCCTTGACGTCCCAGGGCTGAGCCGCTTCGGGGTTGGCCTTGATCCAGTCTTTGGCGCGGTCGACGAGGTCACCGACCGGTGCCAATTCATCGATGAGTCCCAGCTCAAGGGCATCTGCCGCTTTGAACTTCGTCGAGGGCAGAATCGCCTTCTGCAGTGCATTCTGAAGACCGATGAGTCGAACGGTCCTGGCGACGCCGCCGCCTCCGGGAAGCAGTCCGAGTGAGACTTCGGGGAACCCGACGCGCAGGCTGGAGACATCCTCCGCCGCGATCCGGTGGTGAGTGGCGAGTGCGAGCTCGAGCCCGCCGCCCAGGGCTGCGCCGTTGACGGCGGCCACGACGGGCTTGCCCAAGGTCTCGAGTCGACGCAGGAGTGACTTCATATGGTTGGTCCGCGCGGCCTCGGCTGCGGAGTTCTCCGGGTCTGCCGCGCGCAGTTTGTTGAGATCGCCTCCCGCGAAGAAGGTCTTCTTCGCCGAGGTGATGATCACGCCCGTGATGTCATCGACGTTGGCCTCGAGCCACTTCACGGTGCCCTCGAGGGCGGCCGCGAAGTGGTCGTTCATGGTGTTGACCTTGGCGTTCGGATCGTCAACGACGACCGTGACGATACCGTCGGAGTCGGTGGTGTGGGAGTATTCGGTGTTCGTCATGTCAGACCCTTTCGATGATCGTCGCGATACCCATACCGCCACCGATGCACAGGGTGACGAGTCCGCGCTTGAGGTCGCGCCGTTCGAGTTCGTCGAGAATGGTGCCCAGAATCATGGCTCCGGTGGCTCCGAGCGGGTGGCCCATAGCGATGGCTCCGCCGTTGACGTTCACCTTCTCGTGGGGGATGTCGAGATCCCGCATCCATTTGAGCACGACGGCGGCGAAGGCCTCGTTGAGCTCGAACAGGTCGATGTCATCGACGGTCAGTCCGGCCTTGTCGAGGGCCTTCTGCGTGGCAGGAGTCGGTCCGGTGAGCATGATGGTCGGTTCAGAACCGGTGACCGCGGTGGCGACGACGCGCGCACGCGGCTTCATACCCATCGACTTGCCGACCTCACCGTCGCCGACGATGACGAGGCTGGCGCCGTCGACGATCCCCGAAGAGTTCGCTGCGGTGTGGACATGGTCGATGGCCTCCACCCAGTGGTACTTCTGCAGCGCCACCTCGTCGAATCCCGCCTGGGCGGCGACCTTGGTGAATGCCGGGTTGAGGGAGGACAGCGATTCCACTGTTGATCCCGGGCGCATGTGCTCATCGGTATCGAGCAGCGTGATGCCGTTGATGTCCTTGACAGGGACGATTGACTTCTCGAAGTACCCGTTCTTCCAGGCATTCGCGGCACGGGCCTGGGATTCGGCGGCGAAGGTGTCGACGTCGGTGCGGCTGAAGCCCTCGGTGGTGGCGATGAGGTCGGCGCCGATGCCCTGCGGGACGAAGTAGGTGTCGTAGTTCGTCGCCGGATCCTGGGCCCAGGCTCCGCCGTCGGAGCCGAGAGGCACGCGCGACATCGATTCGACCCCGCCGGCGACGACGAGGTTCTCGAAGCCGCTGCCGACCTTCTGTGCGGCGAGATTGACGGCTTCGAGCCCGGAGGCGCAGAAGCGGTTGACCTGGACGCCGGCGACGGACTCGTCGAGTCCTGCCACAAGTGCCGCGGTGCGGGCGATGTCCCCGCCCTGTTCGCCCACTGGCGAAACGACGCCGAGGACCAGATCGTCGATGGCTTTGTCGTCGAGTTCGGGGTTGCGCTCGCGCAGTGCGTCGATGAGCCCGGTCACGAGATCGATGGGTTTGACGCTGTGCAGAGAACCGCCGCGGTTCTTGCCGCGCGGGGTTCGCACCGCGTCATAGATGAACGCTTCGCTCATGTGTTCCTCACAGTCTGGATGGAAGACCGACCACAAGATCTGATCGATCGTTCAGTAACATTCGCACGTCCCATTGTGCCCCGGTTTCCGGTGACGGGCAACACATGCAGACGGCGGAGAGACGGCAGTGGGGTGACACCGTCGAAGAGAAGGCGATGGCGGCGGGGCGAAATCAGAGCAGCTGCAGAAGGAGGCCGAGCAGCGCTGCGCTCAGGCCCGCGAATCGAAGAGCGACGACCAGTCGACGATGATGGGCATCGATGAGCTCCGCGAAGCCGCACAGCACCATCAGTCCTGCCGTGGTCAGCGATGTTCCGGGCATGGCCTCGGCCCACGACAGCGACGGGGCGACGAGACTGGCTACCAACACCAGACCGAAAGCGACAACAGAGAACTTCGCAGCGCTGTTGTGGCGAGGTGGACCGAACAGCTCGTCCTTGAACGTCCTTCGAGAGGTCGAGGCGCCCGCCGGAATATCTGCATCCACCATGCCCTCAGTGTCACATCCGCACCCGGCGACTGCCAAGGGCACCTGTACCCGCGCGATCACGGATCCGAGCGCAGAAAGCCCCTCCCACTCCGTGTCTGCACTGGAGTGGGAGGGGCGTTGCCGAGCCGCCTACCAGAATCGAACTGGTGACCTATTCATTACGAGTGAATCGCTCTACCGACTGAGCTAAGGCGGCAACCGGACTAACTTTAGCCAACTCTCCTGCCGAGCGTCAAAACGAAGGTCCGCTCTCGCGGTCCTCTCCAGCACACCGGGCGAACCTCCTGATCGCGCCGGGTCCCACCGCCTGCGTCTGACCTCACCTCGGAACCGGTTAACCTGGTAGGAACAGCAGACGGAAGAGGAATGGGAGACACCTGTGGCAGAGTTCGACTCCGACGATTTCATGAGTGACTTCCAAGCCCTCATCGAATGCGAGTCGTTCTCCAACGACCCCTCGTCCCTGGCCCGCAGCGCACAGCTCGTCTCCCGCATCGGCACCGGAATGCTCGGTGCCGCCCCGCAGATCATCGAGACCGACGCCCACCCGCATGTGCTCTGGCGCTTCGGCTCCGGACCCCGCAAGGTTGTCCTCGTCGGCCACCACGACACCGTCTGGCCCACCGGCACGCTTTCGGACTTCCCGTACTCGGTCAAGGACGGAGTCGTCCGCGGACCCGGTGCCGATGATATGAAGGGCGGGCTGCTCATCGCCATCTACGCGCTGGCCCGGGTCCGCGCCGAACTCGGCACCCTCGACGGGGTCAGCCTCCTCATCACCGCCGACGAAGAGCTCGGTTCTCCCGGCTCCCGGTCGATCATCGAGGACGAAGCCCGCGGAGCCGAAGCCGCGCTCGTCTTCGAAAGCGGCGCTGCCGACGGTGCGGTGAAGATCGCCCGCAAAGGGGTGGCGATCTACCAGCTCGAGGTCACCGGTCTGGCCTCTCACGCCGGTGTCGAACCCGAGAAGGGCATCAACGCCACCATCGAAGTGGCCAACCAGGTCATCGACATCGCCCAACTGCACAAACCGTCCCTCGGCACCTCGGTCGTCCCGACGGTGATGTCGAGCGGATCGACGACGAACACCGTCCCGGCCAAAGCCGTCGTCGGCATCGACTCAAGGGCCGCCTCGGCGAGTGAACAGGTCCGCATCGATGAGGCCCTGCGCGCGCTCACCCCCACCGTGGCGGGGGCGAAGATCGAACTCAAGGGCGGGATCAATCGGGCCCCGCTCGAAGAGGAGATGGCGATGGGCCTCTACGCACGTGCCCAACGACTGGCGGGCAAGCTCGGGCATCCTCCGCTGCGCTCCGTTGCCGTCGGCGGCGGATCGGATGGCAATTTCACCGCCGGAGTCGGAACCCCGACCCTCGACGGTCTCGGCACCGTCGGCGGAGGCTCCCACGCTCGCACCGAACATGCCCTGCAGATCTGGATTCCCCGCCGCATCGAACTCACCGCGGCGCTCGTCTCAGAACTCCTCAGCAAACGCTGAGGGCACAGCCGCGCCCCAGTGTCGGCCCACGCCGCCGACGGTTGTCGCGTAGGGCTTCTGTGACCGCGAGGCGTCAGATCGCTCCCGAGCGGTCCTCCTGCAGCCACGGGTTCGACAGCAGCACGAACGCCGCCTCGACGATGAGCACCGGTGACATATTCGTCTGCAGACGCTGTCGGGCCTCGGTGATGGCGTCGATGCGCAGCAGGGTGGTATCCGGTCCGTCCCGGTTCGCCTGCTCGGCGATGAGGTCGACCTCGCCGTCGTTGATCCAACCGTCGCGGATCCCCAACTGATACATGAGAATGTCGCGGTAGAGGCTCATCAGTTCGAGGAAGATGCGATCGAGCTCATCGTTGCGAGCCCGCACCGACCGTCTCTTCTGCTCTTCTTCGAGCTTCCTGATCTGTGCCCTGGCCGAAGGCGGAATCGTCTTCTCCGTCTCGATGCCCAGGGTCGTCAGGAGCTCGGCGCGTTCGGCTGCGTTGCGCTCCTCGACCCTCGACTTCGCCGTTTCCGCCGCGGCATCGACGATGCGTCCGGCCAAGCGGATCGTCGCCCCCACCGAGGTGAGTTTGCCGGGGATCGCGAGGATCTGTCGGCGTTCGGCGTCGGCCGATTCGCTCAGCGCCAGATACTTCGCCCGGCCGATGTGGTTCTGCGCCACGGCGGCCGCCCACTTCGCGCGATCCTCGTCGACGTGATCACGCTGCATGAGCAGCTGCGCCACGGCATCTCGAGACGGAATCCGCAGTCGCACCGGTCGGCACCGCGAGCGGATGGTCGTGAGTACGTCGATCGGGCTCGGCGCGCACAGCAGCCAGACGGTTCCGGGAGGCGGCTCTTCGATGGCTTTGAGCAGAACATTCGCCGTCCGCTCCATCATCCGGTCGGCGTCTTCGATGATGACGACCCGCCATTTCGAATTCACCGGAGCGGACTGAGCCTTGGACACGAGCTCACGCACCTCTTCGATCGAGATGACCGATTTCTGAGTCGACATGATCGTCAGGGACTCGTGATGGCCCGACAGCACCCTGGCGGTGACGTCATTCGACTCGGTGCCGCCGGAGATCAGTGCGGCGGCGAACGCCCGGGCGGCGTTCGACCGGCCCGACCCGGGTGGGCCCGTGAACAGCCACGCATGGGTCATCGCGGCCGGGTCGTCCAAGGCATAGCCGAGCTGGGTGATGACATCGTCTTGGCCGACGAGTTCGTCGAAGACGCTCACTTCAGGATCCCTCCGGGTCGTTGAAGCGACGGTTGTTGCGTTCGCGTTGCCTGCGCAGCCGCTCTCGAGCCTGCCTTTCGATCTCGGCCTGGGCCTGCAGACGTTCACGGCTCATCTCGCGAGCGCTGCGTGCCGGCAGCACCGTCGTCTCTGCATCGCCAGCAGGGGCTCCCTCGTCGGGTTCCCCTTCGGCGATGGGATCGGCTTGTTCGACGACGCGGGTTTCAGCGTCCTCAGGGGTCACTTGGCTGACGACGCGGGTTTCAGCGTCCTCCGCAGTCACCTGGCTGACGACTCGGGTCTCTGCGTCTTCGTCGTTGGCTGGATCTTCGCTGAAGTCAGTGGAATCGGAATCGTCGTCTGCACCTGCATCGTCCGAGTCGGCGTCGTCCGCTCGGTCATCCGATGTCGAAGGTTCGGATTGCCTCACCGGGGTCGCGGCGAAGTTCTGATCGCTCGCCGAGGCGGCCGGGCCGTCGCGCAGGTCAGCTCCGAGGTCGACCCGTTCGGTGGGAACGGCTCCGGACGTCTCCACTTCCGCGTCGCTGATCGCGCTCGGGATGAACCGGTCGTCGGCCACCGGGACGAAGCGCGGTCCGCGCTCATGTCGGTCGGCGTCACCGGCAGAGGAGTCTTCTGCGATCTCGGAGGGGGCGTCATCGGGTCCGGTGTCGGTGGCGTCGTTGTCGTCGCTGGTCTCCGGGGAGGCAGCGACCGCCTCGGTGCTGGTGCCATCGCGAGAGAGCAGAGCCTGCGGAAGCCGCGCCCGGACGGCGGCGAGCATCTGCGCGGTGAGCTCATCGGCACTGACCGAGGCGTCGAGGACGACATAGCGGTCCGGTTCCCTGCGTGCCCGGGACAGGTAGGTCTGGCGCACACGCTGGTGGAACTGCTGGTTCTCCTCGTCGAGGTAGTTGCTCTCCCCGCGCTGCCCCATCCGCTCGGCGGCGCTCTCGGGATCGATGTCGAGCACGATCGTCAGGTGCGGGACGAGTCCCTGGGTCGCCCAACGGCTCAGCGCCTGGATCGTCTTCTCGTCGAAGCTGCGGCCGGCGGCCTGATAGGCGATCGTCGAATCGATGTAGCGGTCGGTGATGACGATGGCGCCCTCATCCAGGCTGGGGTCGACCAGCGACGCGACATGGTGGGCGCGGTCGGCGGCGAAGAGCAGCGCCTCGGTGCGGGGGCTCGGCGGGTCGGCGTCGAAGAGGACGGAGCGGATCTTCGTGCCCAGCTCGGTGCCGCCGGGTTCCCGGGTGGACTCGACGTGATAACCGTCGTCGGCCAGGGCACGGGAGATCCGTTTGATCTGCGTGGTCTTCCCGGCCCCGTCGCCGCCTTCGACAGCGATGAAGAAACCGGCGCCGAGGCGCTGAGTCGAATTCCCGAGCCCGCCGGCAGAGGCTTCCGCCTGATTCGGTGGGCGGAACCCGTGGACGATGTCGACGGACAGACCCTGCAGTTTGTGCGGGTCGAAGATGAACAGGCCGATGATTCCGGCGACGAGGGCGGCGATGCCGAAGACGAGGAACGCCACGTCACTGGGCGCGAGCACCCAGTCTGGGCTCGACCCGACCTCGACCGTGCCGCCGAGGTCGAAGGCGTTGATGACCAGGGCCAGACCGGCACCGGCAACGGCACCGTAGCGGCGAGAGAAATCGTAGGGTTGGGCGCGCACGCCGATGCCGACGAGGAATGCGATCGCTGCTGAGAGCACGACCTTGCCGGAGAGCTCGTTGATGGCTCCGGTCGCCAGCAGCAGCACACCGGAGACGAGCAGGGCGAAGGTGGACACACGGGGCCGGGACATTCCGGGGGCGAAGGTCGGTCCCATCTCGAAGCCGATCGCCCAGCCGACGAGGCAGCAGGCGATGATGAGTGCGAAACCGGCCTGCCCGTACCCGTGACTGATCGCCGTCGGCTGCGCGAGCATGAAGGTGGCGCCGAGTACGGCGAAGAGTCCGATGCACACCCAGGGGTTGGCGATCGCCTCGGCGGGACGGACCACGCGAGCTTTGAGTTCCGGGAACGAACCGGTGGTCGCGGTCTCCGCGTGCAGGACGCGTTCGGGGGTGAGGAAGATGATGACGGAACCGGCGGCCATGCCGATGCCGACGAGCAGCGATGTCCATCCGAGCGCTTGGGTTCCGGCGGTGGATCCACCGAGGATCTGAAAGGCACAGGAGACGAAGACGAGGACCGCGGCGGGGATCCCGACACGACGCCACGGCTTCTCGTTCGTGAACGGGTTGATGCTCATGAGCAGACCCACCACGGCCCCGAGGAACAGGGCGGCGACCCAGGTCAGCCAGGCGCTGGGTGCCAAGCTGAGGACGATGAGCACGGCGGCCTCGACGACGGCGGCGATGCTCAGCGCGGTCTTGCGCACCGCCGGTGACCGGGTGGCGAAGACCTTCGCGGGAATGAAGAGGCCCGCGCATGAGAGCGCGAAGACGATGAGCAGCGACAGGGTGCCCATCCGATTGTCGAAGCCTCCGGCGCTGATGGATTCGCCCATCGCGGTGAAGGCGCGTCCGCCCACCGTGGCGAGAAGTCCGCTGGTCCCTGCCACCACATAGCTGATCGCGACAAGTACGATCAGTGCTCCCCAGGCGGCGGTCTCGGTGACCAGCCGGCCGGGTGCTCCGGGCAGTCGGTGTCCTGTAGTCGTCAACATGCTCACAGCTCTAGACTATCGGTCTCGACTGACATATCTCTTGGAACCCGATGCGATCTCCGACAACCCGAACCGCGCCGGGGTCGACCCATCCTCTACTCTTGTTCACGTGCACACAGACATTCCGGCCATGACCACGGTGGCGACTGAGGGGTTGGGGCCCGTTGCCGAGCTCGCTTTCGCCCGTGTCCTCCTCGACTCGGTCAAGGCCGGTCGTCGCGGGGCAACGCTGCGGATGTACCGCCCTCAACCGACCTTGGCCTTCGGTGCCCGCGACCGTTTCCTGCCCGGCTTCACCACCGCGATCGAGGCGGCCCGTGACCACGGTTTCACGCCCGTGCTGCGCAGCCTCGGCGGCCGGGCGGCGGCCTATCATCCGGGATCGCTGGTCATCGATCACATCGAACCGAGTGATTCCTTCATCACGAACACGAACGCCCGGTTCACCGGTTTCGGTCTCGATTACGTCGAAGTTCTGCGCGGCATCGGAGTCGACGCCCGCCTCGGCGAGATCCCCGGCGAATACTGCCCCGGTGAGCACAGCGTGAATGTCGCCGGACGGATCAAGGCCATCGGGACCGCCCAGCGAGTGGTCTCGGGAGCATGGCTGTTCTCCTCCTCCGTCGTCGTCGAGGACCCGGACCCGATCCGTGCCGTCCTCACCGATGTCGAAGCCGCCCTCGGCATCGACTGGGACCCAACGACGGGTGGGTCGATCAGTGAGATCCATCCCGAGGTCACGGTCGATGCCGTCGCCGAGGAGTTCGCTTCGTACTATGCTCACGCCGATGCGCATACGCCCGAATCACCGACGCCTGAAGAACTGACAGCGCTGCCGGACTATGTCGGCAAGCACCTGCTGTGAACCATATCCACCACCGGGAGGAAGAATGTCCCTGACGATCCGTGAGGCCGGAGAGGATGATCTGTCCGACATCCTCCGTCTCGTCCATGACCTGGCCGTGTACGAGAAGGAACCGGATGCCGTCGAGGCCACCGAGGCGGACTTCGCCGCGGTGATGTTCCCCACCGACGGTCACCCGAACACCTACGGTCTCGTGGCCGAGGTCGACGGGGAGGTCATCGGCATCGCCATCTGGTTCCACTCGTTCTCCACCTGGACGGGCAGGAACGGGATCTGGCTCGAAGATCTCTATGTCTCGCCTGAGCACCGAGGAATCGGTGCCGGGAAGGCGCTGCTGGGGCGTCTGGCTCAGATCTGTCAGGAGCGGGGGCTGGCCAGGCTCGAGTGGTGCGTGCTCAAGTGGAACACACCATCGATCGGGTTCTATGAGTCTTTGGGTGCGAAGGCTCAGGACGAATGGGAGACCTACCGGCTCGATGGAGCGGCGCTCACAGCGTTCGCCGAGGCCGACCTCATGCGTCGAGGTTGAGTTCGATCTCTTCGAGCCGCTCGATAGGGCGGAAGCCCAGCCGCCGGTTGATCGCCAGCATGTGCTCGTTCTCTTCGGCGTTGTAAGTGATGATCGCCCGCGCCGCCAACTCCGATCGGGCGAACTCGCCTGCGGCGGCGGCCTTCACCGCAGCACCGAGCCGATGGCCCCGGTGCTCGGCCCGGACGAGAGTGCCCCACTGGTAGACCATGGACTCGGCCGAAGAGTGGACCAGCTGGGTGTAGGCGGCGATGTCACCAGAGGGGTCGAGAGCGATCGCGGCGAAGCTCGTACGCCCTTGGGCCGCGAGGATGGCCTCCTGCTCGCGGATATCGGCGGCCGAGGTCGCCGAGGGTTCGATCTCGCGCTCCCCCGTCGGCGCTTCGGTTTCGATGAGCCCTTCCATCTGGGCCCATTGAGCCACGAACTCCTCCGGCACATCTCCGCTCCAGGAGCGAAGCTCGAAGTCCTCGTGGAAGGGTTGTGCTTCCTCGGCGATCGCGCGAATGAGCGTGGGCTCCAGAGGCAGAGGACATTCGCTGCGCAGCTCTCCGATGGCGAAGGCGAACGCGTGGTGCTCGGCGAAGGCGATTCCCGGAACCAGCGCTGCCGTCCGTGAGTCCCCGGTGCCGAGATCGGCAGGCTCGGCGGCGCGGTCCGCATCCACGAAGGTGCGGCCCGCACCCTCGTAGGGACGGAAGACCTCCGAGGCGATCACCCTGCGGCCCAGTTCCCGTGCTCGGGTCCGAACGAATTCGAGCATGGCGGAGCCGACACCTCGGCGCCGGGATTCGGGATCGACGTAGAGCTCGACATCGACGCGGTGGCGGTTGTCGCGGAGCGGAACCGTCAGCGCGATCGCACCGATCGGGCGACGTTCCTCGGCCGGTCGGTGTGCAAGATAGAGTTCGGTCCTCGACGAGCTCCGCTCCACTCGCAGCTGGGCCCCCAGCTCTGCCTGGGACCACACCGGAGCCTCAGGACCGCGATCATGACGGCGTGCCGCCGAGTACACCGCATGCCATCGCGCGAACGCGTCGTCATCGGCCGGGTCGTTGCGGCTGATGGAGACCGAGAGGGAATCTGGCATGGAGGCTCAGCCTCAGGGAGTCTTCGGCTTCGTCGTGCTCGTCGTCTTCGCGGCCGTGGTCTTCTTCGCCGTGGTCGATTTGGCGGCCGTGGTCTTCTTCGCCGTGGTCGACTTGGCGGCCGTCGTCTTCTTCGCCGCCGTGGTCTTGGCCGCAGTCGACTTCTTGGCAGGTGCCTTCTTCGCCGTCGACTTCTTCGCCGGCGCCTTCTTCTTCGCCGGTCCCTTCGCCCTCTTCTCGGCCAGCAGAGTCGCTGCTCTGTCGAGGGTCATCGACTCGACGGAGTCGTCTTTGCGCAGAGTCGCGTTGAACTCACCGTCGGTGACATAGGGCCCGAAGCGACCGTCCTTGACGACGACCGGCTTCTTCGAGATCGGATCCTCGCCGAGTTCTTTCAGCGGAGCCGCGGCACGACGGCCACCGCGCTGCTTGGGCTCGGAGTAGATCTTCAGCGCCTCTTCGAGGGTGATGTTGAAGATCTGCTCTTCGTCCGTCAGCGACCGAGAGTCCGTGCCCTTCTTCAGGTACGGTCCATAGCGGCCGTTCTGCGCGGTGATGTCCGTGCCCTCTTCGTCCTGACCGACCACACGCGGCAAGCTGAGCAGCTTGAGCGCGGTGTCCAGATCGATGGTGTCGAGGTTCATCGACTTGAACAGCGAACCGGTGCGCGGCTTGGGTTTCTTCGCTCCGCGCTTGGACTTCTCCTCGGGCTCGGGAAGCACCTCGGAGACATAGGGGCCGAAGCGACCATTTTTCGCCACGATGGTGTACCCGGTCTCCGGGTCGACTCCGAGTTCGCGGTCGTCGCCGCCCTGAGTCTCGATGAGCTCGGCCGCCTTGGCGGCTGTGAGCTCATCGGGAGCGAGATCATCGGGGACGGAGACCCGCTTCGGATCTTCGCCCTCGACTCCGGACGGCACCTCGAGGTAGGGACCGTACCGGCCGACACGCAGGTTCACACCGTCGCTGATCGCCACGGTGTTGACCTCACGGGCGTCGATGTCACCGAGGTCGTCGACGATCGTCTTGAGGCCCTCGCGGTCCTGAGTCTGGTCACCGAAGTAGAACCCGGCCAACCAGTCATTGCGGTCCTCTTCGCCCATCGCGATCCGGTCGAGTTCGGATTCGAGATCGGCGGTGAACGCATAGTCGACGAGCCCGGTGAAGTGCTCCTCGAGCAGCCGCACGACAGAGAACGCCAACCAGCTGGGCACGAGAGCATTGCCGCGCGAGGTGACGTACCCGCGATCCTGGATCACCGAGATCGTCGCCGCGTAGGTCGAGGGTCGGCCGATGCCGAGCTCTTCGAGCTGCTTGACCAGGCTCGCCTCCGTGAAGCGCGGCGGCGGGGCGGTCGTGTGACCGTCGGCTTCGGCCTTGACCACCGACAGCGCCTGGCCCTCTTCGACCTGCGGCAGGCGGGATTCGCCGGACTTCGTGTCGTAGCGGGAGGCGTCCTGCCCCTCTTCGTAGGCGGCGAGGAAGCCGCGGAAGGTGATGACGGTGCCGCTGGCGCTGAAGCCGGCCTCGTGGCCGTCGGTGAGCGCGGCACTGACCTTGATCGTCGCGGTCTTGCCCTTCGCATCGGCCATCTGGCTGGCCACGGTGCGCTTCCAGATGAGGTCGTAGAGACGGAACTCATCGCCGTTGAGCTGTTTGGACACCTGCGCCGGGGTGCGGAAGGAGTCACCGGCGGGACGGATCGCCTCGTGGGCCTCCTGCGCCGACTTCTGCTTGCTGGCGTACTGACGCGGTGACTGCGGCACGAACTCGGGACCGTAGAGCTCGGTCACCTGCTTCCGGGCTGCGGCGATGGCCTGGCCCGAGAGCGACGAGGAGTCGGTACGCATGTAGGTGATGTAGCCGTGCTCGTACAGCGACTGAGCGGTGCGCATGGCCTGGCGGGCGCTCATGCGCAGCTTGCGGCCGGCTTCCTGCTGCAGCGTCGAGGTCGTGAACGGGGCGGCAGGACGGCGGGAGTACGGCTTCGATTCCACCGCGGACACCGTCAGAGCGTTCTTCGCACTGCCGTTGAGTTCGGTGGCCAGAGCTTCCGCCCGGGCCTGGTCGACGACCGTCGCCGAGGTGTTCTTCAGCTGACCCTTGTCGTTGAAGTCACGTCCCGAGGCCACACGGGCCCCGTCGAGGGTGGTGAGGTTCGCGGCGAACGGGTTTGTTCCGTCGGGCAGCCCGAGGTCGATGTCGAGGTCCCAGTAGTCGGCGGGCACGAAGGCCATGCGTTCGCGTTCGCGTTCGACGACGAGCCGGGTGGCCACGGACTGGACACGTCCGGCCGACAGGCCGGCTCGGATCTTGCGCCACAGCACGGGTGAGACCTCGTAGCCGTAGAGACGGTCGAGGATCCGACGGGTCTCCTGTGCGTCGACGAGCGAGGTGTCGATGTCGCGGGTGTTCTCCAGAGCGCGTTCGATCGCCTCAGGGGTGATCTCGTGAAAGACCATGCGTTTGACGGGGATCTTCGGTTTGAGCACCTCGAGCAGATGCCAGGCGATGGCCTCTCCCTCGCGGTCCTCATCCGTTGCGAGATAGAGTTCGTCGGCATCCTTGAGCAGGCGTTTGAGCTCGGTGACCTTCTTCTTCTTGCCCGGGTCGACCCGATAGTAGGGGTCGAAGCCGTTGTCGACGTCGACGGCGAACTTGCCGTAGGGCCCCTTCTTCATATCGGCGGGCAGTTCCGAGGGGGTGGGCAGGTCGCGGATGTGCCCGACCGACGCCTCGACGTCATAACCGTCGCCGAGGTATCCCACAATCGTTCGCGCCTTCGTCGGAGACTCGACGATGACGAGGCGACGGGGCTTCTTCTCGGTTGTGGTCACGCTTTCACATTCCTCTCACGGCATCTGCTGCTCGCTGCAACGGACGATCCGGCCCAATGTAACACTGTTGAATGGCCCTGATCGTCATCGGCTGGTTCGGCCCTGACCCTGCCCGGACTTCACCGGGACACGGCGTCAACGGTTTACGATCCTATCCCCTTCCCCCGCCGTCCCGGGTCGCCGAACCCTCGGTCGAGTCGATGTCCGGCAGCAGCACACCCGCTGCAGACAGGGCTCTGACCTGGGCGATGAGCTGATCTTCGAGTGCCGTCGCATCGACGTCGAGCAGCTGCGCAAGCGCGCTGGCCGTCTGTCGCAGAGTCAGTGATCCATCGGCGACGGAGACGAATCCCGCCAGCGCCGTGTCGAGGTCGAACTCCTGCCCGAAGCCGATGCCCTGCTCCAGGGTGATCGAGCTCGGTTCTGATTCGCCGGGCACGAAATGGCGGTGTTCGACAAGGTCCGGTGACCGTGTGAACGCAGTCGCGGCGATCTCCTCGGGCCCGACCGACGCCAGCCAGGACCGGATCGCGACGATCGTGGTGAGGAATTCGGCGAGTCCGTGCGGATTGTTCGCCGGCGCCGAGGTGGTCCTCACCCGGGTCTTGAACGTCCCGGAGCCGATCGTTGGCACATCGTTATCGGCCCGTGTCATGAGCACGTACCCGAAGACGATCTCGTCCACAGCTCTCGTGGCGAAGTCGGCGAGCCAGGCGGCGACCGCGGTGTTCCATGCGGCGCTGGCGCGCGGGATCCCGCCGTCGCGGATCCAGGTCTCCGCGTAGGCGATGGGGTCGAGGGCTTCGCGTTCGATGACGAGAACCGAGGTGTCGTCTTCGCTGACCCAGGTCTCCGGTCCATCCGCATTCGCCGAGGAGGTCTCCCAGTTGCCGAGGCAGACGCTGCGTCCGCCCGGGTTCAGTGCCGCAGGGATCTGGGAGAACAGCGTACGCACGAGAGCGTCTCCGGTCATTCCGCCGTCCCGGTATTCGAAGGTCGTGTCCGTGCTGCGTGGGGTGATGACGAACGGCGGGTTCGACACAAGCAGGTCCACGGGTTCGTCGACCGGTTCGAGCAGAGATCCGTGCCGGAATTCGATGGTGTCGACACCGTTGAGCTCAGCCGAAAGCGCTGCCAGGTGCAGGGCGCGGTGAGAGGTGTCGGTGGCGATGACCCGTGTGCTGTGGCGAGCCAGCAGCAGGGCTTGGATGCCGCAGCCGGTGCCGATGTCTGCGGCCAGTTCGACCCGGTCGCGTGGGGTGATGGACACGAGCGTGCGTCCGGCCCCGCCGAGTCCGAGGACGAACTCCCCGTCGAGAGCCTCCGGCGTGGTCAGGGTGCCGTGATCGGCGACGAGATAGAGGTTCTCATCCCCTGTGCGGAAACCGCGTGGAACTCCCACCGGAAGGTCATAGGGAGTGAGGGCGAACGGTGCGCTGACCTCATCATCGGTGATCTCGATCAGCCCCGCCTCGGCGGCGGTGTCGACATCCTCACCCAACACGGCGCGGACCGCTGAGAGATCGACTCTGCGGTGGAAGTGGAACAGCAGGGCCAGATTCGCCAGGCCACGGTCGAATTCGGTGGCCGAGTCATCGACGAGAACCTGAGTGCAGCGGTGAATGGCCGGAGCGGCGTTGTTGCGAACGAGAGCCTCCGAAGTCGCGGCACCCCAGAGCTGCCGCAGCCGCGGCTCGGTGTAGCCGGCACGGTAGAGGGTCTCGCTCAGGCGGGTCAACGGAAGATCAGTCACAGAAGAATCCTAACGACTGCGCCATAATTGACCCATGGCCTCCTCCGCTCTCCTCGATATCGTCACCGCTTTCGGTGCCCGGGATGAGCACATCGTCCACGTCCGCGACATTCCGCAGCGTTTCGAGCACGATGCCGACTGGCCCGACTGGATCGACGAGGAACTCAAACACGCCTGCCATGCCATCGGCGTCGACGCCCTCTGGCATCACCAGCTCGAAGCCGCGAACACGGCTCGCAGCGGATCCGACATCGTCATCGCCACCCCGACCGCCTCGGGGAAGTCCTTGGGGTTCTGGCTGCCGGTGATCGAATCCATCCAAGCCACCCGAGACAAGCTGCGCACCGCCTCGGCGCTCTACATCGCCCCGACAAAGGCGCTCGCGGCCGATCAGCTGACCAAACTCGAACGGTTCATCATCCGGGGCATGCGGCCCGCCGCCTACGACGGGGACACCTCCCAGGCGTCGAAGGACTGGGCGCGACGGCATGCGAACATCATCTTCACCAACCCGGATATGCTCCACCGCGGCATCCTGCCCCAGCACGAACGATTCGCGCGGATGTTCAAGAATCTGCGGTTCATCGTCATCGACGAAGCCCACCGGTACCGCGGCGTGTTCGGGTCCCATGTCGGCCTCATCCTCCGCCGGCTGCTGCGCATCGCCGCCCACTACGGAGCATCGCCCGTCGTCATCGGGGCTTCGGCGACGATGGCCCAGCCGGATGCGGCGTTCGCCAAGCTCACCGGGCGGCCCGCGCACGCCGTGACCGAGGATTCCTCCCCACGGGCCTCAGGCTCCTTCGCACTGTGGGAGCCGCCCGTCTCACCGGGCGGGGACAGACGCAGCGGACTCGTCGAAGCCGCCGACGTCATCACCGATGCGATGTGCGCAGGCTTCCGATCACTCACCTTCATCGCCTCCCGCCGCGGCACCGAGGCACTCGCCCAGACCGTGCGCGATCAGGTCGGTGAGGTCGATGAGTCGCTGACCGGAAAGATCGCCGCCTACCGCGGAGGGTATCTGGCTGAGGAACGGCGGATGCTCGAGACCGCTCTGCGTTCGGGGAAGCTGCTGGCAGTGGCGTCGACGAATGCCCTGGAGCTCGGCATCGACATCTCCGGGCTCGACCTCGTCATCATCTCCGGCTGGCCCGGCACTCTGGCCTCCCTGTGGCAGCAGGCCGGTCGTGCCGGCCGGGCCGGACAGCGGTGGATGGCCGTGTTCATCGCTCGTGACGATCCGCTCGACACCTATGTCGTCCACCACCCCGAAGTCATCTTCGACTCCCCCGTCGACGCCGGGGTCATCCATCCGGGCAACCCACATGTGCTCTCCGGACATCTGTGTGCAGCCGCCGCCGAGGTGCCGCTGAAGGAGGGCGATCTCGTGCACTTCCCGGACAACTCGGCCGAAGTCATCGACGACCTCGTCGAGCAGAAGCTGCTGCGGGCCCGTCCGACCGGATGGTTCTGGGCCAAGGACCAGCCGGCGACCGACCTGTCCGATATCCGTGGATCCGGCGGTGGTCAGTTCCGTCTCGTGGAGGCGAGCACGGGCACCCTGTTGGGCACGGTTGATGAGTCCGGGGCGCACACGGGAGCCCACCCGGGTGCGGTGTACACGCATCAGGGGATCGATTTCATCGTGCTCGATCTCGACCTCGAGGACCACATCGTCGCGGTCGAACGAGCCGAGGTCGACTACACGACGCAGCCGCGTTCGCAGACGGAGATCGAGATCGTCGACACCGATGCGCAGCGGGTTCTGCCGTCGGGGATCGCGGTGTGCAGCGGCACCGTCGACGTCAAGGACCAGGTCGTGGCCTACCGGATGCGGGCGAAGCGGGGCGGGGCGATCATCGCCGAACACGAACTCGACCTGCCCGAGCGCACCCTGCGCACGAAGGCCGTGTGGTGGACGGTTCCGCAGACAGCGCTGGACGAGGCCGAAGTCGCAGCCGGGGATCTGCCCGGTGCCGTTCATGCCGCCGAGCATGCCTCCATCGGGCTGCTGCCGCTCTTCGCCGGCTGCGACCGGTGGGATATCGGCGGGGTCTCTACGGCTCTGCACGCGGATACCGGCATGGCCACGGTGTTCGTCTACGACGGGCTGGCCGGCGGTGCGGGTTTCGCCGAACGCGGGTCCGAGGTCTTCGAGGACTGGCTGGCTGCGACCAGGGATGCCATCGCCGCGTGTGAGTGCATCGACGGATGTCCCTCATGCGTGCAGTCGCCGAAGTGCGGAAACGGCAACGAACCCTTGGAGAAGGACGCCGCTCTGCGTCTGCTGCGCATCGTCCTGCGCTGAGGATCCGCGGTGAGCCGCAGGGCGGCGGCGCTGCTTCGGTCGTCCTCAGCCACCGTCGACCGGGTCCTATCTTCCTGCGACGGCTTTCTCCCTGACCTTCGGCAGCGGGCCCGGGATGTCGACTTCGACAGCGACATACGCCGACTGCTCACTCAGCGACGCCACACAGTCGCTCAACGACCCGCCGTTGCGTTCGGCCACCTCCTTCGCGATCTCGCACGGTTCGCCGGTCGCCAGTCCGCGCACTGCGTCTGCAGCGGCCAGCGCCGCCAGGTCCGCGGCGTTCTGTGCCTGGCTGTAGGCGGCGAACGCCTGGGAGAGGCTGCCGACGGCAGTGACAAGGACGAGCACGATCGAGCAGAGTCCGACGACGATGTTCATCATGACGGCCCGCTCCGATCTCCTTCGTATCGGGCGGTGGCGTTCGCATCGACCGTGTCGAGGAAGAAGATCGCGGCAGGCAGGCGAATCGTGACCGTGACGACCGAATAGCCTCCATCGGCGCGCACGGCGACATTCGCCGAGCTGCCGGCGTGCTTCTTCGCTTCGGCGATGACAGCCGCCTGGGGTTCGCCCCGGGCGATCTCACGGGCCGCCGAGCGTGCCGCGTCGAAGGCGCGCAGCTGGGAGAATCCGATCGCGGCAGCTCCCGTGAGCACAACGAGCAGGAGCACGACGGCGGGGAGGACGACAGCGAATTCCGCCGTTGCCGTTCCCTCATCGCGCTCGTGGTCCCGGTGTCGCTGACGGGAGCGTCCGCGTGCCATCTCGGCTCAGGCTCCCAGCCCGAGTGCCGAGGAGATGACCCCGGTGACGAGTTCCTTGATCGGTTCGGACTTGAGGATCACGACGAGCAGCGCCGCGAATCCGCAGGCGGCCAGTGTGGTGATGGCGTACTCGGCGGTGGTCGCTCCGGTGTCGGCCTCCCAGAACTGTTCGATGCTCTCATCGTCATCGACCGAGTCGATCCGGTCGACGGGCGGGCCGTCGGTTTCCGGGGGCGGGGATGTGGTGCTCATGCTCTCCTCCTTGGCAGCAGACCCGTTCGCACTCTGCGAGCGGAACTTCAGCCTGGGAGCCAGGAGGCAGCGATGTCGAGGGTCGAAATCTTCCCTGTGGAAACCGTGCCGCCGTCCACAGGGAGATCATGGACGAGTGGCCGGGCCGTCCACAGTCATCGGCGCCGAAGTGGCGTGACGACCAGCAGGTCCGCACCGGGACCGGTGCCGGGTCGGTGCACGGGTGGTTCAGGTGTTTCCGGCCCAGTCGTCTCTGAGGATGGCCATGATCACTTCGTCATGACGGCGACCGTTGAAGAACACTGCCTCGCGACGACGCCCCTCCTCGACGAACCCGGCCTTCGTATAGGAAGCGATGCCGCGGGTGTTGAACGCCCAGGTCTGCAGCTCGATGCGGTTGAGTCCCAGCTGCAGGAAACCGTAGCTGACAGCCAATCGCACAGCGTCCGAACCGTAGCCGCGGCCGTGGAATTCGGGGCCGAGGACGATGGCGAGTGTCGCGGACTGGTTGATCGGGTTGCGACCATAGAGGGTGACGTGCCCGACGAACTCCTCGGTCTCCGTCAGTTCGATGCTGAAGCCGACCGCCTCGCTCGAGGTGTTCGCGCTCCACTGAGAGAACTGCTCGGAGACTCCGCCTTCGGGTCGTGGGAGAACCGTGTGGTTCTGCAACACGACGATCGAGGGGTCGAACCACCATTGTTCGAGGTAGGGAAGATCGTCCTCTCGCAGAGGTCGCAGTCGCACGGAGCGACCGACGAAGAGATTTTCGGCGTATTCTTCCGCCTGTTCGACATTGGACAGCTGGTTGAAAGGTGTGACCGGTGCCATTCGTCGACCCTATCGGTCGACCCTGAAAGCCACCAACTCACCACCCCGGCTGCGACCGAAGATCCGGCCGTTCAGAAGAACACGGTCGTGATGTCGGAGAGGAGGGAGATGACGACGGGGACGACGGACAGCAGCAGGAATGCCGGCAGGATGCACACACCCAACGGCAGCACGAGCTGCACGCCCAGAGCCGCGGCGGCTTCCTGCCGGCGACGGCGTGACGATGCCCGCAGCTCCTTGGCCACGGATTCGATGAGCGGTGCCGGCCCGACGCCCGAGTGTTCGGAGAATTCGAAGACCTCGAGCACCGGCAGCAGCCGGTCGTCGTCAGCGAGTTTGCGGCCGCCGATCGTCATCGCCCGCCCGATCCGCCGCAGACCCGACCGGTCGCCGGTCGCTTCGGCCGTGAGCGTCAGCGCCACGGGAATCGGCAGGCCCGAGGTCAGGCAGATCGCGACCAGATCGAGATCGAAGGCCAGCTGGTCATCGGCGACGGCACGAGCAGTCCCCGCACGGGAGTGCCCAGCCCCCGGTTCGGTGGGGGCCGCCTCGGTGATGGTGGGATCCTGTTCCTTTCCCGGCTCACCGAGGAGGCTGCGCAGGCGGCGGTCGGTCGAGCCCGCCCACAGCAGCACCGCCAGGGCGATGAAGACTCCGGTGAGCACGGGCAGCATGATCATCACCTCTGGGCTCGCCGCATCATCGTCCGCATCCACCACCGGCCGAGGACATACAGGGCCAGACCGGCGCCGATGCTCAGCTGTCCCGGCAGCCCGGTGATGAGTTCGAGGGGTCTGACCCCGATGAGCAGACCCAGGCCGATGCCGATGAGCGGCAGCCAGCTGAGCACCCGCACCGTCGACTTCGGTCCGGCCATGGCGATCCGGCGTTCGCGTTCGGCGTCGAGAGCGTCGCGTTGGGCGGCGGCGTAGCGCAGAATCATCTCGGCTGCGGGTGCTCCGGAACGTTCGGACACCGTCCACACCGCCGCCATGCCGGAGAGCACCTCGGCGGCGGGGCCGGGAAGGTCGGTGCTGTGGGCGGCGATGGCACGGCCCGGTTCCTCCCCGAGGCCGATCGCCCGCGCAATCGGTGCCAAGGCATCGTTCTGCCGGCTCAATGTCACGATCACCGCCTGTGGAGTCATCCCCACCTTGAGCAGGTGGGCGCAGTTCTCCACGGCCGCGATCGCCCACAATCGATCGGTCCGCGCATCCGGTGCCCGGCCGCCTCGGCGAAGGAATCCGGTCGCTGTCGGTCGCGGTTCGGTCTCGGCGGCGGGGTGGAGCAGTTCACGCAGCCGCGCACCCGCGTCCAAGGGCGCGGCCAAAACGATGCCCAGGGCCACGAGGACGGCGGTGGCGATGATCATCCCGCGGACTTCTGTTCGAGCACGGCTTCGAACCGGGCCAAGGCGCGCCGGTTGGCCGTCCCCGACGATGACGGCGACGGTCGGCCCCACACGGGTTCCATCACCACACCGGTGCTTCCGGTGCGGGTTGGGATCGCGAGTTCCGTGACACCGCGGTGGGAACCGGTCCGGCGCAGGTGGATGACGAGGTCGATGGCCGTGGAGAACTGGGAGAACACCGCCTCCGGCGTCATCTTCGCCAGGGCGCCGAGTGCGGCGACTCGGCTGGGCACGGCATCGGCGGTGTTCGCGTGGATCGTCGCGCACCCGCCTTCGTGTCCGGTGTTGAGTGCGGTGAGCATGTCTCGCACCTCCGCCCCGCGACACTCGCCGACGACGAGGCGGTCGGGTCGCATCCGCAAGGCGTTGCGCACAAGATCGGCCATGGTCACCTCGCCACCGCCTTCGACATTGGCCTGCCGGGCGGCGAGCGCAACGACATGCGGGTGGGTGACGATGAGCTCCCGGGAGTCCTCGACGATGACGATGCGCTGGACGTCTTCGACGAGGGAGAGCAGAGCGCCGAGGAGGACCGTCTTCCCCGTGCCCGTTCCGCCCGAGATGAGGATGTTCGCCCGTGCTGTGACCGCCTCGGTGAGCAGGGGGCTGACCTCGTCGGGGACGAATCCCTCTGCGCACAGCTGAGAAAAGGGGAACCCGGAGCGTTTGGGCACGCGGAAGGAGATCGTCGTGGTCTCCCCGGAGATGGGCGGAACGATCGCGTTCATCCGCACCCCGTCGGGCAGGCGGACATCGACATAGGGGCTGGAGTCATCGAGGCGGCGCCCGCCGAGTGCCGCCAGACGCACCGCCAGGGATCGCACTTCGTCTTCGGACCCCAATGACAGGTCGAGCAGGCGGGGTCCGTCACCGGTGTCGGAGAAGATCTCCCGCGGTCCGTTGACGAAGACGTCGGTGGTGCCGGGCACCTCGAGCACGGCCTGCAGGGGCCCGGCACCGGACAGTTGGGCCGAAAGCCGAGTGACGAGTTCGAGCAGGGCGGCAGAACCGAGCACCCGTCCGGTGCGTTGGACCGCCTCGGCGACGGCGGCCGTGGTCACCGGCCCGGGCTTGTCGAGCAGGGTCTTGCGGACATCGGCGACGAGGGAGGCATCGAGCCATTCGCTCATTCCACCCACTCCCCCAGCAGACGGTCGACGAGGCGGCCGAGGTGGGCGCCGCCGGGGATGCCCTCCCCGCGGTCGACGGCGGCGGATAGTCCTCGGTCGTCACGAATGCTTCCGGCCAGGTTCAGTCCGATCGAGTCGGCGAGGAGGTCGGCGTCGAGGCCGCCGGCCCCGGTCTCACGGACGACGAGGCGGACATCGGGGTGGGCGTGGGACAGCCGTTTCGCCACCTGGGAGGAGGCGACGGCGGAGCGGACTCGCGCCGGGGAGACGAGGAGGACATGGTGGCAGCGGCGGGTCCACTGCGGTGGGGCGTGGCGGGGCAGGTCGACGATGACGAGGTCGAAGGCCTGACCGGCAGCGGCGAGGAAGTCGTCGAAGACGTCCGGGTCGAGGTCGACGGTGTCGTCACGTCCCCAGGACAGCAGCGCGAGGCCTTCGTGGCGGGGCAGAGCGTCGGCCAGCGTCGACGGACGCAGCTGTCCGCGGGAGGCGCTGAGGTCGGTCCAGCGGGGCCCGGGCACCTGTTCGGCACCGAGGACGAGGTCGAGTCCGCCGCCGAGCGGGTCGGCATCGACGAGGACGGTGCTGACATCGGTCCCGGCTCTTCTGGCCAGGGCGCAGGCGAGCACGGAGGCACCGGCTCCCCCGCAGCCGGCGACGACGCCGACCGTGGTGCCTGGGACGTTGGGAGGTTCGATGGCCGCGATCATCCGCCCGCTCAGCCATTCTGCTGCCGCGGGCAGCACCGCCAGCTGGTCCACACCGAGGTGGGCCGCCTTCGCCCAGGTCGAACCGGGCTCGTCACCGTCGAGGACGACGAGGATTTTGTCGGCGCGGTCGGTGGCAGGAGCTTCTCGCACGTCTTCGCCGAGGAGGATCAGTGACGCTGACTGCCAGCCTCCGGAGTCGGGTGGCAGAACGGTGAGGGCGATGCCGATGCTTTCGGCGACGCGGGCGCATTCTTCGGTGATCGCGCCGAGGTCGGTGATGAGGGCTACCTGCATGGCGTGAAGCCTGCCCGCAGCACGCGGGCACCGACCAGGCCGCAAGAACCTCCTGTGGATGGGATGGCGAAGGGGCGCCTCCTGTGAGTTCGAGTCACAGGAGGCGCCCCTGTCGGTGCCGCTGGGGTCATCGCCCAGGTCAGCCGTGCTGCGCCAAGCAGCCGGTCACGCGTGGCCGGGCCCGGGGGCGCCGGCCGGTCCGTGTTTCATCCACAGCACCGGTGTGTGAGTGGATGCGCACCGGTTCAGCCGCGCTGGATTCCCTCGATGTTGCGCAGGATTCCTTCGCTGCCGTCGGTGTCGCGGACCTTGAACCAGGAACCGTTGTCCTCGAGGCTGAGGTACCAGTCGCCCGGGTAGATCGTGAACACGGGCAGCCCGGTCGTCGGATCCACGGCTTCACGCGGCTCGGGAACGGCGAACCAGAACGCCTGGACGATGGTGCGGCCGCCGTCCTGCTCGTTGCCCTGGTCGTTGCCCTGGCCCGCGTGGGTGCCGCCCTGGCCGGCATCGGCCGGAACCGGCTCATTGTCGATGGCGGTCTGAGCCACGGTGTCGTCGTCCGTGCGGTCCGATCCCGAGTTCGCCGGGTTCTCGGCCTCGGGACGGTTCCGGTAGCTGGCGACGGGCACGTACTGCGTCGGCTCTTCGCTTTCGGGAGCCTCGGTGCGCTCCGAACGGGTGGCGGTCCCGTCGGCCGCAGGGACGACGTCCTCACCGGCTGGGGTGTTCACTGCAGTCGCCTCGGAGACCCCGATGTTGGCATTGTCCTCGGCGGCGTCCGACGCAGAGGCGCCGGCCGGCTGTGAAGCCGACTCCGACTGTGATGTCGGAGACGGCTGCTCGGTCGACTCCTGCGGGGAGTCCGCCTGCTCTGCGGAGCCGGACTGCGGTGCGGAGCCTGACGGAGACTCGGAGGCGGAATCGGACGAGGAGTCCGTCACGGGCTTCGCTCCGGTGTCTCCTCCGTCGATGGCCGCGTCTTCGGCAGTTCCAACGTTCGTGTCCGAGGTCTTGGCGTTGACCTTCGACACGAGGTCGCTGCTCTCCGCCGGCGAGACGACCGTCGGTGCCTCGTCCTCCGACACTGGGGCGGAGTCCGCGGTCGCAGTGGGTTCGGCGGAGCCCTGAGCCTCGTTCGTCTCAGCAGTGTCTGAGTCCGGTGCGGCGTGGCGGCCGCGGCGACGCTCGGAGTCCGAGTGCGCTGCGGCGACCCCGGCCGCCGCAGCGCCGGCACCGATCACACCGGCGCCGGCAGCCGCTGCCCCGGCGCCTGAATGCGTCTCGTCACCGGATTCTGTCGGCTGGTCAGCACGGGCCTCGCTCTGATCGTGGCCGGCGCCGACGCCGAAGGTCTGAGTCGGCTCGCTCTGTGAGTGCTGCGGAGCGTGCGAATCTCGACGGCCGAGGTAGGTCTGTCCGTCGCCGGTGCTGTGGACCGGTCCGTCAGCGTTCGAATGCTCCGGAGAGGCCGCGAAGGCATTGCCCGAACGTTCAGCGTCCTGCTGCTGCGGCGGCGCATAGGGGTTGGGCTGCTGCGCCTCGTCGGGCTGCCCGAACCGCGGCTGGTCCGGCTGCCCGAACCGCGGCTGGTCCGGCTGCCCGAACTGCTGCTGGTCCGGCTGCTGGCCGGGCTGCCCGGAAGCGGCGAACTGGTTCTGACCGAACTGGTCGCCTCCGGTCTGATGCGGCTGACCGGCCTGACCCGGCTGACCGGGTGCACCGAATGCGGCTGCTCCGGGGTGGCCCGGTCCCGGCTGACCCTGTCCGGGCTGACCCAATCCCGGCTGACCTGCCCCGGCAGGAGCCGAACCGTAAGGAGCGAACCCGGGGCCGCCGGCGTTGCCGCCGGGAACATTGGCCACCGGCGCCGGATGCGGCGTGTGCTTGGAGACGGGACGTGCCTTCGGATGGGTTTCGATGGCTTCGCGAACGGCGAATTCCTGAGCGAAGAAGGGGATCATCGTGAAGACGCCGGCGAAGAAGGCGATCAGCGCGGCGAAGAACGTCAAGTAGGCGCCGACGTGCCACAACATGACCGAAGTGATCAGATCGACGAACGCGAAGGCGAACGCGACAGCCGATACCGCCGAGATGAATTGATCGAGGCTGAGCGAGCCCACCCGCATCCGACCGTTGCCGAGCTTATTGACGAGTACGGCCGCGACGATCAGCAGGATCGCCAGCACCTCGAAGACGAGCGGGCCGATTGTGGTGATATGCCAGTGCCACAGGGTGTGAGAGTACCCGAAATAGAAATCGCTGCGATTGGGCACGAACAGTGCGATGAACGCGAGGAGACCGGCGAACAGGAGGAAGAGGTCCCGCAGAGTCAGAGGACCGATGAGACCCGGGCCGGTCTTCTGCTTGGGTGCAGGAGCCTGACCGAACTGTCCGGGCGCGGAACCGTAGGGTCCAGGACCCGAACCATAGGGTCCGGGTGCCGAGCCGTATGGGCCAGGGCCCGAACCGTATTGTGCCGGTGCCGGCGCCGGGGCCGAACCATAGGGTCCCGGTGCCGCGGCGTTCTGGCCGGGTGCGGAACCATAGGGGCCGGGGGCGGAACCGTAGGGCCCGGGTGCGGAGCCGTAGGCCTGACCTGGTCCGGAGGCGACCGGCCCTGGACCTGATCCGTAGACGGGCGGCTGGCCGCCGGCCTGCGGTGCGTTCTGGCCTGGGTGCTGCGGGGGCTGATCCTGCCACGGATGCGGCCCGGACCCGGTTGGATGCTGCGGCGAACTCATCGCTCACTCCACTCGATCTTGGGGAAAAGGAACAGTGTTGCGGTGCCTGCACGGGACGAATCCCGACAGACTCTGCCCCCCATCCTTGCAGAACACAGGGTGCCTGCGCACTCATCTGCGCATACTGAACTGCACTCGGATCCGTCCTCGTCCCCTCGCCGAGGCGGCCCACCGTCCTCGTCGACCACACCGGCTTGCCTGTGACCTATACCACGCAATTGTCGTCATGGCTACCCCCGATTCCACCGTTCATCGGCCGAAACTGCCCGTCTTCGTCCCCGTCTGCGGGTATACAGTGCAACTAGAATTTCGATCCACCAAAGATGTCGGAGGGAAGAATGACCGAAACCACTGCCGAGCAGACCGAGACCTTTGCACCGCCTGAGCAGTTCGCGGCCAGTGCCAATGTCAAGGCCGACGAGTACGAACGTGCCGATGCCGACTACTTGAGCTTCTGGGCCGAACAGTCTCGTGAGCTCGTCGACTGGAACGCCGACTTCGGTGAGGTCCTCGACTGGACGAACCCGCCGTTCGCGAAATGGTTCGTCGGTGGCAAGCTCAACGTCGCCTACAACTGCCTCGACCGTCACGTCAACGCCGGCAACGGCGACCGTGTGGCCATCAACTTCGAAGGCGAACCGGGCGACTCCCGCTCCTACACCTACGCCGAACTCCTCGCCGAGGTGTCGAAGACGGCGAACACACTCACGGACCTGGGTGTGAAAGCGGGAGACCGGGTGGCCATCTACCTGCCGATGATCCCCGAAGCGATGATCTCGATGCTCGCCTGCGCCCGCCTCGGCGCGGCCCATTCGGTCGTCTTCGGCGGATTCTCCGCCGACGCTCTGCGCTCGCGCATCATCGACGCAGAGGCCCGCGTGGTCATCACCGCCGACGGCAGCTACCGCCGCGCCAAACCCACCAGCCTCAAGCCCGCCGTCGATGAGGCCCTGTCCGCCGGCGACACCCCTGTCGAGCATGTCCTCGTCGTCCAGCGCACCGGTCAGGACGTCGACATGGTCGACGGCCGGGACCAGTGGTGGCATGACACCGTCGGTCAGGCCAGCGACCAGCACGAATGCGAATTCTTCGACTCGGAGAACCCGCTGTTCATCCTCTACACCTCCGGCACGACCGGTCGGCCGAAGGGCATTCTCCACACCTCGGGCGGCTACCTCACCCAGGTGCTGTACTCGATGAAGGCCGTCTTCGATATCAAACCCGAGACCGATGTCTTCTGGTGCACCGCCGACGTCGGCTGGGTCACCGGGCACTCCTATGTCACCTACGGCCCACTGGCCGCGGGTGCCACCCAGATCGTCTACGAAGGCACCCCCGACACCCCGCATCAGGGCCGTTGGTGGGAGATCATCGAGAAGTACAAGGCCACGATCCTCTACGCCGCACCGACGGCTATCCGCACCTTCATGAAGTGGGGAGAGGACATCCCGGCGAAGTACGACCTGTCCAGCCTCCGCCTGCTCGGCAGCGTGGGCGAACCGATCAACCCCGAAGCCTGGCGCTGGTACCACCGTGTCATCGGTGCCGAGCGCTGCCCGATCGTCGACACCTGGTGGCAGACGGAGACCGGCGCACACATGATCGCTCCCCTGCCCGGAGTGCTCTCGACCAAGCCCGGCTCCTCCCAGCGCCCGATCCCTGGAATCTCCGTCGACGTCGTCGACGATTCGGGTGAGAACCCGGCCGGCCCCGAGGGCGGTCTCCTCGTCATCCGTCAGCCGTGGCCGGCGATGCTGCGCGGCATCTGGAAAGACCCGGAGCGCTTCAAGGAGACCTACTGGTCACGGTTCGAGGACACCTATTTCGCCGGGGACGGCGCCCGCCGCGACAAGGACGGCGACATCTGGTTCCTCGGCCGCGTCGACGATGTCATGAACGTCTCCGGGCACCGCTTGTCGACCGCGGAGATCGAATCCTCGCTCGTCGCTCATTCCAAGGTCGCCGAGGCGGCTGTCGTCGGCGCTGCGGACGACACCTCCGGTCAGGCCGTCGTCGCCTTCGTCATCGTCTCCAACGGCGTCGAGGATTCCGCTGAGACGGCCGAGGAGCTGCGCCAGCATGTGGGTAAGGACATCGGCCCGATTGCGAAGCCGAAGAAGGTCCACATCGTCACCGACCTGCCGAAGACCCGGTCGGGAAAGATCATGCGCCGTCTGCTCAAGGACGTCGCAGAGAACCGGGAGGTCGGCAACACGATGACGCTCGCCGATGCCTCGGTGATGGATGGCATCGAGAAGTCGGTGGCGAACTCCTGAGACATTCAGGGCAGACCCGCCGGTGACAGCGGACGTTCTCGAGGAACGTTCCGGCCTGGATCCGGCGGGTTTTCCTCGGATTCTCGCCGATTCGCCTTTGGCCGCAGGGCGCCTTCAGACTACTCTTAAGTTAGATTGTCCTCGTTCTCGATATAGGAGCTCCCCATGGCCGAACGGTCGATCAGCGAACTGATCAAAGGCATCAGCGACGACTCCAAAGCAGTCGCCGAGGAAGAGATTGCTCTGGCCAAGGCCGAAGCCACTGCCGGGGCGAAGAACCTGGGCATCGGCGCCGGCCTGGCCATCGTCGCCCTGTTCTTCCTCTTCCTGTCCTCCTTCATGGTGATCTTCGCCGGTGCGGCTGCGTTCCATGAGGGACTCGGCTGGCCGTGGTGGGGAAGCTTCCTCATCGTCTTCGGCATCCTCGCCGTTCTCGCGATCGTCCTCGTCCTCGTCGCCCTCCCTCTGCTGAAGAAGGGCAATCCGGTGCCGGGCACCGCGATCGGCTCGGCCAAATCGCTCATCGCTTCGGTCAAGCGCGCACTGAAGAACCCCTCGGGCCCCCGGTACTGACACCACTCCATCACTGAAACACTGAGGCGGCGCTGGACTTGAAGTCCAGCGCCGTCTCTGTCTCTGTTTCAGAAATCGATGCCGATGGGCGCTTGCTTGTCCCAGTCCCCGGCCCAGCCGAGGTGGTCAAGCGCGAAATCGAGGATGCCGGCAGTGAAGCCCCACACCTTGAGCACACCGACATCGAAGGCCGGAGTCGAGATCTTGAGGTCGGGACGGGTGAAAGTGCCGCGGTTGGCAGGAGCGACGAGATCAGCGATGGACACACGGTAGACGGAATAGGATTCGCGTTCGTCCATCACCTGCACCGCACCCGGCCGCCGCCAGTAGCCGATGACCGGGGTGACCTCGAACTTCGAGACGGGAATGTAGAGGGGGTCCATCTGTCCGAGGACCTCCACGGTGGTCGGGGCGATCCCTGCTTCCTCCTCAGCCTCACGCAGGGCGGCCGCGGCCATGGAATCGTCCTCCGGGTCACGTCCACCTCCCGGGAAGGCCACCTGCCCCGGATGATGGCGCAGGGTCGCGGCCCGCTGCAGGAGCACGATGTCGACATCATCGACCCCGAATTCGGCCAGGCGCGCGGTCTCGGCCTCACCCGCCTCGGTGCGGGGTGCTCCCCCGCGGCCGAAGAGCATAAGCACGGCGGCATCTCTGACCTGGCCCGCCTGCGAGCTCTTCTGCCTGCGCAGCCACAGAGGGGAACCGTGGGAGGTCGCGAGATCTTCGAGCTGACCGCGCAGCGCCCCGTCGGCGATGGTCGCGGACTCCGGCGGCAGGTCCGGGATGCCGGTGCTCACTGGTCGTCCTCGGAAGCGTCGGCAGTGGTCCGGGCTGTCGTTGCCGGGGCGGTCGCCTCGGCGACGGTGGCTTCCGGGGCCATTTCGAATCTGAGCATGGCGCGGGCCTTGTCGGGGTCGAGTTCGCCGATTCCGAAGGAAGGACACAGGGCCGCCAGCGGACAGGCCCCGCAGGCGGGCTTGCGGGAGTGGCAGATGCGGCGGCCGTGGAAGATCACCCGGTGGGACAGAAGGGTGAGGTCCTTCTTCGGGAACAGGGCGGCGATCTCATGTTCGGCCTTGACCGGGTCGGTCTCCTCGGTCCATCCGAAGCGGCGGGCGAGCCGACCCATGTGGGTGTCGACGGTCAGGCCGGGGGTGTCGAAGGCGTTGCCGAGGACGACGTTCGCGGTCTTGCGGCCGACCCCGGCGAGTTCGACGAGCTTGCTGAGCTTGTTCGGCACCACCCCGTCGTATTCGTCGACGAGTTCGTTCGCGAGTCTGACGATGTTGCGGGCCTTGGCGCGATAGAAGCCGGTGGAGCGGATGTGCTCCTCGACCTCGATGAGATTCGCGACGGCCAGCGAATGGGCGCCGGGGAAGGCGGCGAACAGACCCGGGGTGACCGCGTTGACGCGGATGTCGGTGGTCTGCGCGGACAGGACGGTGGCGATGAGCAGCTGGAACGGGGTCTCGAAGTCGAGTTCGCATTGTGCGTTCGGATACACCTCGGCGAGGATCCGATGGATCTTCCGGGCTCGGCGGGTCCGCCCCAGCGGGGTCTCCTTCGCGAACTTCCGCGCGCTCTTCTCTGCCACCGTCAACACGGCTCACCATCCTAATCCGTACCCAGGAATTCCGCAGTTGCCCCGCTCACATCCGTGGCTCGGGCCGACCGGGCGAATCGGGTGGGGCGGGCGGACGGGTTGTGGGAATGGCTTCAGCGTCTCAGGCGTTGGAGGCCGGTGGGACGGGTTTTCATTTTGGTGGGCCCTACTCCCGCGTCTTTGCTGGTATCGATGCAGATGACCAGGTAGATTTGTGTGTGATTATCACGACAAGGAGGAACCAGTGGATATTGAAGTGGTGCGGGGCGCGACGCTCTTCGCAGGTCTGGACGATGAAGCCACCAGTGCATTGATGAAGTTCATGAACCCGCGGAGTCTCCGTCGGGGCACCGTGCTCTTCCATGAGGGCGATGCCGGTGACGAGCTCTACATCGTCTCCTCGGGCAAGCTCAAGATCGGCCGTGAATCCTCCGATGGCCGTGAGAATCTGCTGTCCGTGGTCGGCCCCGGCGAACTCATCGGCGAGCTCAGCCTCTTCGATCCGGGCCCACGGTCCACTTCCGTCACCGCTGTCTCCCAGTCGGAGCTGCTCAGCCTCAAGCACGAGGACCTGACCACCTGGCTCAACGAGCGTCCGCAGGCCGCGATGAACCTGCTCAAGGCTTTGGCTCAGCGTCTGCGTCGGACGAATGAGACCGTCGGCGACCTCGTGTTCTCCGATGTGCCCGGTCGTGTCGCCAAGGCGCTGCTCGACCTCGCCGCCCGCTTCTCGAAGCCGGCTCCCGACGGTGTGCTCGTCGCCCACGACCTCACCCAGGAGGAGCTCGCACAGCTCGTCGGTGCCTCTCGTGAGACCGTCAACAAGGCCCTGGCCGACTTCGCCGCCCGCGGTTTCATCCGCCTCGAGGCTCGCTCCGTCGTCATCCTCGACATGGACCGGATGCGCAACCGCGCCCGCTGACCCTCTCAGCGGCCCGAGCGCCGAGCACGACGAAACGCCCCGACCGGTCGGTTGGGGCGTTTCGTCGTGTACGGGGCGTATCGCCGCGCTCGGGGCGCGTGCTGTGCGGGTGCGGCGAGCAGGTCCCGCCTGTGCTCTCAGGCGTCGTCGGCGGCGGGCAGAGCGTCGAGGTAGGCCAGTTGGGCCTTGACGATCTGTTCGGCTGCGGGACGCACGCTGACGTCGACGTCGTGGTAGACGATGTCGCACACCTCGGAAGCAGTGGTGGCACCGCGTGCGAGGGCGGCTTCGACCTGCTCGATGCGTTCGCGTCGGTGGGAGCGGTAGTAGTCGATGACCTCGGCGGGATTATCGATGCGCGGGCCGTGCGCGGGTTCGATGATCGCGTACTCCCCCGCGTCGAGCAGCGCCCTGAGACGGTCGAGGGACGCGAGATAGTCGCGGAGGGACCCCTCGGGATGAGTGACGATCGTCGTCCCCTCCCCGAGGATCGTGTCGCCGCTGTACAGCGTCCCCGCATGGATGAGGCTGATGCTGTCGCTCGTGTGGCCGGGGGTGGCCACGACGCGCAGAACGTCGGCGGCGGTGTCGCCGAAGGGGATCTCGTCGCCGTCGGACAGCGGATCCGTGTGTCGGGCGAAGCGGCCGAGCACGGCATAGACGGGCACTTCGGGGGCCCACTGTTCGATGCTTCCCAGCATCTCCGAATGGTCGGCGTGCTGGTGGGTGAGGACGATGGCGCGCAGATCACGATCAGCCACCTCGGCGAGGAAGGCCCCCCGGTGCTCTGCCAGCTCCGGGCCGGGATCGATGATCACTGCGGAGCCGTCGTCCTGGCTGGTGAGCACGTAGGTGTTCGTCCCGCTCAGGGTCATCGGGCCTGGATTGTTCGCACGGATTCTCATGAGTCCTCGTCTTCGTCGTCTGTACTGTCGTCACCGTCGTCATCGCTGCTGAATGTCAGGAAGCCGGGATTGTGGTCGTTGTCGATCTCGCCCACGGCGATCGCCCGATCACGCAGCGAACCCTTGCTGTGCGGATCCTTCCCGGTCTGGATAACGACCTTCCATTCGCCGTCGTCGTTGATGATCTCCGGCCGCAGCGGGTGGGCGTTGCGGATCTGGGCCATGGCCGCACCCACGCTCGCAACCTCGGCAAAACTTTCGACGATGAGATGGGTGGCGGCACCGATGCTGTCGGGATCGCCGCCGACCTCGGCGAGGATCTGGCCCGGGCGTTTCCATCCGCCGGAGGTCTCGTTCGGTGACAGGAAGTCGACCTCTTGGCCGAAAGGCACGGTGGCGATGAAGAACGTGGTGTCGAAGCGGTGCAACTGGGTGGGAGTGTTGATCCAGCGCAGCCATGGCTTGCACAGATCCGGGCGCAGACGCAGGTCGCGGTCGCGCAGGACCTGGGACCACGAGACCTCGTTGGAGAACAGCCGAGATCGGGTAGAGCGCCAGTCCGTCTGCGGGGCGGCCACGATCTCCCGGTCGATGTCTTCGGCGAGCAGGATTCCGGTGGCAGCGAAAGTGATGCGGGCGGCCGCGGAGAAATGGTGGAGAGCACGAGATTTGTTCTCGATGCTCAGTGCCCGGGCACAGCGGGCCGAGTTCCATCCGGCCAGGGGCAGTTTGCGCACATCACCGGGGCGCAGACTGCTGGAGGGAAACGCCCACCGGTTGCGGTCCTCGACCCCGCGGGCGTCGAGCTGCCGGGTGATGAAGAGTTCCAGACCTTCCGAGGCGTCCCGGATGAGCACGATCGCCGAGGTGGGTCGGGGCGCCTCGGGGACGGGCCACCGTCCGTCGGACTGCCAGTGGTCGAGCAGCCACCGCAATTCCGACGAGACGGCAAGGGTGCGTCCGCTAAGCGGCATCGCCTGCGACCTCGACGACGACCTCGACCTCGACGGGCGTGCCCAGAGGAAGTGTGTTCACGCCGACGGCGCTGCGAGCGTGCTGTCCGCGATCGCCGAAGATCTCTCCGTAGAGTTCGGACACGCCGTTGATGACAGCCGGCTGCTGGGTGAAATCGTCGGCAGAGTTGACGAAGCCGGTGACCTTGACGACGCGCACGACCTTGTCGAGGTCACCGATGACACCGGCGATCGCTGCCAGAGCGTTGAGCCCGGCGGTGCGGGCCAACTGGTAACCGGTGTCGACGTCGACGTCGGTGCCCAGGTGGCCTGTCGCCGGCAGTTTGCCGTCGACGACGGGCAGCTGGCCGGAGGTGTAGACATAGTTTCCGGTGCGCAGGGCGGGGACGTAGACGCCGGCGGGTACGGCGATCTCGGGCAGTTCGAGGCCCAGTTCGGCGATGCGGTCAAGGGTTTGGGACATGGTTCCTCTTTCGACGTGGGGTGCGGAAGCCTGACGGGTTCAGATCATTCCTTCGGACGCTTGAGGTAGGCGACGAGTCCGTTGTTGTCCGGTCCCGGAACGACCTGGACGAGCTCGTAGCCGTCTTCGCCCCACTGATCGAGGATCTGCTTCGTCGCATGGACGATGAGCGGCACGGTGACGTATTCCCACTTGGTCATGATTCTCCTCGGTGACGGGTGCGTCGGCGGTCTGATTCTGCCGGCTCTGTCCCGGCTCGGTCGACGACGCGGTTGTGTTCCCCAGACTAACCCAGTCCGTCTCAGCTGAGCACCTCAGCCGAGGGGCGGACACTCCTCCGATCGAACACGCCTGAGGGCGGGGAGGATGATCTCATCCTCCCCGCCCTCAGACATCGTGTGAACGGATCTCAGCCGGCTTTTGACGGGCTGCCGCGGCTCGACTCGGTTGCGCTGGCTCAGTTGCCGCCGAGGCCGGGAGCTTCGTCCTCGTCCCCACCGTCGCCGCCGTTGTCTCCGCCGCCGGTGCCGCCACCGCCGCCGTTGTTGCTGCCTCCGCCGCCGTTGTTGCTGCCTCCGCCGCCGTTGCCGCCGCTGCGGTTCGGGCCGGTCGAGGACCCGCCTCCACCGCCGGAGCCGCCACCGGAGAAGTACTTGCTGCTGGGCTTCGGGAAGCCGGTGTTGCCCTTGGTCTCTCGCGCTGCCTGGCTCATATAGGCCTGCCAGGTCTTACCGGAGAGCGTGGCACCGTAGATCTGGCCACGGACCGCACCGGCACCGTTGGTTCTCCAGTCCCGCGTTCCATTGGGATCACCGGTCCAGACCGCGGTCGCCAGGGTCTTGGTGAATCCGAGCAGCCAGGTGTGGCCGACTTCGAAGTTCGTCGTACCGGTCTTGGCACCGGCAGGAACGCCGATCTTCAGCGAGCTCGTCGTACCGCCGTTGAAGGTCTGGGTCAGGGCGTAGGCGACGCCCTTGGCCACTTCCTTATCGAGCACGCGCTTACAGCCTTCACCCGGAACGTCGAGCTTCTTGCCCTTGCGGTCCTTGATCTCGGTGATCGGCTTCGGTCCGCAGAACTCACCTTCATTCGCGAAGGTTGCGTAGGCCGCGGCCATAGCGATCGGAGTGGTCTCCGTCGTACCGAGGATCGATGAAGGTGACAGCGCCTGGATGAAGCCGGACTTGTTTTCATAGTCCAGCGACTCGCCGCTGCCGTAGCGGATGCCCAGATCCATAGCCGTATCCATGATCTTGCACATGTTCAGCTGGTTGCCGATTGCGGCATAGCCGGTGTTGACCGAATGCTTCGTGGCGTCGAGCACCGTCATCGACCCGTTGCCCTTACCGTCACCGGCGTTGTTCGGGTCCCAGTCTCCGGCCATACTCGGGCAGCCGTCGTACTTCCACGAACTGGCCGGGAAGTTCCGTTTCGTCGCGTTCACGGTCGCGTTGAGACTCTTGCCCGACTTCAGCCAGGTTGTCAGCACGAAGGGCTTCCAGGTCGAACCGACTTGGAAACCGCCGCCTCCGCCGTGCCTCTTGTCGACCGTGTAGTTGATCGAGGTCTTCTTGTACCTATCCTTCTTCTTGACGTCGCCAACCGTGTACTCACGATTCTCGGCCATGGCGATGACCTCACCGGTGCCCGGCTCGATCGTCACCAGAGCGTGACCGGCGCCGGAGGGATCGCCGACGGGGACGCGCTTCTTGACCTCTTTGTCCGCGATCTTCTGGATGTCCGGCTTGAGGCTGGTCTTGATCGTCAGACCACCGCGTTGGAGGAACGCGATGCGCTCCTCGACGGTTTTTCCGAATGTCTCGTCGTTCTTGATGACATTCTCGACATAGTCGCAGAAGAACTGCGCATTGCTCTTCGCCGACGAACAGCCGTTCGGGGTCTCATGCAGATCGAGATCAAGGTCGGTCTTGACCGCCTTGTCGTATTCCTTCTGGGTGATGTGCTTGTACTTGAGCATCTGCCCGAGCACCGTATTGCGGCGCTTGAGCACCTGGTCGGGGAACCGCTGCGGGTTGAACGCCGAGGGGTTCTGCACGATTCCTGCCAGCATCGCCGACTGCTGGATGTTGAGATCCTTGGCGTGGATTCCCCAGTATCGATAAGCGGCAGCTTCGACGCCGTAGACGTTCGGGGAACCCGAATAGTTGTTGATGTTCATGTAGCGGTTGAGAATCTCCTTCTTGTCGTACTTCTTCTCAACCGCGACAGCGAGCTTGGCCTCGCGCAGCTTACGCGCGTATCCGGCAGTGCCGTCAGATTCCTTCGCTGCTGCCACACCTTCGGAGTCCTCCTCGGCGTGGGCATTCTCTGCGAGCACGTTCTTCACATACTGCTGGGTCAGGGTCGATCCGCCCTGAGTCGTCGAGGACACCATATTGTGCACCGCTGCACGGGCGATGCCCTCGATGTCGACGCCGCCGTGCTCGAAGTACCGGTAGTCTTCGACCGCGATCGTCGCGTTCCGCATGTCTTCTGAAATCTTGTCGAGGGGCACCTCTTGGCGGTTCTGCCAATAGAACTCCGCGATCTCGGAACCGTCGGAGGCAAGCATCGTCGACTTCTCGCCGAGGTCCTTGATCTCCAGGGTGGCCGGAAGAGAATCGAAGATCTCGACCGCACTGTTCGCACTGGCTGTGGCTACGCCGACTCCGGGGATGGCAAGACCGGCGGCGACGATGCCGGCGACCGCGCTGACGGCCACGAACTGCATGAACGCGCCCATTTTGGTCGGAGTGGGATTTGACTCAGGAGACACCATGCGAACCAGTTTAACGAATAGGCCTTGTGCAAATCTTCAGAAACCGCTGAATGGGTCAGGCCTTCGCGACGAGTTCGAGGACGCTGACTTCCGGCCGACAGGCGAAACGCACTGGTGAGTAGGGTGAGAACCCGAGACCGGCCGAGATCGCCACGCGGCTTTCCCGGTAGGCGAAAACGCCTCTCGCGCGTGTCCGGTCGAGATCGCAGTTCGTCACGGGCGCGCCCCAGAAGGGCACGCGGATCTGTCCGCCATGGGTGTGCCCGGCCATGATGAGATCCGCCCCGGCCGTGGCGAACGCCTCCAAGGTCCGCGAATACGGGGCATGGGTGACACCCACCTTGAGTCCGGCGGCGGAGTCGAAGCGCGGAAAGTCGAGGGTCCCCTCGCCCGGCTCTCCCCCACTCCAGCTGATTCGGTCACGATCGATATGGGCATCGCCGAGTCCGCGGAAGTCGATGCGGGTGCCCTTGATCGTCAGGGACGCCTCGGCGTTGTCGAGGAAATGCCAACCGCTCCCCACCGCGGAGCCGCTGCCATCTGGGTCGGCAACCGGGCTGCCGGCCGTGCCTTCGAATCCTCGGATGAGGGCCTTGACGTCGAGGTCGGGTTCGACCCGGTGTTTGACTTCCGATGGTGAGCGCAGATACTTCGCAGGATTCTTCGCCTGTGGGGAGAAGAAGTCGTTGGAACCGAGCACGAACACGCCGGGAACGTCGAGGAGTCCGGAGAAGACATCGAGGACGGTCGGGACGATGTCGGCTGAGAGGTTGTCACCGGTGTTGACCACCAGGTCGGGTTCGAGGCGGGTGAGCGCCTTGACCCAGGAAGCGCGATGCTTCTGCCAGGGGGCCAGGTGCAGGTCGGCGACGTGGAGGACCCGGATGGTCTCCGCCCCGGCGGGCAGGAGCGGCAGGGTGTGGTGACGGATCGCGAAGAGGTGCGGTTCGATGGCCGCACCCCAGATGCCGGCGGCCGTGGGAGCGGCGAGAGCACCGGCGAGGAGAGCACGCTTCTTCATTTCCCCAACTCTATCCGCTCCCCGAACCACCTGACGGCGGCCCAGCAACCTCGCGCGAAGTTGCTGGGCCGCCGTCAGGTGGCAATTAGGGGGTGGTGACGGGAGTGTTGTGCTCCTTCGCGGCCCGCGCGGCGCGGCGACGGTGCAGGGCTTTCATCCGCCGGCCTCCGGCGAGGCGGCAGATGATGTAGATGAGAAACGAGATCGTCGTGACGAAGGGACTGATCGGCACGACCGGTGAGCCCAGAGCGATGAGGATGCCGCCGACCGAGGCCGTGACGGCGAAGATCACACTGAGCACCGGCACCCACACCGGCGAGGCCGAGAGCTGTGTAGCGGCGGCGGCCGGGGTGATGAGCAGCGCGAGCACGAGGAGGACTCCGACGACCTGCACGCTCAGTGCCACCGCCAGCCCGAGTGTGAGCATGAAGACGATGGTGAGCACCGAGACCGGAACTCCCTTGGCTCGGGCCACCTGCGGGTCGAGGCTGGAGAACATGAGCGGACGCCACACGATCGCCAACACCACGAGCACCCCGAGGGCACAGATGATGAGGGTGAGGATCTGGCCCGGAGTGATCGCGACGATCTGCCCGGTCAGCAACCCGAACTTGCTCGCCGCTCGCCCGTCGTAGAGAGTGAGGAAGAGGATCGCCAGCCCCAGGCCGAAGGGCATGAGGACACCGATGATGGCGTTCTTCTCCGAATCCTTGGCCCCACCGATGCCGATGATGAGTGCCGCGAGGATTGATCCGACTATCGAGCCGACCACGACGTCGAAGCCGATGAGCAGGGCGAAGGCAGCTCCGGCGAAGGAGAGCTCGGAGACTCCGTGGACGGCGAAGGGAATGTCCCGCGCCATGACGAAGACGCTGATGAGTCCGCCGACGACGCCGAGCAGCGCGGCGGCGATGAGCGAGTTGGATAGGAGGGCGACGAGTTCGCCGTAGTCCTCGAAGGTGAAGAGGTTGGCGAAGATCTCGGAGACGCTCATCGGTTCACCACCGTCCCGTCGATGTCGAAGGAGTCATCGGGCAGATCGTGGTGGTCGACGCATTCCTCTTCCCCGCCGACGACGACGAGGCGACCGCCGACCCTGACCACGTCGACCGGGGACCCGTAGAGGCGGGACAGGGATTCGGTGGTCATCACTTCCTCGGGGGTGCCGACGAGGAAGTGCCCGCCGACGATGTAGAGCACCCGATCGACATAGGGCAGGATCGGGTTGATCTCGTGGGTGACGAAGACGACCGCGGCCTCCCGTCGGACCCGCTGTTCGTTGAGCAGCGACGCGACGACCTTCTGATGGTGCATGTCCAGGGACAGCAGCGGTTCGTCGCACAGCAGCACGGATGGGTCATTGGCCAGGGACTGCGCCACCCGCAGCCGCTGCAGCTCACCTCCGGAGACGGTGCCCGCGGGCGCATCCGCATAGTCGGTGGCGCCGACGGCGGCGAGGAGTTCGTCGACCTTCTTCCGCCGACCCCGTGAGAACAGGCTCATCCCCCACCGATGGCCGTCGATGCCCATTCGGACCAGGTCCCGGCCGCGCATCGGTGTGTGCGGGTCGATTCCGCGCTGTTGGGGAATGTAGCCGATGGCCGGATTCCCCGAATGCACCGCGGCCCCAGCCACCTCGGCGGTGCCCGACGACAGGGAGTTCTGTCCCAGCAGCACCTTGAGCAGGGAGGTCTTGCCGGTGCCGTTGGGTCCGAGGACGGCGATGAACTCCCCCGGCGCGACGTCGAGGTCCAGGTCGTGCCACAGCACGCGCGGGCCGAACCGCAGTTCGGCATCGCGCAGTCGAATCACCGGCTCCCGAGGTATTGCGGGTGCGGAAGCGTCGGATTCTTTGGCCATAGTCAGTGCTTGTGTCCTTCGAGTGCTGTCGAGATTTCGGTGATGTAGTCGCCCATCCAGTCCGCGTAGTGCTCACCTTCCGGCATGGTCTCGCCGAGGTCGATGATCGGAACATCGGACTTCTCGGCCGTGGCCTTGAGCGCTTCCGCCTGCGGACCGGCCGCTTGAGTATTGTATCCAAGCAGCACGGCTTCCCCGTCGGAGATCTGCTTCTGCGCGGCTTTGAGCACCAGCGGCGGCACATCATTGCCCTCTTCGACGGCCGCGAGGAACTCCTCGGAGGTGACGTTCTCCAGCCCCATGTCGGCAAAGAGCCACAGCGGCACAGGCTCGGTCGCCGCGACCTTCTCTCCACCGTGGTCCTTCTTCACCGCATCGATGTCGGTCTGCAGCTCGTCGAGTTCGGACTTGTAGTCCTTCGCGTTCGCTGTGAACTCGTCCTTGTGGTCGGGCAGTTCCTCGCCGAGGTGGGTCGCCACTTCGTCGACGAGTTTCGTCATCGTCGGCACCGAGTACCAGAGATGTTCGTTGAACGATCCGTGATCGTGGTCGTGACCCTCATGATCATCGCTTTCCTCGGAGTGGTCGTGGCCCTCTTCCGAGTGTTCGTCATCGTCGTGGGTGTGTCCGCCGCCGTGGGCCTCTTCGTCCTCCTCGCCCTCACCATGGTCGTGGTCGTGCGGCTCATTGCCGAGACCTTCGGAGCCGGGCAGACCGGAGATCGCCACGGTGTCGATGGTCGTGACTTCAGTGCCCGAAGCTTCGAGCATCGTGGTCATGAACGCATCGTAGCCGCCGCCGTTCTCGACGACGAGGTCGGCCTTCGAGAGTTTGAGGCGGTCCTGGGTGGTCGCCTCGTAGGAGTGCGGGTCCTGGTTCGGATCGTCGATGATCGGGCTGACGTCGGCGAAGTCGCCGGCGACCTGAGAGACGATGTCGGCGTAGACGTTCGTCGAGGTCACTACGCGCAATTGGCTCGAGTCCGAGTCGGAGGAGCCTCCCCCGCAGCCGCTGAGGACCAACGCCGTGGAGGCCGCGATGGCTCCGGTGGTGAGAACGATGCGGGAAGCTGGCATGAGGGGCCTTTCTGAGGCGGTGGTGTGTTTGCGACATCGTCGACGATACTCAGATGAAGGGTCGGCCACTAATATAAATATTTATATATAGCAACGCATTTATGCGTCACCCGTCGCCAGGGAGATGTCTCGTCCGCACCTGCCCTCTTCTGTCTCTCAAGCAGCGCGAAGCTCGACTCCAGTAGCGCAAATCCCAGCTCAAGTAGCGCGAAGCTCGAAGCAACCAGCGCGAAATCCGGCTCAAGTAGCGCGAAGCCCGAAAAGCGCGCCGCTGGCGGAACGTTTTTCGCGTTTCGCGCTACCTGAGCGACCAGACTCCTCTCTCGCGAGACGCAGAACCGCCCGAGAGTCTCCTCCCGGGCGGTTCATCGTTCGGCGACCGGCTTCTTCAGCCTCCACCGGCCAGCAACCGGCTTCTTCGGCCCTCAGCGGTCAGTTGACGGTTGCCTTCAGTCTTCAGCAGTCGGCGACCGGCTTCTTCGGCCTTCAGCAGTCAGTTGCCGGTTGTCACAGTGCCGGTCAGGCGGCCTTCGCTTCGAGCTTGGCGGCCAGCAGCGCAGCGATCTGCACCGTGTTCAGCGCCGCGCCCTTGCGCAGGTTGTCGTTGGCGACGAAGAGGACGAGCCCCTTGCCGGCCGGAGCCGACTGGTCGGCGCGGATGCGACCGACGAAGCTCACGTTCTGTCCGGCAGCCTTGAGCGGCGTCGGCACGTCGTCGAGGGCAACGCCGGGAGCCTGGCTGAGGATCTCCGTCGCCTGTTCGGGGCTGATCTCGGAGTCGAACTCGGCGTGGATGCTCAGGCTGTGTCCGGTGAACACCGGCACGCGCACGCAGGTGCCGGCAACAAGAAGCTCGGGCAGGCCGAGGATCTTCCGGCTTTCGTTGCGCAGCTTCTTCTCCTCGTCCGTCTCGTTCTGACCGTCGTCGACGACCGCTCCGGCCATCGGCAGGACGTTGAACGCGATCGGTTCGACGTAGTTGTCCGGTTCCGGCAGGGTCACCGCGGTGCCGTCGGTGGTGAGCTTGCGGGCATCGGAGATGCCGGCTTCGAGCTGCCCGGCGAGCTCCTCGACTCCCGACAGTCCCGAACCGGACACCGCCTGGTACGTGGACACGATGAGACGGGTCAGACCGGCCTTCGCGTGGAGAGCCTTGAGCACGGGCATCGCGGCCATGGTCGTGCAGTTCGGGTTCGCGATGATGCCCTTGGGCAGCTCATCGAGGGCCTCGGGGTTGACCTCGCTGACGACCAGCGGGACCTCCGGGTCCGAACGCCAGGCCGAGGAATTGTCGACGACGGTGACGCCGGCGGCGGCGAAACGTTCGGCCTGTGCCCGGGAGGTGGCCCCACCCGCGGAGAACAGGGCGATGTCGAGTCCGCTCGGGTCCGCCTGGGCGGCATCCTCGACGGTGATCGGCTGACCCTTGAAGTCGATGGTCTTCCCAGCCGAACGGGCCGAGGCGAACAGCCTCAGGGTCCCGATCTCGAATCCGGGATCGTCGGCCAGAAGGTCGAGCATGACGCCTCCGACCTGGCCGGTGGCTCCGACTACTCCAACATCCACACTCATCGTCCGGTACCTCCGTACACCACGGCTTCGTTGTCTTCGCTGTTGAGTCCGTAGGCGGCGTGGGCGGCACGGACCGCGTCGTCGAGCAGATCTGCTCGGGTGACGACGCTGATGCGGATCTCCGAGGTGGAGATCATGTCGATATTGACCTGGGCTTCACTGAGTGCCTCGAACAGGGTCGCGGTCACACCCGGGTGGGACCGCATTCCGGCACCGACGACGGAGAGCTTGCCGATCTGGTCGTCGTAGCGAACCTGGTCGAAGCCGATCTCGGCCTTCACCGCGTCGAGGGCTTCGAGTGCCTTCGCACCGTCGGCCATGGGCAGGGTGAAGGAGATGTCCGTCTTGCCCGGTTCGCGGGTGGAGATGTTCTGGACGATCATGTCGATATTGGCTTCTTGCTTCGCCAAGGTCTTGAAGATCTCGGCGGCCTTGCCTGGGACGTCGGGAACACCGACGATCGTGACTTTGGCTTCCGAGCGATCATGGGCGACGCCGGAGATGATTGCCTGTTCCATGGTGGACTCCGTTTCTGATTCCGCTGCCGGGGTCGAGGAACCCCGTCCCTGTCGGAAGGCTTCGGGGATGGGTGAATCGGTCACCCAGGTACCTTGGTTGCGAGAGAATGAGGACCGCACGTGCACAGGCACGTTGTAGCGGCGGGCGTATTCGACGCAGCGGAGCATGAGGACCTTGGCGCCTGAGGCGGCCATCTCCATCATCTCCTCGTAGCCGATCTCATCGATCTTGCGCGCCGAGGGCACGATCCGCGGGTCGGCGGTGAAGACACCATCGACATCGGTGTAGATCTCACACACATCGGCATCGAGGGACGCGGCCAACGCCACAGCCGTGGTGTCGGAGCCGCCGCGGCCGAGCGTGGTGATGTTCTTCGCGGTCTGACTGACTCCCTGGAACCCCGCGACGATGGCAACGTATCCCTCGTCGAGGGAGGACCGGATCCGGCCGGGGGTGACATCGATGATGCGGGCCTTGCCGAACTGCTCATCGGTGATGACTCCGGCCTGGGAGCCGGTGAAGGATTGGGCTTCGAAGCCGAGATTGGCGATCGCCATGGCCAGGACCGCCATCGAGATGCGCTCACCGGCGGTCAGCAGCATATCGAGTTCGCGGGCGGGTGGCATGGGGGAAACCTGTTGGGCTAAGTCGATGAGATCATCGGTACTGTCACCCATGGCCGACACCACAACTACTACTTCGTGGCCGGCTTGACGGTACTCGACAATTCGTTTGGCCACCCGCTTGACCGATTCCGCATCGGCTACCGAGGACCCACCGAACTTCTGGACGACTATGCTCACTGCAGTATCTTCCTTATCGCTGATAAGTTCCGTGCCAGGCGATCGATTCCATGGTTCCACGCATGGAGGTCTCGTGCTTCATCGATCAGGATTTCAGCCGTGTCGGGCTCCCGGCACCTCGACCATTGTATGAGGTAGGTCATTGCGGTTCACCTTCGCCCGCCATTCAGACACCGCCTGACCGGGCCCGACACCGCTCGTCTCCACCCCGTCCGATCACCGTGTACATGGGCGAAGCGAGGGGTGGCCACCGACCGTTCAGTCCCCGTTCAGAAATTGTTATACAAGGGGGTCCGAAAGGGGCGATCCGGGCAGGGCGACGACGGTCCGGATCCGTCGCCGAGGTGGTCAGTCGATTTCGCGGCGGCCGGAGAATGCCCGACCCAGGGTGACTTCGTCGGCGTATTCGAGGTCGCCGCCCACGGGCAGGCCCGAGGCCAGCCGGGTCACGGTCACGCCGAGGCTGCCGAGCAGGCGCACGAGGTAGGTGGCGGTGGCTTCGCCTTCGAGGTTCGGGTCGGTGGCGATGACGGTCTCGGTGACCTCGCCGTCCTGCAGCCGGGTCATGAGTTCCTTGATCCGCAGATTGTCCGGGCCGACCCCGGCCATCGGGTCGATCGCCCCGCCGAGGACGTGGTAGAGACCCCGGTATTCCCGGGTCCGTTCGATGGCGACGACGTCCTTGGGCTCTTCGACCACACAGACCATCGACCGGTCACGACGCGGATCCTGACAGACGGTGCATTCGGCTTCTTCGGACACGTTTCCGCAGATCTCGCAGAACCGCACCCGCTTCTTGACGTCGGTGAGGGCCTGCGCGAGCGCGTTGACGTCCTGCGCATCCGTCTGGAGGATGTGGAAGGCGAGTCGCTGCGCTGATTTCGGCCCGATGCCAGGAAGCTTGCCGAACTCTTCGACCAGATCCTGGAGGGCACCTTCGTAGACAGCGCTCATACTTCTCTTTCGTCAATGATTTCGCCACCGAGGACACGCGCGATCACGTCGACCCCCATCTGGGGTGCCTCGGAGACGTCGAGATCCGTTTCCGGATCATACTCGTCCTCATCCGATCCCGGATTCTGCGGGTACGGGTTGGCCACCGGCGCCGAGGCGCTGCCCTGCCCGCCGTAGCCACCGCCGTTGGTCGGGGTGTCGGAACCGAAACCGGATCCGCCCGGCGAGGAGGTGTTGACCCCATGCTTCTCTGCCAGTGCGGCGAAGCGGGATTTGAATGGCTTCGCCTCGTTCCCCCGGGCCGTCGGCGGGGTCTGAGCGGGAGGTGCCGGCGGGGTGTCCGGTGCCGAGGATCCTCCCCCGAAACCGCTGGGGGCCGCGGTGACGTCCGGATAGTCGAGATCATCGTCCGGCGGTGGGACGACAACGGCTCCGACGTCGACGGCTCCGCTGCCTGCACTGGTGGAGTCGACATCCGTGGGACCGTCATCGAACGGCGCGGAGGTCGGCCCGTCATGCCAGTTCGGTTCATCCCACCGCGGTTCGACGTACTCCATCGGCGAGTTCTCATCAGTGGGCGATGACTCCTGTGCACTCGACGAAGGCGGCGGTGTGCCGAACGACGATGCCTGGCCATGGGAATCATGCGTGTGCTCGACTGACGAGGGCGCATGCGTCGAAGCGGACAAGCTGTCGCCGCCCGCCGGTTCGGGTGCTTCGTCGGTCGATGCCCCGAAGAAGTCATCATCGGAGAGGTCGGGGACGACGATCTCACGGTCGTCGGATCCGAGTCCGGGGTCATTCGTACCGACATTCGGTTCGACCGGACCTGCCGGTTCGGGCGCAGTCTCCGATTGAGTTGCAGTCTCCGGTTGGGTTGTAGCCTCTGGTCGGGTTGCAGCCTCTGATTCGGGCGCAGCCTCCGGTTGGGGCGCAGTCTCCGGATCGGCGACATCCCCGGACGGGGCGGGCTCGTCGCGTCGTGCGGAATCGTCTGTCACCGGTCCGGCCGGTTCGGCTTCCGTGGTGTGCCCGTAGCCGGGGCGGCTGTCTTCAGAGTTCGGTTCGCTGGGTCGCCCCGGCTGGTCTCCCTCCTCGTCGTCGGAGGACCAGGGGCCCTGGGTCGGGCCGCTCGGTTCCCAGAACTTCTCATGGTCGACCTGCGGTTTGTCGACTTCACGGGTGCCGACGACTGCGGCAACTTCCTGCGGGCTGGGGCGGCGCTGAGTCGGAGCGGGTCCGTAGCTGCCTCCGCCAGTGCTCATCGGTGGCCCCGAGGATCCCTTGCCCTGAGGGCTGCCTCCCGAGGCGTTTCCGCCGATGCGGCCGACCTCTCCAATGTCGATGCGCGCCTGGATGCCGAGCACATCATTGATGGCCGCGGCCAGTTTCGACGCATGATCGCGCTGCTGGAAGCCCTGCACCGAACCAGGGTTGTTGAAGCCGAGGTAGACGGTCCCGTCGGAGAACGACTGCGGGATCGCATTGGCGGCGATGATCGCTCGGGTCAGTCGACTGCGTTTCTCCACCGCCGCGAGGATGCTCGGCCATGCCCGACGGATGGCTTCGATCTCTCCGCCGATATCGCCGGGGCCGGCCACCGAGGTGGCTTCCGGAGCCGACTGTTCGCGCGCAGTCTCGGGCGCAGCCTGCTCCCGCACCGACTCATGCGTGTTCCGCTGCGATGCGTTCGGCTGCGGTGCGTTCGGCTGCTGCGCCGTCGGAGCGGATTGATCCTGGGGGCCGGGTCCGGCCTGCCCCACGTCGGGTTCGGCCTCCTGCGAGTTCGGGCCGGGCTGCTGGTTGCCCGGCTCCTGGGCCGGTGTCGGCTCAGGTTCCGGCGAGCTCGGACCCGCTTCTGCGGCATCCGGCTCCGCAGGTGCCGTTGGCTGAGACTGTTCTGCCGGCCTCTCAGACGCTGTCGGCGGAGACTGTTCTGCCGGCTGAGACTCTTCTGGTCGCTGAGGCGGCTCAGCGGGTGCGTTGAGCATCGATTCGGCGGCGACGGCCATGGCCGCGATGTCGTCGAAATCGTCATGAGCGGCAGATCTGGGCTGTCCCGCTGACGCGTTCTGCGTCGGCGCTCCGTTGCCTCGTCCGTCCGCTCCACCCGGTGCCTGACCCTGTGTCTGGCCCTGGCCGGGTGCCTGCCCCTGGCCGGGTGCCTGGCCCTGACCAGCGGCGTGGCCTTGACCGGTGTTCTGCCCCTGGCCGGGCACCGGTCCCTGCCCGGGCCCCGCCGCCTGTCCGGGGACCTGCCCGTGTTCAGAAGTCTGCGCAGGCGGCACGTTTGCGGCGACGCCGGTGGCGGACATGCCGATGCGACGCTCCATCCGTTCGACCCGGCTGAGCACGGCATCGCGGCTGCGGCCGGAGCCTGGCAGCAGGATGCGCGCACACATGAGTTCGAGCTGCAGCCTCGGCGAGGTCGCTCCCGACATCTCGGTCAGTCCCACATTGAGCAGGTCTGCAGCACGTGAGAGTTCGCCCTGGCCGAAGCCGTTGGCCTGCAGGGTCAACCGCTCCAAACGGTCCGGCGGCACCTCGGGCAGGAAAGCATGGGCCGCTTCGGGGGCGGCGTTGATGACGATGAGGTCACGGAAGCGCTCAAGGAGGTCCTCGACGAACCGTCTGGGGTCCTGACCGGATTCGATGACACGTTCCACGGCCCGGTAGACCCCGGCACCGTCACCGGCGGAGAACGCATCGACGATGTCGGACAGCAGTGAGTCCGGGGTGTAGCCGAGCAGAGCCACGGCCCGCCCGTAGTCGACTCCGTCCGGCCCGGAGCCGGCGATGAGCTGGTCGAGCACGGACAGGGTGTCGCGCACGGATCCGCCGCCGGCACGCACGACCAGCGGCAGCACGCCCTTGGCGACATTCACATCCTCGCGAGCACACAGATCCTCGAGGTAATTGCCCAGGGCCTCGGGCGGCACCAGTCGGAAGGGATAGTGGTGGGTCCGAGACCGGATCGTGCCGATGACCTTCTCCGGCTCGGTCGTGGCGAAGACGAACTTGATGTGCGGCGGCGGCTCTTCGACGATCTTGAGCAGAGCGTTGAAGCCCTGCGAGGTGACCATGTGCGCCTCATCGAGGATGAACACCTTGTAACGATCCCGCGCGGGCGCATAGATCGCGCGCTCACGCAGATCACGGGCGTCATCGACACCGTTGTGGCTGGCCGCGTCGATCTCGACGACGTCGAGCGAACCCGGTCCCCCGTTCGCCAGATCCCGACAGCTCGGGCACTCCCCGCAGGGCACCGGCGTCGGTCCCTGCTCGCAGTTGAGGCACCGGGCCAGGATCCGCGCCGAGGTGGTCTTACCGCACCCGCGCGGTCCGGAGAACAGATAGGCATGGTTGATGCGGCCACGTTCGATGGCGGCCTTCAGCGGATCGGTCACATGCTCTTGACCGATGACCTCGTCGAAGGTCTCTGGGCGGTATCTTCTGTACAGTGCGGTGGACACGTCCCCTAGCCTAATGCCAACGGCTGACACGAGATAAGGCACGCTCTCACCCCGCCTTTGTCGCCCGCCGTGCGATCAGGCACGATAGAGATCATGACCCGCCCCAACCCCGGTTCCGACGAGAACGACCCCGCGAAGACCTTCCGCATCGGCCACAGGGAACGTGACGAAGCGATCGAGATTCTGCGCGAGGCGGCCGGGGACGGACGGATCACGGTCGACGAACTCGACGAACGGATGGAGAAGGTCCAGTCCGCGAAATTCCCGGTCGACCTCGACGAAGTCCTGTCCGATCTCATCACGGAACTGCCGTCCGATCGCTTCCGCCCCACCTCGGCAGTCTCACCGATCGACAACCGCGCGCTGGCCCTCCAAGGTCGGGACCGGTTAGATCCGCTCATCATTCGGGCCGGCTGGGAGTCCGAGGTCCGCCGCGCCAATTGGGCCGTTCCGCCATTCATCCGCTTGGAACCGGCGATGTCGAACATCGAACTCAACTTCCTCGAAGTCGAGACCGCCTTAGAGACCATCGACGTCGAAATCATCGCGGGCCTGGGATCGGTCACCGTTGTCATCCCCGACGACTGGGCCGTCAACGTCGACGCACTGTCGAAGACCTGGGGCAGCGTGAAATCCGTGGTCAACGCGGTCCCGACCGGCCGCCGTCCCCTCGTGCGGATGAGCGGATCGGTGGGAATGGGCTCGTTCAAGGCCCGCTTCGCGAACTACTTCGACCGGCGACGAATGGCCAAGTGATGGAACCCGGACTCGGTGCGGTCATCTTCCTCACCTTCTGCATCATCGCCGTCTTCAGCCTCGGCGCATTTCTCATCTACCGGGTGATGACCAAACCCGGCGCGCACATCGGCTCTCGACTGCCCGAATACGACCCCGACAGCGCCGAGGATCCCGCCGCCGAGGCGGCCCCCACCGAGCCGTCCCCTCGGGACTCCCCCGCCGGCCGGGATCTCCCCGACGACCCGGACGACCCCGACAGCCCGGATGACCGCGAGGATCGGAACGGCCCTCGCGGACCCGACCGTCGATGAGAACATCGCGGCCCTGACACCGCATCGCGTCCCTGCCATCGCACAGCCGGTGTGAACACAGCATCTGCGACGGCCCGGCATCCTTGAAAACCCGGGCCGCCCGTGATCGACTCTTGCCATGACCGAGATTCGGATCACACGCATCGACTCCGCCGATGAGGACGGCCTGCTCGCCTGGAACGAGCTCATGCGCGTCGCCTACACCTCAGATCGCACGGCCGCGTGGTGGCGCAGCCCCGAGACGACGCTGAGCCAGTTCGCCACGCCGCGCACCGACAAGGAGGACTTCGCGCTCATCGCCCACCTCGGCGACGAGGCCGTCGGCGGTGCCGAGATCAACGTCACCGCCGATTCCCCGGCCGAGGTCGAACTCGGTGTCCTGCCGGCCTGCCGCCGACGCGGCTGCGGTACGGCCCTCGCCGAGGCGGTCGAACAGATCCTGGCCGACCGCGACCGCCCCTCGGTGATCGTCCAGACCGAAACCTACTGCCCCGAAGGCGTCGCATTCGCCGAGTCCCGAGACATGCGCATCGGCAATGAGGAGCACCGGCTGCTGCTCGACCTGCCCGCCTATCTGCAGGCCGATGCCGATCGGTACAAGGACTCCGGTGCCGCCACGACCGTTCCCGTGATCAAGGAGGACCCGGACTTCTCGGTCACTTCGTGGATCGGCGGCTGCCCGGAAGAGGTCCTCGCCTCCTGGACGCGGCTGCGGGAGCAGATGGACGAAGACGTCCCGGTCGGCGACCTCACCCGCACCGTCAGCCATGCCAGCACCGCCGCCATCCGCAGCCACGAGGAGCGGATGGAAGAGCAGGGCTGGACCCTGGTCGGTTCGATGGCGCATGTCGGCGACCTCGCCGTCGGCTATACGGAGATCATGGTCTCGGCCCATGACCCGCAGATCGTCATCCAGGAGGACACGCTCGTCGACCGCGCCTATCGGAATCGGGGCATCGGACGGGCCCTCAAGATCGCGAACCTCCGCCAACTGCCCGCTGTGGAGGCGACGGCCTCCGCGCGGTGGGTGCAGACGTACACGGCGACGAACAACGATCCGATGCTCGCGCTCAACCGGGACCTCGGCTTCACCGTCGCCGATACGATGACGGCGTTCGAGGGGCGGGTCGACTGCAACAGGGCGTGACCCGTTCGCGTCAGCCGGCCAGCAGTGAGGCGAGTCCGCCGACGAGGCCGAAGGAGATGCCGAGCACCCAACCGAGGACGAGGAGTCCGAGGAAGACGATGCCGAGGATGAAGCCCCATTTGCCCATCTCGTTGTCTGCCCGACCGGCGTCCTGAGAACGCTTGCGTGCCATGTGGCCGGTGATGATGCCGATGACGGGGCCGAGGAAGTTGAAGCCGAGGAAGGTCGACAGAGTCGCGACGAGTGAGACGATGCCGAGCACCTTGCCCGGGTCCTCCTCGGTGCGCGGATCGGTGCGCGGAGCATAGGCCATCGGGGGCTGGCCCGGGTAGGTTTGGGGAGCGCCCGGGTAGGTCTGGGACACGCCGGACGGGTTCTGCTGGGAATAGGGCGGCAGTTCCTGTCCTGCGTGTGCAGCGTCCAACTGTCCCGAGTGGGGATCGTCGTGCTGTCCGGGCAGTGGGGTGGGGGCGGCGTTCATGACGTCTGGTCTCCTTCCGAAAGACTGTTGAGACCAGCTTAGGAAGAACACGGTGGCCGCCGATATGGACCAATCCCCCGCCTCGGCGGAGGAAATCCCGACACTCAGCGCAGGTCGCCGCCGCGCGCTTCAGCGCACATCGACGAGGGCCTGGTCTTTTCGCCCGATGAGGTAAAGGAGCAGCTCGAGCGGCGCCCCGGTGATCGTGGAACCGTCCCCCGCCTGCTTCTTCCCAGCGGTGCGAGACCCGAAGCCCGGTGCCGTGATCGTCACGGGGCCCTCGGCTTTGGCGGCGAAAGGCAGGAGCGCGACCCTCGTCTGCGCCCAGACGGTCGCAGTCTCTGCACGGGAGAGCTGTCGCGGCATCCACTCGATGGCGGCACGGCGGATGTCTTCGTGGTGGACGAGGAATTCGGTCGTGTTCATCACGGGCTCGACTCCGGGCAAGGCACCCGGAGTCCACTTCGGCGGGGCCGCGACGAGGCCGAGCAGCTGGGCGAAGGGCGTCTGCGCGTAGTCGGCCTCCTTCGCCTCTCTCCGATCGTCGAATCTCGATAGGAAGATGCCCAGCGCCGCGGACGGGTGGCGTTCGCGGATGACGAGGTGGGTGGCAAGATCCCTGACGGTCCACCCCTCACACAGAGTGGGCGCATCCTCACCCGCACGGCGGGCGGAGTCGACGAGACGCAGGCGTTCGGCGCGGGCCAGATTTTCTCTCATGTCCGCCAGTCTTCCATCCCCGGCTTGGACTCACCTGGAAGCCCACGCGCTGATGAAGTCCGCGACGCGCGAAACCGAGCGGAAGTCCGCGAGTTCATCGCCGCGGGTGGGCCCGTCGGTGACGATGACGACGGGTTTGTCCTCTTTCGCTGCGGAACGAACAACGCGCAGACCCGAGAGCACCGCGAGCGAGGATCCGAGCACGACGATCCCCGACGCCTCATCGCAGATCCGGTTCGCCTCCTGCAGTCGGGCCGGCGGCACCGAGTCACCGAAGTAGACGACATCGGGTTTGAGGATGCCTGCACATTCGGGACAGTCGGCGATGACGAAGCCCGCGGTGTCCTCGAGGTCGACGTCACCGTCGGGGGCGCTCTCGAGATCGTCGGGATCGATCCCGACTTCCTGGGCGAAGCCCGGATTGAGCTCGCTCAGTCTCTGCTGCAGCCAGTCCCGATCGACGAGGTGGCCGTTGTCGAGGCAGATGACCCGATCGAGGCTGCCGTGCAGGTCGATGACGGGGCTCGGCAGCGGCCCGGCTCCCGCAGCGCCGCGTCTGAGTGCGACCGCCTCGGCGGCGGCCTGATGGAGTCCGTCGACGTTCTGGGTGACGATGCCGGCCACGGGAAGACCCGCGAGGGCGAGATGGCCGGCATTGGGCCGGGAACGGCGCATCCGCGGCCAGCCGATCCATGACCGCGCCCAATACCGGGCACGCTGATCGGGGTGGGAGAGGAAGGTCTGGATGGTCATCGGCGATCGCGGCTGCGCGTCCGGCCCGCGGTAGTCCGGGACACCGGAGTCCGTGCTCATTCCCGCTCCCGTGAGCACCGCCCATTCCGACGTGTCGAAACGCGTCGTGAGGACATCGATGATCTCCTCATCGCTGTGGCTGGGCCCCGGACGCGTTCTGTCGCGCAGGGGATCGAAGATGACTGCCATGGTCCCACCTTAGACATCGGGGCTGACTTGCGTCAGTCCCCGGGGCTAGGGTGGAGGCATGGTCAACGTTCTGCTCGTTCATCATTCCCCGTCGACGGCGACGAAGCGGATCGCCGAGGCGGCTCTGGCCGGACTGCGGCTGCCCGAGCTCGGCGACATCGACGTCACCGTCCGACCCGCTCTGGACACCAGTGTCGACGATGTCCTCGCCGCCGATGCCTATGTGCTCGGGACGACCGCGAACTTCGGGTACATCTCGGGTGCGCTCAAGCACTTCTTCGACACCACCTATGACGCGGTGCGGGAGCCGACGGCCGGTCGGCCCTTCTCCTACTGGATCCACGGCGGCTATGACACGACCGGCGCCGAGACCGCGATGAGTCAGATCACCACCGGTCTGGGATGGAAGCTGGCCTTCGACCCCCTCGTCTTCACCGGTGAGGTCAGCGACTCCCACCTCGAGGCGGCCACAGAGCTCGCCGCTACGGTCGCCGCCTCGGCCGGCTGACGTCCGGGCGTCCACCTTCACCTGTCTCAAACTCCTGGGGATTCCTGCATGAAAGTACTTTCCATAATGGAAAGTACTTGTTACACTGAGATGACTTTCAGCCGCATCGCCTCCGCGATGCCCACCCGAAGGAGCAGGCATGGAGACCACCCCCACCCCACAGCAGGCCGACGAACTCCTCGCACAGGTCGACGCTTCGCAGAAGCAGGCCCGAACACATGACTCCTGGCCGCTGGTGACGATGCTCTTCGTCCTCACCGCAGGCATCTCCGTCGGCCTCGTCGCCATCGGCATCATCGACGACGACACGACACAGCTGATCATCTTCGGTGCGGGTCTGGCCTGGCTGGTGCCGGCGATGATCGTCTACCTCGTCAAGGCGCTGAGCTGGAGCCGACGCTCAACCGCTCTGCTGCTGACCTGGCTGCCGCTGACCGTCCTCGTCACCCTGGCCGCGATCATCACCGACTCGATCTCACCGGGGCCCGTGGTCCCGCTGGCGGCTGCCGCCTTCCTGTGGATCGCCTCACCGGTCATCGCGCTCATCGGCCTGCGCCGCTGAGTCCGAGACCCGCGAGACCGCCCGAGACGAAGGACCCGATCATGACCTCGAAGAACAACGCTGCCGACGACACGATCCCCGACCTCGGCGATTCCCTGGCTCGGATCGATCCGGGCCTGGGCAATCCGACCCGACTGGGCATCGTCGCCAGCCTCAAAAACCGCGACCGGGCAGAGTTCCGACTCCTGCGGGATTCGCTCGGCGTCTCGGACTCCGTGCTCTCCCGGCACATCACGGCCCTGGAATCGACCGGCATGGTCGCGGTGAAGAAGGGCTATGTCGGCAAACGCCCCCGGACCTGGGTCTCGATCACCGACGAAGGCACGCGACGCTTGGACGCCCACGTTCAGGCGCTGCGGGAGCTTGCCGGCAGCTGAACCGTCTGCCCAGGTGAGAGACCTCATCGAGCAACTGGGTGTGCCTGAGTGACCGGGCCCGCCCGTATCGATAACATGGGGAGTCGGAGCGATCCGGCTCCCCGATGCAAGGAGGCACGATGAGCACCACCTCGGTCAACAGCGGACTCGAATTCCGTGAGCTCCACGAGATCTCCCATCTCATCCGCTCCGGACGGCTGAGCGCCCGGGAAGCCACCACGGCGATGCTCGACCGCATCGCAGACCTTGATCCGGCGCTGGGATCCTATGTCACCGTGATGGGCGAGACGGCACTCGCCGAGGCGGCCGACCGCGATGACCGCCTCGCCCGGGGCGATTGGCTCGGCCCGCTGCACGGAGTGCCGCTGGCGATCAAGGACCTCGCGTACACCCACGATGCACCGACCGGGGCGGGCACGACCATCCACGCGGACTTCCAACCGGACTGCGACGCCACCGTCGTCGCTCGGCTGAGGGCGGCAGGGGCGATCATCCTCGGCAAGCTGCGCCTGACCGAGGGCGCCTTCACCGGTCACCATCCCGATCTGCCCACGCCGGTCAACCCCTGGGACTCCGAGACTTGGACGGGGGTGTCCTCGAGCGGTTCGGGCGTCGCCACCGCCGCCGGCCTCTGCTTCGGCTCCCTGGGCTCGGACACCGGCGGCTCGATCCGCCTCCCCTCCTCGGCCAACGGCGTCACGGGACTCAAACCCACCTGGGGGCGAGTCTCGCGCCACGGCATCTTCGGCCTCGCCCCGAGCCTCGATCACATCGGGCCGATGACACGCAGCGCCCGGGACGCCGCACTCATCCTCGAAACCATCGCCGGACACGATCCGCACGATCCGACCTCGGCACTGGCTCCGGTGCCCCGCTACAGTCGGCATCTGAGACTCGAGCGAACCCCGGTCGTCGGCTTCGACCGGGAGCTGGCCGCCGAGCACTTCGACGATGCGACGAACGCCATGCTCGAATCGACGATCGAGACGATCACCGGACTGGGCTGGCGCGTTCTCGACGTCCGCACTCCGGGCCTGCCCGAAGCGGCCCAGGAATGGACGGCTCTGTGCGGTGTCGAGACCGCCGGGGTCCACGCCGCGACCTACCCTGCACGTCAGAGCGACTACGGTCCCGACCTGTCCGGGCTCATCGAGATCGGACAGGGACTGACCGCCGTCGACTACCACCGACTGCTCGAGTCCCGCCGCGCATTCACCGGGCGCATGCGCTCCCTCATGGCCGATATCGATCTGCTCCTGCTGCCCGGCATCGGAGTGGCCTCCCCGACGATCGACCAGATGAGCTCTCTCGCGACCGGCCCCGAGCTGTTTGCTGCCGTGACGGTTCCCACGGCGCCGATCGACAGCTGCGGACTGCCGTCGATCACCCTGCCCGCGGGCTTCACCGACCGCGGCACCCCGGTGGCCGCACAGTTCGTCGCCGGGGACTTCGACGAGCAGCTGCTCCTCGCCGCCGGCCACACCCTGCAGCAGGTCACCGATTTCCACCGTGAGCATCCGGACCTCGTCGCGCACTGATGCCGCAGTATCCTTGATCCGTGCCCACGATCAAGCCCTGCTCCCCGACGGCTCGACCGTCCTCGTCCGTCGTGGAGCGTCGTCTTCCCCGCTACGCGGCCGGCCAGCTCCCGATGCCGACGAGGATCCTCGGCTCGCGGGAGGCCATGGACGAGGAGACGTACTGGGCCGAGCACTCGCACCCCACGCATGAGCTGCTGTGGCGCGATTCCGGGGTCGGCACCGTCACAGTCGGCTCCCGAACGTGGACGATCACCGCACCCCTGGGAATGTGGATCCCCGCAGGCGTCGCCCACTCCGGCTGGACCCCGGCCGGTGTCGTCCTCCGCGCGGCCCATTTCAGTGTCGACGGCCCCCGCGTCAGTGACACCCCGACGGCGATCGCCGTCACCGATCTCCTCCGCCTTCTGCTCGATCGACTGCTCGATCTCGAGGTCAGCAGCGAGTCCTATGCCCTGACCGAGGCGATGATCCTCGACGTCATGGCACCGACCGGTCATGAGCTGCTCGTCCACCAGCCGAGCAGCTCACTGCTGAGACCCATCGTCGACGCGGTCCTCGACGATCCGAGCGATCCGACGAGTCTGCAGGAGTGGTCCCGGAGGCTGGGCGTGAGCTCCCGGACCATCACTCGCGCTTTCGCTGCCGAGACCGGCTTGGGTTTCAACCGGTGGATCACGACCGCTCGGATCCAACATGCGGTCACCCTCATGGGCGCCGGCCATGAGATCGAGACCGCCGCCCTCGACGTCGGCTACTCGTCCGCGAACGCCTTCACCACCGCGTTCAAGCGGATCACCGGCACCACTCCGGGTCTCTTCGGCCGCTGAGATCGCCGCCGGGGCCGACCGCTCAGCTGGGCCGGGTCGGGCAATCTCCTGTCCGTTCCGCGAAATCATGTGTCCGAATATCCTGATTGCGCCCGGCCGCCTCCTCGGATACTATGGTTAGGCACACCTAAGCTACCGGTCCTTGCGACGCATGCTCCGGGCCCCTGAACTCATCCGATCCGGGAGCCTCGACCCGCGGGCAAGCACTGCCGAAAGGAAACGATGTCCCGTCCACACCGTGCGCTGGTTCTCACCGCAGCCGCCTCCGCCGTGTTCATGCTCGCCGCATGCTCACCGTCCGACTCCTCCAACGAAGCCGACGGCGGTGACAGCTCGTGGCAGCCGGTGACCATCGAGCATGCTCTCGGAACGACGAAGATCGCGGAGAAGCCCGAGCGGGTCGCCACCGTCAATTGGGCCAATCACGAGGTTCCTCTGGCCCTCGGCGTCGTCCCTGTCGGCATGGCGCGGGCGGACTTCGGCGATGACGACGGCAACGGGGTCCTCCCCTGGGTCGAGGACAGGCTCGAGGAACTCGACGCCGAGACCCCGACTCTCTTCGACGAGACCGACGGCGTCGATTTCGAAGCCGTCGCCGACACAGAGCCGGACGTCATCCTCGCCGGCTACTCCGGTCTGTCTCAGGAAGACTACGACACGCTGTCGGAGATCGCTCCAGTCGTCGCCTACCCCGACACGGCCTGGGGCACCCCGTGGCGGGAGATGATCGAGATCAACAGCGAAGCCATCGGCATGAAGGCTGAAGGTGAACAGCTGGTCGAGGATCTCGAATCCGAGATCGACTCTGCCGTGGACGAGCACCCGGCGATCAAGGACAAATCGACGATGTTCCTCACCCACGTCGATCCCTCCGATCTGTCCGAGGTCAACTTCTACACCACGCACGACACCCGTCCGATGTTCTTCGAGGACCTGGGTATGAAGGCCCCGGCCAGCATCGAGAAGGCATCGGACGACACCGATCAGTTCTCCTCATCGGTCAGCGCCGAACAGGCCGATGTCTTCGACGATGTCGACATCATCGTCACCTACGGCGACGACGAGCTCGTCAAGACCCTCGAAGGCGACAAGCTGCTCTCACAGATGACGGCGGTGAAGAACGACGCCATCGTCAACCTGCCCAGCGATGACCCCCTGGGCACCGCGGCGAATCCGACTCCGCTGTCGATCTCCTTCGTCCTCGACGACTACCTCGACGCCCTCGACGGGGCCGCCTCGGCCGAGAAGTAGGACCCGCTCATCGCGATGACCGCACTCACCACCATCGAGTCGACCGCCGCCCGGCTGCGGCGGTCGACTCGCGTCCGCCTGCTGTGGATGCTCGCCGCGCTCACCCTCGTCGTCGTCCTCGGCATCGCCTCGACGATGATCGGCTCCCGCGGCGTCGACCTCGCCGATGTCATCGCCGCCTACGGCGGCTCGGCCACCGGCTTCGACCAGGCGGCCGTGGCCAAACGCATCCCACGTACCCTGCTCGCCGTCTGCGTCGGCGCCGCCCTCGGCGTCTCGGGCGCAGTGATGCAGGGGGTGACCCGCAACCCGCTGGCCGATCCCGGGATCCTCGGCGTCAACACCGGAGCCTCCCTGGCCGTGGTCATCGGCATCGCCTACTTCGGACTGGCCAGCGCCACCCAGTACATCTGGTTCGCCATCATCGGCGCGGCCATCACCGCGGTATTCGTCTACACGATCGGGTCCTTGGGCAGGCAGGGAGCGACCCCGCTCAAGCTGGCCCTGGCCGGGGCCGCCACCGCAGCGGCCCTGACCTCCTTCATCAGCGCCGTCGTTCTGCCCCGCGGTGACATCTCCGACCTCGCCCGCGACTGGCAGATCGGCGGGGTCGGCGGAGTGACGATGAGTGCGGTCATCCTCGTCGGACCGTTCCTCCTCGCCGGGTTCCTCATCTGCATCTATTCGGCCCCCGGGCTCAACGCCCTGGCCCTCGGCGACGAACTCGCCGCCGGACTCGGCCAACACGTCGGCCTGACCCGGCTCGTCTCCGCGGCCGGCGCCGTCGTCCTCTGCGGCGGCGCGACCGCGGTGGCCGGACCGATCGGCTTCCTCGGACTCGTCATCCCCCATGCCTGTCGTCTGCTCATCGGCGTCGACCATCGGTGGCTGATCCCGTTCTCTGCAGTCACCGGTGCGGGACTGCTGACGGCATCGGATATCCTCGGGCGCATCATCGCCCGCCCCGCCGAACTCGACGTCGGCATCCTCACCGCCCTCATCGGCGCCCCCTTCTTCATCGCCATCGTCCGTCGGCAGAAGGTCAGGTCCCTGTGAGTCTGACCCAGCGCAGTTCCACCGCCGAGGCGGTCGCCGGCCTGCGCAGATCGCGCGCAAGGCGATACACGACCATCGTCTCCGTGCTCGCCGCGCTCGTCGTGGTCGTCTTCCTCACCAGCCTCATGGTCGGTCAGACGTTCTACTCGCCGGCCGAGGTCATCGGCGTGATCAGAGGCGAGCAGGTGCCGGGAGCCTCCTTCACGGTCGGTCGGCTGCGCCTGCCCCGGGCGGTGCTCGCCGCACTGGTCGGTCTGAGCTTCGGGCTCGGCGGGGTCACCTTCCAGACCATGCTGCGCAATCCCTTGGCCAGTCCCGACATCATCGGCATCAGTTCTGGTGCCTCGGCGGCCGCCGTGTTCGCGATCATCACCCTGGGTCTGGGGCGCACGGGAGTCTCGGTCGTCGCCATCACCGCCGGTCTCGCCGTGGCGCTGCTCATCTATCTGCTCGCCTATAAGAACGGAGCGGCCGGGATCCGGCTCATCCTCGTCGGCATCGGGATCGCCTCGATGCTCGATGCCCTCATCAACTGGGAGCTGACACGAGCCGCGCAATGGGACCTGCAGGAGGCCCTGCGCTGGCTGGCCGGCAGCCTCAACGGCGCCGCTTGGGACTCGGCGGTGCCCGTCCTCATCGCCTTCATCGCGCTCGCCCCGATCCTGCTCAGTCAGGCGAAGAACCTGTCGATCACTCAGCTCGGCGACGAGGCCGCAGAGGCCCTGGGCGTCCGGGTGGCCCGCACCCGGCCGCTCGTCATCGTCACCGCAGTCGGCCTCATCGCCTTCGCCACCGCCGCGGCCGGGCCGGTGGCGTTCGTGGCGTTCCTGTCCGGGCCGATCGCCGCCCGCCTCATCGGTCCGGGCTCGTCCCCGCTTCTGCCGGCCGGGCTCGTCGGGGCTCTGCTCGTGCTCGTCGCCGATCTTGTCGGCCAGTTCGCCCTCGGCACCCGCTACCCGGTGGGAGTGATCACCGGCATCCTCGGTGCGCCCTACCTCATCTACCTCATCATCAGGATCAACCGTTCGGGAGGCTCCCTGTGACCACGGACCACTCACTGACCGCGAAGGACCTCCACCTGTCCTACGGCGATGCCGAGGTCATCGCGGGACTGAATCTGGATCTTCAGGCCGGATGCATCACCGCCATCGTCGGGGCCAACGCCTGCGGAAAGTCGACCCTGCTCAAATCGATGTCGAGGCTGTTGGCACCGAGGTCGGGCGCCGTCGTCCTCGACGGCAGGAAGGTGCACTCGATGCCGGCCAAACGACTCGCCCGCATCCTCGGTCTGCTCCCCCAGACGCCGATCGCCCCCGAAGGCATCACCGTCGCCGACCTCGTCGGTCGGGGACGCCACCCCCACCAGGGGGCCTTCTCCCGCTGGAGCGCCGAGGACGACCTCGCCGTTGCAGACGCCCTGGACACCACGGGCACGGCTGTGCTCGCCGATCGTCCCGTCGACGAGCTCTCGGGCGGTCAGCGGCAGCGGGTGTGGATCGCCATGGCTCTGGCGCAGCAGACGGACATCCTCCTCCTCGACGAACCGACGACCTTCCTCGACGTCAATCATCAGGTGGAGGTCCTCGATCTGCTCACCGAGCTCAATCAGCGCTCCGGAGTCACGATCGTCATGGTCCTCCATGATCTCAACCTCGCCGCCCGCTACTGCGACCGGCTCGTCATGCTCGCCGATGGGAACATCCATGCCTCCGGCACACCGGCCGAGGTGCTCACCGAGGCCAATGTCGAGCGTGTCTTCGGTCTGCCCAATCAGATCATCGTCGATCCGGTGTCCGGTCAGCCGCTCATGGTGCCGATCGGGCGGCATCGCACTCTCGGCTGAGAGCCGGCCGGATCACGCTTCGGTCCGACGACGCTTGGCCACGGCCGGCAGCTTGGTGAGGTTCTCCTCGTGGTCGTCGCCGAGGATGATGCTTCAGTCGTCGTCATCGACAGATGGTGCGAGAATCGCCGACCCGGCCGATCGGCGTTCGCTGCCGAAGCCGACGAGAACGACGATCATACCGACGATGACGCCGATGACGGTCTCAACGGCCCGCGAGGTCAGCAGCTCGACCACCGGCTGCGGGTGTCCGATCTGCGTCATCATCAGGGCCAGCGGAGTGATGAAGAACAGTGCCACGGAGTAGTTGCGCAGAACGAAGACCTCGGCGAGGAACTGGAGCACGATGACCCAGACGACGAGCTGCCAGGCTTCGACGGGGAAGGACAGCAGGAAGGCGGTGACGATCACTCCGCCGAGGGTCCCGACCACACGATGCAGACCCCGCTTGAGGCGGGCGGAGCGCCTCGGCGGTGCGACCGGTGCCACCGCGGCGACCATCGCCCAATAGCTGTGGGACAGCAGCGGCAGCACATCGATGAGCAGGGTGCCCAGAATGCCGGCGATCAAGGGGGCGATGGTGAAGCGGATGGCATGGGCCAGCAGGTCCCGTTTGCCCACGGGTGACAGTCCCACCCGGACGTAGGTCTCCTTGTCTCGGGGCATCCGCTCACCGACACGGTGGGCCAGGGCACCGAGGCCGATGCACACCAGCGCCGAGGCGGCTGCGACGGGCACGGCCACCTGGACGGGTGCCCCGTCGGGAATCGAGCCCACGGCCCCGGTGGCGAAGATGAAGAAGATCGACCCGCCGGGTTTGAGGCGGAAGCGCACGGCCATGACCGCGCCGATCCCCGAGACCAGGGCGGTGACGACGATGAGCACCCAGATGCTGGTCTGTGCCGTGCCCAACAGGGCTCCGATGCCGACGCAGGAGACGAGCACACCGGCCGCGATCGACTGCCGCCTGATCCGCGAGCGCGGGGATTCGAACCGGGCGTAGATGCCGGTGAATGCGCCGAAGGCGGCGTAGATGGCCAGATCGAGGCGGTCGACGCCGAGCAGCACGAGCAGCGGAATCGCCACTCCCAAAGCGATCCGGAACGCGGGGATGTGATCGCGTTCGGCCGGTGAGATGCGGAAGAACTCCTGGACGTGGCTCAAACGGGGCCGGCCTCCTTCGACTGCGAGGTGTGATCGTGTCGATCGTAACCGAGGTCCCGGCGGCGCTCGTGCCGGCAGCGCTTGAGAGTGACGAAGCTCGCGTCGGCTCAGCGTGCGTCGTGAAGCCGAGCCGAACATCGCAGCAGATGGTCCCGTTCAGCGGAGCTGCCGGCCCGGTCGGCGGCTCGGACGTAGAGCTCAGCAGCCCGACGGAGATCACCGGAGCGTTCGCGCAGATGCGCTTCGACGGCCTGGCGGCGGGGAAGATCCTCGTCGAGTTCACGCAGCAGGGCCAGTCCCGCAGCGGGGCCGCGGGCCTCACCCACCGCGACAGCCCGGTTGAGGCGGACGATCGGAGTGTCGGTCAGTTCGAGGAGTTCGTCGTACCAATCGACGATCTGCCCCCAATCGGTGTCCTCGACCCGCTGCGCATCCGCGTGCAGGGCTGCGATCGCGGCCTGCACCTGGAATTCGCCGAGCTGGTCGCGAGCCAACGCAGCGCCCAGGAGCATGATGCCTTCGCCGATGAGGTCCGTGTCCCACAGTGATCGGTCCTGCTCGGCCAGCGCGATGAGTCTGCCCTCGGCATCGAACCGGGAGGCGCGTCGGGCATGGTGCAGCAGCATGAGAGCCAGCAGACCGGACGCCTCGGGATGGTGTGTCATCGTCAACAGGGTTCGGGTGAGGCGGATGGCCTCGGAAGCGAGATCGATATCGCCGGAGTGGCCCTCGTTGAACACGAGGTAGAGGACGCGGAGGACCGACGACAGATCGCCGGGTCGGTCGAGTCCGCGGTCGGCGATGATGCGCTTGGCGCGGCTGATCCGCTGCGCCATCGTCGCCTCGGGAACCAGATAGGCCGCGGCGATCTGCCGCGTCGTCAGTCCGCCCACAGCGCGGAGGGTCACTGCGACGGCGGAGGCGGGAGACAGGTCCGGGTGAGAGCAGAGAAAGTAGAGCGCCAGAGTGTCATCAGCGCTGGTCACATGCTCAGACGGGCCAGACACTCGAGCCGGTTGCTCGACGACGAACCGCTGCTCGCGCCGCGTGCGCGCCGTCTCGGAGCGCACAGCGTCAAGGAACTTCCGCCAGGCCACGGTCACAAGCCACCCGCGCCGGTCGCGGGGAGGATCGTCCGGCCATGCGGACAATGCTTGAAGCAGCGCTCCTCGGCGGCCGGGAAATCTGCTCCCCGGCCGCGGAGGATGCCGATCACTGCGGGGACGAGCTCTCGCAGCCCCTCCTCGTCGAAGGCTCCCGCGGCGGTCATGGGGTCATTCCGTCACGGTCGGCGACTGTCCGAGGAAGGGCCGGAGTTCGAGCCACTCCCGGATCGGTTCGCCGCCGAGCCCCGGCGCGGCCGAGAGCTCACCGGCCAGTTCGACGGCGCGGTCCCAGCCGTCGACGTCGATGACCATCCAACCGGCGATGAGGTCCTTGGTCTCGGGGAACGGCCCGTCGGTGACCGGTGGCCGGCCCTCTCCCCCGGAGCGGACGAAGGTCCCCTCGGGTGACAGCGCCTGGGAGTCGACGAATTCTCCGGAGTCCCTGAGCCGCTGCGCGAAGTCGTTCATATACGCCACGTGCGCGTCGATCTCCGCCGGACTCCACTGATCCATGGGGGTGTAGTCCATGTATTCGCTCGGCATCCGGTAGTGCTTGAGCATGAGGTACTTGGCCATTGTGTCTCCTTCTCCGGTGTCGCTTGCACGGGCTGTGCTCGCTGACATGACTGGGAAGCAGCCGGACGAGGGTTTTCGACATCGGCTGCGAAGAATCTCTCACCGTGTCGGAATCCCACTCCAGAATAGGCCGATGTGTCCGACCTGGAACATGCGTCACCGGATGCGAACACGAACCGTCCCCTGACCGCCGACCCGCGCTGAGAGGCTTGTCATGTACGCAGCACCGACACCTCTTCACCACGAGTCCAGGAGCCGACATGAAGACCCAGACACTCCTCAAGACCATCACCGTCGCCGGAGCCCTCGCAGCGACCCTGTCGCTCTCGGCCTGCGATATGCACATCTCGTTCGGGCCCGAAGGTCAGGGCCAGGAACAGCAGGGCCAGCCCGCACAGTCCGAGGACGCGCAGAACCCCGAGACGGACACCACCCAGGCCGCCGAGGAACCGACTTCGGAGTCTCACTCCTCGTCCACCTCGACGTCTGACTCCGCTGCCGACGGGTCGACCTCGAACGGGACATCATCGAGCGGATCGGCTGCGAATGGAACCACGAGCAGCAGCGGATCCACGGATTCGAGCAGCTCATCCTCGGCGAGTGATTCCTCCACCTCGAGCGGATCGTCGTCCTCGGGCGGCAGCGCCGCGGGCGAGGACTACCAGGGTCCGCGGATCGGTGAAGAGGGAGTCGAACTCGACCTGGACGGCAATGGCAGGATCCCCGCGGATGCGCTCGAGAAGGACATCAAGCACGCCTACGCCGAGCAGGGCACCACGGTCGACACGGTCGACTGCTACGCGGACCTGCGGATCACCGCCCGCCGAGGCTCGCAGAACTGCACCGTCACGGCAGCCGGCAAGAACCACTACGGCACGGTGAAGATCACCTCGGCGTCGCAGTCCGGCATCGGCTACAGCCTCGAGTTCCCGAATATCTGAGCCTCCCCGAACCGCTCCCCTCGAGCGTCCCGCGATCCGCTCGTTTCGAGCACCTCGCATCCCCACCGCACTCCCCTGGCCGGCCCGGTCCGGGGAGTGCGGTCATTCCTGAGATGGAACAAGTTCGCCTCCTTCATCGTTATCCCTGCTGTGGGCGTCGGCACTGGCCGGGATCCGCGCACCGATTCGTCAACCGCACCGATTCGTCAACCGATCAGGAGCAAAGCATGACAAGACGGGTCCAATACACCTCCAACGGCGGCATCGATCAGCTTCACCTCGCCGAGGTGGCCACCCCCGAGGTCGGCCGCGGACACGTCCTCGTCTCCGTCCTCTACACCGGACTCAACCCACTGGACTGGAAGATGCTCCAGGGCGGTCGCTTCGGCACCGTCGAGGGCAGCTCGGGCAACGGCGTCGACTTCTCCGGTGTCGTCGCCGAGGTCGGCTCCGGCGTCGAGGACTTCGCGCCCGGCGACCTCGTCTACGGCGGGCTGCCGAAGCAGGCACAGACCGGGCAGCTGCTCATCGAGGATCCCGCAGACCGTCTCGATCGGGTCCCGCGCGGCCTCGGGATCGACACTGCCGGCGGTCTCTACATCACGGGGCGCACCGCGATGTCCGGGATCCGCGACCTGGGCCTCAACGAGGGCGACACGCTCTTCGTCTCCGGGGCCTCCGGCGGCGTCGGCATCATCGTCGCCCAGCTCGCCCGCAACCTCGGCGCGCGCGTCATCGGCAGCGCCAGTCAGGGCAATCACGCCCTTCTGCGCAGCCTCGGCGTCGAACCCGTGACCTACGGAGAGGGCATGTGGGACAACGTCCGCACACTCGCTCCGAACGAAATCCAGGCCGCGTATTCGACCCAGGGCGAGGACGAGATCGACGGCCTGCTCGACGCCGGCGTCCCGGCCGAGCGCATCGTCTCGATCGGTGCCGGTCCCACCGTCGCGGAGACGTACGGGGTGAACATCGCTGGTGAGGCCACGGCTCGCCGAGACGACATGGTCTGGCTCGGTGAGGCGATCGCCTACGGCCATATCCACGTGCCCATCGACCGAGTCTTCGACGTCGATGAGGTCCAGGACGCCTACCGGCACCTGCTCACCGCCCACCCGGCCGGCAAGGTCCTGCTGCGCTTCCCCGCGAAGCCGCTGACCGATGAGCAGCGGGCCCACCTCCGCTGAGTCGCCGGGCATCGCTCGCACCACCGACCAGCACGACAACCACGACGACAATCATCCCAACAGACAGAATCCACAACAGTTAAGGAGCACCATCATGGCCATCTCCGACAAGAAGATCGCATTCCTGCTGACCCGCGGCGTCGAGCAGGTCGAACTGACCAGCCCTCGCACGGCCCTCGACGACGCCGGAGCGACGACGTCCATCGTCTCTCCCTCCGAGGCAACGCTGCAGGCGATGGAAGGCGATTGGGAGCATGCACAGACCTTCGACGTCGACGTTCCGGTCGCCGAGGCCGCTGTCGAGGACTTCGACGCGCTCGTGCTGCCCGGCGGAACCCTCAACGCCGACGCCCTGCGCCTGAACGAGGACGCCGTCGCTCTGGTCAAGGCGTTCTTCGCCGCCGACAAACCGGTGGCCGCGATCTGCCACGCACCATGGATCCTCGCCGAGGCGGGGGTGGCCGAAGGGCGGAAGCTCACCTCCTTCATCTCGACGAAGACGGACCTCATCAACGCCGGTGCACAGTGGGAGGACTCCGAGGTCGTCGTCGACGGCAATCTCATCACTTCCCGCAACCCCGGTGATCTCGAGGCCTTCAACGCCGCGATCGCCGAGAAGTTGAGCTGATTGCGTCAGCACCGCACGGTGCAGCACTGACCACCGCGGCGAGCCGCTGAGCACGCCGGACCCACGGGAGGCTCCCGGACGATCCGTCCGGGAGCCTCCCGTCTGTCGTCGACAGTGCAGCATCATATGCTGGCCGGAGACACCAGCGCGGCATGAATCGGAACCGCGCCCGCTCGGACGAAGGAGAGCACAGCTATGCCGGAAGGCCACGTGATCCACAATCTGGCCAGCGACCTCGTCGATCTCTTCTCCGGCCATCGCCTCTCCTCGTCCACTCCGCAGGGACGCTTCACCGGTGCCCATCTGCTCGATGGCGATGCGCTCGAGAGTGCCGACGCCTGGGGGAAGCATCTCTTCATCGGGTTCGCCTCCACCGACGCCCGGGTCCACATCCACCTCGGAATCTACGGCACGATGCGGCTGCTGACCGGCGAGCCCGAGGTCGTCGGACAGGTCAGGTGGAGGATCACCGACGGAGTGAACACGGCCGATCTGCGCGGGCCGAACACCTGTGCGCTGCTCGACCCTCCCGAGGTCGCTGCCGTCATCGACCGACTCGGGCCCGACCCACTGCGCGCCGATGCCGATCCCCAGAGATTCATCGACAGAGTGCTCAGGTCACGCTCGACCGTGGCCACTCTGCTCATGGACCAGTCCGTGATCGCGGGAACGGGGAACATCTTCCGCGCCGAGGTGCTGTTCCGCCTCGGCATCGATCCGCTCACTCCGGGCAAATCGCTCGGACGTGAGCGTGCGGAAGCGATCTGGCACGACACCGTCGAACTCATGGAGATCGGTCGTCGGCGCGGTCGCATCGACACCGTCCGACCCGAACATGAGCCGGAGGCGATGGGCAGGCCTCCGCGCGAGGACGACCACGGCGGTGAGGTGTATGTCTACCGGCGTCAGAATCAGCCCTGCTGGATCTGCGGCAGCCCGATACTCACGACCACGATCGCCGGCCGGAACCTGTTCTGGTGCCCGGTGTGCCAGGCAGCCTGACCCTGCCCTGGGCGGCCGAAGCCGGACCGGCCGACATGCGAGCCGGCAGTCTCTGCAACGCAGAAGTCCCGGACCGTCGTGTCGACGATCCGGGACTTCTCTGGCGGAGGATAGGGGATTCGAACCCCTGAGGGCGTTAACCCAACCCGCGTTCCAGGCGAGCGCCATAGGCCACTAGGCGAATCCTCCGCGAGCCAGCTTATCCGAGTCGTGACGACAATGCGAAATCGCAGTGGCCGAGTGTGAACCATCCCACGTCCTGCGGGTGAAGAACCCTGCCCACGGCAGGTCCCGCTGCCTCGCGAGCTTCTGGCCCCGCCCACTCGTTTTGTGTGCCGAGGTCGCTCTCGACTAGACTGGTCGCTGGCTCCCCGTGCGGCGTCATCTTGTGAACTCCCCCAGGGCCGGAAGGCAGCAAGGGTAAGCGAGCTCTGGCGGGTGCACGGGGAGTCCTTTTTGCCTGAAGATCACAATTTCACAACTCCCCTTTTCCCCCGTCGGCCCAGGTCAGTCCCGCCGACAATGCCCCGCGGTCGCCTATTTCCAGGGTTGAGAAGCGCTTTCGTTAATACTTTCGTGATTTCACTTCATTACCATTGTTCGCAGCTCTCATCCCTGTGTTCGAACGAGGTTCCCTGTTGCCCAAGAAGATCCAAGGGGCTATTGCCGCCTTTTCGGTGCTTGCCCTGCTCACGGCGTGCACGCCGTCGAGCTCCGACCCCGACGCGACCCGCGAAGATGCGAAGACCGCCGAGGCAGCCGCCGATCCCGTCTTCCGCGTCGGTGCCATCACGAACGACTCGGCCGAGACCGCCGCCGAGGCGGCCCCGTCTTCCCCGCCCACCGATGATGCGACATCCACCGCGGCCCCGAGCGCATCAGCACCGGCAGCCATCCCGACCGGCGACGCTTTCGGAGAGGTCGTCGAATCCGGTGACGAGCTCGATCTCGAGGCCGGGCAGCGCATCGGCATCGCCGTCGAGAACGCCACCCTCACCGACGTCTCCGTCACCGAGCAGGAGCACCCCCGCATCACCGCCGACCCGGGCACCTTCTTCGACGTCTCCGGCACCGCCCTCGACACCGATGACGATGCGCAGGCGGGCTCTTCGACCCCGACGTCCACGTCTTCCGAACCGAGCGACAGCTCCTCATCCGAGGCCGCCTCGGGCGAGACCAAAGACAAGGACGGCGCCGAGGCGGTCACCGCCCCTGCAGAGTCCGCCGCCTGGATCTCCCGCTATGATCTCGTCGCCGACAGCGAGTACACCGTGGAGGCCACCGCCACCACACCAGACGGGGACGAAGCCGAGCTCAAGACCACGGTGGCCGTCGGTGCCACCACCGCCGCGCCGATGTCGGTGCGCACGACGCTCGCCGACGATCAGACGGTCGGCGTCGCCGCCCCCATCATCCTCAGCTTCGGCTCCACCGTGTCCGAAGACTTCCGCGACGATGTGGAACGCAGACTCTCGGTGAAGGTCACCGACAAGGACGGCAAGGAGCGCAAGGTCGAAGGGTCCTGGGGATGGCTGTACGACGATCCGCAGTCCCGACTGCACTTCCGCCCGAAGGAGTTCTGGCCCGCCCATTCGAAGGTCTCCGTCGACGTGCCGCTGAAGAATGTGCCCACGGGCGAGAACAGCGTGGGGCAGAACGACCTCACCCTCGATTTCGAGATCGGCCGCAAACAGGTCGTCGAGGCAAGCGCGAAGACCCACCGCATGGTCGTCACCCGTGACGGCAAAGAGGTGATGGACTTCCCCGCGTCCCTCGGCGCCCCGAAATCTCCGTCGTACAACGGCACCCACGTGGTGATGTCGAAGGCCGCCGACTACACGATGAAGTCAGAGCAGTGGGACTATGAGACCGATGTGCAGTGGGCCGTGCGCATCCACAACAACGGCGAATTCATCCATGCCGCCCCCTGGTCGACCGGCGTCCAAGGTTCGCAGAACGTCTCCCACGGCTGCATCAACCTCTCGACCCAACGGGCGAAGCAGTACTTCGATTCGGCGATCTTCGGCGACCCCGTCGAGATCACCGGCTCCCACGTGAGCCTGTCGACTCAGGACAGCGACATCTCCGACTGGGTCTACAGCTGGAAAGACTGGCAGAAGCTGAGCGCGCTCGACTGAGCACGCCCAGCTTCCCGGCCGGCCCCCTGTTCTACTTGTCGAGCTTCTTCACTGCCTTGTCGATCATCGGCACGTAGCGCTCGAGAGTCCACGGGACGGTGAGCGGGTTGATGATCGAGGACCCGGTGACGAAGGCCTGGTCCTCTGATGCCACGACGGCGCCGGATTTGACGGCGGGAATGTTTGCGTACAGTCCCTGGGACTCCACTTCCTTCTTGTTCTTCGCATCGGAGTAGAACGTGAAGATGAGGTCCGAGTCGTTGAGCTTGTCGGCATTCTCCAGACCGATGAGTGCCGAGTCCGTGCCCGGTTCGTCGTAGTCCTTCTTCAGCTCGTCGATGACCGGGTCCGGGGTCAATCCGAGCGCGGAGACCATCGCCACGCGCTGCTCGGAGGGATAGAAGACACCGAGTGTGCCGGGCCCCGAGTTGTAGACGTAGGAGAACGTGAGGTCCTTGTACTCGTCCCGCTTGGCCTCTTTCAGCTGGGTTTTGATGTCGTCGACGAGGCCCTCGGACTCCTCTTCCTGACCGAGCGCTTTCCCGATCGTCGTGATCTGCTCATCCCATTCAATCGTCCACGGCTGCTTCGGGTAGGCCACGGTCGGGGCGATGTCATCGAGCTGCTTGTACTGCTCAGCGGTCACACCCGACCAGGGGGCGAGGATGACATCGGGTTCGAGTTCGGCGATGGCCTCGACGTCGAGTTCCGTGTCGCCCTGGAACTGCTTGGGCAGCTCCTCTCCTTTTTCCTTCACGGCTTCATAGATCCACGGCATGTACCCCGTGTCGTCGCTGCCCCAGGCATATTCCTCCATACCGACCGGAGTCTTGCCCAACGCGATCGCGGTCTCCGTCGATCCCTGGCCGAGGGTGACGACGCGTTCGGGCTCGGACTCGATGACCGCCTCCCCCAGCGCGTGCTTGATCGTCACGGTCTCGAAATCGGCAGATCCGGATTCCTCCGCGGACTGCGATCCCTGTCCGCAGGCGGTGGCGGTGAGCGAGAGCGCAACGAGCGCTCCGGCGATGACGGCCCGGCGGCTGTGAGGAACTGACATTCCTGTCCTTTCGACAGTGGTCGGAGCCTGATGCGACTCCTCGACATTAACGTAGGACAGCCTAACTTAACTGGCTGCCGATTCCGCAATGCCTGTGAGTCACTTCACGTCGAAGTTCCTTCTCTGCTGAGAGCAGAAGCTCTCGCCGAGGCGGCCCTGCAGATCGTAGGCTCACCACATGACCCACATGCTCCCGCACAGTCCGACCCCGCCGCTGCTGTGGCGTGAGGCGCTCGGCCGCGCACTCCGACTGCGCCGCACCGACATGGGTCTCACCCTGGCACAGGTCTCTGAACGGTCCGGGGTCTCGACCCAGTTCCTCTCCGAGATCGAACGCGGACTCAAGGACCCGTCGTCGGAGGTCATCGAGGCCGTCGCAGCGGTCCTCGGATTGCAGCTGCCGCAGATCCTCGTGCTCGCGGCTGTCGGCATGACCTCCGGAGTCTCCGCGACCACGCTCCTCTCCGCCGCCGATATGACGCGAGCCGCACCCTCGCCGCCGGCGGCGGGTCAGGTGCGGCTCGCTCTGGCCGCCTGAACGACTCAGCCGTTGCCGGCCTCGAGCCGATTCGCCCGCAGCACCTCGAGGCGGGCGCGGTATTCGGCTTCCTCGATGTCACCTTCGGCGAAACGCTGCGCCAGGGTCGCCTCGGCGCTCCTCGTCCCCTCTCGTGCCGCATACGCCCACGGCGGTCCCCCGGCCTGCCGCCACCGGCGTCGGTTGAGGGTGATGATGTCGAGGAGGACAAGTCCTGCCAGTGCGGCCGCGCGCGGTCCCGGCCGCCTCGCCGCGAAGAAGATCGCAGGTGAGACGACCGCAGTGCCGATGCGTACGATCATTGCACCCGACGCCGTCGTCATCCTCGGGGAGTACTTCCGACCACCTCGGCGGGAGCAGGGAGTCAGAGGATGACGTCGACGAGTCCGAAGTCCCGTGCCGCCTGGGCGTCGAGGACGAGGTCGCGATCGAAGTCACGGTGGATCTGCTCCGGGGTCCGCCCTGTGCTGCCGGCGAGCATCTCTTCGACTTCTCGGCGCTGTCGGACGATCTCGTCTGCGGCGACGATGAGGTCGGGAATCGTGCCCCGTGCACCTTCGGCATGCGGCTGACGCAGCACTGCGCGGGCATGTGCGAGCATCGCCCGCTGACCGGGCTCTCCTGCGGCCAGGAGCACTGCCGCATCCGCGACCGCCTGCCCGACGCAGGTGGTGGCCACGGGCGCGCCGATGTGGTGCATGGCGTCGAAGATCGCAGTCATCGCGGTCAGTGACCCGCCCGGGGAGTTGATGTACATGCTGATCGGCAGATCCCGGCTGCCCGAATCGAGGTGGAGCAGCTGCGCAATGATCGTGTTCGCCACTCCGTCGTCGATGGGCACGCCGAGGTAGACGATGCGGTTTCCGAGCAGATGCGAGTAGACGTCGACGATCTTCTCGCTGCCCCCGGAGCGGTCGACGACATTGGGAATCGTGTACTGGCTCATCGCCCTCCTCCGATCTGGGCATGCAGGTCGGCCGGGGAAGTGAGGACCCGGTCGATGAGTCCGTACTCGATCGCCTCCTCGGCGGTGAACCACCGGTCCCGCAGTGAATCTTCGAAGATGCGTTCGTGCGTCTTCCCGGTCGCCTCGGCGATCCGTTGCAGGACGGAGTCCCGGACCTCTCGGAGGTCGTCGCCTTGGAGTTCGATGTCGGCGGCGGCTCCGCCGATCCCACCCGAGCCTTGGTGGAGGAGGATACGAGCGTGAGGCAGGGCGAGACGTTTCCCTGTCGTGCCCATGCTGAGCACGAACTGCCCCGCCGAGGCGGCCCACCCGAAGGCGATCGTGACCACATCATTGGGCAGGGCGGCGATGGTGTCGGCGATCGCATGCATCATCGGCACGGATCCGCCCGGAGAATTGATCCACAGGTGGATATCGGAACGCGGATCCTCGGCGGAGAGGAGGACGAGGCGGGAGATGATCTCCATTCCGCTCTCGTCGCGCAGCTCTCCGTTGAAGACGACGGATCGGTAGGCGTAGAGCATGCGCTGGGATTCGGGGATCGTGGTCGTCGGCGGAGACTCGTCGGCGTCGGAGAACATCGGTGGGCTGGTTGCGGATCGTGTGTGCATGCCTCAACTGTGCGACCTGGCGACGGCGTAGCGGGCACAAATCCGCTGGAAGCGGGACGGTGCCGCTGTGAGCGGACGAACACCGGCAGCTGAGGCTCCGGCGACCCTTGACTCTTCGACCGGGCTCGGACATAGGATCGGCCGCATGAGTACACAGCGAGATCGGGCCGGCCGCCTCCTCGATGGGCACGGTCGCACCTTCGCCGCGGAGGCCTCGATCACTCTCCGGGACAAGCCGGCCCCGCTGTGGCAGCTGCTCGTCCTCAGCCTGCTCCTGTCGACGCGCATCAGCTCTGGCATCGCCCTCGCGAGCGCGCGCGAACTGTTCTCGGCGAAGTGGAGAACTCCGCAGAGCCTGCACGCGAGCACGTGGCAACAGCGAGTCGATGCGCTCGGGCGCGGCGGTTATCGGCGGTACGACGAGAGCACCGCCACCCGTCTGTCCGAGGCCGCCGGTCTGCTCATCGACCGCTGGGACGGGGACCTGCGGAAGCTGCGCGATGAGGCCGAGGGGCAGCCTCGCCGGATTGCGAAGCTCCTGCAGGAATTCACCGGGATCGGTCCGACCGGGGCGTCCATCTTCCTCCGAGAGGTCCAGCAGGTCTGGCCCTCGGTCAGGCCCGCCTTCGACCCGCTCGTCCGCAAGGGCGCGAAGACGGCCGGTCTGCCTGAGCAGGACGAGAAGCTGGCCGCATTGGTCGACGAAGAGGACCTCGCCGGGTTCGCGGCCGCGCTCGTGCGTCTCGCCCGAGATCCGGACCTCGCCGCCGACGCGCAGGACTGAGACCGCCACGCGGGCTCGCGTGCTAGCATCGACGCACAGGAAAGGGGACGAGATGATGGCGAATATGTGGCTGACTCTGCAGCTGCTCGTCGTCGTGCTGTCTTCCGATCTCGACTCGGTCGTTCCCCAATCCCCCATTCATCTCATCGTTCTGGCTCTCCTCGGCGCGGCCCTGCTGACGCCGATCGCTGCCTGGGCGAGCATCGCTCTGCTGCGCGTGCTGTCGCTGTCGACGCGTCCACCGTCGCTGCCGGACATGCGCAGCAGTGTGCGCGAGTTCCGGATGCCCGAAGAACCCGGCACTCCGGGTACGGCTTTGGCCAGAGCACCGACCGGCGTCGTTCACGCCATCGCCTGAACGACGCTTCCCCCGCGCTGTCGCACGGGACCCGGGTGCCGTTTCGCACGGGGCCAGGGTGTCGTTTCGCACGGGACCCGGGTGCCCTTCGCACGGAACCCGCGTGCCGCCTCGGCGCGGGGAATCTCCCCGACCGACGGTGCATCCGTCCGCGAAGTGTCCTCCTGCCTCGTCACGGTGATGGCCTCATTCGGCCCAACTCACCCGCGCCGCAGTGCGCCCAGTCCCTAGGACACAGCCCAGATGAATATCTATGAATTCCTCCCCATCCGCCTGCTCGTCGAAGCCGCATACACCGTGGTCACCGGCATCAGCTCCTTCCTCGAACCCTTAGCCGGCGGCTTCAGCGCAGCACTGGCCGTCATCGTGCTCACCCTTCTGGTGCGGGCGGTGCTCATCCCCGTCGGAGTCTCCCAGGTCAAAGCCGGGATCACCCGCAAACGGCTCGCACCGAAGATCAGCGAGCTCCAGACGAAGTACAAGAAGCAGCCCGAGCTCAAGCAGCAGAAGCTCATGGAGCTGTACAAGGAGGAGAACGCCTCCCCCTTCGCCGGGTGCCTGCCGGTGCTCGCACAGATGCCCGTGCTCATGGCCGTCTACGGACTATTCATCAACGCGACGATCGGCGGGCACACCAATGAGCTGCTCGGACACACGTTCCTCGGACTGCCCCTGAGCACGAGCTTCGTCAAGCTGCTCGGCGCCGGAGACCTGACCGGTTCGGCGATCACCGTCTACCTCATCCTCGTCGTGCTCATCGGCGTCGTCGCCGGCTTCTCCCGCCACCTGCTCACCCCCGCCGCCCCGGAGACTCCCGCAGCTCCCCCGGCCCGATCAGGCCACGAGTCCCCGGCGATGCCGGACCTGTCGGGAGTGATGAAGACCCTGAGCTTCATGCCCTTCATCACCGCAGTGATCGCGCTCTTCGTCCCCTTGGCTGCCGCTCTCTACCTGGCGACGACGACCACGTGGACGCTGTGCGAACGACTCGTCCTCAACCGTCTCCTCGGCGCAAACGAGGAACAGCCGGTGAAGAGCTGAGAACGTACGTCGGGCTCAGCGGTGCGGTGCAGCGCTTCGTGCTGCACCGCGCATTATGCGGCGCAGTGATTCGCGCGGCAGACGAAGAGCCCGGGGTGAAGGACCTGCGATCCTCCTACCTCGGGCTCTTCGGTTCGACGGTCGGTGCACGACCGCCTCGGCGATCAGGCGGTGATGACCTCCTGTCGGGCCTCGGGCGTGACCGTGAGATCCCCGTCGACGACGGTGGCGCGGATCCGGCCACCGTCGCCAACCGCCTCGGTGACGAGGAGATCGGCGATCCGGTCATCAAGCTCGCGCTGGATCACCCGGCGCAGCGGACGGGCACCGAATTCGGGCTCATACCCGGCGTCGGCGAGCCAGTCGAGAGCCTCGGGCGAGACATCGAGACCGATGCCCTGAGCCTCGAGACGCTGCCGTGAAGCCTCGAGCTGATGGCCCACGATGGCGTGGAGCTGCTCACGATCGAGACGGGAGAACATCACGGTGTCGTCGATGCGGTTGATGAACTCCGGACGCATGAACTCCTTGAGCCGACCCATGACCTTGGCCTTGAGGTCCTTCTCCGCATCCTCGGCGGCACCAGAGGCGAAGCCCAGCGGAGTGCCGGACATGAACTCCGAACCGAGGTTGCTCGTCATGATGATGACGGTGTTGCGGAAGTCGACCGTCCGACCCTGACCGTCGGTCAGCCGTCCGTCGTCGAGGACCTGCAGCAGCAGGTTGAACGCATCCGGGTGGGCCTTCTCGACCTCGTCGAGAAGGATGACCGAGTACGGGCGGCGGCGGACCTGCTCGGTGAGCTGCCCGGCCTCGTCGTAGCCGACGTAGCCGGGAGGGGCACCGACGAGACGGGACACGGTGTGGCGTTCGCCGAACTCACTCATGTCGAAGCGGATCATCGCGGATGCGTCATCGAACAGGGTCTGTGCGAGCGCCTTGGCCAGTTCGGTCTTGCCGACACCGGTGGGGCCGAGGAACAGGAAGCTGCCGATCGGCCGGTTGGGGTCGCTCATCCCGGTCTGGCTGCGGCGGATGGCGCGTGACACCGCGGTCACCGCTTCGTCCTGCCCGACTACACGATCGTGGAGGACGTCCTCCATGTTCGCCAGGCGCACCTTCTGACTCTGCGTCATCCGGGCCGCCGGGATTCCGGTGGCACGGGAGACCACCTGGGCGATCTCCTGGTCGTCGATGATCGCCTCGGCGGCAACGGTCTTCGCGGCGTCGGCACCCGGGTTCTCCGCGGTGTCGATCCGGGCGGCCACCTCGGTGGTCTCATCGCGCAGGCGTCCGGCGCGTTCGTAGTCCTCGACCTCGATCGCGGATTTCTTCTCCGCCTCGAGCTCGGAGAGCTTGAGCTTGAGGGCGTCGATGTCGACACCAGGTCCGCGCTTGAGCGACATCCGGGCACCGGCCTGGTCGATGAGGTCGATGGCCTTGTCCGGAAGGAACCGGTCGGTGATGTAGCGGTTGGAGAGTTCGACGGCGGCCCGGACCGCCTCGTCGGTGTAGGTGACCTCGTGGAATTCGGCGTAGCGGTCCTTGAGTCCGTCGAGGATCGTCACGGCATCGGCGACGCTCGGTTCGCCCACGATCACCGGCTGGAATCGGCGTTCGAGAGCTGAATCCTTCTCGATCGTGCGGTATTCCTTGAGCGTGGTCGCGCCGATCATGTGCAGATCGCCGCGCGCCAGTCGCGGTTTGAGGATGTTGCCGGCATCCATCGAATTCGCTTCGCCGTTGCCGCCGGCGCCGACGAGGGTGTGGAGTTCATCGACGAAGACGATCATGTCTCCGTCCTCGGCGATCTCATTCAGCGCCCCGGTCAGTCGTTCTTCGAAGTCGCCTCGGTAGCGGGTGCCCGCGAGCATTCCGGGCATGTCGAGGGAGATGATGCGTTTGCCGTGCAGCTGCTTGGGCACATCGCCGGAGTGGATGGCACGTGCGAGGCCTTCGGCGATCGCGGTCTTGCCGACGCCGGCCTCGCCGAGGAGGACGGGGTTGTTCTTCGTCCGGCGGGCGAGGATCTCAATGGTCTGTTCGATCTCGTGGGCACGGCCGATGACCGGGTCGAGGCGGCCTTCGGCGGCGAGCGCCGTGAGGTCGGTGCCGTACTTCTCCAGCACCGATCCCTGCCCGTCCTCACCGTCGGCTTCCTGACCGGGGTGCATGCCTGCGGCCTCGGCTGCTTCGGCTCCTGCCTGCAGGGCCGCCTGGGTGACTCCGGCCTGGGCAAGGATGCGGCCCGCAGGCATCTCCTGGTTGAGCACGAAGGCGAAGAAGATGTGCTCCGGGTCGATGTAGGTCGAACCGAAGGCGCGGGCCACCTGGTAGGCGTCGAGCAGCGCCCGCTGGGCCGAACCGGTCAGCGTCGGTGTGGATTCCACCTCGGTGTCGGTACTCGCCGGAAGGCGCTCTTCGATGCTGTGAGCGATGGCCTCGGGGTCAGCACCTGCCTGCCGCACGGCGGAGATTCCCGGTTCGGAATCGACCATCGTCCGGAGGATGTGGAGTGCGTCGACCTCGGACTGTCCGTGCCTGCCGGCGAATTCGGCGGCGGCCTCGATGACTTCGTGGCTGCGCTTGCTCAGCAGGCGGTTGATGTCGACGGCTCGCCCGCGGCGGGCTCCGTTCTGTCCCTGGAGGAAGCGGGCGAGGAACTCGTCGAATGAGTCTCCACCCGAACCTGCGGGTCCGAAGAATGTGGCCAAAGCCGACCTCCTCTTTCAGAGTTGAGCGTATACGACTCAATCAACAGGAGATCCGCTGCAGTTATTCCCGCGCGAATCTGAGGTCGCCGTCACACGCCGCCACGGCCCCGATGAGGGGCTGGCGGCCAGGTGGAGCGGACGCGGTCGGACGGTCGGACGGAGCGGACGGAGCGGCAGTCGCCTTCACCACGGAGCGGCAGCACAGCCTCAGACGCACTCAGCCTTTCGAGGGCCACCCATTGGGTTCGCAGCCCTGCAGACCTTTGGTCTGCTGCTGCATGAGCGGTGCGGCCTCCCCGGGGCCGGGACAGGACTCGTGACCATGGCCCAGTGCATGTCCGACCTCGTGATTGATGAGGTACTGCCGATACTGGACGATGTCATCGAACTCCTCGGTGGCCGCGACCCAGCGTTTGGCGTTGAGGATGACATTGGGTCCGTTGCGGCACGAGAGTTTGCCCAGGGTGCGCAGTGGCAGGCACATTTCGTCGACGGTGTCGGGGCTGGCGATGGAGATCATCGTGTCCTGCCCCTCGTCGACGAGTTCGATGGAGACATCGTCGATGTCCTGCCAGCCGCGCTCGTCCTGGAGGGTCCTGATGATGAAGTCGCCGGCTTCGTCGACGTCGATGGGCAGGTTGTCTTCGACGCGCAGTGCAACCTTGAAGGTCTTGCCTCCGTCGCGGTTGAGTCCGGTCTCTTCGGCCGGTCGATCCCATTTCCCGCTGCCGTGAGCGTCGATGTCGTCTTCGCTGACTCCTGCCGCGCCGGCGTCATCGACGTTCGCGGTTTCGGTCGGCGCAGGCGACTCCGTCGGGTCGTCGCTCGCCTGGCCGCTTGTCTGGTCACTCGGGCCGGGCGATGCCACGGCAGTCTCGGCTGCCTTCGGGGTCGGCCGGGTCTCCTCGTCTGCGGCGGGCGCACAACCGCTCAAACCGATGAGCAGCGAGACAGCGGCAAGGGAGGTCAGGGCGCGGAGGTGCGAGCGGGAGGCGAGGCGGTTTCGACTGAGCACGCCTGCGAGTCTAGCCGCCGCCTCGTCGAGAAACAGGTTGAGTGCCGAAACACGCGTGCACGCGGCAGTGCTTCGGCGCTCATCCCGTGTCTCGACGCCCGGCTTGAGTTTCGACGCCCGGCTTGTGTCTCGGCGCTCCGCTTGTGTTTCGGCGAAATCAGAACTCGAGGACACCGCCGGGGCCGCGCAGCTTCGCCCGCAGGCGGCACTCTGGTCCTTGACGAACTTCGGCGTCGCCGGCTCCGAGCACCTCGAGCACCTGCCGGGCCGCCTCGGGTTCCGGGGATTCCACACGGAACTCGAGGAGTTCGAGGGTGGGCAGGGCCGCCTCGGCGGGGTGAACCGACTCGGCCCAGTCGATGAGGAACGGCTGCGCACCTGCGTGCGGGAGCGGGGAGCGGGTGGTCAGTCGCCATTCGAGGCGGTCGCCGTCAGCGGTATCGCGGGCCATGTCCTTGACCTCGCCGAAGTCGATTCCGGCGGAGTTCGCGGCCGCGATCTTTGCGAGGAAGGCCCGCGGGTGGATGGCCCAGGTCTGCAGGGTCAGCCCCGTGGACAGGTGCGCGTCGAGCGGGAGCGTCCCATCAGCGGGCGGTTCCTGCTGCGGGTCGGGCCCGAGGATCTCGAGGTAGGTGCGGGCACCGTCCGGCCAGTGCGCGGGAGCGAGACCGAGCAGGAAGTTCGCGGTCCCCATCCCCGTGTGCGAACCACCGGAGACGGCACGCAGACCGGTGGCTTCCTCGACGGCGGCGACCCCCGCTTCCAGGTCGGGAACCGTGATGATGAGGTGGTCGAGTTCAGCGGGAATGGTGTTCGGAACGTCCATGATCCACCCGGACCTTTCAAATGAGTGCGTAGACCCTCAGTCTCCCCCGCTTCGACGTCGAGGGCAATGCCGAAGAGGGCGCGGGCCGTGCGAATCGTCGCCGGGGCACCCTTAGGGCCAGCCACCAAGCGAGCAGCATCCCGGGCCTCGGGTGCGTACCACCCACGAGCTCCGGACGCGCAACATCCTCGGCGTGCCTCATTCGGACCCGAACCTCGAATTGCTCAACATCTTCTCGAGGGTCGGGTGCGACGATGACCTGATGGTCGAAATCCGAATTGCTCAACATGTCTCAATATGAAGCCCCGGATTGACCGCGATCAGTACGATGCGCTTAACTCGAACCATGCACTTCCACCTCGGGACCCGCTCCGGACATCGCCTCTGCCTGCATTCCATGGCACCGGCAACGTCCGCATATTGTTGAACTATCACACTGACGTTTCGCAATTCCATCTCTCCGGCCCGAAGGACCTCATTCCATGACGGACGACCGTCCCGCCACCTCGACGCGCCACGCTCAGCGTCACCTCGACCGCCGATCGCTCCTCGGACTCGGTCTCGGTTTCGGCACACTGCTCACCCTCAGCGCCTGCACACCACGGGACGCCGGTTCCCTCGCGGACGGCGAACCCGTGCGCGGTGGGGTGCTCACCTACTTCGAACCGCAGACCTGGACGCTGCTCTACCCGCCGTCGGTCGGCTTCTATCCCAACGGCGGAATCATGAACAACATCTCCGCCCGCCTGCTGTGGCAGGACCCGGAGACGCTCGACCTGCACCCCTGGCTGGCCACCGAGCTGCCGGAGATCGACGCCGAGGCCAGGACCTACACCTTCACCATCCGTGAGGGAGTGACCTACTCGGACGGTTCGCCGCTGACTCCGGCGAACGTCGCGAGGAACTTCGACCTCTTCGGCCGTGGCGACGAGTCACGCACCCTGCCGGTGTCCGAACAGATCTCGAACTACGAACGCAGCGAAGTCCTTGATGACCACCGAGTGCGATTCCATTTCTCCGCCCCGTCCCCCGGCTTCGCCCAGGCGACCTCGACGATGAACGCAGGACTGCTCGCCGACTCCACCCTCACCCTCGACGCCGAAGGCTTCGGCCCCGGCGGAGCCACGCAGATCCACACCTGCGGCCCCTTCCACATCACCGCCGAGACGATCGGCACGAAGCTGTCTGTCCGCGCCCGGGAGGACTACGACTGGGCGCCCCCGCACCTGGACCATCAGGGCCGAGCCCACCTCGACGGCATCGACTACCTCGTCAACAACGAATACTCGGTGCGCATCGGAGCCGTGATCTCCGGGCAGGGCGACGGCGTCCGCGACGTCCAGGCACCGGACGAGTCACGCGTGACCGAGCAGGGACTGCGCCTCTTCGCGAAAGCGACGAACGGGATCAACAACAGCATCAACTTCCGCTTCCGCCACGATCTGCTCGCCGATGTCGACGTCCGGCGGGCGCTCATCGCCGCCATCGACCGCCAGGAGATCGTCGACAAGCTCTTCACCCCGAACTACCCGCTGGCCACCGGGCTGCTGGCCAAGGGCGCGATGGGCTACACGGATCAGTCGGGTTCCTGGGAATACGACCCGGACAGAGCCAACCGACTCCTCGATGAGGCCGGGTGGAGCGAACGCAGCGGGCAGGGCTACCGCGTCAAGGACGGGCAGCCGCTGGCCCTGACGGTGAATATCGCACTGCCGCAGCCGCGTTCGAACGAAGTCCAGACCCTCATCCAACAGCAGCTGCGTCGCGTCGGCGTGCGCCTGTCGATCAACCCCGGCGACCAATCGAAGCAGACTCTCGACGCCCTCGACCTCGATACCGTGCAGATCTACCACTCGATGGTTGCCCGTGCCGACTTCGACAACCTGCGCTCGAACTACTCCTCGGTCAACCGCGATGTCTTCCTCAACGGCGCCGACCGCACGGATGCCGCCGACGGTTCGATCGATGCGAAGGTCGACGAACTCCTCGAAGCCCTGGCCTCCGAGCCCGATCATGAGAAACGTCAGCAGGCCGCCGAGGCGGTCCAGAACTACCTCGTCGAGCAGGCCTACGTGCTGCCGTTCTTCGAGGAGCCGCAGGTCTTCGCCTTCCGCCGCCGCGTCCACGGCTTCACCACCGAACCCGTGGGCCGGCCCGACTTCTACAGCACCTGGCTGGCAGGAGAGAAATGATCCTCGACACCCGCTATCTCATCGTCCGCCTGGGCCAAGCGGTCCTGGTCCTCCTCCTCGCGTTCACCGCGGCGTTCATCCTGCTCAGCCTCATCCCCGGCGACGGCGTCACCGCCCGCTTCGCCGATCCCACGTTGGGCCTCTCCCCTGAACAGATCGCCGAGATCCGAGAGGCCACCGGCGCCGACGACTCGTGGTTCGGACGCTATATCACCAGCCTGACCGGATTCCTCACCGGCAACTTCGGCTATTCGGTCCAGACCGGCGCGGCCGTATCGACGATCATCTCCGCGGCCCTGCCCTCGACCGCGGTGCTCGCGATCTCCGGGTTCGTCACCGCCCTCGTCCTCGCCGTACTCATCGCCGTCTTCGCGACCTACGGCCCGGCCACCGGGCCGCTGTCGCGAGTGCGTCGGGTTCTCGACTCGGTGCCCAGTCTCTTCATCTCGATCCCCGTGTTCTGGCTCGGAATCCTGCTCATCCAGGTCTTCTCCTTCCAGCTCGGAATCGTCTCGGTCGTCGATGCCGGCCCCGCCGAAGCGCTCGTGCTGCCGACCCTGACCGTGGCGGTCCCGCTCTCGGCTCCGATCGCCCAGGTGCTCATCCGCTCCATCACCGAGGTGCAGGCCTCCGGGTTCGTCAAGGTCACCACCGCGAAGGGCGCCTCCGAACTGTGGCTCCTCGTCCACACCGTCGCCCGCAATGCGGTGCTGCCGGGACTGACGATCATCGGGCTCGTCTTCGGCGAGCTCGTCGCCGGTGCCGTGGTCACCGAAACCGTCTTCGGCCGCAACGGCATCGGGCTCATCACCGCCCAGGCGGTGACCCACCGCGACAATCCGATTCTGCTGGCCGTCGTCGTCATCGCCACCTTCGGCTACGTCATCATCAACCTCATCGTCGACCTCCTCTATCCCATCATCGACGTCCGGCTGCGCTCGAAACGCAGCGTCGCCTCGGTGAGCAGGAGCCTGCGCAGTCACGACGGGCCCACACGACGGGCGCTGACGGCAACCGCGGCGAGCGTCGGCGTCGACCTCGACTGGGATGACGATCCCGCGCCCTCCGGAGAGACGAAGGAGAAGAACGCATGAGCATCACCGATGTCTTCACTCGAGGTCAGGGTGCCGGCCCGCACCGTGCCCGCGCGCACGGAACTCGGACGCGCCCCGGGATTCCCCCGGCCACCGTCGTCTCGGCGCTGGTCCTGCTCATCGCCATCGCCTGGGCCCTCGTCCCCGGCCTGTTCACCCACTACGATCCGAACGACGGCGGGGACACTCCGGCACTGCTGGCACCGAGCCTCGAGCATTGGTTCGGCACCGACCAAACCGGTCGCGATGCCTTCACGCGCGTCGTCTACGGCGCCTCCCAATCCCTGCTGGCTGCTCTCGTGGCGGTCGGTGTCGGATTGGTCCTCGGTACGACGATCGGGCTCATCGCCGGCACCAGACGCGGCTGGCTCGATGATGTGCTCATGCGCCTCGTCGATGTGCTGCTGTCGATTCCCGCGATCCTGCTCAGCCTCTCGATCGTCGTCGTCCTCGGCTTCGGCACGATCAACGCGGCCATCGCCGTCGGCGTCACGGCGATCGCCCAATTCGCCCGTCTCGCCCGTTCCCAGGCGGTGCAGATCAACACGAGCGACTTCGTGGCCGCGGCCTACGGCTCCGGCGGCACATTCTTCTCCGTCCTCGTCCGCCACATCCTCCCGAATTCGATCTCTCCGGTGCTGTCGCTGGCGGTGCTGCAGATCGGATCCGCGATCCTCCAGATCTCAACACTCGGGTTCCTCGGCTACGGCACCCCGCCGCCGACCCCCGAATGGGGCCTCATCATCGCCGAGGGCCGCAATTTCGTGGCCACCGCATGGTGGCTGACCGTGCTGCCCGGCATCGTGGTCATGGCCATCGTGCTCGCCACCCATCAGATCGGCAACACCCTGCGAAAGGTGACATCATGACCGGGTCTTCGCTGCTGCGCATCGACGGGCTCTCCGTCGACTACACCCACCGAGGCGGCCCTTCCGTCCCGGCCGTGAGCGAGCTCGATCTCGTGGTCCGCCCCGGCTCGATGACGGCCGTGGTCGGCGAATCCGGTTCGGGGAAGTCGACGACGGCCAACGCCGTCATCGGCCTGCTCCCGTCCTCGGCGCGGGTCACGGCCGGGCGGATCCGCCTCGGCGATCTCGATCTGCTGTCGTTGGGCGCTGCCGGGTGGCGGGGTGTGCGCGGGACGCAGATCGGCTACGTCCCGCAGGACCCTGGGTCCTCGCTCAACCCGCTGCAGACCATCGGGAAGTCCGTCGCCGAGGCGCTGCGCATCCACCGTCGTGCGAACCGGGCAGAGGCCCGCGCCCAGGTCATCGAGCTGCTGGCACGGGTCGGCATCGACCGGCCGGAGAAACGGGCCGACCAGTTCCCGCATGAACTCTCCGGCGGGATGCGGCAACGGGTGCTCATCGCCGCGGCCATCGCACTGCGCCCGCGCCTGCTCATCGCCGACGAACCGACTTCGGCGCTCGATGTGACCGTGCAGAAGCAGGTCCTCGACCTTCTCGACCAGCTGCGGGCCGAGACCGGGATGGGCGTCCTCTTCATCACCCACGACCTCGCCGTCGCCGGGGAGCGAGCCGACGAACTCGCCGTCATGCACGGCGGGCTCATCGTCGAGTCGGGCCCGGCCGGTCGGGTCTTCTCCCACCCCTCCACCGAGTACGCCTCCCGCCTCATCACCGATGCCCCAGCCCTGCAGACGAAGGCCCGCCCTGCCCTCGCCGAGGCGGCCGCGCGGACTGCACACCCGTTCGTCTCCGTCGAATCACTCACCCACGTCTTCGACCGCACCGGGGATCAGGTCTCCGGTGTCGAAGACGTGGACTTCACGGTGGCCCGCGGCACCACCCACGGCATCGTCGGCGAATCGGGTTCGGGCAAGACGACCACGGGCAAGGCCCTGGCCGGTTTCCTCACGCCCCAGTCCGGGCAGCTGCGCATCGGCGACTTCGACGCCGCCGAGTTCGGGCGGGGCCGTCCCTCCCGGCAGCGGCGGCGAGAGTTCCGACGCACCGTCCAGCTCGTGCATCAGAACCCGTTCTCCGCGCTCGATCCCAAGCATTCGATCCGCTCGACCCTGACAGAGCCTCTGCGCAGCTTCCGCCTCGGCGATCGCACCTCCCGGCCCCGGCTCGTCGCCGAGGCGATGGACCGGGTGGCGCTGCCGGCTGACTTCCTCGACCGCCGTCCCGCCGAACTCTCCGGCGGGCAGCTGCAGCGGGTCGCGATCGCCCGTGCCCTCATCGTCGAACCCGAGCTCGTCGTCTTCGATGAAGCGGTTTCGGCTCTCGATGTCACCGTGCAGGCACAGATCCTCACCCTGCTCGACGATCTGCAGAGCCAGCTCGACCTCACCTACGTCTTCATCTCCCACGACCTCGCCGTCATCCGTCAGATCGCTGATACGGTATCCGTGATGTCGCGCGGGCATCTCATGGAGACCGGCCCGACCGAGGAGATCTTCGCCCGCCCGCGCACGTCCTACACGCGGAGTCTGCTCGACGCGATCCCCCGTCCCGCGACACTGTCGTCGGACTCACCACCCGCGGACGATCGACCGCTCACCCCGACCCTGCTCACCACGGCAGCAGAAAGCTGAGACCCATGACCAGTCACCCCACCGACCATCAGGCGACGGGCCCGAAGCTCGGATTCTTCACCCGCCTGCTCGAGGACGCCCCGGCCGCGCAACGCTACCGCTTCGCCCTCGAGCAGATCGAGACGGCCGAGGACTTCGGCTTCCATTCCGCCTGGGTCGCTCAACACCACTTCTCCGCGGCCGAAGGCGGCCTCCCCTCCCCGCTCGTCTTCCTCTCCCACGCAGCCGCCCGAACCCGTCGGATCCGACTGGGCACCGCGATCATCACCTTGCCGATGGAGAATGCGGTCCGTGTGGCCGAAGACGCCGCCGTCCTCGACGAACTCTCGGTCGGACGGCTCGAGATCGGCCTGGGGTCGGGCGGAAATCCGAAGTCCTTCCCCGCCTTCGGCACGAGCTTCGAGGAACGTCGGGAGACGTTCGCCGACAATCTCGCGACGCTGCGCACCCTGTTCGCCGGCGGGCCGCTTCCCACCGCACACCGGCTCTACCCCGCCTCGAGTGCCGACCGGGCGAATCTCGACCGGCGACTGTGGCAGGCGACCTTCTCTTCGGGCGGGGCCGGGGCGGCCGGCGCCGCCGGGGACGGGCTCATGCTCTCGCGAACTCAGCCGCGCCCGCAAGACGATCCCGGGGCCCGCCTCGACGAGGTGCAGCTGCCCGTCATCGACACCTATCTCTCCCAGCTGCCCGACGGGGTCGAACCGCGCATCCTCGCCTCCCGCACTGCCGTGGTCGCCGATGCCGCAGACCTGCCGCGGCTGCGAGAGATCACCGAACCGGCACTGCGGGCCGAGGCCGACCGCCTCGTCGGCTATGACACCTCAGGGCTGAGCCTCGACGAGCTCCTCGAAGCCACCGACACCTACCTCGGCACGCCCGAGCAGGTGAGCGAACGGCTCCACCGTGACCGCGTTCTCGACCGGGCCACGGACGTCAGTTTCCAGGTGCATTCGGTGCCGGCGACGAATGAGACCGCTCTGCGATCGATCGAACTGCTCGCCACCGAGGTGGCCCCCGCCCTGGGATTCGCCGTGACCAAGGAGCGGGTGCACTGAGATGGCCGACATCATCAACCTCCTCGCGGGGATCGCCGCGAACGATCCTCTCGATGCCCTCCGTGACCACCGGGCCCAGGCCAAGGAGAACGCACAGCTGAGCTTCGAAGCGCTGCTCGAACCGGCTGATCCGGCCGAAGTGAGCTACCGCGACCGCTACGCGGTCGCTGCCTTCACCGCAGGCCTGCTCGGGGCTCCGCGCGCCGAGGAGTTCTACCGTGATCTGCTCCGCGACGAAGACGAGTCCGCGTCGTGGGCGGTCGCCGAACTCCTCGACGATGCGACCGCGACTGCGGGTGCGGCTGCGGGGCCCGGCCCGGACGACGAGTCCGATTCGGCTGCGATGTCCGGCGTGCACGGACCGTACGGCATCTACGAATCCTCGGCTCTGGCACAGGAGAGCGTCCCGGGTCCGTGGCTCGCCGCGCGAGAGGCGACGGCGGACCGTCTCGGCGAGAAGCTTGTGGCCGGACTCGAATTCGCTCATCTGCTCGTGCTCCATCCGCGCGATTGCCGTCCCGGGCATCTCGCGCTCCTGCTCGAGGCAGGATGGGACGAGGACGGCATCGTCACCCTCGCCCAGCTCGTGTCGTTCCTCAATTTCCAGATCCGCATCAGCACCGGCCTGGCAGCACTGACCAGTGCGACTCCGACGCCGGACGTTCCCGCACCTCGGACTCCGGGCTCGTCGGACGATCACTCGGACGACACCTCCACCTCGGCACAGGCGGAGCGGGCACTGAGCCACGTCGGGGACCGGGTGAAGACCCATCCGACACTCAAACGGCCCGAGCTGTTCCAGCAGGCCGGGCTCGGCTGGGTGCCGTGGATCGCCCCCGTCGCCGAGGCGGATCTCACCGATGCCCAACGTGATGCCCTCGTCGAGGCGGGACGGGCGAAGAACCCCTATTTCCGTCTCCTCGCCCGCGATCCGGCGGCATTGAAAGCGCGCACACTGACCGATTTCGACATCTTCTTCAACACCACTGACGGTGTGGGTCGGGCCGAACGCGAACTCGCAGCCACTGCGGCCTCGCGGCTCAACGGCTGCCTCTTCTGCGCCTCGATCCACGCGGATCGGGCCACCGAGGAATCGGGCCGACGGGATCTCGTGCAGCGGCTGCTCGATGAGGGCATCGGTACGACGTCCCGCCTCGGCGATCCGGTGTGGGATGCCGTCGTCGATGCCTCGGTTGCGCTCACACTGACCCCGCAGTCCTTCGGACCCGATCACGTTGCCACGCTGCGTCAGGCCGGGCTCGACGACGCGGACATCATCGATGTCCTCGGCTGCGCGGCGTTCTTCAACTGGGCGAATCGCCTCATGCTCTCGCTCGGTGAGCCGGAGCTGCTGAAGCCGGGGAAGTGACCGTCTTCACGGTAGTGCGGCAACTTCCAGCGTTATGCGGCAGCGATAGTACGGTCGATCCACGGCGTTCTGGGCGGGCAGAACGCCGTGGATCGACCAGATAATCGTGCAGTGGCGCCGATCGCGCGGATGAGCCCCGCCTCAGGCGACGTCCATGAGCGTCGAGCGGATGATGAAGCGGTTGCCCGTCGGTGATTCGACGCTGAAGCCGCCTCCTCGTCCCGGCACCACATCGATGGTCAGATGCGTGTGCTTCCAGTACTCGAACTGCTCGGTCGACATCCAGAAGTCCAGTCCGGCCTTCTCGGAATCTTCGATGGGCAATTCGAAGTGGCCCAGCAGCACGTCGGCCTCCGACGTGAGGAAGTCCCCTTCGGGGAAGCACATCGGCGACGATCCGTCACAGCATCCGCCGGACTGATGGAACATGAGCTGCCCGTGCTTGTCGACGAGGCCGGCGAGCAGGTCGACGGCGGCTTGAGTCATCGCCACTCGCGATCTCCCTTCGCCTTCGATCGTCGGTGTCGATTCGAGAACGGCTGTTTCGGCTGTATCACTCATCAGAAGAATCCTTGTGCGCTTTCGGAGTAGCTGACCAGCAGGTTCTTCGTCTGCTGGTAGTGGTCGAGCATCATCTTGTGGTTCTCGCGGCCGATGCCCGAGGACTTGTATCCGCCGAAGGCCGCGTGGGCCGGGTAGGCGTGGAAGTTGTTCACCCACACACGGCCGGCTTGGATGTCACGTCCGGCCCGGTAGGCGGTGTTGCCGGTACGCGACCAGACTCCGGCACCGAGGCCGTAGAGGGTGTCATTGGCGATCGAGATCGCATCGTCGTAGTCGGAGAACGAAGTCAGGGCGACGACCGGACCGAAGATCTCCTCCTGGAAGACACGCATCGTGTTCGTGCCTTTGAAGATCGTCGGCTGGATGTAGAAGCCGCCGGCGAGGTCTCCGTCGAGTTCGGCCTTGTCGCCGCCGATGAGCACCTCGGCGCCTTCGTCTCGGCCGATCTTGAGGTAGGACATGATCTTCTCGAACTGGTCGTTCGAGGCCTGTGCACCGACCTGGGTGTCGGTGTCGAGCGGATTGCCCTGCTTGATGGCGCGTACGCGTTCGACGCCGGCGGCCACGAAGTCGTCGAAGATCGAGTCCTGGACGAGCGCACGGGATGGGCAGGTGCAGACCTCTCCCTGGTTGAGCGCGAACATCGCGAATCCTTCGAGGGCTTTGTCCCGGTAGCTGTCATCGGCGTCCATGACGTCGTCGAAGAAGATGTTCGGTGACTTGCCGCCGAGCTCCAGGGTCACCGGGATGATGTTCTGCGAGGCGTACTGCATGATCAGTCGACCGGTCGTCGTCTCACCGGTGAACGCGACCTTGCGAATGCGCTTGTTCGACGCCAGGGGCTTTCCGGCCTCGACTCCGAAGCCGTTGATGATGTTGAGGACTCCGGCCGGCAGCAGGTCACCGATGAGTTCGGCGAGGACGAGGATCGACGCCGGAGTCTGCTCCGCAGGTTTGAGGACGACGCAGTTGCCGGCGGCGAGCGCCGGGGCCAGCTTCCAGGTCGCCATGAGCAGAGGGAAGTTCCAGGGGATGATCTGTCCGACGACGCCGAGGGGTTCCTGGAAGTGGTAGGCCACGGTGTCGTCATCGATCTGCGAGATTCCGCCCTCCTGCGCCCTGATCGCCGAGGCGAAATAGCGGAAGTGGTCGACGGCCAGCGGCAGGTCCGCGGCCAACGGTTCGCGGATGCCCTTGCCGTTGTCCCAGGTCTCGGCGACGGCGAGCATCTCGAGGTTGTTCTCGATCCGGTCGGCGATCTTGAGAAGGATGTTCGCCCGCTCCGTGGTCGAGGTCTTGCCCCAGGCCGGGGCCGCCGCCCAGGCCGCGTCGAGGGCGGTCTCGACATCGTCTGCCGTGGAGCTGGGGATCTCTGTGAACACCTGGCCGGTGACGGGGGTGATGTTCTCGAAGTAGTTGCCGTCCTTCGGCGGCACCCACTCTCCGCCGATGTAGTTCTCATAGCGCGATTTGAACGTGATGAGAGAACCGTCGGTTCCGGGTGCTGAGTAGACTGCCATGACACTCCTTCGTGTGAGTCCATCCGCTCGGATTCCTCTGTCACGCCCGATGCACTGACCGGCGTCCACCGAGTCGATGGATAACGTCCTCTCACCATAGGCCGGACTGTCCGACGGGACAATAGGTCGGCGGTTCTCGGCAGAGAGTTCGTCCGCAGGCAGAACGGTGCGCTGCACGTGTCTCCTCGCGCCTCAGACCGCGATGATCGAACCGTTTGAGGGCAGGGACCCTCTGAACGATATTCGCCGAGCGGCGGCTCGCTCGATATCGGAGCCGTCGAGCGCTTGAACGTGCAGATGAGGTTCCGTGCTGTTGCCCGAGTTCCCGCAGCGGCCGATCTCCTGACCGACATGCACATCCTGACCCGGTCGAACCCGAGCACTGCCCCGCTGCAGATGGCACAGAGCCACGATTCCACCGGAGCTCTTGATCATCACATGGTTTCCGGCCAGCGCCCGCCACCCCGCTTCGGCACGCCTGCGCTGAGTCAGCGCATAGCCGAGTGAGGGCAGGCCCCGATAGGCAGGATGATCGAATTCGGAATCGTGGACGGTCATCACCGTCCCATCGGTCGGGGCGAGCACGGAACGGCCGAAGCCTGTGAAATTCCCTGGAGGCTCAGACCGCAACAGCGATCCGAGAGTGAAGACCGCCGACCTCCCTGCGTCGTCGACCGGTACGAAGTCGATGCTGAAGGAGGTCGCGAACATCGTTGTACCATGACTCGGCACGCGATCGGCCGGGCTGTTCTGTACCAGCCAACGACCGGTGAAGGGGAACTCCAGGTCGAGACTTGCCGCTTCCATCGGATCCGTCATCGTCCGCGTCCAGTTCGCCGAATGGCAGCATAGAGAACCATATCCCTGCGCTCCCTGCCGATCATCTGATGGCCTGCCAGCACGCCTTCTCGCACGTAACCGGCGTGTTCTGCCGTTCGCAGTGACGAGACATTCCACGGTTCTATGAAGAGTGTGACTCTGTACAGACCAGGAATCGTCCACGCGAATTCGGTCAGCAGTGCCAGCGCCTCGCTCGCAAGTCCCTGTTTCCTCTGCGAAGGAACGATCGCATACCCTGCAGTCGCGCGCCCTTCCCCCAGCTCCTTCAGCCACAAGCCGCAATGACCGACAGCGTCGTCATCCGTCCGTCTGGCTATCGTGAATGAGAAACCGGTTCCCTCGCGATTCCTCTTCTGCTGGCGACTCAGCCACGCCTTCGCCTGCTGCTCCGTCGCGCAGCTCGGCAGCGATCCCGTCAGAGGCACATAGGGATCGGTCGAGAGTTCACGCGCCATTGCACTGTCTCGCGCTTCCACCGCTCGCAGGCGAACTCGACCACGAGCAGGAGACGTCGCCGGCCAGGGCGGAATTGCGGAGCTCGTCATATCAGCGGCTTGACCATGATCAGGCAGGGCGTGCTTTCGCCCCACAGGTCGGTCTCCTCGAGCGAAATGAATCCCGCCGTCTCGTAGAAGTGCCGGGTTCGCGCATAGTTCGCATCGCTGTGCGAAAACCCGAGAGTCTTCACTTGCAGCAATTTCACCCCACGCTTCCGGGCATCGGCACTGATCGCCCGCATCATCGCCGTCCCGACCCCCGCACCGTCCATGTCTCCATGGTGCGTGCCTCGTCGATGTATTCTGCATTCGATTCGGGCCTGCCGAACCATTCCGGCACGGTCGCAAGCAGACGCTCCACATCCTCGGGGACCGCTTCGTCGCGGTGTGCCGCCCATCGTGTCTGAGCCATGATCCCCATCTTAGGTGCGACACAGAACCGTCAACTCTGCGTTGTTAGACTCACGTCCATGAGTGAGCCCCAAAGCCCCGTCCTCCGTCTGATCCCGTATCTCGCGGCGATCACCGCGGCCGTCTTCATCACACTGCCGCGTCTCGGCGGCGACGGGGATCTGCTCATCAACCTCGTCTTCGGGGCCGTGGCGTATTTCGCCGCGTACTACATCGTCAAGCTCATCATCCACGTCATCGTCACCCGCATCGACGATGATCCTTCCTGACCCTACTTCTTCGCCTGCGCGGGCACGACGACCTTGCGGATGACGATGAGCGCCGAGGCGGCCACCGGCACCGCGACGACCGCACCGAGCACACCGCCGAGGGTTCCGCCGGCGATCGCTGCGATGATGACGAGCGCTCCGGGCACGTCGACAGCGGCCTTCATGATGCGCGGGCTGAGCAGATAGGCCTCGACCTGCATGTAGACGAGGTAGTAGATGCCTGCGGCGATGCCGAGCCCCGGCGAGACCATGAGGCACGATGCCGTGATGATGATCGCACCCGCGATTGGGCCGACGAGCGGAATGAGCGAGGCGAGGAACGCGATGAAGGCGAGCAGCGCCGGCAGGGGCGCGCCGATGATGGACAGGAAGATCGCCGAGCACACACCGTTGACGATTCCCAGGGACAGCTGGCCGAGGACGTAGCGTCCGATGGAGCGGGTGACCTCCTCGGTGACGGATTCGACCGTCGGCCGCGAGGAGGCCGCAACCAGGGAGAACATTGCGGATTTGATCGTCGGCATCGTCACGGCGAAGTAGATGGTGAGGATGACGACGATGATCACGCCGGTGAGGAAACTGAGGATCCCCGCCCCGATCGACACGACACCGCCGCCGACGGAGAGCACATTCTTCGGATCCGAGACCCATGCGCCGATGTTCGCAAACACCGCATCGATGTCGATCGCACCGGTGAACTGCTTTTCGAGTTCCGTCACCCACCCCGTCGCCGCGAGGTTCGCCACGATCCCGGGCAGATCCGCGATGAACGTCTGGATCTGACTGATCACGGCCGGGGCGATTAGCAGCGCCACCCCGACGACGATGAGGATGAAGGCTGCGACGACGATGAGGACCGCCAGCGAGCGCGGCACCTTGCGTGCGACGAACCACTGCACGATCGGGTCGAGTCCGAGGGCGAGGAACAGTGCCAGACCGACGTAGATGAGCAGGGTTGCCACGGACTGCAGCGCCGTCATCAGCGCGATCGCCAGTCCCACACCCAGAGCGCCGGTGAAGCCGACCCGGAATGCGTTGTTGAGTGTCAGGGATTTGCCCTGCCCAGTGCCCATGACCTCAAGTGTAACCAGCGATCATGCGCCGGTCGGCACTCTCACGTTAGGATCGGCTGGAGACCCCAACCGTAGAGAAAGTGGTATGTCGAGAATGAACGCAGAACCGAACAGCATCGATGTCTGGGAGGCGTTCCTCGACCCGCAGGGCGACTATTCGCTGCCCGACTTCACCGCGGTGACCCCGGAGGCCCTGTTGACCGCGGTTCACACGGCGACCGATTTCGCCCGCGCCGAGGTGGCCGCCATCATCGCTGATGAAGCGGAGTCCACGTTCTTCTCCACCACCGTGAGGTTCGAGTCCGCGTCCGTGCCGATGACCCGCATCGCCTCCGTGGCCGCGGCCGTCGAGTCGAATCATCTGCGTCCTGAACTCACCGACGCCATCGCCGAGGTGTGGGAGGTCCTGTCCGCGACCCGCACCGAGATCCTGCTCGACGTCGACCTCTTCCACCGGATCGAACAGGTCTCGGTCACCGACCTCAACCCCGAGGACAAACGGCAGCAGGAGCTCACCGTCGAACTCTTCGTCCGGGCCGGTGCCCGCCTCGGCGAGGAGGGCCGGGAGCAGATGGCCACGATCGCGGCGGAACTGACCACGCTGGAGAACTCCTTCTCCCGCGCCCTGCAGCTCGATACACGGGAACTGGCCGTCCACCTCGGCGAGGTCGAAGCCCTGGCCGGGATGAACGAGGACCAGATCGCGGCAGCGGCGACTCGCGCGAACGAGCGCGGGGTCGACGGCTACCTGCTGCCGCTGAACAACTTCACGCAGCAGATCGTGCTCGAATCCCTCAACACGGCGCAGACCCGTCGGCACGTGCTGAACAATTCGATGGCCCGCGGGTCCCGCGGCGGCGACGGGGACACCCGCACCCAGGTCGCTGACACCACGGCGCTGCGCGCCCTGCAGGCGCACCTGCTCGGATACCCCTCGTATTCGTCGTTCGCCATCGACAATCAGACCGCAGGCAACCCCGATGCCGCCGCGGACATCGTCTCTTCCCTCATCAATGCCGCGAATGCCCAACTCGATGAGGAGCTCGCGCAGGTCAAGGACCGCTACGGCCTCGAAGCCGTCGCAGCCGAGGACGTCAAGCACTATCTGGCGAAGTTCCGGGCCGATGAATTCGGCATCGACCCCGACGAAGTGGCTAAGTACTTCGAGTTCGACACCGTGCTCACCGAAGGAGTCTTCCGCGCCGCGACCGGTCTCTACGGCATCACCTTCGCCCCTTATGACGGAGTCCGTGCCTGGCACGAGGATGTCCGCGCCTTCGAAGTCACCGATACCACCGAACGCCCCCTGGGCCTGGTGCTCATCGACCCGTATGCCCGAGATACGAAGCGCGGCGGCGCCTGGATGGACCAGCTGGTTCCGGCCTCCCGCCTGACGGGGCTGCTGCCGGTCGTCACTCTCTCGCTCAACCTCGCCAAGCCGGGACAGGGACGGCCCACCCTGCTCAACCCGACCGAGCTGACGACCTTCTTCCACGAATTCGGCCATGTCCTCCACGGACTGTTCGCGAACTCGACATACCCGTCGACGGCGGGTACCGCGGTACCGCGCGACTATGTCGAGTTCCCCTCCCAGCTCAACGAGATGTGGCGCTTCCACCCGCAGGTCCTCCCCCACTTCGCCAAGCACGTCGACACGGGTGAGCCGATGCCGGCCGAACTCGTCGACGCCCTCATCGCCAGTGAGAAGTTCGGGCAGGGCTTCGACACGATCGAATACCTCGCCGCGGCCATGCTCGACCTGTCCTGGCATTCGCTCGAAGCCGGCGAGCACATCACCGATGTGCTGTCCTTCGAATCCGAAGTGCTTGCCGCTGCCGGGTTCTCCCCGCTCGTTCCGCCGCGCTACCGGTCGACGTACTTCGGGCACATCTTCGCCTCCGGTTATGCATCCGGCTACTACTCCTACCTCTACTCCGAGGTCATCGCCGCCTGGGTGAGCGAATGGTTCGACGAGCAGGGCGGGCTCAGCCGCGAGGCCGGCGATGCCTTCCGCGAGGCCATTCTCGCTCCCGGCTATTCGGTCGACCCGATGTCGGCGATCGAACGCTTCTTCGGCACCCGCCCCGATGTCGGCCCGCTCCTGCGCCGCCGCGGACTCGCCGAACCCGTGACCGAGGCCGAGGCAGAGACCGAGGTTGAGGCTGAAGGTACTGAAGCGGATGCGAACGCGGAGGCCGGCGCGGGAACGGGTGCGAGCCTCGGCGCGGAATCGGTGGGTGAGTCGGACCCCGCCGAGGAGGTCACTGCCGAGTCCGGGCCCGGAGCCGCCTCGTCGAGCGGGGAGACGAAGATCCACCCCAACCATGAGGCGGTCGCGGCCGATCTCGTCGCCGCGGGCATCGAACCGCGCATCGAAATCTTCACCGAATCGACGCCGACCGCGGCGACCGCAGCCGAAGCTCTGGGTATCGAGGTCGGGGCGATCGCGAACAGCCTCATCTTCTCCGCGGCCGGTTCCCCGGTGCTCATCATGGCCTCGGGAGCCCACCGCGTCGACACCGCGCATGTGGCGTCACTCATCGGAGTCGACTCGCTCGACCGGGCGAGCAAGGAACTCGTCCGTGAGGCGACCGGTCACGTCATCGGCGGTGTCGCCCCCTGCGGTCATCCGGGCCCGATTCCCACTTTCGTCGATGTCACGCTCAAGGATTATCCTGTTCTCTGGGCCGGCGCGGGGACGCCGAATTCGATGATGCCCCTGACGTATGAGCAGCTGCTCACCGTCACGGGAGGGAAGGAAATCACCGTTGTCGCAGAAGAGTCCTGAGGCGGAGTCTGGGCGCTCGGCGTCGGAGTCCGAACGTTCCGAAGCGGAGTCTGGGCAGCCGGGTCGAGCAGTCGACTCGGCGGACACCGACACCACCTCCGCTGCACGCTTCGCAGCTTTCGCTTCCTCTCGGGGCCGCTACTATGCGGTCTTCCTCGCCGTGTTCTGCGCGGTGCTCATCATCTCGAACATCTCGGCCACGAAGGTCATCGGCTTCGGTCCGATCGTCACCGACGGCGGCGCTTTCCTCTTCCCCATCGCGTACATCCTCGGCGATGTGATCAGCGAGGTGTACGGCTTCAAAGCCGCCCGCAAGGCTGTGATCACCGGATTCGGCCTGCAGATCCTCGCGACCTTCGTGTTCTGGCTCGTACTCATCTCCCCACCGGGGCCCGGCTATGAGAATCAGGAAGCCTTCGCCGCGGTGCTCGGCTTCTACCCGCGCATCGTCGCGGCCTCGCTCGTCGGGTACTTCGTCGGCCAGCTGCTCAATTCGTGGGTGCTCGTGGCCGTGAAGAAGCGGATGGGCGAGTCGAAGCTGTGGGTGCGGCTGCTGACCTCGACGGGTGTCGGCGAGTTCGTCGATACGCTGTTGTTCTGCGTCATCGCCTTCGCCGGAGTCATCCCGGGCCTCGACTTCCTCAACTACATCATCGTCGGCTTCGTCTACAAGGTCGCCGTTGAGATCATCTTCCTGCCCGTCACCTACCGGGTCATCAAACTCGTCAAACGCCACGAACCCAGTTACGAGCTCGACCCCGCCGGCGCTCACTGAGGCGTCGTCCGTCGCATTCCGGCCGGCGCTCGAGGCTCAGGTCACGCGAAACTCGAAAAAGTCGTCGCCAGCGGCGTTGTTTTCGAGTTTCGCGTGACCTGAGACGCTGAAGCCCTGCTGGCCACGGCTGCCGGACCCGAGCTACTTCGAGTAATAGCGGCCGAGGACCTCGGACTCGAGTTCGTCGAAGCGGCCATCGATCATCGCCTGCCGGATCTCGGCGACGAGTGAGACGACGAAGTGCTCGTTGTGGATCGTGCACAGCGTGGAGAAGAGCATCTCCTTCGCCTTGTACAGGTGGCGCAGGTAGGCCCGTGAGTAGTTCTGACACGTGTAGCACGAGCAGTCGGGGTCGAGCGGGCCGAAGTCTCTGCGGTACTTCGCCCCGGTGAGGTTGTACCGCCCATCGCGGGTGTAGATCGCAGCGTTGCGGGCCACGCGGGAGGGTGAGACGCAGTCGAAGGTGTCGGCACCGGTCTTGATCGCTTCGAACAGGTCATCGGGTTCGGAGATGCCCAGCAGATGCCGAGGCTTGTTCTCCGGCAGCTCCTCGCACACCCACCGGATGATGATGCCGAGGTTCTCCTTCTCCAGTGCCCCGCCGATGCCGAAACCGTCGAAGTCCATGGCCCCCAGGTCCCTGGCGGCCTTGCGCCGCAGGTCTTCGTACTGCGCACCCTGGAGCACCCCGAAGAGCGCCTGATAGGGCCGGTGCGAACGCTCCTCGGTGAGCCGGAAGTGCTCGTCGATGCAGCGGATCGCCCACTGTCGAGTCCGTTCGAGCGATTCCTCCTGGTAGCCGCGGGTGTTGACGAGCGTGGTCAGCTCGTCGAAGGCGAACATGATGTCGGCACCGAGCTCGTGCTGCACCCGCATCGAGATCTCCGGCGTGAAGCGGTGCATCGACCCGTCGAGATGCGATTTGAACGTCACCCCGTCATCGTCGACGTTCGACAGCCTTTCCTTGCCCACGGCCACGAGTTCGTCGTTCTGCACCCCCGTCGACTCCATCGAGATGACCTTCTTGAACCCCGAACCGAGGCTCATCACCTGGAATCCGCCGGAGTCGGTGAACGTCGGCCCCGGCCAGTTCATGAACTTGCCGAGTCCTCCGGCCTCGTCGATGAGGTCCGAACCGGGCTGCAGATACAGGTGATAGGCGTTGGCGAGCACCGCCTGCCCGCCGAGCTCGGCGACCTCGTCTGGGCGGACGGCCTTGACCGTGGCCTTCGTGCCGACCGGAATGAACGCGGGAGTCTGAATGTCTCCGTGCGGAGTGCGGAGGAGCCCGGTGCGTCCACCCGTGTCCATGCGGGTACCCACCTCGAAGCCGAACTGCGAACGGTCGTTGATGGGCGCAGTCTCGGATGCTGCCGGAGATTCGTCTGTAGTCACCGGACAAGCTTAACTAAGTCCATGACCTTTCCGCAGATACGCACCCACGCCGAGGCGACCGCCCCCATCGTCATCGACGGCGGGTTGGGCACCGCGGCCGAGGACCGCGGCATCGACCTCGACCACGACCTGTGGTCAGCCGAACTCATCCGCAGGAACCCCGACGCCCTCGCCGAGGTGCACGCCGCCTTCGCCGCATCCGGTGCCCGGATCCTCACGACCGCGAGCTATCAGGCGACGCCGCTCGGCTTCGAGCGGGCAGGAATCGGTGCGGCCGAGGGCCGTCGGATCGTCACCGAGAGCGTGCGGATCGCCCGAGCTGCGGCGACCGCAGCCGCAGGCATCGAATCGGAGGGCACAGGCACAGCCGCCGCGACGCCGCACAGGGTGCCGGCCGCAGCGAACGCGAACGCAGGCGAGGCATCGGCTGCAGCCACGAGTGCCGGACCTGCACACATACTCATCGCAGGCTCCGTCGGGCCATATGGTGCCGCGCTGGGCGACGGCGGCGAGTACACCGGTGCCTACCGTCTCAACTCCGAGGAGTACGCGTCCTTTCACCGTCCGCGCATCGAAGCCCTCGCCGAGGCGGGTGCGGACCTGCTCGCCATCGAGACCCAGCCGCGTCTCGACGAGATCCGCGCGATCATGAACCTGGCCGAAGAGGTGGGTCTTCCTGCGTGGGTGAGTGTGACCCTACAGGCAGGCACGGACACGACTCCGCACGACTGCCCCACCCTGCCCGACGGATCGAGCTTGGCCGAACTCGCTGAGGCAGCGTCCGTCTCGGTGGCGGTGAAAGCGATCGGGGTCAACTGTGTGCGTCCTTCGATCGTCGCCCCGGCACTCGCGGAACTCGCGCGGCACACGCAGCTGCCGCTCGTCGCCTACCCGAACTCGGGCGAAACCTATGATGCAGCGGCACTGGCCTGGGCCGGTGAGCGCACGGAGGCGGGAACCAACTCGTCGCCAGTGGCGGGGGTCGAGACGTGGCCGGTCGCGGAGTGGGCCCGACTCGGGGCGCAGATCATCGGCGGCTGCTGCCGGGTTCGGCCCGCCGATATCGCGGTGCTGAGCGGCGGTCTGGAACCCACTGGCTGCCAAGGGCCGACCGGCGACCGGTGATCGACCGGAAACCGACCAGCCACCGGAGACCGACCAGCGATCGGCCGGGACCGATAGGAGACCGGTGATCGACCGGCGACTCAGCCCTGAACAGCGGCCGAGACGTCCTCGACGATCCGGCCCCTGAAGTCTCAGCCGAGCATCTTGCCCGGGTTGAGGATCCCCAGCGGATCCACGGCGGTCTTGATCCCATCCTGCAGGGAGCGCGCCCCCGCATCGAGCTCACGGACCAGCCAGTCCCGTTTGAGGTACCCGACCCCGTGCTCGCCGGTGATCGTCCCACCGAGGTCGAGCCCGAGCTGCATGATCTCAGCGAACGTCTCCTTCGCCTCGGCCACGCTCGCCTCATCCGAGGCATCGAAGAGCACGCTCGGGTGCATGTTCCCGTCACCGGCATGACCGGCCGTGGACACCTCGACCGTGTGCCTGGCATCGATCTCGGCCAGACGTGCGAAGAACTCGCCGAGGCGGGACCGCGGCACGCACACATCGTCGATGAGTTCGCCCCCACCGATCGTCGACACGTACTTCTCCAGCGCTGGCGACACGGCCCGACGTGCGGCGACGAAGAGCTCGGAGTCGGCGGGGTCGTCGGAGAAGAAGACCTCGCTGGCCCCCTGCTCCTCGGCGATGGTCTGGAACGATTCGAGTTCTGCCACTCCGGAGGCCCCTGGAGCGTCGGACTGCACGAGCAGCAGCGCACCCGCCTCATCGGGCAGACCGAAGTCCCCATAGGCGTTGACCATCGCCACCGTCGCCCCGTCCATGAGTTCGAGCATCGAGGGTGCGGCGCCGGAGGCCATGTACGCAGACACCGTTCGGCCTGCCGATTCCATGTCCGGGAAGATGCCGACCCCGGTCACCGGCAGCGCCAGCAGCGGTTTGAGCCCCAAGGTGATCTCCACGATGACGCCCAGAGTGCCCTCGGAGCCGATGAACAGGGCAGCCAGGTCGAGGCCGGCCACGCCCTTGGCCGTCTGACGGCCCAGCTTCGTCACCGTGCCATCGGCGAGCACCACGGTCAGCGCCCGCACATAGTCCTTCGTCACCCCGTATTTCACACAGCACATGCCCCCGGCGTTCGTGGCAACATTGCCGCCGATCGTCGAAATCGCCACCGACCCCGGATCCGGAGGGTAGGACAATCCGTGCTCGGCCAGGGCATGCTTGAGATCCTGGTTGATGACACCGGGCTGGACCCGGCAGGTCTGATCGACCTCATCGATGTCGAGAATCGCATCGAGCTTGGCGACATTGAGCAGAATCGCCCCATCGACGGCGTTCGCCGCTCCGGACAGGCCCGTCCGCGCGCCCTGCGTGACGACGGGGACCCGATGCTCCGCAGCGAAACGCATCACCGCCGCCACGTCATCGATGTTCGCGGCCCTGACCAGAGCCAGCGCAGCACCGGCCGGACAGAACAAGGCCTTGTCCGACGAGTAGGAGTCGATGACGTCGCGGTCGGTCACAAGCGCATCCGGACTGAGCACAGAGGCGAGCTCCGGCAGCGGCGCTTGCGTGTTCACAATCGGGCCCCCGTTCTCAGTCGAATCCCCGCTCCCGGTCGAATCCGCACTCACGGTCGAGTTCGCACTCGTCGTCATAGAGCGGCAGCGACCTTGAGCACGCGTTCGAGAGCCTCATCGGGTCCGATGCTCACCCGCACACCGCCCTGCAGACGACGCACGGCTACGGCCTGTTCAGCGCAGGCGCCTTCGAACGCGACTGCCGCCTCGGGGTCGAGGGCGATCCACACATAGTTGCCCTGTGCCTCGGGGACCGTGAGACCCAGCTTGCGCAGCTCATCGGCGAACCGGTCGCGCACCGTCGCAACCTGCTTGGCCCGCACGGCCACCTCGTCGATCCGAGCCAGAGATTCCCGAGCCGCGGCCTGGGCACCGGCGGTGACGGAGAATGGGGCGATGACCTGGCGCAGCGCCGAGGCGATCTCGGCATCGGCGATACCGAAGCCCACCCGCAGACCGGCCAGCCCATGGGCCTTGGAGAAGGTTCGGGCGAGGACGAGATTCGGATGCTTCCGCCGCGCCGCCAGACCATCGGCCGCCTCGCTGGCGAATTCGAGGTACGCCTCGTCGAGAACGACGATGACGTCCTCGGGCACCTCGGTGAGGAACCCTTCGAGTTCGGCATCGGTGATCGTCGGACCCGTCGGGTTGTTCGGCGAGCACAGCAGCACGAGCCGGGTCGTGTCATCGATGGCCGCGGCCATCGCACCGAAGTCGTGGCGACCGTCGTCGAGGAGGTCGACGGGGCGCTTCTGCGCACCGCGGGCGGCCGCGAGGATCGGGTACATCTCGAACGACGGCCACGGGTAGACCACGGACGTGCCGTCCTCGAGCGTGATGTTCGTCAACGCTGACAGGACTTCGGAGGCACCGGCGCCGGGGACCACCTCAGCGGGTTCGACCCCGAGGTGGGAGGCGATATCGGCCACGAGCGCGGCCGACGTGGGGTCGGGATAGTTCCCCGGAATCGCCGAGGCGGAGGCGACGGCGTCGAGGACGCCTGGCAGCGGCGGCAGGTGGTTCTCGTTCGAGGACAGTTTGTACGGAGTCAGGCCCGGGGAATTGACGGGAGGCTTGCCGGGGGCATACGGAGGGAACTCGGCCAGCGCGTCACGGAGAAGGAAACGTTTGGACATGTGCCCATATTTGCACACCTTGTGGCACGCGACACAGACTGTCTTGCCAAAGTGTCCGATCGGTCGGATCTGCACGGTTTTCGCGGACACCCATCCGCTGTGAGAATGCTCTCCCACCGCGGGCCCCGGTCGGCCCTGGTTACGGCACTGCGGCATCCGAAGAGTACGCTGAGAGACAACTACAAGCAGTCAGTGACGAGGAATGAGAGTCCAAATGCCCTCACCGCAGGAAAAGGTCGACGTCGTCTTGATCGGCGGCGGCATCATGAGCGCCACGCTCGGTGCCATGCTGACCGAACTTCAGCCCGACTGGGACATCCGTGTCTACGAGAAGCTCGACTATGTGGCCACGGAGAGCTCGGACCCCTGGAACAACGCCGGCACCGGCCACGCCGCACTCTGCGAACTCAACTACACCCCCGAGGACTCCAATGGTCATATCGACCTGGAAAAGGCCTCGAACATCAACCAGCAGTTCCATCACTCGCGCCAGTACTGGTCCCACCTCGTCGACACCGGTGTGCTCACTGACCCGAAGTCCTTCATCAACCCCATCGCCCACGTCAGCTACGGACGCGGCGACAAGGGACGCGACTACATCAAGAACCGCTACGAGCAGATGGTGCGCAACCCGCTGTTCGCGGATATGGAGTACACCGAGGATCCGGCCACCCAGGCCGAATGGCTGCCGCTGATGTTCGAAGGCCGCGGCCCCGGACAGGTCAACGGCACCTCGCGCATCCAGCAGGGCACCGATGTCGACTTCGGCGCTCTGTCGAGTCAGCTGCTCAGCTACGTCGCCGACAAGGGCGCGACCGTGCGCACCAGCCACCAGGTCACCGACCTCGACCGTTCCTCCGACGGCTGGACGATCACCGTCAAGGATCTGCTCTCGCATGAGACCCATCAAGTGGGCGCGAAGTTCGTCTTCGTCGGTGCCGGCGGCGGAGCCCTGCCGCTGCTGCAGAAGTCCGGCATCCCCGAGGGACGCGGCTACGGCGGCTTCCCGGTCTCCGGCTACTTCCTGCGCACCGCGAACCAGGATCTCGTCACCCGCCACCAGGCGAAGGTGTACGGCCAGGCCGCTCAGGATGCTCCCCCGATGTCCGTGCCGCACCTCGACACCCGTGTCGTCGACGGCAAGGACTATCTCATGTTCGGCCCCTACGCCGGCTTCTCGCCGAAGTTCCTCAAGAAGGGCCGTTTCACCGATCTGCCGTTCTCCGTGCGCGGAAACAACATCGCCACGATGCTCAATGTCGCCAAGGACAACACGGACCTCGTCACGTATCTCCTCGGTGAGCTCGCCGCGACGAAGAAGGCCCGCTTCGAGGCCCTGCACAACTTCATCCCCTCCGTCGACCCCAGCGACTGGGAGCTCATCCAGGCCGGTCAGCGCGTGCAGGTGATGAAGAAGGATCCGAAGAAGGGCGGTGTCCTTCAGTTCGGCACCGAACTCATCTCGTCCGCCGACGGTTCGCTGGCGACTCTGCTCGGTGCTTCACCGGGTGCGTCGACGGCCGTGCCGATCATGATCGAGCTGCTCAAGACCTGCTTCCCGCGTGAGTACGCGGGCTGGGAGAAGAACTTCAAGGACATGATCCCCTCGCTCGGCCGCGACCTCGCCGACGACGAGACGCTGCTCAAGGAACTCTCCGAGTACACCTCGCGGACCCTGCAGCTCATCTGAGTCGGTTCGTTCCAAGACTCAACTGCGCGCCGCCGAAACAGCGGAAACGACAACTGCTTGCCGGAATCACTTCCGGCAAGCAGTTGTCGTTTTCACGCTCGGTTCAGAGTTCGACCTGACGGTTGACGTCCTTGTAGAGCAGGTAGCGGAACCGCCCCGGTCCCCCGGCGTAGCAGGCCTGCGGGCAGAACGCGCGCATGGAGATGAAGTCGCCTTCCTGCACCTCGACCCAGTCGCCGTTGAGACGGTAGACGGCCTTGCCTTCGAGCACGTAGAGCCCGTGCTCCATCTCGTGCGTCTCCGCGAACGGAATGACCGCACCGGCCTCGAAGGTGACGATGTTGACGTGCATGTCGTAGGCGAGATCCTCCGGATCGAGCGGACGCGTCGTCCGCCACCGGCCGTCGGTGCCGGGCATCGGCGAGGGCTCGACTTCGGCCTCGTTTCCGAACTTCGCCTCCGGGGTCAGCCCGGCCACGGGCTGATAGCGTTTGCGCACCCAATGGAAACGGGCCGCCTCGGTGCCGGTGGACTTCGCGGACCACGTCGAACCGGCCGGCAGGAACGCGAACCCGCCGGGGGTCAGAGTGTGGGCCTGCCCCTCATGGGTGACCTCGAGCTGGCCGGCCATGACGAAGAGGAAACCTTCGACCTCGGGCTGCGGTTCCGGCTTCTCGGAGCCGCCGCCGGGAGTGACTTCGAGGATCGTCTGCGAGAACGTCACCGCTCCCCCGGCCACGGGTTTGCTCAGCACCCAGGACCGTGTCCCGGTCCATTCGGGAAGATTCGAGGTGACGATATCGCGCAGCACTCCGCGCGGGATGACCGTATAGGCCTCGGTGACCAGGGCGCGGTCGGTGAGCAGATCCGACTGCGGAGGGTGGCCTCCGGTCGGAGCCCAATAGGTGTAGGGATCGGTCGTCGTCATGGGCGGGGTCTCCTTCGGTCGGTGTGTTCTCAGTCCAGGGATCCGGTGCGGGCGAGCTGCCCGAGTTCGGCAAGGCTGAGGTTCGTGCGGGAGGTCACGAAATCCTCGGTGTGGGCACCGCAGACGAGTCCGCGGTCGAGGTAGCGGGCGAGCGCCTTCGCGGTCGCCGGTTCGTCGAGGACGGTCGAGTCCGCTTTGAACACATAGTTGTACAGGCGCTGGGCGGCCTTCGCTCCGCCTTCGCGGTAGAAGGCGAAGGTCGCGAGGAACCGGGTCGGCAGCTGATGCGGGTGGAGGTCCCAGCCCTGGTAGATTCCGCGCTTGAGATGGCGGCGCACGAGGCTGGCGTGCAGTGCCCACCCGTGGTGGACCTCGGCGGGTTCGCCCAGCGGGAGGATGTTCGTCGAACCGTCGGAGAGGTGGACCCCGGTGCCGGCGACGGCGAGCATCATCTGGTTCTTCGCGAAGTCCGCGACCGGGTGGTCCATGGCCTGGTAGGCCGCGGCCACACCCAGCGACGCAGAATAGTCGTACGTACCGTAGTGCAGAGAGGTGACCCGACCCGCCCCCACATGCAGGGCCGGGGCCAGCGGCACGGTGCCATCGGCGCCGAGGATGAGCTGCGGGGTCTCGACCTGGATCTCGAAGGTCAGTGTGCCTTCGGCCAGGCCGTGTTCGGCTTCGAGGCTGCGGCAGGCGATCACCATGGCGCGCACCTGGTCGATCGTGGTGACTTTCGGCAGGGTGAGGACGAGGTTGTCCGGCAGCTGCCCGCCGGCCTTGACGAGTTCGGAGAGGAAGAGGTCGAGGGTGCGCAGCCCGCGGGCTCGTGTGTCCTCCTCCATGCACTTGAAGCGGATGCCCACGAACGCCGGTGCCCCGGTCTCGCTGCGCCCGGCCACCGCGTCGCGGGCGGCCTGGATCACCCACCGGTCTTCGTTCTCATCGCCCTGATCGCCGAACCCGTCTTCGAAGTCCAGGCGCAGGTCCTCGATCGGTTCGCGCTCGAGCTTCGCGGTGACCGCCTCGGCGAGCATTTCGGCTTCCCGGGCGACCTGATGGAGGCTGGGCATCTGCCCGGCGGGGCCGGGGCCGGCTTCCTTGCGGGCGGCGGTGATGACGCGTTCGGCCAGTTGGAGCATGCCCCCGTGGGCCTCGACGCATTCGAGCGCCTGCTGGCCCCACTGGTACGGCAGGTCCGGTGTCGTTCGGTCCCCGGGCACGTAGACGGTGTGCACGGGCTGGCGCACATCCCGTTCGCCCGGATAGCTCCGCTTCAGGAGCTCATCCGTGTCCCCCAGCAGTGAGTCGATATCAGCCAGTGTTGATCGTTCCACTTTCACATTCTCTTTCTCTGCACAGGATTCAACGGCGAGGCGGCGATGCCGGGCCTGTGTTCATTGTCTCTCATTCCCCGCACCTGGGCACGGCGACTCTCGGAGCGGCCGCGCTCCGTTCAGGACGAAACCGCCGCGACCGCCTCGGCGACCTTCGCCGCGACCTCGGGGTCGAAGACCGAGGGGACGACGTAGCCGGGGTGGAGTTCGTCCTCGGGGATGCACGAGGCGATGGCGTCGGCGGCCGCGACCATGATGTTCTCGTCGATGTCGGTCGCCTCGGCGTCGAGCAGGCCGCGGAAGATGCCGGGGAAGGCGAGCACATTGTTGATCTGGTTCGGGTAGTCGCTGCGTCCGGTGGCGACGACGGCTGCGTACTTCAGCGCCTCGGCGGGGTCGACCTCCGGGTCGGGGTTGGCCATGGCGAAGACGAGGGCGTCGGAGTTCATCGCCTGGATGTCGGAGCCGTCGAGGACGTTCGGGGCAGAGACGCCGATGAACACATCCGCGCCGACGACGGCTTCCTTGAGGGATCCGTCGAAGCCTTCGGGGTTCGTGTTCGCCTGCAGCCACTTCTTGTGCTCGGTGTCGACGGTCGAGTGCGGGCCGATCGCGCCGCCTCGTCCGCAGGCAATGATGTTCGTGGCCCCCGCGACCTGGAGGAGTCGGATGATCGCGTTACCGGCCGCCCCGACGCCGGAGACGACGATGCGCAGGTCCTCGATCCTCTTGCCCACGACCTTGAGTGCGTTTTTCAGTGCGGCCAGGGTGACGACGCCGGTGCCGTGCTGATCATCGTGGAAGACCGGGATGTCGAGCTCTTCGCGCAGTCGGGCCTCGATCTCGAAGCAGCGCGGGGCGGCGATGTCCTCGAGGTTGATGCCGCCGTAGGCCGGGGCGATGGCCTTGCAGATCGCGATGATCTCCTCGGTGTCCTTCGTGTCGAGGGCCACCGGCCAGGCGTCGACACCGGCGAACTGTTTGAACAGCACGGCCTTGCCCTCCATCACGGGCATGGCCGCTTCGGGGCCGATGTCACCGAGTCCGAGCACCGCGGTGCCGTCGGTGACGACGGCGACGGTGTTGCGTTTGATCGTCAGCCGCCGGGCATCGTCCTTGTTCTTCGCGATCGCCTGGCACACGCGGGCCACGCCCGGGGTGTAGGCGCGGGAGAGATCATCGCGGTTGCGCAGGGGCACCTTCGGGGCGGATTCGAGTTTGCCGCCGAGGTGGAGCAGGAAGGTCCGGTCCGAGACCTTGTGGACCTCGACCCCGGGCAGCTTCTCCAGCGCGTCGGAGACCTCACCGGCATGGGCGACGTCGCGGGTGTCGGCGCTGACGTCGATGGTCACCGTGTGCGGGGTGGATTCGACGACGTCGAGCGCCGTGACTCCCGCACCGGTGGCCGCGGCTGCGGCCACGAGGTCGGACGTCGACGACTCTCCGACGGTCGTGCCGACGCGCAGGGTGATGGAGTATCCGGGACTGGTTGCGGCCATGGGCAATATCCTCTCTGATATTGATTTTCCGTATTACGGACATTATCTTCTACCTAGTGGAAATTCTAGAGGTTATTCACCGATTCGGAAAGTTTCTTCCATTTCGGGATTAGACTGAACCCAGTTTCACAGCCGAAACATCCCCCGGAAGAAGGATGATCGATGAGCAGCAAGGACACTCCTGCAGTCCGCCAGACCAAGGGCGGTGTGCAGTCCGTCGAGCGTGCGTTCGGTCTGCTCGAATGCATCGCGAACTCCGCGGGCTCGGCGACGCTGAGCCATATCGCAGCCGACGTCAACCTGCCCTTGCCCACAATCCACCGTCTGCTGAACACGCTGGTCAACCTCGGCGTGGTCCGGCAGCTGCCCAATCGCGGCTATGCGCTGGGTCCGGGGCTCGTGCGGCTGGGCAACCTCGCCGGCTCCCAGCTCGGGGCCATCGCCCGCCCCTACCTGCGCGACCTCGTCGCCGAACTCGGTGAGTCGGCGAATGTCGCGACGATGGACGGAGACATGGTCGTCTACGTCGATCAGGTCGCCTCCGAACGTCAGATGCGCATGTTCACCGAGGTGGGACGCCGGGCGCATATGCACGACACGGGCGTCGGCAAGGCGATCCTCGCGGGTCTCGACTCCGAGCAGGTCCGCCACATCGTCACGACCGCGGGCATGCCCACGCCCACGGAGTTCAGCATCGGTTCGGTCTCCGAGCTCGAGGCCGAGCTCGAGCGCATCCGCGAACGCGGCTATGCCATCGATGAGCAGGAGCAGGAGCTCGGGGTGCGGTGCTTCGCAATGGCGATCCCCGATTCCCCCGCACCGCTGGCGATCTCGGTGTCAGGGCCGGTCAGCCGCGTCGACAAGAGTTTCGCCGACCGCGCCGTTCCGCTTCTGCGGGCCGCCGCCGACCGCATCTCCGCGGAGATGCAGGGCACCGACCGGTAGTCGGCGCCACCAGCCGTCTCCGCCGAAACACGGGCGTTGGACCGAGACCCGGGTGTACACCCGTGCTTCGATCCAGCGCCCGTGTTTCGGTGCCGAAGCCCAGGGGCTTGCCCTGGGGATTATCCCAGAGCAGCCCAGGGCCGGGGTCTTAGGAATCGCCGCCGGCGGTTCCCGAGGTCCCGGCGTTGACATCGGTGAGTCGGTAGCGTCGGGCCGCCTCGGCGGGGGTGCCGGGATCGACCTCCCCGCGTTCGGCCAAGAGCTGCAGGGTTCGGACCACCATCGAATGGGCGTCGATCTTGAAGTGCCGGCGAGCCGCCGCCCGAGTGTCGGAGAAGCCGAAGCCGTCGGCACCGAGCGTCGCGAAGTCGTGCGACAGGAACGGCCGGATGAGGTCCGGCTGGGTCGAATCGAAATCGCTTGTGGCCACGATCGGTCCGGCCTCGGCCCCGAGGCGCTGGCGCACATACGGCACACGCGGTTCTGCCTCGACCTCGTGCAGCTTCGCCGCCTCGACTTCGAGGGCGTCCCGGCGCAGCTGCGCCCACGAGGTCACCGACCACACGGCCGCATCGACGCCCCAGTCCGCGGCAAGCAGTTCGCGGGCCTCAAGCGCCCAAGGCACGGCCACGCCGGAGGCGAGCAGCTGCGCTTGCGGGCGGGACCCCGGTTCCGCCTCGGCGCCGGATCCGGCTTCCGCGATCCGGTGGATGCCGCGCAGGATGCCCTCGACGTCGACATCATCGGGTTCGGGCGGCTGGAGCATCGGTTCGTTGTACACGGTGAGGTAGTACATGACATTGCGCACATCCTCGCCGAGGTCGTGCTCGCCGTACATGCGATGCAGCCCATCACGGACGATGTGGCCGATCTCGTACCCGTAGGCCGGATCGTAGACACGTACGGCCGGGTTCGTGGCCGCCAGCACCGGCGAATGCCCATCGGCGTGCTGGAGCCCCTCCCCGGTCAGGGTGGTGCGTCCGGCAGTGGCGCCGATGATGAACCCGCGGGTCATCTGGTCACCGGCGGCCCAGAATGCATCGCCGGTGCGCTGGAAGCCGAACATCGAGTAGAACACATAGATCGGGATCATCGGTTCGCCGTGAGTGGAGTAAGCGGTGCCGGCGGCGGTGAAACCGGCGGCGGCACCGGCCTCGTTGATGCCCACGTGGAGCAGCTGACCCGAGGTCGCCTCTTTGTAAGAGAGGAAGAGCTCACGATCGACGGCGAGGTAGTTCTGCCCGTTCGGGTTGTAGATCTTCGCGGTCGGGAAGAACGCATCGATGCCGAATGTCCGGGCCTCATCGGGGATGATCGGCACGATCCGCTCGCCGAGCCCCTTCTCCCGCATGAGGTCCTTGAGCAGTCTGACGAAGGCCATGGTCGTCGCAGCCTGCTGCTGGCCCGACCCCTTCTTCGTCTGTGCGAACACCTTGTCGCTGACCGCAGGCAGGGTCACCTTGCTGTTCTCCGGCTTCCGCGCCGGCAGGAACCCGCCGAGCTCACGGCGCCGCTCAAGCAGATACTGGATCTCCTCCGTTTCGGTGCCCGGATGGTAGTAGGGCACCGCGTAGGGGTCGTCGTCGATGACCTTGTCGGAGATCGGGATGTCCATCCGATCGCGGAAGGCCTTGACGTCGGCGGCGGTGAACTTCTTCATCTGGTGCGTGGCGTTGCGGGATTCGAAGCTCGTGCCCAGCCCGTAGCCCTTGACCGTCTGGACGAGGATGACCGTGGGCCGGCCCGTGGTGTTCACCGCCCGCTGATAGGCGGCGAAGACCTTGTGGTAATCGTGGCCGCCGCGCTTGAGGTTCCAGATGTCGTCATCGCTCAGGTGCTCGACGAGGCCCTTGGTCACCGGGGAGCGGCCGAAGAAGTTGTCGCGGATGAATCCACCGGATTCGGCTTTGAAGGTCTGGTAGTCCCCGTCGAGGGTCTCGTTCATGATCCGCACGAGTTCGCCGGTGCGGTCGGCGGCTAGGAGGTCGTCCCATTCCCGGCCCCACAGGACCTTGATGACGTCCCAGCCGGCGCCGGTGAATGTCGCTTCTAGCTCCTGGACGATCTTGCCGTTGCCGCGCACGGGCCCGTCGAGGCGCTGGAGGTTGCAGTTGATGACGAAGGTGAGGTTGTCGAGCCCCTCATTCGCGGCCAGCTGCAGGGCCCCGCGCGATTCGGGTTCGTCCATCTCCCCATCACCGAGGAACGCCCACACCCGCTGGTCGGTGGTGTCCTTGATCCCCCGGTGGTGCAGGTAGCGGTTCATCTGCGCCTGATAGATCGCGTTGATCGGACCCAGCCCCATCGACACGGTCGGGAACTGCCAGAATTCGGGCATCAGCCGCGGGTGCGGGTAGGAGCTCAGCCCGTGCGGAGCGCGTGAGACCTCCTGCCGGAACCCGTCGAGATCGGCCTCGCCGAGGCGGCCCTCGAGGAACGCCCGCGCGTACATTCCCGGTGAGGCATGGCCCTGGAAGAAGACCTGGTCGCCGCCGCCGGGATGGTCCTGGCCGCGGAAGAAGTTGTTGAATCCGATCTCGTAGAGGGTTGCGGCTCCGGCGTAGGTGGAGATGTGTCCACCCACGGAGATCTCGGGCCGCTGCGCGCGGTGGACGAGCATGGCCGCGTTCCAGCGCAGCCACTTCCGGTAGCGGCGTTCGATCCGCTCATCGCCGGGATAGGTCGGTTCCTGATCGGCGGGGATCGTATTCACGTAGTCGGTGGTGGTGACCTTGGGCTGGGCGACGGAATTCGTGGCTGCGCGACGGCGCAGCGCCTCCATGATCTCGCCGGCGCGCAGGGTTCCGCGCACGTTGACGAGTCCCTCCCAGGACTCGAGCCATTCATCGACCTCTTCGTCGGTGGTGCTCCTCAGACTCGCCGAGGTGGTGTCCTGTGTCATTTCGGGGTTTCCTTCTCACGGGGTCCGGGCTCCCGGAGCCGTGTCCCGGCCGGGAGCCCGGAGACGGAAAGACCTGCTGCAGCGGCTCTGCTGACTCAGCAGGTGGTGCGCCGGGTCAGCAGAAGCCGGCGATCTGTGCCCACGCGTCCCTGTTCTCGTCGACGCCTTCGCGGGTGAACGTGGCTTCGATGAGGCCGTAGGGACGGTCGGCGACGATGAAGACCTCGTTCGGGTTCTCGAGCCCGAAGCGTTCGATGTCGTAGAGGAAGTGGTGCTTGTTCGGGCAGGAGAAGCGGATCTCGTCGATCTGCGGCACGGCCTCGATGACCTTCTCACCCATCTGGTAGAGGGTGTGCTGCAGAGCGTGGGAGAAGTGGTCGGTGAAGGAGTCGAGGATGATCTCCTTGACCTGCTTGTACACGGCTTCGAAATCGAGATCGGTGGAGTTGTAGATCCACCGCGTGGCGATGTCGGTGGCGAGGATCCGGTCCTCGGTCTCCGGCAGGGTCGTGTACTTGTCCTTCGGGTAGCCGACGAAGCCCGATTCGGTCGTCTTGAGCACGGTGAGCCCGTTGAAGCCGGAAATCAGTGTGTCCTTGTCGCCGTCACGGGTGAACACGGCGGTGCGCACCTCGGGGGCGGACTTGAAGAACGAGTGATTGTGATCGTTGATCCGGCTCCAGCCGTACTCCTCGGCTTCCCAGCGTCCGCCGGTGACCCAGTCGAAGCTCGAGGTAAAGTGGTCGGCCAGACCCATGATGAACTGTTCGGGCGAACTCACGCCCAGTTCCTTGGCCTTCGCGAAGACCGTGTTCTTCTGCGTATCGGTGGCGACGACGTGTTCGTTGTTGCCTTCGGTGTGCGCGGTCTCGAAGTCGCCCCACAGCTGTGAGGTGACATTGAGATCGCGGAGTTCGTGGCGTTCGGAGTCGCGGTAGACCCGCATCAATCGGTTCTCCGCCTTGCCGTACTGGTTCGATGTCAGTCGGACCTTGCTCATCTTGGTATTCCTCCAGTTCGTCGGCATGCGGGCATGCGCATACCGTGACCATTCGATTGACGAGGCCTGCCGGCGAGTTTCCGGTCGGCTTCGGCGGTTTGTTGAGGATCTGATCCTGCAGGGGGCCTGCTTCCCCTGATGTCGCTGTGGGGGCGGCTCAGCTGCCGCGGTAGGTGCTGTAGGCGAAGGGGCTCAGCAGCAGCGGGATGTGGTAGTGAGCCTGCCCGGCCTGGACGGTGATGTCGATCGTCACCACGGGGTGGAAGTGGTCGATGTCCCGGGCGGCGAAGTAGGCGCCGGTGCCGAAGACGATCCGGTAGTCACCGGGTTCGAGGTGGTCGGGGCCGAAGTCGGAGACGCGCCCGTTGTCGTCGGTGCGGGCCGAAACGATCTCTTCGTCGCCCGCGTAGAGGGTGACTTCGAGGTCTGCGGCAGGAGTGCCGACGGTCGAGTCGAGGGCGTGGGCGGTGATGAAGCTCATGCGAGGATTCCTTCGAGTCTCAGGGCGGCGATCTGGATCAGCTGTTCGCCGACTTCGGCGGTTTCGTCCGCATCGGTGTTGTCCATGCGCCGCTGCAGCTCGGACAGGACCTCTGCGGGTGTGCGCCCGGCGGCACGGATGAGGAACACTCGGTCGAAGCGTTCCTCGTAGGCGGCGTTTCCGGCGGCCAGCTGCGATTGCACCTCATCGTCGAGGGTGCCGAGTCCGGCCTGTTCACGACTCGAGTGGGCCGCCTCGGCGCTCTGTCCCTTCGCTTTCTCCCCGATGCGGGGGTGGTGGGACATGGCGGCGTCGATCTCGTCGGTGCGCAGCGGGGCGGCGTCATTGCGTGCCGACTCCAGCGCGGAGTCGAGGTCGGGGAACGGCCGTGCGGCGATGACCGCGTCGATCCACCGGTCGACGTCGAGGCAGGGGCGCAGAACATTCCGGGCCTCGTCGGCTGGGAGTCGGTTGAACTCGGCCAGGTCCACGGTGACCTCCTTGACGTGCACTGACGGGTTTTCACGGTTCGGAATACCATTTCCGAACAACTGGTTCGAGTGTGCTGGGCCTGCGCTGCAATGTCAAATTGCTCACACCATTTTGTGGAAACTTTATTCCGAATCGTGGATAATGACATGAGGACGATCCCGCTCCCGACGATGAGGTTGAATGAGGGAATGAGCGACACATCTTCGACACACAGCACCTCGGCACCGGCCGCACGAACAGCTGCGGCCGCGTACCCGAGGATCGTCTGCGCCCCTGACTCCTTCAAAGGCTCGGCATCCGCGCCGGCGGCCGCGGCCGCTTTGGCCCGCGGCTCCCGCACGGCCTACCCGCACGCCGCCGTGACCGAGCTGCCCTTCGCCGACGGCGGGGAGGGCACCCTTGACGCGCTGCTCGCGGTCTGGGGAACCCCGCGACGCACCGTCGACACGGTCGACGCCCTGGGCAGGGCCGCCTCTGCGGCGTTCGGCATCTCCCCCGACGGCACGACTGCGGTCATCGAGGCCGCGCAGGCCAACGGACTGCCCCAGGTCTCGGACGTGCCGCTGCAGCCCGAGCGCGCCGACACCTTCGGGGTCGGACTCATCGCCCGGGCCGTGCTCGATCTCGGCGTCGAGGAGATCCTGCTGTGCATCGGCGGTTCGGCGAGCACCGACGGCGGAGTCGGCATCGCCGCGGCCCTCGGCGCCCGCTTCGTCGATGCCAGCGGCGCTTCCGTCGCCCCCGGCGGCGGAGGGCTGGCTGCGGTCGCCGCCGTCGACACCACGGATCTCGACCCGCGCGCCCGCACCGTGCGCTGGCGCATCGCCGTCGATGTCGACAATCCGCTGACCGGACCCCGCGGAGCCGCCGCGGTCTTCGGCCCGCAGAAGGGCGCCGACGCGGAGTCCGTGACAGTGCTCGATACGGGACTCGGCCACCTCGCCGAGGTGCTCGCCGCCTCCCCCACCGAGGCCGAGGCACTGGCTGCGACGCCGGGGTTCGGGGCCGCCGGCGGTATCCCATTGGTGCTCACGACGCTGTTCGGCGCCGAGGTGGTGCCCGGCTCCACCATGGTCGCCGAGACCGTGGGACTGGCCGCGGCCCTGGCCGAGGCCGACATCGTCCTCACCGGAGAGGGATCGTTCGACTCGCAGTCCCTGGGCGGGAAGGTCGTCGCGGCCGTGCGGCACCACGCCCCCGCCTCGGCGCGGGTGATCGTCATCGCCGGACGTGTCGGGCTCTCGCCCGCGCAGTGCCGGGAGGCCGGGATCACGGCCGCTCTGTCGATCGCACCGGGCCCGGCCGATCTGACCACCCTGTCCGAGCGCGCCGAAGCGCTCATCGAGGACACGGCCGCGCATGCGTGCGCACTCGTGGCCGCTGGAAGCACCACTCAATGACGAAAGGATGCACCATGATCACTCAGACTCAGCTTGCCGTCGGGGACATCGCTCCCGACTTCTGCCTCACCGACGCCGAGGGGCGGACCGTGTCGAAGGAGGACTACGCCGGCCGCCGCGTCATCCTCTACTTCTACCCGAAGGCTGCCTCGCCGGGCTGCACGACCGAAGCCTGCGATTTCCGGGACAATCTCTCCGCGCTCGCAGCCGCCGGGTTCGAGGTCCTCGGCATCTCGCCCGATGATACGGAGTCGCTCAAGGAATTCGCCGCCGAGGAGGGGCTGACGTTCTCTCTGCTCTCCGATGAGGGCGCTGCCGTCGCGAAGGCCTACGGCAGCTACGGGCAGAAGACGATCGGCGAGCACACCTTCCAGGGCACGCAGCGTTCAACCTTCGTCATCGGCGCCGACGGCACCCTCACCCACGCCGAATACAATGTCGACGCGCGCGGCCACGTCGCCCGCCTCCGCACCCAACTCGGTGCCTAATTGCTACCCGACGGCGGCCCAGCAACCTCGCGCCAGGTTGCTGGGCCGCCGTCGGGTGTTTCCGGTGCGATCATCCGGTGCGCAACCGTGAGGCGAGCACGCCGAGGATCCGCTCGAAGGGCGCGGTGCGGAAGAGTTCGCCGAAGGTCAGGCGGATGACCTTGTAGCCTCGGGCTTCGAGAGCGGCCTCCCGTGCCTTCTCTGCGGCGATGCTCGCGCGGGGAGTCCGGCCGTTCATCGTGTACTTCTCGACGCCGTCGATCTCGACGATGAGTTTGGCGTCCCGATGGCAGAAGTCGACGCGGGCAATGACCTCGCCGTGGTCACCGAAGAATTCGACCTGCGGTTCGAAGCCTGCGATCCCGTGCTCGAAGAACCGCACGGCGGCGATGGACTCCGACGGCGCCTCCCTGCGCCCGTCGGTCAAGTTCAGCGCGCAGACGACGGCAGCGTCGCCGCGGGATTCCGGGCATTCCTCGAGGACGGCCTCCAACCGCAGCCGGCTTGTCAGGCGTCGGCGGATCGCCTCGTCGAGCATCGGCACGGACACATCAGGGTCGTAGTCGCGGGCGACATCGATGAGCGTGCGCTCCACCGTCGTCACCGCGTAGATGCCGACCATCTTCCGATGCGCCGAGGGGATCTCCCGGTTGCGGACGTAGAGGTGACGGTACTTGCGGCTGACGTTCGGGCGGAACACCTCCACCCGCGTCTGTGCGGGGTAGGCGATCGGCAGACCGTGGACGAGGGCGGCCGAGAGGTGGGAGAAGACCTCGCGACCCTTCGTCACCCGCCAGCGCCCGGATGCAGTGTGGATCTGTTCGGCACGGGTGCGGATGAGGACCCGCAAGGGTTCGATCTCATCGCGCATATCGTCGCGGTGGGCGAACTCCTCGAAGTCCTCCTCGCTCAGTGCCGCCCAGATGGCTTCATGCCGTGCGTCTTCGCAGGACCCGGTCGCCACATACCGCCCACGGGCGATGCGTCTCAGACAGCAGCGCACAGCGCGTCTGACTTCGTCCTTGGAAAACCCCAGCCGATACAGCTTCGCGGTCGTCATACACAAGTACATGACACCAAATTGCATCATTCGACTCCGAACGGCAATAGTCGAGGACAATCTGTGGATAACTTCTTCCCCGGACTACCCGACGGCGGCCCAGCAATCTCGCGCGAGGTTGCTGGGCCGCCGTCGGGTAGTAAGGGAGGGTCAGCGGGCGGTGAGGAGGTGGCCGGTCGGGGTTTCGAAGTCGACCGGGGTCCCCCGCAGCAGCGTCTGCACCACGCGACCGCGGACGGCGCGGGAGTCGTATGCGCTGATCTGGTTGCGGTGGTAGAGATCCGTGGCATGCACGGTCCACTCCTCGTCGGGGGCGAATACGGCGAAGTCCGCGTCATTGCCCTCAGCGATCGCGCCCTTGTTCGCCACCCGGGCCACGGCCGCCGGTGCCGCGGACATCCAGCGGACCACCTCGGCGAGGTCGATGCCGCGCTTGGCCGCCTCGGTCCACACCAGCGAGAGCCCCAGCTGCAGCGAGGAGATTCCGCCCCAGGCCGCACCGAAGTCACCGGTGTCGAGCAGTTTGAGTTCGGCCGTCGACGGCGAATGATCGGAGACGATGCAGTCGATCGTGCCGTCGATGAGTCCCCGCCACAGCGCCTCCCGATTCGACTCCTCACGGATCGGCGGGCAGCACTTGTGCGTCGTCGCTCCGTCGGGGATCTCCTCGGCGGTGAAGACGAGATAGTGCGGGCAGGTTTCGACGGTGAGCTTGATGCCTTCCGCCTTGGCCGCAGCGATCTGGTCGAGCGAATCCGCCGAGGACAGGTGGAGGATGTGCGCCCTCGCCCCGGTCGCCCGCGCCGCGTCGATGACGCGGGCGATCGCGACGTTCTCGGCCTCGCGCGGACGCGTGGCGAGGAAATCAGCGAACTTCGGACCCGAGTTCTTCGGCACTTCAGCCATGACCGCATGGTCTTCGGCGTGGACGATGAGCATCCCGTCGAAAGCGGCGATCTCGGCCATGTCGGCGGCCATCTCATCCGGCTCCAGCGGAGGGAATTCCTCGACCCCGGAGTCCTCGAGGAAGCACTTGAACCCATAGACCCCGGCCTCGTGCAGAGGACGCAGATCCGCGGTGTTGCCGGGGATCGCCCCGCCCCAGAAGCCGACATCGACGAAGGCCTTGGGGCCGGCGACCTCGCGTTTGGCGTCGAGCGCGGCGACGCTGACCGTCGGCGGCAGCGAGTTCAGCGGCATGTCGACGATTGTCGTCACTCCCCCGGCCGCGGCCGCGCGGGTGGCGCTGGCGAAGCCCTCCCACTCGGCACGACCGGGATCGTTGACGTGGACGTGGGAGTCGACGAGCCCGGGCAGCAGCACCTGATCGGCTCCGACCTCGATGATCGTCGCCCCCGCCGAGGCGGCCGTATCCAGATCCTGGCCACCGCGGGCGATCGCGGCGATCGTTCCATCCGCGACACCGATCTTCACGGAGTCGGTGCCGTCGGGCAGCAGAGCCCTCTCGGCGTGGATGATCAGATCGAAGTTGGCGTCATTGCTCAATGTTCCTCCTCAGTCGCCCGACCCGGGCGGCCAGTGTATGCGGGTTCGGTATACCGTTCTAGCCTACTCGTCCCGGGCGTTTCGGCCCAGCCTATTTCGCTGCGGCCAGTTCTCCCATCGGTGTCAGCGCCGTCGGAGCGTCCGCCGGGGTCTGGGCCAGGGTCTCGAACTCGTTGATCGCATCGAGCGCGGCTCCCATCGAGATGTTCGTGATGCGTTCGAGGATGACCTCGACGACCACGGGCACCTGATGTTCGTCCATGAGTTCCTTGGCCACGCGCAGTCCTTCGCCGATGAGCTCGGGGTCTTCGACCCGCAGCGCCTTGCATCCGAGCCCCTGCGCCACGGCCACGTGGTCGACTCCGTACCCCGCCGAGCCGGACCCGGCGGAGTTGATGTTCTCGAACGCCAGCGACACCTCGTAGTCCATCTCGAATCCGCGCTGAGACTGGCGGATGAGCCCGAGGTAGGAGTTGTTGACGACGACGTGGACGTAGGGGATCTTGTGCTGCGCGCCGACAGCGAGTTCTTCGAGCATGAACTGGAAGTCGTAGTCACCGGACAGGGCGACGACGGTTTCGCCCGGCTTGCCCCTGGCCACGCCGAGAGCCGCGGGCCCGGTCCAGCCGAGGGGGCCGGCCTGTCCGGCGTTGATCCAGTGCCTCGGCCGGTAGACGTGGAGCATCTGGGCTCCGGCGATCTGGCTCAGCCCGATCGTCGATACATAGGTGACGTCCTTGCCGAACGCCTGGTTCATCTCCTGGTAGACCCGCTGCGGCTTGATCGGCACCTCGGTGAAGTTCGTCTTCCGGTGCTCGGTCGACTTCCGTGCCGTGCACTCACCGGCCCAGCCGGTGAAGTCCGGCAGAGAGCCGGCCCGGTCGCGAGCGGCCGCAATGAGTGCCTCGAGGGCCGCTCCGGCGTCCGAAACCACCCCGTAGTCGGGCGAGAACACGCGCCCGATCTGCGTCGGTTCGATGTCGATGTGGACGAACTTCCGCCCCTTCCGGTAGACGCCGAGGTCACCGGTGTGCCGGTTGGCCCAGCGGTTGCCGATGCCGATGACGAGGTCCGATTCGAGGAAGGAGGCGTTGCCGTAGCGCACGTGCGTCTGGATGCCGACCATCCCGGCCTGCAGCTCATGGTCATCGGGGATGGTGCCCCAGCCCATGAGGGTCGGTGAGACCGGAATCGAGGTGAGTTCGGCGAATTCGACGAGCCGATCGGACGCATCGGCGTTGATGATTCCGCCGCCGGCGATGATGAGCGGATGCTCCGCCTCGGCGATGAGGTCGAGGATCTTCTCCGCCTGCGCCGAGGTGGCCTCCGGCTTTGCGGGCGCCAGCGGTTCGTAGGTGTCGATGTCGAAGTCGATCTCGGTCTGCTGCACGTCGATGGGCAGGTCGATGAGCACGGGCCCGGGTCGGGCCGAGCGCATGATCTGGAACGCAGATTGGAAGGCTCCGGGGACCTGCCCGGCTTCGAGTACGGTCTTGGCCATCTTCGTCACCGGTTTCGCGATCGAGGCGATGTCGACGGCTTGGAAGTCCTCCTTGTCGAGCACGGCGACCGGGGCCTGGCCGGTGATGCACAGGATCGGCTGGGAATCGGCGGCCGCGGCGTAGAGGCCGGTGATCATATCGGTGCCGGCCGGCCCCGAGGTGCCGAGGCAGACGCCGATGTTGCCCGGTGCCGAACGGGTGTAGCCGTCGGCCATGTGGGAGGCCCCTTCGACGTGACGGGCCAGGGTGTGGCGGATGCCGCCATGGGCCTTCATCGCCGAGTACAGCGGATTGATCGCGGCTCCCGGCAGGCCGAAGGTCTCCGTCGCGCCTTCCTTTTCGAGGATGAGCACAACGGCGTCGACTGCGCGCATACGTGTCATTGTTCGTCCTTTGTTCATGAACCGACGACGACACTGTCGCCGGCTCGGTTCGTGGTGGGGCGGGGCCGTCGGTGTCGTTGGGCCGACGGCCCCGCCCGGCTGGTGTGGCCTCGCGACGGGCTGATCACCCTCGCCGAGGCGGCCGTTTCAGTTCTCGTTCTTCCCGGAGAGCTGTTCGACGACGGTGAAGAGACCCGAGTGGTCGAGTCCTCCGTTGCCCTGCTGCACGGTCGAGGCGACGAGCTGGGCGACGGCGGACCCGAGCGGGATGGCGACTCCGGCCTCTCGCGCGGCGGCGGTGACGATGCCCATGTCCTTGTGGTGGAGTGCCAGGCGGAACCCGGGACCGAACTCACGATCGAGCATCTTCTGCCCCTTCTGTTCGAGCACCTTGGATCCGGCCAGTCCCCCGCCGAGGACCTGCAGCGCCGGGGTGGTCTCGACGCCGTAGGCTTCGAGGAAGACGACGGCTTCGGCCAGCAGGCCGATGTTGCCGGCGACGATGAGCTGGTTGGCGGCCTTGACGGTCTGACCGGCGCCCGAGGGGCCGACGAGCACGATGGTCTTGCCGACGGCGTCGAAGACATCGGCCACGGAGTCGAAGTCGGCTCTGTCTCCGCCGACCATGATCGACAGAACGCCGTCGACGGCGCCGGGCTCTCCGCCGGAGACGGGAGCGTCGAGCGGTTTGAGTCCGGTTTCCTTCGCCTGCTCGGCGAGCTGCTTGGCCACGTCGGGGCGGATGGTGGAGAAGTCGATCCAGGTGGCGCCGGGCTCGGCGTGGGCGAGGATGCCGTCGTCGCCGGTGAGCACGGCTTCGACGTCGGGTGAGTCCGGGACCATGGTGATGATGACATCGGCACCGGTTACCGCCTCGGCGATGGTGGCTGCGGCGGTTCCTCCCGCCTCGGCGAGGGAATCGGCTTTGGCCGGGGTGCGGTTGAAGCCGCGGACGTCGAAGCCGGCGGCGACGAGGTTCTTGGCCATGGGCAGGCCCATGATGCCGAGTCCGATGAATGCGATTGTCTTGCTCATGGGGTTTCCTTCGTGTGGAGTTCGGGGTTCTCAGGCGGACTGGGCGGCGTGGGCCAGCCAGTCGAAGGCGGTGGCACGGTCCTGCTTGTATTCGAGCGCGACCGAGCCGGTGTAGCCGAGCGCATAGGCACGGTTGATCCAGTCGCGCAGCGGCAACGATCCGGTGCCCGGTGCTCCGCGCCCCTCAGCGTCGGCGATCTGGATGTGGCCGAAGTCGGCGGCCGCGGCTTCGATGACGGCGGCCACATCGTCGCCATTGACGCTCATGTGGAAGAAGTCGGCGAGCACGGCGATGTTCGATGGTCCGTCGGCGCGGACGGCGGCGACCACCTCGGCGGCGTCGGCGAAGCGCTTGAGCGGGTAGGCCTCGGCCCCGGAGACGGGTTCGACGAGGACGGTGCCGCCGATCGCGGCGACCGCGTTCGCGGCCAGGGAGAGGTTGGCGACGGCCGTGGCGTCCTGGCCGGCGGCGTCCTGGCCTTCGGTGCGCAGTCCGTAGAGGGCGTTGAAGGCGCGGCAGCCGGTGCGGCGGCCGATCTCAACGACGATGTCGACGTTCGCGGCGAAGTCCTCCTCGGCGCCGATGACGGAGACCATGCCTCGGTCACCGGCGGCCATATTCCCTGCCCAGAAGTTCAGCCCGGCGAGTTCGACTCCGGCGGTCTCGAGCGAGGCGATGAACTCATCGACCTCCGCCGAGGTGGGGCGCGGGTTGCCGTCGAAGGGCCACCAGAATTCGACGCGGTCGAAGCCGGCGTCCTTCGCGGCCTGGGCGCGTTCGAGGACGGGCAGTTCGGTGAGCAGGGTGGAGCAGTTGAGGATGTAGCTGTCGGGAGCGGTGAAGTCGAAGGCCTGGGTCATGGAGCTCTCCTTTGAGGATCTCTTTTTTCCGTATTGCGGAAGTTCATTTCCATTCAGTGAAATAAGCATAGGCAGTTGGCGAAGCCCGCGTCAAGACCCCTCCCCAAAACAACCCGACGGCGGCCCAGCAACTTGGCGCGAGGTTGCTGGGCCGCCGTCGGGTAGTAAGGGAGGGTCAGTTTTTGGTGGGGTGGCCGTCGATCCAGACTTCGGCGATGTCAGCGGGAGTGCCCATGGCAAAGATCGTCGCCAAGGCGTCTCCGTCGTCGGCGGCATGCCGGATGCCGACGTCGAGGGGCTCGCCGGCGGCCGGGCGGACGAGCACGGCGTCGAAGCGCTTGCCTACGGACAGATCCCCGACTTCGTCGAGTTCGAGCGCCTCGGCGCCGGCCGCCGTGGCCAGGTGCAGCAGGTGCGCGGAGTTCAGTGCCACTCCCCCGGACGGGTCGAGCTGCTGCATGAAGTACGACTGCACCCCTTCCTTGAGCAGGTTGAATCCGGTGCCTGCACCCACATCGGATCCCAAGGCGACCCGGACTCCGGCGTCGAGGTGGCGGCGCAGGGGGAAGAAGCCGCTGGCCAGCGCCGAGTTCGACGTCGGGCAGTGTGCAGCGACGGCCCCGACCTCGGCCATGCGCTCGAGCTCCCGGTCCTGCGGGTGGACATTGTGGGCGAGCACGGTGCGCCGCCCGAGCAGTCCCGCCCGGTCGTAGGTGTCGAGGTAGTCCCGCGATTCGGGGTGGATCGCCGCCACCCCGGAGACCTCGTCGAGGTTCTCGTTGAGGTGCGAGGTCACCCAGATGCCGGGATTGTCGGTCACGAGCTGACCGCCCGCGGCGAGGAGTTCGGGACCGGCGGAGAACGAGAACCGTGGGGTCACCGCATAGCGCAGCCGCCCCTTCCCGTGCCAGGCGTCGATGAGCGCCTGCCCTTCGGCCACCGATCGGTCGACGTCGGTGAGCAGGGACTCCGGCAGATTCCGGTCGCTGGTGACCAGGCCCGATGTCACCCGCAGTCCGGCCCGCGCGGCGGCAGAGAAGAAGATGTCCATGGCCCCGGCGAAGTGCGAACCGAAGACCATCGCCGAGGTGGTCCCCGCCGCGATCAGTCCCGTGAGGAACTCTCCGGCCACGGCTTCCGCGTAGGCGGGCTCACCGAGTCTCGCCTCTTCGGGCAGGGCGCACTGGTCGAGCCATTCGAGCAGGGGCTTGCCGAGATGACCGATGGCGCGGACCTGCGGCAGGTGGACGTGGGTGTCGATGAGCCCCGGCAGCAGCACGCCGTCTCGCAGGTCGACGACCTCTGCGTCGGGGTGGGCATTCCGGGCGGCGGCGAAGTCGGTGCGGGCGGTGATGAGCCCGTCGTCGACGACGAGGGCGATGTCGGTCTCGGAGCGCAGCTGCCCTCCGGTGAAGGGGTTGTCAGGCGTGTCGAAGACGCGCGCACGATAGATGACCACGATGGTTCTCCTTGAGTCAGGGGGTGGAAGACTGTTTGAGTCAGGGGTGGAAGACAGTGTCGGTCGGCTGCGACGGAGCACAGACGCAGAAGGCGCCCTCAGCTCCTGCCGGCCTCAGCCGATGCGGCCGAGCAGCTCGGCGGCGACGCTCACGGCGATCGTCGCCGGTGCCTTGCCCGGCAGTTCGGGCAGTCCGATGGGGCAGCGGATGGTGTCGACGACCTCGGGCGCGAAGCCCTCGGCGGTGAGGTTCTTGCGGAAGCGCTGCCACTTCGCGCCCGAACCGATGAGTCCGACGGAGCCGAGGTCGCCGCGGGCCAGCGCGGCCGCGCACAGGTGCAGGTCCTCGGCATGGTCGTGGGTCATGATGACCACGTGCGATCCGGCCGGCAGCGTGGTGAGCACTTCCTCCCCGACGACGGCGAACTCGCGGCGCAGCCGCGCCACGGGTGCCTCGAGGGAATCGAGAGCCTCCAACTGCTCGGGCCGCGAATCGGACACGACGAGGTCGACGTCGTGACGGGCGAGGATGCGGGTGAGTTCGAGTCCGATGTTGCCGATGCCGAAGATCCCCACCGAGGCGGGCACGGGCAGCGGTTCGAGCAGCACCGTGACCTCCCCGCCGCAGCATTGCCTGCCGTACTTGGCCGGGGCCTTGTCGTTGAGCCGCAGGGTGAGCATCTCCGGGGCGCGCTGATCCTCGGCGAGCAGTTCGCGGGCACGGGTGAGGGCCGTCATCTCGAGATTGCCGCCGCCGATGGTCCCGAACAGGTCATCGGCGGTGACGATCATCTTCGCTCCCGCCTCGCGTGGGGCGTGCCCACGCACGGTGGCGAGAGTGACGAGGACGGCCGGCACCCGAGCTCCGCGAAGCTCGGCTGCGGTGTCCATCCAGGTCATGACGGAACTCGTTGTCCTTCCGTCACCGAGGCGGCCGCCCTCGATTCCTCGGCGCGCACGTCCTCGATCGCCCAGAACACCGCTTCAGGGGTGGCCGGGGAGGCCAGTTCCACGCCGCGTCCGGGTCCGCCGAAGGCGCGCACCGCTTCGCGCAGGGCTTCACGCACGGAGAAGGCGAGCATGAGCGGGGGCTCGCCCACGGCCTTCGAACCGTAGACCGCTCCCTCTTCATGGGCTTTGTCCAGCAGGGAGACGTTGAAGACCTCCGGCGCCTCGGAGAAGCTCGGGATCTTGTACGTGCTCGCCGCCTGGGTGGCCAAGCGCCCTCGGCTGGGTCGGTCGGATTCGTCCCAGCGCAGGTCCTCCAGGGTCAGCCAGCCGGCCCCCTGGACGAAGCCGCCTTCGATCTGTCCGAGGTCGATGAGCGGGGACAGAGAATCCCCGACATCGTGGACGATGTCGACGCGGCGCAGCGTGTACGAACCGTCGAAGCGATTGACCTCGACCTCGGAGACCGCGGCTCCGTAGGCGAAGTACTTGAAGGGTTCGCCGCGCATCTGGCTGAGGTTCCAGTGCAGGCCCTCGGTCCGGTAGAAACCGGAGGCCGAGAGCTGGATGCGCTGGAAGTACGCGGTGTTGATGAGCTCTTCCCAGGTCACGGTCTTCGGCGAGGACAGTGCGGAGACGATTCCGCGGGAGATGTCCACCTCATGGGCGGGAGCGCCGAGGATGCCCGCGGCGACCTGCCGCAGCCGATCGAGGATCTGATCGCAGGCGTTCTTCACCGCCCCGCCGTTGAGGTCGGAGCCCGAGCTCGCCGCCGTCGCGGAGGTATTGGGCACCTTGTCCGTGCGGGTCGGCGCCAGGCGCACCGTCGACAGCGGCACCCCGAGGGTGGTGGCCGCGACCTGCAGCATCTTCTGATGCAGTCCCTGCCCCATCTCGGTGCCGCCGTGGGTGACGAGGACGGATCCGTCCTTGTACACGAGCACGAGCGCACCGCCCTGGTTGAACGCGGTGAGGTTGAACGAGATTCCGAACTTCACCGGGGTGATCGCCAGTCCGCGCTTGATGTGGTCGCTGCCGGCGTTGAAGGCCTCGATCTCGAGTTCGCGGGCCTCGAGTTCGGATTCGTCGATGAGCTGGTCCCAGCAGGCTTCGATCCGCTCGGGATGACGAACCGGCTGATAGTAGGGAGTGTCCTGCCCCTGCGCGTAGAAGTTCCGGCGCCGCAGCTCCCGGGCACTGAGCCCGAGCTGCGGGGCGACCCGGCCGAGGATGTCCTCGAGCACGAGCATGCCCTGGGGTCCGCCGAAGCCGCGGAAAGCAGTCTGCGAGGTCTTGTTGCACTTCGCGATGCGACCGGTGACGCGGATGTTCGGCACCCAGTAGGCATTGTCGATATGGCACATCGCGCGGGTGAGCACGGGTTCGGACAGGTCGAGGCTCCAGCCGCCGTCGGCGGTCAGGCTCGCGTCGAGGGCGAGGATCTTGCCGTCGTCGGTGAACCCGATCTTCCACGAAGAGTGGAATCCGTGCCGTTTTCCGGTCATCGTGATGTCCAGCGTCCGGTTGAGGCGCAGCCGCACCGGCCTCCCTGTGAGGGTGGCCCCGAGAGCGGCGAGCGCGGCATAGCCGTGCGGCTGCATCTCCTTGCCGCCGAAGCCGCCGCCCATGCGCAGGCACTGCACGGTGACTTCGTGGGCGGGGATGCCGAGGACGTGGGAGATGATGTCCTGCGTCTCGGTCGGGTGCTGGGTCGAGGACTGGACGAAGATCTGTCCGTTCTCGTCGACGTGGGCCAGGCAGGCCTGCGTCTCGAGGTAGAAGTGCTCTTGCCCGGCGAATTCGAATTCGCCTTCGAAGACGTGCGCGGCGTCGGCGAAGGCCGCGTCGACCTCGCCCTTGTCGATGTGCAGCGGCTGCCCGTGGTAGCTCTCCGCGGCGATGGCATCACGGACGGTGACCAGCGAGGGCAGTTCGTCGACCTCGGCGGTCACGGCGGCCGCGCCTTCGCGTGCGGCGTCGAGATCGTCGGCGAGCACCCAGGCCAGCGGCTGACCGAAGAACATGATCTCGTCGGTCGGCAGCATCGGCTCATCGTGTTTGACACCTTGGTCGTTGACTCCCGGAATGTCCGCGGCGGTGATGACCCGAACGACTCCGGGCATCGCATAGGCGGGCTCGACGTCGAGGGAGAGCAGCCGCGCATGCGCGGTCGTCGACTGCACAGGGTAGGCGTGGAGGACTCCGGTCAGCCGACCGACGAGGTCGTCGGTGTAGAGAGCGGAGCCGGTGACATGTCCGAAGGCGCTTTCATGGTGGTGGCGTTCGCCGACGACCGGGTCGGCGGGGCGCTGGGAGAGCTGACTCATCACTGGACCTCCTGGCTGGTCACTGCCGTGTTTCCGAGCTGTTCGGCATAGAAGCGTTCGAGTGAGGACCGCAGCATCGCGGTGCGGTACTTCGCGCTCGCGCGGTGGTCGTCCATCGGTGTGCCCTCTGCGGCGAGCGTCTCGGTCGCCGCGTGCACGGTCTCGAGGCTCCACGGCCGGCCCTCGAGCATGGCTTCGGTGGCTCGCGCCCGCAGCGGGGTGGCCGCGACTCCGCCGAGCCCGATCCGGGCCTTGGCGATCTGCCCCTGACGCACATCGACGGCGTAGCCGATGGCGACCGAGGAGATGTCGTCGAAGCGACGCTTGGCGATCTTCTGGAACGAGGTCAGCGGCGACAGCGGCAGCGGGATGCGGACGGCGGTGATGAGCTCGTCTGCTTCCCGCACGGTCTGCCGGTAGCCGGTGAAGTAATCGGCCAGGGCCACGCTCCGGTCTCCGCGCACCGAGGTGAGCACGAGTTCGGCATCGAGGGCGAGCAGCGCCGGCGGGGTGTCGCCGATCGGCGAACCGGTGCCGAGGTTGCCGCCGATCGTCGCCGCATTGCGGATGAGGCGGGAGGCGAACTGCGGGAACAGCTTGCCCAGCAGCGGAATGTCGCCGGCGAGTTCGCGTTCGAGTTCGGACAGGGTGTGGGCCGCGCCGAGTTCGATGTGGTCGGCGCTGCGGCGGACGCCGCGCATCTCGTCGAGCCGGTCGACGGCGAGGACGTTCTCGGCTCGTGCACCCTTGATGTTGACCTCGACACCCCAGTCGGTGGCCCCGGCCACGACGGTGGTGTCGGGTTCGCTGCTGAGGATCTCGACCGCCTCGGCGAGGGTGGCAGGACGGCGGTAGCGGCCGATCCTGCCGGTCGCGGTGTCGGCGCGCTGATAGTCGGTGGCCACGGCCGCGGGGGCCGGCAGTTCGCGGCGGGCCGCGAGCGCATCGTCGGCGCTCGGCTGCCCGAGGGCGAAGGCGGCGTCGCGGATGGGGCGGTATCCGGTGCAGCGGCAGAGGTTGCCCGACAGAGAGTGGAGGTCGAAACCGTTGGGCCCGCAGTGGTGCTCGGCCTCGGCGGCATCAGCGTCTGCGGCGTCTGCCGCGCGTTCGGGACGATAGTATTCGGCGGCCATCGAGGAGACGAAGCCAGGGGTGCAGTATCCGCACTGGGATCCGCCGCGTACGGCCATCTCCTCTTGGACGGGGTGGACGGTCTTGCCGTCGACGAGTCCTTCGGCGGTGACGACCTCACCTCCGTCGAGGGCGGCGGCCGGCAGCAGGCACGAGTTCACCGAGGTCCAGCGAGTGGTGCCCTCGGCGTCGGGGCGGGCGATCATGATCGCGCAGGCCCCGCATTCGCCTTCCGCGCAGCCTTCCTTGGCCGCGGTCAGGCCGTGGCCCCGGAGGAAGTCCAGGGCATTGGTGTGTGGTGGTCCGTCGAATTCGCGGGTCTCTCCGTTGACCGAGACCTCAGCGATCGAGCGGTCTGTCGTCGTCGCAGACATCGCACTTTCCTCCTGCGCCTCGTCACTGAGACGCACCGTGCATGGTTGGAGCGGTTGCTATGTTCTTCGAGACTTCTGGTTATCCATGCGAACAGCAGTGAAGAACATCGTCGTGTCGCCAGCGGCAGGTCTCGCCGCCCACGGCGATGTTCGTCATTCTCCGTGGGCGATCTGCCCTTTCGGCCAGGCTGTGATCTGACTCATCGTGCTCATCCTCCCAAGATAGCCGAAATCGGGCCGCGAACGAAGTACAGGACGAATCCGGCTGAGACGACCCACAGAAGCCAGTGGACATCACGACCGCGCTTGCTCATGGCGTGGATGAGCGCCCAGGAGATGAATCCGACGCCGATGCCGTTGGCGATCGAGTAGGTCAGCGGCATCGTGACCATGGTGAGGAAGACCGGCAGCGAGGTGCGGAAATCGCTCATGTCGATCTCGCGGATCTGAGTGACCATCATGGCTCCGACGACGACGAGCGCTGCGGCTCCGGCTTCCATCGGGATGACGGCGATGAGCGGGGAGAAGAACATCGACAGCAGGAACAGCACTCCGGTGATGCAGGCGGCGAGCCCTGTCCTCGCACCCTCGGCGATGCCGGCAGCGGCGTCGACGAAAACGGTGTTCGACGACGCAGAGGCTCCACCTCCGGCGACGGCGCCGAGGCCCTCGACGACGAAGGCTCCGCGGATGCGGGGGAACATTCCGTCCGAGGTCTGCAGGCCGGCGCTGCGAGCCAGTCCGGTCATGGTGCCCATAGCGTCGAAGAAGTTCGTGAACACGAGGGTGAACACGAGCATCGTGGCGGCGAGGACGCCGACATGCTGGAAGCCGCCGATGAGGTCGAAGGACCCGACGAGACTGAAGTCGGGGGCGGCGACGACCTGCTTGGGGAACTCCGGAGCCGCGAGATTCCAGCCCAGCGGATCCGGGTCCACCGGGTCGCCGACAGTGCCGAGCTTCGCGAACGCCTGGATGACGATCGCGAGGATCGTCGCCACGACGATGCCGATGAGGATACCGCCCGGGACATTGCGCGCCACGAGGATGCCGATGAGGATCAGCGCCACGACGAAGACGAGCGTCGGCAGTGAAGCGATGGACCCGTCCTGCCCCAGCTGGACCGGCGGACCCGACGGGGTGCGGGTGACGAATCCGGAGTTGACGAAGCCGATGAAGGCGATGAAGAGCCCGATGCCGACGGTGATCGCCACCTTGAGGGCATGCGGGACGGCATTGAAGATCGCCGTGCGGATGCCCGTGGCTCCCAGAATGACGATGATGACACCGTTGATGACCACGAGCCCCATCGCATCGGCCCAGGTGACTTCCTGGACCACGGAGACTGCGAGGAAGCTGTTCATGCCCAGGCCCGCAGCGAGTGCGAACGGCAGCCGGGCCACGACGCCGAAGAGGATCGTGATGACACCGGCGACGAGGCCGGTCACCGCGGTCAGCTGAGCGAAGTCGAGGCTGCCGCCGGCCACGTCCTCGGAACCGCCGAGGATGAGCGGGTTGAGCACAACGATGTAGGCCATCGCGACGAAGGCGACGAGACCTCCGCGGATCTCCTGTCTGATCGTCGAGCCGCGAGCTGTGATTTCGAAGAACTTGTCGAGCAGGCCGGGACTTCCGGTGCTCTCGGGGGCAGTTGTCGTATTCCGCCCTTCGTCTTTGTCAGCCATTTTCATGGACCACCTCAGGTTGTTCGATTTGGTCAGTCGCCGACATCATTGTCGCCGACCCTGCGCCTTGAACGTGCGCAATGAAGCAGACTAGCCATCGGTCCGGGACCGAAGCCGGAATTTCCACATCCCGGAAAGCTTTTTCTGTTTCATCGAGTCAGTCTGGCCGCTCGACCATCGTGTGTCAATCATCACATTTCCCGCCGTCTCGGCGCGAGCCCGCCTCGGACCAGGCCGCGAACAGACGAAAACCCCTGACCGGACGGAGCCGGTCAGGGGTTCCACATGGCGGTGGCGGTGGGATTTGAACCCACGGTAGGGGGTTGCCCTACACGACATTTCGAGTGTCGCACCTTCGGCCGCTCGGACACGCCACCGCCGACAACTGTACAGCGGTGCACTTTCCGCGGCCAAATCGAGTCAGCGTGAGGTGGGCCACGTCAGCACGGGCCCCTGGGAGTCAGTCATCGCCGAGCTGAGAAGAACTCCCGCAGCAGGTCCGCGCTCTCCGCCGCCCGCACCCCGGACCTCACCGTCGGATGGTGGAGTGCGGCACGGTCGCGCAGCAGATCCCAGACCGAACCGACGGCGCCGGCCTTGTCGTCGAAGGCACCGAAGACGACCCGGGAGATGCGGGAGCCGACGAGGGCGCCGGCGCACATCGCGCACGGTTCCAAGGTGACGACGAGCGTGGCATCGTCGAGGCGCCAGCGACCGGTGGTCGTCGCGGCCTCGGCGATGGCCATGAGTTCGGCATGGCCGAGCGGATCGGCGTCGACTTCGCGGCGATTGTGACCGCGCCCGATAACAGTGCCGACCCGGTCGAGGACGACGGCCCCGACGGGAACGTCGTCATGAGCGGGCGCCCGCGCCGCCTCGGCGAGGGCGAGTCCCATCCATTCGAACAGCTGCGCCTCGTCCGCATCTGGGGAAGCCGGGTTCAGCGTGCGGCCTCGAGCTGGTCGGCGAAGCCGACGGTCTCACCGACGTGGGCGACGACGCGAGCCGGGTCGGAACGGTACGCCTCGACCTGCTCGATGAGGGTCGCGGCAGACACTCCCCGATCGGCGTAGATGTCGGCGTCCCCTCCCCATTCGGCGTCGGGGTCGAGCTCGAGCATCTCGACCTCGTCTTCCTCGTCCTCATCCTCGGCGGCCTCATCCACGTCGATGCCGAAGTCCTCTTCGGGCTCGGCCTCATAGGCGTCGGGCCGGGAGTCGAGGAAGTCGGCGAAGATCTCTGCGAACGGGCTCGCCTCGACGGCGACGAGATCGGAGAGGAAGACCTTGACCTCGTTGTCCGCGCACAGGCGCACGAGGCCGAACCATTCGTCTTCGTGTTCGATGACGGCCACGGCCTCGCCGTCATCACCTGCCGCTCCGCGCATCGTGTCGACGAGATCGTCGAGGTCGGAGGCATCGCGGACGTCGACATCGAGGGCACGGTAGCCATCGCCGGAATCGGTCAGGATCTCAGTGAAGTACGACATGCCTCCATTGTGAACGCTTCGCCGCGTGTTGACCACTGCCGGGGGCACCGAGTTCTCCCGTACCATTTGGGTATGCATCTTCACGTAGCCGATCACCCGCTCATCGCCCATAAACTCACTGCCCTGCGCGATCGGAACGCGGACTCCGCCCGCTTCCGCCAGCTCACCGAAGAGCTCGTCATGCTGCTGGCCTACGAGGCGACTCGGTCGGTGGCGGTCGAAGACAAGGAGATCTCGACCCCCGTGTCGACATTCACCGGCACCCGCATCGCCGAGCCCCGCCCCATCGTCGTCCCGATCCTGCGCGCCGGCCTGGGCATGCTCGACGGGATGCTGCGCATCCTGCCCACCGCCGAGGTGGGCTTCCTCGGCATGGTCCGCGATGAGACGACGTTCGAGCCCAGCGCCTATGCCGATCGGCTGCCCGACGACCTCACGGGCCGGCAGATCTTCGTCGTCGACCCGATGCTCGCCACCGGCGGCACCCTGGCCATGGCGATCGATTTCCTCCTCGCCCGCGGTGCTCGCGACGTCACCGCCGTGTGTCTCGTCTCCGCCCCCGAGGGGGTGCGCCGCATCGAAGCCGACTACAGCGATGCCGCGGAAGTGAAGATCTACACGGCCGCGCTCGATGAGAAGCTCAACGAGAAGGGCTACATCATCCCCGGCCTCGGCGATGCCGGGGACCGGATGTACGGAATCGTCGACTGACCCCGCACGGAGGCGATGTCGGCTGACACCCCGCGGGCGAAGGAGCCCGCCGATGACGGGTTCGACGGGCCGCCTCGGCGAGCGTTTCGTCATAAACCGTCACAGTCGTCTCATTTTCGGCCGTTGCATTGCAGCGCCAGCGCAATGTGACAAATAATGAAGCCATGACTTCAGTGATCGAACTACAGCGAATGCCTGCGGCAGCCATGTGCATGCCCTGCGTTCGTGGTCGGTGATCGCCCTCCCGCTGTCCGGCCCCGAACGAGTAGACGCAAGCAGCGGACTCATTCAGTCATCTCGATCCGATGATCGGAGCAAAGGACAGTCATGCCGAATCCAGAACCCGCCTACGTCCACCCACGCAGTGCCGTGGCCACTCGACGTGCAGGAGCCAGGTTGAGCGCAGTCGACCCGCAGAACCCCCCGCACACCTATGGGCCGGCCGGGGTCGTTCCCTCCCCGAAGGCCGCTCGCGGAATCATCGTCTACATCGGACTCGACGAGTCCAAGGCCGCCGCCGACGGCACGAACCTCTCGGCCATCGCCGGTGAGCTGCAGGCCTATGCGAAGGAACTGGCCAGCCAGGCCGAGACCCAGGCCGTCATCGCCTTGGCCCCGGAGGGCCGCGGCAGCGACATCGACGCCGTCCGGGCCGTGGCCACCGGTTCCCCGGCCGCCACCGGCGCCCCGGCCGCCACACACGGCCCCGTGCGCTCGCGGATTCCCAACCGCATCCACCCGCCGACGCTGCGGGACGAGACTGCGCCGGCGGCTCCCGCACCGCGCGGTTTCGGAGGCCGTGCCGGAGACGCCTACACGCATGCCGCATCCGAACGTCTGCGCATCGACATCCCCCGCCGGGAGGTCCGCGTCGACGGTGACCTCGTCGATGTCACGACGAAGGAATTCGATCTGCTCGCCACCCTCGTCACGCATGCGGATGAGACCCTGCCGCGCGAAGACCTCATCAGCGCCGTGTGGTCCGGCGGCGAAGTCCCCGACGAACGCACCGTGGACGTCCACATCCGGCGACTGCGGCGCCGCCTCGGCGAATATGCCTCGGTGGTGCGCACCATGCGGGGTTCGGGCTACCGATACGACACCCACCCGGATGTCACGGTGTGGAGCGCCACCGCGCGTCACTGACGCGGTGGCGGCAGCGTCCGCACCGGGCGCGAGCTGACTGTGAGACGCATCGCACCACCCACCCAGCCTGGGGCCAGACTTCCCGGTTAAGATCGTTGATCGATGAACCAGGCATATTCTTCACCGCGCAGACGGCACAGTCCCGCAAAGGGCATCACCGCATTGATCTTCGGGATCCTCTATGCGGCGTTCCTGCTTCTCCACGAACTGCTGCCGACGCGGATGGGCATCGCTCTCATCGTCGAATCGGTGCTGCCGTGGACGGGGATCCTCCTCGCGCTCGTGCTGCTGATGTTCCTCATCCGGTTCTCGTGGCTGTCGGCCATCGGGTTCCTCGTGCCGACGCTGGTGTGGACGGGAATGTTCGGTCCGGCGCTGCTGCCCAATGAGGACTCCGGTGAAGCGGATCTGACCGTGGCCACCCACAATGTGGGCGCCCGGATGCCTCAACCCACGGCGGCGGCACAGAATATCGTCGATCACGACCCGGACATCGTCACGATCCAGGAGCTCGAATCCCTGTCGGGCAAGATCATCCACAAAGAGCTCGACTCCTCATTCGCCCACGCACAGGTCCTCGACACCGTCGGCGTGTGGTCGAAGTGGCCGATGTCCGAGCCCGAAGAGGTCGACCTGGGCCTGCAGTGGCCGCGTGCGTTCGCCACAACGGTCTCGACCGACGACGGCGACATCCGCTTCTATGCTGTGCACATGCCCTCGGTGCGGCCGGGACACGAATCGATGCGCAATGCCGCACTGCGTCGTCTGGCCACGAGCGTCGAGACCGACGACGCCGAGCATGTCATCGTCGCCGGTGACTTCAACACGGCATCGACGGACAACAATCTCAAGAGCCTGGTTCCCCCGCTCGAAGACTCCCGCGTACAGGCCCGTGGCGGATTCGGCTTCACCTGGCCTGCCCGGTTCCCCGTGACCCGGCTCGACCACGTCCTCTACCGCGGCTTCGCTGCCACCTCGGACGAGGTGCTCGAACGCGGGTCGAGCGATCACCGCGCCGTCCTGGCCGGGCTCGACCTCAAGTAATCTGCGGGATCGCGAGCTTCCGTTCGAGTGCGCGCTTGTATGCGGGTCCGCAATTCTGTTCGGGCCCACGGGTCATTGCGTGCACACGTTTCAGTTCGTGCACTGTCCGGTCGGCTGCGGGCTGCGGTTGTTCGCTCCGGCCCGCAGTTCGTCGGCGATCTCGGCGCGCGTGAGAGCGTAGCCGGTCTCATCATCGGTGGCGGATCGGGCGAAGACCATGCCGACGACATCGCCCTGATCATCGATGAGCGGGCCGCCCGAATTGCCTTCGCGGACGATTCCACGCAGCGAATACACTTCGCGCACCACCGATTTCGAATCGTAGATGTCGAGACCGCGTGCATTGATCTTCTCTCGCACACGGGTCGGTGAGATCGTGTAGGGACCGTTGGCGGGGAAGCCCACGACCACGGAGTCGTCCCCGGGCCCGAGTCCATCGCCGAAGTCGAGGGCGGGAGCCTGAAGCCCCGGAACACGGAGCACGGCGACGTCGGCTTCGGCCTCGAATCCGACCACCTCGGCGCGGTAGGGCCGGCCCTTTCCTCCCACCTGGACGGCGAGCTCCGAGGACCCGGCCACGACGTGGGCGTTGGTGGCGACGAGTCCGTCCTCATAGACGAATCCCGAGCCTTCGGAACCGGTGGCGCAGGAGGTCGCTGTGGTCGTGATCTTCACGACCGAGTCCTCGACGTCGCGGCCGACGTCGACCACGGCTTCGTCGGGTTCGCCGACGCCGCGGATCTGCTCGGTCTGGCCGGAGAACACCTGCGGGAAGCCCGAGGCGCTCAGTCCTTTGGCGAGACCGCCGAGGGCGCTTTGGGAGGAGTAGGGAATGGTGCGGTCAACGGCTGCGATGACGGCCGAGTCGGCGACCCACCGGTTGGGGTCGACGAGCGGGGTGGTGCGGATGAAGCCGGCAGCGAGCCAGACGACGAGGATGTAGACGATACCGGCGGTGATGGTGCCGCCGATGGCGTCGATGCCCTGTCCGAGCTCGGAATCCATTGAGCGTCTGATCCATGCGCCGATGCCGCTGCCGGCGAAGGCGAAGAGGACGCTGAGGACCAGCGGCATGGACGCCAGCAGCATGAGCACGCCGGGGTTGTCCATGGCGCTCGTGCCTTCGCTGAGCGTTTCGACGAGCGGGGAGAGCAGCCGACCGAGGATCCAGCCGACGACGAAGCCTGCCGCGGTGCCGAGCCCGGTGATGAATCCTTGGCGGAAACCGGCGAAGAGCGCGCCGACGCCGAAGATGATGAGGAGGATGTCGAGGACTGTCACCGGACGAACTTACCGAACCGTCCGCTTGGAGGCGGCGAGCAGTCTGTCTCGGGCGTCGGCGAACTGCTGGAGTTCGGCCCGCTCGATCTTGCGTTCCTGATCGCCGCCGATGCCTGCCAACACTCGCATGCGGGTCGTCGACAGCTTTCCCGAGGTGCGGATCATCGTCTTCATCTCGTCCTTGCCGCCCGGGAAGGATTTCGCCCACTGACGGCCGTTCTTCCGCCCCTTCCAGGTGCCGAGCATGTCGACTTCAGCGTGAGTGAGCCAGCCGGAGTTCGCGTAGTCGCCGAGCATGTTCTGTGTGTGGATGCGTTCGCTGCGGCGCAGGACGAGTCCGAGCGTCACCCAGGCGGCAGAGAGGATGACGCTGATGACGATGAGGCCGATGATCTGGATGAGCGGTCCGATGAGACTGAACAGCGACATCGAGGCGTTCCAGAAACCGTGCAGGACCATGCCGAGGACGAGGCCGGGCAGCCACATGAGGATCAGCGACCACCAGGGCCATTTGCGGGCGGCGAAGCCGATGGACACTCCCGCACAGGTCGAGAACGTCGTATGCAGCAGCGGCGAACCGATGCAGCGCAGGAGGAATGTCCATTTCAGCGCATCGAGCTGACCGTCGTTCCATGACTGGCCGAGATAGAGGATGTTCTCCGTGAAGGCGAAACCTGCGCCGATGAGGGCGCCGTAGACGAGCCCGTCGAGAGGACCCTCGAAGTACCGGCGGGCGGCGAGGACGATGACGAGCAGGAGGACGGTCTTCGTCGATTCCTCGAGGATCGGGGCCTGGATGACCGCACCGATGACGTCGGGAACCCCGTTGATGCCGACCAGGTAGAGCGCGATGTCGCCGACGAGCGAGAAGCCGAGGGTGAGGATGACCGCAGCGACGGCGCCCCAGAGCAGGCAGATGCCGAGGATGAGTTTCGGCTGCGGTTTCCACCGGTCGAGCCAGAGCACATAGGAGATGATGCCGACGAGCGGGATCGCTGAGAGCCCGATGAGGGCGAACAGTCGTGCCCCGAAGCTCAGTCCGCCGAGGAGCGCAAGGCCGCCCAGTCCGACGAGGAGGATGCCGAGGACGAGGACGGCGGCGACGAGCCGGATGATGTTGCCGGTCGAATCGGGTGCGGTCTCCGGCTGTGCTTTCCGCACGGCACCTGTCCACGGGGTCTCGGTGACCACCTGTTGGGGTGCCTGCATCCCGGCCCGGACCCGCATCTCCTGGGTGACTGTCGGGGCGAAGCGCGGCTGCGCGTAGACGCGTGCCTGCACCGGCGGTCGGCCCGGCATCGGCTGCCCGGGCATCATCGGCTGGCCGTGCATCATCGGCTGGCCGTGAGCCGGCTGAGACTGGCCATGCATCATGGGCTGAGGCTGTCCTTGGAAGGAAGGACTGCCCTGGCCCGGCATCGGCTGGCCCTGCATCGGCTGGCCCTGTGCTGGCACAGGCTGAGGTGCCTGCACGCCCGGCATCGGTTGACCCGGTGCAGGCACAGGCTGTGGTGCCTGGGCAGGTACCTGCTGCGGATTCTGCTGGGTGCCTTGAGGCCGAGGTCGGAACCGATCGTTGTTCTGCGGTCGTTGTGACTGCGACTGCGGCGGCACTTGCCCCGGCGGCACTTGGCCCTGCTGCGGCACCTGCGGCTCGGGCGCGGACGGAGCGTTCGGGTTCCGTGGATCCTGCACCTGGGGCGGCTGGGATCGCTGCACTCCGGGTTGGTTCGGACCCTGCGCTCCGGGACCGTTCTGTGCCGACATAGATCGTCCTTCTTCGATGGGGAATGTACCGCTCCCCACAAGTCTATGGTCGAACGTCGTCGGCAGAGACCCGCGCCATGTATCCGTCCAGCAACACTTCAGCCGACTGCCACCTATTGCGAATGTCAGCCGAAATCCGACTCGAACGTATTCGGCTGTGGACAGCAGACGGTTTGACGGCGACTGCTTCGGGCGCTGATGCGGCCGCTTCGGCGCGAAGTCCGACCGGAGGCGCCAGACCCAGGCCACCCCACTCTCCCACCCGGAGACGCCCTGATCATCGTCGACTCGAACGCTGAAACCTGTGGACACAGGACCCCGTTTCCACAGGCGCTCCGACAGCTCTGGCCCAGCGACGGACGTGCCATGTCGAATCGGTCCATGACTACTCTCAGACTCGCATCGCTGCGCACCGCACTGCTCCTCACCGTCCTCACCGTGGCCTCACTCATCGGGCTGGGCCCGGCGATGGCCGCGGGCCCGCCGGTCAGCCTCGGCGAGGTTCCCGTGCTCACCGCGCCGAACGCCTACGGACCGGGCATCTGGCACCATGCGAAGCAGGGCAAGACCTGGTACGGCTCGTATCGGACCTTCCCGGACACCTCGGCCTACTGCATCGATGCGGGGAAGAAGTCTCCGCTGGCGAAGTACTTCAAGGGCGCCGAAGCCGAACAGGTGACTTCGGCCCGCACCGCGTGGGCTCTGCACGAATACGCCGACTCGAAATCGAAGGACGTGCAGGCGGCGCTGAGCGCCATGGCCCGTCTCGACAAGGCACTCCCCCATGATCACAAGGTGCCTCCACAGAAACCGGGCGACCTGGGCAAGAAGTTCGACAGTGCTGCGAAACAGCACTCGACGATCCTTGCGAAGGCGAAGAAGTACGCGGGCCCGTACACGCTCGATATCAGCCTCGAACCAGTCCTGCAGATGCCCGTGCTCGAGCCCTATGCGGTCGCGGAGTCCTCCTCTTCTCCTGACTCCGAGACACCTGACTCCGACACGCCTGAACCCGAGCCTGATACCGACAAGGGCAAGATCCTCGGCACCCCCACCGACGAGGCGACGCTGACGATCTCGCTGACCAGCGCCTCCGGAGCACAGGTTCCCGATGTCCCCATCACGCTCCAGGCGGCCGGGGCGAAAGACGTCCCGACGACGCTGACCACCGGGGATGAAGCCGTGACTACGACGCTGCAGGCGAGCGCCCCCGGCACCCTGTCGGTCACCGCCTCCGCGAAGGTCGCCCCGCAGACCGTGCGCGTCTTCGAACCGACTTCGGGCACCCGGGTCCAGCGGGTCATCACCCCTGACAGTCCCGCAGAAGTCGCGGACAAGGCGACCCTCGAACTGAGTTCCCAGCCGAAGGTGACCACCGAGATCTCGGACCAGACTCCGACGCCCGGCGATGCCGTCACCGATGAGTTCACCGTCTCCGGACTCATCGGCGACCACACCGTCACTGTCGAACACACTCTGTGGCAGACAGCTGCACGACCGACACTGGGCACGAAGAACGACGATGCCCGCGCGATCGGGTCCGTGACCTCGAAGAAGGTCGGCAACGGCACGCACACCTCCGATGAGATCAGTGTGCCGGAGGATTTCCGCGGCTGGCTGTACTTCACCGAGACGATCGCCGGGGACACGGCAACGAAGGAATGGAAGGGCATCCACGGTCAGCCCCGCGAGACCGGATTCGTCCCCTGGACTCCGCAGGCCGACACCGAGGCGGTGCTCGAGGGAACATCGACCCACGACGAGGTGGCTGTGACCGGGTTGCACCCCGGATCCGAAGCCGTGCTCACCGTCACCACCTACCACGTGGAGGATGAGCCCGAGCAGTCCGCGAAGCCCGACGGCGAGGAACTGTCCGTGCAGGACTTCACCGTCGTCGCCGACGCTGACGGTCACGCCGAGGTGAGCACCGAAGCCATCGACATGCCGGTCGGGTGGGTCACCTATGTGACAGAGATCGCGGGCAGCGATGTCAACGCGGCATGGACGAGCGACTGGGGCGTCCCGGCCGAGACCGTGCACCGTCCGCCCGAGGAGAAGCCGAGCACCCCGCCGGCACCACCGGAGAAACCCAGCACTCCGCCGGAATCCCCGGCCCCGCCTGAGCAGCCGACGACTCCCCCAGCGCCTCCCGAGCAGCCTGAGCAGCCCGCGGCCCCGAAGAAGCCGCAGACCCCACCGGTCGCACCGGTTGCCGAGACCCCGGCGGCCCCGGGCCCACCGGCCGAACTGCCTCGCACCGGCGCCACGGGCAATGGAATGCTCATCGGCATGGGCATCGTCCTCGTCGGCCTCGGCTCCACGGTCCTGCTCCTGACAGGTCGCAGCCGCGACAAGGAATGAGGCCGACGGCAAATGCACTTCACCCCCGACCGCATGTTCGCGGACGGGGGTGAGGTGTGCTCAGTCCTGGACCCAGGTCTTCGCCCAGGCTCGGGCACCGTTCATCATCAGTCCGACATCGGCGCCGACGAGGACGAACGAGGCCCCGGCATCCAAGTACTTCTGCGCCTGCTCCGGATCGAAGGCATTGACGCCGACGGGTTTGCCCGCCGCCTTCACCGCCTCGAAGGTCCTGGCCACCGCGTCCGTGACATCCGGATGCGTCTGCTGGCCGAGCAGCCCCATCGACGCCGCCAGGTCGGAGGGCCCGACGAAGATCTGGTCGATGCCCTCGACGGCGGCGATCTCCGCAGCATTGTCGACCGCGGTCGCCGATTCGATCTGGACGGTCAGAGACACGAACTCCGCGGCCCGCGTCAGGTACCCGTCCACAGCGTTCCACCGGGAGACCCTGGCCAGGGCCGAACCGACCCCGCGCACACCCCTCGGCGGATAGTGCATGGCCGCCACAGCCGCCTCGGCGTCGGCTTTCGTGTCGATCATCGGAACGAGCAGGTTCTGCGCACCGAGGTCGAGGTACTGCTTGATGAGCACCCGATCGTTGACCGGCACCCGGACCACGGCGGTGGCCGGATAGCCGTTCATCGCCTGCAGCAGACTCACCGTGGTCTCGAGTCCGATCGGCGAATGCTCGGCGTCGATGAGCACCCACTGCATTCCGGAGGCTGCCGCAATCTCGGCGGCCACGGGCGAACCCGAGCACACCCACATCCCGGCCAGGTGCTGTCCTTCGTCGAGGCCAGCGACCCGGTCGGCGAAGGTCTGCGGAAGTTCTACGCGAAACGACATGTGATGACTCCCAGTTCTCCGTAGTCGGCGTGGACGGTGTCGCCGGGATGGACCCACATGGGGCGGGTGAACGACCCGGCCAGCACCGTCTCCCCGGCCTGCAGCACATGGCCGTGTTCGGCGAGTTTGTTCGCCAGCCACACGATGCCGCGGGCCGGATGATCGAGCACGGCGGCGGCGACCCCGGAGTCCTCGATCGTCTCATTGCGGTAGAGCAGCGCATTGACCCGGCGCAGATCCACGGCATCGACGGCGACCGGCCGCCCGCCGAGGACCATCGCACCCAACGCCGCATTGTCCGAAATGGTGTCGACGATCGTGCGCCCTTCCATCTCGATGCGCGAGGACAGGACCTCGAGCGCCGGGATGACGTATTCGGTGGCGCGGAGGACGTCGAAGAGGCTGACATCGGGTCCGCGCAGCTCGTCCTTCAGCACGAAGGCGAGTTCGACTTCGATGCGCACCCCCGAATACTTCGAGTGATCGATCACGGACCCGGTGTCATAGACCTGGTCGGCGAAGATCGCCCCGTAGTCGGGTTCGCTGATGCCGGTGGCCTGCTGCATCGGCTTCGAGGTCAGTCCGATCTTGTGGCCAAAGAGCCGTCTGCCCTCGGCCTCTCCGCGGCGGCGCCATTCGTTCTGCACCGCGTAGGAGTCCTCAACGGTCATGTCCGGGTACTTCGCGGTGAGCAGACCGATCTTCGACCGGGTCCGCTCGGCTTCCGCGAGATCGTCGGCGATGGCCGCGATCGTCGTCTCATCGAGCATTGTCATCCTCTCTGCGCTGTGGCCGGCAGTCGGTCACAGCTGGTGACCGAGCTTGAACTCGTCCTCGCCGTCATCGGCTCCCGAGCGGGCACCGAACTTCGAGTCCGCGTCCTCACGCCGGGTGTAGGAGAACCCGTCGGCGCCGATGGTCACTTCCATCTCGGAGTCGTCGGTGCGTTCGAGGACCGGCATCGGCGCCCCGTCGAGGTCGAGCACGAGCGAGGCATCGGTGTACCAGGAGGGCACGACCGGGTTGCCCCACCAGTCGCGACGCTGATTGTCGTGGACGTCCCAGGTCACGCGCGGGTTGTCGGGGTCACCGGTGTAGTAGTCCTGGGTGTAGATCTCGATCCGGTGCCCGTCCGGGTCACGCAGGTAGAGGTAGAAGGCGTTCGAGACGCCGTGGCGTCCGGGTCCGCGCTCGATCGAGTCCGACAGTCGCAGCGCACCGAGCTTGTCGCAGATGGCGAGGATGTTGTGCTTCTCATGCGTGGCGAAGGCGACATGGTGCATGCGCGGGCCGTCACCGCCGGTCATCGCGGTGTCGTGGACGGTCGGTTTGCGACGCATCCACGCCGCATAGACGGTGCCCTCGGAGTCCTGGATGTCCTCGGTCACACGGAAGCCGAGCTTCTCCATGTAGTCCACGGCCTTCGGCACGTCCGGGGTGACCTGGTTGAAGTGGTCGAGCCGGACGAGCGCTCCCGGCGAGTACAGGTCGTAGCGCCAGGCCAGGCGCTCGACATGCTCGACCTCATAGAAGAACTCGTAGGGGAAGCCCAACGGGTCCTGCACGCGCACCGAATCGCCGATGCCGCGCACGAAGCCGTCCTTGCTGCGGCGGACTTCGCAGCCGAGCTCGCGGTAGTACGCTTCGGCGCGGTCGACGTCTTCGGGGGTGCGCACGCGGTAGGAGAACGCGGCCGCGGCGGCGACCGGCCCCTGCCGCAGCACGAGGTTGTGGTGGATGAATTCCTCCATCGAGCGCAGGTAGACGGTGTTCTCGTCCTCCTCGGTGACCTGCAGGTCGAGCACGTCGACGTAGAAGTCACGCGACTTCTTCAGGTCGGTGACGACGAGTTCCATATACGCGCAGCGCAGGACATCCGGAGCGGGGACGGACGGGGTTGGGATGGCAGTGGACATGGGTTTTCCTTAAAGGGTCAGTGAGTCGAAGGAATGACGGCGGGCGGGATCACTGCTTGCCGAAGACCGGGTTGTGGACCTCGCCGAGGTTGATGTGCACGGACTGCTGTTCCGTGTAGAAGTCGATCGAACGGTAGCCGCCCTCGTGGCCGAGGCCCGAAGCCTTGACTCCGCCGAAGGGGGTGCGCAGGTCACGGACGTTGTTCGAGTTCAACCACACCATGCCCGACTCGACGGCCTGCGAGAAGTTGTGCGCCCGCTTGAGATCCGAGGTCCAGATGTAGGCGGCCAGACCGTACTTCGTGTTGTTGGCCAGCTCCAGGGCCTCCTCGTCGGAGGAGAAGGGGGTGATGGCGACGACGGGCCCGAAGATCTCCTCCTGGAAGATCCGAGCATCGGGTCCCACATCGGCGAATACGGTGGGTTCGACGAAGTTGCCGGTCTCGAAGCCGTCCGGCCGTCCGCCGCCGGCGACGAGGCGGGCCTCGGTCTTGCCGATCTCGACGTAGGACATGACCTTCTCGTAGTGCTCGGGGTGGACGAGCGCAGCCACCTCGGTGGTTTCATCCGAGGGCAGACCGACCTTCACACGCTTGGCCTGGGCGGCGTAGCGCTCGACGAACTCGTCGTAGATCGAGTCCTCGACGAGGATGCGCGAACCGGCGGTGCAGCGTTCGCCGTTGAGCGAGAAGACGCCGAAGATCGTGGCGTTGACGGCCGCGTCGAGGTCCGCATCGGCGAAGACCACGGCAGGTGACTTCCCGCCGAGCTCCATCGACAGGCCTTTGAGCCAGGGAGCGGCATTGGCGAAGATCGTCTGCCCGGTCGCCGACTCGCCGGTGAAGGAGATGAGCGGGACGTCCGGGTGTTTGACCAGCGAATCGCCGGCGAAGCCCTCTTCGCCATAGCCGTTGACCATGTTGAAGACACCGGTGGGCAGTCCGGCCTCTTCGAAGATGCCGGGCCAGAGTGAGGCCGAGAGCGGAGTGAACTCGGCGGGCTTGAGCACGACGGTGTTGCCGGTCGCGATCGCCGGTCCCAGCTTCCAGGATTCGAGCATGAACGGAGTGTTCCACGGGGTGATGAGTCCGGCCACGCCGATGGGCTTGCGGTTGACGTAGTTCGCCTGCCGCCCGGGGACCTTGAAGGCATCGTCGACCTGGGCGACGATGAGGTCGGCGAAGAAGCGGAAGTTCTCCGCCGCCCGGGCCGCCTGACCCTTGGCCTGAGTGATCGGCAGACCGGAGTCGAAGGACTCCATCGCGGCGAGCTCGTCCTTGCGGGACTCGACGATATCGGCGATCCGGCCCAGGATGCGGGCGCGCTCACGCGGCAGCATCGTCGGCCACGGGCCCTCATCGAAGGCCTTCTTCGCCGAGGCGACAGCGGCCTCGATGTCGGCCTTCTTACCCGAGGCGGCCTTGATGTAGGGCTCGTTCGTCACCGGATTGAGGACGTCGAATTCGTCCCCGTCGATCGAGTCGACGAACTCGCCGCCGATGTAGTGGCGGATCTTCTCCGGCATATCGGCCGGCGGGGTGATGGACTGTGTCATGACTTGTCCTTTCGTGGTTCTGTGGTCGAAGCGGTGGTCATCTGCAGGTTCTGGTAGCTGTGCAGTGTGGCCGAACGGTGCTCGCGCACGGCCCGTTCGATCTCCTGAGCCGAGGCGCGGGCCCGGATGAGCGCGACGATGCGGGAGTGCTCCTCGACGGATTCGAGCGCCCGTTCGGGCACGAAGGAGAACGTCGAATCCCGCAGGTGCGAGAGCCGATCCCATTCGAGTCCGACGAGGGTGCACAGCCGTTCGTTGGGGCAGCGCCGGTAGAGCGCTTCGTGGAACTCGTGGTTGAGCCGAGTGAATTCGGACGGCTCGAAGTCCGTCAGCAGCACCCGCATCCGATCGTTGATCTCCTCGGCGGCGTCGAGATCAGCGGCGCCGAGGTGGTCCTTGGCCTGGGCGACCGCCGCCCCTTCGAGGATCGCAACGGTGTCCATCGACTGTGCGTAGGAGCCCTGATCGACCATGGCCACGCGGGCGCCGACATTGCGTTCGAAGGTCACGAGCCCATCGGCTTCGAGCCGGCGGATCGCCTCGCGCACCGGCACCACCGAGGTGTCGAGGGCGAGCGCGATCTGCGCGAGCACGAGCTTATGCCCGGGCTGATACGTCTGGTCGGCGACGCGTTCACGGATCCACCGATACGCCGTCTCGGCCTTGCTCAGCGAGGCCGTGGAGGAGGCGGACGCGGGCGACGGGGCGGACGCGGGTGACGGGGTCTCGGTCGTCACCGGGAGGCCTTCCAATCCTCGAATTTCGCCTTCCACTCGCCCTTGGGCGGGAAGAGCCCTTCGATCGGGTTGCCGGCGGCGACCTGGTCGGCCACCCAGCCGTCTTCGATCTCCTTGGCCAGGGCGGCGTCGACGACTTCCTCGGCGAGGTCGCGCGGGATGACGATGGCTCCGTCGTCGTCGGCGACGATGACATCACCGGGCAGGACGGTGGCGTTGCCGCAGGCCACAGCCACGTCCGACTCCCACGGCACGTGGCGGCGGCCGAGCACGGCGGGGTTCTTCGCGGTGGCGAACACAGGCAGGATGCCGGCCACCTCGGCGGAGTCGCGGACTCCCCCGTCGGTGATGACACCGGTGGCGCCGAGTGACTTCGCGCGCAGGGCGAGGATGTCGCCGAGTGTGCCCGAACCGGATTCGCCGCGGGCCTCGATGACGATGACCTCTCCGGGGCGGATGGAGTCGAAGGCCTGCTTCTGCGCGTTGTAGCCGCCGCCGTGGGACTTGAACAGGTCCTCACGATTGGGCACGAAACGCAGAGTCTTCGCGGTCCCGACGACCTTCGCTCCCGGCTGCAGCGGGGCCACGCCTTCGATGACGACATTGTTGAGTCCGCGAGCTCGCAGCTGCGCGGACAGCCCGGCGGTCGGGGCCTCGGTGAGCCTGGCGACGAGATCCTCGCCGAGTCCGCCCTCCACGGTCGCCGCGGCGTCCTCGGCAGGCAGCCCCGCGGCTTCGCGGGAGCCCCACGCGTCGACGGTCAGCGTCTCGTTCACGGCAGGCAGGCTGCCGAGGCTTTCGTCGAATCCGCCGGGGCCCTCGACCACGGTGGTGCTCAGACGACCGGAGCTCAGTTCCCCTCCGTTCGCCGAGGCGGCCGTGACCTCGACCTCGACCGTGTCGCCGGGCGCGACGACCGAGGATCCGGCCGGGGTGCCGGTGAGGATGACGTCGCCGGGTTCGAGGGTGAGGTGCTGGCTGAGGTCGGCGATGATGCGCGGCAGGCTGAAGATGAGCTGTTCGGCACTGGTGCCGTCGTCTTGGACGACTTCGCCGTTGACCCAGGTGCGGATGCGCAGGGATTCGGGGGCCGCCTCGGCGGCGGGGATGAGCTCGGGGCCCAGCGGGGTGTAGCCGTCGCGGCTCTTCGAGCGCACGTTCGATCCCTTGTCCGGGGTCTTCATGTCGTAGAGGCCGAAGTCGTTCGACGCGGTCACTCCGGCCACATGGGACCAGGCATCGGTCTCGGTGATGCCGCGGGCGGCGGTGCCGATGACGATGGCGACCTCCCCTTCGAAGGCGAGCAGCGAGGTTCCGGCCGGCCGCTCGATGGTCTCCCCGGTTCCGGCGACTGAGCTCGCGGTCTTGAGGAAGTAGGACGGCTGCGCGGGACGCTTTCCGCGCTGAGCCGCGCGGGACTCATAGGCCACATGAACGGCAATGATCTTGCCGGGACGGACGGGAACACCAGTTGGAGTCGACATCGATCTCACACCTCATTTCGATTGGCTTCACAATGAATCGTATATGATACGGTTCCCAGCGACAAGTAATCCAGACCACAGAGAATGCGGTCGGGATGCACCGCAGACGCACGACAGGACACAGGAGTCATGGCAGCACAGAAGCACACTCAGACCCGAGTGGCGTTCGCGACGATCGTGGGCACGAGCATCGAGTGGTACGACTACTTCCTCTACGCCGCGGCCTCGGGGCTGATCTTCAACGAGCTCTTCTTCGGCCCGCTCGGGTCGACCCTGTCGACCATGGTCGCCTTCGCGACGGTCGGCATCAGCTTCCTCTTCCGCCCCCTGGGCGCCTTCCTCGCCGGACACTTCGGCGACAAGCTCGGCCGTCGCGCCGTCCTCATCATCACACTCATCGCCATGGGCGCGGCCACGGCTCTCATCGGCGCCCTGCCGACCTATGACTCCGTCGGCGTCATCGCCCCGGCCATGCTCATCGTCCTGCGTATCATCCAGGGCATCTCGGCCGGCGGCGAATGGGGCGGAGCCGTCCTCCTCGCCGTCGAGCACGCGGACGAGGAGTCCCGCGGACTGCGCGGTTCCTTCCCGCAGATCGGCGTGTCCATCGGCCTGCTCCTGTCCTCGGGTGTGCTCGCGCTGATGACCTCGATCGCTCCGGGCGACGCCTTCCTCGAGTGGGGGTGGCGAGTGCCGTTCTTCCTGTCCATCGCGCTCGTCCTCATCGGCTACTGGATCCGCCGCGGAGTCGAGGAGTCCCCCGTCTTCCATGAGATCGCCGCACGCAAGGAACAGGTGTCGAACCCGCTGGGCAAGCTCTTCAGGGGCCACTGGCTGCTCGTCATCCTCGCCTCGCTCGTGTTCATGGGCAACAACGCCGCCGGGTACATGACCACCGGCGGATACATCCAGAACTACGCCACGGATCCGGCCGGACCCATCGGCCTCGAGCGCGGTCCCGTGCTGTGGGCGGTGGCCGCCTCGGCGGTGTCCTGGCTGATCTTCACGATCCTCGCCGGCGCGGTGTCGGACAAGATCGGGCGGCGGAACTCCTACCTGCTCGGCTGGGCCTTCCTGCTCGTGGGCATCTTCTCGCTGTTCCCGCTGGTCAACACCGGATCACTGGGCATGCTCCTGCTCGGCCTCGTCATCCTCACCGTCGGCCTCGGCTTCACCTACGGTCAGCAGCCAGCGATGTACGCCGAGCTCTTTCCCTCCAGCGTCCGCTTCTCCGGGGTGTCGGTGTCCTATGCGATCGGGTCGATCCTCGGCGGCGCCTTCGCCCCGACGATCGCGAAAGCTCTCGTGTCCGAGACGGGCACGACCACCTCGGTGGCGGTGTATCTGGGTGTCGTGGCCGCGCTCGCACTGGTCGCGACTCTGCTGCTGCGCGATCGCACCGGCATCCCGCTGGGCCCCGACCACGAGGAGGAGCAGGCCGTGAGTCCGATCATCGGGATCGGCTCGCGGAGGCAGGCGACTTCCGCCACCGAAGCGGCTCTTCGCCAGTGACCTGCGACGACGGTGACGAGTGCCACCCTGAAAACGCTCGATCGTATATGAACTGATAGCATTCGAGTATCACGACGACGTGTCAAGAACCGGAGGTTGACATGCATTTCCATCAGAACGGCTATGTGTCCGCTGACCCGCGGATCGAGGAAGCCGCGGGCTGCGGAATCGATCGCAGCGAGGACCTGCCCGATGAGGTCGACGTCCTCATCGTCGGCAGCGGCCCCGCGGGAATGATCGCGGCCGCTCAGCTCTCGCAGTATCCCGAGGTCAACGCCCGGATGATCGAGAAGCGCGATTCCCGTCTGGTCATCGGTCAGGCCGATGGCATCCAGGCTCGATCGGTCGAGACCTTCCAGGCCTTCGGTTTCGCCGAGGAGATCATGCGCGAGGGTTATCACATCACGGAGATGTCGTTCTGGAATCCGGATCCGGACAACCCCGAGCACATCATCCGCACCGGACGGCCCAAGGATGACGAACACGGGATCAGCGAGTTCCCGCACCTCATCGTCAACCAGGCCCGCGTGCTCGACTACTTCGCCCAGTTCGCCGTCCAGTCCCCCGGTCGGATCACTCCTGACTACGGCATCGAGTTCGTCGACCTCTCCGTCGATTCCGCCGGTGAGGATGCGCCCGTCAACGACCATCCGGTGTCCGTCACCGTCCGCTACACCGCCGGTGACCGTGCCGGTGAGGAACGGACCATCCGTGCCGGTTACGTCGTCGGCTGCGATGGGGCCCGGTCGAAGGTGCGCTCGTCGATCGGGCGGACCATGTCCGGTGACCAGGCCAATCATGCCTGGGGTGTCATGGATGTCCTCGCGAACTCCGACTTCCCCGACATCCGCACCAAGTGCGCGATCTCGTCGAAGCACGGCAACATCCTCCACATCCCCCGCGAGGGCGGTCACCTCTTCCGGATGTACGTCGACCTCGGCGAGGTGCCCGAAGACGATGCTCGCAAGGTCCGGCAGACGAGCATCGACGAGATCATCCGGCGCGCGAATGCGATCATCGCGCCCTACAGCCTCGATGTGAAGAATGTCGCCTGGCATTCGGTCTACGAAGTCGGCCACCGACTCACCGATGCCTTCGACGATACCGATGAGACCGACCCGGGTTCGCCCTGCCCGCGCGTGTTCATCACCGGCGATGCCTGCCACACGCACTCGGCGAAGGCCGGTCAGGGCATGAACGTGTCGATGCAGGACGGCTTCAACATCGCCTGGAAGCTCGGCCAGGTCATCACGGGCCGGTCGTCGACGGAGCTGCTGCGCACCTATTCGGCCGAGCGTCAGGTGACGGCGAAGAACCTCATCGATTTCGACAAGGAGTGGTCGACGCTCATGGCGACTCCGCAGGAGGAACTCCCGGACAAGGCCTACCTCGAGGAGTTCTACGTCAAGACTGCGGAGTTCCCCGCCGGGTTCATGACCGAGTACACGGAGTCGATGATCACGACGTCGACGAAGCATCAGGAGCTGGCCGCCGGGTTCCCGATCGGCAAACGCTTCAAATCCGCTCGTGTCCAGCGCAGCTGCGATGCGAACTTCATCCACCTCGGCCATGAGGCGAAGGCCGATGGCCGTTGGCGCGTGTACGTCTTCGCTGATGCCGCGGCTCCGACCGCAGCGGTCGATGGCACCGCAGCGGTCGATGGCACCGCAGAGTCCAAGGTGGCAGGACTGGCGCAGTGGCTCGAATCCGATCCGACCTCTCCCCTGGTCGCCTACCGCCGCGCCGACGAAGACCTCGACGCCCTCATCGAGCTCAGCGTCATCTACCAGCAGGAGCATGCCGAGTTCGCGTTCCCCGATGTGCCGCGGGTCTTCCGCCCGCATGTCGGTGCCTTCGATCTCGAATACGTAGAGAAGATCTACGCTGCCCTGTCCGACGACGACATCTTCGACGTGCGTGAGATCAGCCGTGACGGTGCCGTCGTCGTGGTCCGGCCCGATCAGTACGTGTCGGGTGTCTTCCCGCTCGAGGCGCACTCCGAGATCGGCGACTACTTCGCAGGAGTCTTCGAACCCGTGAAGTGACGCGAATGACTGCAGCGGCTGACTGAGGCAACAGCCCCTTTTCAGAATGCTGAGGCTCAAGTGCCCTCGACCTGTGGTCGGGGGCATTTCGCTTGTGCTGCCAACCCTCGACGCCGGCAGCGATGTGTCCGAAGACCCGGAACCAGCCTCACGCGGCGGGACCATGGCGTTTGGCCATGCAGCGTTTGATTCGTTCACGGCGGTGACGATTCTTTTGGGCCTCGGCGACCAGTCCACAAATTCCCGCGGCGACGAAGAGGATGCTTCCCAGGACCCACAAACCGAAGCCTGCCGCAGGATAGGCGACCTCCATGCCCCCGGTGAGCATCCCGTTCGCGGTCTGTCCGTCCCACATCAGGATCGGCGGATCGGCGACCATCTGCAGCAGGTGCAGCCCCAGGACCGTACCGAGAACGATCGCTGCGATCGACCACCATTTCGAGGCGGACAGCAGCCAGGCAGTGAACGCGCCGGTGAGGATGATGATCCAGAGCGCGAGGTACCCCGGATTGAGGTCATTCATGTCGATCGGGGAGAATCCGAGAGACGTCACACGGATCCGCATCGATCCGTTCCCGCCGCTGTCGAGGACAGGCACGAAGGCCGTGATCACCCAGCAGGCCACCGATCCCAACGGGAGCACACGCGCTGCGAGGTTGAGACTTCGCCCTCGCGCTGTCGTCCATCGTGAACTGCCGTTCCTACCCGCCGTGCCCATACCCACGATTATCTGCAGCATTCGTGTGACAGGTGTTCCCACGATGTTCCAGATCCGACACGCTGCCTCAGCCCAGGTACGCAGCCTCGGCTCAGGTATGCAGCTCCGACTCAGTCCGGTCCGAAGACTGCCTTTACCAGTTCCGTCTCGACCGGGCTGCCTTTGCAGTCCGTCGCTGTCAGCCGCCGGTGCGCATTGCGTCTGCGCCAGTCGGCGATCTTCTCGGCACGGGTGCAATACCGCTGTTGCAACTGCTCGGGCAGTACGAATCTCGGGACGATCGACTGGAACTCGATCGGAAAACCCTCAGCCCTGCGCGGCGACTCGCCCCGCTGTGGTTCGGGGAGGTCCCGCTGTGGTTCGAGGAGGTCCGGCTGTGGTTGGCGGAGGTCTCGCTGTGGCTCTTCTTCCCGCTGCGGTTCGAGGAATCGAGAGAGGGCTTGGCGCCAATCGACCCCTGGCGGCGAACCTCCGGGTTCGGACACCGCTTCGGGGCGCGGAAACCGCATGCGGCGGATCACCGCGGGCGTGGCCACATCGTAGGTGCGCCCGCTCGGTGTGGTGACCCGCAGGCCCTCCGCTGTGGCTTCGTGCTTCCATCCGGGGTGCTCTTTCGCGTAGTTGCAGGATGCGCACAGGCCTGAACCGTTCTCCCAGGTGGTCGCTCCACCCGATGCGACCGGCCGGGCGTGGTCGGCGTGCCGGATCGGGGCATCACACCACGGAGTTCGGCATACATCGTCGCGGAACGTGATCATCTGCCGCAATCGTCCGGTGAACTCCCGGCTCTTCGAGTCCATTCCCACCAGCTGTCCGTCGTCGGGGCGGGTGAAGATCCTGCTGATGAACATCTTCGCCTCGTTCGCGGCAACGAATTCCCTTGCCGTCTTCGCCGGCAACGGCCCGAACCCGGGCAGCCAGGCCGGTACGAGTCCGTCAGAAAGCAGAGATTCGGCCTCGACGAGCAGATGGATCTCCGAGGGCACCGCCGTTGCGCTCGATTGGCCGCTCAGTCGTTCGACAAAGGTGTCGGCGAGCACCTGCTGGCGGTTCCGCCCGCCTGCATCAGCGGCGACAGTGATCGACTCAGCACCGGCCCGGAGGCTCTCATAGGCGGCGACGGCCTGTGGAAGCGGCAGGATCGCGGAGATCCTGGCCATCCCGTCATCGATCACGGTCAGGTTCACACGACGATTGGTCGCTGCTTTCGCTGCCCGCTTCGCAGCCGCTTCGGCGTCCATCTCGGCGCTGAGCGCACGTACTTCGGCGCGCAGGCTGCGCAGCCCTGTCGGCTCCAGACTGCGCTTCATCCGCGTATCGACCTTGCGTCGATCGGCATCGGCGAGGACCGCGGTCTCGTCGACCATGATGCGCGCTTTGTCCTCGGAGATCTCCCCCTTGGCCAGGGCCTTGAAGGTGTTGGGCATCCCGATGACGATCGTGCGGGCAGTGCTGAGAAACTTCCTGCCCGATCCGGGAGAGACCTTCTTCGCCAGCCCGACCTCGTCGCCGGCGCGCTTTCCGCAGTCGATCGCCGGCACCCGGTTGAGTCGGTCCCGTCCGATACGCAGCGCTTCGAAGGCCACGGCCTCTTTGGACTGTGCGGCGACGACAGCGGATCTGAGTTCTTCGAGCGCAGTGATCCGCGCCAGCGTCTCCGCTTCGGTGTCGCCCTGGTCGAGACCGCGCAGGAACTCGCCGAACCGAGTGATCTCGGTCAGCGGATCCGGAGCCATCGCTGGTTCCCGTGCGGAGTCGACGTCCATATGAAGACGCTACCCGTCGGCACTGACACGACATCGGAGACAAACCCGGCAAACGCCGTTCGTCCAGGTCAGACATGTCAGGTCAGACACGTCCAGCTCAGAAACGTCCCAGTCAGGCACTATGCCGGCTCACACAGGATGTGGGGCCGCGACTCAGCCGGCTCCGCCGACACCCCTCTGGATCCGATTGAGGATCATGTCCATGGCCACGATGTTGTGGCCGCCCTCGGGGATGATGAGATCGGCGTTGCGTTTCGAGGGTTCGACATAGAGTTCGTGCATCGGTTTGACCGTGCCGAGGTACTGGTCTTCGACCGACTGCAGGGTCCTCCCCCGGTCGACGACATCGCGTTTGATCCGACGCAGCAGACGCACATCGGCGTCGGTGTCGACGAAGAGTTTGATGTCGAGCAGTCGGCAGATGCGCGGCTCCGCGAAGATGAGGATGCCTTCGACGATGATCACCGGCGACGGTTCGACAAGGGTCGTGGCATCGCTGCGATTGTGGATCGAAAAGTCGTAGACCGGACTCTGCACCGCCTGTGAGGCGCGCAGCGTGGTGAGATGTTCGACGAAGAGATCGTTGTCGAAGGCGTCGAGATCGTCGTAGTTGACCTTCTCACGTTCGGCATAGCTGAGCTCATCGCGTCGCTTGTAGTAGTTGTCGTGGAACAGCACCGAGGGCGGGCCCTCGCATCTGTCCAACAGCGCCTGTGTGAGTGTCGTCTTTCCGCTGCCGGTTCCGCCGGCCACACCCACAACCAAAGTCTCCACGGTTCGATTCTCCTCCTCGGCTTCGCTCCTCCCCAAATCTATACCAGCCGATTGGGAGCGCCCTGCCTCGGATTCTCGATGCCCCACCGGCGTCCGTTAGACTCGGACCGCGCGCCGATGATGCGCGCGCAGAAGTTTCTTCGAGCAGATTCCCGGGAGGTGGTTGTCAATGGATTCCGACAGTCGATTGTGCCCCCTCCCTCACTTCCGCTGACGCCTGCCCCACCGCGCACGCGTCGACCCGACTCTGCTTGGAGTACGTCATGACCTCTGTCCTCGACGCCGCCACTGTCCGGACGCTGACCGACGATCGTGATCTCGCGGCCCTCGGTTCCGCCATCCGCGATCTCGGTCCCAATGCGACCACTGAGCTCATCGCCGAGCTCTCGGCCACCGAAGCCGCGATCGTCTTCCGCCTCCTGCCCAAAGACGAATCCGTCGAGGTCTTCGACGGTCTCGACCGCGGCACGCGCTCGGATATCATCGATGCCCTCCACACGGAGGAGCTGAGCACGATCTTCAGCGACCTCGATCCCGAGGATCAGGGCCGACTCGTCGATGAGCTGCCCGCGAATGTCACGACGAAGCTGCTCAACGCCGTCCCCGCCTCCGACCTCGGCGCGGTGATGGCGATCGCCGGCTATGGCCGGAATTCGATCGCCCGCCGGATGTCGCCGACGGCCGTCATCGCGTGGACGAACGACACCGTCGCCGAGGTGACCGGTCGACTGCGCGACACCGAGGTCGACCTCGAGGACGTCCGCCTCATCCCCGTCCTCACCCCTGATCGTCGGATCGTCGGCACCCTCGACGCGCTCGAACTCCTCCGCTACGCACCCGGTACCGGAGTGGAGGGCCTGGCCGTGCCCGTCGAGGAGATCACGCACACCGATGACGATATGGAGACCGCCGCCAGAACTGCCTTGCGCGAGGACGTCACCGTCCTGCCCATCGGCGACCGTGAGGGTCGCCTCGTCGGAATCCTGCCGATCAAGGATGCCGCACGCATCATCGCCGAGGCCGACGAGGAGGACTACGCGCTGTCCGGCGGCACCCAGCCGCTCTATCGCCGGTACCTTCCCACATCGGTCCTCACCATCGCCCGCACCCGCATCGTGTGGCTGCTCGTTCTCGCGATCTCGGCGGTGCTCACCGTCCACGTGCTCGAGATCTTCGAATCGACGCTGGCCGAGGTGGTTGCGCTCGCGCTGTTCATCCCGCTGCTGACCGGCATCGGCGGCAATACGGGTTCGCAGGCCGCGACGACGGTGACCCGTGCACTGGCGATGGACGAGATCGGACTGCGCGACTTCATCCGAGTCGCCGGCAAGGAACTGACGACGGGTCTGCTGCTCGGTGTGCTCCTGGCCGTACCGGCGTTCGCGATCGCCTCCCCGCTCTACGGCCTCGAGATCGGTGCCGTCATCGCGCTGACGCTCACGGTCAACTGCCCGATCGCGGCCGTGGTCGGAGGCTCGATTCCGATTGCGGCGAAGGCGTGCAGGGTCGATCCCGCGGTCGTGTCGACACCGTTCATCTCGACCTTCTGCGATGCCAGCGGTCTGCTCGTGTACTTCACCATCGCGATCGCGCTGCTCGGCCTCTGAGCCGACCGTCTCCCAGCCCGGCCTCACCCGAGGCTGCGGGTGAGCTGAGTCCACAGCTGCTGGTCGAAGCGACGCCGACCGAGCAGACCGGCCATATGACGGACCGCATTGTCGACCTTGCCGCGCCAGACGTCGATCGCGGTCTTCGCATCCGCTCCGCTCAGCGCGCGGAACATCGCCCGATCGTCGCTGACGATGCGGTCGCTGGCCGGTGAGTAGTCGAGCTGGAGGACGGAGATGAACAGGCGCAGCCGCAGGGTCAGGGATTCGAAGGCCCGCGCCGATTCCCGCAGTCCCGAGGCTCGGGCAAGCTCCTGTTGGAAATGGAGGTCGGCGTCTTCGACGTCGATTCCGCTGCGAGTCGGTGCCGAGGCCTCGACCTGCCGCAGGGCCAACTGCACGGGCACGAGGTAACGCTGCGGGCGCAGGGACAGCGATCTCAGCACAACCTCGCCGATGGCCATGCGGGCGGCATAGAGGTCGAGCACGTCGACGGTGGTGATGAGCGGGATCCGCGCCCCGCCGCGAGAACCGTCGAGCAGCTTGTCATCGACCATCCGGCGCAGGGCGGCGTCAACGGAGGCCCTGGGCACACGCATCCGTCGAGAGAGCAGGCGCGGGTTGATTCGGTCCCCGGGTTCGTAACCGGAGTCGATGATCTCCTCGCGCAGGGCGATCGCCAGGTGTTCGGTGATCGACCGGGTCTCCTTCGGCAGCCATGAAGAGATCTCCATTGAGTCAGAACTCATGGAACTTCTCACGGGCTCGACGGGCACAGACTCCCGCCACAGCACCCCCTCGAGTCCGTGCCGGACCCGTGCGGAGAGCAGATCGAGCAGAGACCCGGGGATGTCCTGGCATCCGGCCAGCATGGCCTTGAGCGCGTCGAGGAATTCCTCGAAGTCAACGCATGCGCTCACCCGTGATTCCGGCCCCGCACCGAGGTCGTCGGGAACTTCTCGCAGCGGGTCGAAGACGAGGAAACGGCCCTCGCCTGACAACAGATCGAGCAGCTGACCGGTGGGCATCTGCCGGTGTTCGCTGTCGAAGCGCTGCCGCCACCGCCCCACGCCGGCCGAGCGCAGCGCCGCCGCGATTCCCGCGATCCGACGCTGGATCCGTCGTGGCGGCACCGACGGGCCTCCGCCCCCGTTCTCACCCTCGTCACCAGCATCGACGCGCCGGACACCGACGATGACGAGAGGGAACCCGCTGGCGGCGAGGATGATCTCGTGGCCGCCTGTCACCGTGGCCACGGGCACGGTGAGAGAGCGGACGGAGCGGGAGACGATGCTCTGACTCAGACCGGTCGCCTCCGCCAGCGCCCGAGTCGAATAGTCTCGTCCGGAGATCCGGGCCCCGGCCGTCGCGACAAGAGCCTCGACGACGCGGTCGGCGGTGTCTTGGATCGGCGGGCGCCCGCTGCGCGGGCGATCGCTCAGGTCGGATCTGCTCGCCCAGCGCCGCAGCGACGTCGGGGACGCGCCCGTGGCCAGCGCCACCTCGGCGAGGGTGGAGGTCTCCAGCGCTGCCACCGCCTGACGACGGAACTCCGGGGAATACATCCCGTCATTCTAATATTTCTGACTCAAAGATGTCAGTGATGGTCTCCGGTCTCTTCACCCCCGGATTCCCGCGGAGCATACTGAGATCGAAGCCACGCGGTCAGCGCCGATGCGCGAAGGCACCATCCACGACAAGCAAGGGAGCGCAGTTGCTGCACACCGATACCGATCTCGAACAGCTCACGGCCCGGTCGATCGACACCGTCCGCAGATGGCTGCGGGTGGCAACTTCGAAGACCGCTGCGAAGAACCCGGCGGCCGAACGCCTCTCCGCGGTCCTCTCCGATGAGAACGGTCTCGACTTCACGGTCGGATTCGTCGATCGTGTGGTCCGCACCGATGATGTGCATGCGGCTGCCGATGCCCTCGCCGAGGTCGGCAAGCTCGCCCCGGAGACGATGTCCGCCCTCGACCGCGCGCAGATCAAGGCCGGCGCCGCGCTGGCGAAGATCGCCCCGCAGGTCGTCGTCCCCGCCGCCCGCACCCGTTTGCGCCAGATGGTCGGGCACATGGTCGTCGACGCCCGCGACAAGCAGTTCGGCAAAACCGTCGCGAAACTCACCGCCGACGGCCACCGGCTCAACATCAACCTCCTCGGCGAGGCCGTGCTCGGCGACGGCGAAGCCGACCACCACCTCGAGGAGACCCACCGCCTCCTCGCCCGCGAGGATGTCGACTACGTCTCGGTCAAGGTCTCCTCGGTGGCTTCGCAGATCTCGATGTGGGCCTTCGACGAGACCGTCGACTATGTCGTCGAGCGTCTCCGCCCCCTCTACCAACAGGCTGCGAAGGCCCCGACGGGCGCGAAATTCGTCAACCTCGATATGGAGGAGTACCAGGATCTCGAACTGACGATCGCTGTGTTCACGCGCCTGCTCTCCGAACCGGAGTTCAAGGACCTCGAGGCCGGAATCGTCATTCAGGCCTACCAGCCCGATGCGCTCGGCGCGGTGCAGCGGCTGAGCGAATTCTCCGCCGAACGTGTGGACAACGGCGGCGTCGGGATCAAGGTCCGCCTCGTCAAGGGCGCGAATCTCGCGTTGGAGACCGTGCACGCCGAGATCGCCGGATGGCCGGTGACGACGTGCGACTCGAAGCAGTCCACCGATGCCAACTACAAGCGCGTCCTGCACTGGCTGTTCACTCCGGAGCGGATGAAGGGCCTGCGCATCGGCGTGGCCGGACACAACCTCTTCGACATCGCCTTCGCCCATCATCTCTCCGTCGACCGTTCGGTCACCGACCGGGTCGAGTTCGAGATGCTCCAGGGCATGGCCAGCGAGCAGGCCGCCGCCGTGACCGAGGACGTCGGCGACCTCCTCCTCTACGTCCCGGCCGTGCACCCGAAGGAGTTCGACGTCGCGATCTCCTACCTGGTGCGCCGCCTCGAGGAGAACTCGGCTTCCGAGAACTTCATGTCCGGCATCTTCGACCTCGCCAACGGCAACGACGTGTTCAAGCGCGAGGCCGATCGGTTCACCGCCGCTGTCGCCGACCTCGAGTCGATCCTCGACTCCGAAGGTGAAGCCGCGCCCCTTCCCAACCGCCACCAGGACCGTTCGGCCGAAGTCCTCGGCGAGACCGTCGTCCCGACCGAGTTCTTCAACGAACCCGACACCGATCCCTCGCTGCCGGCGAACCAGGCGTGGGTCCGGAAGATCATCGCCGAGGCGACCGCTCCCGGGTACCTCGACGATCGTCCGCACGCGCCGACGGTCGAATCGACCGAGCAGCTCGATGAGATGATCGCATCCGGGCGCGCCGCGGCCAAGGGCTGGCGTGAGCTCGGGGCTGCCGGACGAGCCGAGATCCTCCACCGGGCCGCGGACATCTTCGCCGCCCGTCGCGGTGAGTTCATCGCGGTCGAGGCCGCCGAGGTCGGCAAGATGCCCGCGCAGTCGGACCCCGAGGTCTCCGAAGCCATCGACTTCATCCGCTACTACGCCCTGAATTCCCTCGAACTCGACTCGCTCGACGGGGCGAAGTTCACCCCCGATGAGATGGTCGTCATCACCCCGCCGTGGAACTTCCCCGTCGCAATCCCGACCGGCGGCACCGTGGCGGCCCTGGCGGCCGGGTCGGCCGTGATCCACAAGCCTTCGAAGCCGACGCCGCACTGTTCGGCGCTCATCGTCGACTGCCTGTGGCAGGCCGGTGTCCCGAAGGACGTTCTGCAGCTGTGCGCCCCGATCGAACGGGACCTCGGTCAGCACCTCGTGTCCCATCCCGATGTCGACCGGGTCATCCTCACCGGGGCCTCGGAGACCGCGGCCCTGTTCAAGTCCTTCCGCCTCGAACTCCACGTCAACGCCGAGACCTCGGGCAAGAACGCTCTCATCGTCACGCCCGCAGCCGACCGTGATCTGGCCATGGCCGATCTCGTCCATTCGGCCTTCGGCCATGCCGGGCAGAAGTGTTCGGCCGCCTCGTTGGGCATCATGGTCGGGTCGACCTACGACTCCGAGCGCTACCGCAGCCAGCTCATCGATGCCGCGTCCTCGATGGTCGTCGATTGGCCGGCGAACCTCGCGGCCACCATGGGCCCGCTGACCGAGGATCCTTCGGACAAGCTCCGTCGCGCCCTGACCTCGCTCGAGCCCGGAGAGTCCTGGCTGCTCGAGCCCAAGCAGCTCGACGACACCGGACGCCTGTGGAGCCCGGGTATCAAGGACGGGGTCAAACCGGGGTCGTTCTTCCACCTCACCGAGGTCTTCGGTCCGGTCCTCGGGCTCATGCACGCGAAGGATCTCGACGAGGCGATCGAGTTCCAGAACGCCGTGGACTTCGGTCTCACCGGCGGCATCCACTCCCTCGACCCGGAGGAGGTGCGGACCTGGCTCGATCGTGTTCAGGTCGGCAACGCCTACGTCAACCGCGGCATCACCGGAGCGATCGTGCGCCGGCAGTCCTTCGGCGGCTGGAAGCAGTCCTCGGTGGGTCTGGGTTCGAAAGCCGGCGGGCCGAACTACCTCATGCTCTTCGGCCACTACGCCGACGATCCCGCGAGCTTGCCGGGCGCCGTCGGCCCCGAGCAGGACCTCGATCTGGCCAAGGCCGATGACGAACGCTGGCTGGCCCGCGAATTCGGGGCGGCCAAGGACCACACCGGGCTGGCCTCCGAGGCCAACATCTTCCGCTACCGCCCTCGTCCGGTCACTCTGCGAGTGACGTCGACGGCGACGCTGTTCGACCTCGAACGCTCGGTTCACGCGGCCAAGACCGTCGGGGCGACGGTTCAGCTCTCCGTCGCCGAGGATGTACCCGCCGCGGTGAAGATCGCCGTGACGAACGCCGGGGTCGCCGCACGCACCGAGTCCGCCGCGGACTTCGCCGAGATGGTCGCCGCGGGCAGGTACGACGACACGGTCGGGGCCCGCATCCGCGTGCTCGGCGCCCTTGAGGACGAACTGCTGGCCGCGGCCGCTCCTCGCCCCGAAGTTGCGATCATCGATGAGCCGGTGACGTCCTCTGCCCGGGTGGAGCTGCGCTACTACGTGCAGGAGCAGGCGGTGTCGATGACTCTGCACCGCTTCGGCAACCCCAGTCGCGACTTCCACGAACTTGCGGCCGAACTCAAGGGCTGAACGCGAACCTCTCACTGAAGGCGGCCCGCCTCCTCGCAAGGGGAGCCGGGCCGCCTTCGTCTGTGGCTTCACGCAGCCCGCGAGGACCTCAGAACCAGTTCGGCTCGTCGGCGGTCAGCCAGCTGATCGGATTGACATTGCGGCCGTTCGACATCGCCACGGACAGGATGTTGGCCAGATAGCGATCTTCGGAGATCTCCAGCGGCCGGCCCGCGCTGTCACGACTGCGGCGGAGGTGACGCAGCAGCGGTCGCCCGCGGGCGACACCCAGGAGGGCAGCGTCCTGTTGGCCGCAGACGGTGGCTGAGAAGACATGATCGGCACCGGCGAACACGATTCCGTGCTGCTGGGCGAGGCTGCGGCTGACCGATGCCGCATCACCGGGAATCTTCTCGACCATCTCGCCGAGCTGCTCGGGGTAGCTCGTCCTCTCAACCATGACCTTCTCCCCGTCGAGCAGACGCACACGCAGAACCCGCAGCACACGTGCACGGGGGTCGACTTTGAGTGCCGCGGCCGTCTCCTCCCCCGCGATGCGCCAGTTCTGTTCGATGACATGACCGCCGGGAGTCCGTCCGTGTGCACTCGCCCACTGCGCGAAGCTGCGGAACTCCTCGGCCACGGCCGCCGGACGGGGACGTCGCAGCACCGTCTTCCGCGCGCCCCGGCGGCCTCCCAGCGTGCCCTCGCTGACCAGCAGACGCAGGGCTTCGCGCACCGTGCCCGGAGCGACTCGGTACTCGGCGGCCAGAGCCGCTTCGGATTCGAGGCTCTGCCCCACCTGACGTGCCCCGGTGCGAATCGACTCCCGCATCTGCTCCGCGATCTGCTCGTACCTTGCGCCACTCGCCCCGGTTGACTCCCGCTGCGCTTCGGTCACGCCTTCAGTCCTCTCATGATATTCCTCCAGTCCCGCCAGCACGCTCAGCACCGCATACGGTGCTGTGCATCTACGCTACCGCAAGCACCGAGATGTCGATGACAGCGCACTCACCGCATGCTGACCATCCGGATGCGGCAACGTCGACGGGCGTCCAGTGTTCACCCGAGAGGGGCGACAGTGTCACTCTCCATTCACACTTCGCTGGTGAGGTTATTCTTAATTCCACATCCTCACTAGTGAGCTAAATTGCCTATCCTTCATCTGTTCCCTATCGTGGATGGGGATCGAAGCACTTCGAATAAGAACACATGCGCTTACGCGCAAGTCCGAAAGGCGAGTACGACGATGCTCAAACACACACGAAAGCTCACAGCTGTCCTCGCAGTGGGCGCTCTGGCGGCCCTGTCCGGCTGCGGTGGCAGCGGGGAATCTGAGGAATCCGCCAATTGGCGATCGGCGACGTCGGTCGAAGACGGCGGGGGCATGGATGCTCTCGTCGAAGCGGCTCAGGCGGAGGGATCGCTCAACGTCATGGGCCTCTACCCCGATTGGGCCAACTACGGCGGGCTGCTCGACGCGTTCGCGGAGAAGTACGACATCGAGATCGACAACGACACCTCGACCGGCGCGAGCCAGGACCTCATCAACGCGGTGAAGAACAGGCAGGGGCAGGAGACCTCTCTCGACTATCTCGACACCGGCGAATCCTTTGCCGTCGATGCCGCCGAAGAGGGTCTGCTCGCCGAGTACTACCCTGAAACCGCCGATGACATCCCCGAAAACATGAAGTCACCGGACGGCACCTGGTTCAACCACCTCGGCGGGACCATGGCCATCGGCTGCGACGCCGAAGCGGTGAAGAAGTGCCCCACGAGTTTCGAGGAGCTGCTCGACCCGGAGTACAAGGGCAAGGTCGCTATGCGCGGAAACCCGACCACGGGCGAGGCCGGCTTCATGGCCGTCGTCGCCGCGTCCCTGGCCAACGACGGCTCACTCGATGACATCCAGCCGGGCATCGACTACTTCGCGGAGCTCTCGGACAAGGGCAACCTCGTGCCGACCGAGGCCGAGGCCGGAACGTTCGAGACCGGTGAGACGCCGATCGCCGTCAACTGGGACTACCTGCTCCTGCAGTGGGCGGACGACCTCGCTGACGGCGGGGTGGACATGTCGATCTCCATCCCGTCGGACGGCACTGTCGCCTCCTACTACGCAGCATCGATCAACGAGGATGCACCGCACCCGGCAGTTGCTCGCCTGTGGCAGGAATTCGTCTTCAGTGACGAGGGGCAGAACCTGCTGCTCGAGGGGTATGTCATGCCCGGACGACTCGACGCCATGGTCGAGTCCGACACGGTCGACGACGATGCGCTGTCGAAGCTGCTCGATGATGCGGTGGACCAGACAGCACCGCAGCCGACTCAGGAACAGCGGGATTCGCAGCAGAAGGTCCTCGCCGACAACTGGGCGAAAGCGATCGGATGACCTCAGTCCCACAGTCGCTGCCGCACACCGGTGGGCCGGCCGGAGAAGATTCCTCTCCGGCCGGCCCACGGCGCAGGCGCACCCCCTCACCGGCCCTGACGGCTCTGGCACCGATCACGATCATCATCGTGCTGTTCTTCGTGATCCCGATCGGCGGAATGGCGGCGACATCGTTCCTCGTCCCGGGCAGCGAACCGGGGACGAAGACCTTCGGCCTCGACAACTACACCGCGCTGGGTTCGGGTTCGCGCTCGATGGCCCTGGGCAACAGCCTGCTGCTGTCGTTCACCGCCGCCACGGTAGCCGCGGTCTTCGGCGGCATCTGCGCCTGGGCGATCTCGACCGTGAAGTCGAAGATCGTCGACTCCATCACCGCGGTCATCTCCAGCGTGCTGGCCAACGACGGAGGCGTCCCTCTGGCGTTCTCCTTCATCGTTGCGGTCGGCAACACCGGATACTTCACCGCGCTGATCACTGCGGTCGATTCGACGTTCACGCTCTACAGTGTCAAGGGCCTGATCCTCATGTACCAGTACTTCCTCATCCCCACGATGATCCTGCTCACGCTGCCCAGCTTCGTCGCGCTCAGACAGCAGTGGCGTGAGGCCAACACCTCCTTGGGCGGCACCGACCTGACCTTCTGGCGCCGAGTCGGACTGCCGGTCATCACCCCTGCCCTGCTGGGCGCCTGGCTGCTGATGTTCGGCTCCGCCTTCGGCACTCACGCCTCGGCGGCGGTGCTCATCGGCACGGGCGGCTTCCCCCTCATCCCCCTCGAGATCGCCGGCCAGCTCGCAGGCTCTGCTGCCACCGGCGGAGAAGGGGTGGCCATGGCGCTGGGTGTGACGACGGGAGCGATCGCCGTCATCGTCCTGATCGCCTTCAACGCACTGACGAAGAGGAGCGCCAAGTGGCTCAACACCTGAACAGCTCTCCGCGGATGAGGAGATTCTTGGCCTGGCTGCCACTGGCGGCCCTGGCGATCTTCATCCTCACACCGCTGTTGAGCTCGCTGACCTACTCGTTCTTCCGTGCCGACGGCAGCTTCACCACATCCGGGCTCACCGGTCTGGCTGACTCAGGAAAGATCGTGGCCCCGCTCATGCGCAGCCTCATCGTGTCGGTGCTCGCCGCCGTCATCCTCGTCGTCACGCTGGTTCCCGCGGTCGTCGCCGTCCACCTCTGGGCGCCCCGACTGCGATCGGTGCTCAGCATCCTGTGCACCCTTCCGCTGGTCGTCCCGGCGATCGCGATCGTCGCCGGGCTCTCGGCGGTTCTGCGCAGCCTCGCATCCCAGGGACGCGGCAGCTTCGGCATGCAGCTGAACACCATGCTGCAGTCCCAGGACCTGCCGCTCGTGCTCGTCGGCACCTACGTCATCCTGTGTCTTCCCTTCACCTTCCGGTCGATCGATGCCGGACTGTCCACCCTGCCGCTGCGCACCCTCTTCGAGTCCTCGTCGATCCTCGGTGCCGGACTGGGAACCACGCTCCGCCGGGTCGTCATCCCCAACATCCGCGGACCGGTGATGTTCTCCCTCTTCTTCACCTTCGCCCTGTCCATTGCGGAGTACACGGTGGCCGCGACCCTGTCGATCAACACCCTGCCGGTCTTCCTCAACACGCTCTCGAGCACGAACTTCCGCGGTTCGATCACGCTGTCCGTGCTGCTCAACCTCACCACGTGGCTGCTCTTGGCAGCTGCAACCGTGAGCGCATCGCGGTTCGGTCACCGACCGAACGCTGTGAGCGAAGACGATGAGACAGAGGCCGACGACCCGGCCCCCGCTTCGGCCGCCGCCTCAAGAAAGGACGCTGTGACCTCATGACCATCTCTGAACGCACTCGACCATCGCCCGCGGGCCCCGAGCAGTCGAACGAGCCCGAGTCCGTGCGCTTCGAGCACGTGGACAAGTCCTATGGCAGCACCGAGGTGCTCAAGGACTTCAACATCGACATCGAGGCCGGCAGCATGGTCAGCTTCCTCGGCCCTTCGGGCTGCGGCAAGACGACGACTCTGCGCATCCTCGCCGGTTTCGAACCGGTCAACGGAGGAGACGTGCTCGTCGGCGGCGAATCCGTACTGAAACTGCCGCCGAACAGCCGGGACATGGGCATGGTGTTCCAGAGCTACAGCCTGTTCCCCAACCTCAGTGTCAGCGACAACATCGAATACGGTCTGCGGATCCGCAAGGTCGATGTCGGAGCACGGCGCCGACGCACCGAGGAACTCCTCGAGATCTGCGGGCTGACCGGCATGGGCGGCCGCTTCCCGCATCAGCTCTCGGGAGGCCAGCAGCAGCGCGTGGCTCTGGCCCGCGCATTGGCCACCCAGCCGAAGGTCCTTCTGCTCGACGAGCCGCTGTCGGCACTCGACGCCTCGGTCCGTTCCTCACTGCGTGATGAGATCCGTCGGGTGCAGCAGGCGCTGGGCACCACGACGGTCTTCATCACCCACGATCAGGGAGAGGCGCTGGCGATCGCCGACCGTGTGGCCGTGATGAACGGCGGCAGGATCGAGCAGTACTCCGCCCCTCACGAGGTGTACTCCTCCCCCGCCACCGCGTTCGTCGCCCGCTTCGTCGGATCGATCAATGAGTTCGCCGTCGGCCGCGATTGGACGATCCGGGACCGTCTGCCCGTCGAACCCGCACCCGATGACACCATCTTCGTCCGGCCCGAGAATCTCTCGATCACCGCGGCCGCTGATGGCTTCCTCGAGGTCAAGCACAGCACCTACACCGGCGAGCGCACGATGGTCCACCTCGGTCTGCCCGGCGACCACAGCGCACAGTGGTCGGCATCGCTGGCCTCCGCTGACGCCGACGCTATGCGACCGGGACTGCGCATCGATGCCTCAGTCACCGCCGAGCCCGCACTGCGCCTGGGCCGCAACGACGCCGCAGGACTCCGCGCATGAGCGGCTCCATCACCGGCTTCTCCGGTGCCGTCTTCGACTGCGACGGTATCCTCGTCGACTCCGAAGCGCCCTGGATCGAACTCATGGGAGACTACCTGGAGTCGCTGGCCGCAGACGACATCGCAGCCGAGGATCTTCGCGGACTCACAGCAGCCGAAGCCGTGGCGCGACTGCAGCAGGTGCATAAGAGCCTCGGTTCCCCCAGCGATGTCCGACCGCCGACAGCCGAGGAGGTCGACCGCGCTTACAGCGCCGCTCTGGAACACGTCGCAGCACCCGTGCCCGGTGCTCCCGAACTCGTGGCATCACTGTCAGGCAGCATCCCGATCGCCGTGGCCAGCAACGGTCGCGGCGGCGACGTGCGCGGCCTTCTCGAGCGAGCAGGCATGCTCGACCTCTTCGACGCGATCATCACGATCGACGATGTCGATCAGGGCAAGCCCGCTCCGGACCCCTACCTGCTGGCCGCACAGCGACTCGGGTTGGCCGCCTCGGCGGTGGTCGCCTTCGAGGACTCACCGGTGGGGTCACAGGCAGCTCACACGGCCGGATGCACGGTGATCGGAGTCAACAGCGATCCCAGCATCGAACTGGCCGGCGAGGTGCGGCTGCGGCACTTCGCCCAGCTGCGCTTCGACTCCCGAACCCGCACGCTCCTCCTCGACTCCGACTACTGACCACCCACCCGATGCCGATCATTGGAGAAGATCCCATGCCCGCTGAGACCACTTTCACCCTGCAGACATGGAACGTCTGGTACGGCGGTCGAGAAGTCGACTTCGGCCAGGAGAAGCAGTACGCGATCGCAGCGCAGTTCCCGGCAGACGTCCTGGCGCTGCAGGAGTGCTGGGGCAGCGCTGCGGAGAACCTGGCCCCGAAGCTCCTGGCGGATCATGCGCAGCGCGGATGGGATACAGCCGTGCTCAGCACCGGGCAGCTGACGCCGGTGGACACCAGCACGCTGCCCTACGCTCAGGCCGCACTCGTGCGACCGCTGCCGGACTCGCCGCGGATCCTCGTGTGGTCCGTCCACCTCGCGCCGTACCCCTATGCGGTCTACCGAGCCCTGCAGGGTGAGGGCCAAGAGGTCGCCGATGCCGAAGAGGCTCCTCGTCTGCAGCAGATCGAAGAGATCCTCTCCGAGACTGCCCGCATCAGCGCTGAGGTCGACGAGGACGACCTGCCGGTGGTCATCTGCGGTGATTTCAACACCCCGTCCACCGGGGATTGGGCGGCGCGCACCGATCGACCCGATATCGCCTGGCGCTCTCCCGATGCGCTGCTGGCCGCCGGATTCACCGACACCTTCCGCGCGATCCACCCCGACCCCGTCGCCGCGCCGGCCGATACCTGGTCTCCGATCGAACCACTCACCCATGCCGGTCATGAGGAGAAGCCCGAACCGGGTCGCACCGACGGCGCCGAACCTCGTGATCGCATCGATTTCATCTTCTCCCGCGGCCTCGACATCGTCGACAGCGTGATGCGCGGCTGCAGTGCCGAGGGCCTGACCGAAGACGGGTTCGTCGATGTGGGCGGCCGCTGTGAACTCATCCCGCACCAGCGGCAGAACCGCTTCCCGTCCGATCATCAGCTCGTTGAGACGAGGTTCGCCTTCCGCAGCTGATCGTCTTGTCGCGATCGGCGGGGTGTCACGCGGTCGATCGCACTCAGGGACCGGTATTCAGCTGCTGCCCGACCTCCTCGGCGATCCCTTCGTAGACGGGCAGCACCGTCTGTCGTGTGGCGCCGATGAGGTTGAAGCCATGACCGACCTCGGGCAGGTCGACGTGCCCGCGCAGCGACCCGGCCCGTTCGAGACGCTCGGCGTAGCGGATGCCCTCATCACGAAGGATGTCTCTGCCGCAGGTGATGATGAGGGCGGGGGCGATGCCGTCCAGTGGCGCAGTGTCGTGGTCGCCGGCCGGTGACGCCAGACGACTGCGACGGTCGGTCGCATCCGGACAGTAGACGACGTCGAAGATCGGGCCCATGCGCGCCAGGAACGTCTCCTTGCCCTCGCGCAGCTTCTGGGCGGCGGGGATGCTCAGGTCGAGAGGCGGGTACATGAGCATCTGCAGAGCGAGTTCAGGACCGCCGTGTTCGAGCGCGAGCCGCGCCGCGCCCGCGGCCAAGGCGCCGCCGGCGGACTGACCACCGATGGCGCATCGTGTGCCGTCCCAGGGGCGCTTCTTCTCCGCTGCCCACAGCGCCACATCATAGGCCTGTTCGACAGGGCCGGGGAAGCGACACTGCGGCGCAGGAATGTAATCGACGTTGATCACGGTCACCTCCGCTTCAGCTGCGAGGTACCGACACAGCGGGTCGTCCTGTTCGGGGTGGCGCAGGATGAAGCCGCCGCCGTGCAGATTCACATAGACGCCCCTGCCCTCCATCCCCTGCGGAGGGGAGTAGACCGTCGCGGGCAGACTGCCGTGACGCGTGGGAATCCTGATGTCCTCGGTGCTCGCCGGGATCTCCGCGAACGAGACCTCCGACGGTCGGCGGGAACCGCCTGGGCCCTTCTGCGCCAGACGGGCAATGACATCGGCGACGGGACGGGGAACTGCCATGACTGACCTCTTTCGGTTTCGGCCTCGTCTGAGTCTCTGCCACCTCGGCGGCATTCCGAGACGACGGTACTCCACCGTACTGCGATGCCCACACGGCGAGCCCAGATCGCTCGCATAGACGCCACAGCGGCAGAAGTCCGTAGTACAGTCAGTTCACATCGTATTCACATGGTCGACACCGTTGTCGACCTGTCGCCGGATAACGTGCAGGAGATTGCGCTGATTCCGTGCGCGGTGCTCCGTTCCCACGAAAGGCCCCTATGAACGTCTCCAAGACGGCTTCATCCGCTGCTGCTCTCTGCCTCGTCGCAGGCCTCGGACTTGTTTTTCCCGGCGGCCCGGCGCTTGCTGCCGATGCTGTCCACATCAGCGAGATCGGCTACACCCTCGACATCGATTTCATCGAGATCGCCGCGGAACCGGGCACGGACGTTTCGGGGTGGACCATCGGGTCCGTCACTCGCGGCGGCAGCGTCCAGGCCGAGGAGAACACGACGACGCTGCCCGAGGACAGCACCGTCGGTGATTCCGGCGCACTGGCCGTCGAGGTGCCGATCACCAACTCCGTGAACTCCGGTCCCGCCGCCGACGGCAGCTACGGCTCGTCCGCCTACGCCATCGACGACGAGGGCGCACTCGTGTCCTTCGCACAGATCGGCGGCGTCGTCGGCGGCAAGGGCGTGACCGGAGCAAACGGCAAGTACACGCCCGCACCCGTGGTCGGTGAGGAAGCCGAACCCACGGGTGCCACGGCCGCCGGCGGGCAGTCGATCCAGCTCGTCGACGGCACATGGACATCCGCGGCCCCCGCCCCCAACGCCCTGCCCGGTGATGATGGCGGCGAAGATCCGGGCCCTGACCCCGAAGACGTCACTCCGATCGCTGACATCCAGGGCACGGGCAGCGAGAGCCCCCTTCAGGGTGAGACCGTGAAGACCCGCGGCGTCGTCACCGCTTCCTACCCCGACGGCGGTCTCAACGGCTACTACGTGCAGACACCCGGCACCGGCGGGGCCGACGACGAGACTCCGGGTGCCTCCGACGGCATCTTCGTCTACTCCCCCGACACCGTCGGCAGCATCAGCATCGGCGATCACCTCGAACTGACCGGCATCGTATCCGAGCACTACGGTCAGACGCAGATCTCCGTCGGTGCGAACGGATTGACGACTCTGGAAGAACCCGCCGAGGCGGTCAAACCGGTCGAGGATGCGTTCCCCACGGATGAGGCCGAACGCGAGGCCCTCGAAGGTATGCTCCTCCAGCCCAGCGGTGAGCTCACCGTCTCCGACAACTACAACACGAACACCTATGGTGAAGTCGTGTTGGCCACCGGTGAGGAAACCCTCCCTCAGGCCACGGATGTGGCCCGCCCGGGCTCCGAAGAGGCCGAGGCGATCGAGGCGGACAACCTCGAACGCGAGGTCATCCTCGACGACGGAGCGACCGTGAACTTCCTGGAGAACGATAAGGATGTGCCTCTGCCCTATGTCTCGAACGACGCTCCCGTCCGGGTCGGCGCCACGGCAACGATCACCTCGCCGGTGGTGCTCGGATTCGATCACGAGAAGTGGCGCTTCCAGCCCACAACCCGCCTGACCGGGGCCAACGCTGACGCGGTCCAGCCGGCGAGCTTCTCCGACACCCGCACCGAGGTTCCGGAGGCCGTCGGCGGTCAGATCAGTCTCGCCAGCTTCAACGTCCTCAACTACTTCACCACGACCGGTGACCAGCTCTCCGGCTGCACCTACTACGACGACCGCGAGGGCAACCACATCACCGTCCGCGGCGGCTGCGAGGCTCGAGGGGCTGCGAATGCCGAGAGCCTCAAGCGGCAGGAGTCGAAGATCGTCACGGCGATCAACAAGCTCGACGCTTCCGTCGTCTCCCTCATGGAGATCGAGAACTCCGCGAAGTTCGGCGACGACCGCGATGTCGCGCTCGAGACGCTCGTCGAACGCCTCAACGAGGCGGCCGGAACCGAGAAGTGGGACTTCGTGCCCTCACCCGAAGAGGTCCCGGCCGATGAGGACGTCATCCGCACAGCGCTGATCTATCAGCCCGCCGAGGTGGCCCCGCAGAAGGACTCCACGATCCTTGACGATGAGGATGCGTTCTCGAACGCACGCGAACCCCTGTCTCAGGCGTTCGCCCCGAAGGACGACTCCGGTGAGGTCGAGAAGGACAAGACGTTCGTGACAATCTCGAATCACTTCAAGTCCAAAGGCTCGGGCGAAGGTCCGGGCAATGAGGACTCCGGCGACGGCCAGGGTGCCTCGAACGCCGATCGCGTCAAGCAGGCGAAGTCGCTCGTCGACTTCGCCGGAGACCGGCAGAAGGCTGCCGGCAGCGACTATGTCTACCTCCTCGGCGACTTCAATTCGTACACACAGGAGGATCCGATGCAGGTCTTCTACGAGGCCGGCTTCAAGGACGTCGCCTCGGAGAAGACGGATAAGTCGACCTACGTCTACGGTTCGCGCACCGGCAGTCTCGACCACGTGCTCGCCCTCGATTCCGCTGGAGGCGCAGAAAACGCGGCGAACACACAGAACACCAGCACCGAGGCGGCCCTTCCTTCCAGCGGATTCGACGCGATCACCGGGGCCGATATCTGGAACATCAACTCGGTGGAGGCGCTGGCCCTCGAATACAGCCGCTTCAACTACAACGCGGCTGACCTCTTCGCACCGGATCAGTTCCGAGCCTCCGACCACGATCCCGTGATCGTCGGGCTCTTCGACGAGGACTCCGATGACGGGGGCTCGGATGGTGCGAGGTCTGACTCGGACGGTGCAGATGGCGGGTCAGAGGACGCCGACGGTTCGGACTCTGCCGGTTCGGACGGCGCCGGAAGCAGCGCCGACGGCGCTAACGCTGGCTCCGACAGCGCGAGCGGCAGCGACAGCGGGAACAACGGCACCGCGTCAGCCTCGAGCGACGCCAACGCGAGCGACGCCGACTCGGGCAGCGACGCGGGAGGCCATCTGCCCCGGACGGGTACCGACCTGACGGTGATGATGGCGATCGCGGCGGGGCTCATCGCAATCGGCGCGGGCGTCGTCTTCCTCGTTCGTCGGCGCCGCCTGAGCTGAGGCCGGCCACCCCTCAGTCGCTGACGGCGACCTTCCCGACCATGAGCACCCGTGCGGTGCGGAACAGGGAGGTCGCCGTCACCGTCTGCGCGTCGTCGTCCCACACCGCCGAGGCGGTCACTACTCCCGATGGTGTGCCCAGTCGCACCTCTGGGCCGGTCCATTCGGGATTGTTGCGTTCGATGATTCCGCGGACGAACGAATCACGTTCGGGCAGAAGTGCGGCCGCGGCCAGGCACATCGCCGCGGTTCCCGGGACGGCCTTGTGCGCCTGTCCCATCGAGATGACGCGGACCAGGATGTCGACGTCGGCAGCCGCAAGTCCGGTGCCGTCGAGGAGTGTCGTCGCCTGCGGATTGCTGACGATCGCGACCTTCGGCACGACCTCCGGCGCCGTCTCCGGAGTCTCGCACAGCCCCATGCGCACGGCGGCTTTGCGCCGCAGCTCGTCGATGAGGCGCAATGACGGCGCGTTTGCGTCGATAGCTCCGGGTGATTCGGTGCCACGCAGCATCACCAACGAGGACGGCACGACCACGAGCGGCAGGGTCGCATCGACAAGCGTAGCCTCGAACCGACATCCGCCCACCTCGAATTCTTCGCGTGCGACTCCGGTCGGCAACAGTGCACCGGTCCGACTGCCCGCAGGGTCGGGGTAGGTGAGTTCGATCGTCGCGCCCGTGCCGCTGACACCGGGCAGCATCAGATCGCCCTCGACCGCAGCCTGCCCGTCGACGACGTCGAGGCCGACATCGACGAACTTCTCGGTGTTCGTGTTGAATAGGCGAAAGACATGCCACCCGTCGTCGGCAGAGACCAGCCCGGACGACAGGGCGAAGGGCACGACCCCGGAGGAGAGGTTTCCGCAGTTGCCGGAATAGTCGACGACCGCCTCGGTGACTGCGACCTGCCCGAAGATGTAGTCGAGGTCGACCCCGGCACGGGTCGAGGCGGACACGACCATCACCTTCGACAGCGAGGAGAGGCCTCCGCCCATCCCATCGAGCTGCCGGCCGAACGAGTCCGGTGATCCCAAGGCGGCAGTGAAGATCGCGTCCCGCTCCGAGGTGTCACCCCCGGGGCCCAACGGCGGCAGAGCGTCCTCACGGAAGAACAGGCCTTTGCTTGTGCCGCCGCGCACGAAAGCGGCATCGATCCAGCGGGTCATACCCCCAGAGTAGCCAACACCCCGGACATCACTTCACCGACTTCGGCACGATGGCCATGGCCGCGAACCCGAGCACCGCGACGACGGCGAAGAGGTAGAAGCCCCAGGGGTAGGCGATGCCGGCGGTGACGAGGGCACCGGTGATGAACGGTCCGACGATGGCACCGAGGCGGCCGATTCCCGAGGCCATGCCGAGCGCGGTGCCGCGGGCCTGGGCCGGGTAGATCGCTGAGACGAAAGCGTACACGAGGACCTGGGCGGAGAAGACGAAGACGCCGGTGACGAAGACGGCGACGTTGAGCAGAATCTGGCTGGTCATCGGCACGGACAGCGCGGCGAGGAAGATCGCGGCGAGGATGAACCACATGAGGACGATCTTCTTCGTCCCGTGCTTATCGGCCAGCCATCCGGCCAGGACGAGCCCGACGACGGCTCCGATATTCATGACGAAGAGCATGACGAGGGAGTCCGAGACCTCGTAGCCGGCGTCGGCCATGATCTTCGGCAGCCAGGTGTTGAGGCCGTAGACGAGCAGGAGGCCCATGAAGCTCGCCGCCCACACACCGATGGTCACGAGTGCGAGTTTGCCCTCGAAGAGTCCGGCCATGCCCGTCTTCGCCTTCGCATCGACCCCGCCGGCAGGGTCGACGTCCGCTCCCACCGTCGCCGAGGCGGCCGCCGGGTTCCGTTTGAGCTCCTGCGCGATGAGGAATGCTTCGGACTCCGGCAGCTTCCACCACAGAAGCGGAACCATGAGCAGGCCCGCGACACCGCCGGCGATGAAGAGGAGATGCCAGTTGTGGGAGTAGGCGACGGCGAGCAGGGAGATCGCAACGGCGCCGGCATGGTAGCCGGTCATCGTCAGGGTCGTGGCCTTGCCCGTCTTTCCGGACCTGTTGTATTCGCTGATGTAGGCCAGGGCGCTGGGCATCACGGCGCCGAGGAAGAGACCGGCGATGAACCGGAACGTCGTGAACAGGGCGACGTTCGGGGCGAAGGCGACGAAGAGGGTGAAGACACTGAAACCGATGACGCAGGCGATGATCGCCCAGCGTCGGCCGATCCGGTCGACGACGGGACCGACGGAGACGGCACCGAGTCCGACGCCGACGAGGCTGAGCGTAGCCACGACGGTGGCCGCCTCGGGGGTGAAGCCGAGCGCCTGGGTGGCGAGGAGCTCGGGGATGACTGCGCCGAGCACGACGAGGTCGAAGCCTTCGAGGGCGACGGCGAGCCAGCAGAGGACGGCGGGCCACCGACCAGCCGGGGTGACGGCAGGCATGGTTGCGGACGGGGCGGATGAGGACATCGGAGTCTCCGAATCAGGTGGTGTGGCGAATCAGAACGGGTAGGGCGCGATGGTCGAACGCATCGTCACCCATTGGGTTTCGGTGAAGGCCTCGATATTGGCGTCGGCACCGCCGAAGCGCGAACCGTTGCCGGAGTCCTTCATCCCGCCGAAGGGGACGTTGGCCTCATCGGAGACGGTCTGTTCGTTGATGTGGACCTTTCCGGTATCGACGAGGTCGGCCAGCTCCATGGCCGACCCCACATCACCGAGGATGCCCAAGGACAGGCCGTATTCGCTGGCGTTGACCATCTCCGCGGCTTCTTCGAGGGTGGAGAACCGGGCCACGGGGGCTACGGGGCCGAAGATCTCGGTCGTCCACGCCGGGTTCGACGGGCTGAGGTCAGTGAGCACCGTGGGTGGGACGAAGGCGCCCTCGCCGACTCCCCCGGCGACGAGACGGGCACCGTCGGCGGTGGCCTTGTCGATGATGTCGCGGACGTGGGTGCGCTGCTTCTCGTCGATGATCGGTCCGATCGCGACGTCTTCGGTGGCGGGATTGCCGACCGGCAGATTCCGGGCCCGTTCGGCCAGGCCCTCGACGTATTCGTCGAAGATCGATTCGTGGACGAGGTGGCGGCCGGTGGTCATGCAGATCTGGCCCTGGTGCATCCATGATCCGAAGGCCCCCGCCGAGGTGGCCGGACCGACATCGGCGCCGGGCAGGACGACGAGCGCGTTGTTGCCTCCGAGTTCGAGGTGGCAGCGCTTGAGGAGGCGACCGGCGGCTTCGCCGACCTTGCGTCCGGCCCCGGTCGACCCGGTGAAGGAGATGACCGAGACCTCGGGGGCGGCGACGACGGCTTCGCCGGCGTCGAGTCCGCCGGGCAGGACCTGGAGCAGTCCTTCGGGCAGTCCCGCCTCGGCGAAGACCTTCGCGATCGATACGCCTGCGCACACCGCGGTGCGGGGGTCGGGTTTGAGCAGCACCGCGTTGCCGAGGGCCAGTGCCGGCGCGACCGAGCGCATGCCGAGGATGAGCGGGAAGTTGAACGGGGCGATGACGGAGACGACTCCGGCCGGCACCCGGCGGGCAAACGACCAGCGGGGTTCGTTCGAGGTCAGGACCTGGCCCTTGGGGTGGCTGGGCAGGGCCGCGGACTCGAAGCAGATCGCTTCGGCGGAGGCGATTTCGAGGGCGGCCTTGGCCGGGATGGAGCCGGCTTCGCGGACGATCCAGGAAGAGAGTTCGTCTGCGTGTTCGGCCCACAGGGCACCGGCCCGGCGGAGCACGGCCGCGCGGTCGGCCGGTGTTGTTCGCGCCCATTGCCTCTGCGCGGCCGCGGCGCGGGTGGCGGCGGCGTTGACGTCGTCGGCGCTGGCGGCCCCGAGGCGGCCCAGAGTCTCTCCCGTCGCCGGTTCGATGACGTCGTAGGTCTCGCCGGATCCGGCGGTCCAGGTGCCGGTGAAGATCTTCTCGTGCCAGTCGGTTCCCAGGAAATCAGCCATGATGTGTCCTCTACTTCTTCTCGGGGCGGGTCTTTTCGGTGTTCACTTCGATGAGGCTCGCCTGTCCGCGGGCCGCCCGGTCCTGCGCATCGTGGAGCAGGTCAGCGAGTTCGGCGGTGGTTCCGGCGTGGGCGGCGTGCATCTGGTACCCGCTGGCGATGGACACGAAGTCGACTTCGCCGAGGTCGAGACCGGGCGCCTTGTCGACGCCGAGCATGTCGGCGAACCAGTCGAGTGCCCCGTAGGTGCCGTTGCGCAGCAGGACGATGATGACGCCGATGCTCTCGTCGACGGCGGTGCGCAGGGCGGAGATCGAGTAATGGGCGGAGCCGTCGCCGATGATCGCGACGACGGGTCGGTCGGCATCGGCCAGGGTGATGCCCATCGAGGCCGGCAGCCCCCACCCAAGTCCGCCGGAGGCGGGGAAGAAGTAGGATCCGGGGCCGGTGAGGTCCATCTGGGTCCAGAAGGCCGCGTTCGTCGAGGTCGATTCGACGACGTAGCGGGTGTCATCCGGCATCGTTTCGCGCATGCCCGCGAACACCTCCTCGGGGTGGAGGACCCCATCGGTCGCCGAGGTGGCCGGATCGGGCATGACCCGTTCCGGTGCCATGCCGGCCGGTCCGGTGCCCGCTGGAGCGATGTCGAGGGCTTTCGCGAGGGCGAGAATGGTGTCGACGGGATCAGCGATGAGGGCATCGCCGAAGGGTGCACGAGCGGCGGCTGCGGTATCCTCGCCGATCTGGATGAGTTCGGTGGTCGCCGGCAGATACTGGCCCGACTGCCACTGGTGGTAGCGGAAGACCGGTGCCCCGATGACCAGTGCCAAGTCGTGCGCGCCGAGGATCTCGCCGATCGGCGCGATTCCGGCGGGCAGGACGCCGCGGAAGTTCGGGTGCTGGTTGGGAAACGGCAGACGCGCAAGTGACGGGGCTGCCCAGACGGGCAGCTCGAGCGTCTCGGCAAGGGCGACCGTCGTGTCCCAGACGGTCTCGTCGTCGACGTCGGGGCCGAGCACGAGGGCCGGTGCCTCGGCTCCGCGCAGCTTGTCCGCGAGCTCGGTGACCGCTGCGGGGTCGACGGTGCGAGCGGAGGTGATGCTGCGGGAGAGTTGGCGGATCCGTTCGGCAGGCACCTCGGCATCCCAGTCGTCGTAGGGCACAGAGAGGTAGACGGGGCCTTCTTCGGCGGCGAAGACGGATTGGGAGAAGGCACGGGGCACGTCCTGCGCACTTAAGGGTTCGAGCGACTGATGGACGAGAGGTTCGGCGAGTTTCGGTGCCTGCACATTGGCGAGCATCACTTCGGGGCCGATCATGTCGCGGACCTGTTGGCCTGCGGTGATGACGAGCTTCGACTTCGAGATCACCGAGTTCGTCAGCGCCCCGAGACCGTTGCCGGTGCCGGAGGCGGCATGGAGGTTGACGAGTGTGGGGCGGTTCGTGATGAGCGAGTGACCGTCGGCCATGGCCACGACGGTGGCTTCGTGGAGGCCGAGGATATAGCGAGCGGGCAGATCTTTGAGAAAGGGCAGCTCATTGGAGCCCGGATTGCCGAACATCGTGGTCATCCCATGAAAGGCCATGAGTTCGTGGACTGCCTGGCGAACCGTGACTGTCGTCATCGACGTGATGCTCCTTGAGGTGGTGGGGTTGCGGGCACAGTCAGCTGAGGACTGTGTTGCACCTCTCGTCAGAGTAGTGATCGGCGACACGAGAGACCACAATGGTCCCATTCATTGAGAACCATCGCTGAGAACCGCTAGAATCAGGGTATGGCGAATTCTCGTTCCGGCGACTCGATGATCGATCGCCTCGTCCGCGTGCTCGCGTCATTCGATCCCGACCATCAGAGCCTGAGCAGTGAGGAGATCGCCGAGCGCGCCGATCTGCCGAAGTCGACGGCGTATCGGCTCATCAACGACATGATGCGCCATGATCTGCTCCAGCGCGACCCAGTCGGGCGAATCCGGATCGGCGTGGGGATGTGGGAGCTGTCGAACCGAGCCTCGGACGCCGTCGGGCTCGCCTCGGTGGCGCGGCCGCACATGATGGCCGTGCAGGAGTTCGTCGGGGAGAACACCCAGCTGGGGATCCTGCGTGAGCGGGAGGTGCTCATCATCGAGCGGATGTCTGCACCGAACGCGGTCATCCACCGGTCGAAGACGGCCGGCCGCCTGCCGGCGCACGCTTCCTCGTGCGGTCTCGTCCTGCTGGCCTATGCACCCAAGCACGTGCGTGAGACCTATCTGCGCGGACCGCTGGCGGCGATCACGGAGAAGACGACGACGGATCCAGCGACTCTGCGGCGGATGTTCTCCTCCATCCGCGCCCATCACTTCGCCGAACTCTCCGGGCATATCGATGACGGCACGACCGGCATCACGGTTCCGGTCTTCGACGCCGGCGGGGTGGCGATCGCCGGGCTCGGCGTCGTCATCGACTCCGAGCACCGCAAGGGGGTGCCCGCGATCATGCAGGCACTGAGGACCGCCTCGGCGAGGATCACTCAGGACCTTGCCGCCGATGATCGCTTCGTCGGCTGAGGTCCGTCACCTCGGCTGACCACTCGCCCCAGGATTCAGACGAGCAGTGCGACGATCAGGCAGACCACGCCGAGGAGGGGCAGTGTTCCCTGCTTGAGCGCTGCCCCGAGCTGTTCGGGGCTCGACACGGCGAGCACGAACGCCGCAGCGAGCATCGATCCGGCTCCGACGAAGACGAGGGTGAGGCCGATCGGGGACGATCCGGCCGCGACGACGATGATGCCGATGATCACGGCAAGCGCGAGGAAGAGGTTGTAGAAGCCTTGGTTGAAGGCGAGGGATTTCGTCGCCTCGGCTTCGGCCTCGGTGGTGCCGAAGGTCGCACGGGCACGCGCACTCGTCCAGGCGATGGATTCCATGTAGAAGATGAAGACGTGCAGGGCGGCGGCGAGGCCCGCGAGGACGAGGCCGGCGATGATCATCCGCGGGCCTCAAATCTGGCTCGGCGCTTCTCGGCCTCGACCTCCCGATCCTTCGGCGGCGCGTTCGTCACGAGCGCGTCGAGGAGGTGCTGGGTGGAGTGGGCGATCTCGGCGACGGCGGAGTCGAAAGCCTTGGCATTGGCCAGGGAAGGCTTTGTCGTCCCGGCGATCTTGCGCACATACTGCAGCGCCGCAGCATGGACTTCGTCGGAGGTGGCGGCGGGCTCGAAGTTATGGAGTGTCCTGATGTTCCTGCACATGGTCGAAGACTACGCTCTCCTGGGTCGATAGGCGCGTCCGAAGCTGCGTCGGTTGGACTCGTCGATCTCGACGAGCTCCCAATCCACACGCCGACCGCCGGGAACGTCGAAGATCCGGGTTCCGTCGCCGAGGAAGACCGGAGCGACGTAGACCTGAAGCTCGTCGATGAGGTCGATCTCGAGCGCCTGCCGAGCGATGTCGGCGCTGATGATCTGGATATCGCGGTCCCCGGCGATCTGCTGGGCCCTCTCGACCGCCTCGGTGATGGTGCAGTTCATCGCCGTCACCGAGGCGTCTGCGGCCAATTCCTCGGGACGGTGAGTGAGGATGAACTCCGTTCCCGACCACGCACCGCCGTAGGCCTCGGATGTCATCTCGTCGCGTTCGTCGGCCTGCGCCTTGGCCGCGTCGTAGCCTCGGCGCCCGGAGATGATGACGGCGACCTTCGAAGCCATGCTTTCGGTGGTGCCCTCGGAGTTCGGTTCCGATGCCGAGAGCCAGGACATGTCATGCCCGTGCCCGGCGATGAACCCGTCGATCGAACAGGTGAAACCCCATGCCACTTTTCCCATCGCTCCCCCTCGAGCATCGGCGATCGCCGACATCTGATTGCGGAATGCAACCAGTGAACCACTGCTGTGGAGCTCAATCAATGCCTCGTGTGACCGATCAGTCCCGCAGGCAACGGAATGCTCTCCGTCCGTTCTTCGTTGTTCCTGGTGAGGGCCACACCAGCATGGCTCCACAGATTTTCGAGAAAGTAGGTCACCACCATGGCAGATTTCACGAACAAGGTCGCACTCGTCACCGGCGGCGGATCGGGTCTCGGAGAAGCGATCTCGAAGGATCTCGCTTCCAAGGGTGCGAAGGTCGTCATCACGGACATCGATCTCGATGCCGCGCAGCGCGTTGCCGATGAGATCACCGAAACCGGCGGGACCGCCTCGGCGATCAAGCAGGACACGAGCGCGAAGGAAGACTCGGAGAAGGTCGTGCAGTTCGCCGTCGACACCTACGGCGGACTCAACTATGCGGTGAATAATGCCGGCATCGGCGGCAAGCAGGCGCCAGCAGGCGAGACCGACCTGGACTCCTGGGACAAGGTCATCGACATCAACCTCAACGGCGTGCTCTACGGCATGCGGCACCAGATCCCGGCGATGCTCAAGGCCGGAGCGAAGGACTCGGCGATCGTCAATATGGCCTCGGTCCACGGAACGGTCGCGGCGATCAACAACGGCGCCTATACCGCAGCCAAGCACGGCGTCGTCGGCATCACGAAGAACGCCGCCGCAGAATACGGTGCCGAGGGACTGCGCATCAACGCGGTCGGTCCCGGCTACATCACGACTCCCCTGCTGGAGAACAGCCTCGACGCCGAAACCCTCGAGGGCCTCAAGGCCAAGCACCCGCTCGGACGCCTGGGCACCGCCGAGGAGGTCGCGAAGGTCGTGAGCTTCCTGCTCTCCGACGACGCCTCGTTCGTCACCGGTGCCTACTATCTCATCGACGGCGGCTATACCGCGGTGTGAGGTTCAATGCGGTGATCTCCTGACCGGGTGTTCAACGTTTGCCGATGTTCAATCTTTTGAACATGCACGGTTCGTTGAGCACTCGGGACCGCGAGCGAAACTCACAATTGCGGTCGTGGACAACGCAGCGAGGACGTGGGAGGTGACATGGTCATGGCGTCCGCCCTGTCTCCCCCACGATCTCCCTCACTGCGTCATTCGCTCGGGTTGAGTCCTCGAGCAGCTCGGCGAATTCGTCGAGGTCGATCTGCGACTGCAAGTTCCTCGCGCCTTCTGCAGCTAGTTCGCGAGGCGCCGACCTCGTTCCCACCGAACGCTCTTAAATCGCCCAGAACTCACACTGTTTTCCAGCGTAGCGTCGCAGGCACAGCCCAAAGACTTTGGACCGTGGACGATACCGAAGGTGATCGACCATGAGCACAAACCAGATCTACCAGCACCCGAAACCCCTGCACGTGGTCCTCGGCAGGCGAGCGGGACTCTTCCTGCTCATCGGAGTCCTCGGATTCCTCTTCGTCAAAATCATCGGCCCGATCCTCCAGACCGGTCCCGAACTCGTCGTCGAGGCCATCATCTCCGGGATCCCGCTGCTCCTTGCCGCCGGCTGCGCAATCACCGCGGCGGCGCTGGCGATCGTGCACTGGATGCGTCATTCGGCGGCGTGAGCAGCGGCCGAATCGAGCCGCTCGCGCTCCTCGCGGGCGGACGGGTGAGCGGTCTTTCCGTCCTCACCACTGATCGTGGTCGAATACCTGGCAGAACACGCTCGTCATCTGGTCGCTGAAGAGGACGAACTGGACCTCGGCGATCGATTCCCAGCGGCCGCGGGACCGCCCGTCGACGATGACGCTGTGAGCCGCCTCGGCGACGTCGCGGGCGGACCAGCCATAGACACCGCCGCCGATGGCCGGGAACGCGATCGAGGTCGCACCGAGTTCCTCGGCGAGGTTGAGACTCGACTCGAAGCACGACTCGAGGATTTCCGGATCGGCCTCACCGGCGTGCCGATTCGGCCCGACCGTGTGGATGACCCAGCGGGCCGGAAGGTCACCGGCGCTCGTGGCCACAGCCTGACCCGGCGGGAGCCCGCGCATATGTGTGGTCTGCCTGATTTCGCGGCAGGCTTCGAGCAGAGCAGGCCCAGCCGCGCGGTGGATGGCTCCGTCGACCCCGCCGCCTCCGAGCAGACTCGAGTTCGCGGCGTTGACGATCGCGTCGACGGCCACCTCGGTGATATCGCCTTCGAGAACCGTGATCTTCATGCCTCGAGTCTAGACATCGGCACTGACGTTGCCCACCGGTCGGCGTAGCCTGGAGACACCGTGAAGGAGGGTTCATGTGCAGGCTGCTCGGATTCATCTCTCCCACCCCGACCACGGCCGCGGATCTCGTCGGTGTCGATGAGTGCCGGCAGTGGCAGTCGATGGGCACCCTCCACGATGACGGGTGGGGCACGGCATGGATCAACATCGGCGCCGAGGCGGTCGCACGGTTCCGCACGCCCACCGAGGGTGCCGATGATCCGCGGTTGACCCGAGCCTTGGACGGGGACGCGAGCGAGGGTCGGATCTGCCATCTGCGGATGGCGACGACGGGGCTGACCGACCTCGAGGAGAACACGCACCCGTTCCTGGCCGATGGGATCGCGATGGCGCACAATGGTTCGGTGCATCCCATCGAGCGGCTGCGCGAATACGTGAGCCTCGGCGAGATCGACGAGATCGGCGGAACAACGGATTCGGCGATCATCTTCGCCCTCGTCCTCCGGCGGCTGCGTCAGGGCGAACCGCTGCTCGAGGCCGTGGTCGCAACGGTGCGGATGCTGCGGGCCGACTTCGATCACCCCGGGATCAATCTGCTCTTCCTCACGGTCGAGGAGATGATCGTCGCCCACGCGACGGCAGGCACCCAGGTGCCCTATCTGCAGGGGCCGCTGCCGCCGGATCATCACGATCACTACTACCGGATGAGCTGGCAGAGGCTGCCCGACAACGCAATGATCGTGTCCTCCTCGGGACTAGAACATCGAGGCTGGAGTCTCATCGAGCAGAACACGATCACCCGACTGACCGTCGCCGATGGCGCGGAGACGATCGTGGAGCTGTAGTCAGGGCGTGCCTGGATTCAACCCGTCCGGGGTTCAGGCCTTCTGGACGGTGATGGTCCAGCTGGCGTCGGTGACCCGGTCGAAGTGGGTGACGGGGTAGCCGTTCTCCGCCGCCCACTGCGGGATCGCCTCGGTGGCCTGGGTGCAGTCGAAGTTGATGACGAGTTCGTCGCCGTCGTTGAGGCCTGTCATGGCCTCTTTGGCTTCGACGAGCGGGAAGGGGCAGACCTGACCGTCGGTTTCGAGTACCTGCTTCATACGCTCCTGCTTTCCGCCGCGGGCACACTGGCCTGCGACTTCTTCGGTTTGATGGTGGCTTTGGCGGCGATTCCGGCGCCGGCGATCATGAAGACCATCGACACCCAGCCCTGATACTCGAACTGTGCGGTCGAGACCATGGAGTTGCCGACGGTGCAGCCGCCGGCGATGGCCGCGCCGACGCCCATGCCGATGCCGCCGACGATCGATTTGAGGATCGTGGCCTGATCGGGCACGCGGAGGCGGAACTCCCCGGAGGCCTTGGCCGCGATGAACGACCCGACGAGGATCCCGATGACGAGCATGACGCCCCAGTCGATGAGGCCGGTGTCTCCCGTGGTGAGGAAGCCGACGAGATGCGCCGAAGGGGTGGTGATGCCCAGTCCGGAATTGCGTCCCGTCGCCGCCGACAGCGGCCAGGCGATCGTGGCGATGACGCCGATGACCACGGCGGTGGCGAACGGGTTCCAGCGCTTCTCGGTGAGCAGGTGCGCCAGTCCCGTCTTGCGCGGCGGCAGGCTGGCCATCGGGGTCTTGAGTTTGCGGGAGTGGTAGACGGTCAGCCAGATCGCGATGGCCGAGACGATGACGACGAAGACCCAGGGACTGAGGCCCGTGCTCGCCTGCAGGCTGCCGTTGTCCAAGGTAATGGCGCGGATGCCGTCGGTGAAGCCGGCGGCCGGGCCGAGTTTCATGACGGCGGAGAAGAGGGCGTAGAAGATGAGGGCGAACCAGCTGCCGACGAGACCCTCCCCGGCACGGTAGTAGGTTCCGGTCGCGCAGCCTCCGGCAAAGACCATGGAGAACCCGAAGATCAACCCTCCGACAATCGAGGCCAGCCACGGGAACGGTTCCGCCTCGAGGGCGATGACGCCGAAGCTGTTGAGCAGGAAGAGTCCGATGGAGTGGACGGCGATGAGCACGATCAGGGCGGAGAACCAGCGCGTGTTCCCCGTCAGGGTGAGATCACGGAAGGCACCCGTCACACAGAATCGGCCACGCTGGAAGACGAATCCGAGGACAAGGCCGACGATGAGTCCGGTGATGATCATTAGGCTGCTTTCTCTGCACGGCAGGATCGCGGGCGAACACAACAGTGGCCCATTTTGCTCAACAATCATGAGTGAGTCAACCGAGTCGACCGAAAATGCCGCCGCGCTCAGCGCCCGTGACTCACGTCACCGCAAAAGTATCTTGACATCAAGATACTTCGAGTAGCATAATTTAGGTATACCTAACCTAAGGTAGAGAGGTCATGATGAATCGGAATCAGGCACTCACAGAAGTGCAGTCACTCGCACAGTTCGCCGCAGACGCTTCGCTGGACATGCTCAGCGACACCGCCCTCGAACAACTCAAGATCCGCGTGCTCGACACGATCGCAGTCGCCATCGGCGCTCTCGACGCGCAACCGCTCAAGGAGATTCGCGCACTCGTCGAAAGTCTCGGCTCCGGACACGGAGCCACCCTCATCGGCGGTGGTCAGGCCAGCCCCGACCATGCCGCGTTCTTCAACTCCGCGCTCAGCCGGTATCTCGACTTCATGGACGCCTATCTCGCCAAGGGCGAGACCAACCATCCCTCGGACAACATGGGAGCAGTCCTGGCCTCGGCAGAAGTCGCCGATGCCTCGGGAGCGGACTTCCTCACCGCCTTCGCCGTGGCCTACCAGGTCCACGCTCGCCTGTCCGACGTCGCCCCGGTCAGGGATCTCGGTTTCGACCATACGACGCAGGGCGCGTTCGCCGCTGCCGCCGCCTCGGCGAAGGCCCTGGGGCTCGGCACCGACCAGATCGCGAACGCCGCAGCCATGGCCGGCACCGCGAACGTCGCGCTGCGGGTCACTCGCACAGGAGATCTGAGCCATTGGAAAGGATTGGCGTATCCGCACGTGTCGAAGGAGGGCGTGTTCGACGCTCTGCTGGCCGCACGCGGCATCACCGGTCCGGCCGAGGTCTTCGAAGGCAACAAGGGCTTCAAGGCCCTGGCCGGAGACTTCGAACTCGACTGGTCGAAGGAGGACCTCGAGAAGGTTGCGGGCACGATCATCAAGAAGCACAATGCGGAGATCCACTCCCAGTCTGCCCTCGACGCCGCGCAGGACATCCGGCGCCACGACGGCTTCCGCACCGACGCCATCGCCAGCGTGGAGCTGACGACCTTCGACGTCGCCTATTCGATCATCGGCGGCGGCGAGGAAGGCGACAAACGCAACGTGCGCACGAAGGAAGAGGCCGATCATTCGCTGCCGTGGATGCTCGCCGTCGTCCTCCTCGACGGGGAACTCAACCCGGGCCAGTACACGCCGAGTCGGATCACCGCCGACGATGTTCAGGATCTCATGCGCAAGGTCACGATCAGCCCGTCGCAGGAGTTCAGCGATCGGTTCCCCGAAGAGATGTGCGCCGATCTCGTCGTCACTCTCACCGACGGCACGAGGTTCCACGCCAGCACCAACGGCTATGAGGGCTTCACCACGGATCCCCTCGACTGGGCGGGTGCCCGCCGGAAGTTCGATGCCGTGGTCTCGCCCTTCGCCGAGGCGGGGCTGCGTGACCGCATCGCCGATCTCGTCCACGAGCTGGAGAACCATCGGATCAGAGAGCTGACCGAACTGCTCGCCCAAGTCCCCCGGACTCGCAGCTGAGGCTGCGACAACCGCCGGCTCGTGCCGGCACCCAGTCGGCCCGTCGCCGACACCCGAAGAAAGGAAAGATCATGTCGAACACCATAGATTTCGATGTGTCGATGAACTTCGTCCCCCGCGCCCATCGTCCGGCCAAACCCCGCAACCGCGGGATGACCGAGATCCGCGCCCCTTATTATTCGACCTACGGCACTCGCCATCTCCAGGACGTCTTCGACGTCGCAGGGCAGTGGATCGACGGCATCAAGTGGGCCGGCGGATCCTTCGCCCTCGTCCCACCCGAACAGGTCCGAGCTTTCAGCGAGATCGCTCATGAGAACGGTTCGTATGTGTCTTCAGGCGGTTGGATCGAGACAGTCCTGCGCTTTGGCGATGACGCGGTCGACCAGTATCTCAAGGAGGCGAAGGAAGTCGGCTTCGACGTCATCGAGATCTCGACCGGATTCATCATGCTCCCGACCTCAGGACTCGAACGCCTCGTCGACAAGGTCGTCAAGGCCGGGCTCAAGGCCAAGCCGGAGCTGGGCATCCAGATCGGCTCGGGAGGAGACTCGGGCGAAGCCGAGCTTGCCGCGGAATCAGCGAAGGACATCGGCGATCTCGTCGACCGCGGCAAGCGGGCGCTCGATGCAGGCGCATCGATCATCATGATCGAATCCGAAGGAATCACGGAGAACGTCGACGGATGGAACACGGCCGCAGCCGCCTCGATCATCAACGGTCTGGGGCTGGAGAACGTCATGTTCGAGGCCGCCGACGGTCCGGTCTTCGAGTGGTACATCAAGAACTACGGCAACGAATGCAATCTGTTCGTCGACCACTCGCAGATCCTCCAGCTCGAGGGACTTCGCCAGAACATCTGGGGCAACAAGTCCACCTGGGGACGGGTGATCAACCCGGCACCGTGAGGTGACGCTCGTGAACCGAACCTGCTGAAGTGCGCGCGGGGTGCCTGCCACCCCGCGCGCTGCTGCGCTCCCGCCGGCTCCCGCCGCCCGCCTCCGCTTTGTCCTATCACCCCTCCCTTCGCCCGCTCCTCCCATTCATCGAGAATGACATCGCTTCGTGTCAGTGACTGGGCGCACACTGAGAGGACGAGACAGGCAAGGAGGCCACGGTGCCAGAACTTCAGACAGATGTCGCTATCGTCGGCGCGGGACCCGCGGGGCTCATGCTCGCCCACCTGCTTCACAATGCAGGCATCGACTCAGTCGTCATCGACAATCGCAGCCGCGACGAGATCGCCCACACCCACCGTGCCGGAATCCTCGAGGCAGGATCCGTGCGGATGCTCGAAGCCGCAGGAGTCGATTCCCGCGTGCACACCGACGGGCACCGCCACGACGGCATCGACATCCGCGTCAACGGCACTTCGAACCATTTCGACTTCCCTGAGCTGGTCGGCGAGTCCGTCTGGCTCTATCCGCAGAACGAAGTCTTCGTCGACCTCGCCGCCGCCCGCGAACGCACGGGACGCCCGATCTTCTACTCGGTCGCGGATACCAGCCTGCGCGATATCGAATCCGACAAACCCTGGGTCTCGGCCCGGACCGCGGACGGTGAAGACCTGCGCATCAGCGCCCGCTACGTCGTCGGCGCCGACGGCTCCCGCGGACCCTGCCGCGCCATGATCCCCGAGGGCACCCGGCAGCGGTTCTTCCACGAGTACCCCTTCGCCTGGTTCGGCGTCCTCTGCGAGGCCCCGCCCAGCCACGAAGTCCTCATCTACTCCCGCTCCGAACGCGGCTTCGCGCTCATCTCCCAGCGCTCCGAGACCGTCCAGCGGATGTACTTCCAGGCCTCCCCGGACACGAACGTCGCAGACTGGTCCGATGACCGCATCTGGACCGAACTGCAGGCCCGGGTCGACGGTCCCGACAACTTCGAACTCAAGACCGGACCGATCATCGACAAGACGGTTCTGCCGTTCCGATCCGCCGTGACCGAACCGATGCAGCACGGTTCGCTGTTCCTCGCCGGCGACAGTGCCCATACGGTTCCGCCGACCGGCGCCAAGGGCCTCAACCTCGCGTTCGCCGACGTCGCGGTGCTCGCCCCCGCCCTCACCTCGGCGCTGAAGGACTCCGACGCCGAGGCGCTGGCCGGCTATTCGCAGACCGCGACCACACGGGTATGGAAGGCACAGAACTTCTCCTACCAGATGACCCGGATGCTTCACACCGACCCGACTCAGGACGCCTTCGAAACGAAGCGCAGCCTCGGCGAACTCCGTTCCATACTCGATTCCGAGCACGGTCGCCGCTACCTGGCCGAGTGCTACACCGGCTGGCCCCATGGCTGAGCCGCTCCCCCCACCGCCCCCCACCACGACTCCCACCGAAGCAGAAAGGTTCGACGATGAGTCCACAGCAGAACACGGATACCGACGAATCCACCGAGGCGTTCACCTCCCCGGTCGTCATCGATCAGGCCGTGAAGGGCCCCGATGACGCCGCCGAGTCTCAGGCGACGCTCTCGGCCGAGATCGCTGACATCGAATCGCAGCACAAACAGGACGTCGCCGCCGGGAAGAAGGCCGAAACCCAACCGCGACTGAACTACGCGCCTTACCGGTCCTCGATCCTGCGGCACCCGACGAAGGACCCCCGCCACACGGACCCGGAGACCATCGAGCTCTTCTCCCCCGCCTTCGGCCACCGTGATATCGGCACCCTCGAATCGGATCTGACCATCCAGGCCGACGGCGAACCCATCGGCGAGCGTATCCGCGTGACCGGTCGCGTCCTCGACGGTGAAGGACGGCCCGTGCGCAACCAGCTCGTGGAGATCTGGCAGGCGAACTCGGCCGGTCGCTACATCCACAAACGCGACCAGCACCCGGCTCCGATCGACCCGAACTTCACCGGTGTCGGTCGCACCCTCACCGGCGATGACGGCTCGTACTCCTTCACCACGATCAAGCCCGGTCCTTACCCGTGGAAGAACCACCACAATGCATGGCGGCCCGCCCACATCCACTTCTCCCTCTTCGGGTCCGAGTTCACTCAGCGGATGATCACCCAGATGTACTTCCCCGGTGACCCGCTGTTCGCCCTCGACCCGATCTACCAGTCGATCACCGATCAGAAGGCCCGCGACCGCCTCGTCGCAACCTACGACCACAACATCACCGAGCACGAATTCCTCATGGGCTACAACTGGGACATCGTGCTCACCGGAGCGAACCGGACCTGGATGGAAGAAGAGGACGATGACTGACTCCACCGCAACCCCTGACCTGACAGCGACGCCTGGCCAGACCGTCGGCCCCTTCTACGGCTACGCGCTGCCTTACGACCACGACAGCGAACTCGTCCCTCCCGGTTCGGCACGCGCCGTGCAACTGACCGGCACCGTCTTCGACGGCGCGGGCGACCCGGTCCCCGATGCGATCCTCGAGATCTGGCAGCCGGACGAGAACGGTGAGGTTGTTCGTGCGTCGGGATCGCTGCGCCGCAATGGGTTCACCTTCACCGGTTTCGGCCGTGCCGCCGTCGACCCCGAGGGCGAGTTCAGCTTCTCGACGGTCAATCCCGGCCCCACCGAGGAGGGCAAGGCACCGTTCATCAGCGTCGTCATCTTCGCCCGCGGCCTGCTCAATCGCCTGTTCACCCGCATCTACCTGCCCGAGGACACCGCTGCGCTGGCCGCCGATCCTCTCCTGTCCTCCCTCGAGGAGTCCGAGAGAAACCGCCTCATCGCCACCCGAGGGGCTGACGGATCGCTGCGTTTCGACATACGGTTGCAGGGTGCGGAGGAAACACCGTTCCTCCGGTTCCCCAGCCACGAGGACTGACACCCATGACGGACACCGCCCACACCCGCTTCCTCTTCGCCCCCGGCGACCTGCGCGGCGCTGAAGCCATCGATGATGCCGCGCTCATCACCGCGATCGGCCAGGTCGAGACCGCGTGGATCGTCTCGCAGGCACGGGTGGGGCTGGTGTCCTCCGAGATCCGCGCCGAGGTGGCCGCCGCCATCGATGCGACCATCAGGCAGCTCACCGACGATCACGCCGAGCTCCAGACCCTCGGTGAGAACTCCGAGGCGGGCGGCAACCCGGTCATCCCGTTCCTCGCCCTCGTCCGCGCTCGACTCTCCCCCGAGGCCTCCCGCTGCCTGCACCGGGGGCTGACCAGCCAGGACGTCATCGACACGGCGATCGGTCTGCTCGTCTCCCGCGTCGTCCGACAGATGCAGGCCCGTCTCGAAGTCATCGGCGCCGCCCTCGTCGACCTCTCCGAAGCCCATGCCGAGACACTGTGCCTGGCCCGCACGCTGACGCAGCCGGCGCTGCCGACGACCTTCGGCCTCAAGGCCGCGACCTGGGCCGCCGAGGTCATCGAAGTCCAAGCTCAGGCGCCGTTCGTCGATTATGTGCAGGTCGGCGGGGCTGCCGGCACCCGCGCGGCGATCCGCTGGTTCGCCGGCGACTCGACCGAATCGCTGCTGCGCGAATTCCATATGCAGATGGTCGGCCCCGATGCCGCGCTCACCCAGATCCCCGTCCCCTGGCACACCGACCGAGTGCGCATCCTGTCCTGGGGCTCCCACCTGACCCAGTGCGTGACCGTGGGCGCGTCGATCGCCCGCGACGTCCTTGTCGGCGTCCGTGCAGAGATCCGGGAGCTGTCCCTGGCCGCCACGGGCGGATCCTCGGCGATGCCGCACAAGTCGAACCCCACCTCGGCGGTGCTCCTCCACCGCAACGGAATGCGCGTGCCCGGTGCACTTTCCACCCTGACCACGGCTGCGGCCGAAGCGGTCGAGGAACGCTCGGACGGCGCCTGGCATGCCGAATGGCCGGCCCTGTCCGAACTCATGACCTTGGCGATCTCGTCTCTGATCCTCCTCGATGAGATGGTCGCGGGGCTGAGCGTCAATCCCGAAGCCATGCGCGCGAACCTCGACGCCGCTGGTCCGGGCATCTTCGGCGAGAAGCTGGGCATCGTCTTCGGCGATCGGCTGACGAAGGAGCAGCTTGCGGCGATCACCGCCCCCGGAACCGATCCCGTGGCCGCACTGCGTGAAGCGGTCGGAGACGAGAACGGAGTCGAGGACTTCTTCACACCCGAGTCCTACCTCGGAGAGGCCGAGGACATCCGCCGCACCATCCTCGCCGCCATCGACCAATCCGGACCGCAGGAGATCGACCTGCCGGCCTTCGACTGAGACAGACAGCTGACCGAGACACCGACTGAGAAAGTGACATCCATGGAGCTCACCGCATCCGTACTCGCCGCACCCCGGACACCGTCCGATGAAGCGCGGGTCCTCGTCGTCCTGCCGTCCCTGGGCACCTCGGCCGCCGCCCTGTGGCAGCAGGCGGCCACCGAACTCGGCGGGCTCAGCCCGGAGACGACGGTCATCGGCATCGATCTTCCCGGTCACGGCCGGTCAGCCGCACTCGGCGTCCCCACCGACACTGCGGTGGCCCCACGGATCGCGATGTCCGATCTCGCCGAGGCGGTCCTTGCCACCCTTGATCGGGTTCTTCCCGATGTGGCGGGAGCCGGGGCACCGGTCGACCTCGCCGGGGACTCGATCGGTGGAGCCATTGCTCTGCAGCTGGGTCTTGATCACGGCGGACGCTTCGGTCGCATCGCCGTGTTCTGCACGGGTGCGAAGATCGGCGAGGCGTCGGCATGGGAGGAACGTGCACAGACGGTGGCGACTTCCGGCACGCCCACCCAGATCATCGGTTCGGCGCAGCGGTGGTTCGGTGAGGGGTTCATGGACCGTGAGCCCGAAGCCTCGGCCGCGCTGCTCCACTCGCTGCAGGACGCCGACCGACATTCCTACGCCGCTTTGTGCTTCGCTCTCGCTGACTTCGACGTCCGCGAGCGCCTGCCCGAGATCTCCCGTCCGCTGCTGGCCGTCGCCGGGTCCGAGGACCTGCCGACACCGGCGACGAAGCTCGCCGAGATCGCGAACGCGGTTCCCGGCGCCATGCTCGAAGTCATCGAAGGTGCCGCGCACCTCGTGCCGGCCGAGGCTCCGGCCGTGACAGCAAGCCTGCTCGACGATTTCCTCCGCGGGAAGGGACTCGGCGGCAGCGCCGGCAGTGGAACCGGTGCAAGCGCTGCCGGCGTGGCAGGCGGCGTTGAAGCGGGACTGCCGACGGCTTCAGGGCCGCGGGAGGCGAGCCGAGATGACGTCCGTGAAGCTGGGATGACCGTGCGCCGTCAGGTGCTCTCCGATGCTCACGTCGACCGGGCGAATGCGAAGGTCGACGATTTCACCGCCGATTTCCAGGATCTCATCACCCGCTATGCCTGGGGCGAGATCTGGACCCGCCCCGGCCTCGAGCGGCGCATGCGCTCGGCGATCACGCTCACGGCCATGATCGCCGGCGGCCACGAGGCCGAACTCGCCATGCACGTCAAAGCCGCCGTCCGCAATGGCCTGACCCGCGACGAGATCAAAGAAGTGCTGCTTCAGTCGGCGATCTACTGCTCGGTCCCGAGCGCGAACACCGCATTCTCCGTCGCCTCACAGGCGCTGGCGGAATACGAGGCGGAAACGGGAGCAGGGGCGAAAGCAACGAATCCGGAGACGAACGCAGACTGAGCGTTCGCCCGGAACGGGCGGCCGCCTCGGCGAGGGTGCAGGTTCTGCCTGCGGCTGTTCGAATCGTCACATTGGGTCGGTGGGACTACCGGTCGGCACCACCCGGGCAATAGGCTGGTGCGGTTGCGGTCAGCGGCGCATTCCGTCTCCGTTGCCCTGCGTTCACCCCCGTCGTCCCACCGAAGGATCTCCATGAGTGACGCTCCGGTCTCCCGCGGAGTCTACAAATTCGCCGTCTTCGCCCTGGCGGTCGGTGCCTTCGGCATCGGGGTGACCGAATTCGCGACCATGGGACTGCTGCCCCTCATCGCCGAAGATCTCGGCATCACCGTGCCCCAGGCCGGCCACGCGGTGTCCTTCTACGCCATCGGCGTCGTCATCGGTGCACCGCTGATCACGACGATCGCCGCGCATATGGATCGGAAGAACCTCCTCCTCGGGCTCATGGGCCTCTTCGCACTGGGCAATATCGCCTCGATGCTCGCGCCCACCGCCGGACTGTTCAACATCGCCCGCTTCGTCAGCGGCCTGCCCCACGGTGCCTACCTGGGCATCGGCGCCGTCGTTGCGGCCTCGCTCGTACCGGTCAACCGACGAGGTCGGGCGATGTCGCGTGTGATGCTCGGTCTGACGATCGCGAACATCTTCGGCGTTCCCTTTGCCGCGGCGCTCGGCAACCTTCTGGGCTGGCGCAGCGCCTATGCCCTGGTGGCAGCGTTGGGGATCCTCACCGTCATCATGGTGGCCATCGCGGTGCCGCGGGTGAAACTCGGCGCAGTGCCCTCGGCTCGCGGTGAGATGAAGGCCCTGGGGCGGGCGCAGATCATCCTCACCCTGCTCGCCGGGTCGGTCGGCTTCGGCGGCATGTTCGCCGTCTACACCTACATCACCCCGACCATGACCCAGGTCGCCGGAGTGCCTGAGGTCGCGATTCCCTGGGTGTTGGCCGTCTACGGTCTCGGCATGACCGCGGGTTCACTCATCGCCGGGCCTCTGGTCGACAAGTCCATCGAGCGCTCGGGAATCGGCGGGATGATCCTCTCCGCCCTCGTGCTCTCAGCATTCGGCGCCTTCACCCACATCGCCGCCATCGCGATCATCGCGATCTTCCTCATCGGCATCGCCGGCTCGATGATCACCACGTCACTGCAGATGCGGCTGCTGCGCGAATCCCACGACGCCCCGAGCCTGTCCGCGGCCATGAATCATGCCGCCTTCAACCTCGCGAACGCGCTGGGCGCCTGGCTCGGCGGCATCGTCATCACCGCCGGTCTGGGATACCGTGCTCCGGCCTGGGTGGGCGTGGGGCTCTGCCTGGCCGGCCTCATCGTCCTCACCATCGCCATCATCCTCCGCCGAGGCGGCTCCCCCGACCCGAGAGCTCGGTCATCCGTCGAGATCTGACCCCGCGGCCTCTGCCGCGGACCGGGTGGGGTGCAGAAACACGCATGTGCGAAGCCGTTTCTCGACACGCCACCCGCTTCTCGATGAGGCGCTGCTCAAACAGTGGTCACTATCGGATAGTTTTCGCGCCGGAAAGTATCCGAAAGCGACCCGAAATTGAGTGCCGATACGATGAAGGCATGGATCATCTCGCGCAGAGTCGCCCGCACGCCCTGACCCACCGTTCGAAATCGATCGCACTGTTGGCCCTGGCGATCTTCGCCATCGTCGCACTGTTCACCCTGACCGGGTGCGGCTCGTCGGATTCGGACGCCGACTCTGCCGATGGTTCGGCCGGTTCCGGCTCATCAGGCGAGGCCGCCTCAGGCACCTGCTCCTACCCCGCCGACGAGCAGTCCGCGGCGAAAGAGGTCAAGGCCCCGGCAGAGAAGCCGAAGGCCGAGGACAGTGTGGATGCCACGATCAAGACCTCCGCCGGCGACCTGGCCGTCGTCCTCGACGCCGAGCGCGTCCCCTGTACCGTCAACAGCTTCTTATCGCTGGCCGATCAGCAGTACTTCGATGACACCGACTGCCACCGCCTGACGACCGAAGGCATCTTCGTCCTCCAGTGCGGCGACCCGACCGGCACCGGCAGCGGCGGCCCCGGATACTCCTTCGCCGATGAGCTCGACGGCTCCGAAACCTACCCGGCCGGCACCCTGGCCATGGCAAACGCCGGACCCGATACGAACGGTTCGCAGTTCTTCGTCGTCTACGACGACAGTTCGCTGCCCCCGGACTACACCGTCTTCGGATCCCTCGACGAAGCGAGCACGAAGACCGTCGCCGACATCGCCGCGAAGGGCACGGACTCCGGTTCCGGAGACGGTGCACCGAAGGAGAAGGTGACCATCACCGGCATCACGGCAGCGCAGTGATCGTCAGCCCGGTCGATTACTCGGACGACCTATAGATCTCAGCCTATGAGACCTCGAGCCCGCGATTCGTGAGACGCGCGTAGTCTCGTGTCGTCGCCGTCGACGCTGTGCCCGCACAGCGCCGGCGGCCTTTTCCATTGACACGAGCACCATCCGCCCGTGCCTGCATTCACGAAACAGCGGAGCACAACGACACCATGTCCACTGAAACACAGCCGGGGAACCCCACCCCATCGCCGGATCCCTCGGCCGCGACCGACGCCATCGCGGCGACCAGGAAGAACAACACCCGCGGCAAGGTGCTGACGGCCTCGATGGTCGGCACCACGATCGAGTTCTTCGACTTCTACGCCTATGCGACTGCTTCGTCGCTGGTCTTCCCGGCCCTGTTCTTCCCCAATCAGACCTCGACGACGCAGCTTTTGAGTTCGTTTGCGATCTTCGGCGTCGCCTTCGTCGCCCGCCCCCTCGGCTCGATCATCTTCGGTCACTTCGGCGACCGGGTCGGCCGGAAGAAGACACTCATCGCCTCACTGCTCATCATGGGCATCGGCACCTTCCTCATCGGGCTTCTGCCCACGGCCAGCACTCCGGGCTGGGTCGTCCTCGCACCGCTGTGCCTCGTCCTCCTGCGCTTCTGCCAGGGTGTGGGCCTCGGCGGCGAATGGTCGGGCGCGGCCCTGCTGGCGACCGAGAACGCTCCGAAGGGCAAACGCGCCGTCTGGGGCACCTTCCCGCAGCTCGGCGCCCCGGTCGGCTTCATCATCGCGAACCTCCTCTTCGTCGGCCTGAACTCCTGGACCTCCCCCGAGGCCTTCCTTGCCTGGGGCTGGCGCATTCCGTTCCTGCTCTCGGCCCTGCTGGTGGCCGTCGGACTCTACGTCCGCCTCTCCCTCATGGAGACTCCGGCGTTCCAGCTGGTCGCGCAGAAGCAGCAGATCTCCAAGGCCCCGATCGGCCGTGTCTTCGCCACGAGCTGGAAGCCGCTCGTCCTCGGCACATTCATCATGCTCGCGACCTACGTGATCTTCTACTTCATGACCGCGTTCACCCTCACCTACGGCACTTCCCCGGCCAACCCCGATCAGGCGAAGACCGCCGCCGAGGCGGCCGGACAGTCGTTCGATCCCGCAGGCTTCGTCGCGGGGCTGGGGTACACGAAGAGCGAGTTCCTCACCTATCTCATCATCGGTGTCGTCTTCTTCGGAGTCTTCACCGTCGTCTCCGGACCGCTGGCTGAGAAACTGGGACGTCGGAAGATGCTCATGGGCGTGACCGTCGCCATCGCCGCCTATGGACTCGTCGTCAACGCTCTGTTCAACGCCGGCACCGTGGGCGTGGTCATCGCCCTCATCGTCGGCTTCATCCTCATGGGGCTGACCTTCGGTCCGATGGCGGCCTATCTGCCCGAGCTCTTCCCCGCCAACGTCCGCTATACGGGTTCTGCGGTGTCCTACAACATGTCCAGCGTCATCGGTGCCGGGCCTGCGCCCTTCGCCATGGTGGCCCTGTGGCAGTACGAAGGCGGCACGATCTTCTACTGCGGCCTCTACATCATCGCCGCAGCGATCCTCACCTTCATTGCGCTGTACCTGGCCAAGGACACCTCGGAGATCGACATGGAGGATCAGCTCAGCTGAGGTTCTGATCCGAACACCGCAGCGAGTGCCCTGCTCGCCGCTTCGAGGCCCGACCCCGTCTTCGGCGGTCGGGCCTCGTCGTCTCTGGAACCGCGGCTGCCAACACTACGATTTGGCAACGACCGCCACGATGCGGGTCACCACACCCATTGTGTGACTCAGTTCACGGTAGGATTCCTCACAGAGACTGTTCAGACATCGAGGCCTGAACAGGCCGTTTGCGTGACAGCTCCGTCACCGACTCACTGGAGGAACCATGAAACGACGCTTGCCCCTGGCCACTGTGGCTGTCGGCGCCATGCTCGCCCTGTCCGCCTGCGGCGGTGGAGGCGATTCCGAACCTGCAGCGACTGCCGAAGGGGGGCGTGCCTCTCGTTGAAGAGGGCAAACTGACGACCTGCACCCACCTGTCCTACCAGCCGTTCCAGTTCGAGAAGGACGGCGAGGTCGTCGGCTTCGACGTCGACATCGTCGATGCCGTGGCGAAGAAGCTCGGCGTCGAGCAGGAGATCGTCAACGTGCCGTTCGAGCCGATCACCGCTGGAGCCTCCTTCGCCCAAGATCAGTGCGATGTGGCCGCCGCAGCCATGACGATCACGCCTGAGCGCGAGGAAGCCATCGACTTCTCGGATCCCTACTTCCCCGCCAATCAGGCGATTCTGACCAGAGATGACAAGACCGCCGACGATGAAGCAGGACTGAAAGACTTCAAAGTCGCCGCCCAGGCAGGCACCACCGGGCTCGACTACGCCACCGAGCACTTCAAGGACGCCGAAGTCATCACCTATGAAGATCTTCCGCTCTCACTCGAAGCGCTGAAGAACGGTCAGGCAGACGCCGTCATCAACGACAACGGTGTGCTCTATGACTATGCCGCGAACAACGACGGCTTCGCTGTCGGTTTCGACATCGACACCGGTGAGCATTACGGCATCGGCATGAAGAAGGGCAATGCGGAGATGAAGAAGGCCGTTGATGACACTCTCAAGGAGATCAAGGACAACGGCGAGTACGACTCGATCTACGAGAAGTGGTTCGGCGACGCTCCGAAATGATCGACCGTAATCCATCGGCCGGCCGCGGCGTCAGTGCCGCGGCCGGCCGTCTCGTCGGCTGAGCGCGAACTCGCCACCTGCACTTCACCTCCACCGGCGGTCACCACCGCCACCGCATCAGAAGGACAACACCCATGTCATCACACCATGTGACTGGAGACGGCGACCGGACCGGCACCGACATTCCCGTCGCCACTGCGACTCCCAAAGCGAAGATGAGCAAACGCCAGAAGGCGAAGATCTCGCGCGGGATCCAATACGGCATCCTCATCGTCATCGCCGCCGTCATCGCGGTCGTCGCCGATTGGCCCACACTCATCGATACCTTCGGCCGCGTCGATATCGCCATCGGCATGTTCCCCGAGGTCATCACCAAAGCGCTGAAGAACACCGTCGTCTTCACCGGCCTCGGCTTCGTTCTGGGATTGGCGATCGCCATCGTCCTCGCCCTCATGCGGCTGTCCTCGGTCGGCGTCTACCGCTGGCTGGCATTCGTCTACACCGAATTCTTCCGCGGGCTGCCGGCTCTCGTCGTCTTCCTCGTCATGGGCTTCGGTCTGCCCCTGGCCTTCAAAGGCTTCAACCTCCCACAGCTGATCATCATCATGATTGCGTTGGCCCTGGTGTCGTCCGCATATATGGCCGAGACGATCCGTGCCGGCATCCAGGCCGTTCCCAAAGGGCAGGTCGAGGCGGCCCGCTCTTTGGGAATGTCGTCCTCGCGGGCGATGTTCACGATCGTCCTGCCACAGGCGATGCGGATCATTCTGCCGCCGCTGACCAACGAACTCATCCTGCTGACGAAGGATTCCTCGCTCGCCTACATCCTCGGCTCCTCCGTCGACGGCCGCGAGCTGACAGCACTCGCCCGAGCCGAGATCGTCAATACCGCGAACCTCACCCCATTCATCGTGGTCGCCCTCTGCTACCTCGTGATCACAATCCCGCTGTCGTATCTGTCACGGGTGCTCGAACGCAAATACGGTTCCGCCGATTCAGGAGTGAAATGATGACCGACTCAGCAACCACCTCGGCGCGGGCCACGGCGACCCCGATCATCTCGATCCGCAACCTGCAGAAGAGCTTCGGGTCCAACCAGGTGCTCACCGATATCAGCCTCGACGTGAGCAAGGGCGAAGTCGTCTGCGTCATCGGCCCCTCGGGATCGGGAAAGTCGACGATGCTGCGCTGCATCAACACCCTCGAGGATCCGACAGGAGGGTCGATCGTCGTCGACGGGATGGATATGACCGACCTCGACCTCGACATCGATGCCGCTCGCACGCGAATCGGCATGGTCTTCCAGTCCTTCAACCTCTTCGGCCACCTCACCGTGCGAGAGAACCTCACGGTCGCCCAGATCAAGGTGCTGCGCCGGTCGAAGGCCGAGGCCGACAAGGTCGCCGAGGCGAACCTCGCGAAGGTCGGACTCTCCGAGAAGATCGAGGCCAAGCCCTCGTCACTGTCCGGCGGCCAACAGCAGCGGGTGGCGATCGCTCGAGCGCTGAGCATGGATCCGGACGTGATGCTCTTCGACGAACCCACCTCGGCGCTCGACCCCGAGACCGTCGGCGATGTCCTCCAAGTCATGCGCAACCTCGCCGAGGCGGGGATGACGATGGTCGTCGTCACCCATGAGATGGAGTTCGCCCGTCAGGTCGCCGACCGTGTGGTGTTCATGGACGGCGGTGTCGTCGTCGAAACCGGACCGGCCAAGGAGGTTATCGGGGATCCACAGGAGCAGCGGACGAAGGACTTCCTCTCCCGCGTGCTGCACCCGGGACAGCTGGGTTAGCGCCGCGAGTCTCCGAGAGGACCAGTTGGCTTCGAGAGATCCGGTTGCAAGCGGGCCGCTCGAAGCCAACTGGTCCTTTCGACATCGCCTCAGCCTCCGAGGTTGGCGATTTCGGCGCTGATCCGCTTGAACTCCCGTGCCCGGAAGAGGTCCGCCCATACGAGGTTGAACACCCGGAAACCGGCGTTGAGGAGCCTCATGTGTCGTTCGTGGTTCTCGATGCTCGCCCGGTCGGGGCCCTTTTCGCTGAGGTAGTACTTGCCGACACCATGGAACTCCGCGATCACGGGCAGACGCTCGTGCCTGAAGTCGTTACGCGCAAGCCACGCTCCCGCCTCGTCGAAGGTGTCGACCTGCGGCTGCATTCCGGTGATGCCGAACCGGAAGAACTTCACCGCGCACAGCGACTCTCCCGGCGACTCATGCCGTTCATCTGCGAGCTTGAGTGCCTGAACCGCATCCCTGCATCCCCGTCTTCCTCGTACGATCCCGCTCGACAGGTCCTCGATCGAGGCATCGCCCCGGCGCAGAGCGGCCGAGATGATCGGAACCGACGTCTCCAAGCTGTAGTCATTTGCGATGTCGAGCAGCGTCCGTAGGATCGTCGTCACAGGAAGGTCGGCGACGGCAGAGGCGTCGTCGGCGGGGAGCTTCCGTTCTCGGATTCGGATCGTCGGCTTGCTCCGGTGGAATCCTCGTCGAATCGCCTCGGCGACATCCGTGGCAGGAAACGGTGGGTCGAGCCCATGGATGACTGCGGCAGAGATGTGTGAGAACACCGCATCCCGCGGCAGGTCGTCGGCGTGAGAGCGGATGAGGATCTTGAGCCTCTCCGTGTCGTCCCGAATGTCGCCGTAGGTGCGCGGGTGTTCGGTTGCAGAAGCTTCGTGGACGAGCCGCAGCGGCTCATGCCCCACCTGGGAACAGCTTCGACGCAGCACGAAACGACCTCGCCGCACTCGCTCCAGACAGCACTCGAGAGCATCGCGTATGCCTGCATCGGTGAAGCCGAGTTCACGGAGCTCCTTGGCACTGAAGACCGATACCATAAAGCAATTATGTGCATCACTTGTCAGCAAATGCAATCAAACGAACTAATCTTCTGGACGGAGCTCTGACGAGGTCATCCAGTTTCGAGCGCCGAATGTCAGCGAGCGGACCACTGAGCGTCGAAAGGACCGGTTGCAACTGGTCCTTTCGACGCTCAGTGGTCCGTTGGGGGTAGAAGCGACGCTGAGTGGTCCGTTGGGCGACGAGTCGGCGCTGAGTGGCCCGTTGGACGTAAGGGCGACGCTGAGGGGCCCGCTCGGTGGCGAGCGCTGGGCACGCGAGACCGAACACTCGGCACCGGACGTCTCGCCGCCTTAGCTCTGGGCGCCCTCGACCACCTTCGGCAGGATCACGCGGTAGCCCAGGCGCGGGTCATAGCCGTGGATCTCACGGGTGTCCAGCGCCGACATGAAGTCGAGCACCTCGACGGTGATGATCTGCCCGGGCACGAGCACCGGGAAGCCAGGCGGGTAGGGAGTGACGAACCCGGCCGAGACCGGCTGCTCACCTCGCTCCACGCGTCGGCGCAGCTCGTGCGGGAGCACATGCTCGATGTTCTTCCGGCGCAGACCGGCATAGTAGGCGCGGCGCAGGTCCCCGTCGGGCAGCTGCTTCGACGGGTCGTCGGCAGGCACCTCGGCGGCATAGTCGGGGGCGAAGGCACTGAAGTCCGGCAGCGAAGGCATCACCGCGGCCGGCTCCGTCAGCGCATCCTGCTCCGGGGCCTCGTGCGGGTCGTTGAACATCCCGGCCAGTTTGACGAGGACCTCGATGAGATAGGCCACGGCCGAACGGGAGGTGCCGATGTTCGTCATGAACAGCACCGTGTTCCGGCTCGTCTTGTTCACCTGGATGCCGTAGCGGTCCATAAGGTGCTCGTGCTTGAACGTGTCTCCGTCGACCCCGGTACCGGAGATCTCGACGGTGATGCGGCTGGGGTCGACGACGAATTCGTCGCGGACCCAGGCGTCCCACATCGTCGACAGGCCATCGCGCAGCGGCATCGTCCGATCCGTGACCCGGTACTCCTCAGGGATGAGATCGGCGGCGGTGAGGACCTTGAATGTCTTCTTCAGCAACGGGTGCCGAGCGATCGCCGACGACAGGCTCATCGCCAGGTCGAGCTGCTTCTGCACGAGCGCGAAGCCCTCCATCTCCACCTGCCTGCGCCCGAGGTCGAGGGAGGCGAGGATCTGATAGTTCGGCGAGGTCGAGGTGTGCGTCATGTACGCCTCGTGGAAGGCCTCCTCGGCGCCGGCGGCGAACTCCTGATCGTAGACGTGGATCATCGAACCCTGGCGCAGCGCGGTCAGCGTCTTGTGCGTCGACTGGGTCGCGTACACGCGGATCGTCGCGTCCGGCGGCGGCAGCAGGTCCTCTTCCAGCCACACCGCATCGGGGGCCGGGGCACCGGTCTCGGGGTCGAACAGGCGCTTCTGCTGCTCTCGGTACGCCGCGGCATGGGCATTGGTGGACAGGGTGTCCTCGAGGGTCTCTGCGGCGACCATGGCGGTGCGCTTGCGGGTGACCGGGTGGAACCGGGCGAAGGCGAACCAGGCTTCGTCCCAGAGGAAGACGAGGTCGGGTTTGATCGCCAGGCATTCGGACATGACCTTGTACGGGTCGTAGACGATGCCGTCGAAGGTGCAGTTGGTCAGGGTGATCATCCGCACCTCGTCGAGGCGGCCGGCTGCCCGGTAGTCGAGCAGCAGCTGCTTGATCCGACTCAGCGGAACCGCCCCGTAGAAGGCGACATCGTTGAGCGGGTAGGCCTCGAGGTACGCGGTGCGCGCACCGGTGAGCATGAGCGCGTGGTGGTGGGACTTGTGGCAGTTGCGGTCGACCATGACCACTTCTTCGGGTGAGACGACGGCCTGGTGGACGATCTTGTTCGCCGTCGAGGTGCCGTTGGTGACGAAGTAGGTGCGCTTGGCGCCGTAGGCTCGCGCAGCCAGCGCCTGCGCCTTCTTCAGCGTGTGCACCGGAGCCAGCAGGGAGTCGAGCTCGCCCGAGGTGGCGCTGGATTCGGCCAGCAGCAGATTGAGCCCATAGAAGTCGACGAAGTCCCCGATCCACTTCGACCCGACGACCGATCCGCCGCGGGAGACCGGCAGGGCGTGGAACACGCCGGCCGGGCGGCGCGCATGCTCACGGATGGCGTCGAAGAACGGGGTGTCGTAGAGATGCTGGATGCGTCGCAGCAGCGACAGGTGCAGTTCGAACTGGTCTTCACGGCGGAAGACGCGCCGGAACCGGTGGGTCAGCGCCCCGGCGAGACTTTCGATGTGCGCACCGGCCATGAGGTAGAGGTCGAGTTCCGGGCGCAGGTTCGCCAGGGTGTCGGCCAGACGCAGCACTCGGCGCACCGAGTTGAGCGGGCTCATCGGGGCCGTCGGAGATTCCTTCGTCGAGGTGTGCGCGAACTCGATGGAATCGCGCAGATCGCGGCTGAGCACCTCGCGGGTGTCGTCGGTGAACCCGGGACGGATGACGCAGGCGAGCAGGTTCGGGTTCGTCAGGGCCGCGGCGACGGCGTCATCGGCAGTGGGGACGATGACGTAGTCGTAGATGAACTGGTCAGAGGCGTTGCGGAGTTTGAGCAGGTCGGTGTGCAGCTCGTCCCTGCCGCCCTCGGTGGTCTCATCGACGATGAGCACCTCGAAACGGGGCCGGGTGTCCTGCCGGTCTTTGATCTCGGCGCGCTCGTCCTCGGTCAGGTCGTCCTCGCCCGTGTCGGGCACCGTGGTTCCACGCAGCCGGTTGACGGCCCGGGTGATCATGTCATGTGCCCGGTCGAATTCGCCGTTCGAGAGCAGCTCGGTGATCTCTTCGACGTAGCGCTGCCCGAAACCGCCCCAGTAGAGCTCGATCGTCTTCAGCGAGCGCAGGGACCGCCAGACCTCGCCGTCTTCGGCGATCATCGAGAAGTCTCCGCCGCTGACGGCCAGACGCTTGATCGCGAACTTCAGGTACTCCCAGGCATCGGAACGCAGCCGCCAGGTACTCGTCGGCATGCCCGGATCCCGTTCGAGCTGTGCCTTGCGCGGCTTCGACTGGAACCCTGCTCGACCGCGCCTTCCGTCGGCACCGCGTTCGGTGAAGTCGAGCGCCTGCGCCGATTCTTGGTCGGAGTCGATGCCGGTCATGCGTATGCCTCCTGGCTGTCAGTCCTCTTCCGTCGTCTCTGCGACGACGGTTCCCTGCTCATGGGTTCAGGCGGCGGGCCGCACTGATTCCGTTGTTGCACGATCATACGACCTCACACAGGCGAATGTTCCTGGTGGGGACCTCGTGAGACAACAACAAGAGCGAAAAGGATGATAAGCATTGAGTATGGATACCTCCGCGTCGCTTTCCGCAGGCCACCTCATCGTCGAGGAACTCGAAGCTCACGGGGTCCGCCGTGCCTATCTTGTGCCCGGCGAATCCTTTCTCGACGTCCTCGACGGGCTTCATGATTCGGCGATCACCCCGATCGTCTGCCGTCAGGAAGGCGGGGCCGCCTATATGGCCGTCGCCGAGGGGCGGATGACCGGTGTGCCCGGCATCGCCATGGTCACCCGCGGGCCGGGTGCCTCGAACGTCATGGTCGGCGTCCACACCGCTTTCCAGGATGCGACTCCGCTCGTCGTGTTCGTCGGCCTCATCCCCACCGCTCATCGCGGTCGCGAGTCGTTCCAGGAATTCGACCTCAACGGCTGGTTCTCAACGACCGTGAAGAAGGTGCTCACCCTCGACGACCCGGCCAAGGCCGCCGAGGTGGTCGTCGACGCCATGCACACCGCCGTGAGCGGTCGGCCGGGTCCCGTCATCGTCGGCCTGCCCGAAGAGGTGCTTGTGCAGGCGAGCTCCGGCCGGGTGCTGCCGCCGCGTGTGCTCGGTTCGGCCTCCCCCTACGCCGGAGACGTCACGGAGCTGCGTGCCCGCATCACCGCCGCCGACCGCCCCGTGCTCATCATCGGCGGCGAGGACTGGTCGCCGGCGACCTCACGACGCATCGCCCAATGGTCGCGCGACCGCGGCATCGGCGTGCTCGGCACCTTCCGCGCCTACGACGGCATCGACCACGACAGTCCGAACTTCCTCGGCATGCTCGGCTACGGGGCCACGCCCGTGGCCGAACGCGTCCTCGCCGAGGCGGACCTGCACATCTTCCTCGGCTGCGTCCGCACCGATGTGTCCACCGACGGCTTCACTCTGGGCACGGATCAGCGCACCGTCGTCATCGGTCCCGATGCCGACGCACACGGTCACTTCGGTCGCCTCGACCAGCACATCGTCACCTCGGTGTCGCGCTTCGCGCAGAGTCTGTTCTCCGAGGACGGGTCCCGGACGTATTCGGTGTCCTCGGACGGGTCGATCGACGAACCGCCCCTCGGTGATGCCCTCTCCGAAGCGGCCGGGGACACGGTTCCGCTGCCGGACTGGGTGAGGCAGGCGCGGGCCGAACTCGATACGTGGCGCGAACCTCAGGTCGACGGTTCCACGGACGGGCGGGCCGCCTCGGCGGGGTATGTCGACATGGACGAAGCATTCATCCACGTCAGAGACCTGCTTCCGGACAACGCGCTCATCACCTACGGAGCGGGGAACTTCTCCGGGTGGGCGACGAGATTCCTGCCCTCGCACGGGTTCCCCTCCGTTCTGGGACCGCGCAACGGGTCGATGGGATTCGGTCTGCCGGCCGCGGTCGCCGCCGGGCTCGTCCACCCCGAACGGGCCGTGTTCTGCATCGCCGGGGACGGGGATTTCCTTATGAACGGCCAGGAGATGGCCACGGCGGTCCAGTACGGGGCCGATATTACCGTCGTCGTCAACGACAATTCGGTCTTCGGCACCATCCGCGGCCACCAGGACAGGGAGTACCCGGGCCGGGCCACGGCCACGGCGCTGCAGAACCCGGACTTCGCGGCCATGGCCACGGCCTTCGGCGGACTCGGCATCCGCGTCGAGCGGACGGAGGACTTCCGGGACGCCTTCGCACGGGCGCTTGAGCACAAGGGGCTCTCACTCGTCCACTGCACCACCGACCCGTCCGTCCGCAGGGCACGCCTGCCGTGAACGCTGGGCCGGCCCGCTGTGAGCACTGGGCCTGCCGTGAAGGCGGGCGGGGCGGGCCGTGAACCAATGAACGAACTGGTGCCGAACCTGACTAAGGTGACTGCATGAGAATCGACGCGATCTTCACCGACCTCGACGCCCACACTCTCGACCCGGCGCGCCCGCGGGCGCAGAAGATCGGGGTGTTCAACAACCGGATCATCGGCTTCGACGAGGAACTCGACGGCGTCAGTGCCGACCGGGTCGAGTCCTTGGGCGGGGCGACGGTGCTGCCGGGCTTCAACGACGTCCACTGCCACACCGCGTGGTTCGGCCTCACTCTCGCCTCCGTCGACGTCACGGCGCTGCCGGGCGGGCTGTCCGATGTCTACGCCGCGCTCGAGAAGGCCGCGGCCACGACCCCGGCTGGGGAGTGGATCGAAGCCACGGGGTTCGCCCACCGCGACTACGACGGGGAGTACCCGGAGCTGGCCCGCCTCGACGAGATCACCGCAGGCCGTCCGCTGTTCATGCGGCAGACTTCCGGGCATGCCGCGATCGTCAACACCGAGGCGATGCGCCAGGCCGGGATCCTCGCCGACGGCTTCGAAGAGCCCGTCGGCGGCAAGGTCGTCCGCGACGGTGCCGGCCGTCCCACGGGGCTGCTCGAAGAGACGGCGCAGGCACTCGTGCAGGATCTCATCCGACCGTATTCGCTCGACACCCTCGTCGAGGCGATCGACCTCGCCACCGCGTACTACGCGAAGGAGGGCATCACGTCCTTCGGCGAGTGCGGAATCGCCTACGGGTGGATCGGCCACTCCCCCATCGAGATCAGCGCCTACCTGCGCGCCCGGGACGAGGGCAGACTCCGGGCCCGTGCCCAGCTCATGCCGCAGGCCGACGGGCTGCATCCGATCGCGGCGAACTCCGCCGACGGGTTCGGCATCGGTCTGGATGCGGGGCTGCGCACCGGCCTCGGCGACGATCTTCTCTCGATCGGTCCCGTGAAGTTCTTCATGGACGGAGCGATGTCCGGTGAGACCGCGGCGATGCGGGAGAACTATGCGGGCAAGGACCATCCGGGTTACCTGCAGGACGATGCCGCGGTGCTGCGCAAGCAGATTCTGAACACCTACGCCTCCGGGTGGTCGGTGGCCGTGCATGCGATCGGTGATGCCGCTGTCGATGCGGCGATCGAGAACATCGTCGACGCACAGAAGCGCTTCGGGCGGCGGTCGGTTCCCAACCGCATCGAACATGCGGCCATGGTCCACGACGAGCACCTGGCGACCTTGGCCGAGCACGGCATCGTCGTGACCCCGCAGGCGGCCTTCGCCGAGGGCATCGGCGACGGGATGAATGCGTCCCTGGGGCCTGAGCGGCGCCGCCTGCTCTACCGTGCGAAGTCCTTCATCGACGCCGGTGTGCCGATGGCGGGCAGTTCGGATCGGCCGTGTGCCGACGGCAATGTGCTGCGCGGCATCGAAGCGTATGTCACCCGCGCCACCCGCGGCGGCGACGTCATGGGTTCGGCCGCCGAATGCTTGAGCGTCGACGAGGCGATCGCGGCCTACACCTCGCAGGCGGCCATCGCTTCGGGACAGGGCGCGGACAAGGGCACGCTAACGCGGGGGAAGCTCGCGGACTTCGTCGCCCTCGAGGCGCATCCCGGCGAGGTCGCCCCGACGGAGATCGCGCAGATCCCGGTCCGCGCCACCGTCCTCGGCGGCGATTTCACCCACTCCACCCCCTAATTGCTACTTGACGGCGGCCCAGCAACCTCGCGCGAGGTTGCTGGGCCGCCGTCGGGTAGTTCTGGGAGGGTGTCAGCGGGAGAAGTCGAGGTCGGTGAGGACCTTCTCGAAGACTCCGAGGCCACGTTCGAGGTCCTCTTCGCTGATGTTGATCGGCGGGACCACGTGCAGCCGGTGATAGTTGTTGAACGGCACCACGCCGTGCTCCTTCAGCGCCGCGACCACCGAGGCGACCTCGGGCGAATCGCCGCCGTACGGCGCCAGCGGTTCCTTGGACTCCTTGTCCCAGACGAGTTCGATCGCCCAGAACGCGCCTGTGCCGCGGACTTCGCCGACGTGCTTGGAGTTCTCCGCGATCTGGCGCAGGCGCGGCCCGATGATGTTCTCCCCGATCCGAGCGGCATGGTCGACCATGCCCTCGTCCTCCATCGCATTGATCGTCGCGACCGCCGCCGCACACGCCAGCGGGTGCCCGGAGTAGGTGAGCCCGCCGGGGTAGACGCGTTCGGCGAAGGTCTCGAAGATCGCCTCGTTGATGACGACTCCGCCCAAGGGCACATAACCGGAGTTCACTCCTTTTGCGAAGGTGATGAGATCGGGGACGATGTCGAAGTGTTCGAAGGCGAACCATCTGCCCGAGCGTCCGAACCCGGCCATCACTTCGTCGGCGATGAACACGATCCCGTGCTCATCGCACAGCGCCCGCACTCCCTGCATGTATTCGGGGCTGGGGATCATGATGCCGGCGGTGCCGGGGATCGATTCGAGGATGATCGCCGCGATCGTCGACGGACCCTCCAACTCGATGGTCCGGCGCAGGTGCTGCAGCGCTCGCTCGGTCTCCTCCACCTCGGTGGCGGCGCTGAACTCGGAGCGGTAGAGGAAAGGCCCGAAGAAGTGGACGACTCCGGAGTCGCCGCGGTCGCTGGCCCACCGCCGGGGATCGCCGGTGACGTTGACTGCCGTCTCCGTTCCGCCGTGGTAGGAGCGATAGCGGGAGAGGACCTTGTGCTTGCCGGTGTGGAGGCGGGCCATGCGGATGGCGTGTTCGTTCGCATCCGCGCCGCCGTTGGTGAAGAACACGCGGTCGAGCCCGGCCGGAGTGCGGTCGGTGATGAGCCGTGCGGCTTCCGAACGGGCGGCGTTGACGGTGGCGGGGCTGATCGTGCACAGCAGGTCAGCCTGGTCTTTGATCGCGGCCACGACCTTCGGGTGCTGGTGACCGATGTTCGTGTTCACCAGCTGCGAGGAGAAGTCGAGGAACTCCCGGCCCTCACCGTCGACGACCGTCGAACCAGACGCTCGGGCAACGGTCGGTGGATCGATGAGCCGCTGGGCCGACCAGGAGTGGAACACGTGCGCGCGGTCGAGCTCATGGGCTCGGGCGGATTCGTCCTTGATCGCTGCGAGATCGACGTCGTTGAGTCGGTGCACCATTGTCACCCTTTCGCTGAAGAACCCGGGATGAGCGCGTGAAGTGCGCTCGTGAGGTCATCGTAGATCAGTTTCGGCTACAGTGACGACCATGTCTTATCGGACGATCACCCGCAGTGTCGAAGCCGAGATCGAGATCAGGAAATCCCGCTTCCTCACCCGCCTCTCCCCCGTCGCCGACGAGGCCGAAGCCCGCACGGTCATCGCCGAGGCACGTGCCGAGCATCCGAAGGCCCGCCACCACTGTTCGGCGTTCGTGCTCGACGTGGATTCGCGGACACAGCGCTTCAGCGATGACGGGGAACCGGCGGGAACCGCGGGCGCCCCGATCCTCGATGTGCTCACCGGGCACGGTCTGACCTTCGTCGTCGCGGTCGTCACCCGGTACTTCGGTGGGACCCTGCTCGGCGCGGGCGGGCTCGTGCGCGCGTACGGTCAGGCCACCTCGGAGGCGGTGGATCGGGCAGGAATCGTCACCCGGCTTGAACGCGTCCCGGTGTCCGCGGCCGTCGACTACGCCCAGGCCAATGCCCTCGAGCGGACGGCCGGGAACCGGGGATGGACGACGCGGGCTAAGTACGGTGGTGACGTCGGACTCGATATTCTCGTCCCCCTCGCCGAGGTGGATCTGGCGTTGGCGACATACGCCGACCTCACCGCCGGTCGGGCGGAGCCGACGGTCGGTGAGGTCGAATGGGTGTGAGCCGAGAGATCAGCCCGAGAGCACTCAGTCGAGTGCGGCGATCTTCGCGACCTGCGCGTTCGTGAGCATGACGAGGTCCTCGGGACGGATCTCGATCTCGAGGCCGCGGCGGCCGGCGGAGACGAACACGGCCGAATGTTCGAGCGCGGTGCGGTCGATGACGACGGGCACGGCATGGCGCTGCCCGAACGGGGAGACTCCCCCGACGGGGTAGCCGGTGCGGCGTTCGGTCTCGGCGACGCCGGCCAACTGGGCTTTCTTCGATCCGCGCGCGGAGGCCAGGGCCTTGAGGTCGAGCTGTCCGGAGACGGGCACGAGCGCGGTCACGGGAGATCCGTCGACCTGGATCATCAGGGTCTTGAACACCTGGTCGGAGCCGACGCCGAGCTTGTCGGCGGCTTCCGAGCCATAGCGACGGGTGGCGGGATCGTGATCGAAGCTGTGCAGGCTGTATTCGATTCCTGCCAGATTGAGCACTCGCACGGCCGGGGTTGCCGCGCTGGTTGTCTTGGATGCAACTGTCATAAGGGGGTCGTGCCTCCTGCCCGCAGGTCTGCGGGACACGATAGGCGCAGCTGCCCAGGACCTTCTCTCCAGGCCCCGTGATCCCGCGTCGATACGGACGGAATTCTTGTATCGGTGCTGATGGGTACCCGCCCACAATAGGCGAAGTGGCGGCGCGTGCGCCAATTGCCGTCACGCGAAGCAATCTGCAAAGCAACCTGCCGGCAACCGACCCGAGAGCGTGCGCGACCCTCTGCTCAGCCCCAGCCGAGTTCGTGCAGCCGGTCATCGTCGATGCCGTAGAAGTGGGCGATCTCGTGGACGATGGTGATGACGATCTCGTCGCGCAGATGGTCGCGGTCGTCTGCGAAGTCGATGAGGTTGTCGCGGTAGATGAAGATGTTGTCGGGCATTTCGAAGCCCGCGATCCCCCGCTCCCCGATCGGCGTGCCGTCGTATAGACCGAGCAGGTGCCGGTCGCCGTCTTCCGGACGGCTCTCGACGAACAGGGCGACATTGTCCAGCTGCTCGGTCACCCCGGCAGGCAGGAGGTCGAGCGCCTCGTCGAGGATCGCGTCGAACTCCTCATCGCTCAGGGATTCCATGCCTCCTACTCTAGGTCGACGCCTCAGATGAACTCCACCGCAAGGGGGAGGTGCCAGGCGACGGTACTGCCTAGGGTGGAGGCGGCCGCATTTTCGACCCTCGGATTTCGACCCTCGGAGAGGACCAACGATGACCACCAGCAATCACCACGCGCGCACACGCAGGGAGACGGACCCGCAGTCTCCGACCTCGGTCTGGTACTTCATCGGCGCCGTCTTCGCCTTCACCCTCCCGAACATGCTCTTCGATGACTTCGGCGGTTGGCCGCGCATCCTGTTCCTCACCCTGGGCCTCATCGTCATGGTCGCCGGCTTCGTCCAGCTGCGGCGGGAGTTTCGCGCGAAGAGCCGGAGGGCTGAATCCCCTCGCCGAGGCGGCTGACCACCGGGGGCGAAACCACCGCCTCCCCCTGTGACGGAGGACACTCTGTTTCGTTTTGCATTCCGCGAATCGGGTGGGATAAGCTTAACGTCGTTGCCCACGGGGAATCCGAGGACAAACTAGGCCCCCATCGTCTAGAGGCCTAGGACACCGCCCTTTCACGGCGGCGACACGGGTTCGAATCCCGTTGGGGGTACGGTGTAGGATTGGAAAGTCCGACACCACAACAGATACACTGGTCACATCAGTTTGGCCCTGTAGCGCAGTTGGTTAGCGCGCCGCCCTGTCACGGCGGAGGTCGCCGGTTCGAGTCCGGTCAGGGTCGCGGAGCACAAAGGCTCTTCTTCGGAAGAGCCTTTGTTTCTCTCGACATACTTTGCGCATGTCGGCAATTCGGCTCTGTAGCTCAGTTGGTAGAGCGTTCGACTGAAAATCGAAAGGTCACCGGATCGACGCCGGTCGGAGCCACCAAGCAAAACCCCTGCTGCGGCGGGGGTTTTCGCGTATCCGAAACGCGACTCACGCTGCTCGCCACTTCTGATCGGCAACAGACCTTGTCTGATAGCGTGGCCCGGCGTGAGCCACGAACAGTCGCACCCGCCCCCGGACACGCACACCGACCGGACGCAGCAATCCGGCCCGGCTGACCGCATCGTCTCGATCGACGTCATCCGCGGCATCGCCATCGCAGGAATTCTGCTCATCAACATCCGCTACTTCCTGTCTCAGGCCGGTCAGGCAGACGAACCGGTCGGCACCGATGCGACGATCTGGCAGGTCGTCGATGATGTCGCCCTGGGCAAGTTCCATTTCGTCTTCGCCTTCCTCTTCGGCACCGGTGTCCACATATTCCTCACGCGGCTGCGAGCGAAGGGCCGATCGACGTGGGTCTACGTGCGCCGGATGCTCATCCTCATCATCGCCGGGGTGATCAACTCTGCCCTCGGCGGCATCGACGTGCTGGCTTCCTACGGGGTCCTCGCCCTCATTCTTCTGCCGCTGACCCTGCTGCCGAGGTGGTCCTTCGTGACTCTCGGCGTGGTGACCGCGATCGTCCCCGACGTGCTGCAGCTGGTCTCGAGTGCGGGCGGAGTCGATCTCCACCTTCCGCCCCTGCTGCTGCCGCTGCTGTCCTTTGCTCGGACCTTCGGACACATGGTGCTCGGATTCTGGCTGGCGGGTCTCGGCCTGTTCTCCTCACCGCCCCGAGCCTATGTCACCGGCATCTTCGCCCTCGGCCTCATCGGTTCGATTCCGCTCTGGATCTGGACCGGCAACACCGGCGTCGGATCCTCCGATGCTCACGAGATCGCCTTCCGCACCGCGATGGTCCCCGGCTTCATGTACGTCACCGGTCTGATCCTTCTCCTGCACACCCGCCTCGGCGCGAAAGGCCTGAGCTTTCTGCGCCTGTACGGACGGATGGCGTTTTCGAACTATCTGGGTCAGACCGTGATCTGCGTGCTCGTCCTCCCGCCGCTGACCTCACTCGGATACATCTCCGCCCCGGCAGGTCTCGGGATCTGGGCGGTCATCATCATCGCCCAGTGTGCGCTCTCCACCCTCTGGCTGCGTCATTTCCGCTACGGTCCCCTGGAGTGGGTGTGGCGGTGCGGCACCTACTGGGAGACCACGCCGCTGCGGTGGCCCGACGCTTCCCGACTCTGATCCCCCGTCACACGGCCCCCTTGATTTCACCGCCAACTGGAGTACGTTGAAAACACGTTCGCATCCGCGAATCACGACGCAGTGAAGCTTCGCGAAAGGAGCAGCCGATGGCCACCAACCCGAGCATCGAAGAGCTGAGCTACGAGGGGCGGAGATTCGATCCGCCGGCCGAATTCGCAGCACAGGCGAATGTCGGAGCCGAAGAGTACGACAAGGCGGCCGCCGATCGCCTCGGCTACTGGGCCGAACAGGCGAAGCGGATCACCTGGGACACCCCCTTCGACACGGTCCTCGACTGGTCGGACAAACCCTTCGCCAAGTGGTTCGTCGGCGGCAGGCTCAATGCCGCCTACAACTGCGTGGACCGCCATGTGGAGAACGGGCTCGGCGATCGCGTCGCCTACTACTTCGAAGGCGAGTCCGGAGACACCCGCACGATCACCTACTCGGATCTGCTCCGCGAAGTCTCGAAGGCCGCCAATGCGCTGACCGAGCTCGGTGTGAAGACCGGGGACCGGGTCGCCATCTATATGCCGATGATCCCCGAAACGGTGTTCGCGATGCTCGCGTGCGCCCGCCTCGGCGCCCCGCACACCGTGATCTTCGGCGGCTTCTCCTCCTCGGCGATCGCCGACCGCGTCAAGGACTGCGGCGTCGAATTCGTCATCACCTCCGACGGCGGGTATCGCAAGGGCAAGCCCTCGGCACTCAAGTCCGTCGTCGACGAGGCGATGGAGGACTGCCCCGAAGTGCGCAACGTCCTCGTCGTCCGGCGCACCGGCCAGGACGTGGCCTGGAACGACGACCGGGATCTGTGGTGGCACGAGGTCGTCGACCGGCAGTCGGAGACCCACACGCCCGAGGCCTTCGACTCCGAGCATCCGCTCTACGTCATGTACTCCTCGGGCACGACCGGTAAGCCCAAGGGAATCCTGCACACCACGGGCGGGTACCTCGTCGGAACCTCGTTCACCCATTGGGCGGTCTTCGACATCAAACCGGAATCCGACGTCTATTGGACGGCCGCGGACATCGGCTGGGTGACCGGCCATTCGTACATCGTCTACGGACCGCTGGCGAATGGGGCCACCTCGGTGCTCTATGAAGGCACCCCGGACACGCCCCATCGCGGGCGCTGGTGGGAGATCGTCGAGAAGTACAAGGTCTCCATCCTCTACTGCGCGCCGACGGCGATCCGCTCATTCATGAAGTGGGGACGCGACATCCCCGCGAAGTTCGACCTCACCAGCCTGCGGCTGCTCGGCAGCGTCGGCGAACCGATCAACCCCGAAGCCTGGATGTGGTACCGCGAGCACATCGGCGGCGACCGATGCCCGGTCGTCGACACCTGGTGGCAGACGGAGAACGGCAGCATCCTCATCAGTCCCCTGCCGGGAGTCACCGCGACGAAGCCGGGTGCAGCCATGCGTCCGCTGCCGGGCATCGTCGCCGATGTCTTCGACGATGCGGGCAATTCGGTCGAGCCCGGAAACGGCGGCTACCTCGTCATCAAGGAGCCGTGGCCGTCGATGCTGCGCACCCTGTGGGGAGACGAGGAGCGGTTCAAGAAGACCTACTGGTCGCAGTACCCGGACGTCTATTTCGCCGGCGACGGTGCGAAGATCGACCGCGACGGCGACTACTGGGTGCTCGGCCGGGTCGACGACGTCCTCAATGTCTCCGGGCACCGGATGTCGACCGCGGAGATCGAATCCGCGCTCGTCGCCCATCCGAAGGTCGCCGAGGCGGCCGTGGTCGGGGCGAGCGACGAGATGACGGGGCAGGCGATCGAAGCGTTCGTCATCCTCCGCGAGAGCGCCTCCGACGGCGGGGACGACATCGTCGCCGAGCTGCGCGGCCACGTGCGGTCCTCGATCGGTCCGATCGCGACACCGCGGTCGATCATGCTCGTGCCCGATCTGCCGAAGACCCGTTCGGGCAAGATCATGCGCCGCCTGCTCAAGGATGTGGCCGAGAAGCGTGAGGTCGGTGATGTCACCACGCTCGCGGACTCCTCGGTCATGGATCTCATCCAGAAGGGCGTCGCGGAGAGCTGAGCGTCGCCCGGCGATCGGAGATTCGACTCCCCGGACCCTTGCGGTGACCCACGTCTCACTGATTTACTGATAAGTAATATCGGGTGGGTCACCGCGGGGTCGCGGGTCCGCACCCGGAGCCGAAGAGATCGACATCGACTGCAAGGACGCACAGACATGACGCACGGAACACAGATCGCCGGAAGCCGTATCCTCATCACCGGAGCCGGCAGCGGAATCGGCAGACTCATGGCCCTCGACGCCGCCGCCCGCGGCGCCGCCGAAGTCATCATCTGGGACCTGTCGGCCGAGCACGGCGAGACCGTCCGGCAGGAGATCGAGGCGAAGGGCACCCGGGCCCGCGCCTTCACCATCAACGTCGGCGACTCCGCGCAGGTCGCCGCCACGGCCGAAGAAGTCGGACCGATCGACATCCTCATCAACTGCGCAGGCGTCGTCACCGGCAAGAGGCTGCTCGACGCCGATGCCGAGGCGATCCGGCGCACCTTCGACGTCAACACCCTGGCACTGTACTGGACGACGAAGGCATTCCTCCCCGGAATCCAGGAGCGCGACCACGGTTCCATCGTCAACATCGCCAGCGCCGCCGGCTGGACCGGCGTGGCCAAACAGACCGACTACTCGGCAAGCAAATGGGCCGCGGTCGGCTTCACCGAATCGCTGCGCGGCGAGCTGCGCGCCGAGGGCAGCCGGGTCAACACCCTCGTCGTCTGCCCCTTCTACATCAACACCGGCATGTTCGCCGGAGTCCAGACGAAGTTCCCCCGTCTGCTGCCGATCCTCGAAGAGAACACCGTCTCCACACAGGTCATCGACGCGATCGAATCCGGTCGCGAACAGCTGGTCATGCCGTCGCTCGTGCGCCTCGTCCCCGGTGTGCGACTGCTGCCGACCCGGGCCTTCGACAAGGTCATGGACTTCCTCGGCGTGAACCAGACCATGGACCACTTCACCGGCAGGAACGGTGTGAACGGACGCGACCGGCAGCGTCGATCGGCCCGGAAGCGCCAGACTGCCGGAGCCCGCTGAATCCACCGCAGATCCCCTGGCAGTTCCCGCCGCCGCGTCGCGTCCGGTCCACAATAGAGACAGTGAGGCGCGGAGAGGAGCAGCCATGGCCACGACCGATCTGGTCCTCGAAGGCGGAGGGGCGAAGCTGCCCGGGCTCGTCGGGGCCGTCGAATCGCTGGCAGATGCCGGCTACGGATTCCACCGCATCGCCGGCACCTCGGCCGGAGCGATCGTCGGTGCCCTGACCGCGGCAGGGCTGCCCCCTGACACTCTCAGACAGCGAGTCCTCGAGCAGGACTTCACCGCTTTCGAGGACATCTCCCCCGCTTTCCGACTGCTGCCCTGGCTCGGCAAGGTGCAGGGGCTGCTGCTGCACAAGGGCATGTATCTCGGTGATGCGCTCCATGATTTCCTCGCCGAGGCACTCGCCGCTCAGGGCGTGCGCACCTGGAGCGACCTGCGACTGGACGACCCGGACGGTGCGATCCCGCCCGAGCGGTCCTATCGCCTCGTCGTCATCGTCTCCGATGTCTCACGCGGTCGCATGCTGCGCCTGCCCTGGGACTACCGGGACGCGCTCGGCGTCGATGCGGACTCCCAATCCGTCGCCGAGGCGGTGTGCGCCTCGGCAGCCAGTCCGTTCTTCTTCCGCCCCCGGTCGCTGTGCGCACGGGAGGACGTGGCTGGCGGAACATCGGTGCTCGGCGCCGACGGCGGTCTGCTCTCGAACTTCCCCGTCGACGTCTTCGACCGCAAGGACTCACGCCCGGCGCGATGGCCGACCTTCGGCGTCATGCTCTCCGCCCGGCACACCGCCGCGACCCAATGGCAGCCGAACGCCACGACCTACCAGTACGCGAAGTCGCTGCTGACAACGATGCTCAATGCTCACGACCGCAGACACATCGATGACCCGTCGGTGACCGAGCGGACGGTGTTCGTCGACACCTCCGGCCACAGCACCACGGACTTCGCCCTGTCTGAGGCCGCCAAGATCGATCTCATCTCCTCGGGACGCCAGGCCGGGGAGAAGTTTCTGGCCCGGTGGGACTGGAAACGGTGGAAAGAACGTTTCGACAGGGTTTAGTGTGGAAGACCCGCATCCGGCGAAGGAGACATCATGACGGAGAACCCCGACGACGATTACATCGAGCCCGGCGCCGAAGGCCCCGTGGGTTCCGGGATCGAAGGTGCCGACGACGCCCTCATCGACGAAGCCGGCTGGGACGATGAGGCCGATGCACCAGGGCTCGACCGAGAATTCGATACGGATCCGGTCACGGCCGCCGAACAGGGCAACCGGACAGGCGATGAGATGGTCTCCGACGGCGATGACGATTTCGAGGTCGACGAACTCACCGGTGACCGGCTCGATGTCGACGCACTGGCCGATGACGGCGTCGACTCCGTCGAGGTCATCGACGATGACTTCGACGAGGACTGACCTCTCCTCTCCCCAGACCCCTGTGCGCACGAGGCATCGGGATCCGGTCAGGCACTGAGTCAGCCCAGTTCGGTGAACGCCCTGTAGGGCAGGACGGTTTCCGTGTCGGCCTGGAGGTCGTCGTTGAGGCCATCGAGCGAGCGCAGGGCCGCCGAAATCGCCGCCCGGTAGAGCAGCGATCCGGTGCTGATCCGGCTCACTCCCGCCTCGGCGAGGGCCGTGCGTGAGTGCCGCGCACTGGCGAGCACGTTGACCGGAAGCCGGCTGTAGCCGGTGATCGTCTCGATCGTGGGCAGATCGAGGTCCCCCGGAACGAAGATCCCGTCCGCTCCGGCGTCGGTGTAGGCATCGATGCGGTCGAGGACCTCGCCGAGGCGGTCCTGCCCGATCCAGAATGTGTCGATCCGTGCGTTGACGAACAGGTCCGGGAACGCGTCCCTGACGGCGCTGACCTTGGCCGCCAGGATCGCGGGTTCGCTCATGAGCCCGTGCCGCGAGTCCTGGATGTTGATGCCATCGACGATGAGCCCGGCCCCGGTCGTGCCGGCGACGGCGAAGCTGTCGCCCAGCACATCGACGACGCGTTCGGGACTGTCCCCGTAGCCGTCTTCGAAATCGCAGGTCACGAACTGATCGGGCAATGCCCGTCGGATGGCGGCGATGAGTTTCACGGTCGCATCCAGGGTCGCACGGTCCTCATCGGCGGCGCCGATTCCGGCGGCGACGCCGAGACTCGTGGTGCCGATGGCTCGGTGGCCCGCCTCGGCGAAGAGCTGCGCGCTGGCCACGTCCCAAGCGCACGGCAGGATGAACGGATCCCCGGGCCGGTGCAGGTGCTGGAAAGCCGTCGTGGCATCGTCGTGGTCAGTCATTGCTGTGCTCCGTTCTTCGACACGTCGTCACGCGCATGTCGTCGGCGTTCGCCGCTGAGATTGCGGCGATGCCGGGCGCGGTGGCCGGTGATCTCCGGGTGAGGTCTTCATCGTAGGACCGCGGCACTTCGGCATGGTCCGAAGAGTCCCGACGGCGAAGTCGAACGCAGGCTCCCTCATCCTCTGCCCATGCCCTAGGGTGGACTGCGGAGAAGTCCATACGAGACAAGGGGGAATTCGTGGCGGATATGAGAGCGAGCACCGAGGCAGCCGACCGACTCGAATCCGCGCTCACGGGCCGGATCGATCCCCGAAGTCTCGATGAGATCGCCGCTCTCGCCCGGCAGGTGCCGCGTGCCGAGATCGGACGTCTCGTCCACACGTCCACGCCGCTGCAGTCGGCGATGCTCTTCCGGGTGCTGACGAAGGAGGAGGCGCTCGACGTCTTCGAGGACCTGCCTCCTGCCTACCAGGCCGAACTCATCGGCAATCTCCGTGAACCCGAGGTCGCCGACATCGTCGACGGCCTCGACCCCGATGACCGTGCCGAACTCTTCGGCGAACTGCCTGCGGGGGTCGCCAGCCGCCTGATGAAGGGGCTGACGGCGACGGAACGGGCGATGACCTCGGCGGTCCTCGGCTACCCGAAATCCGCGATCGGTCGGTACATGTCCCCCGAGGTGCTCGGCATCCACGAGGACTGGACCGCCGCCGAGGCGATGGAGGTCGTGCGCGCTCGCATCGACGGTCCCGAAACCGTCTACCTGCTGCCCGTCGTCGGCCCCGGTCGGGTGCTGCGCGGAGTGGTGTCGCTGCGCAACCTCATCGCCGCCGACGAGGATACCGTCATCGAGGACATCGTCCGCGATTCGCTGAGCACTCATGCGCTGACCGACCGTGAGGAAGCCGCTCGTGAGTTCCTCTCCCACCGGCTCATCGCGATGCCGGTGACCGACCAGGAGGACCGCCTCGTCGGCATCCTCACCATGGATGACGTCCTTGACATCATCGACGAGGAAGACGCTGAGGACTTCGCCCGCGGGTCCGGTACCGAACCGCTCGACCGCTCCTACCTGTCTTCGACGATCATGCGCCTGGTGCGCAGCCGCATCGTGTGGCTGCTCGTCCTCGCCGTGTCTGCGATCCTCACCGTCCAGGTCCTCGAGGTCTATGAGGACCGCCTCGATCAGGTCGTCGTCCTCGCCCTCTTCATCCCGCTGCTGACCGGAACCGGCGGCAACACCGGCAACCAGGCCGCGACCACGGTCACCCGCGCTTTGGCCGTCGGCGAGGTGCGCATCCGCGATCTCGGCAGGGTCATCTGGAGGGAGCTGCGGGTCGGTGCGCTGCTGGGATCGGTGCTCGGTGCACTGGGCTTCATCATCGCCGGGCTCGTCTACGAGTGGGCGATCGGTCTGGTCATCGGGCTGACGCTGCTGTCGGTGTGCATGATGGCCGCGACCGTGGGAGGTCTCATGCCGATCATCGCGAAGAAGGTCGGGGCCGACCCTGCGGTCTTCTCCAATCCCTTCATCTCCACGTTCTGCGACGCCACCGGCCTCATCATCTACTTCACGATCGCCACGACGGTCCTCGGGCTGCGCTGAGGCCCGGCGGTCCGCGCGCTCAGGCCGACCAGGCTGCCCACAGCTCGGCGTAGCGACCGCCGGCGGCGACGAGTTCGTCGTGGGTGCCCTCTTCGATGACCCGTCCGTGCTCCATGACGAGCACGCGGTCCGCGGTCTCTGCCTGGCTGAGGCGGTGAGCCACGACGAGTGCCCCGCGTGAGCCCAGCGCCGCCCGCGCCGACTGCTCGAGAACATGGGCACCGGCGGATCCGGCCTCGGCTGTCGCCTCGTCGAGGATGGCGAAATCGGGGTCCGCGAGCGCGAGTCGCGCCAACGCGATCGTCTGCTCCTGCACCGCCGTCAGCCGGGTTCCGCCGTCCCCGATCTCGGTGTCGAGGCCCGCGGGCAGTGTGCTCACCCAGCCGGCACCGACCTCCTCGAGTGCCGAGCGCACCTGGTCATCACCGGCCTCGGGCACGGGCAGAGCCACATTGTCGCGCAGGGTTCCGCTGAACGTGTGCACCTCTTGAGCGACCATTGCGATGTGCTCGCGCAGCACCGTCTCCGGCAGTGCGGTCAGGTCCTGCGAAGGCTTCCCCGCCGAGGCGGCTCCGCCGAAGACGAGTGCGGCCCGTCCGCGGGTGGGAGCGGACAGTCCCGCCGCGATCCGCGCCAAGGTCGACTTCCCGGCGCCCGTCGTGCCGACCACGGCGACGACCTCTCCGGGGTCGATGCGCAAGCTCACGCCCGTAAGCACGTGGTTGCTCGAGTTCGGGTCCTCGTCGTAGGTGAACCACAGATCCTCGAGCACGAGCGCCGGGTCAGCGGTTCCGGGGTCGATGGGCCGCCTCGGCGAGGTCGTGGCTTCGTCGATGACGCCGACCATGCGGGTCAGCGAGGCACCGGCGGATTGGATCTGGTCGAAGAGTCCGACGAGAGCTCCGATGGGGTTGAACAGGCGGTGGAAGACCAGGGCCGCGGTCGTCACGGCGCCGGCGGTGGACTCGCCGAACCAGACGAGGACGAATCCGGTGATGAGGAGCAGCGAGAGCACGACGGCCTCGGCGCGGTTGTTGCGGCCGAAGGCACGTGTGAGGAAGCGGAAGACATCGATCGACAGGTCGCGGGCCTCCCCGGAGGCGGAGTCGATGCGGCGCAGCTCCCCGGCCTCGGCACGGTAGGCACGCAGGGTCTTCGCCCCGGTGAGTCCGCCGAGGAGGCGGCCGGCACGTCGGCCGAATGCGGCACGTTCCTGCTTGTAGATGGGTTCCGATCGGGGCAGGTACCAGCGCAGGGTGAGCCAATACATGGGCAGAGCTGCGAGGCCGACGATGCCCAGGCGCCAGTCGATGGCGGCCAGGCCGGCGGCGGAGACGATGACGACGAGGAGGGACTCGACGACCAGCGGCAGCACCTGGGCAGCGGCCTCGCTGATCTTGCGGGAGTCGTCGGCGACGCGGGAGACGAGGTCGCCGGTGCCGGTCTTCTCGACCCGCTGGGATTCGAGGCTCAGAGCGGATTCGACGACCTGGGTGCGCAGTTCGGCGACGACCGGCATGGCGACGTGGGCCAGAGCCCAGGCGCCGATCCAGGTGCCCACGGCCATGACGATGCCGGCGATTGCGACGGCGATCGCGCTGGTCCAGACCACGTCGGCCCCCGCTCCGGCGGGCAATTCGTCGACGAGGCGGCCGATCGCCCACGGTCCGACAAGTCCGGCCCCGGCGTTGGCCACGCCCGCGACGAAGAGCAGGACGATCCAGCCGCCGCGTCGGCGCAGCAGCGGGGCGAGGTGGGCGAAGGAGCGACGACGCGTGGCGATCGACAGGGTGGTCTGCGTGGGCGCAGTCATCGGGTGACCGCCTGACGGTAGGCCTCAGCGCTGGCACCTTCGGCAGTGAGGAGGTCGGCATGGTGGCCGATGAGCACCGGTCCTGCGGCGGGTGCGAACACCACGGTGTCGGCTGCGGCGAGGAACGCCGGGGAGCTCGTGATGATGATCGTCGCTGCCGCCTCGTCCTCTCGGCGCAGCCGGGACACTCCCGCGCAGATGCGGGCCTCGGTGACGGCATCGACGGCGGTGGTCGGTTCGTGGAGGACGAGGACGCGGGGGTCGGCGTCGAGCGCCCGGGCCAGGGCCACACGCTGGCGCTGGCCGCCGGAGAGGTTTCCGCCGAGTTCCTGGATCCGGTGGTTCAGTCCCCCGTCGACGAAGCCGAGGAGCTCATCCGTCCCCGAGGCGGTGAGCACCTCCTCGGTGACCGGGTGGTCGGTCGTGCCGACGATCATCGTGATGTTCGAGCGGATCGTTCCCTCGAACAGGTCGACGGTGTGGGGCGAGACGATCATCCGATCCGGTCCGGCACCGCGGGCGTGGCCGGCCAGGGCCGCGAGGAGTTCGGACTCTGCTCGAGCATCGGGGGTGACGATGCAGGTCAGCGATCCGAACTCGGTGGTGAAGTCGATGCTGCGGCCCTCGCCGACCGCCCACCCGCTGACACTGATCGCGGTGTCGTCGACGGTGACCGACGGGGACGGTGTGGGGGCTTCGGAGGGGTGGGCCGCCTCGGCGGAGGGATCGTCTTCGGCGGAGGGGTCCGCCTCTGTGTCGATGTCATTGAGCAGCCGGGCGATGCGGTGGGCGGCGCCGTGGGATTGAGCGAAGAGGCCGACGATGTCGGCGAGCGCGCGCATCGGTTCGGTGAGGAAGGCCGTCATTCCGAGGATGCCGATGAGTGCCCCGACGCTCATCTGCCCGTCAATGAGGCGCAGCCCTGCGACGACGAGGACGATGGCGAGCACCGTCGACATCACGAGGGCCCCGAGTCCGGCCAGGCGTCCGGTCCTCTCCCCCGTGGCGATGCCGGCAGCTGCGGCGTCATCGGAGGTCTTCCGATAGCGGCGCACCGCCCAGTCCTCCCCGCCCATGGCTTTGATCACGCGCAGGCCGTGCATGAGGTCGGAGGCCGATCGGCCCGCCCGGGCGACGGCTTCGAGCTGTGCCGCGGCCTTCGAGGACACCGAACGGCCCGGGAGGGCGACGATGAGGAGGCCGATGGGCACGGCGATGAGCACGACGAGGCCGGTCACCGGGTCGGCGATGAGGAGGAAGATGCAGGCGGTGACCATGCCGAGCACGGAGGCGATGCCGCGGCCGGCCTGGGCGAAGGATTGGGCGGCGGTGTCCGCGTCGGCCGAGGCGATGGACAGGACCTCACCGGAGGCACGGTCGGCCGGCAGCGTCGCCGAGGTGAGCGCGGCGTGCGTGATCTCGACGCGCAGTGCGTGTGCTTCGTGTTCGCGGGCGGCGTTGCAGAAGCGGGATCCGAAGCGGTAGCCGAGGCTGAGGATCGTGAAGAGCAGTCCGAGGCCGATGATTGAGAGGATGAGCGCCGGAATCGACAGAGGAATGATCGCACGGTCGACGATGATTCCGATGGCGACGGGAACGAGCGCTTCGCAGACCTGCCACATGGACAGAGTGATGGCTCCTGACACAAGCAGTCTGAGGCGGCGCCGGGCGGCTCTGCGGAGGAGGATCGAACCTGTTGAGGGAGTCTTCGGCACGAAGGCAAGCCTAACATTTTCCGCCTTCACGCGGCTCGCTGAATGCGATCGGATGTTCGCGGAAGAAAGCGGACGAGAGCGGGCGGGAGCGGGCGAGCACCATCAGACGCCGTTGGGAGCATGCGGGCCCGAACGAGCACCGTCTACGATGGCGTATATGCCGACGCCTCTCGAATACACCATCCCTTCGATGGCCGGACGCACCGTCGTCATCACCGGAGCGAACAGCGGACTCGGCAATGCCGCCGCACTCGTATTGGCGGGGATGGACGCCCGAGTCGTGCTGGCCGTGCGCAGCCTCGAGAAGGGGCGAGCGGCGGCGGAAGCCTTGGAGGGCGAGGTCGAGGTCCGAGAGCTCGACCTCGCCGATCTCGGCTCCGTGCGGTCGTTCGCAGAAGCTTTCACTGATCCGATCGACATCCTCATCAACAACGCCGGGATCATGATTCCGCCGTTCAGACGCACCGCCGACGGCTTCGAATCGCAGTTGGGGACGAACCATCTCGGCCACTTCGCGCTCACGAACCTGCTGCTTCCGCAGATCCGCGATCGCGTGGTCACGCTCTCGTCCCTGGCTCATCGGTCAGGCACGATCGATTTCGATGACCTCAATTGGGAGCGCAGACGGTACCGGCCGATGCCTGCCTATGCGCAGTCCAAACTGGCGAACCTGCTCTTCACCTCCGAACTCGACAGGCGTCTGAAGGAGAGCTCCTCTCCTCTCATCGCCGTTGCCGCCCATCCGGGTCTGGCGCGGACGAATCTGTTCGCGGCCCCGGGAAATGGACTGCGCGGCGCGATCAGCAATGCGTTCATCGGGATGGTCGCGCAGAGTGGACAGTACGGTGTGCTGCCGACGCTCGCCGCGGCCGTCGCGGACGTCCCGGGCAACAGCTACGTGGGTCCGGGCGGCCTCTTCGGTGCTCGCGGTGCACCGACGCTCGTCGAACGCTCCATCCAGGCCAAGAACGCCGAGGTGGCAGAACGACTGTGGACGGTGTCCGAAGAGCTGACCGAGGTCGGGTTTCCCAAGACATCCGCCGGGGATCGATAGCCCCCACGAACCTTCACTCACGTGGATTGTGCGTGCACAGCGAGGCGACGAGCATGCCCGGCAGTGGCCAATGGGTCACGATCCGCGACGTGAAGATCACACAACAATTTTTCGATGAGATCGACAGGCAGGAAGGGCTCGGCGAAGGTCGCGCGACGGCGGCGCGAACTCTTCGAATACTGGTGGTCGCTGCTGCGAAAGCAGCCTTCGCAGACGGCCCGAGTCGAAGCCGGCGACTTCGTCGACTGGTGCCTTGACCGGAATCACCGGAAGGCCTGCTCGCCTGTGATGTGACGGCCGAGGATGAGGGTGTGGACCTCGTCGGTGCCTTCGTAGGTGCGCACGGATTCGAGGTTGTTGGCATGCCGCAGCGGTGAGTACTCGAGTGTGATGCCGTTGCCGCCGAGCATGGCGCGGGCCTCGCGGCAGATCTGAATGGCTTCACGGCAGTTGTTGAGTTTGCCGACCGAGATCTGCACCGGGTCGAGAGTCCCGGCATCTTTGAGTCGGCCCGTCTGCACGGCGATCAGGAGGCCCTTCTGGATTTCGAGGGCCATGTTCACCAGCTTCTCCTGGGTGATCTGGTAGGCCGCGAGCGGCTTGTCGAACTGCATCCTCTGTTGTGCATAGTCCAGTGCGACCTCGAAGGAGTCACGGGCGGCACCCATGGCACCCCACATGATTCCGTACCGGGCCTCGTTGAGGCAAGAGAAGGGTCCCTTGAGTCCCGAGGTCTCGGGCAGAACCGCCTCGGCGGGGAGTTCGACGTCATCGAGTTCGATGTCGCACTGGATGGAGGCGCGCATCGACAGCTTCGCCTCGATCGGGGTCGCTGTGAGTCCGGCCGTCTCGGTGGGGACGAGAAAGCCGCGGATCCCCTCATCGGTAGCTGCCCAGATGACGGCGACATCGGCGATCGAGGCCAACCCGATCCACCGCTTGGCACCGTTGAGTCTCCAGGATCCATCGTCGTTTCGTTCGGCGGTGGTGGCCATAGAGCCGGGATCGGATCCCGCGGTCGGTTCGGTCAGGCCGAAGCAGCCGATGATCTCGCCTGCGGCCATGCCCGGCAGGTAGCGATTCTTCTGCTCCTCCGAGCCGAACTTGTGGATCGCGGACATCGCCAGTGAGCCCTGCACGGAGACGAAGGTGCGCAGTCCGGAGTCCCCGGCCTCGAGCTCGAGTGCCGCCAGCCCGTACTCGACGGCAGAGCGTCCCGGGCACCCGTATCCGTCGAGGTGCATGCCGAGCAGTCCGAGTTCGCCCATCTCGGCCACGATCTCGCGCGGGAAGACCGCGTTCTCGTACCAGTCGGCGATGTTCGGTCGGATCCGCTCATCGACGAAGGCCCGCACCCGGTCACGGAGTTCGAGCTCGGTCTCGCTGAAGAGTCCTGCGAGGTCGAGGAGGTCGGAGGGGTCGGCTGCAACGGTCATGGAGGTCTCCTCGGGTGTTCGGTGGCTGAGAGGCGTGCTCTTCCAGCCTGCCAGTGGAATTACATCACGTCCAAGACCTAATATTGAGTGGATTGATTGATTTGGCCTATCAATCTACAGGAGAGAAATGGTGGAGCTCAGACATTTCAACGCCTTCATCGCGGTCGCCGAAGAACTGCACTTCGGACGCGCCGCTGAGAAGCTGCACATCGCTCAGCCGGCTCTGAGCCAGATGATCCGATCTCTGGAGAAGGAGCTCGGGGTCAAGCTCTTCGAGCGCACGACGAGACGAGTCCGACTCACCGCCTCCGGTGAGGCGATGCTCGACCCTGCACAGTCCATCCGCACGCAGGTCGACGGTGCAGCGCGCATCGCCCGCGCGGCCCAGGATGGAGCGGTCGGACGAGTACGCATCGGCTTCGGTGGGACCAGCGGCTATTCGATCCTGTCCCGGATCGCCCGTGAGGTGGCCGCCAGACAGCCGGGCATCAGCCTCGAACTCAATCCGCAGATGTACTGCGGACAGGCCGCTCAGGCACTGCGAGACGGAGACATGGACCTCGCCGTCGTCAGCCCTCCGGCCCCGACCGGCGTGGCAGTCCACGTCATCCGCCGGGAGACCGTGATGGCCGCAGTTCCGATCACCCACCCGCTGGCCGATGCGGATCAGGTCTCCATGGCCGATCTCGCTGATGAGCCCTTCATTTCCTATGCCCCGGCACACGGCTCCCAGGTCAGGGAGGTGATGATGCGGCTGGCCGACGAGGCCGGTTTCCTCCCGCACGTCGTGCAGGAGGCACCGGACCCCTACAGCCTGCTGGCCTTGGTCGGAGCACAGGTGGGTGTGGCTATCGTCGTCGCCTCATCGGACCACATCCGCATCGACGGCGTCCGCTATGTCGAACTCGCCGAGGGCGGAGATGCCTTCACCCTCGCCCTCGGCTGGCGCTGCAATAACCCGTCGATGGCGTTGGCCAGGACACTGGAGATCGTCCGTGAGGTCGTGCCCGCGGCAGCCGCCGCAAAGCAGTCGGTCCTCACCAGCTGATGACGTGCGGGACGCTGACCTGCTTGAGTCCTTCGAGTCCGAATTCGAGCCCGAACCCGGACTTCTTCACTCCACCGAAGGGGATCCGCGGGTCGACGGCGCCGTGCTTGTTGATCCACGTCGATCCCGCCTCAAGACGAGCCGCGACGTTCCGGCAGGCATCGAGGTCGGTGCCCCACACCGAGGAACCGAGTCCGACGTCGAGCCCGTTGGCCCATTCGATGGCCTGCTCCAGATCGGTGTATTTGATGATCGGCAGCACCGGCCCGAACTGCTCCTCGGCAACCAGCGGATTGTCGTTGTCGATGTCAGCGACCAGCGTCGTGGGGTAGAAGTAGCCGGGCTGATCGTCCACGGGGTCGCCTCCCATGAGCACCCGCGCTCCCCCGTCCTTCGCCGCCTGCACGAGCCTGGCGACGATATCGTACTGCTGCTTGTTCTGCAGGGGGCCGAGGACGTTCTCCTCTTCCAGGCCCACACCCATCGGCGACTGTCCGGCCACCTCGACGAGGGCCTCGCAGACCTGGTCGTAGAGGGATTCGGGCACATAGAGACGCTTCATCGCCGCACAGGTCTGACCGGTGTTGATGAAAGCGCCCCAGAACAGGTCTCCGGCGATCGCCGCCGGATCGGCATCGGCGAGCACGATGCCCGCGTCGTTGCCGCCGAGTTCCAAAGTGATGCGGGCCAGGCTGTCTGCCGCTGAGCGCATGATCGCCTGACCGGTCTTCGTCGAGCCGGTGAACATGATCTTGTCGACATCGGCGTGATCGGTCAGCGCCGCTCCGACCTTCCCGTCGCCGGGGACGATGGAGAGTACATCGGCCGGCAGCACCTGATTGACCACAGCCACGAGCGCCTGCACGGACAGCGGAGTGTATTCCGAGGGTTTGAGCACGACGGTGTTGCCCATCTTCAGAGAGGGGGCGAACTGCCACACGGAGATCATCATCGGCCAGTTCCAGGGGCCGACGGCACCGACGACGCCGACCGGATCGTAGTGGAGCTCCGCATGGGTCTCCTCATCGTCGACGAGGACCTCGGGCTCGAGTTCGAAGGCGGCATTGGCTCGCAGCCAGGCGGCACAGGCGCCGACCTCGAAGCGGGCGTTGGGACCGTTGAGCGGTTTGCCCTGTTCGCGGGAGAGCAGTTCGGCCAGCGCCTCGGCGGAGGATTCGATGGCATCGGCGGCCCGGTTGAGCAGGTCGCTGCGCTCCTGCGAGGATTTCGCGGCCCAGCCGGGCTGGGCGCGGCGGGCGGATGCGACCGCGGCATCGATGTCGGCGGGGCTGCCTTCACGGGTGCGGCCGACGACCTCACCGGTGGCGGGGTCGTGGATCTCGCGTCCGCTGGGGTCGTCGATCGCGGCCAGCAGGGCGTCGGTGGTCGTGAGCTCGGTGGTCATGTTTCTCCTTGTGTCAGTTGCTCGGACAGGGGGCCGAGGTGAGCAGGTCACGTCGTGAATGCTCATGTGATCCGCCTAACAGGAATGGATGTACTGCCAGCATGACTCGCGAGACCGATGTGCGTCTTGGCTTTGGGGGCACCGTTGTTGACGATCGGTGCACCGGCCCATTCACCGTTTTCGCTCAGCTTGCAGAAGAGCCCAGGGTGCTTCGTCGATATCCCGCTGGAGGCTGGCCCACGGCACCGCGGAAGAGCCTGGAGAAGTGGGCGGGATCGCCAAGCCCCCAACGAGCGCCGATCGCCGCAACCGGGACCTGACGCTGAAGCGGATCGGCAAGATCTTGGCGGCACCGCTCGATTCGGCGCCGACGGATGTCGCCGGCGACCGTCTCCCCGCTGCCTTCGAAGATCTGATGCAGGGTCCGCACTGAGATGAAGTGCGCGGCGGCTATGGTCGAGGGCGAGAGTTGCGGGTCGGCAAGATTCGCTTCGATGTAGGCAGTGATATCGGACCAGAGCCGCTGTCGTTCATCGGGTCCGTCCCCTGCCTCTGAGAGCTCATCGGCCATCACGGTCGTGAGCAGGTCGACGACATTTCCGGCCAATCGCACGCTGACCGACCGGCTCAGGGTCGGCAGCATTGCGCCGGCCTGGGTGATGAGCTGTGCGGCGAGCCCGCCGAGCTGGTGATCCGCGCCGATCGGAGTGGCGGTGAGCTGCTCGACGGTGCCTCGGGGCAGGTTGACCCGCGCTTGCGGGAACATCATCACATAGGAAGAGAAGTCGCTGTCGAAGCTGAGCGTGTAGGGGCGGGAGGTGTCGTAGATCGCCAGCGATCCCGGCGACAGCGCCATTTCTCGGCCGTCCTGAATCAGCAGTCCGTAACCTTGGAGCTGGAGTGAGACCTTATAGTAGCTCGAGGTCGGCCCAGCTGTGTCCTGCGCGGAAGCCCCCTGCGAGATCAGCCCAGGCGTGCGCAGCACTGCATGAGGATTGGCATTGATATAGGACATGACGACGGAATCGTAGTCCCGCGCGCTGATGCGCCCATTGAAACCGCCTCGACGCTGGGGCTCGGTGTCCAGCGGAACGAACGAGCCCGAAACCAGGCTCTGCCAACTGTCGAAGTCAGACGCTGTGCCCTCAAGTAACATCTTCGTCCTTCACGAAAGCGAACGTTCGCCGACCTCAGCGGCGGCGACCTCTGTGCGGCCACTCTATCCCCACCGAAACGGAGAGTCACCACCATCCCGGGAATTACCGACCGTTCGGTCCGCATACTGCAGAGATCGGCGCCGTCAAATCCGTCTGGGCCTGCCGACGCGGTTTCTTGACTTTCCACGCAGGTCCGGCCGAATTGCTTGCCTCTGCGTGCACCCAGACAGGCGGACTCTTCCCGCACCGTGACGCGCCTCACTAGCCTGAGGCCATGACTACCGACAGCACCGCAGGCAGCGCCGCCGCGACGACCGGCGAGCCCTCCGCGTTCCCGACCGAACTGCCCACCGAGCACTTCGACTACATCGTCATCGGCGCTGGATCCTCCGGGTGCGTGATCACCCGCAGGCTCATCGACGCCGGTAAGAGTGTGTGCCTGATTGAAGCAGGCGGGGATGAGACGAACCCGAACATCGATCACCTCAACAACCTCGGACTCATCTGGCACTCCGCGCAGGACTGGGACTACTACACGGTCCCGCAGCCTGGGGCGATGAACCGCAGGATCCATCTGCCGCGCGGTAAGGTCCTCGGCGGATCCAATGCCCTCAATGCCGTGATCTGGGTTCGCGGTGATGCCTGGGACTACGAGCAGTGGGTCGATTCCGGCTGCCCAGGCTGGTCCTGGGACGAGGTCTCGCCGGTGTTCCGCGCGATCGAGAACTATGACGGCGAGGTCACCGAGACCCGCGGCGCCGAGGGCCCCTTGGACGTGCGCATCGACTACGAGCGCAACCCGCTCCAGGAGGATATGGTCGTCGCCGGCGAACAGGCGGGCCTGAGCTATAACCCCGACTACAACTCCGGCAGCGTCGAAGGCATCTCCCGGATCCAGCTCAATGTCCGCGAGGGCAAACGCCTGAACACGTGGCGGGCCTACCTCAAGCCCCGCCTCGGCGACGGCAATCTCACGGTGCTGACCTCAACTCATGCCCGCAGGCTGCTCATCGACGAGACCAAGCAGGTCACCGGCGTCGAGGTGGACCTCCGCGGTCGCACGGGTGAACTCACCGCCGATGAAGTCATCCTCACCTCCGGCGCCCTGGCTTCACCGGAGCTGCTCCTGCGCTCAGGCGTCGGACCGGCCGAGGAGCTGCGCGCCGTCGAGGTCGAGCCCATCCATGACCTGCCCGGGGTCGGCAAGAACCTCCAGGACCATTGGCTGTCCCCCGTCATCTTCTCCACCGGCGAGACAGAGGTGCCGATGGGTGAGGTCGCCCCCGCCGAGGTGCATCTGTTCTGGAAGTCCCGACCCGAACTGCCCGTCCCCGACACTCAGCCGCTCTTCTTCTCCGTGCCGATGTACGCCCAGGATTCCGCCCCTCAGGTGCAGTCGGGGCCCGGGCCGGGAGGGGCCTTCACCCTCCAGGGCGGACTGGTCCGGCCCGAGAGCCGCGGCGAGGTGACGCTGAGCGGACCGAATCCGCAGGATGCGATCATCATCAACCCGAATGTGCTCTCCGCACAAGCCGATGTCGACGCGCTCGTCGCCTCGGTCAGGCAGTGCCGGCAGATCGGGCGGACCGAGGCTCTGGCACCGTGGCAGCCGACCGAGATCTACCCCGGCCCCGAGGTCGCCGATGAGGACCTCGAGGACTACGTCCGCGGCTCGGTCGTGACCTACCACCACCAGGTCGGCACGTGCCGGATGGGCCAGGATGAGTCCGCCGTCGTCGATCCGACGTCGTTCAAGGTCCGCGGGCTCGAGGGGCTGCGCATCGCGGATGCCTCGATCATGCCGCTTGTGCCCACCGGCAATACGAACGCCCCGACGATCATGATCGCCGAACGCGCCGCCGCCGTCCTCGTCGGGTCAGCGCCGGAGGGGATCACCGCTCCGGAAGAGTGAAACTCCGCTCATAGCCGCGACGCTCTTCCGGCCGCACCTGCGCAACCTGGTCGGGCACCAGCGCGCCGAAGAGGCGGTCCCTCAGCCCGGTGGGCAGGAGTCCGGCCACTCGCACGGCCGGTCCGATGAAACCGGGCAGAGTGACTTCGAAGCGGGGGCGGAAGGCTGACTTGACCACGGCCGCGGCCACCTCGGCGGGACTGAGCAGCTTCGCCGCACCGCTCGACGTGCCCGCCCCAAGGGCGGTGTCGACGACTCCGGGCATGATCGCCGTGATCTGCACACCGCGGCCGCGCAGCTCGGCACGCACGGCCTTGAGATAGCCGAGGACCCCGTGCTTCGTCGCCGCATAGCTCGCCTCACCCGGCGTCGGCAGGATCGATGCCGCCGAGGCCACGGTGATGAGATGACCGCGCCCGCGAGCGACCATGGCCGGTGCCACCGCCTTGATTCCGTTGATCACGCCGAGGAGGTTGACCTCGACCTGGGCACGTGCGGCCGAATGCGGCTCCTCGGCGAAGGGACCGACCCACATGAGTCCGGCGTTGCTGACGAAGACGTCGATGGGGCCGAGGTCGCCGCGCACCTGCCCGAGGAAGTCCTCAATGGATGCGGGGTCAGTGACGTCGAGGGAGTAGGCGTGCACATCGGATTCGCGAGCGGTCTGTTCGGCCGCCTGTCGATCGGTGTCGCCGATCGCAACCTCGGCTCCGGTCGCCCTGAAGGCGGTCGCGATCTCCGCACCGATGCCACGCGCTCCCCCGGTGACCGCAACGACTCTGATATCTGGGGTCTTCCGCCTGTTCACGCGGCCACCTTCCCTCTGCGCATCTCCCGCTTCAGGTCCCACAGGTAGTGGTCGAAGTCGACCTGCATCGTATGGCGGGGAGAGTCGTAGAACTGGCGTTTGTTCCGCTGATCGTCGTCGTGCATCGTCTTGACCATGTCCCTGCGGCTCGGCAGTTCGCATTCTCCGGTGAGGACCTTCACGACGAGCTCGGACTGAGCCTGCGCCAGCGGCATCACCGCGCCGACCGGCTGGAGGAGACCGATGAAGAACAGTCCCGGCCGATCCGGGTGGACCATCCTCTTCCACAGGGGAAGATCGTTGTTCTCGGCGGAGATGAGGCCGGGGTCGAAGAAGGGGAAGCTCACCCGGTAGCCCGTGGCCCAGACGATGAGATCGGCTGTGGCCGAAGAACCGTCGGTGAACACCACCCGGTCCTTCTCGAGCCGTTCGATCCCGGGCCGGACCGTGATGGCACCTGCACCGAGGCGGTCCCGGATCGCATCCGACTGCACCGGATGCGATTGGCCCGGTGAGTGCGGCGGCTTCGGCCAACCCGTACTTCTTCAGTCCGCCCGAGAGGAGCGCGCCGAGGCGCAGCCTCGCGCTGGTCACCCACCAGGGCACCCATCCGGGCAGAGCGACCTGGTCAGTGGCGGCGCCGAACACCGTCTTCTTCATCACCCACTGTCCGCGGCGGATGGAGAGGGTGACGTTGCGCGCCCGGTGGGATCCTTCGACGGCGATGTCCATCGCCGAGTTCCCTGCCCCTACGACGACGATGTCGCGATCGTCCAGCTGGTCTCCGCTGCGATAATCGTGGGCGTGGATCTGTTCGCCGTCGAACTGCCCCGGGTAGGCCGGTTCCGGCCATCTGGCATCCCAGTGGTGGCCGTTGGCCACCATCACCGCATCATAGGTGCGCGTCTCGCGCACTCCTGCGGATTCGATGTCGACGGCCCACCGGCGGCCGTCTCGTCTGACATCGAGGACCTCGGTGTCATAGGTGATCGTATGGCCGAATCCGAAGTGGTCGACGTAGTCGCGGAAGTAGGCGTGGACCTGGTCATGGCTGGCATAGGCCGGATAGGACTCCGGCATCGGGAAATCCGAGAAGGCCATGCGCGGGCATGAGGTGTTGATCTGCAGCGTCTCGTAGCAGGCACTGACACCGTTGGGGTTGTCGAAGAGCCAGTTGCCGCCGAAGGCGCTGCCCTTCTCGAAGCAGTCGAAGGGGACTCCGGCGGTGTAGAGGGCCTTGGCCGCGGAAAGGCCCGAGGGGCCGGCGCCGATGACGCAGACCGACGGCAGCGTCGGGTCGGCCGGGATCGGTTCGGTGATCGCAGGAGCGCGATCCTTCTGTCTGACTGTGTAAGGCATGTCACACATCATGCCATTGAAAATCATAATTTTCACTACACTGGGGTAATGAACTTCGACGAGACCGCTTCCGCCCCGGCCCCTGGCCTGTGGCGCGGGACCTCTCGTGCCGAGCGCGACGAAGCTCGGCGTGACAGGCTCCTTGACGCCGCGCTCGAGCTCTACGGGACGGTCGGCTTCCGCCATACGAGTGTGCAGGCGCTGTGTCAGGAATCCGGGGTCTCGAGCCGTTCGTTCTATGAGCTCTTCTCCGCGCAGGAGCCGTTGCTCGAGCGTCTCTACATCGTGCTCAACGAGGAGATCACTGCGGCATTGGCCGCCATCTCGGTTCCACAGGGAGTCACGCTCCTCGAAGCGGGAGTGCACATCGTCTCAGCGGCGCTCATGCCCATGCTCGACGACGAGCGCAAGGCTCGAGTCCTCGAGGTCGAGGCCGTCGGCGTCAGCGAGTCTCTCGAGGAACGGAGGAGGGAGACGATGCTTCTGCTCGCCGCATCCGTGGATTCTGCCGTCGAACGCGTGCTCCCCATCTATGGTCTGCCCGCCGGTCGCGACCGGCGGGGACATGAGAACGCGCTGGACCTCACAAGCCTCGTCCTCGTCGGAGGGATCACCGAGGCGCTGGTCCAGCGCGTGCGCACACCGGCCGCGGAGCGCAGACCGACGGGCGAATTCCTCACGGAGATCGCCGAGGTGATTCTGCGCGCCCACGGGGTGAGCGAGGAGCTCTTCGACTCAGGCGAAAGTCGCTGAGGCCGCGTCGAGGCGGGAGAACTCGTCCGAGGTGAGCTCGAGGCTCGGTGCGGACATGAGAGCGTCGAGCTGTTCGGGGGTGCGGGCCGAGGCGATCGGCGCGGTGACGCCCTTGGCCAGCAGCCAGGCCAGTGCCACGGTCGCCGGGGCTGCGTCTCTGGCTTCGGCCACGGCGACGAGTTCGTCGACGGCCTTGAGGCCCTCGGCGTTGAAGTAGCCTTGGACCATTCCGCCGCGGCTGGCCCCTTCGAGGTCGGCCTCGGTGCGGTACTTGCCGGTGAGGAAGCCGGCGGCCAGGCTGAAGTAGCTGAAGACCCCGAGCTTGTGCTCGATGGCGACAGGGGCCAGCTCGGCCTCGTACTCATGCCGGAAGACGAGGCTGTACTGCGGCTGGATGGCCACGGGTTGGGCCAGCCCCTCCTCCTCGGCGACGGCAAGCCATTCGCCGAGCCGCTGCGGGGAGTAGTTCGAGACGGCGACGTAGCGTGCCTTGCCGGCGCGCACGATCTCGTCGAAGACGCGGGCGATATCGGCGATGGGGGTCACCTCATCGTCGCGGTGAGCATAGTAGAGGTCGACGTAATCGGTCTGGAGTCGTTCGAGCGAAGCGTCGATGGCGGTGCGGATGTACTCGGGATCCTGTGTCTTGTGATCCGGGTGGTCACCGACCTTCGTGGCGATGACGACCTTGTCGCGGTTGCCGCGGGCGGCCAGCCAGGTGCCGATGATGGTCTCGGATTCGCGGCCCGTGTTGCCCGGAACCCAGGCCGGGTAGGACTCGGCGGTGTCGATGAAGTTGCCGCCGGCGGCGGTGAAGGCATCGAGCACGGCATGAGACTCCGCTTCGTCAGCGGTCCAGCCGAAGGTGTTCGCTCCCAGATTGATCGGGAAGATCGAGAGGTCGGTGCCGGGAATCTGTACCTGCTGCGTCATTGTGCTCCTGTATTCGATCGGTCATGGACGACTACCCATTCAGGTCGCCCACCAGGTACAACGATGCGACCAGGAGGAATAATTCCCCTCCGACGGACACTGGCCCTCACCGGTGGAGGCTTCTCGTCACCTGAGCAGGCGATCCATCCGACGGTCGGACAGTCTCTTCCCTCCGGTCTGGCAGCCGGGACAGTACTGCAGGGACTTCTCCGCATAGGAGACCTCCGCGATCGTCGCTGCGCAGACCGGGCAGGTTTCGCCGGTGCGGCCGTGCACCCGCATGAGCTTCTTCTTGGCGGTCTTGATCTTCGTCGGCTGCAGCCCCACGAGGGCCTCTTCGGCATCGCCGAGCACCTCGCGAATCGTGTCCCGCAGCGCCGAGGCATCGACCGATTCCGCAGCGGCGAAGGGAGAGAGCTGTGCGGAGTGGAGGATCTCGTCGGAGAAGGCATTGCCGATCCCGGCGATGGCCGATTGGTCGCAGAGGATCGTCTTGATGTGTGAGCGGGACCCATCGAGAGCCTCGGCGAAGGTCTGGGAGTCGACAGTCAGAGCGTCGGGACCGGACTGCGCAAGAGCGGTCACCTCGGCGAGGTCACGGACGAGGGACACGGACGCGTTCTTCTTCGTTCCCGCCTCGGTGAGATCGAATCCGGCCCCCGAGGCGAGCGCCACGCGCAGGCCGAGGGGGCCTTTGCCCATCCGCACGGGTGCCCTCGGCACGGAATCGTGCCAGGCCAGCCAGCCGGCACGAGCGAAGCGGCAGACGAGATGGAGCCCGTCGAAATCGACGATGAGGGCTTTGCCGACTCTCCGCGCGCCGGTGATCTCGAGTCCGAGCAGGGATTCCAGCGGAGGATCGGCGGTCTTGAGCAGGCTGAGTTCTGCGACATCGGCGCGTTCGATGAAGTCGCCGATGAGTCGTGGGCGCAGGAATTCCACGAGCGCGTCGATCTCGGGCAGTTCCGGCATGACTCCAGTATGCGCTTTGAGGCGGACACGACAACAGACTCTGCCGGTCTGCGGCCCCTTGAGATCCCCTAGGGTGAGGACTAGCGTGGATTGACCGCCGGGCCGGTCTGGTCCCGGCGGATCGCATACTGCCGAAGGAGGCTGACGATGGCTGAGAACGTTGCGCAGAAGCTCATCCGATCACATTTGGAGTCCGGGGATCTTGCGCCGGGGAACGAGCTCGGGATCCGCATCGACCAGACGCTGACCCAGGATGCGACGGGCACGCTGGTCATGCTCGAACTCGAAGCGCTCGGCCTCGACCGGATCCGCACGGATCTGTCCGTGCAGTACGTCGATCACAACCTGCTGCAGACCGATGAGAAGAACCCGGAGGATCACGAGTTCCTCCACTCGGCCGCCCAGCGTTTCGGGCTGTGGTTCTCTCCGGCCGGCAACGGCGTCTCTCATCCCGTCCACCAGTCACGCTTCGGTCGCCCCGGCACCACACTCATCGGTTCGGACTCGCACACCTGCGCCGCCGGAGCCCTGGGGATGCTGGCCATCGGCGTCGGCGGTCTCGAGATCGCCATGGCCATGGCCGGTGAGCCCCTCTACATCAGCGCCCCGCAGGTCATGGGTGTCGAACTCACCGGTGAGCTGCCCGATTGGGTGTCAGCCAAGGACGTCATCCTCGAGATGCTGCGCCGCCATGGGGTCAAGGGCGGGGCCGGCAAGATCATCGAATACCACGGTGACGGGCTGAAGAACCTCACCGCCATGGATCGGCACGTCATCGCGAATATGGGTGCCGAACTCGGTGCCACTGCCACGGTCTTCCCTGCCGACGATGCCGTCCGCGACTATCTCGAGGCCAGTGATCGCGGTGAGGACTTCACCCGAATTGTCGCCGATGCCGGGGCCGAATACGATCTCACGGACTCCATCGACCTCTCGCAGCTCGAACCGCTCATCGCCGCTCCCTCGTCGCCGGGCAATGTCACCCCGGTGCGTGAAGTTGCCGGTGAGGATGTCTTCCAGGTCGTCGTCGGCTCCTCGGCGAACCCGGGGCTCCGGGATTTCGCTGTCGTGGCTCAGACGCTGTCCGACCGGCAGATCCACTCGCAGATCTCCCTCGACATCAACCCCACTTCCCGAGAGGTCTTGGCCGACCTCATCTCCGGCGGGTGGCTGACCTCACTGGTCGGCTCCGGTGCTCGGATCCACCAGTCCGGGTGCATGGGCTGCATCGGCATGGGTCAGGCTCCGGCCGTCGGGCGCAACAGTCTGCGCACCATGCCGCGGAACTTCCCCGGTCGCTCCGGCACCGACGAGGACTCGGTCTGGCTGTGTTCGCCGGAGACCGCGGCGGCAGCGGCGCTGACAGGCAAGATCACCGATCCGCGTGAGCTCGGTATGGACTATCCGCAGGTGAGGCTGCCCGAGAAGTTCTCGGCCAACCGCAAGATGCTCGTCCCACCGCTCGAGCCGGAAGAGGCGCGGAAGGTCGAGCTCGTCAAGGGTTCGAACATCTCGACCCTGCCGAACTTCGAACCGCTGCCCGACGACATCGACCTGGAGGTCCTGCTCAAGGTCGGCGACAACGTATCGACGGACGAGATCATGCCGGCCGGTTCACGGGTTCTGCCGTACCGGTCGAACATTCCGAAGATCTCCGAGTTCGTCTACATCCAAGTCGATGACACCTACGCCACTCGGGCCGCCGAGCACGACGGCGGCCATGCCATCGTCGGTGGGGAGAACTACGGGCAGGGATCCTCGCGTGAGCATGCGGTCATCGCTCCCCGCTACCTCGGCCTGCGAGTGGTGGTGGCGAAGTCGTTGGCACGGATCCACTGGCAGAATCTCGCGAACTTCGGAGTCCTCGCTCTCGAGTTCACCGACGAGTCCGATTACGAGACCCTGGCCCAAGGCGATGTCCTCGAATTCCGTCGGCTGCGTGATGAGCTGGCCGAGGGGAAGACCGTCACCGCCGAGGTGGAGGGTCGGATCTTCGAATTCCGTCACGGCCTCTCGCCTCGTCAGGTCGAGATGGTCCTCGCCGGAGGCCGCATCGCCCAGCGCGCCGCCAAAGAATCCTAACCCCAATTGCTACGTGACGGCGGCCCAGCAACCTGGCGCGAGGTTGCTGGGCCGCCGTCACGTAGCAATTGGGGGAGGAACAGAGGGGCGAAACGAGCCCGAAGCACGGGCTCGTGAGACACCTACTGTGGTGCTGACAGAAACCCGCGCAATAGGGCGGCGGTCCCGTCAAGGTGTTCAGCCATCGCCGCTCGAGCAGACTCCGGGTCGCCGGCGAGTATCGCCTCGTGGATCCGTTGATGCTGCTCGTGAGAGTGAATGAGATTGGGTTCGATCATCGGGATCCGCCCGAGGAGTTTGTTCGCCCGGGTACGGCTCTCAACCATCGAACGGACCAGACTCGGCGATCCAGTCATTTGCGCCCAAGTCAGGTGCAGCTGAGAGTCGAGTCGTCGATACGATGACAGATCCGACTCGCGACTGGCCGCAACTGCCGCAGCAAGCTGGCCGCGCTGGGCCGCAGAAAGATCCTGCCCGGCTGCTACTTCGACGACACCCACTTCAATGATTCGACGCCAAACGAGTGTGTCCTCGACTTCGTCTGCGGACGGCCCGGTCCCTACCGTTGGATCGGCCATGCCGACACCAGCTGCTCCAGTCTCATCGGAGTAGGACCGTGAGACGAATGTGCCGCCGCCGCGCCCGCGGCGCACATTCACCCACCCGGCTGATTGCAGTTCAGAAATGGCCTCACGCAATGTCGCGCGGGAGATTCCCAGCTGCTCAGCCAGTTCGCGTTCCGGAGGAAATCGCTGACCGGGAGGAATGATTCCGAGCCTGACGATCTGGAGCAGGCACTCGATGGTCTCTTCGAAGACGTTCCCCGAACGCGCAGGTGCGATCGCCCGCAATGCTGTCATCTGCTCCTGCGGCGCGCTCGTTCTGTCTGCGCTCATGTCCTCACCTTCTCACAGTGGAGTCGTATAGGCGTTGGTCAGCCCTCCGTCGACGGTGAATGACTGGGCGGTGACGAATGAGGAATCGTCGCTGGCGAGGAAGGCGACGGCTGCCGCCATCTCCTCGGCTTCAGCGAAACGCCCCATGGGGACATGCACAAGGCGCCGGGCAGCCATTTCGGGGTCCTTTGCGAAGAGCTCTCGGAGCAGGTCGGTGTTCACCGGGCCCGGGCACAGTGCATTCACCCGGATTCCCTCTTTGGCGAATTCCACGCCGAGCTCACGTGTCATCGCCAGCACCCCGCCTTTGGACGCGGTGTAGGAGATCTGTGAGGTGGCGGAGCCCATCAGCGCAACAAAAGATGCTGTGTTGATGATCGAACCGCGGCCCTGCTTTCGCATATGCTTCAGCGCCGCCTGCGAGCACAAATACACCGATGTCAGGTTGATGTCCTGGACCTTGTGCCAAACGTCGATTCCGGTGTCGGTGATGGAGGCATCATCCGTCGGGGACACCCCGGCATTGTTGAATGCGACGTCGAGGCTTCCATAGGTCGCAGCAGCGGTGTCGAACAGGTTCTCTACTGCCGCCTGATCTGTCACATCGGTGGCGACGAAGAGCCCACCGACCGCCTCGGCGGCCGCAGCTCCGGCATCGGCGTTCGAATCAGCGATGACGACGTGGGCGCCTTCAGAAGCCAGCCTCTTCGCCGTGGCGAGCCCGATTCCACTGGCGCCTCCGGTGACGACAGCGGTGCGACCCGGCAGGCGGCGGCAGATGATCTCAGTGGAGGTGTGGTCAGTAGTCGTCATTGGTGCGTTCATTGATCAGTCCTTTGCTTGAGGGGAGGATGAGCGGTTCGGTCAGTCGGTGGCGATGAAGACGTTCTTCATTTCGGTGAACGAATCCATCGCATGGGGCCCCAGCTCACGGCCGATGCCTGAACGTTTGAAACCACCGAACGGAGTCGAGTAGCGAACCGCCGCATGGGAGTTCACCGATAACGCTCCGGACTCGACTCCGCGGGCGGCGCGCAGTCCGCGACCGATATCGCGCGTCCAGATCGAACCGGACAATCCATACTGCGAGTCGTTGGCCATCGCGATCGCTTCGGATTCCTCACGGAAGCGCTGGACGGTGACCACTGGACCGAATACCTCTTCGGTGACGATGCGATCCTGCGGGGACTTCGGCAGCACCACGCTGGGTGCGAGCCAATAGCCCGCTCCAGACGGTGCGTCACCGGTGAAGGCAACGTCGACTCCGTCGAGGAACGACCGCACCGATGCGAGATGGCCCGCGGAGATGAGCGGCCCCATTTCTGCGTCCTCTTGGCTGGGGTCGGTGACTCTGACACCCTTGACCGCGGGCTCGAGCAGCTCGAGGAAGCGGTCGAACACCGAGTCCTCAACCAGAATGCGCGAGCGGGCGCAACAGTCCTGACCGGCGTTGTCGAACACCCCATACGGCGCAGTCGCCGCAGCCTGTTCGAGGTCGGCGTCGGCGAACACGATGTTCGCTGACTTACCGCCGAGCTCCAAAGTCGTACGTTTCATCGTCTTGGCCGATTCTGCGAGGATCTTCTCCCCCACCGAGGTGGACCCGGTGAACACGATTTTCGCCACCCGGGGGTCGTCCGTGAATGCCTGGCCGACGGTCGACCCCGCCCCAGGAAGCACCTGAAAGACGTCGACCGGAATCCCCGCTTCGACCGCGAGTTCGCCGAGGCGGATCGCCGTCAACGGGGTCAGCTCGGCGGGTTTGAGCACAACCGTATTGCCAGCGGCGAGAGCCGGTGCGAAACCCCAGCCTGCGATCGGCATCGGGAAATTCCAGGGCACGATGATCCCGACGACTCCAAGAGGATCATTGAAAGTGACATCGATTCCCCCGGCGACTGGGATCTGATCACCGAGGTGGCGCTCGACTCCGCCCGCATAGTAGTTGAGGACATCGCGGACATTCGCAGCCTCGCCCCGAGCATTTCCGATCGTGTGACCGGCCTCAGCCACTTCGAGTCGGGCAAGATGCTCGATGTCCGCGTCAACGGCACGGGCGAAGGCCCGTAGAAGTTCGGCACGTTCGGCCGGAGCAGTCGCTTTCCAGCGCTGGAAGGCGTCTGCTGCACGGCCGATCGCGTCCTGTGTCGATTCGACGGTGTGCCCTGCGACAGCGGCGATGGTCTCCCCGGTCGAGGGGTTGAGCACGTCGGTCATGGTCGGGTCTCCTCATTGGTCGCGGTGGATCGGGCTCGAAGACGCTGTTCGGCTCTGCCGACAAGGTCGGTGAAGAGTCGCAGGTCGTCGAGAGTCTCTTCCGGGTGCCACTGCACCGCAAGCATCGCTGCATCGACGGACTCAAACGCTTCGACGGTGCCATCGGATGCACGAGCAGAGAGCACCAGCCCATCGCCGAGGCGGTCGAGGGACTGATGGTGATGGCAACGGACCGTGGTTTCGGCTCCGATGATCCGCGCAGCAGCCGTGCCGGCAACGGCAGTCACGACCACCTCGGCGAACTCGTCTTTGATTTCAGATTCGTGTGGGTCAAGCCCTGCAAGATCCGGCAGATGTTGATGAAGCGTGCCACCGTGCACCGTATTGACGATCTGGGCTCCCCTGCAGATGGCGAGGATAGGGACCCCGGCAGCGGACGCGTGACGGTAGAGGGCGGTCTCAAACCTGTCACGACGCGTGTTCGGCGCCTGTGTGCGCGCATGCGGTTCGGCTCCGTGCAGGGAAGGATCGACGTCGTCTCCTCCAGTGAGGATGACCCCGTCGAGGTCGGCCACTTCGCCTGCCGACCAAGGCTGTTCCGGCGGCAAGAGGACGGCTCTGCCCCCCGCACGCGTGACTGCGGTGATATAGACGCTGGGCAGGAAGGCCGCATCGCGGTCCCAGACACCGAATTGACCACGCCCGTAATAGGTCGGCAAACCGATGAGGGGCCGCCGGTGCGTCGGGAGATCAGAGCCGTTCGAATCCACGCCGGACCTCCCAATCGGTGACTGCCGCGTCGAAGGCCGCCATCTCGACTTCGCCGGCGTGGACATAGTGGTCGACGACCTGGTTGCCGAAGGATTCTCGCGCCGTTGCCGACGAGTCGAAGGCCGCTACGGCCTCGTGGAGACGCCGGGGAATGCTCGGCACATCCTGGGTGTAAGCGTTTCCGGCGAGCGCCTCAGGCAGTTCCAATCGGTTCTCCAATCCGTATACCCCTGCGGCGATGAGTGCGGCGCAGGCAAGGTAGGGGTTGGCATCCGCGCCCGGGACACGCTGCTCAAATCGCAGCGCGGATCCGTGTCCGACGATGCGGACGGCACAGGTGCGGTTGTCCCATCCCCATCCGACGGCGGTGGGAGCGAATGAACCGTCGGCGAATCGCTTGTAGGAGTTGATATTCGGAGCATAGAGGTAAGTGAAGTCGTACTGGGTGGCAACGACTCCGGCAACGAATTGCCGCATCGTCTCCGACATCTCAGTGCCGTGTCCGGTGGGGAAAACGGGCGTACCGTCACGGTCGTTGAGACTCATATGGATATGACAGGAACTGCCTTCACGGTCGTTCGGCTTGGCCATGAAGGTCACCGATCGGCCCTGTTGATCGGCGATCTGTTTGGCACCCAGCTTGTAGACGACGTGGTTGTCGCAGGTGGCGAGAATATCGGTGTACCGGAACCCGACCTCGAGTTGACCCAAGTTGCATTCGCCCTTCGCGCTTTCCGTATAGAGGCCTGCTCCGTCCATTTCGGTGCGAAGCCGGTGCAGGTACTCTTCGACCTGCCCTGTGCCGAAGAGCGAGTAGTCGATGTTGTAGGTGCTGGCAGCCTCGAGGTTGCGGTAGTCGCCGACCATCGCATCCCGATAGCTGGTGTTGTAGAGCGCGAATTCCAATTCAGTTGCGCCGATCGGAGCGAGTCCGTGCTCCTCGAGTCGTTCGAGCTGGGCTTTCAGAACCTGTCGGGGTGAGACGGCCAGCGGAGTACCATCGGTGCGGGCCAGGTCGCATTGGACCATAGCCGAGCCCGGGTGCCAGGGAATCCTGCGCAGGGTCGAGAAGTCCGGGACGAACATCAGGTCGCCATAGCCATGCTCCCACGAGGTCAGGGCGAAGCCATCGACAGTATTCATCTCGACGTCAGCAGCCAACAGATAGTTGCACCCTTCGGTGCCGTGATCTCTGACCTCATCGAGGAAGAAGCGGCCGGTGACGCGTTTTCCCTGCAGACGACCCTGCATATCGGTGGCCGCGATGAGAACGGTGTCGATTTCCCTGGACTCGATCTCGTTCTCCAGCTCGCCCAAGGTCAATGGTGATGGAGCAGTGCTCATGGTTCCTCTTCTCGATCGTGGCGCGTCATTGCGACCGCTCGCGGAAACTCTCAGTTGGTCGATAGCTGTTCTGAGTACGCATATTTAAGGTATGCCATCAATCCTTTTCTATGCAATAGGTCCACTCATATTTTGAGTATTGTCGCCCAGCAGACGCGCAAAACAACCATTGACAAACCATTTGTCGGGTGCCATGCTCAACCTCAGAACTCAACTGTGACCTCGGTCATACGTTCGGATTTCGTGTCGCCAAGGCACATTCTGACAACCCGATCATCGCCGATCGGATGGCACCTGATCACGCGCAGACCAACTCGTTTCGAACAGAACGGTGTTCTCCATGAGCAATGACGCCACTCCTCCACCGGACCCGACGAAGAACCCACCATACGGCGCGGACTCGTCTCCCTCGACCGCAGGCCTCAGCGATGATGAGGCCGGCCTCGCCGAACTCGGCTACAAGCAGGAGCTCAAACGAGGGATGTCGGGGTTCGGCAACTTCGCCGTTTCGTTCTCCATCATCTCGATTCTCGCCGGCTGCATCACCTCCTACAGCATCGCTCTCGGCTCGGGCGGGCCCTCGGCGATCACCATCGGCTGGCCGCTGGTCGGCGTCTTCGTCCTCTGTGTGGCCCTGGCCATGGCCGAGGTGTGTTCGAAGTATCCGACCGCGGGTGGTCTGTACTTCTGGGCGGGCCGTCTCGCGAAACGCAATAAGCGGCACTGGGCCTGGTACGTCGGTTGGTTCAACTTCCTCGGTGAGGTCGCCGTCACCGCGGCCATCGACTATGGTGCGGCGACGACGATGATGGCATTCGCGGCACTGACCTTCGGAGTCGTGCCCACAGCGCTGAACACCTTCGTGCTCTTCCTCGTGATCATCACCGCCCACGGCCTGCTCAACACCTTCGGCGTCAACCTCGTCAACCTGCTTTCCGGTGTCTCTGCCTGGTGGCATATCGTCGGCGTACTCGTCATCGTCGGCGCCCTGTGGATCATGCCGACCAAGCACCAGTCGTTCAGCTGGACAATGACGGCCTGGCACAACGAAACCGGGTTCACGTTCATGCCGTTCGTGTTCCTCATGGGCCTGCTCATGGCGCAGTACACCTACACCGGCTACGATGCTTCGGCGCACGTCGCCGAGGAGACGAAGAACGCCGCCGTCGCCGCGCCCAAGGGCATCGTCATGAGCGTGCTCATCTCGATCATCGGCGGCTGGATCCTGCTCTATTCGATCACCGCCTCCATCCAGGACGGCACCGAAGCGGGGCTGACGGCGCTCAACGCCACGGAGACCGGTCTGCCGCCAGCGCAGGTGTTCCTCGACGCGCTGAACAACCCGACCATGGCGAAGTTCTTGCTCTTCATCGTCTGCGGCGCGCAGTTCTTCTGCGGCATGGCTTCGGTGACCGCGAACTCGCGGATGAGCTACGCCTTCTCCCGCGATGATGCGATTCCCGGATCGAAATGGTGGAAGAAGGTCAATCCGCGCACGGGCACACCGACGAACTCGATCTGGCTGTGCATCGTTCTGTCCACCGTGCTGACCGTGCCGGCGCTGTTCAATGAGACCGCCTACCTGGCGGTGACGAGTGTCGCGGTCATCGGCCTCTACATCGCCTATGTGGCTCCCGTGCTGCTGCGCCGTCTCAAGGGTAAGGACTTCAGCGATGGACCCTGGAACCTGGGACGCTGGAGTGGCGTCATCGGCTGGATCGCAGTCGTGTGGGTCATCTTCATCTGCATCCTGTTTGTCCTTCCGCCCAGCCTGCCGATCACCATTTCGACATTCAACTACTCGCCGATAGCGGTCATCGCAGTTGCCCTCATCAGCGTCATCCTGTGGTACGCCCGTGGCCGGAAACACTTCATGCAGCACCTCGACAAGGACCAGCTGGCCATCGACGAGAAGAAGCTGCTCGAAGAGATCGACGACTAGCCCTACTCCGCCCCGCCCTTACTACGTGACGGCGGCCCAGCAACCTGGCGCGAGGTTGCTGGGCCGCCGTCACGTAGCAATTAGGGGGGTTGGCTGGGGACAGACAACGGCGACCCGGATACCACTTTCGGTATCCGGGCCGCCGTATGTTCGAGCGGTCAGGCGCTCAAGGTCTCAGGGTGTTCAGCCCTTCACCTTGGCCTCGATGGCCGCGCCGACCTCGGCGTCGATGTTCTTCCAGTACTGGATGGCGTTCGACAGCACCGGCTCCTCGACTCCGTCCGAGAGTCCGCCTGCGACGGTCTCGATGAGACCCTGGCGCTCCTCTTCGGAGTAGACCTCGCGGACCAGGGTGTGTGCCTGGCCGAAGTCATCGTCCTCGGAGTGGAGGCTGTAGGCGCTGCGCACCAGTTCGCCATCGGCCTCCCAGCCGTTGTCGACCGGGCCCTGTTCGTCCTGGAAGGCACGTCCGTACGAGTTCGGGGCGTAGACCGGAGCGTTGCCAGAGTGGTGATATTCCATCTGGCCTTCCTTGTCGTACGAGTTCGTCTTCGTCACCGGGGCGTTGACCGGCAGCTGGTTGAAGTTCGTGCCGATCCGGTTGCGCTGAGCATCCGGGTAGGAGAACACGCGGCCCAGCAGCATCTTGTCCGGAGACAGACCGGTGCCCGGCACAGTGTTCGAGGGGCTGAAGGCAGCCTGCTCGATCTGTGCGAAGTGGTTCGACGGGTTCTGGTTAAGGGTGAACTTGCCGACCTTGATGAGCGGGTAGTCCTTCTTCGACCAGGTCTTCGTCAGGTCGAAGGGGTTGAACCGGTAGTCCTTGGCCTCGTCGTACGGCATGATCTGGACGTAGAAGGTCCAGGACGGGTAGTCCCCGCGCTCGATGGCCTCGAACAGATCGCGACGGTGGAAGTCAGCATCCTCACCGGCGAGCTTGCCGGCTTCCTCGTTCGACATGTTCTCCACACCCTGATCGGTGTGGAAGTGATACTGAACCCAGAACTTCTCCCCTTCGGCGTTGACCCACATGTAGGTGTGCGACGAGTAGCCGTTCATGTTCCGCCAGGTCTTGGGCAGACCACGGGGTCCCATGAGGTAGGAGACCTGGTGGGCGGATTCGGGCGAGAGCGACCAGAAGTCCCACTGCATGTTGTTGCTGCGCAGACCCGAGTCAGGCAGACGCTTCTGCGAGTGGATGAAGTCGGGGAACTTCATGGGGTCGCGGACGAAGAACACGGGGGTGTTGTTGCCCACCATGTCGAAGTTGCCCTCATCGGTGTAGAACTTCAGCGCGAATCCGCGCACATCGCGCCAGGAGTCCGGCGAGCCGAGCTCTCCGGCGACGGTGGAGAAGCGGGCGAGCATCGGGGTCTTCTTACCCGGCTGCAGGAAGTCGGCCTTCGTGTAGGCGGAGACATCCTCGGTGACTTCGAGCTCACCGAAGGCACCTGAGCCCTTGGCGTGGGGGCTGCGCTCGGGAACACGCTCACGGTCGAATCGCGCGAGCTTCTCGACCAGGGCCACATCGTGGAGCAGGAGCGGACCGTCGGCCCCCACGCTCAGCGAATGGGCGTCGGATTCCCTCGGCTTACCGGATTCGGTCGTGGACGGCTTGGTGCTGTCGTGTCCGGCGTATTCGTGATCTGTATGTTGCGTCATTACATCTCCTTCAACCGTTGGATCTCAGGCGCGGGGCGCATTCCGTCGCCGTCGGCCCACCGGATGAACCATCTTCCACCGGTGCGACGAGACGGCCGGTAGCGCGCCGCTGACCTGTTCTCGATTTCCCGACTTCGGCAGAGCACTGTCGGAGTTACTTTCAACCTAGCGATGTTCTCTACCAGGCACAACCAAGGGTGCACTGTCCAAATTCCCGTTTCCGATGTCGATCGGCTCACCCCTGCGCCGAGGTGCCCGACCCACCGCTGGAGCCGCCGGCCGACCCGCCGGTTCCCGCACCGCCCGATCCGCCGCCTGCCCCTGACGATCCGCTGCCGCTGCCGCCTCCGGTGCTCGACGAGCCGTCCGCACCGCCGCTGGAATCGCCGCCGCCACCGGTGCTTTCGGTGCCGTCGGAGCCTGTCGCACCGCTGCTCGTGTCGGTGCCCTCGGCAGTCGTCGAGCCGGTGTCGGTTCCGGTGCTTGTCGTGGAGTCTGTGCCCTGGTCGGCCTGACCGGTATCCGTGCCCTGCGAGCCGGATTCCCCCGCCGAGGTGGACTGAGCATTCTGCCCGCCCGATCCGCTGTCCGTCGAGCCTTGGCTTCCGTCCTGACCGGATCCCGAGCCGCCGGCCGAGCCCTCACCGGAGGTTCCCGAATCGGAGGTTCCGGTGCCCGGGTCTTCGCCCGTCGATGACTGTCCCGAGACCGATCGTGAGATCTGCGAGGTGCCCGGAGAGATGTCGGCGTCGGTGAAGGATTCGGCCATGACGACGCCGCCGAGTCCGATGCCGAAGGCAGCGACGCCGATGGTCAGCGGGTAGAGGACCCGCTTGCGGCGCAGCTGCTGCCACCAGCCGCGCGGCTTCTCGTCGGTTCCGGTGTTCTCCTCATATCCGACCGATTCCGCTTCCTTCGCCGAGGCGGCTGCCGGGTTCGCGTCGATACCGGCAGGTTCCGGTGGGGCGAAGGCCGAATCCTCGGCGAGAGAAGGATCGACGACGCCTTTCGCGTCCGCTGGGTTCTTCGCGATCTTCGCTTTGACGGCCGGGGCGAGCTTGGAGCTGACTTCCTGGATCTTCTCCTTGCCTTTGTCGAGGCTGCGGCCGTAGAGAGTGACGGCCAGGGCCGTGATGATGCTGGCGACTCCGGCGCCGACGACGGTTCCGGCGACTCCGAGCTGACCGCCGATGACCGATGAGGTCGCTGCAGCGCCGGCACCGGCGATGAGCTGAGTGGCTGAGATCCGGCCTTCGGACTTCTTCTCCTCTTCGGCTTCGCCCGCGCTCTCCCCTGCGGGGGCGGCAACGATCGCCGGAGCCGTGACATCATTCGGCGCCGCAGTATTCGGCGCTGCAGGCGTTTCGCGGCGGACCGGGTTGGGCGGAATCACCGGAGTGCTCACATGCTGGGTCGGAGTCTCTGCCGTCTTCGCGGGGGCGACTGCGACCTCTTCTGTGATCATCGGCAGCGTCTGAGAATGCTCCGGGACATGCGGATCGTCGTTCGTGTCGCGCTGTCTGCTCGTCTCACTGTGGCCTGCCGTCAATGTTCCTCCAAAAGCCCGTGGATCTTCATTGTCGATCAGCTACGTCCGGGCATCCTGACACCGTGCGCCCGAAGCTGGGAAAGCCCTGAGGCAGATCGGCTTCATAGCGATCACCACCTGGGATGATGTCTGGCGATGTGACCCTGGGAACAGTCGATTCTCATTGATCTGTCAGGTCAGCTCGACGCCGCGCACCATCACTGCGGTTCGTGCACTCCGCTCAGCACGACAACGGACCAGTCTTCGGGCACGAGGTCATCGGGTTCGAGCGCGAACAGACTGAAGCGTGGGTGGTCGGATGTCGGGTGCAAGGTGAGCACGAAGCGGAAGCCCTGGGTGGGAATCGGTGCGCCGACGCTCATCATCAGGGTGTCATCGCCATCGACGAGGGCGTCGTCACCGTCATCAACGTCGACATCCATGAGGGCGGCGGGGTCGGCGACCATGAGGTTGACGGCGAAGCAGTGCTCGGTCAGTTCGACGACGCTGACGCTCTGACCGCCGTGGAACGCCGCGGGCCGAGTCGGGTTCGCACGGCGCGTGCGCCCATCGATCTCGAGGACCACCTCGGCGGTGGGGAGGAACGTGCGTGCCATTCCGGGCAGAGCCGAGAACGGGCCGGTCCTGTCCAACCGGGCAATACTCAGACGCCATGGGCGCAGCCCCGGCGTCAGAGACGCGGACTCCGTGAGGGCGACGAGTTCGGTGGTCTCACCGGCCCCGTTGGCCCACGGCACGGCGGGCCGGTCGGCGAAGGCGGCGAGCGTGCGCATGACTCAGCCGTGCACGGCCGGGTGGGGCCGCCTCGGTGCCGGTGTTCTCATCCTCGGCAGAGGCAGAACGGGTGACCGGCCGGGTCGAGGAAGACGCGGAACGTCTCGCCCGGCTGTTCGGCCGCTTTGCCCGCACCGATCTCGAGCACGGCCTTCTCCGCGACGTCGAGGTCTTCGACGATGACGTCGAGATGCATCTGCTGCGGGTGGGCCTGACCGGGCCAACTGGGTGCGTGATAGTCCTCGACCTGCTGGACGCACAGCGGGGGCCAGGAATCGGAGGTGACTTCCGCCCAGGTGCCGTCCTCGTCGACCGCGACCTTCCAGTCGAGGAGCCGACCGTAGAACTCCGCGAGTTCCGCGGCGTCGGGAGCGTCGAGCACGACCACGGGCTGCTTTGCGATAGCCATGACCCGAGTCTACGCCGCGGCACGGACATGGCGAAGGACCTGACCGGCGGGTGGCATTTCCGCGAGGGCGTAGGATTGTTGAGCAGATCCGTCGATGCTTCTGCCGTTCGCAGTCGCATCGCCCACCCCCTCCAGTGAAGGTTCGCGATGAGTTCTCATGCTCTGCCCGCCGTCGTCGATCCGGCGGTCTACATCATCCATGACAATCCAGAATGGATCGGCCCGTTCACGGAGGCGCTCGACCGCCTCGGTGTCGCCCATGTCGAGTGGCTGCTGCCCGAAACCACGATCGACCTCACCGCCGAGCCTCCGCAGGGTCTGTTCTGGTCACGGCTGTCAGCCTCGGCGCACACCCGCACCGATCCGCACGTCAAGGAGTATGGGCGCGCGATCCTCGACTGGCTCGCCGCCGCCGAGCGTCGGATCATCAACGGCCGCGGCGTCTACGAGCTCGAGGTGAGCAAGATCCGTCAGCATCGCGAGCTGGCCGCACGCGGATTCGAAGTCCCACGCACCGCCGCGGCGTTCGGCGCCGAAGCACTCACCGAGGCGGCCGCGGCCTTCACTCCCCCGTTCATCACGAAGCACAATCAGGGCGGCAAGGGCCTCGGTGTGCGCCGTTTCGACTCCCACGCCGAGCTCGCCGCGGCCACCGAGGAGTTCGCGCTCGGTGGAGCGAATGCGCCGATCGACGGGATCACCCTCATCCAGGAGTACGTGCAGCCGGCGCAGCCGTTCATCACTCGCGCCGAGTTCATCGGCGGCCGCTTCCACTTCGCGGTGCGCGTCGATGTCTCCGGCGGGTCCTTCGAGCTGTGCCCGGCCGATGCCTGCGAGATCCCCCGCGCTGGGGCAACGGGAACCGGCCCCTTCCCCGTAAGCCAGTTCTCCCTCCGCCCCGAGATCACCCGGCACACTCCACTGATCGGCAGGCTCGAGTCTCTCATGGCGGATCTGGGCATCGAGATCGCCGGCATCGAGTTCATCGAAACTGCCGATGGCCGTCAGGTCGTCTACGACATCAACACGAACACGAACTACAACCCCACCGTCGAGGCGGCCGAACGCGAAGCCGGCCGCCAGCCCGCCGTCGACCGGATCGCCTCGATGCTGGCGACACGGCTCGACGAGGTGACCGCGCTGGTTCCCTCAGCTGCGGCGGTGCGCTGACCTGGCCCTCGGACCTGGCACGAAAGTCGGCGTCCTGCGTTAGCCTCAAGACATGGCGGAGACACGGCAGACGGTGTTAGGCGAACTCCTCGACCGAGTGCGATCCATTCGCCGAGGCGGCCGCGTCCTCATCGCGATCGACGGCCTCGACGGGGCCGGCAAGTCAGTGCTCGTCTCCGAGCTCGTCGACCTCGCGTCCCGGGTCGACGGCCGCCGACTGGCAGGGGTGAGCATCGACGGATTCCATCACCCCAGGTCGGTGCGTCACGCGAAGGGCTGCGGCCCCGAGTGCTTCTATCGGGACTCCTACGACTATCCAGCGTTCGTCGAATCCGTCGTTGACCCCTTCCGCAAGGGTGAGGCGATCACGCCCGCGGTGTGGGATGTCGCTGCCGATCAGCCTGCCTCACCCCAACCCGTCGACCTGCCGGGTGACTGCGTCCTCCTCGTCGACGGGATCTTCCTCCACCGTCCCGAACTGCGCGGTATCTGGGATGCGAGCGTCTGGATCGAGGTGCCGTTCGCGGTCTCGGTGCCGCGAGGGAATGCGCGGTTCCCGCACCTGAGCTCTGCGGATCCCGAGTCTGAATCCAATCGTCGTTACGTCGGCGGACAGAGGCTCTACTTCGCCGAGGCGGCCCCGTGGGACCGTGCCACCTGGATCCTCGACAACACCGACTTGGACCGGCCGAAACTGGCACAAGGCACCCGTGTCACCCCACTCCCCTAGACTGGCTACATGAGCACTGAGGTGGATGCAGTCGTCGTCGGATCCGGACCGAACGGCCTGGCGGCCGCGGTCACCATGGCCCGTGCAGGGCTCTCGGTCCAGGTGTTCGAAGCGCAGCCGACGATCGGCGGCGGTGCCCGGACCCTCGACCTCGGACTGGCCCCGGGCATCACCCACGACATGTGCTCGGCCGTGCACCCGCTGGCCATCGCCAGCCCCTTCTTCGTCGACTTCGACCTGCGCGCCCGCGGGATGGAGCTGACCACCCCCGAGATCTCCTACGCCCAACCGCTCGACGGCGGACCCGCCGCGCTGGCTTTCCACGATCTCGACGAAACGGTCGACCACCTCGGCGAGGCGGGGCCGGAATGGCGCCGTTTCTTCGCCCCGCTTCTCGACCGTGTCGATGACGCGATCTGGCTGTCCCTCGGCGACAAGCGGTCGGTGCCCGAAACCCTGCGCGATCTTCCCGGGCTCGCGAACATCGTGAAGTTCGGGCTGCGGCTGCTCTCGCAGGCCAGCCCCGCGTGGAACATTCCGCTCGCCCACGAATCGACCCAGGCCCTATTCACCGGGGTCGCCGCCCATGCGATCGGCGGGCTGCCTGCGATGGGCACGGCCGCCACGGCCACGATGCTCTCCACGGTCGCCCACGCCGGGGGCTGGCCCTCCCCCATCGGCGGTTCGCAGGCAATCATCGACCACCTCGTCGCCGATCTCGAAGCCCACGGCGGCCGAGTGCACGCGAACACCCGCATCGACCACGTCTCCGACCTGCCTGCGGCGCGTGCCTACCTGCTCGACACCTCGGCGCTGGGGGCGGCGCAGATCTTCTCCGGACTGCTGCCGGCCCACGTCGACCGTGCGCTGCGCGGGTTCAAACAGGGCAACGCCGCAGCGAAGGTCGACTTCGTCCTCGACGGTCCCGTCCCCTGGACCGACCCCGAGGTGGGCCGAGCCGGAACGATCCACGTCGGCGGAACTCGCGCCCAGATGGCCGCCGCCGAGGGGCAGGTGATGAAGGGCCGCATGCCCGCCGACCCCGTGTGCCTCGTCTCGGACCCCACCGTCTTCGACCCAGCACGCGAGGTGGGCGGCCTGCGCCCGCTGTGGACGTACGCTCACGTACCCTTCGACTGCCCGCTCGATCCGACCGAGTACATCACCCGGCAGATCGAACGCTTCGCCCCCGGCTTCCGCGACCGCATCGTCGCGCACAACGCGATTCCCGCCTCCGAGATGGCCGGTCACAACCAGAACTACATCGGCGGGGACATCGCCACCGGAGCCGTGACCTTCTACCGGATGATGGCGCGCCCCCGCCTGACCTGGGACTCCTACAGCCTCGGCGTGCCCGGCGCGTTTCTGTGCTCGGCCGCGACCCCGCCGGCCCCCGGTGTCCACGGCATGAACGGTTGGTTCGCCGCCCGCCGAGCGCTGAAGACCCGCTTCGGCATCGACGAGGCCCCGAGCCTGGCGCCCTGACGTTAGGTGCGCCGGTCACGGAGCCCCCACAGGGACGTCGATCGCTCACCGAGTCGGCACTTTACGCCACGCATCCGCATCGTCGTCATAGGACCATTCGGCCACCTCGGCGATGCCGGTGACGACGTCGCCCAGCCAATACGTCGTGTCCGGGTTCCACCCGGCCATGAGACTCACCGTCCTCTCATCCGTGTCACCTGCCATCGGACGTGATGGCGTGTCCTCGATGAAGCTCGCATCGCCGACGTCAATGATGGCTCCGGCCGTGCGCAGATATCCGGCGAGGCTGACGTGCACGGCGTCGAACTCTTCGGCCACTTGTGACCAGTCAGGGATCACCCAGCGGCCCTTGCGGCCGGTCGTTTCGAACCATACGTGACGTCGTTGCGCGGTGACGTCGAGCGGATAGCGACGGCAGAGGTCCGCCCAGTCGTCCGGGGTGTGGATCTCGCAGATGCTCGCCTCGGTTCGGATCTTCAGTCGACAGGCACGGGCCCGCTCGAGTCCGACATCGTCTTCGACGAGGTCGACGCCGATGGGCGTGCCCTTCGGCCAGCTGTCCGTCGAGGTCCAGAGCCCGAACGGTGGAATCGACCACCACTCGCCGCTGACTTCCTTAAACGGGTCCTTTGCGAAGTCGTGGCGATAGTCCGTTTCGGCGGTGAGCATCCACGCCAGCCATCCCTCCAGATTCTGCGGCATCACTACGCCCGAGTCGGCATCGAAGGGCGCAACCATGTCGTCACGACTGACTTCGGCAAGATCTGCAGGATTCTCAGGATCTGCGGAGTACACAGCGGGCAGCACGCCCTTGATGCCCGAGTCGTCCCAAGCCAGAGCCCATTGGTTCTCCCGGTCGAGGGGACGCGACCAATCATCGAGGAGACCTGTGGCGAGGATCGCCTCGGCGAAGGGAATGAGTGCCTGCCGCACTTCGGGTGCGCCGGCCACGATGTCCGCTCCATGCGGAGGCTGCCAATACATGGCCCCGGAGATCACTTCGGCCATTGCGTCTCCCAGGTCGTCTTGGCTGGGCGTGACAGGTGTGATGTGCCCGAGCTTCTCGGCGACGTCGGCGGGGAGTGCAGAATTCTCCTCCGGCTCTGACGTGTCCGGCCCCTGGTACATCACCACAGCCGCGCCTTGTGCCCGATCCTGAAGGTAGGCGGCGATGAAGGCGGTTTCGTTGAACTCCGCATATGCGCGCGCAGCGTCTGTCTGGGGTCCGTCGTCCGCGCTGAGCTCACGTTCGATCTTTTCGGGCGTTTGGCGAGCGATCGTGAACACCAGCGAACGTCCCCGCGGGGACGCGAGCAGTTCTTCAGCGGTGAGCAGTCGGTTCTCCGATTCGGTCATGGGCACAACCCTAAATCGGTGTGTGCTCCGCTGCAGTCATCATTGCCCCACTGCCGTCATCACGTCCCCGTGGGGACGTCGGAATGCGGCTGCTCGATGTTTGTCTCGTCAATCGGCACCGCCTCGGCGAGAATCCTTGCCCCCTTCGCCGCTTTCAGCCCGGCGCCGAGGACACCGATGATGACAAGCACGGCGCCGCACAGCTCCCCAAGGGTCACGGTCTCCCCGAGGACGAGCCAGGCCGCGCTCATGCCGACGATCGGCACGAGCATGGAGAACGGGGCGACGACACCGGCGGGATTGCGCGACATCAGCCACGACCAGATGCCGGAGCCGAGCACCGTGGCGATGACGACGGTATAGATCAGCCCCGCGACCCCGATCATGCCGGTCGCCGTGCCGAGCGTCGTCATCGATGTGCCGATCGCGGCCGGTCCTTCGACGATGAGCGAGATGAGAAGCATCGGCAGCGGCGGGATGATCGACATCCACATCGTGAACTTCACAGGTTCGACCGACTGCGCCTGCCGATTGCAGATATTGCCGATCGCCCACCCGAACGCCCCGGCCACGGTGAGGAGGAAGGGCAGGAAGCTCGCCGATGAGTCGAGGCGCTGCCAGCCGACGACGCCGAGGCCCGCCATCGCGACGAGGAGGAACACCATCTGTGAGGCGCGGACCCGCTCGCGCAGGAACGTCATCCCCAGCAGCACGGTGAAGGGCCCGGAGGCTTGGAGGACGAGCGAGGCCAGCCCGGTGGGCATGCCGGTGGCCATCGCCCAGTAGAGGAACGCGAACTGCAGGACCCCGAAGCCGAGCCCGTAGCCGGCGATCCAGCGGAACTTCACGTCCGGTTTCGGCACGAACAGCAGCGCCGGCAGCGCGAGGAGACCGAAGCGCAGCGCAACGAGGAAGAACGGCGGGAACTGGTCGAGTGAGAGGTCGATCGCGAGGAAGTTCAACCCCCACATCACCGCCACCGAGGCGGCCAGCAGGCAGTGTTTGAAAGACATGGCCTCATTCTCGGGCCCGGTCACACTGAAGCACAATCGCAAGATCCTTAATACACTGTGTAACCTGGCTTCATGGTTATTGATGCGAGGCATCTCGAACTGCTGCGCCTCTTCGACGAGTACGGCAGCGTCACCGCCGTCGCCGACGTCACGCACCGCTCGCCTTCGGCCGTCTCGCAGCAACTGCGGCAGACGAGCCGCGAGATCGGCCGCACTCTCGTCGAACCCGCCGGACGCGGACTCACGCTCACCGCCGCGGGACGTCTGCTCGCCCACGGCGGGCGGGACGTGGCCCGCACGCTCGCCCGCGTGCAGGCGCAGTGGGAGGGCCACCTCGGCGAGGCCGTCGGAGAGATCACCCTGACCGGACTGCCGAGCGCGCTCACCTATCTCCTCCCTGACGCCCTGCGACGGCTGCGCCGGGAGCACCAGGGGATCGACCTGCGCATGGACGACGTCGACCTCGCCGAACACGAATTCGCGGGCCTGACTCGGGATGTCGACATCGTCGTCGCGCACAGCCTCGTCGCCGAACGTCCCATCGGCACCGACGGACTCACCGTCGTTCCGCTCGCGCGCGAACCCATCGACGTCGCCCTCGCCGCCGACCATCCGCTCGCCGGGCGTGCCTCACTGGCCCCAGACGATGTCGTCGGGTGTCGTTGGGTGGGGGTGCCGCGCGGGTATCCCTTCGACACAATTCTCACCTCGATCGAGCACGTCACCGGGCACGACCTCGACGTTGTCCAACGGATTAGGGACAACCGCCTCATCGAGGCGATCGTCGCCTCCTCGGATCAGGCCGCGCTCCTTCCCCGGTTCACGACGCCGCGAGATGCGGGGTTGGCACTTGTGCCGCTGATGGGGGTGAGCACGACGCGTTGGATCGTTGCGGTGATGCGACCGGACACGGCTGAGCGGGTCGCGGTGCGCGCGGTGATCGCGGCGCTCAGCCAGATCGAGGGCACAGCGGACGAGGGTGAGGCCCGCACAGCCGACTAGGCGGTGCGGGTGCCGGTGAAGCGCTTCGGCACGAGCTTCTCCAGCGGCAGGAACGCCGCCCAGCAGATGACGGTCGGCAGGAAGTGGATGCCCAACGCCAGGTAGGTCATGAGGTGGAAGAGGCAGAAGAATGCGACGACCGCATAGAGCCATCGGCCCTTGAGGAACAGGGCGACCGGGGAGAGGAACTCGAAGACCAGGGTCGCCCATTGTGCGGCGATGAGGAGGCCGGGCACCTCGAGGAACGGCTTCGACCATTCGGCCCCGCGGCGCATGAGCGCCCAGATGATCACCGCACCGTTGGCCCAATGGGTGATGTTGCCGGAGGCGACCCACTTCATGAGCACCGAGTAGAAATAGGTGAGCACGACCGAGATCTGGACGACCCGGAGCGCCCAACCCGCCCGCGCCGAGGTGGTCGCGACATCGCGGAAGCGTGCGGGCCCGATCGTCGGCAGGACGAAGGCGGCGATGACCAGCGCCATGTGATCGTGGGCGACGTAGCCGTAGCCCTGGGTGTAGAACATCCACGCGCCGAAGCTGATCGCCACCGCCCAACCGCTGATTCTCTGGATGATCCCGGCCGCGGCGAGGAGGGAGAAGACGATGATGGCGGCCAGCAGGAGCTGCGCACCGAGGACGCCGACGGCGGGAATATGGAGGACGCGTGCCAGCCACAGTGGTTGGTAGAACTCGGGCGTCCACCCGTGGGCGATGACGTCACCGGAGATGGTGAGCACATCGATGATGATGAAGACGTAGACGAACACCCGGAACACGGCCGCTCGGGCGAGGGGGACCTCGGGCATGAACCAGCGCAGGAACGGGTTGCGCGGTCCCGCCTCGGCGGGGGGTGGTCGTCAAAGTCAGGGTGCGACTCATCGGACCTCCCAGGTCGCCAGCGTCGTCTCTTCGGGTTCGCCGACGCTCAGGCCGTTCTTCAGCTGCGTGGTGGTCCGGCAGAGGATCATCGTCTCCGGCTTCGGCTCAAGCGGGTGCAGCCGCACGTACGAATCGGCCATCGACTGCATGAGTTCGGGGTGGGCGATGACCCGGTCGAGCTGGGATTCGACGTCACCGCGCTCGATGCCGACGGTCGCCGCGTTGAAACCGAGGCGACGCGGTTCGTCCTCGCCGGGGAACTGGGCGGCGATGCAGGTGGAGCCGACGGTGCCGTTGAGGTCCTTGGCAGTGGCGTACTGGGTGAGTGAGCCGAGTGGGAAGAAGTCGTTCGTGTTGAGGAACTGACCGCACGTGAGGACGACGAGGGCCGCAGCCGGGACGACGACGCGCCAGCCGATGCCGAGCTTCGACAGCGGTTTCACCCGGGTGGGCGGCTTGGGGCTGCCCGCGCCCGTGTTCTCGGAATGCGCCCGGCCGCCCACGGACCGGCCCGCCGTCGACCCTTCGGCGGCAGGGTCCTGTCTCGCCAGGAGGCGACGCTTCTTCTCGTCCATACGCTGCGGGCTCGTCCTCTCGGGTGCGGATCATTCGCAGACAATCCTATCCGCCCAGAACTACCTCACGGCGGCCCAGCAACCTGGCGCGAGGTTGCTGGGCCGCCGTGAGGTAGTAAGGGAGGTTAGGAGCTGCGGGCGTAGAGGTTGAGCTGCTCCCAGCTGGCCGCGTACTTCTGGAAGGCGGTGACAGCGGACTCGTGATCGTCGTTGCTCAGCGCGGTGACCCAGGAGTCGACGAGTTCGGGGGCCTCGGTCGGCCACAGCACATCGGACATTCCGCCGAGATCGAGCTCGAGGATCGAGTTCATGTCGAAGGTGTCGACCCACTCGGCCAGGGCCGAAGTCTGTTCGACCATGTCGACGACCTTCGAATTGTCCGCAATCGTCTCCGCGGCCCATTCCATGCGCGCCGAGGCGGCCAGGATGTCCGTGCGGATGTACACGCGCAGTCCTGCTTCGGTTTCATCGGCGATGATCTGGTCTTCGCTCAGGGAGAAGAACAGCCACCAGGCCGGGGGCACATCCCACGCCGAGACGCGGGTGAAGATGCGGGTGTCCTTCGCGTCCTGCAGCCATTCGGCACGGCGACTGGCCGCCCGCCGCCGCACCGACTTCGGGGCGATGATATCCAGGGTCGCCTTCGAGGTGTGTTCGGCCAGCGATTCGAGGGCCTCCCACCCGCGGATGTCCTCCTGCGCGGGGCAGAAGCGATCGACTCCGTCCGATGACTGAGACGCCGGGAGGAAGACGGGAGTGCGGCGGAAAGAATCGGCCACGGGGCTCGGCGGCAGGGAGATCAGGCGCTTGTCGGCGTCTCGGGAGATCTGTTCTTCGACCCGCTGCCGGTTGCTTTCTACCTGCCTGTCTTGCAATTCGGAATGCACGACAAGAGGTTCGAAGATCCGCAGGGTGACGACATAATCGCGACGGTAGGCCATGGACTCAGCCTATCCAAGGTCGGTTCGCAAAATGGAACTTCCCAGTACGAACAGGTAGGATTTAAGCGCATAGCAGAGATCTAGTCCGGGGCCAGAGCCCCAATGACGACGGAGGGGGTCACGCCAGTGGGTCGCGGCCGCGCAAAGGCAAAGCAGATCAAGGTAGCTCGGAAGCTGAAGTACTACAGCCCGGATACCGACCTTAATAGACTCCAGCAGGAGCTGGGCGCCGACTCGCGCAAGTCTGGGTCGTCCGATCCGTACGACGACGAACCCGACTACTCCGCTTACGCCGATAAGTACAACGTCGACGATGATGACGAGTACGAAGACGACGATGACTGAGTGCGGATGACTCCAGTCGCGAGCGGCTGAAACGACTTCTTTGAGGGCGGGGACTTCGGTTCCCGCCCTCTGTCGTACGCGCACGCATTTCCGCGCTGGGGCAGTCCCTCGCCGAGGCGGCCCGCCCCGTCATCGCCCGCCGAGTCCGGCAGACGCCCGTCGAGGCATCCTTCACCGTTGCCCTCATCGCCTACAGTTCGGGCCACCACCCACCGTTGGCCTCACACCGGCGTGCAGGAACACGCGGGTGTGAGGCCAACGGTGAGGGATGCTCCGCACAGTCGGCGGATCTCGCCGCAACAGTCGGCCGCGACAGTCGGCGGAACACCGACGACTGCGTCGACCTACTGCAGGATCGCGGCGCCGCCGTCGACGCCCTTCGCACCCTGGACGTAGTCGGGCTCGGAAGCCAGTGCACCGTCATCGGCGGTGACGTCGCCGAGCACCCAGGCGCCGGGGCTTGCGGCCAGCACACCATCGACCGCGGACGGGTCGACGACGAGGACCATGCCGACGCCGAGGTTCCACGTGCGTTCGCGATCGGCCTGCGGCACTCCGCCCAGATCCCCGAGCACGGAGAACACGGCTGGGATCTCCCACGAGGCACGCGACATCTTCGCCACCAGTCCCTGCGGGAGCACACGGGCGACATTGGCAGACAGTCCCCCGCCGGTGACGTGGGAGACCGAGTGCACGGCACCGGGCAGAGCGTCGAAGAGGGCGGCGAGTTCACCGGTGTAGACATGGGTGGGAACGAGCAGTTCCTCACCGAGGCTGCGGCCGAATTCCTCGACCTGTCGGTCCAGTCCCCAGCCCGCCTCGGCGATGATGTGGCGCACGAGGGAGTAGCCGTTGGAGTGGATGCCCGAGGACGGCAATCCGATGAGGACATCCCCGTCACGGACCTTCTCGGGCCCCAGCAGGTCGGCGGCTTCGACGACGCCGGTGGCGGCACCGGCGACATCGTATTCGTCGACGCCGAGCAGACCCGGGTGTTCGGCGGTCTCGCCGCCGACGAGGGCGACTCCGGCCGAAGCGCAGGCATCGGCGATTCCGCGGACGATGTCGGCGATGCGTTCGGCCACGACCTTGCCGCAGGCGATGTAGTCGGTCATGAACAGCGGCCGAGCCCCGCAGACGATGATGTCGTCGACAACCATGCCCACGAGGTCATAGCCGATGGTGTCGTGCTTATCGAGGGCCTGTGCGATGGCGACCTTCGTTCCGACTCCGTCGGTCGACGAGGCCATGAGCGGACGGTCGAAGTCTTTGAGCACGGAGACGTCGAAGAGGCCGGCGAATCCGCCCATTCCGCCCACGACATTGGCATTGTGGGTCGCCGAGACGGCGGCCTTCATGAGTTCGACGGCGCGGTCTCCGGCCTCGACGTCGACGCCGGCGGCGGCATAGGTGGTGGACTTCGGCGCGGTGGCCTGCGGGTTCGCGTCGGAACTCAACTCAGCATCCTTTGTCGGCAGTGGTGTTGTTGACGGGAATCGGGTATTCGCCCGAGAAGCACGCGGTGCACAGCTGGCTGCGCTCCTGCTGGGTGGCGGCGATCATGCCGTCCAAGGAGATGTAGCCCAGTGAGTCCGCGCCGAGGTTCTCGCAGATCTCATTCGTCGTCAGCCCGTTGGCGATGAGCTCGGCCCGGGTGGCGAAGTCGATGCCGTAGAAGCACGGCCACTTCACCGGCGGGGAGGAGATGCGGACGTGGATCTCCTTCGCACCGGCCTCCCGCAGCATCCGCACCAGCGCCCGCTGGGTGTTGCCGCGCACGATCGAATCGTCGACGACGACGAGGCGTCTGCCTTCGATGTTCTCTCGCAGCGGGTTGAGCTTGAGCCGGATGCCCAGCTGCCGCAGGGTCTGCGAGGGCTGGATGAAGGTGCGTCCGACATAGGCGTTCTTCATCAGCCCCTGACCGAACGGAATGCCCGAGGCTTCGGCATAGCCGACGGCCGCGGGGGTGCCCGATTCGGGGGTGGCGATGACGAGGTCGGCATCGACTGGGTACTCCTCGGCCAGCTGCCGGCCCATCTGGGTCCGAGCGGCGTGGACGTTCTTGCCGGCCAGGAGGCTGTCCGGACGGGCGAGGTAGACGTATTCGAAGACGCAGCGTGCCTGATCGGGTTCGGCGAAGCGGTGGGAGCGCAGCCCGTCCTCGTCGATGGCGATGAGTTCACCGGGTTCGACGTCGCGGACGAACTTCGCCCCGACGATGTCGAGTGCCGCGGTCTCCGAGGCCACGACCCACCCGTTCTCCAGCCGGCCCAACGACAGGGGCCTGACCCCGTGCCGGTCGCGGGCGGCGTAGAGGGTGTGCTCGTCCATGTAGACGAGTGAGAACGCTCCTTCGACGTGCGGCAGCAGACTCAGCGCCGCCTCGGTGAGGTTCTCTCCCTGCTCGGTCGCAAAGAGTTCGGTGACCAGGGAGGTGTCGTTCGAGGAGTCGCGGAAGGGACGAGTGCGCGAGGTCTTCTTCGTCGCCTCTTCGACGACCTTCGTCGCGTGGTCGCGACGGGAATCGGCCATGGCTTCGAGGGTGTCGAAGTTCGTCAGATTGCCGTTGTGGGCCAGCGCCACGGTGCCGAACGGGGTCGGTCCCAGCGTGGGCTGAGCGTTCTCGAATGAGGGCGATCCGGTCGTCGAGTACCGGGTGTGCCCGACGGCGATGTGTCCCTGCAGGAGTTCGAGATCGCGTTCGTGGAACACCTGCGAGACCAGACCCATATCGCGGTAGATGAGGATCTGCTTGCCGTTGCTGGCAGCGATGCCGGCGGACTCCTGTCCGCGGTGCTGCAGGGCGTAGAGCCCGAAGTAGGTGAGTTTGGCGGTTTCCTCGCCGGGGGCCCAGACTCCGAACACACCGCATTCGTCCTGCGGTCCGCGGTCCTGGGGGTCGATTTCGTGTGTCAGCTGCCCGTCTCGTCTTGCCACGAGTGAAATTGTCTCACACCCGCGACCGAGCTCCGCCTCCGACTCAGACTGTGGAATCGGGGGCGGGTCCGCGCCCGGCTCCCCCGTTGTCGGTCGTGTCCTCGACCTCGAGTGCGTCATCCGCATTCGCCGAGGCGGCTCCGCCCTCGACCGCGACCGTGCCGTCCGCATCCGCTGCGGCTTCGGCCCCCGGGGCGGCTGCGGCATCCGGATCCTCACCGCGGGCTTCGGCGATGCGACGGCGAGCGATCTCCTTCGGGTCATCGACCATGTCGATCTGCGCGTCGACCCGGAACTCCTTCGCCCGCTTCCTGCCGGCCCAGTCGAGGATGAGAGCGATGAGCCCGCCGATGAACAGCCCGCCCACGCCGAGGACGAGCAGCAGGAGTCCCACCCCCTTGGCCACGGTGTAGCCCATCGGCATGTCCGCCGGGTCGACGAACATCGCGAGGACTCCCGCGACGATGACGCCGAGCACCGCACCGATGCCCATGAACACCGAATACTTGGGGCTGCGGCGGACGGCGACGTCGATCTGGTCCTTCATGATCTCCTTGGGCGAGGGGGCCGCTCACGGCCGATGGTTCACCGGAGAGGGCCCCGGCACAACAGGTCGCGAACATTCTAGTCGAGTCACCCTGAGCCTCCTCCCAGGCAGTCTCATGCCGGTTCCCATAAACTGAACACATCCAGTTGGACGGTCACAGCAGACAGGGGTTCAGACATGGCACACACGATCATCGTCGGCATCGACGGTTCCGATAACGCGGACTGCGCACTGCAGTGGGCAATCGCTCACGCGCAGAAGACCTCCGCCGAGATCCGACTCGTCTCCGCCTACGCCGTCCCCGGCGTCAACATGAGCCAGGCCGATATCGTCTATCCCGCCGACTTCGATGCGGCCGTGAAGAAGACCGTTGAGACCATCGCCGAGGCGGCCGCCTCCACGGTCACCGAATCCGGAGTCCCCGTGTCGACGACGATCGTTCCCGGCGACGCCTCAGGGGTCATGGTCGAGCATTCGAAGAACGCCGACCTCGCCGTCGTCGGCGCCCGCGGTCGCGGCGGGTTCGCCGGGCGCCTGCTCGGGTCCGTGGCACTGGCGATGCCCGCGCATTCGCACTGCCCCACCGTCGTCGTCCCGAGCACTTGGCCGACTCGGGTCATGCCGTCGACTCCCCTGCCGGTCGACGATCCCGTCCGGGTGAAGAATCATCGAACCGCCGCGGAGGACATCCGTGCGCGGCCGGACTTCTCCGGTGAGATCGTCGCCGCCGTCGACCCCTTCGAAACCGACACTCCGGTGCTGCGGGCGGCCGCTTCGCAGGCGGCGGTCTACCAGCTTCCGCTGCGGCTCGTCGGCGTCACCGCCACGCACATCCTCTCGCCCGAATGGATGCCGAGCGAGAAGCACCTGATCAGGATGTACGACGAGGCGGCGAAGGCCTACGAAGCCGCCGCCGAGTCCCTGCGGGGAGACTTCCCCGACCTCGAGGTCCGCTATTCGATCTTCGACGCCCCCGCCACCGAGGTGCTCGTGTCCGCCACGTACACCGCCGAACTCGTGGTCATCGGTTCCCGTGGTCGCGGCGGATTCGTCTCGACCGTCCTCGGCTCGACCTCGCAGGGAGTGCTCTCGCACGCCGTGTGCCCGGTTCGGGTTGTGCGGGTGACGAGACGACAGCCCGCCCGCCGCCGCTGAACGGCACTGTGCCGGACGCTCCGGCGCTCCGCCGTCCGCCCACCTGCCGGGCAGGTGGGTGCCGGGTCGTCAGCCGAGGGCGATGAGCCCGATGCCGGAGACGACGATGAGCGCTCCGAGGAGCTTGAGGACGACGTTCTTCTCGCCGAAGAACCACCAGGCCAGCAGCGTGCCGACGATGATCGAGGTCTCTCGCACGGGAGCCACGAGCGCCACAGGGGCCTGCTGCATCGCGTAGAGGACGAGCACATACGCCAGCGGTGAGAGGATCGCGACGGTCACCAGGGCACGCTTGTGCTCACGGAGGATGCTGCGGAAGTCGGCACGTCGGCTCGCACCTCCCGGCAGGCCGACGATGCCGGCGGTCATGAGGAGCCCGACGCAGGCTTCGGAGACGGCGAAGTAGAGCAGCGGGGAGTCGCTGATGTGATTGACCGCGAAGTCATCCCACAGCGTGTAGGACGCGATGAACACCCCGATCAGCCCGCCCCAGGCGAGCCCGCGGCGCCGCCCGGATCCGCTCGTGGGGGCCTTGCCTCCGCCGCGGGGACGGATGGTCACCACAGCGATGCCGGCGATGACGGTGAAGGCTCCGAGCGCCTCGGCGAGGGTGGGACGTTCGCCGAGGAAGGCCACGGCGATGATGATCGTCACCACCGGCCCGGTGCCCCTGGCCGTCGGGTAGACGACGCCCAAGGGCGCGTGATCGTAGCCGGACTGCAGGGCCACCGAATAGGCAATGTGGAACACCGCGCTCAGCCCGGCAGCGCCCACCAGCGTCCAGTTCAGCGGCTGACTCCCGGAGGCGATGATGATGATCGCGATCGGGACGAGGAGGATCGCCGAGAGCCCATGGTAGGCGAGCACGAAAGCGTAGCCCTTGCCGGTGACGGACTTCGCCGCGAGGTTCCACAGGGCGTGGGCGACCGAGGCGAGGAGGACGAGGCCGAGCACGGGGAAGGTCATCGACGCACCCCGTTCCCGCCCCGGTCGGCCGGCGGTCTCCGGTCAGCGGGCACCCACACCGTCACAGCTTGATGGCGACGGTCTTCGTCTGCGTGTATTCGTCAAGGGCTTCGATGGACTTCTCGCGCCCGTACCCGGACTTCTTGAACCCGCCGAAGGGAAGCTCCACTCCCCCGCCGGCTCCGTAGGTGTTGACGAAGATCTGTCCGGCGTCGACCTCGGCGGCCACACGGTGGGCGCGGGAGATGTTCTGCGTCCACAGTGCGGTGACGAGGCCGTAGTCGGTGCCGTTGGCCAACTGCACGGCTTCGTCCTCGTCGGAGAACGGCATCGTCACGACGACGGGGCCGAAGACCTCTTCTTGAGCGATCCGCGACTGCGGGTCGACGGAATCGATGAGGGTCGGGGTGATGAACGCCCCCTCGGCGAGGTCATCGGCCAGGCCCTCGGGACGAACACCGCCGGTGACGATCTCACCCGACCCCGCAGACCCGGCACCTGCCGTCCCGGATCCGGTACCCACCTCGGCGAGGAATCCGAGGACCCGCTCGTGCTGGTCGGCCGAGATCAGGGGCCCGAGCATCGGGTCGTCGAGGCCGTAGCCGATGGTCACCGACGACATGGCCGCAGTCATCTTCTCCACCACCTCGGCGTGGACGTCGCGGTGGACGAGCAGTCGGGAGCCGGCCGAGCAGGTCTGCCCGGCGTTCTGGATGATCGAGCGCAGCAGGGACGGGACGGCCGCGTCGATGTCGGCGTCGGGGAAGACGATGTTCGCGGATTTCCCGCCGAGTTCGAGCACAGTCGGCACGACCCGATCTGCCGCGGCGTGGGCGATCGCCGATCCGGTCTGCGTCGACCCGACGAATCCGAGGTGCGCCACGTCCGGGTGCGAGCTCAGGGCCGCCCCGGCCTCGGCGCCGAGGCCGGTGACGACGTTGAAGGCTCCGGCCGGGAAGCCGACGGAGTGGATGAGTTCGGCCAGCCGGACCGTCGACCGCGGTGTCTCATCGGCGGGTTTGGCCACGGCGGCATTGCCTGTGGCCAACGAGGTTGCGGCTGCTCGGCCGATGAGCTGCAGCGGGTAGTTCCAGGCGACGATGTGCCCGGTGACGCCGAAGGGTTCGCGCCTGGTGTAGACGTGCATGTCATCGGCCATGGGGATCTGGCGCCCGTAGTAGGACTCGATCGTGTGGCCGTAGAACTCGAAGTAGCGGGCGCAGACGTCGACGTCGGCGTAGGCCTGGGTGAGCGGTTTGCCGGTGTCTTCGGACTCGAGGCGCGCGAGTTCGTCGCGGTGGTCCCCGATCACGGCCGCGGTCGCCACGAGCAGCCGGGACCGCTGCCCCGGACTCGACTTCTTCCATTCCTTCTGCGCCTTCGCCGCCGCTCGGACGGCCCGGTCGACTTCGTCGGCACCGGCGCGGGAGACATCGCCCAGGTGCCCGCCGGTGGCCGGATCGCTGTTCGGATACGTGATCAGCGAGGGCACGTGCCGTCCGCCGATGAAGGAGGTCGTCTGGGTGATCTGCGCGCTCATCGTCGATCCTCGAGATCTGCCGGAGTGAAGAGGGGAAGGTGATCGCCGAGATCCGCTCGTGTGCCGGAGGCGTCGATGCCGCCGGCGGCGAGCGCGGACGCGAAGTCCGTGCGACCGGTCACAAGGTCCAGCCACACCTCGGCGGAGGTTTCGACGACGTTCGGCGGGGTCCCGCGAGTGTGACGGGGCCCGGCGATGCATTGGGTGACCCCGAACGGCGGAACCCGGACTTCGACGCTGTTGCCTTCGGCGCGGGCGGCGAGCTCCTCGAGCGCGAATCGCACGGCGGTCGCCAGGGTCGTCCTGTCCACCGTGCCGGCGTCGAGCGTCGTCTGCTTCGACCACATCTCCAGTGCGCTGCGTCCCTGATCCGGGTCGATCCTTCTGCGAATCGCCATCAGTCCCTCTTCCTCTCACCGATCTCGGCAACATCTTCCCCGAGCTCCAGCCGTCCGACAACGCTCGTCCGCCCCTCGGAATCCGTTCCGCCCGTGACCGGGTCCGTGATCGCGGCGACCGTCGCGGCGAACTCCTCTTCGCTGACCGAGGCGGCGCCGTCGTCCCCGTCGAATGCGCCGGCCCGCTGCAGCAGGGTGAGAGCGACGAGGCCGGTGGCGCGGGAGGACCCGTCGAGGCACTTCACCGCCACCGAGTGCCCGGACTTCGCGGCCATGACGATCACGCCTTCGGCTCCGCCCTTGGCGAAGACTCCAAGACGCTCGATGACCGTGGTATTCGGTCGTCCGTGGCCTTCGATGGCCCACGGGTCGGCGAAGACCGCGCCCATGAGGGTGCGCGCTTCGCGTTCGTAGGCGGTCCAGCCCTCCGCCCTCGCCGAGGCGACGCCTTCGTCGGCACCTGCATGGCCGGTGCGCACCGCTCGGCCGATGGCCCGAGCCAGGCCGGTGAGGCTGAGCGCGAATACGGGTGCCCCGCAGCCGTCGACGCCGACGGCGGCCGGCGTCTCCGAAGCGAAGGCTTCGACGACCTCGGCAACTCTCTGCTGCACCGGATGGTCGGGGTGCAGGTAGGTGGCCGTATCGGCACCGATGGCGCGGGCCGCGGCGAGGAACGCCGTGTGCTTGCCCGAGCAGTTGAAGTACAGCGGCGAGCGGGGATCGGTGTCCGCAGCCCCGGCAGCCCGAGCGTCGTCCTGGAGCTGACGCCGAAAGGCACCGTCTGCGGGATGGGCGAAAGGGCACTGCAGGTCGGCGACGCTCAGCCCGGCAGTCGTGAGCATGTTCGACACCACCTCGACATGCCCGGCTTCGGACTTGTGCGAGGCCGTGGCCAGGGCCGCCGCGGGCCCGGGCAGTTCGGCCCCGAGGCTCATCGCCGCGATCGCCTGCAGCGGTTTGAGGCTCGAGCGGGTGAACACGGGGATCTCGGGGGCGCCGACCCCGAGCACCGGCGATCCGTGCGGGTCGAGGACCACGGCGGAGCCGATGTGCCGGGATTCGATGAAATCGGAACGGATGACGACGGCGAGCTCGGCCGCCTCGGTGGGGGTGAAAGTCGAACTGGTCACGCACTCCAGCCTACGACCCTTTAGGCTGGTGGCGTGAAGGTTCTTGTCATCGGTTCGGGCGCCCGTGAACACGCCCTCGTCCTCGCTCTCTCGCGCGACCCCCAGGTCGACGCCGTCATCGCTGCGCCCGGCAATCCCGGGATCGCGCAGATCGCCCACACCGAGGCGGTCGATGCCTCGGATTCCGCGGCCGTGACCGCCCTGGCCGAGTCCCTCGACGTCGATCTCGTCGTCATCGGCCCCGAGGCTCCGCTGGTCGCCGGTGTCGCCGATGCTCTGTGCGAAGCCTCGTTCCCGGTCTTCGGCCCCAGTGCCGAAGCCGCCGTGCTCGAAGGCTCGAAGGCGTTCGCGAAGGAGATCATGGAGTCCGCGAACGTGCCGACGGCGCGCACCGTGGTCGCGTATTCGACCGCTGAGGCCTCTGCGGCGCTGCGCGAGTTCGGCGCCCCGCACGTGGTCAAGGCCGATGGGCTGGCCGCCGGCAAGGGCGTCGTCGTCACCGACGACTTCGATGCGGCGATCGCTCACGCCTCGTCGTGTCTCGAGGTCTCCGACCGGGTCGTCATCGAGGACTTCCTCGACGGTCCCGAGGTCTCCCTCTTCGTCCTCTGCGACGGTCAGCGCACCGTTCCGCTGGCACCGGCGCAGGACTTCAAACGCATCGGCAACGGCGACACCGGCCCGAACACCGGCGGTATGGGCGCCTATTCGCCGCTGCCGTGGCTGCCGGCCGGCACCGTCGAGGAGATCATCGACACCGTCGCCCAGCCCGTCGTCGACGAGATGGCCCGCCGCGGCACCCCGTTCACCGGCCTCCTCTACTGCGGACTGGCGATGACGTCGAAGGGTCTGCGCGTCGTCGAGTTCAACGTCCGCTTCGGCGACCCGGAGACCCAGTCCGTACTCGCCCGCCTGCGCAGCCCCTTGGGCCAGACCCTGCTCGCCGCCGCAGAGGGCCGCCTCGACGAGGTCGGTGATCTCGAATGGGATCCGCGCGCCTCGGTGACCGTGGTCATGGCCGCGGAGAACTACCCGGGCGCCCCGAGCACCGGTGACATCATCCGCGGGCTCGGCACCGCGGAAACGCTCGAGGACATCAGCGTGCAGCACGCGGGCACGAAGATTGCGACCGGCTCCAGCGGCGGTTTCGCTCCCGAAGACGCTGTGATCACGAAGGACATCGCCGAGGCCGGTGACATCGTCACCGCCGGCGGACGCGTGCTCTCCGTCGTCTCGCTCGGGTCCGATCTCGACGATGCGCGGGCGCGGGCGTACTCAGCGATCGAGGAGATCAAATGGCCCGGTGAGCAGCACCGCACCGATATCGCCGAGGCGGCCGCCGCCGGCCGCATCTCCCTCGCCGACATCTACCCCGCTCCCGAGCAGTCCGCCCCCTCCTCGGCCCCGCAGCTGCCGGGCTGGACGCACGTGTATTCGGGCAAGGTCCGTGACCTCTACATTCCTGCAGATGCCGCCGATGCGGCCACCGCCGAATCGCTGCTCATGGTCGCTTCGGACCGGATCTCCGCCTATGACTGGGTGCTCGATTCGGAGATCCCGGACAAGGGCAAGGTGCTCACGGGCCTGAGCCTGTGGTGGTTCGATCAGCTGGCCGAGATCATCGGCAACCATGTCATCAGCTCCGATGTGCCTGAGCCCGTGCGAGGTCGCGGCCTCATCGTGAAGAACCTGTCGATGTTCCCCGTCGAATGCGTCGCCCGCGGCTATCTCACCGGTTCGGGCATGGCCGACTATCGGGCCACCGGATCCGTGTGCGGCATCCGCCTGCCGGCCGGGCTCGTCGAGGCCGATCGCCTCGAACCCCCGATCTTCACTCCGGCGACGAAGGCCGAGCTCGGCGATCATGATGAGAACGTCAGCTTCGATGCCGTCGCGAAGACCGTCGGTGAGGACACCGCCGAGCGGCTGCGGGAGCTGACCGTGGAGATCTATCAGCGCGCCGAAGCGATCGCTCGCGAACGCGGGATCATCCTCGCCGACACGAAGTTCGAGTTCGGCACACTGCCCGATGGCACGCTCGTCCTCGGCGATGAGGTGCTCACTCCGGACTCCTCGCGCTTCTGGGACGCCGAGGGCTACGAGGCCGGGCAGACGCAGTCGAGCTTCGACAAGCAGTTCGTCCGCGACTGGCTGACCCACGAGTCCGGATGGGACAAGTCCTCGGACACTCCACCCCCGGCGCTGCCCGCCGAAGTGGTCGAGAAGACCCGCGCCCGCTACATCGAAGCCTTCGAGAAGCTCACCGGGCAGACCTTCCCCGGCTGATCTCGCAGCGCACACCGCCTGTGGTCACAGTGCCGAAGGGGACCGGACGAATTCGTTCGGTCCCCTTCGGCACTGTGACCACTCGTGCATTCATCCCCGCCCCGCCCGGCGACAAGCGCGCTCAGCGACCGTCCCGCGCGGCACCACGCGCTTTTCGAAAAACGCACGCGTTCACACTGATTCAGCGGTCATCAGCACATCGAAGAAAGAAACAATCAGCCTGAACTGTCTCACGCAACGGAATCAGTGGATTCCGGCATGAACTTCCGCTATCGTTTCTCATCAGTGACTCAGACCACACGCTGGGCTCGGTCACCGACAGTGAAACGAACAGGTAACGGCTGGACGCGGGCTCTTGCGGCTCTCGTGCCGCCGGACCGAAAATGACACTCGGCGGGCGCGGACTCCGCGGCCCCGCCGAAGCTTCGACAATGCAGTCGGGAGGCAGCAGTGGACCTCGACATCCTCGATGTCACGATCTTCGACGGGCGCACGATCCGGCCCGAGAATCGCGTGAGCATCCGCGACGGCATCATCACCGAGATCGCCACGGGACCGGCACAGGTGCCGGCGGACCGGACCATCACCGCCACCGGCAGGCTCCTCACCCCCGGTTTCGTCGACGCTCACGTACACACGACCTTCGGCGGGCAGGAGTCGCTGTCCTGCGATCTCAGCAGCGCCGACGGCCTCGCCGAAACCCTCGACCTCATCCGCGGCCACATCGCCGCGACACACGCCGACTCCGCCCCTGCACACAACTGGGTCATCGGCGGCGGATGGTCGATGGCCGACTTCCCCGGAGGCGCTCCGACCGCGGACATCCTCGACGCAGTCTGCCCGGACCGGCCCGCCCTCCTGCTCAGTGCCGACCACCACTCGGCGTGGGTGAACACAGCGGCGTTGACCGTGGCCGGGATCGACGCCGCGACCGAGTCACCGGCTGGCGGCATCATCGTCGCCGATGACTACGGCACTCCGACCGGGTGTCTTCACGAATCGGCGATCGACCTCGTCTCCGCCCACGTTCCCGAGGCCACCGATGCCGAGGTCCACGCAGGCCTGCTCGCCGGGCAGAACTACCTCAATTCCCTCGGCGTCACCGCGTGGATGGACGCCATCGTCGGCGACTACGGAGGGCACCGCGACCCCTATGACGCCTATGTCCGCGCCGCCTCCTCCGAGGAACTGCACTCCGAGGTCGTCGGCAGCCTGTGGTGGCCGCGCGAGGTCACGGACATCGACGCCGAGGTGGCCGAACTCACCGCCCGGGCCCGCAGCGAGGGCCGCTTCCGCGCCACCTCGGTGAAGTTCATGCTCGACGGCATCGTCGAATCCCGCACCGCGGCGATGAACACGGAATACACGTGCACCTGCGGCGGGTTCGGCACGAGCTACTTCACCCGCGAGCACCTCGAAGCCTCATTCGCCGCCCTCGACGCGGCCGGTTTCGACATCCACTGCCACGCGATCGGCGATGCCGCGGTCAGAGCGGCCCTCGACGCCTTCGCCGCGATCGCCTCGCCCCGTGCCGAGGCCCGCCACCACATCGCCCATGTCCAGGTCGTCGATCCCGTCGACGTCCCGCGCTTCGCGCAGCTGGGGATCACCGCGAACCTGCAGGCACTGTGGGCCTGCTATGACGAGCAGATGATCGACCTCAACATCCCGGTCCTCGGCGAGGAACGCACCGGATGGCTCTACCCCTTCGGCTCCTTCGCCTCGGCCGGCACCCACTTGGCGATGGGCTCGGACTGGCCGGTGTCGACCGCGAATCCGTGGGAGGCCATCCACGTCGCCGTCAACCGGTCCCACCCCACCGCCGCGGACATCTCGCCCCTGCTGCCCGAGGAGGCCCTCGACGTGGAGACGGCGCTGCGGGCCTACACCTCCGGATCGGCCCACCTGCTGCGCTCACGGACCAATGGCGTCATCCGCCTCGGCGAGCGGGCGAACCTCGCCCTGGCGAGCGCGAACCCCTTCGATCTCCCGGCCGACGAAATCGCGCACATCACGAACGATCTGACCATCAGCAACGGCCGCCTCGTCCACGACGCCCTGTCATCGCAGACCGCGCCGCAGACATCGCAGCCGCCCGCAACGACCAGCTCCGCTTCCGCCTGAGACGAAAGGCCATCATGACCAGCACAGCCACCGCCGAAACAACGCCCGACACCGGACTCGACCACCTCGAGATCCAGGGCGTGAAGAAGGTCTTCGGCGAGAACACCGCCATCGCCCGCCTCGACCTGAGCGTCCGCCGGGGAGAGTTCCTCTCACTGCTCGGCCCCTCCGGCTGCGGCAAGACCACCCTGCTGCGGATGATCGCCGGCTTCGAGCATCCCACCAACGGCCACATCTACCTCGACGGCAAGGACATCGTCGGGCTGCCGCCGCACCGGCGCCCCGTCAACACGGTGTTCCAGTCGTATCTGCTGTTCCCGCACATGAACATCGCCGACAACATCGCCTACGGGCTCAAGCAGGCGAAGGTGCCCAAGCCCGAGATCGCTCAGCGTGTCCGCGACGTCCTCGCCCTCGTGCAGATGGAGGACTTCGCCGGGCGCAAACCCGAGCAGCTCTCCGGCGGACAGCAGCAGCGCATCGCCTTGGCCCGTGCCCTGGTCAACCGGCCCCAGGTCCTCCTCCTCGACGAACCGATGTCCGCCTTGGACCGGAAGCTGCGCGAGGAGATGCAGCTCGAACTCAAACGTCTGCACACGAAGCTCGACACGACCTTCGTCTTCGTCACCCACGACCAGGACGAGGCGCTGGCGATGAGCGACCGCATCGTCGTCATGTACGACGGTGTGATCCAGCAGATCGGTTCCGGTGAGGACATCTACGCGAACCCCCACAACGGCTTCGTCGCCGGCTTCATCGGCAAACAGAACTTCATCCCCGCCGAGGTGACCTCCACCGACGGCGGCACCGCGCAGATGGTCTCGGCCAACAGCACGGTCATGGAGACCCCGTCGCTGGACCTGCGCCCCGCTTCGGCGGCGGGGGAAGCCGGCACGCTCAGCGTCGGAGACAGGGTGCGGGCGGCCATCCGCCCCGAGCGGATGCGCGTGGCCCCGGCCGGAGAGGAGACCGGCCGACCGAACACCGCTCGCGGGAAGGTGATCTCGACGTCCTTCCTCGGCGATGTCATCCAGTACATGATCGTCGTCGGCGACAACGATGAGCTCCTCGCCCGTGTCCCCGCCGCCGGCAACGAACTCCTCGCCGCCGACGCCGAAGTCGACCTGAGCTGGGACGCCGATGCGGTCGCCGTCTACGGTTTCGAAGGCGGTGCCTGAGATGACGCGAACGATTCCCGATGTGACCTTCCTGGCTCCCCGGGCCGCCTCGGCGAGGCTGACCCGGCGAGCGCTGCTGGCCGGATTCGGAGTCGTCGGCCTCGGTGCGCTCAGTGCCTGCGGGAAGACGACGAAGATGGCGGCGTCACCGCCGACCGACGGCAAACTCGAACCGAAGCTCAACCTCTACTCTTGGGGTGACTACGACAATCCGGAACTCCTCGAAGCCTTCAAATCGCAGAACGACATCCTCGTCCAGGTCGACTCCTACGGGTCGAACGAGGAGCTCGTGGCGAAGCTGTCGACCTCACGCGGCACCTCCGGCTATGACGTGGTCGTGCCGACAGGGGCGAACATCCCGCAGATGCTCAATCACAATCTCCTCCAGGAACTCGACCTCAGTCTGATCCCGAACTTCGAGCACATGGACCCGAACTTCACGCATCAGTACTTCGACCCCGACAACAAGTACTCGATCTGCAAGGCCTGGGGCACCACGGGGTTCGTCTACAACACGAAGAAGATCGACCGGGAGCTCACGAGCTGGCAGGACTTCCTCGACACTGCACAGAAGGAAGCCGCCGGCACGACCGCGCTGCTCGAGGATCCCTGGGAGGTCGCGGCGATCGCCTTGGCAGCTTCGGGCCACAGCCTCAACACCGAAGACGAGGGCGAACTCGACAAGGCTCGCGATATCATCGTCGACCAGCTGGCCCCGAACGTGAAGGCCTATGTCGGCAGCGCCGCCACCAGCATGATCCAAGGCAGCTTCACCCTCCTGCACTCCTACAACGGCGATGCCCGGCAGGGACTGACCGAGATCAAGGATCCGGAGAACTGGAAGTTCGTATTCCCGACCCCCTCGGCGAATCTGTGGATGGACTGCTGGGCGATCGCCACCGGCGCCCCGCACCCGGATTCGGCACACGCCTTCATCAACCACATGCTGTCCCCGGACACCGCGGTCGAGCAGCTCGACTACATCGGCTACCCGATCGGCACGAAGGGGCTTGAGGAACAGGCGAAGAAGGCCGACCTCGACGAACCGGACCTCATCTTCCCCCCGCAGAAGGTCCTCGACCGTCTCGAACCCAGCAAGCAGACCCCGGCCGATCAGATCCGGACGAAGATTCTCACCGATGCCCAGGCCAGGAGTGGAGCATGAGCACGACCGCGCGACCGAAACAGCAGCCGCCCGCAGAGACACGGGAGACCGCGCCCACGAAGCAACCGCTCGCCTCACGGCTCTTCGGAGCCTCGGCGCTGTCGTTTCCCACCTGGGCCTATGTCGTCTTCTTCTTCATCATTCCCCTGGCCCTGGTGATCTTCTACAGCTTCGGATACAAACCCGATGAGTTCACCGCCATCGCCACCGACAAATTGTCCTTCGACCGCTACCCGGAGGCGATGTCGGCCAGCTTCGTATCGACGTTCTTCGCGACTCTGCGGATCTCGATCCTCGGCACGATCCTGTGTCTGCTCATCGCCCTGCCCTTCTCCTATTGGCTGGCGGTGAAGGTCTCGCCGGCCCGCAGGTCCCTGGCACTGGCTCTGGTGATGGTGCCATTCTGGACGAACTTCCTGGTCCGGACCCTCGGGTGGCAGATCATGCTCTCTCCCGACGGCTTCCTCTCGAACTGGATGCAGAGCATCGGGATGCTCGACGGGCCCCTCGACATCCTCTACACGCGCACAGCGGTGCAGATCGGTGTCGTCTACAACTATCTGCCGCTGATGATCCTGCCCCTCTTCGTGGCCATCGATGCCTCGGGCAAGAGGCTGCGGGAGGCCAGCTACGACCTCGGCGCGGGAAAGGTGAAGACCTTCATGCGCGTGACCCTGCCGATGGCGATGCCCGGCGTCGTCTCCGGCTGCCTGCTCGTGTTCATCCCCCTCAACGGTGACTATGTGACGGCCACCGTGCTCGGCGGAGCGAGCGGGTCGATGGTCGGCCAGCTCATCGCCAACCAGTTCAACACCGCCCAGAACTGGGCGGTCGGCGCGGCCATGGCGATGATCCTCATCATCTCCACCCTGGTCGTCGTCGGTGTCGGATTCGCGCTGCTCAAGCTCGGACAGACGATCACGGCCAGACTCAACAGTGTGCCGCTGCAGGATGGGAGGGCCTGAGATGCCGAAGAAGAACACATTCGCCCGCCGGACCCCGACCGATATCGGTCTGCACATCTGGGGCATCCTCGTCTTCGTCTACCTGTTCGTGCCGATCGCGGTGATCATCGCCTACTCGTTCAACAACGGCAAGGTGCTCGCGAACTTCCGCGGCTTCGGGCTGCACGCCTACATCAGCGGAATCAACAACGACATCATCATCTCCTCGATCGTCACGAGTCTTCAGGCGGCTGTGGGCACGGCGATCGTCTCGACGATCTTCGGCACCCTGGGCGGGGTGGCACTGGCACGGGCGCCGAGGGGCGCCTGGTGGGCGCTCGGCCTGACCGCCGTGCTCGGGCTGACACTGGTCACACCCGAGATCGTCGACGGCATCTCATTCCTGCCGTGGTTCGTCACCGTCGGCGTCGACTGGGGAATCACCCCGCTCAACAACGGCCTGGTCAGACTCATCATCTCCCATGCGATGTTCTCCATGGCGATCGTGACCTTCATCGTCCGGGCCCGGCTGGCCGGAATCGACACCCAGCTCGAGGATGCCGCCGCGGATCTCGGCGCCACCCCGTGGAACCGGTTCAAGGACATCACCCTGCCGATCGCGGCTCCCGGCATTCTCGCCGGGGCACTGATGTCGTTCACCGTCAGCCTCGACAACACGATCCTCTCCAGCTTCGTCCAGCAGCCCGGTTACACGCCCTGGCCGGTCTACATCTTCTCGGCCGTCCGCGTGGCCCTGCGCCCCGAGGTCGCGGCGATGTCGACGGTGATGTTCGTCCTCACCCTGGCCGCCCTGGGCTTCGTCGGCTTCGTGCTGCGCAAGGCCGGAGGCAATGCCACCGAGATCATCAAGACCATGGCCGCCTGAGACATGAGAGACCCGGACCCCGCCGAGGCGGCACCTCCGCTCGCCGAGGCGGGGTCCAGGCGCACGGCACCGCCGAACGCCTCAAGAATGCCGCAAGGCAGAAAGTGAAGTGACATGGACGTCAACGCCGCATTGGCCGACGCCTCAACCGTTCCGTTCTGGCTCGATACCGACCAGCGACCCGAGCCTCTGCCTCCTCTGGGCGAGGACATCGAAGCGGACCTCGTCATCGTCGGAGGCGGGTTCACCGGACTTTGGACCGCACTTCAGGCGAAGGAACGCGATCCCGAGCGGCACGTGGTCCTTCTCGAAGCGAACTCCATCGGGTGGGCCGCCTCCGGTCGCAACGGCGGATTCTGCGCTGCGAGCCTGACCCACGGCTATGACAACGGCGCGAATCATCTGCCCGATGAGAACGATCGCCTCGCTCAGCTGGGGCGAGAGAACCTCGACGAGATCGAGGCCGCCGTGGCCAGGTATTCGATGGACTGCGAATTCGAACGCACCGGAGAGCTCGACGTCGCGACCGAGGACTACCAGGTCGCCGACCTCCGGGAAGCCCATGATCCGGACGCGGGATTCATCTTCTACGACCAGCAGGAGCTTGCCCAGATGGTCAAGTCCCCGACCTACAAGGGTGCGCTGTGGGATTCCCGTGAAGTCGCGATGCTCAACCCGGCCAAGCTGTGCTGGGAGCTGCTGCGGGTCATCCGCGAACTCGGCGTCGAGGTCTATGAGGGCACGAAGGTCACCGCGGTCAGCGATGAGAAGTCCACCGTGCGGCTGACCACTCCGGAGGCGACCATCGCCGCCCGAAACGTGGCCTTGGCGACGAACGTCTTCCCGTCCCTGCTCAAACGGGTCAGCCTGCACACAGTTCCCGTCTACGACTACGCGCTCATGACCGAACCGCTGTCGGACGAGCAGCTGGCGGCGATCGGCTGGGACGGGCGGCAGGGAATCGGCGACTGCGCCAACCGCTTCCACTACTACCGGCTCAGCGCCGACAATCGGATCCTCTTCGGCGGCTGGGACGCCGTCTACCACTATGGGCGGCAGATCTCGTGGAAGTACGATCAGCGGCCCGAGACCTTCGAGACTCTGGCCGAGCACTTCTTCGAGACCTTCCCGCAGCTGGAGGGGCTGAAGTTCACGCACAAATGGGGCGGGGCGATCGACACCTGCTCACGCTTCTTCTCCTTCTTCACCACCGCCTACGGCAATAAGGTGGCGATGGCGGCCGGTTTCACCGGCCTCGGCGTCGGTGCCTCGCGGTTCGCCGGCACGGTCATGCTCGACCTGCTCAGCGGTGAGAGGACCGAACTGACCGAGCTCGAGATGGTCCGCAAGCTGCCGCTGCCGTTCCCTCCCGAGCCGATCGCCTGGCTGGGGATCACGATGACGACGAACGCGATGATCAAGGCCGACGAGAACGAAGGCCGACGCGGTCCGCTGCTCAAGGTCCTGGACGCCGTGGGCATGGGCTTCGACTCCTGAGCTCACCGGCGGTCTCGCTGCCGGACGGCCCGGCGGTCCTTCGACCGGACCGCGGGGCGGAGCACCGGCCATGCTTGATAGACTTTGGGCGAGCGCGGGAGGAACTCCCGAACACTTTCACAAAGGAGCAGAACACGCATGGCACGTGTCGTCGTTGAGGTGATGCCCAAACCCGAGATCCTTGACCCCCAGGGCAAGGCGATCTCCGGCGGACTGAATCGCCTCGGCTTCACCGGGTTCGGTGAGGTTCGTCAGGGCAAGAGGTTCGAACTCGAAGTCGAAGGCGAGGCCACCGAGGAAGTGCTCGCCCAGGCCCGTGAAGCCGCGGAGAAGCTCCTGTCGAACCCCGTCATCGAAAACGTCGTCGCAGTGCGCGTGGCCGAGGATGCCTCGTGACCGCTGTGGCCGATGATCCCACCCTCGCCGAGGCGGCGGCCGAGTCCGGAGCCTCCATCGGTGTCGTCACGTTCCCCGGAACGCTCGATGACCGCGACGCGGCCCGTGCCGTGCGTCTTGCGGGTGCGAACCCGGTGAACCTGTGGCATGCGGATTCGTCGCTGTCCGGTGTCGACGCCGTCATCCTGCCCGGCGGGTTCTCCTATGGTGACTACCTGCGCTGTGGCGCAATCGCCGGCTTCGCCCCGATCATGGAGTCCGTCGTGGCTGCTGCGAACGCGGGCATGCCCGTGCTCGGCATCTGCAACGGCTTCCAGATCCTCTGCGAATCCCACCTGCTGCCCGGTGCGCTCATCCGCAACGACCACCAGCATTTCATCTGCCGCGATCAGAACCTCGTGGTGGAGAACGCGAACACTGCATGGACGAGCGACTATGACCAGGGTCAGACGATCCGCATTCCGCTGAAGAACGGTGAGGGCGGATTCGTCGCCACCGACGAGGTGCTCGACGAGCTCGAGGCCACCGGCCGTGTGGTCTTCCGCTACCAGGGCTTCAACCCGAACGGTTCTCTGCGTGACATCGCGGGGATCACGAATGAAGCGGGCAATGTCGTCGGCCTCATGCCGCACCCCGAGCACGCCGTCGAAGCCGGGTTCGGTCCCGAAGACGGCAGTGGAACCGACGGTCAGGGATTCTTCTCCTCGGCCGTGCGGACGCTCATCAGCAAGGGCTGAATCTCTCACGAGGCTGGGCGCCTCACCGGGCTCTCTCGGGTATCCTCCCGGGCTCAGATCGGCCCCGGTTCCTCGACTCTGTGTCGAGGGACCGGGGCCGATCGCCTGTCTGCCGGGACCGGGGCGCGCCGTCGGACCGGGTATCGTCACCGACCCGACGGGTCACCGGTCACTGTCAGTTCAGGCTTCTGCGCCGGGCCAAGGCGATCGCCGCTCCCCCGCCGAGGATGAGCAGGCTGCCTGCCACCAGTCCGGTGAGTTCTGCACCGGTGCGCGGCATCGATGCTCCGCCGCCGGCATTGTCGGAATCTCCGCTCCCGCCCCCACCGGTCTCCGAACCGGTGACGACGAATTGCCCGTCCCGGGACGTATCGACACAGGTGGCGCGCACATTGTAGGTTCCGACGTAGTGCGCAGGATCGTCGCCGAGACCGTAGACCTGAATTCCGGCGGTGCCCTCTTCATCGGCCGCCGCCGTCTGCTCATAGAGCTTGTCCTCCATGCCTGCCGAATACACCTCGAACTGCACATCAGTGTCGGGAGCACACTCGGTGACCGTCAGTTCTACGCCTTTGTCCCGATCGATGAAGTCGGTTCCGGAGATCCGTTCAGGAGTGATCGAGAGCTTCGGGTCGATGGCGCTGCCGTCATCGGTGACGGTGAACGTCGTCTCGGCGCTCTTATCACCGCAGGTGGCCATGACGAGGAATTCGGTCGCCCATCCGCCACCTCCTTCTTCGGGAGTGAACCGGACGGATCCGGCGGCGTCCTCACCTGCCTTCTGCGTCTCCGACCAGATCTCGGTGTCGGGATCGTGCTTGGTGCTCACGCGGAAGGTGACATCGGAGTCGACGTGGCAGTTGACCAACGTGATGGTGACACCGCTGTCGAGGAAGTCGCGCAGCGACTGAGTCTTCGGAGTCACGGTGAGGTCCGCGTCGGCAGCATCGTCTGCTGTGACGGAGAACGTCGTCTCCTCGGTCGTGTCACCGCAGCTCGCGCTCACCGCGTAGTCGCCGACCAGCTCGTCTCCTCCGGCGTCCGGAATGAAGGTGGTGAAGCCGGCGGCGTCTTCCCCCGCCGCGAACTGAGTGTCTTCCCAGATGGGAGTGTCCTCTCCCTCGCGGGTGACCGTGAAGGTCACTTCTTCGTCCATGACACAGTTGCTCAGGGTGATGCCGACACCGTTCTTCTGGAAGGTGTCGAGGCCCTGAGTCTTCGGATCGACGCTGAGATCGCCATCGGAATCGTCATCGGCTGCGGTGATGGTCACGCTGCCGGTGAAGGTCTTCGACTCCTGCCCGTCCCTGTCGACCGTCACGGTGACGCTGAGGACATCGCCGACCTTCACTTCGGAGTTGCCGCGCAGCGATCCGTTGAACGTTCCATCGCTGTCGACGGTGATCGGACCGTCTTCGCCGGGCGAGGCGGTGACTCTGTCTCCGGCGGTGAGTCCGGTGATCGTATAGGGGATGGCCTCAGCCGCTTCGTCGACGGGCATCGTCTTCTGGTCGAGGGAGAAGGACGCGTCGATCGGAGTCGAATCCTCGCCTCCGCCGTCGGCACCGTCGTCGGGGTCGGCGGAGTCCTCGCCGTCGTTCGGGTCAGCTGAGTCCTCGCCCTCACCTGCATCGCTTCCGTGATCTCCCTCATCGGGATCGGTGGATTCACCGCCGCCACCGGGGTCCGTGGCGTCCTCACCATCGCCGGGATCCTCCGGTGCCGGATTCTCAGTCTCGGGAGCATCCGCAGCACCGTCTCCGGCATCACCTGCGGCATGGAGATCTGCCGATTGCGGGACCGTGTCGCTGTCTGCCTGTGCGGCCGCCGGGCTCCATCCGCCGAGGGAGAGAGCCAGGGCGAATGTCGCCGCCATTGCCAACCGTTTCATGATGGTCCTTCCAGAATGCTGACCGGCTGCCGTCGTCAGCTGTGGTACGGACCATACGCAGGTGGAGGAGAGCAGAGAACTTTAGGTCATTGTGGTCATGACAGAAGTGATAGAGCGGTATTGCCGAATATTTACCACTTCGCAACCCTGGCCCGAGCCGACCGTTTCGGTGCCCGGCGTGCGTCCGACAGACCTCGCTCTCTGACCTGCACGATCATCGCGAAACCGACCTCGTACTCGCCTGCATCGGACTTCGGAAGATTGTCTCGAATACATCGCTTTCGCCATTCCGGGCCCGAAAAACGTTATCCGGGTCAACCCATCACGTGTTCGTCGGCGACTCCGTATCCGCGATGTCAACGGCATCAGCATCGGTTTCGGCGAGCACCTCGGTGGTGAAATGCTCTTCAGCGTCCTCACCGCGGAACTGCGACATATAGAGGCGGTGGTAGGCGCCGCCGGCCGCGAGCAGCTCGTCGTGACTGCCGTGCTCGACGATCGCACCGTCTTCCATCACGAGGATGGTGTGGGCGTCGCGAATCGTCGAGAGCCTGTGCGCGATGACGAAGGAAGTCCGATCGGTTCGCAGGGCCGCCATCGCCTGCTGCACAAGCACCTCGGTACGGGTGTCGACAGAAGAGGTCGCCTCGTCGAGGATGAGCAGCGAAGGGTCGGCCAGGAAGGCTCGGGCGATGGTGATGAGCTGTCGCTCACCGGCGGAGACGCTGCCTCCGTCGGCGTCGATGACCGTGTCGTAGCCGTCGGGAAGCTGCCGGACGAATCGGTCGACCATCGTCGCCTGCGCCGCAGCGATGACTTCCTCATCGGTGGCGTCGAGACGACCGTAACGGATGTTCTCCGCGATCGTTCCTTCGAACAGCCACGCATCCTGGAGCACCATGCCCACATGCGACCGCAGATCGGCACGACTGAGCTCCCGGACATCGATGCCGTCGAGGATGATCCTGCCGCCGGTGATCTCGTAGAAGCGCATCACGAGGTTGACCAGGGTGGTCTTGCCGGCACCGGTCGGTCCCACGATCGCGACCGTGTGGCCGGGGTCCGCGGTGAAGGACACTTTCTCGATGAGCGGAGTCTGCGGGTCGTAGCGGAAGCTGACCTCGGAGAACGTGACCTTGCCTGGGGTCCGCGGAGGAAGCGTCTGTTCCACCTCATCGGGGTCCTCTTCATCGGCGTCGAGCAGTTCGAAGGTCCGCTCGGCCGACGCCACACCGGACTGGAGCATGTTCGCGACACCGGCCATCTCGGAGATGGGCTGCGAGAACTCACGAGAGTACTGGATGAAAGCGGTCGCATCACCGAGCGTCATCTGGCCTGTGGCGACCTTGAGGCCGCCGGCGACGGCGATGAGCACATAGCTGAGGTAGGACACGAACTGCATCGACGGCATGATCATGCCGGAGACGAACTGGGCTCCGGCCGACGCCGCATACAGCGATTCGTTGCGACGGTCGAACTCTTCGAGCATGACCTCGTCACGACCGAAGGCCCGAACGATGTCGAGTCCGGAGAAGGACTCTTCGACGTGCCCGTTGACCTCGCCGGTGTGCTTCCACTGCGCTTTGAACAGCTTCTGCGACCGGGTGCCGATGATCCCGGCGATGATCGCCGACAGAGGCAGGGCGATGAGCGCCAGCAGCGCGAGCTGCCAGGACACGATGAACATCATCACGCCGATGCCGATGATCGTCAGAGCCGATTGCACCAGTTGGGAGAACGCCTGCTGCAGCGCCTGTTGGATGTTGTCGACGTCGTTCGTCACTCGCGACATCACGTCTCCGCGCTGCCGAGTGTCGAAGTACCGCAGCGGCAGACGGTTGATCTTGCGTTCGATGTCCTCACGCAGTCGGTAGACCACGCGCATGACCAAAGCGTTGAGGATGTAGCCCTGCGCCCACATGAGCATCGAGGCCACGAGATACATGAGCAGGACGATGATGATGATCTGCCCGAGCGCTGTGAAGTCGATGCCTTCTCCGGGCACCACATCTGCGGTGGCGAGCATATCGGCGAAGTCGTCGCGGCCTTCGGCGCGGGCTCCGGAGATGATGTCATCGATGTTCGCGCCCGCCGGCAGCTGCGCGCCGATGATGCCGGAGTAGACGACGTCCATCGCTTTGCCGAGCACCTTGGGGGCGATGACGGTGAGGACGACGGAGCCGACGACGAGCGCGACGACGTTGATCAGCCCCATCTTCTCGCTGGCCATGAGCCCGAAGAGGCGTTTGACCGAGGGCCAGAAGTGCTTGGCCTTGCGCGGTGGGGTGCCTCCGCTCATTTCGAGTTCTTCGCCGCTGGGCATGTATTCATCGTCCGTGGACACGGCGTTTTCGGTCGAGGTGTCGTTCGTCATGTCAGTTCACCTCTTCCGCTGTCAGCTGGGATTCGACGATGGCGCGGTAGGTCGGGTTGGACTCTGCGAGTTCTTCGTGAGTGCCGCGTCCGACGATCTTGCCGGCTTCGAGGACGATGATCTGGTCGGCTTCGCGGATGGTGGACACGCGCTGGGCCACCACGATGACAGTGGCCTCTTCCGTCGATTCGGACAGTGCCGCCCGCAGTCGGGAGTCAGTGGCGACGTCGAGGGCGGAGAACGAGTCGTCGAAGACGTAGATCTGCGGTTTCACGGTCAGCGCCCGCGCGATGCACAGTCGCTGCCTTTGTCCGCCCGAGTAGTTCGTGCCGCCCTGTGCGACTCCCTGTTCGAGCTGGTCTTCCTTCTCGGACACGAAGTCGTCGGCTTGGGCGACGCGCAGGGCTTCCCACAGCTCCTCGTCGGTGGCGTCTTCGTTGCCGAAGCGCAGATTCGTCGCGATCGTGCCGGAGAACAGGTAGGGCTTCTGCGGGACGAGGCCGATCAGCCGCGCCAGCTGATGACGGTTGAAAGCGGACACGGGGATCCCGTCGATGAGGATCTCTCCGATCTGCGGGTCGATGAGCCGGGGGATGAGGTTGACGATCGTCGACTTTCCGGCTCCGGTGGAACCGATGATCGCCGTCGTGGTGCCGGGCTCCGCCGTGAAGTTCAGACCTTCGAGAACGGGCACCTCGGCGCCGGGGTAGCCGAAGGTGACATTGCGGAACTCGAGCTCGCCTCGGCGCGGGAGTTCGTCGACTCCTTCCGGAATGGTCATGGTGGTGCGGGCATCGAGGATCTCGGCGATGCGTTCGGCGCAGACGACGGCGCGAGGAATCATCATCATCATGAACACGCCCATCATCACGGCCACGAGGATCTGCAGCAGGTACTGCAGGAAAGCGGTCAGCGAACCGACTTCCATCTGACCGGCGTCGACACGGTGTCCGCCGAACCACAGCACTGCGGCGGTGGCGAGGTGGAGGATCATCATGATCGCGGGGAACATGAGCACGAAGAGGTTGCCGACCTTGACCGAGGTCTCGGTCAGGGCCCGGTTGGCGTCGGCGTAGCGGTCGGTCTCGAAGGGTTCGCGCACGAATGCACGGATGACGCGGATGCCGGTGATCTGCTCGCGCAGGACGCCGTTGATGTCGTCAACCTGGTCCTGCATGCGGCGGAACAGCGGCATGAGGAGGTAGACGAGGATCGCGACGACGACGAAGAGGACAGGCACGGCGACCCAGACGAGCCAGGACAGACCGACGTCCTCACGCAGCGCCATGATGATTCCGCCGATGCACATGATCGGGGTGGAGACCATGAAGTTCAAGGTCATGAGCACGAGCATCTGGACCTGCTGGACATCGTTGGTGTTGCGGGTGATGAGGGTCGCGGAGCCGAACTTCCCGACCTCGAGCATCGACAGCTCGTCGACCTGGCGGTAGATGGCGCGGCGGAGGTCCCGCCCGACGCCCATGCCGGTGCGCGCGCCGAAGTAGATCGCGGCGATCGCGGTGACGACTTGGACGAAGCAGACGAGCAGCATCGTCATGCCCGTCGACCAGATGAAGTCGGTGTCGCCCTTGGCCACGCCTTCATCGATGATCCGGGCGTTGAGGCTCGGCAGGTACAGCGCGGCGATGGTCGCCGCCAATTGGAGGATGACGACCAGAATGATGAACAGCCAATAGTCTTTGGCATATTTCAGGGACAGGCGGAGTAGGGCCACGTTGAACGTCCTGATTGAAGAGTGACTGACGAATGAGTCGTGAGAGATGCGAAGCGCAACAGACTATCTTACATACCTTCCCCTTTCAGCGGTAGACGGACAGGATCTCCTCTCGGTCCTGCCCCTTCCTCCAGTGCTCGTTTCTGCCTTCAGCACACCATGCGGCACTGACACGAGCGAATCACCGCGTGCCTCCTCGCTTCTCGGGCGCTCCGGCTTAGGCTGGAAATATGAGCTCAACTCTGCAGGATCTGGTCAATCGCGCCGTCTTCTACTCCACCGAGGTGCAGACGCATTTCGGTGGTCTCATCGCCGACGCCGAATGGGAAGTCGATTTCGGCGCCGACCCGCACCTGACGTTCAGCTCCTCCGAGGGTGTCGTGCTGCGTGCACGACCGCATCTGCTCGGGTCCGAATCGGGCCGGGACAAGACCTGGCTCTGGGGATGGGAGAACGTCAACGACTTCCCCGACGCCGTCGTCGGACTCTCTCACGACGTCCGCAAGTTCGGTGCCGCCGAGGAGGTCGCCGAGCTCACGACCGCAGAACTCGATCTTGATGAGGAGCTTGCGCTGCGGCTGACCCTGGCGGCGAAGGAGGCCACCGGCAGATGGACTCACTATCCGGCCGCTGCCGGTGCCGGCACGACCGTGTGGCTTCTCGTCGAAGCCGACGAGATCGTCTTGCCCGAGCCGCAGGTGAAGGTGTCCGTGCGCGCGCTCATGCAGGGTCTGACGCAGACGACGGTGAGCGATCATCGCGCAGCCATCGACGCGTACGTGGCCAAGCGCGGGATCCCCGTCCGTGAGCTGCCCGAGGGCGGTTTGCGGATGCTCTTCGCCGACGGTTCCGCTGACCTGTCCTTCGATTCCGAACGCCGTATCTCCAATTGCGATATGAATACCCCGCTGGAGGGCGAGGCCGCCGAACAGTTTGCTGCGGCCGGGCACACTTCCGCCGAAGCGGCCGCGAGCCCGACAACAGCGACCGCCGGTGGGGAAAGCGGTGGGACGGTTGCCGCGCAGCCTTCCCCAGCCGAACCGTCGACGTCGTCCGCCGAGGCGGCCCCCACCACCGCTGCGCCCGCCGACACCGGTGCTGGTTCCGCCGGAGCCGGACGCACCGAGCACCCAGGCGCCGGCCCCGGGTCGGCCGAACCGGTCCGCAACGAGCCTGCGGCCGCCTCGGCGGGGGCGGACTCCCCGATCGAGTCTTCCGTCGGCGAAGGCTCCGCGGCCGATGACTCGACCGGTTCCTGGACCGATGAGAAGCCGACAGATGTCTCCTCGCCGGAGACTCCTGCCGAGGATGCGGCAGAGGTCGAACAGCCTGCGGCGAAGGAAGACAAGCCGAAGAAGAAGGGACTGTTCTCCAAGCTCTTCGGACGCTGACTCGAGGGCGAGGGCCCGTGACGTTGCACGGGTCCTTGCGCGGAATGTGGGGCCTCCATCATGTGACTGGGCCTCAGCGATTGAGCGTCAGCGATTCACTGGTGCCTCGGGAGCCCAGCGAAAACCGCGGTCGAAGAGGAAGCGTCGTTCCTCATCGCTCTCGATTGTCAGCTCCGAGCCGTCGATGCGCAGTGAGAACGAATCGTCACCCTTCTTCTCGTAGTCGAACTCGAGGGTGCCGGACGAGTCGCGGATGAGCGTCTGAGCGCCTTTCCGGATGGGAAAGAGCTCGGCTGTGATCGAGGTGCCGTCGACGGTGTACAGGCCGTCCTGGAAGTCGCCGTCAGCGTAGCGGATGCTCAGTCGATTGCCGTTGCCGGAGTTGATCTGTCCGAAAGCGATCTGTGTGATGTCGTCTGTTGTGTGCTCGGTGCCGTCGATCTTCACCGGAGTACCGCCGGCTGCTGCCGTGTAGACGCCCGAGACCTCTTCGGAACCGGTCAGACGCCCCCAGCCGAAGCTCGCCCCGGAGGCGAGGCCGCCGCCGACGACGAGGAGCACGGCGAGGATCGGTGAGGCCCAGCGGGTGATGCGCACGAAGACTCTGTTGCGCCAGATCAGGCCGCTGACAGCCGGCCCGGTGTTCCGGCCGAGCAGGAACCTCACGACGCGGGGGACGTTGGGGACGAGGAGGATGATGCCGGCCACCGCCATTGCTCCCGACAGCTGTTTGACGGGGACGTCGAACGTCAGGTTGAGCAGGAACACGATGCTCATGTCGAGCACCGCGATGAGGGCACCGAGCCAGGCTGTACGACGGAAGAGCAGCAGGATGACGGCGATGAGTTCGGCGAGCCCGGCAAGGAGCTGCACGGTCGGGGAGAATGCCATGAATCGCCACAGCAGCCCCATCGGGCTCATCTCTCCGTACTGAACGAGTGCGTCGGCGTAGTCCGCGTATCCCATCTGAACGTGGAAGACCTTCGTCCAGGCGTAGGGCATGAGCGAGACGGCCAAGCCCATGCGCAGCAGCCAGTGGAGTGCCCAGAGCACTGCGGTCCACCGTGGACGCTCGCCGCCGGGCGCGGCTGGCTCTGAGGCGTGCTGAGCAGCGGTTCCGGTGGCGTCTGAACTGTCAGGGACGTCAGCGGCGTCCGAGGTAACCTGAGCATCCGATGGTCCGTGTGTATCAGGAGTCGTCATGGAGTCCACGTTACCGACAGCATTGCATGCTGGTATTGGGGTTTTCCAGAAAGCACGATCATGAACGCGGACCGAGTCCTGGACGGGAGTCTTCCGCGGCACCGACATCGGTCAGCAGATATCCCGGCGCCGTCACGACTCGTTCGGGGAATGCGAGGTTAGGATCGACGCATGGATCTCGCAGACATCTGGCCACCGTTCGGGCTGACGATTCGCACGGGTGATCTTGAGATGACTCCTGTGCGAGTGGGGTGTCATGATTTGAGTAGACAGCAGAACCCGATGAAAGGAAACTGCTGCACATGACTACCAACCAATCCCCGCGGCGGCCCCGCAGAGAGTTCACCTCGGAGTTCAAGGCCGACGCCGTCGCGATGGTCACCGACCTCGGGAAGTCCCGAGCCGAAGTCGCCCGCGACCTCGACATCAACGAGTCGACGCTGGGCCGGTGGGTCGCGAAGGCCACTGGCACTGAAGGAACCGGCTCCGGATCAGCTCGACGCGCTCCCGACG